>NZ_JAGGPS010000024.1 GCF_018613725.1 Hymenobacter sp. ISL-91
ACCACCAAGTGCGTAAGTCCTAGGCCTGAAAGAAAGGATAAAAGCGGTATTATTATTGCGCGAAACCACTATATAGCGCCGGGGCGGTAAGGCCCCCGATAATTTACTCACCGATTCTGAAGTGCCGTTTTATGTCCTCAACTACTACTATTTCGCGCTTGCTGCGCCGGCTGCTATCAGGTAGTTGTTCGGCGCTGCTGCTGGGCGCACTGCTAACGGCCTGCGCCTCCAGCCAAACGCTGAGCGTTGTGCCGGCTGGTTGGGGCAAAGTCCCGGTGACGAACCTCATCAGCCACCCCGACAGCGTGTACGTGCGCTTTCATTTCGTACGGGCCGAGCCGAAGGAGCTGGTTTTTGAGGCCGAGTTCAGCAACGCCGCCAACCACTCGGTTACCATCGACCCAGCTGGTTTCTACCTCCTGCCGCTGCCCGATAGCACTGCTAAAACTGCCGCTGTTGCGGCTATTGGCCCGGCTTCTGCGGCGGGCCGCCTGCTGGCTTTCGACCCCGAAATGCGGCTGGACTCGCTGGCCCGCCTCCGCGACGAGCTGGCCGATAAAGCAAGCCGGGTAAGCCTGGCAGAAGTGCTGCTGATGGTGGCCAACACGGCGGAAACTGTGGCCAGCATCAACCGGTCCGAAACACCCATCGAACGAACCAGCCGACAAGTACGCCAGCAGGCCGTCCCGGCTTTTTTTGAAGTGCAGCGGGTGGTGCGGGCCGCTCAGGCCCAGCATCTGCACGCAGTAGTTGCCGAGCAAGCTGTAAGCAGCCTGCGCCGCGCCACCCTGCTGCCCGGCGACCGGGCCGTGGGCCTGGTGTATTTTCCGCGCCTCGATACGGCCTGGCAGCTGCGGTTCGTGCTGGCCTTCGACGAGCAGCCGGTGCACTTCGATTTCACACAGGAAACCCGAAAGCTGAACGGGAAATAAGCACAGTCCTGAACGCACGGCGGCCCGCCCGAACTAGGTTCGGGCGGGCCGCTGGATGTTTGGGCGTACGCCTGGGCTATACCAATTCGGCTAGTTCCAACCAGCGGAGTTCTTTCTCTTCCAGCTCCTGAGTGAGGGTCCCGAGGCGGGCACCCCAGGCCGCAAACTCGTCGGCGCTGCCGCTGCCACCGTTGAGCTTGGCGGTTACCTGCTGCTTCTCGGCTTCGAGAGCGGCCATGTCTTTTTCGAGCTGCTCGTACTCGCGCTTCTCGGCGTAGGATGCGCGGCGCTTGGGGGCGGCCGCCGGAGCAGGCGCTACGGCTGCTGCAGGCTTGGCGGCTTCGATTTTAGCTTCGGCGCGGGCTGTTTTGGCGGCTTTTTCCTCTTCCAGCAGCGCGGCTTCGGTTTCGCGCTCGGCCAGGTACTCGCGGTAGTCGGTGTAGTTGCCGGGGAAGTTGAGCACCGCCCCGCCCGGCTCCAGCACAAACAGGTGCTCGGCCAGCTGGTCGAGGAAGTACCGGTCGTGCGACACGATGAGCAGGCAGCCGCCGAAGTGCAGCAGGAAATCTTCCAGGATGTTGAGCGTGCTCAGGTCGAGGTCGTTGGTGGGCTCGTCAAGAATCAGGAAGTTGGGGTTTTTGATGAGCACCCGCAGCAATTGCAGGCGCCGCTTTTCGCCCCCGCTCAGCTTGGAAACCAGCGTGTACTGCTGGGCCGGCGGAAACAGGAACAAACTCAGGAACTGGCTGGCCGTGAGCACGTCGCCGTTGGCCAGCTCCACTACTTCGGCCACTTCTTTTACAATGTCAATCACGCGCTGGGTGGGGTCGAACTCCAGCTCGGTCTGGGTGTAGTAGCCGAACACGGTGGTCTGGCCCACCTCAATGGTACCCGAATCGGGCTGGAGCTTGCCCGTGAGCATGTTGAGCAGCGTGGACTTGCCCGCGCCGTTGGGGCCCACCAGACCAATGCGGTCCTTCTTCTTGAACACGTAGCTGAAGTCGTCGAGCACCACGTTGTCGCCGAACTTCTTGTTCAGGTGGCTGGCTTCGATGATTTTGCCGCCCTGGCGGGTGGTTTTCACGCTCAGCTCCACCTGCTGCTTGCTCAGGTTGGTGCTGGCCTTTTCCTTCGTGATGTAGAAGGCGTCGATACGAGCTTTCTGTTTGGTGCCGCGGGCCTGGGGCATGCGGCGCATCCACTCCAGCTCCTTTTTGAACAGCTGGCGGGCTTTCTCTACCTCGGTGGCCTGGCGCATTTCGCGGTCGGCCTTTTTCTCCACGAAATAGGCGTAATTGCCCTGATAGCGGTACATCTGGCCCTTGTCGAGCTCCACGATTTCGTTGGCCACGCTGTCGAGGAAGTACCGGTCGTGGGTGACCATGAGCAGCGTGAGGCTGGGGGAGGAGAGGCGGTTTTCGAGCCACTCGATGGTGGCCAGGTCGAGGTGGTTGGTGGGTTCGTCGAGCAGCAGCACGTCGGGCTCCTCAATCAGCACGCGGGCCAGGGCTACGCGCTTGCGCTGCCCGCCCGAAAGCATGCTCACGTTGCGCGTCAGCAGCTCGCCCAAAATGCCCAGCCGGCTCAGAATCTGCTGCACCTGCGCCTCGTAGTCCCAGGCCTGGAGCGAGTCCATGCGTTCGAGCACCCGCTGCAAATCGTCGGCTTTGTGGTCGGGGTCGTTCACCACATGCTCGTATTCCTTGATGGCTTTGAGTGTGTCGTTCTGGCTGGCGAAGATGGTTTCTTCCACCGTCATCGTTTCATCGAACACCGGCTGCTGGCCCAGGTAGGTTACCCGGATGCCCTTACGCACGCTCACCAGGCCGGTGTCGGGGACTTCGAGGCCCGCCAGAATGCGCATCAGGGTGGTTTTGCCGGTGCCGTTGATGCCCACGAAGGCTACCCGCTGGCCCTGGAGCAGCCCAAAGTTCAGGTCTTTAAACAGCCACCGGTCGGCGTAGTTTTTGGAGAGGTTCTCGGCAGAAAGAAGATTCATGCCGCAAAGGTACGGCGGGGGCGGGGGAACTAGGGAACCGGGAAAGTTTTGTCATCCTGAGCGGAGCGAAGGACCTTATCACATTTGAACGAGTCGTTGTTGCGTGATAAGGTCCTTCGCTCCGCTCAGGATGACAGTATATTTGCCTGCTCAACCCCATCACCTGCTCAGCCCCACCACTCCCATCACCCCGCCCCATGCCTTTCCCGATGACTTCGCGCCGCTGGCTGTGGCTGTTTCTGCTGGTGCTGGGTGGGGCCTTTGCCTGGCAGCTGGGCAGCTGGGGGCCGCTGGAAAGCAGCGAGGCCCGCTACGCCGAAATCGGCCGCGAAATGCTGGCGGGCGGCGACTGGCTGCACCCGCGGCTGCTGGGCATCCAGCACTTCCATAAGCCGCCCCTTACGTACTGGGCCACGGCGGCGGGGCTTGGGCTGTTTGGCGTGAATACGGTGGGCGTGCGGCTGCTGCCGGTGCTGGCCGTGCTGGCGCAGGTGGGGCTGGTGTACGCGTTGGGCCTGCTGCTATTTGGCAACGACCGGGCCCGGGCGCTGGCGGCGGCCGTCATCTACGGCACGTTGCCGGTGGTGCTCATCTCGGCCCTCAACGTAACCACTGATGTGTACCTGGCTACGCTGGAACTGGCGGCGGCTTACGGCATCGTGCGCTACTACCACTGCGGCGGGGCGCGCTGGCTGTACCTGTTCTGGCTGGGGCTGGGGCTGGCGTTCCTCACCAAGGGGCCGGTGGGTTTTGTGCTGCCGCTGATGGCCGTGGCGGGCGCCTACTTCCGCGTGCCGGCCGCCGAGCGTACCGGAGTGGCGCGGCGGCCGTTTACGGTGCACCACGCGCTGGGGCTGGGGCTGTTTTTGGTGGTAGGGCTGAGCTGGTACGGGTATCTGGTGGCCGAAAATCCGGCTTTCGTGCGCTATTTCCTGTACGAGCACACGGTGGAGCGCTTCGCCAACGCAGATACTTTCGACCGAAGCAAGCCCTGGTGGTTTTACGTGCTGCTGGCCCCCGCCACCAGCCTGCCCTGGGCGGTGGCGCTGGTGGTGCGGGCCGCGCGCACACCCTGGGCCACGGTGCCACGGCAGTGGCGTAATGTGCTCATCTTCTGGGTGCTGGTGCCGCTGCTGTTTTTCTCGCTTTCCAGCTCCAAGCTGCTGTTTTACGTGCTGCCTGTATTTCCGGGCGTGGCCTTGCTTACTACTTACTATCTGGGCCGCTGCACCGAGGACGTGCTGCACCGTTGGTACGTGGGCATCATGGGGTTTTTCGGGCTGCTGCTGGGGGGGCTGTGTTTGCTGCCGATTTTTGCGCCCGCCTTCGAGCTGGGCCTGGAGCTGCGGCCATTAACCTCGCTCTGGCCGGCTATTGGCGTGGTGGTGCTGGTGCTCACGCTCAGCATCTGGGACCAAGTGCGCGTGGCGCCCCGGCTGCTGGTGGGCACTGTTATTTTCACAGTTTTCCTGCTGATTTCGGCCAAGCCCATCCTGCAGCAGAACGAGCTGGCTCTTAACGGCAGCCGCCCGCTGGCCGAGTTTATCACCCAACGAGGCCTGCAGGTTCGGCCCATAGTAGTCTACGACCAATTGCTGCCCTCCCTGGCCTTCGAGCTGGGCACGCTGCCAGTGTTTCTGCACGACGGCAACACCGCCCTTAACCGCGAAACCCAGTTCGAGCCCGGCACCAGCTGGCACCGCCACCTGCTCTACCTCAACCAGCCCGAAGCCGATGCCCAGCTCCGCTGGTTGATTGCCAGCCAGCCGGTGCTGCTGGTAAAAGGTGAGCTGAGACCCGAACGCCGCTGGCTGCTGCAAAGCTTCACCCAGTACCAAAAGCTGGGCCAATGGGTCGTGTTCTGGTGATTTGGTGACGTGGTGATTTGGTGATGGGGCAGCCCCGGAGGGGCGCCATATCGGTAGCAGGTCAGCATCTATTCGGGTTAAAGCCCCAGCGGGGCGACACCCCTCGTTCAGCGGTTGGTGCCGCCCCGCTGGGGCTTTTTCTACTTCTGGTTATGTCACGGCTACCGATATGTCGCCCCTCCGGGGCTACACCTATTACCAAATCACAACGTCACCAAATCACAACGTCACTAAATCACCACGTCACCCATTCACCGCCCGCCGTACAACGCCGCGGCCTTTTCGCGCAGGTTATAGCCCGATGACATCACCTCGCCGTAGGCTCCCACCGAACGGATGGCCAGCAAGTCGTGGCGCTGGGTTTCGGGCAGCAGCCGGGCGCGGCCAAACGTGTCGGTTGATTCGCAGATAGGCCCCACTACATCATAGGCCAGTTCGGAAAGCTGGCTGCTGAGGTTTTCGATGTGGTGGTGGCTGCCGTAGAGGGCCGGGCGCATGAGTTCGGTCATGCCCGCATCGAGAATAGCGAAACGCGTGTGCTGGCTTTCTTTCACGTAGAGCACCCGGCTGAGCAGCGTGCCGCACTGGGCCACCACCGAGCGGCCCAGCTCCACGTGTACCTGCTGGCCCGGCCGCCGCTGCAGGTGCTGGTCGAACAGGCCGAAGTAGGTCTGGAAATCCGGAATCGGGTGCTCATCGGGCTGCTCGTAGCTGATGCCCAGGCCGCCGCCCACGTTGAGGTGGGGCAGGTGGTGGCCCCGGTCTTCGAGCCAGGTCTGCAGGTCGTTGAGCTTGCGGCTGAGGGCGGTAAACACGCTCAGCTCGGTTATCTGCGAGCCAATGTGGGCGTGCAGGCCAATCAGCTCCACGTTGGGCAGCTGCTCCAGCTGCTCCAGTACGCCGGCCAAATCGGGCAGGCTGATACCGAACTTGTTGGCGTCGAGGCCCGTGGTGATGTGGGGGTGGGTGTAGGCGTCGACGTTGGGGTTCACGCGCAATGCCACCCGCGCCCGCCGGCCCTGGGCGCGGGCCAGCTCATCGAGCACCCGCAGCTCGGGCACCGATTCGGCGTTGAAGCAGAAAATATCGGCCGCCAAGGCCAGGTTTATTTCGGCATCCGACTTGCCCACGCCGGCAAACACTACGTCATCGGCCCCAAAACCGGCTTCCAGCGCCCGCGCCACCTCACCGCCGCTTACACAGTCGGCCCCCAGTCCGGCTCGTTTTATTCGTTCCAGAATGGGCAGGTTGAAGTTGGCCTTGAGGGCGTAATGCACCCGGAAATTGCCCGGCCGGGCCGCCGCCGTCAGGGCCGCCAGCGTCTGGTCGAGCAGGGCGAGGTCGTAGTAGTAAAACGGGGTAGGCTGATTCAGAAATTCAGCAGGAAGCTGGAAAGGCATAGAAGTAGGTAATTGGGGTTGTGATGGGCTGGGATTGTTTGAGGAATTCGGCGTTATCGATGGAAAAGAGCGGTGTCATGCTGAGCGAAGCGGACCGCAGTCGAAGCATCTCTACCGCTTCGTCGCAGTCATCAGGGCAGGGTTACTACTACAGTAGAGATGCTTCGACTACGCTCCGCTTCGCTCAGCATGACAGGATTCTCTGCCTCCGCTAGTTCCGCCCCTCAAACAGCCCGGCGTTCAATGCCTGCAGCGCGCGCACTTTGTCTTCGGTGCTTACCAGAATGCTGATGTTGTTGGGCGAGCCGCCGTAGCTGATCATGCGCACCGGCACATCGCGTAGGGCGGCAAAGGCGCGGTGGGCGCTGCCGTTGGTGTCCTGCGTGAGGCTGCCTACCAGGCAGATGATGCTTTGGTTTTCATCAACGGCCACCGCGCCAAAACTCTGCAGCTCGGCCACAATCTGGGGCAGGCGGCCGGCATCGTCGATGGTCAACGAAACCGCTACTTCCGAGGTCGTAATCATATCAATGGCCGTGCGGTGGCGCTCGAACACCTCGAACAGGCTCCGCAGAAATCCGTGGGCCAGCAGCATCCGGCTCGATTTCACGTTGATGGCCGTGATACCGTCTTTGGCGGCAATGGCTTTGATGGAACCAGTGCCGGTGCGCGCCGAAATGAGCGTGCCGGGGGCCTCGGGCTGCATGGTGTTCAGCAGCCGCACCGGAATTCCGTGGGCCCGCGCCGGCAGCACCGAGCTGGGGTGCAGGATTTTAGCCCCGAAATAGGCCAGCTCGGCCGCTTCATCAAACGACAGCTCGCGCACCGGATAGGTGCCGGCCACCACCCGCGGGTCGTTGTTGTGCAGCCCGTCGATGTCGGTCCAGATCTGGATTTCCTCAGCCCCCAACGCCGCCCCGATCAGCGAGGCCGAATAGTCGGAGCCGCCGCGCCGCAGGTTGTCGATGCGGCCGTGGGCGTCGCGGCAGATAAAGCCCTGGGTGATGAACAGCGCGTCGTCGGGGTAAGGAGCCAGCGTGGCGGTCAGCCCCTGCCGGATGGCGGGCGCGTCGGGCTCTCCATCGGTGTCGAGGCGCATGAAATCGAGGGCAGGCAGCAGTACGGCCGGGCGGCCCAGCACCGTTGTTACGTAGCCGTACAGTAGCCGGGTACTTAGCAATTCGCCCTGGGCCAGAATGATTCGCTCGCCCTCGGGTGTCAGCGGTAGATGGGCGGCCAGCTCGTGCAGGGTCTGGAACGATTGGTCCAGCGTTGGCCAGTAAGCCTCGGCCTCAACTGCACCAAGCAACTCGGTGGCCACCGCTTGATAGCGTTGACGCAGCTGTTCGAGGTGCGCGGCGGCTGGGGCGGCGTTGCGGGCATACAGCAGGCCGGCCAGCTCGACCAGCGCGTTGGTGGTACCGCTCATGGCCGACAGCACCACAATACGCCGCTGCAGGTGCGGCGCGTGCATCAGCTCCGCTACTTCGCGCATCCTCGGCACCGATCCGACGGACGTGCCGCCAAACTTCATAATCTTCATAAGTAACAGATGTGGGGCAAAGTCCTGCTTCGCCCGGGCCAAAAAAAGCGCCGACCCTCGAAAGGACCGGCGCGGAAAACGTTCAGAATCAGGTATAGTGAACTAGTGCGACGGTCGGGTCGGGGTGCGTTTCTTCGATTTCTTGCCCATCGGCTTACTGCCGGCTACCTGCCCACATGCCACCCCGGCCCCGGCCGAAAGGCGGGCGCAAGCGAGGGAAGAGAATGTGAAAACAGAAGTCAGCATAGGAGCAAGCCGGCAACCCCGGCGCATTAGCGGCCGCAAGTACGCTCCAGATTCGGAATATTCAAGAAAGGAGCAGGAAAAAAAGCTACCGCACCGGCACCGGCATTACCGGCAGGCTTTCATGGCCCTCGGCATCCACGCTCACTACTCCGAACAGAAAATTATCCTTGTTGAAGGGCAAATCGGCTTTGAGGTCGGTGACGAAGAACTTCTGCTCCCACTCGGAGGCGTTGGTGGGGCGCATGAGCACGTAGTAGCCGGCCGGTTTTTCGCCCGCGGCGGGCGCCTCCCACTGCAACTCGGTGCGGTTGGTGAGCTTGGCCGTGAGCACGCCCACGTTGCGCGGAGCGGCCGGGGCCAGGGCCAGGCTGGCCAGCGTGGCCAAGTTTACGCCGGTGTTCTGGCGCAGGTAGGCAAAATCCATAAACTTGGCCAGGTCGCCGTATTCCTCGCCGTCTTCGGTGCGCAAATCCTGGTGCTGGTGCCGGAAATCCTCATTTACCTCCGTGAAGCGCACTGCCGTGAAGCCCTGCTGATTGAAAGGCGTGTGGTCGCCGCCGCGCAGAAACCGGTCGGGGCGGTATACCAGCACCACCTCGTGGCCGGGTACGTACTGCTTGGTGGCCTCGCGGGTGTAGCGGGCCAGCAGGCGGCTGGGCGAATCGTTTTCCGAAGAAAGCGTACGGCGCATGCGGGCCTGCTCGGGCGTTTCGTTGGCCGGAATTCCCTCGCTGAGCACGCGCAGCTGGGTGGTGTTTTTGATGGTTGGGTCGTGGCCGGTCGAGTTGCCGATGATGTCGTTGTTGAGCATGGCCACCAGGTTCCAGCCCTCTTTCTTGGCCCGCTTAGCCATGTGCGTCGAGCCATAGAGGCCCTGCTCTTCGCCCTGTAC
Source organism: Hymenobacter sp. ISL-91 (assembly GCF_018613725.1). Taxonomy (GTDB): domain Bacteria; phylum Bacteroidota; class Bacteroidia; order Cytophagales; family Hymenobacteraceae; genus Hymenobacter. Next base: position 8,881 of record NZ_JAGGPS010000024.1, read on the forward strand.
CGCCACAAAAATAATAGTGGCCGGAAACTGCTGCTGGCTCATCACGCGGGCCAGCTCCATCACGGCCACCGTGCCCGAGGCGTCGTCGTTGGCACCGGGCGCATCGGCCGTGGCGTTCATCACGTCGCTCACCCGCGAGTCGATGTGGCCACTAACGACGAACACGCGCGTATCGGTAGGGTCGGTGCCGGGCAGCGTGGCCATTACGTTGGCCATCAGCACGGGCGCGTTGATGCGGCGGCCGTCGGGCTTCACCGTGAACGTGTCCTGCTCGACTTTCAGCCGGCCGCCGCTGGCCTTGCTGTACTTGCGGAACTCACTTTCCACCCAGTTGCGGGCCGCCCCAATACCGCGTTTCTTGCTCTTGGTGTCGGAAAGCGTGTGGCGCGTGCCGAAACTCACGAGCTTGTCCACGTCGTCGCGCAGATTTTTCTCCGAAACCTGCTGCACCATCTGCAGGATGAGCGGGTTGGGGGTGGTGGCGGGCTTGGTCTGGGCGAAAACGGGCGCGGTGAGGCCCAGGCCGAGTAGTAGGAGTAAGGAGCGGGACATAGAGTTGGGTGGTGGTTAGGGTGGGAAATATAAGGCAGCGCGCGGGATGTAGCGCGAACCGAAGGACAGCGAAGCTAAGCCGGAGCTTAGCTTCGCTGTCCTTCGGTGCTGACTGCCAAACGACGTCGGGCAACAATACGCGCTACATTCCCAAAGACACGACCACACTGGCCGCGTTGCCGCCGAAGCCGGCCGCGTTTATCAGCACCCGCCGTACCGGCCGCTCGCCCGGGCCGTTTACATCAGTAGCAAAGGGCGGCGTGGGCCAGGTTTGGGTTTCCAGTACATGCAGGGCGAAATCCAGGCTAAGCGCGGCCGAAGCGCCCAGCGTGTGGCCCAGCAGCCACTTATTGGACAACAGCAACGGCAGCTGCTCGCCAAACACCGCCCGCAGCGCCGCCCGCTCGGCCGCGTCGCCGACCGGGGTGCCGGGCGAGTGCAGCACCACGGCATCTACTTCGGCGGGTGCCACGCCCGCTTGCTGCAGTGCGGCCCGCATGGCCTGCTGGAAGTGCTGGCCGTCGGCCGAAAGGCCGGTTTTGCTGCCCAGCGCCTCGAAGCCGAAGCCTACGCCATCGAGCAGCAACGCCGGTTCATTGGCTGCCTGCAGTGCCGCCCGGCTGCCGCGCTCCAGCACGAATACCGCCGCGCCCTCGCCCAGTACAAACGTAGAGGGCCGGCCCGCGCCCGGCCGGCAGGGCCAGTCGGTGGCCGCAAAAGGCGAGTAGATGCCGATGGCCTGCATCTGGGCCAGCGTGAAGGCCGTGAGCGGGGCCTCGGCCCCGCCGGCCAGAAACCGGTCGGCCATACCGGCGCGCAGCCACGCCACGGCATTGCCCAGGGCCTGAAAGGCGCTGCTGCAGGTGCTCGAATGACTCAGGGCCGCCGCGCCCACCTGCCCGGCATCAAAGGCCACCCAGCTGGCCACGTTGCCCAGCGTGGTCAGCGGCGAGGCGGAAGCCGGCACTCGCCCTTCAGCTAGAAACTCGGCATGGAACTCTTCCAGCCGCCCCGTCGCGCCCCGGCTGCTCCCGATGCTGACGGCTAATTGCAGTTGATTGGTGTCAGCTAACGGAACGTCATTCAGAGCGAAGCGAAGAATCTCGCTCGGAATCGTTGCAAATAGGTGCGATGACTCCGAGCGAGATTCTTCGCTTCGCTCTGAATGACATTTATTCTGCCGCGCAGCGGCTCGGGCGGCCAGCAGGGCCAACAGCACGGTGCGGTCGAGCTGGCGGTAGGCAGAGTGGGACTGGCGCAGCGCGGCTACGGCTGCTTCGGCTGCGGCCGGCAGTGCAGCCACGGGCAGGCCCGCCGGGTGCTGCGTGAAGGGCGAGGCTACCGCATTCCAATCGGCCCCCAGCCCCAGCGCCGACACCCGGCCGCGGCCCCGAATGACGATTACGAGGTCTGATTCGGATTTAGTCATGCAGAATGTGGGGCAGGTTGTCGGCGGGCACGAAATCCAGCACCAACTCGCGCATCTGGCGCAGCACGGCGTAAAGCAGTTCCAGCTCGGCGTCGGTGGTGCAGTAGGGCGGCAGCAGGTACACCACGTTGCCCAAGGGCCGTAGCACCACGCGCTGGTCGAGGGCGAGCTGGTAGAAGGCGTCGCGCAGGCGGCTGAAGTAGCTGGTGCCCTCGCCCGGGTCGTACTCCACGGCCAGAATAGTACCCCGGTGCCGTACCGCCCGAATGCCCGGCTGGCCCTCAACTTCGATTTTGAACGCAGCGTGGGCGGCGCCTATGCGCTGGCGCTGGTGGGTGCATTCGTCGGTGCGGGTGAGCTCCAGGCTGGCCAGCGCGGCGGCGCAGGCTACGGGGTTGGCCGTGTAGGAGTGGCCGTGGAACAGGGCCCGCATCTTGTCGTCGCTCAGGAAAGCGTTGTAGATGGGGGCTGCGCAGGTGGTCAGGCCCATGGCCAGCGTGCCGCCGGTGAGGCCCTTGGAAAAGCACATCAGGTCAGGCTGCTCGGTCAGCAGGCTGCTGGCAAACAGCGGCCCGGTGCGGCCGAAGCCGGTCATCACCTCATCGGCAATGGCCAGCACGCCGGCCGCATGGCAGCGGCGCAGCATCTCGCTCAGCACCTCGGGCTCGTATAGCACCATACCCGCCGTGCCCAGCACCAAGGGCTCAAAAATGAAGCCGGCCACGTTGGGGTTCTGCAGCAGCCGGTCGAGCTGGGACAGCACCTCAGTCTCGCGGCCCGGCACCGGCACGTCGATAAATTCCACATCGAACAGCAGCGGCCAGAACGGCTCGGTGAAGGCCCCGCGTGCACTCACGGCCATGGCCCCGAACGTGTCGCCGTGGTAGGAGTTCTGGAAGCAAATAAACGTGCGCCGCGCCGGCTGGCCCTGGTTGTGGAAGTACTGGAGCACCATTTTCAGGGCCACTTCCACGGCCGTCGAGCCGTTGTCGGAATAGAACGCGCGGGCCTGGTTCTGGGGCAGAATTTGCAGCAGCTGCTCGGCCAGCTCGACGGCGGCCGGGTGCGTGAAGCCGGCAAACAGCACGTGCTCCAGGGTGCGCAGCTGCTCGCTCACGCGGGCCGCAATGTGCGGGTGGGCGTGCCCGTGCAAATTCACCCACCACGACGAAATGGCGTCGAGGTAGCGGGTGCCGTCTTCGGCCATCAGCCAGCTGCCCTCGCCCCGGGTGATGGCAATGGGCAGCGGGGCGGTCTGCATCTGGGTGTAGGGGTGCCACAGCACGGCGGCGTCGCGTTCAGAAAGGGTGGGCATGGGGCAAAGGTAGCCCTGATAGCGTTTCCCGCAGAGGGCGCGGAGGTTTTCGCAGAGGACGCAGTGTCGTTCAACGAGCAGCACTGCGAAAACTGCTGCGCCTTCTGCGGGAAACGCTACCCCTCAAACCAAGTCCGGAATTCCGTCGCGTATCGCGCCACCACCGCCGCCGATACGGCCGGCTCCTCCCGTATGCGCGGCATTACCGGCCCATCGTAGTAACTCAGAATGGCCTCCTCGGTGGCCGGGTTGGGCGCCCCGTTGAATACGAGGCCGCGCACCGGAATCTGCCGCAGCCGCAATGCCTCCAGCGTGAGCAAGGTGTGATTGATGCTGCCCAGGTAATGCCGCGACACTACCACCACGGCCAGGCCCAGCTGCTGTACCAAATCGGCCACCAAAAAACCAGGAGCCAGCGGCACCAGCAGCCCGCCCGCGCCTTCCACCACCAAGTGGTTGGTAGTGGCGGGTAACTCAAAGTCGGTGAGTTGCAGCAGCAGATCCTCGGCGGCGGCGGCGGCGTGGGGCGAAGCCGGCAGCGCCAGCCGGTACCGCTCGGGCCAGAAGCGGCTAACCGGGTTCTGCACCAGCCCGCGCACGGTGCCCGCGTCGGTGGTGGGCGTCAGGCCCGCCTGCACGGGCTTCCAGTAATCGGCCTGCAGGGCTTCGGTGATGATGGCGGCGGCGAAGGTTTTGCCCACATCGGTGCCGATGCCGGTGATGAAGAGGTGTTCCAAAGGGAAAAGTCTGTGTAAAAGATGGATATAGAATGTGGCGCAGGTAGTAACGCGAACTTTGTAGTTCGCGACCCCACGCCGTTGGAATGGCGTTAACGGCGTGGGGTCGCGAACTGCAAAGTTCGCGTTACTACCTGCGGCCGGCTGCGGAATAGCCGTTACTTATACAGCCTATTGTCAGCCAGCCCATTCAGGTAAAACTGCACGCAGGCCTTCAATTCGTCGCCGTACTGGCGCAACTTGGTAGGGTCGGGGTGGGCGAGCGGCTTGGCGGGCAGCTGGTGGCGGCGGTAGGGGTAGAGGCGCACCTGGTTGTCGGCGGTGAGCTCCGTAACGTAGTCGGCGTGCACCAGCCAGTAGCTGCCGCCGCTGAAGAAAATGGCGCGGCCGCTGGTGCCGGCATCGAACACGGAGGAGCCAAAGGGCAGCAACTGGCCCTCGGCGGGCAGGCCCAGCAGGTCGAGTACGGTGGCGGGCACATCGGCCTGCTGGCTGATGCGCGGCTGGGGCAAAGCGGGTAGCGACTGGCCGGGAGCGAAGAGCAGCAGCGGCGTTTTGTACTCGCCCAGCAGGTTTTGGTAGCCGGGGTCGTCGGACTGCGAGGTATGGTCGGCCAGCAAAATGAACAGCGTGTTGGCGTACCAGGGCTGCCGTCGGGCCGTGGCGAAGAAGCGCCGCAGCGCCAGATCGGAGTAGGCAATGGTGGGCTGAATGGCCAGCGTGCCGGTGGGCAGCTTGCCCCGGTACCTGGCCGGCAGCCCGAACGGCTCGTGGGCGCTGAGCGTGAACAGGGTGCTGAAAAATGGCTGCTGCTGTCGGCTCAGTTGCTGCGCGAAATACTGCAAGTAGGGCTCATCAAAAATGCCCCAGTGCCCATCAAAATCGGGGCTCTGGGCCGCGCCAGGATACTCATCGAGCCCAAAGTACTGCTGCATGCCGCTCATGCCACCGAAGGTATTGAAGCCCATCGTGCCGTTCTGGGCCCCATGAAACAGGCTGGTCTGGTAACCGTGGCGGGCCAGGATACTACCCAGGCCGTGCAGCTTGTTGGTCTGAAATGCGGAGGTGATGAAGGCTCCTTCCATCAGGCTTGGCAGGCCCGCCAGCACGGCCGGCAGCGCCTCAATGGAGCGGCGGCCGTTGGCGTAATGGTCGGGCAGCAACAGCCCGCCGCCCCGGGTGGCCAGCGAGTCGAAAAAGGGCGTGTAGCCGCGCCGGCCGGGGTTTTCGACGCCTGTGTATTCCGAGCCGAAGCTTTCCAGAATGAGGACGACCACGTTGCGGCCCGGCAGCGGCGCGGCGGCCCGCTTCGGTAGCGGCCGGGCTGCCAGCGCCGCTTGCAAGGCCTGGGGTGAGGCGAAGTAGTTTTTGCGCTCGGGCGCGGCGTAGCCCAGGCTTTTGATAAACGTGAAGGTGCTATTGAGCGCCAGATGCCCCAGCACGGCCGGCTGCTGCACAAACGCCGCCCCGGTGCGCAACGGCTTGAGCTGCAAGCCGCCCCGGATGCCGAGCACCGTCAGGCCGGCTATAGCTGCAAGCTGCAAGCTCCAGGCTGCAAGCCTTTTTCCGTGCCACCGGCCTTTTCGGCCATCAGCTTGTGGCTTGCGGCTTGCAGCTTGTAGCTTCCCTTCGTCAGCTTGCCGCTCAGCCCGAGGCATTGGGTAGAAGTACCACAGCGCCGCCAGCAGCGCCCCAAAGGGCAGCAACAGCCACCAGTAGCTGAGCAGCAGCTGGCCGGCCTGCCGCTGCACATCGGCCCCGATGGTGCTCAGCTCGTTACTCGTGCGCCGGCCAATGAAGCGGAAGTACTCCCAATCGACTAAGTTCAGCAGCAGCCCGAAGCCGTTGAGTAGCAGGTACACCGCCCGCACCAGCCGCTGCCAGCCCTGGCTCCGGCCGGGCACCAGGCTCAGCAGCAGCCACGGAATATTAAGCAGCAATAGCGCCGCTACATCGAACCGGAAACCGTGCCAGAACGCCAGCGACACCTGCCCCGCCGGAGCCTCCCGGAATACGGCGTAGTTCAGCGCAAAAAAGCCCAGCCGCAGCAGCAGATACGCCCCCAGCAGCAGCGCAAAACGACGAACCAGCAGACGCAGAAATTCGGTGGGCATGAGCTGATAATAGGTCAAATTAGTTGGGGCCCTAAACGGGTAGGGGCAGAGCTTAGCTTTGCCCCGCCCCTACATCGGACATTGGTAACAACGATTCTCGTTAGTGGTAGGCATAGACAGCCCCTACAGCGGCGCCAGCGTTACGGCTTGCCCGTCGGGCAAATCCTTGATTTGCCGATGAAAATCGGCCAGCCAGGCCAGCCGGGTGGCTACGGGCACAGGCTTGGCCACGGGCGGAGCCGTGGCGTTGGTGGCAATGCACAGCGGCGGGTACAAACTCAGCAGCTGCCCCGGCTGCAACATGCCACCGGCCTGCTGAAAGGTGCGCAGCGGCTCCAGGCCCAGGGCATCCACCGGAAACTTCTCGGCCCCGAACAGGAAGTGCTTGAAGTCCACGTCGAGGTCGGCCAACTCGCCGGTTTCGGTGTCGAGCAGCAGCACGGCGTCGCCGCGCAACAGGAACTGGTTGCCCACGCAGTCCTGCCCAAACGGGATGTCGGATTTGCGTAGCTCGCCATAGGTGCGCCAAAGCGCCCGCTCGCCCTGCCACACGGGGGCCAGCGCGTGCCAGCCTGGTGCCGCCACGCAGCCCCGGATGTGCAGCCCCCCAAAGTAGGCCACCACCCCGTTCTGCGCCCTTAGAAACGCCTGTAGGTAGGTCGGCAGCTGCGCCAGGGTTGCGAGGTCAGTCAGTTCGCCGCCGGTATAAAGTAGTCCTTTCATACTGATGTCAGATACGAAACCTGCCCTTCTTCTCAGGGCTTCCATCCCGGAAAAAGGAGGCAGGTCATTCTTACAGAAAAGCCTTTCCTGCACGGTGCAGGAAAGGCTTTTCAATGCAATCAGCGAGTTACTTACGCTGTGTGGTACGAACCCGCTTCAACGGCTGAGTCCTCGTTGAGCACGCTGTTGACGTCGGTCAGCTCTAGGCCGAAGGCATCGGCTACGCCCTTGTACACCACCTTGCCGTTTACCACGTTCAGGCCAAGGCGCAGGTCGTCGTTGAGCAGGCAGGCCACGCGCCAGCCCTGGTTGGCCAGCTTGAGGGCGTAGGGCAGCGTGGCATTGGTGAGGGCCAGCGTAGAGGTGTAAGGTACGGCACCCGGCATGTTGGCCACGCAGTAGTGCACGATATCGTCGATGATGAAAGTTGGGTTTTCGTGGGTGGTGGGCTTGCAGGTTTCGATGCAGCCGCCCTGGTCCACGGCCACGTCCACGAGCACGGCGCCCGGCTTCATGGTCTTCAGCATATCGCGCGTAACAAGGTGCGGGGCCTTGGCGCCCGGAATCAGCACGGCCCCAATCACGAGGTCGGCCGTTTTCACGGCGGCGCGGATGTTGTAGTCGTTCGAGTACTGGGTGGTCACGTTTTTGGGCATGAAATCATCCAGCTCCCGCAGGCGGTTGAGGTTGATGTCCATGATGGTAACCTGAGCGCCGAAGCCGGCGGCAATTTTGGCTGCCTGCGTGCCCACGATGCCGGCACCGAGTACCAGCACTTCGGCCGGCTTCACGCCGGGTACGCCACCGAGCAGAATGCCGCGGCCTTTCAGGGGCTTCTCCAAGTATTTGGCACCTTCCTGTGGGGCCATGCGGCCGGCCACTTCACTCATCGGAATCAGCAGCGGCAGCGCCCGGTTAGCCGATTCTACGGTTTCGTAGGCCAGGCAAACCGAATTGCTTTTGATCATGGCGTGGGTCAGCTCCTCGCCCGAGGCAAAGTGGAAGTAGGTGAACAGCAGCTGGTTCTCCTTTACCAGCGGGTACTCCGAGGCAATCGGCTCCTTCACCTTGATGATCATGTCGGCCTTGGCGTACACGTCCTCGATGGTGGGCAGAATGGTGGCGCCGGCCTGCTCGTACTCCTCATTCGAGAAGCCGCTGCCTTCGCCGGCCGTAGCCTGCACGTATACCTCGTGGCCGTGCTTTACAAACTCGGCCGCACCGCCGGGCGTCAGAGCCACGCGGTTTTCGTTGTTTTTAATTTCTTTAGGAACGCCGATCAGCATGGTTGACAGCAGGAAAAGTGGGTGGGTAAATTGGGTGGGTTAACGCGGGTGCAAAGATACGGGGAGAATTGGTGTCAAAGAGAAAATGGACTGTCATTCTGAGCGAAGCCGGAGGCGAAGTCGAAGAATCTCGCGTGCAGTGGTAATCCTTGATAGTGGAATTACTGTGGCACGCGAGATTCCTCGACTTCGCTCCGCTCCGCTCAGAATGACAGTCCATTCTCTAACCTCTAACCTCTCTACTTAAACGGTACCGACGTACCGCTTTCCTTGAGCATGCTGCCGGCGTTGAGGTCTTTTACCAGATCGGCCGTGAGCGTAAGCTTAGCATCGCCGGTCAGGTCGTTGCTGGTAATCACAACGGCTTCCTGCTGCTGGCCTACCCGGCGTTGGTTGTATACCAGCTCTACCACGGCCGATGCGCCGGGCTTAATGGGCGACGGCACGTTCTTGTAGCCCACGCAGTAGCACCCCGACGTAATAGCGCTCAGCACCAGGTCCTGCTTGCCGGTGTTGGTTACCTTGAAGCGGGCCGTGAGTGTCTGGCCAGCCTCGGCCTTGCCGAAGTCGTGGCGGGCGCGGTCCAGCGTCAGGCGCGGCGACTGGGCCAGCTGGGCGGGCGTAAGTTTGGAGCGCATCTGCTCCTTGTTCAGCACATTGCCCTTGATGGTGAGTACCGTGCTGGGCGTAGTGGCATTGCTGACCACCGTGACGGTTTTGTTGAACACGCCGGGCCGGCCGGCGCTGCTGTACACGGCCTTCACCATGCCGCTTTTACCGGGCAGAATAGGCGTTTTGGTCCAGTCGGGTGTGGTGCAGCCGCAGCTGGCTTGCACGTTGGCAATGATGATGGGTTGGTTGCCGGTATTCTTGAACCGGAACTCGTGGGCCGCCATTACGCCCTCCGGAATGGAGCCGAAATCGTGCTGCTCGCCCTGGAAGGTGAGTACGCCCTGGGCGCGGGCAGCCGAGAATGTGGCAAAGCTAAGGAGCAGGAAAAGCAGGTGTTTCATAGGAGAAAATTATTGGCAGTCGAAAGCACTTACCTGACGTTGTTGTTTGCCGTTCAGTTCGCCGACCTTACGCAATCAAAGATACTCAACGAAATACACCCGCCGCGGCATCGGCCGCAAATCCGTACTTTTGTAGGCCTGTTTTCCGGGAAGCAGGTGCCCACCCCCTTGTCAGCCCCCGGTTTTCCATCCCACCCGCCGCCCCGTCTATGCCCACTACCGACACCGCCCCCACGATGCCTACCCGCGTTGCCTCGCTTACTAAAACCGATTTCCTGCACGACTACCGCCTGGGCTGGGAAAGCCGCCACGCCTCGCTGGCCGGCCGCAAGGAGGTGTTCATGGGCAAGGCTAAGTTTGGCATCTTCGGCGACGGCAAAGAGCTGCCCCAGCTGGCCATGGCCCGCGCCTTCCGGGCCGGCGACTGGCGTGCCGGCTACTACCGCGACCAGACCTTTATGCTGGCCATCGGCGAGCTGACGCTGCAGCAGTATTTCGCCCAGCTGTATGCCCACCCCGATGTGGAGGCCGAGCCCGCCACCGCCGGCCGCGCCATGAACGGCCACTTCGGCACCCGCTTTCTCGATGAAGACGGCCAGTTCCGCCCCTCGGCGCAGATGAAAAACTCGTCGGCCGACATCTCGCCCACTGGTGGCCAGATGCCGCGCCTCGTGGGCTTGGCCTACGCCTCCAAGCTCTACCGCCAGAACCCCGAGCTGCACCAGTTCGCCGATTTTTCGGTGAACGGCAATGAGGTGGCCTTCGGCACTATTGGCAATGCCAGCACCTCGGAGGGTATGTTTTTCGAGGCCATCAACGCGGCCGGTGTGCTCCAGATTCCGATGCTCATCAGCGTCTGGGACGACCACTACGGCATTTCGGTGCCCGCCGAATATCAGACGACCAAGCAGAATATTTCCGAAATCCTGAAAGGCTTCCAGCGCGAAGGCGAAGGCCAGGATGGCTTCGAGATTTACCGCGTAAAGGGCTGGGACTACCTGGCCCTGCTCGAAACCTACGAGCAGGCGGCCGAAGTCTGCCGCGCCCAGCACGTACCCGCCTTGGTGCACGTGCAGGAAGTAACCCAGCCTCAGGGCCACAGCACCTCGGGCTCGCATGAGCGCTACAAGAGCACCGACCGGCTGAGCTGGGAGCAGGAGCACGACTGCCTGCTGAAAATGCGCGAGTGGCTGCTGGCCGAAGGCCACGCCTCGGCCGACGAGCTGGACGCCATCGAGAAAGACGCCCAGCAGCTTGTAAAAGAAGCCCGCACCGCCGCGTGGCAGGAGTTCTTCAACCCCATCAAGCAGGAGCGCGACGAGGTGGTGGTGCTGCTGAACAAGCTGGTGGCCGAAACCGGCACCGAAAACCAGCTTCACGAGTTGGTGGAAACCCTCAAGCACAACACCACGCCCATCCGCGCCGATTTGGTGCGCACCGTACGCCGGGCGTTGCGCCAGGTGCGGGAGCAGCGCAGCGCCGGCCGCCGCGAGCTGCAGAACTGGCTGGAGCAGGCCCTGGCCGACAACGCCGACCGCTACAACTCCTACCTGTTCAGCCAGAGCGAAGAAGCTGTGGGAAACATTGAGGAAGTAGCAGTAGCGTACGCCGACGATGCCGCCTCTGTAGACGGCCGCGAGGTACTGCAGGCCTGCTTTACGGCCAACTTTGAGCGCGATGCGCGCATCTTCGCCATTGGTGAGGACGTGGGCCGCATCGGCGACGTGAACCAGGCGTTTGCGGGCCTGCAGGAGAAGTTTGGCGAGTTGCGCGTAACCGATACCGGCATCCGCGAGTGCACCATCATCGGGCAGGGCATCGGGGCCGCCATGCGCGGGCTCAAGCCCATCACCGAAATTCAGTACCTCGACTACCTGCTCTACGGCATCCAGACGCTCTCCGACGATGTGGCCTGCCTGCAGTACCGCACCAAAGGCGGCCAGAAGGCTCCGCTTATCGTGCGTACCCGGGGCCACCGCCTCGAAGGCATCTGGCACTCGGGCTCGCCCATCCAGATGATTCTGGGTGCCATCCGCGGCATTCATCTGTGCGTGCCGCGCGACATGACCCAGGCCGCCGGCTTCTACAACACGCTGCTGCGGAGCGATGAGCCGGCCATCGTGATTGAGTGCCTCAATGGCTACCGCCTCAAGGAGAAAATGCCCCAGAACCCCGGCGAATTCACGCTGCCGCTGGGCCGCCCCGAAACCCTGCTCCGCGGCGCCGACCTCACCATCGTCACCTACGGCTCGATGTGCCGCATCGTGATGGAAGCGGCTCAGCAGCTGGCCGAGGTGGGCATTGCCGTAGAGGTGATGGACGTGCAGACCCTGCTGCCCTTCGATACCGACCACCTGATTGCCGACAGCCTCCGGCGCACCAACCGCGTACTGTTTGCCGACGAGGACGTGCCCGGCGGCGCTACCGCTTTCATGATGCAGCAGGTGCTCGACGAGCAGCAGGCCTACCGCTTCCTCGACTCGCAGCCGCGCTGCCTCTCGGCCCAGGCCCACCGCCCGCCCTACGGCTCCGACGGCGACTATTTCAGCAAGCCCAGCGTGGAAGACGTGTTCGATGCTGTGTACGAAATCATGCAGGAAGCCGACCCCAAGCGCTTCCCGGCCATCTACTAAGCACCGGCCCCTAACGCAACGCGCCCGCCCCGGTTGATACCAGGGCGGGCGCGCTGTGCGTAAGCTGCCGGGGCAACGGCTTTGGCTACTGCGGAATGGTTACCGTTTCGGTGAATACCTCATTGCTACGGTTTAGTGCCCGGTCCATGATGCTGACTTTAAAGCGAATAGCTGTGCCGGGAGGTAGTTCCGGGGTAGGAGAGATATCGAACTCATAATAGATTTCGCCACGTAATGGAGCTGCCCGGTCGCCTTGGCTGGCTGGCGTAAGATTGGGGTAGGTACCATTGATGACGTCGGCCGGTGGCGTATAATTGAGGAAGCTGCCATCGGGCTGGCGAATCTGGATCTGGCAGAAATAGTTGATCCGTTGGGGGTTATCAATTTTTGTATTAGGTAAGTACCGATTGAATGGTGGCAGGGTATCATTCTGCCCTAGGCCTAAGTCTCCGTCACCATCGCGGTAACCTATGGTAATGTTCACGCTGTCGAAGGGTCCGAAGCGGTTTACCACTGGTTGTATAGTAACCTTGCGAAACTCAATCTCCGGCGTGTCGGGATAGTCGGGCGGACTGATGCAGCCCGGTACCGACAGGCCCAGCAGGACCATGAGCACCGCAAAGCCCAGCGTTTGGAAAAGCAGCGTACGAGGTGAGCGCATAATAAAATTGCTTAAAGAGAAAGGCCAGAGCAGCCGGTCGGCGACGATGGAAAGGTAGTTGAAAGATACTGCATCTGAACGAACGAGCCGCCGCTGGCATTGTTCAACTTCTGGCTAACTGCCGGCTACAAAAATGAGTTTCCGCGAACAACATTTGCACGCCCTGCCCCACCTGACGGCCACCGGCGCCCCGGCCGCGGCGCTGGCGCTGTTCCAGTATCAGGCCCGGCATTGCGCGCCCTACGCCGCCTACCTGGCCGCGCTGGGCCACGACCTGTCCGGGGTGGACAGCGTGGAGCAGATTCCGTTTCTGCCCATCGAGTTCTTCAAGACTCACGACGTACGCACCGTGCCCGGCCCCGCCGCCGACTGGCGGCCAGCCGAAACATTCCTTAGCAGCGGCACCACCTTGCAACAGCGCAGCCAGCACCACGTACGTGAGCCCGAACTGTACCGCCAGCATGCCCAACGAATTTTCGAGCACTACTACGGCCCGCTTAGTGGCTGGACGGTACTGGCCCTGCTGCCCTCGTACCTGGAGCAGGGCGGCTCGTCGCTGGTGGCTATGGTCGAGCACTTTGCCCGGGCTTCGGGCCAGCGCCAGCCGGCCTTTTTCCTGCACGACCACGCGGCCCTGCTGGCTGCGCTGGCCGAAGCCAAGCAGCAACCCGGCCGAAAGGTGTTGCTGATTGGCGTGAGCTACGCGCTGCTCGATTTCGTTGAAGCCCACGCCAGTCGGCCCGAACTGCAGGGCCTGACGGTGCTCGAAACCGGCGGCATGAAGGGCCGCCGCCGCGAGATGATTCGGGAGGAGCTTCACGACGAGTTGCAGCGCGGTTTTGGCCCGGCTGGCATCCACTCCGAGTATGGCATGACCGAACTGCTGGGCCAGGCCTACAGCTTCGGCGACGGCCGCTTCTGGGCCCCGCCGCAGCTGCAAATTCTGCTCCGCGACCCCTCCGACCCGTTCTCCGTATCGGCCACCCGGGCCAGCGGCGCGCTCAACATTATCGACCTGGCCAACATCGACAGCTGCGCCTTTATCGAAACCAAAGACCTGGCCCGCATGCATCCCGACGGCTCGTTCGAGGTGCTGGGCCGGTTGGATAATTCGGATATTCGGGGCTGTAATCAGCTGGTGTAAGTGAACGAACGTCATTCTGAGCGAAGGCGGAGNNCGCCTTCGCTCAGAATGACAGCCCTTTTTTCTGTTACTTCATCACCCCATTAATTCATTTCCCCGCAAAGGCCTTGGCGTCGGCCTCAGTAATGGTGGCGTCGCTCATGATAACGAGGCGCTCGACCACGTTGCGCAGCTCGCGGATGTTGCCGCGCCAGTCGAGGCCCTGGAGGTAGGAGAGGGCCTTATCGTCGATTTGCTTGGGCTTGTTGCCGTAATCCTGGGCAATGTCTTTGAGGAACTTGTCGATGAGCAGGGGCACGTCGTCGCGGCGCTCGTTGAGCGAGGGCACCGGGATGAGGATGACGGAGAGGCGGTGGTAGAGGTCTTCGCGGAAGTTGCGGTCGGCAATTTCCTGGAGCAAATCCTTGTTGGTGGCCGCCAGCACGCGCACGTTCACCGAAATTTCCTTCTCGCCGCCCACGCGGGTAATCTTGTTTTCCTGGAGCGCCCGCAGCACTTTGGCCTGGGCCGAAAGGCTCATATCGCCGATTTCGTCCAGAAACAGCGTGCCGCCGTCGGCCTGCTCGAACTTGCCGATGCGCTGCTTCACGGCCGACGTGAACGAGCCCTTCTCGTGGCCGAACAGCTCCGACTCAATCAGCTCCGACGGAATGGCGGCGCAGTTTACCTCCACCATGGGGCCGCCGCTGCGCTGGCTCAACTCGTGCAGCTGCCGGGCTACCATCTCCTTGCCCGCGCCGTTGGGACCGGTTATCAGCACCCGCGCATCGGTGGGGGCCACCTTCTCAATGGCCTTGCGCACGGCCTGCAACCCGGCCGATTCGCCAATCATTTCCGAGCTTTTGGCGAGCTTCTTCTTGAGCGTTTTATTCTCGCTGGAAAGCTTGGTGGTTTCGGTGGCCAGCTGCACATGGTCGAGGGCGTTGCGCACCGTTACGAGCAGGCGGTTAAGGTCCGGTGGCTTCTGGATGAAATCGTAGGCGCCCTTTTTGGTGGCTTCCACCGCCATTTCCACGTTGCCGTGGGCTGATACCATAATGAAGGTGGAATGCGGGGCCAGCACGCGGGCGCGCTCCAGCACTTCGAGGCCGTCCATTTTGGGCATCTTCACGTCGCAGAGCACTACGTCGTACTTGTCCTGGATGAGCATATCGAGGCCCGTGGGGCCATCGGCGGCTTCGTCCACTTTGTAGCTTTCGTATTCAAGTATTTCCTTGAGCGTGTGCCGGATGGCTTTTTCGTCGTCGATAATGAGCAGGCGGGGCATATTTTCTGGCTTTTAGCTGACAGCTACTAGCTGTTGGCTTTCGTTGTATGCGATGATGCGGACAAGGTAGGGTCTTTGAACGGAAGTGCCCGGCTAATAGCTGAGGAGAAACGCAAAAAAAAGAGGCCGCCGCAACTGGTGTTGCAGCGGCCTCTTTGAGTTGGCGTGATGAGTCTGTAAGCCGGGTTTTGTCCGCCGGCCCGAAGGCTGGCGGCCCCACCATTTATCTAGGCCAGTCGTTGCCGAAAGGCTCCATCAACCTACCCGCCAGCGCCGGACGAGCCGCCCGGTGCCAGCCCCTGGAAGCGGGGCCGACGTGCTGGCTTATTTGGTCTTTCAACCCCTGAGGTTTACCCAGCCGGCTGGTCGCCCAGCCGCTGGTGCGCTCTTACCGCACCTTTTCACCCTTACCGGCTGCCCGAAGGCAACGTAGGCGGTATTTTCTGTGGCACTGGCTGTCCTGGTTCGCATTATGCTCGTCAGTCCTTCCCGTTAGGAAGCAGGGTGCTCTGCGTTGCCCGGACTTTCCTCGTCGCGGTTCTTGCGTCCCGCGCCGCGGTGGGGCGACCCATCACAGGGGTAAAGGTAGGCAGGTTTTGGATGGATACGAGTATTTAGCTGGCTAAGCCCCGGAGGGGCGACATATCGGTAGCATCAGGTCAGTCGATGACCCGCAAAAGCCCCAGCGGGGCGACACCCATCGTTCAACGGAAGGTGTCGCCCCGCTGGGGCTTAAATGAACCTGGGGCGTTACAGGCTACCGATATGTCGCCCCTCCGTGCTGTTGCTTACTTACCCGCTACCCACACGTTATCCTTCGGGAAACTATCCGGTACCAGCGTGGCGCCGAGCTTCATTTGTTGCGCGGCTTTGGTGGTGGGCACGGGCACGGTAACGGTTTTCGCGCCCGACTCCCAGACGCCGATGGTGCGGTGGATTTTCTGGGTGGAGTTGTCGGCGAAGGTAACGATGAGGTCGACGGGGACGGGCTTGGTGCCTTTGGATTCCACCACTACGTCGTAGCCGGTGGCCGTTTTGGTGACCTGCTGAATGGCCAGGTCGGGGTAGCCGGCGTCGAAGAACCAGCGCTGCCAGAACCAGTTGAGGTTGCGGCCGGCCCCGGCGTTCATCGCGTTGAAGAAGTCGTGGGGCATGGGGTGCTTGCCCTGCCAGGTGCGGATGTAGTGGTGCAGGGCTTTCGTGAACAGCTCGTCGCCGAGCAAATCCTGCACGTAGAGGTAACCCAGGCCGGGTTTGGGGTAGGAATTGAGGAAGAAGGCCGTGCCCGACTGCTGGGTGCTCAGCGTCATGATGGGCACGTCCACCTCGGTGTCGGCCCCGGCGGCATAGGGCGCAATGCCGTAGTTGTCATCGAGCTTGGGGTCAATCATGCCCGAGATAATCCACTCGCCCATAGTCGCCCAGCCCTCATCCATCCAGCCATACTTGGTTTCGTTGGTTCCCAGATAGAAGGGGAACATGGTGTGGAAGATTTCGTGGACTGTTAGCGTAATGCCGTCTTCGCGGGTTTCGGTGGGGTTGTCGTTCACCATCATCGGGTACTCCATCTGGTCGAGGCCGTCGAACACGGTTTCGTGGGAGTAGGGGAAGGGCCACTTGGGGAAGGTGTAGCTCATGGCCTGCACCGTCTGGCGGGCAAAGTCTACCACCTCGGCGTAGTCCTTATGCTTGGGGTTGTACACGGCATCCACGCGGGTGCGGCGCTTGGTGGCCGGGTCGACTACCAGGCTGCTCGACTGCCACACGTAATGGTCGGTGGTGGCAAACACGAAGTCCGTCACGTTCCGGGCCTCGAAGTGCCAGGTATTTTCGGAGTTTTTGGTGGTCGTGATGCCGCCTTTTTTTAGGTCGTCTTCGGTGATGATGCTGGTGATACGGTCCTGGGTTTCGGCCTGGCGCAGGCGTTGGGCGTACTTTTTGGTGAGCACCTGGTCGGCGTTGGTCAGGTCGCCGGTGGCCCACACCACGAAGTTCTTGGGCACGGTCACGTCCACCGAGAAGTTGCCGAAGTCGTTGTAGAACTCCTGGGAGCCGATGTAGGGGTGTCGGTTCCAGCCGTCGATGTCGTCGTACACGGCCACGCGGGGGAAGAAGTAGGCCACAAAATCGGCGTTGGGCTCCACCTGCCCGGTGCGCATGTGCGAGCCGGCGTTCAGCGTGTAGGCAAACTCCACCGTCATTTGGGCCGTCTGGCCGGGGGCAATGGCGCGGCGGGCCGGCACCACGAGGTTGGTGAAATTGGGCCGCAAGTCGGCGGCCGGCACGGCCTGACCGTTGAGTGTGAAGTTGCTCAGCTGCATCCCCTCGCCGATATCCTCGGGGCTCATACCGCTGGCTCGGGGCGCGCCCTTCTGGTACAGGTTGGGGTAGAGCTTGAACCAGATTTGCCGCAAGGAGTCGGGGCTGGCGTTGCGGTAGGCAATGGCGGCCGTGCCACTCACCCGCCGCGTGGCCGGGTCGAAGCGCACCTTGATTTTATAGTCGGCCGAGTTCTGCCAGTATTTGGGGCCCGGCAGCCCGTTTTCGGCCCGGGTGCCCTTGTTGTAGGTAGCCTGAATGGTGCGCGACACCGGCAGCTGCTGGGCCGGCAGCGTGATGGGTAATAGTAGGAGAGAAGCGGCGAGGAGCGCGGGGAGTTTCATGCGGCAAAACTGGTAGAAGCCGCAAGGTAGGGCATTAAAAGAACGTCATTCAGAGCGAAGCGAAGAATCTCGCGTGCAATAGTAAGCTCAACACCTGAGTTACTTTGGCACGCGAGATTCTTCGCTTCGCTCTGAATGACGTTCTTTTAATGCTTCAAGCTCCCGGCTTTCTACTTCAACCGCACTAGCGTAGCGCCGTAGCCGAACTTCTCCTTCATCGAATCCTCGAAGAACTTGATGTCGCGGTTGCGGCTCAGCAGCTTGTGCAGCTCCTTGCGTAGCGTGCCGTTGCCCGAGCCGTGGATGTAGATGATTTCGTGCATGTTGGTGGCCAGCGCCCGGCTCAGCGTGTCCTCGAAGGCTTCGAGTTGCAGCTTGAGGATGGCCGAATTGCTCAGGCCCTCGGTGCCGCCTTCGGGCTGCAGGGCCTCCAAGTGCAGGTCAACCTCGTGCGACGGCGCTACCAGGGCCTTGGCGGGCTCGGGCGCCGGGGCCACAGCGGCGGGCTTGGCGGGGGCGTTGCCGGTCAGCTGGGCCTTGAGCTTGTCGGCCAGCTGCTGCTTGTCGGTGGCGGGTTGCGGCTTGGCGGCGGGCGCGGTGGCTGGCTGCTCGGTTTCGGCGACGGGCAGGGCTACGGGGGCGGCGGGCTTCTCGTCGAGCTGGAACAGGTAGGCCTCGCGCTGGAGCACCGGCACGTTGGGCTGGCGGCTGGTGTAGAAGCTGGCCGCCCTGAACTGCAGGCGCTTGGTCAGCAGCTCGAACGCATCGGGGCTGTTGAACTGGAACGGCAGCAACTGCACCAGCAGCGCCGGCCACTGGTCGAAATCCTTGAGGTGCCAGTGCCCCAGCGCCTCGCTGGCCGATTTGGCCTCCAGCTTCTCTGCCTTCAGGGCCCGGTATTTTCCGCCCGTTTTCTCTTCGCCCAGTGTAAACAGCACGGTGCGGTCGGTGTGGTTAACCAGGTGCAGGGCCAGCAGTTCGGGCGACTGGTGGGTGAGGGCCAGGTAGATGCCTTTCTGCACCGGCGCGGGCTGGGCTTTGTCGGCCTTGAGCGGGGCCGGGCTTTCGCCTTTAGTGGTCGGCTTGGCTTCCGTTGCTACGCCGGCTTTTTTGGCGGCTTGAGCGGCCATAGCCGCGCCGCTGCTGGCCGCTTTCCGTTCCGACTCCACTGCAGCGGCACTTTTGCCGAACGCCTTGGTTTCCTCGGCGGCTACCACCACAATCTCGCGGCGCAGTACCGGAATGGTGAAATCGTTGTCAATGGCTACTTCCACCAGCTCGTCGCTGAGCAAACGGGTAATAATGCCTTCTTCGCGCCCGGTCAGCAGGCGTACTCGGTCTCCAATATTCATAGATCACAGATTTTCGCTGATTTTTTCGCTGATTACGCTGATTCGTTCATCCAATCAGCGCGCTACCGGCAAAGGTCGCCATTTGCTTACGGAGATTCTGATCTGGCAGACTGAACACTACAGGCCGGTTGCCAGAAGAATCTGCGTCATCAGCGCAAAAATCACCGAAAATCTGTGATTTAGTAGTACAGTCCGTGCGCTTTAAGGCCGTGGCGCGGGTTCCACTCCAGGGCCGGGGCCGGCAGGTGAAAAATACTGAGGGCGTAAAACACCTTTTTGAGCACCTTGCTGCGGGTCGGGATGCGGCGAAGATCCACATCGAGGCTAAGGTAGAACTGGCGGTAGGAGCGCAGGCCCAGGCCGGCGTTGGCCTGCGGGTCGTTGAACACCATTTGCTGCCCCCCATAGCCCACTGCCGGCTGCAGCCAGCGGGGCCAGCGGTTGCCGGCGGGCAGAAACGCGCCTATATCGGTGGCGAGCCAGTAGGTCTGGCCGTTGTAGTCTTTGAGAAACTGCTCGCCCAGACCACGGCCCAGCACGTTGGGGCGCAGGTCGGCGTAGCGCGTCGTCCGGAAGGAAAGCTTGGGCATAATGCGCACCTCGTTCCAGGCCAGTTGCTGGCCAATCAGGCCGGCCGAGCCGAGGAAGTTGGCCGCCAAATCGGTGGCCGAAGCGCCGTACTCCGGGTCGCGGCCGTCGAACAGCTCGATGGGGGCTTGTAGCAGAAAGCCCACAAAGCCGCCGTACCAGATGGAGCGGCGGTCGGGCACCCCCGCCCAGCGCAGCATATCCACCGCGCCCCGGCTTTCATGAAAGGCGCCCCAAACGTGCCCGGCCTTGTCGAGCTGCTTCCATTGGGGCAGGTCGTTGAACCAGTGAAACCGGCTCTGCTCGCCCGTGTACCAGCTCTTACTCAGCACCAGCATCAGCGCCGAGTACGATACCACCAGCCCGCCCGCCAGCAGCGGCAGCCGCCGGTTGAACTGCCCCGGCGTGGCCGGTTGCAGGCTATCGGCCGGAGCCGGAAAACCGGGGGAGTTTGCTGGCTCCGTTCCGGCCGCTTCGGTGCTGGCCAGCGGCACCTGGGCACGTAGCGGCCCGGTGAGCAGCACACTCAGCAGGCCCACAAATAGAGAGGAGCGAAAAGTGAGGGGTGGAGAAGGCAAGTGCAGCTGAAAAAATCTGGTTAAATCTACGTTAAATGCGGCTATTGACTTGGCGAACCTGCCCGGGGCATTGTATATTTAATGCCCCTTTGTAGTGTAAAGCAGCAGTTCAATCCTAATTGTAGTTAATACAACATTGCTTGCTTTTTCTGCTTTCTAAAGTTTTCAACCCAATTTCTTATGCGAATACTTCGACTTTTTCTGGTATTGCTGGCTTTCGGAGCTGCCCGGCCCGATTCCTGGGCTCAGGTAGTCACGGCCCAGCCCGCCTCGTTCACGGCTGCGCAAGCCGTTACGCTCACCTATGATGCCACTCAGGGCAATGCAGCACTAGCCAACTTCAGCGGCGACGTGTATGTGCATACCGGCGTTATCACCAACCTGAGCACTAGCCCCTCCGACTGGAAGTACGTGAAGTTCACCAACTTCAACGCCCCCGATCCGTCGGTAAAGCTCACGCGCAGCGCCACCAACCCCAACATCTACACCATTGCCATTACGCCCAGTGTGCGGGCCTGGTACAACGTGCCAGCCGCCGAGCAGATTCTGCGCTTGGCCATGGTATTCCGTAACGCCGACGGCTCGATTGTGGGCCGCGGCCCGGGCGGCGACATTTTCGTGGACGTAGCCCAGAACGATTTCGACCTGCGCTTCACCCAGCCCAGCGGCCCCGGCCCATTCGTATTTCCGCTGAATTCGCCCACGCTGGTAAAGGGCACCTCGGCGGTGCCAGCCAACTTGGCCTTGCTGCTCAACGGCACCCAGATTGCCACGGCCGCCAATGCCACCGCCATTGAGGCCAACGTAACGCTCACGCAGGCCGGTGCCAATACGCTGCGCCTCACCGCTACCACTGCCACCGCTTCCGCCGCCACCGAGCTGACGCTGCAGACCCGCGAAGCCGTAACGGTAGCGGCCCTGCCCGCCGGTGCCAACCGCAACGGTGTTACCTATATTAATAATGGCACCTCGGCCATTTTCAGCCTCACGGCGCCCAATAAGAATTTCGTGCACGTTATCGGCGAGTTCAACAACTGGACCGCCACGGCCGCCGGCTACATGAAGCGCACGCCCGACGCTGCCGGCCAGCCCGACAACTCGGTGAATGGCCGCTGGTGGGTGCAGATAGATGGCCTGACTGCCGGCCAGGAGTATGCCTACCAGTACCTCGTGGATGGCCAGTTGAAAGTAGCTGACCCCTTCACCGAAAAGGTGCTCGACCCCCAGAACGACCGGTTTATTTCGGCCGCTACGTACCCGGGCCTGAAGGCCTACCCGGCCGGCCAGAGCGGCATTGTGTCGGTGCTGCAAAGCAACGTAACGCCCTACACGTTCCAGAACACGAACTTCCAGCGCCCCAAGAAAGAGGACATGGTAGTTTATGAACTACTGGTGCGCGACTTTCTGGCTGCGCATGACTACAAAACCCTTACCGACACGCTGGCCTACCTGCAGCGCCTGGGCGTGAACGTGATTGAGCTGATGCCTGCCAACGAATTCGAAGGCAACGAGAGCTGGGGCTACAACTCGTCGTACTACTTCGCACCTGATAAGTATTACGGCCCCAAAGACGACCTGAAACGCTTTATCGATGAGTGCCACAAGCGCGGCATTGCCGTGGTGCTCGATATGGTGCTCAACCAGTCGTTCGGCCAGAGCCCGATGGTGCAGATGTATTTCCAGGACGGCAACCCGGCCACCAACAACCCCTGGTTCAACCGCACTGCCACTCACCCCTTCAACGTAGGCTACGATTTCAACCACGAAAGCCCCTTCACCCGCTACTTCAGCAAGCAGGTTATCGAATTCTGGCTGAAGCAGTACAACATCGATGGCTACCGCTTCGACCTGAGCAAAGGCTTCACCCAGAAAGTAACCACCGATGTAGGGGGCTGGAACCAGTTTGACCAGTCGCGGGTGGATATCTGGAAGGACTACCACGATTTTCAGGTGAGCGTATCGCCGACTTCGTATGCCATTCTGGAGCACCTGGGCAACAACGACGAGGAAAAAGTGCTGTCGGATATGGGCCTGATGCTGTGGGGCAAGATGACCGATGCCTACAACGAGGCCACCATGGGCTACAATGAAGGCGGCAAATCCAACTTCAGCGGCGGCTACTACAAGCAGCGCGGCTGGAACCAGCCCAACCTGATTACCTATATGGAAAGCCACGACGAAGAGCGGCTGATGTATAAGAACCTGACCTTCGGCAACTCGTCGGGCTCGTACTCGGTGAAAAACGTGAGCACGGCCCTTAAGCGTCAGGAACTAGCTGCCGCTTTCTTCTTCACCGTGCCCGGCCCGAAAATGATCTGGCAGTTCGGCGAAGTCGGCTACGATAAGTCCATTTTCAGCTGCCCCGATGGCACCGTGCCGTTGCCTTACAAAGACAACGACCAGTGCAAGCTGGCCAACAAGCCTGCCCTCTGGAACTACTACCAGGAGGCCGACCGTCGCCACCTCTACGACGTGTACCGTAGCCTGATTGCGCTGAAAGTACAGGAGCCCGCCTTCGAGAATCCTGCCAGCTTCACCCAAAACCTGAACGGCGCGGTGAAAACCCTGCAGCTCTCCGACCCGCGCCTTAACGTGACCATCGTGGGTAACTTCGATGTAACAACGGCTACCGTGGTACCCAACTTCCAGAGCGCCGGCACCTGGTACAACTACCTGACGGGCGAAACCCTAGTCGTAACCGACCCTTCGGCTTCCATCTCACTGGCCCCCGGTCAGTTCGCGGTGTACACCTCGCGCAAAATCACGGTGCCTGCCGGTACGGTGCTCAGCAACCGCCGCGCCAGCGCCGCCGCCGTACTCCAACTCACAGCCCAGCCCAACCCTGCCGGCGCTACGGCTCAGCTTCGTTACGAGCTGCCTCAGGCTGCCACGGTGCAGGTTACGGTAACTAACCTGCTCGGAGCCACGGTGCAAACCCTGCCCGCCACCCGCCAGCCAGCTGGCTCGCGGAGCCAGGATCTGCCCCTGCAGAACTTAGCTAACGGTGTGTACCTGGTTCGTCTGCAAGCCGGTGCCCAGCAGCAGTCCATCCGCCTGATTGTGAATCACTAGGGTTTAAGCTGATTGTTTTCTATAAAAGAGCAGGCCCCGTACTCAACTGAGTACGGGGCCTGCTCTTTTATAGGTCGATGTAGGGGCGGGGCTTGTCCCCGCCCACCGTTCGCGCCGCTTCAACGATTCTGTTCAACGATAATCGTTCAACGGCGGGCGGGGACAAGCCCCGCCCCTACACCGTTTCGACAGCACCGGTCCGACGGTTTTTAAAGCAGCTTATGCGCCAAGTTCGGCCTCATGGAAGGCAACCAGGTCGTCGATAGGGGAGCGGATGATTTTGCCTACTTCCATACCGTGGTCCTTAGCTACCTGGGCCAGCGCGTCGCGGAAGTTATAGCCTACCGAGCCGATACAGTTGAAGGTGTAATCCTGGTAGTTAGGGTAGTGGCGAACGATGTTTTCGAAGAACGTTTCGAAGCCCTGCAGCACGATTTCGCGGCAGTAGCTGATGTTGTTGTGGTCGTAGGTGAACTTGGCAAAGCTGGCCAAAAAGCGGTTGGGCAGCGGTTGGTTGTACAGCCGGTCTAGAATATCGTCGCGGGTAAGCTTGAACTCCTCCTGGAAAATTTCCTGCAGGCCTTCGGGTAGCAGCCCGCGCAGATAGTCGCGTAGCAGCCGCTTGCCAATGAACGAGCCCGAGCCCTCGTCGCCCAGAAAGTAGCCCAACGAGTCGACGTTATGAATAATCCTCTGTCCGTCGTAAAGGCACGAGTTGGTTCCGGTGCCCAGAATAGCGCCGAAACCCGGCTTGCGGCCCAGTAGAGCCCGGGCGGCAGCCAGCAAATCGTGGTCGACGGTAACGGTAGCGTTCGGAAACGTCTGGCGCATGGCCGCGGCCAGCACCTCGGCCTTCGCCGCCGACGATACGCCCGCGCCGTAGTAATGCACCTGCGTCACGTTGGCCCGGGGCAGATTGTCGGGCAGGTTGTGGTCGAGCGAGTCGGCCACGGCGGCCGTTTTCACGAAATCGGGATTGTAGCCCTCGGTGTTGAAATACACGCGGTTACCGGCCTCATCGAGCTGGCACCAGCTGCTTTTGGTCGAGCCACCATCGGCAATAAGAATCATATCAGGGGGTGAAAAATGACGGAAAAGTCCTGTGTCGGCCGGTTTGTAAAGCTGCCGGAACAGGAGCGAAGAACGAAACACGGAAAACTTTTCGGTAGAAAAAAATGGCCAGCGAATGAATTACCTGCCTTTTCAACCAACTCAAAGTACAATTGCTGATATTGATCAAGCTATATGATTGTGCTTGTGTTGTAAGTGCTTGACTGTGAGGGTGTAATATGTGATTATAATTTTTGATTTAAATATCGGTTTTACGAGGTAAAGCACTATTTTTATAAAGCGAAACAAAATGTTTGGCTATCGGCCGAATGCTGAGTTTTGCGGTTTTTCACCCACATTTTTTTTCTTCTTTTATTATGAAAAAAGTTTTTACTCTCGCGGCCCTCGGGTTGCTCACGGCTGGTGCTTTTTCGGCTCAGGCTCAAACCCTCGATGGTAAAGTGCAGCCGGCAGAAGGCTACCTTAAAATCGGTGAATACAAAAGCACTGTGCGTGGCTTCGGCGACCACGGCTTGGCTTCACTCTACGCCAAAACCACTGCGACCAAAGTGTACATAGCACTGGTAGGGGCCTTGGAAGCCAACGGAAACTCGTTTCAGGTTTATATGAACCTGCCCAACAAAACTGGAGCGCCCATCACTGCCAAGCTACCTACGAGCAGCATCACTGGTACTTCCTTCGAGAAAGCGGCTCCTACTATGGAGATGGAAGTGGACTATGGTTTCGGCGCAAAAGGTGGGCCTGCTAACTCGGCCACCAGCATTATCGACTACACCAGCGTAACAGCGGGTAAGGCCAAAGATCAGTTGACGGGCGACTTGCCCATTGATGGCACCGTGAAGACTGTTACGGCAGGAGTTACCGGTGGTTTGGACAAAACCCGCATGGCCTTCCTAAACAAAAACACCCTCACGGCCCACACTGGCATTGAGGGCTGGGAAATTGAGCTCGATAAGGCTGACCTAGGTATTACCAACGGCGCAATCATTCAGCTGTTTGCTGCCCAAAATGGTGGCGACGGTGGCTTCTTCTCCTCGGATGTAATTCCAGAAGTTACGGGTAACACCGCTCCGCAGACGCTGCCAATCGGTACGAATAAGGAGGGTAACTTTGCCACTGATCCAAATTTTACCACTTTGCCTGGCGTCCAGTTTATCAGCTACGCGGCCGTTGTAACTTCTTCGCAGTCGGCTGTTGCCAGCGCCTTAAAGTTCAGCGTATTTCCTAACCCCGCCGCTGGTGCTGCTAAGGTATCGTACACGGTACCCGGCCAGCAGGAAGTAAGCGTTGAGGTGTTCAACGCTCTGGGCCAGCGCGTACGTTCGCTCGCTTCCGGCCGCCAGGGTGGTCTGCAGGAGCAAACCCTCAACGACCTTGCTTCGGGCGCGTACTTCGTGAAGCTGCAGGTAGGTGGCCAGAGCACCAGCCAGAAGCTGATCGTTCAGTAACCCAAACCTATAGTTAGCCTGAATTTTTTGAAGAGCCCGGCAACTGCCGGGCTCTTTTGCTGTCGTTTTTGCTGCGTCGGCTGGTCAAAGTTATTATCATAAGTCAGCGAAGCAACTTAGCAACGCTTGTTACTACTAAAAAGAGAAGGGCCCGGCAACTGCCGGGCCCTTCTCTTTTTAGTAGTAACAAGCGTTGCTATTGCTTTACCGTCGTGTAGGTAGCAGGCGTAACCTCGTAGTTGAGTGTAACGGTGTACGTGCCAGCCTCCGTAATTTTGATGTTATCACCGCCTTGCTTAAGCGGTCCGGCCGTTTTAGTGGCATCGTCCCCGCTCATGGCACCTAGGTTAAGGGCCCAGTCATTGTTAGCGCGGAACTTGTATTCAGCTTTGGCAAGGGGCAGGGTGATAGTCCACACCTTACGGTCGAAGTCGTATGTCATAGGCGTTTCCTTGCCCCAGCCATTGGCTGTTGCGTCGCCAATAATAGCCCACCGGTCGGCCGGCAACTCGCGGTTTTCATAAGGCGTGGCCTTCAGGGCGGTAGAGGCCGAAGTGGCAATCATGGTAGTCGTGTTCAGCGCCGCCTTCAACCGCACCTCCAGCTGGCTTTCAACTCCGGGCTTCTGGCCCAGTTTATTGAGTATGTCGTTCAGCTCGGCAACTGTCAGCGAATAAGTCGTCATGCCCGAGCCTACCGTCAGGGAGCGAGGCGCTTTGAAATTATTGCCTTTCAGGTCGAACTCCAACGAATACACGGGGCCGGCCGCGAAACCATACTCGGCGGGTGTCCAGGTGTAAACTACTGCGGGCTTGGCGGCATCGTCTTTGAGCAGCGCCGGAGCCGTAGTGGAGGCCTTCAATTCGGGCGAAGAAGTCTGGTTGAGGGTTATTTTGTCGCCTTCCTTCTCGCAGGATGTCAGCAGTACGGTGGCCGCGAAGGCCAAGCCTGCCAACTTGGTAAACAAGCTACGCATAGGGTCAGATGTTAAAGTGAAAAACAAAAAGGCTCCTGCAGTCTCTTTGACGGAAACTGCAGGAGTCAGGAATGCTTATTTGTAACCGGGATTCTGCTTGAGGTTCTGGTTTACAGCCAAGTCGGTAGCGGGCAGCGGGTATAGGCGGCGGAATTCTTCCACGCCCCGGCCCTGCTGTACTCCACCCTTCCAGGGCCATACATAAGAACCGCCCACAAACTTGCCGAAGCGAATGAGGTCGGTGCGGCGGTAACCCTCCCAGTATAGCTCCCGGGCCCGCTCATCGAGCAGGAAGTCGAGCGTGAGTTGACTGGCACCGATCTGGCCGGCAGTCGGGCTGTTATAGGCCCGGGCCCGGATCTGGTTTACGTAGCCCAGGGCCAGCGTTTTGTCGCCGCCGCCGCGCACGGCAGCTTCGGCGTACGTCAGCATCACCTCCGCCAGCCGGATCATGGGGAAGTCGACGCTGGAGAAGTTCTGCGCCGAGCCGGCGCTGCTACCGTCGGAGTTGACGTTGCGGTACTTAATTACGCCCAGGCCATCTTCAAACTGGTAGGGGTCGGCAATTTCCGGCGTCCGCAGCGAGCCATCTTCCTTTTTCACCCAGAAGTTGGCCCGGGTATCAACCGCCGTATCAGCAAACGTGCTGAACAGCGCTTTGGTGGTACGCAAACCAGCCCAGCCGGTGGTCTGGCCTACCAGCTTCTGCCAGTTGGCCGCAGCTCCCGTCGAGCCATTCACCAGGAAAGTGGTGCCACCGTAGCTCTGGGTACGGTTGGCATCGAGCACTACCGGCCAGATGATTTCGTTTTTAGCCGGGCTACGGTCGTTGTCGCCTAAAAAGAGGCGCCCGTAAGCTGAGGCAACATTACCAGCGGCGGCCGTATTGAGGGCATAGCCAGCGTCAATTACCTTTTTGGCCTGGGTGGCAGCATCAGCGTAGCGGGCCGTGCCGGTGTACACTTCGGCATTCAGGTAGAGGCGCGCGAGCATCGCCCAGGCGGCGGCTTTATCTACGCGGCCGTACTCGTTGGTGCGGGGCTCAGCAAAGTCAGCATCGGCCGAGAGGGCTGTCAACTCGCTTTCCACGTAGTCGAACAGTTGCTGACGGTTGTAGTAAGGCGGCTGGAAAGTGCCAATGGGGTCGGCTTCGGTAACGAAGGGGCCGTTGCCAAACAGGTCGATGGCGTGCATGTACGATACGGCCCGCAGGAAGCGTGCCTCGGCCCGGAACTTGCGGGCCTGGGTAGCGGCATCACCGCTCAGCCGCTTGCCCAGCTTCTCGTCCGACGATTCGCGGATGAACTCGTTGCAAAGCGCAATTTCAAAGTAAATACGGTTGTAGAGACCCGTTACCAGCACGTTGCTCGGTGTCCAGCTCATGCTGTGCCAGTCGCGGATGCCCGGGTCGTTCCAGTTGACGATGGCCTCATCGGTCGTCAGCTCCTGGGCGCTCCAGTACTGGCGGATGTAGTCGGAAGTGCCTTCGTCGATGCCAGCAATATCACGGTTGCCGTCGGGTCCTTTCTGGCCGGTGGTGGCAAAACCTGCATACAGTTTGGCCAGCACCTGCTTGTAGCCGTTCAGGTCGACGTACACTTTATCCGGCGTCAGCTCATACTTGGGCAGCTGATCCAAGTCTTTGGTGCAGGAGGTGCCGCCCGCTACCAGCGTCAGGCCAGCGGTGGCAGCCAGCAGGCTTCTGATTAGAAACTTATTCATCGGGTAGGGAAATTAAATGCCGAGGTTGAGACCAAACGTGAAGGTGCGGGCGCGCGGGTAGAAGTTGTTATCTACGCCCCGCTCATCGTTGTTGCCGCCGATTTCGGGTTCCACGCCTTTGTATTTCGTAATCAGGAATGCGTTCTGAACAGCCGCTGTCAGGCGCAGGTTCGCCTTCTCGCTAAATATCTTACCGACGTTGTAGCCCAGCGTAACGTTTTCTAAACGAAGGAACGAGGCGTTCTGGATGTAGTAGTCGGAGAAGAACTGCTGCGACGTGAAGCCGGTGTTTCTAACATCGGCCGGCAGGTTCTGCAAAAAGCCGGTAGACGTGTTGGCGTTGGTGAAGTTGGCCAGGTTGGCCGCCGTGGCATTGTACACGTAGTTGCCCACGTTGCTACGCAGCAAGAACGAAAGGTTGACCTGTTTGTAGGCTACGTTCGAGGTGAAGCCGAACACGGCCTTCGGAGCCGGCTGCTTGTAGAGGTAATTGTCGGCCGTCGAAATGGCGCCATCACCGTTGCGGTCTACGTACACGCCCTCAATCGGGCGGTCGTTGCCATCGTATACCTGCTGCAACACGTTAAACGAGTTGGAGGGGGCGCCCACTGTATGCAACGCAATGAAAGTACCCGTGTTGCCCGGTACGCCGGCTACCTGGTAGCCAGCGAAGCCTTCCTGCTGCGGGCCCAGGTCCGTAATCTTATTCTCGTTGTAGGCCACGTTGAAGTTCACGTCCCAGTTCCAGTCCTGCGAGCGAACGGGGCTGCCGCTCACTACGAACTCGACGCCGCGGTTGCGCAGCGAACCAACGTTGGAGGTAAGGCGGTTGATGAGGTTGCTGCCTACAGGAATATTTACCTCTGCCAGCAGATCGCGCGAGTTGCGCTCATACACGTCAATCGAGCCCGAAATGCGGTTATCGAGGAAACCGTAGTCGAGGCCCAGGTTCCAAGTAGTGGTGGTTTCCCAGGTACGCAGCGCGTTGTAGCCCGAGGCCCGCAGCGTGGTAACCGGTACCCCATTAATCAGGTATTGGGTCGAGCCGTCGCCTACCACGTAGCGCGAGAGGTAGTCGTAGCGTCCACCCACGTCCTGCTGGCCGGTCCGGCCCCAGCTGGCGCGCAGCTTCAGCTCCGAAATCGTGCTGTTGTCGGCCAGGAAATTCTCGCCCTTGATACGCCAGCCCAGGCCCAGGGCCGGGAAGTTGCCGCTCCGCTCACCGGGGGCGAAGCGCGAGGTCTGGTCGTTGCGCCAGGTAGCCGTCAGCAGGTAGCGGTCCTTCAGGTTGACGTTGGCGCGGCCGAAGTACGAAATCAGCACCAGCTTATCATAGTATTTAGGCAGCTCCAGCGTAGCGCCGGGGGTAAAGAGCGTGGTGCGGTCGGAGCGGTAGGGCAGGAAGTTGTCGCCCTTGTTCACGAAGCTCTGGTACGAGCGGCCACCCTGCACGTCGAAGCGCAGGTCGCCTACCTGCCGGGCGTACGCTAGGTAGGTTTCTACCAATTGCATGTCCTTCTTCTGGTTGAACTCGCTGTAGCGCCCGCTCAGGCCGGGCTGGCCCACGGCCTTGCTATTGTAGTTGCCAAAGTCCTGGGCCGAGTTAGTGGTCGAGCCATCGCCGCGCGACAGGTCGGTGGCCAGGTTCACGTTAGCCCGCAGGCCTTCGACGCCGTGGATTTTATAGTCGAGCTGCACGTTGCCAATAAAACGGTCGACGTTGCTGACATTGTTGGTGTTATTGAGTGCGGCCACGGGGTTGCCGGGGGCCAGGCCCCGCGGGATGCCATCAGGCTGCAGGAACTGGAAGTAGCCCCCGAAAGGTGCAAACTGCGCTTCGGCCGAGCGTACCGGCTGGGTAGGATCGTAAAGCACGGCGTTGCCCACCTGCCCGTTGTCGATGAAGCGGTTGTCAACCCGGCTGCCTTTAGCATTTACATCAATGCTCAGGTGGTCGTTGAACAGCCGCGGAGTGAGGCTGATGGAGCCGGTGTTGCGCTTGAGCCGGTTGGTGATGACGATGCCCTCCTGATAGAGGTTACCGTACGACACGCGGAACGGCAGCTTGCCTGCGCTGCCGGTCAGGCTCACGTTATTGTCGTAAGTAGCGGCGGTACGGAAAATTTCTTTCTGCCAGTCGGTGCTGGCCGAACCCAGGGCCGCAACCTGCGAGGGGCGGCCGTTGGCTCGAATCAGGTCGGTGAACTCGCCGGCTCCCAGTACATCGTACTTGCGTGCCCGGTTCGAAACGGAGGTCTGCGACGAGAGGTTGACGGTGAGTTTTTCGCCAGCCAGTCCCTTTTTGGTTGTAATCAGAATAACGCCGTTGGCGGCCCGGTTGCCATAAATGGCCAGCGCCGAGGCGTCCTTAAGTACCGTTACCGACGCAATATCGTTGGGGTTGATAAGCGAGAGCGGGTTGGAAGCGCCTGAAATGCCGTCCTTGTCCACCGGCACGTTGTCAATCACGTACAACGGATCGTTGTTGGCCGTCAGCGAAGAGTTACCGCGAATACGCACCGTGGAGGCCGAGCCGGGCGCCCCACCGTTGGTTACGATACTCACGCCGGCAATCTTGCCCTGAATCAGCTGCTCAGGGTTGGTTACCTGGCCCTTCACAAACTCCTTTTCCGATATCTGCGCAACGGCCCCGGTCAGGTCCTGCTTGCGCTGCACACCGTAGCCTACTACCACGGCCTCATTGAGCAGGGTAGTGTTTTCCGACAGCGTGAGGGCCGCCACGGCCGTGTTCTGGCCGGCCGTTACGTTGATGGACTGCCGCTGAGTAGAGAAACCTACAAACGAAACAACGAGCGTCTGCGGACCAGTGGGGGCGTTTTGGATCAGGAACGTGCCGTCGCCGTTGGTCGAGCCGCCCAAGGAGGTACCTTCAATCAGCACGGTTACGCCGGGCAGGCCTTCGCCTTTCTCGTCAAGCACCCGGCCGCTGACCGTACCGATTCCCTGCGCATTGGCACTGCTGATGCCCGCGCCCACGCACAGAAATGGCAGCACCACTTTCGCCAGATAAGGGTTTTTCATGTGAAAATTATTAGAGGTTGAGATGAGGTTGTCCGCTCTCGGACGGAATGGGAATTTTCGGATGACAACCCCGGCTGCAAATCGTTAGCCGGCGTGCTAGCTTCATGTGTACAGCAAGCGGCACATACGGCTACCAGAAGATACAGAAACACCGCAAGATAAACCCCTCCGGACCATAAATCTGTGCTCTGTAAGGCGCAAAATGGTTTAGTTATAATTGTATTTTACGGTATCCGCCTGTTTGAATGTCAAGTGGGAGACCTTGTACATCCCCGGCAGACTCCCGCCTATATAGGGCAGTAACATGGGTTTGGCGTGCGAACGTACCTTAAATCAACCTGTTCACAAAGCCACAGCTAGGAGCCTATCGGGTATAAGGAAGGGTAAAGTCAGGTGCTGTATTGCCTTTGTTCATTAAGTAACAGCTCCTGCTTAGCAAATAGGCTGAGTATTTTATCAAGAAGAGCAAACCAGTGCATTATTACACGCAATTTGATAAGCATATTAATGCTGTATTGATACATGGAATGGCGTTGAAATACCTATGGCAGGCCAATCGGTACCAAGTTCGGAAGGTATATGGCAAACGCAGGAAAAGTTTAAGTCAATGTAGTGGTAGTTAGATGCTTTGAGAAAGAGGGTAGTTAACCTGCTTCATTTGGACATAACCTAGGATTTTGCGGATGAAGCATATTGGGGCATTCCGGACCCGCGTAAACAGATAAAGCGGGTATAGCCAGCCGGTGAAGGTGAGAGCTTACTCACCCATAATGCGCGCTTCCAGCCGAACCTGAGAGATGAACTTTCCCGGAAAAATGCAGGACGCCAAAAGGCTCTAAAAACCCGAATTCAGCCAGTTCGATGCCGGGCCGTTTGCCTCTTTTGCTACCCACCGATTCGGGTGTAGCTTGCGGCCTGTTCATTTAACTACCACCCAACTGCTCTGCCTGTGCTACGTCTGCTACTTTCTATAGCCATGCTGCTGCCGGTTTTCTGTGCCCGTGCCCAAACCACTGTGCGCATCACAGCCGTACCGGCCGCCACGCCCACCGACGCGAGTCTGTTTCTGGCCGGCACGTTGAATGGCTGGACGCCCGCCAGCCCTGCCCACATCCTGGTCCGGCAGCCCGATGGCTCCTACGAGCTTATTCTGCCGGCCTCCCTCACCGGGCCGGTAGAGTTCAAATTCACCCGTGGCTCGTGGGCCACCGTCGAAACCGATGCGGCGGGCCAGGACGTGGCCAACCGGCGCCACACGCTAAGCGGCGCGCCGGCTACCCTAAACCTGGCCGTGGGCGGCTGGAAAGACCTGAACGGCACAGTTCCACCGCCTTGCCAGAGTACGGCCCTGCAGCCCAACGTGCGGGTTATCAGCGAGGCCTTCGCCATGCCGCAGCTGGGACGTACTCGCCGCATCTGGGTGTATCTGCCCAACGATTACGCCTCGGCACCGGCCAAGCGCTACCCGGTGTTGTATGTGCACGATGGCCAGAACGTATTTGATGCCTGCACCAGCTTTTCGGGCGAGTGGGGGATAGATGAAACCCTGAGCCAGCTACAGGCCCAGGGCCTCGATGCTACGGGCAGTATTGTGGTGGCCGTGGATAATGGCGGGGCTGAGCGGCTGAATGAGTTGTCGCCCTGGCGCAACCCACAATACGGTGGTGGCCAGGGCGACCAGTACGTGGATTTTATGGTGCAGACGCTTAAGCCCTACGTTGATGCCAACTACCGCACGCTTACGGGCCGGGAGTTTACAGGCGTGGCGGGCAGCAGCATGGGTGGGCTGATTTCGACGTACGCCGCCCTGAAATACCCCCTGGTGTATGGTCGGGTAGGCGTTTTTTCGCCGGCTTTCTGGTTTGCCCAGCAGCCATTGTTCACCTACATCAGCCAGCATCCGCCGCGGCCCGATACGCGGTTCTACTTCGTGGCCGGGGCCACCGAAAGCGCCACCATGGCGCCGCTAATGCGGGCCGTGCACGATTCGCTGGCTAAAGCCGGCGTGCCCGCCGCCAACCTGAGTCTGCAGTTGCCCGCCGACGGCCAGCATGCCGAGTGGTTCTGGAAGCGGGAGTTTGCTGTGGCCTACCAGTGGCTGAGCCAGCCGGCCGTGGTAACGGCTACCGGCCGGCCAATAGCCGGCATGGCCTTTAGCGCCTACCCTAACCCCACCCGCAACCGGTTCACACTGCTGCTGCCCGCCGAGGTGCGGGGCAGCGCCCGGCTGGAAATTATAGACGCCCGCGGCCGCACTGTACGGCGCGAAAAGCTGAAGTCGGGGGCCGTGCTTGATGTAAGTAGCCTGCCGGCGGGAGTATACCAATTGCGCGTGACGGCCGGCGCACTGCAGGGCCGGCAGGCGCTGGTGAAGGAGTAGCAGTTTCTGTAATCGGTAGAGAAGAAACGTCATTCAGAGCGCAGCGAAGAATCTCGCGTGTAATGGTAACACCTGACGGCAGGGTTGCTTTGGTACGCGAGATTCTTCGCTGCGCTCTGAATGACTGTCCTCCTGCTCACTGAAAAAATTCGGGCTTTTTCTTGCGCCGCCGCCAACCGTTGGTAGCTTTGCAACGTTCAACGCCCCAAATCCTGTTTTGGCAATGAGTACTTCGATGATGATGCAAGCCTGGTGGTGGCCCTACGGAAATTCCGGACGGGACAACCTGTGCGTGCGTTAGAATCGAATCCTGTTCTTCGCAACTGCTCCAGATGTAACCCGGCCGCCCGCCGGGTTTTTTTGTGCCCGGCGCCGGCTTTCTTTCAGCTCACCACAACCAGCCCGCGCATGCAATCCTACTCCCTCACTACCCGTTTCCGCCGCGTTCTGGCCGATACTGTAACTCCAGTCGGCCTTTACCTGCGGCTGCGCGACCGGTACGACAACTGCCTGCTGCTCGAAAGCTCCGACTACCACGGCCAGCAGAATGCCTTCAGCTACCTCGCCTTCGACCCGTTGGCCCGCTTCGAGTTGCGGGGCCACGAGCTGACGCTGCGCCTGCCCGGCGACGTGGTGGAAACCGAAACGCTGGCCGCGCCGCGCGAGGCGCTGGGGCGACTCCAGGCGTTTGCCACCGCTTTCCAGACTGAGGACACGGGGCACGATTTTATTACGGGCGGGCTGTTTGGCTACTTGGGCTACGAGTCGGTACAGGCCTTCGAAGACCTCACGCTCGACTCCGAAAAGCAGCCCGCCGGCCCGATGCCGGACATGCTGTATGGCACGTACCGCCATGTTGTTGCCATCAACCATTTCCGCAACGAGCTGTACGTATTCGAGCACACGCTGGCGGGCGAGGAGGTAGACGAGGATGGCCTCACGCGACTCATCAACCTGATTCGTAACCCTTCGCTACCCGATTTCAAGTTTAAAACCGAAGGACAGGAGCAGAGCAACCAAACCGACGAGCAGTTCCTGGCGGTGCTGGAGCAGGGCCAGCAGCACTGCAAGCTGGGCGACGTGTTCCAGATTGTGCTGTCGCGGCGCTTCGAGCAGGGTTTTTCAGGCGACGAGTTCAACGTGTACCGGGCACTGCGCTCCATCAACCCCTCGCCCTACCTGTTTTACTTCGACTACGGGGCGTTCAAGATTTTTGGCTCTTCGCCCGAAGCGCAGGTGCGCATTCAGGGCCGCGAGGCCAGCCTGTTCCCGATTGCCGGTACCTTCCGGCGCACCGGCAACGACGCCCAGGATGCTGCCCTGGCCCAGCAGCTGGCCGACGACCCCAAGGAAAATGCCGAGCACGTAATGCTAGTGGACCTGGCCCGCAACGACCTGGCCCGTCACGGCGACGCGGTGGAAGTGAAAACCTTTCGCGAAATCCAGTTCTACTCGCACGTTATTCATTTAGTGAGCGAGGTGCGCGCCCGGCTTTCCGAGGGCACCAACTCGCTGCAGGTAGTGGCCGACACGTTTCCGGCCGGTACGCTTTCGGGCGCACCCAAGCACCGCGCCATGCAGCTGATCGACCAGCTCGAACCCACCGCTCGCGGCTACTACGGCGGGGCCATCGGCCACCTGGGCTTCAACGGCGACTTCAACCACGCCATTATGATCCGCTCGTTTCTGAGCACCGGCGGCAAGCTGTACTTCCAGGCCGGCGCCGGCGTGGTGGCCGCCTCCGACACTAATTCTGAACTCCAGGAGGTACACCACAAGCTGGCCGCCCTGCGCAAGGCCCTGGCCGAGGCCGAGCAGGTATAGACGAGTTGTCGGTTGCTGGTTGTCAGTTGTCAGGCTTTCATGTTGCCTGCTGACCGCCAATAATCTGACAACTGACAACCACCAACTGACAACTGATATCCAATGAATATCCTCGTTCTCGACAACTACGACTCCTTTACTTATAACCTCGTGCAGGTGCTGCGCGAGTTGGGCCACCGCGACAACGTAACTGTGTGCCGCAACGATCAGCTGACGCTCGACGAAGTGGAGGCGTACGATGCCGTGCTACTCTCGCCGGGGCCGGGCCTGCCCGCCGATGCGGGCCTAATGCCGACCGTTATCCGCCGGTATGCGCCCACCAAGCGCATCTTGGGCGTGTGCCTGGGCCACCAGGGCCTAGCTGAGAGCTTCGGCGGCGAGCTGTACAACCTGCCTCAGGTGCTGCATGGCTTGGCTACCGAAGCCCGCCTGACTGGCACGCCCGACCGCCTGTTCGATGAGTTGCCCGAAACCTTTAAGGTAGGCCGCTACCACTCCTGGAGCGTGCGGCCCGAAACCCTACCGGCCGAGCTGGAAGTGACGGCCCTGGACGAGAACGGCCAGATAATGGCCTTCCGCCACCGCGAGTACGACGTGCGCGGCGTGCAGTTCCACCCCGAATCCATCCTCACCGAACACGGCCACCAGATGCTAGCCAACTGGTTGAAGTGAGGTGCTGAAACAGCTTAAAAGAACGTCATACTGAGCGAAGCCTAAGTATCTCTACCGCAATGCTAAGTAGTCATGCAAAAGTAATCGTGTATTGTTTGCCGACGTTGGTTAAGACGTCTTCGAGTCGTTGGAGCAGTGTTTGGTCGGTGGCATAGTCTTGTGGCCTTATCCAGTAATGCTTGCAGCGGTGCCAGAGCAATTCGATGTGGTTGAGTTCGGGACTGTAAGGGGGCAAAAACAACAGGCTCAGGCCTGCCGCTGCCCACTGTTTGTGGCAGGCCTGGACC
>NZ_JAGGPS010000025.1 GCF_018613725.1 Hymenobacter sp. ISL-91
TTATGCAACACTACTTAGTACCTGCTGTTACGGAGACACTACCGCACGACGTAGGGGCGGGGCTTGTCCCCGCCCGCCGCTCACACCGCCTCAACGATTCCGTTCAATGGCTACAGCGTACGGTAGTGTCTGCGTAACAGCAGTTACTTGTACGTGCCTTTGGGGTCGGGCATGTGGGCCAGTAGGTCGGCAATCAGGCCGAAGTCGACGGCGGCAATACTGGTCGCCTGGCCTTTGTGCACGGCTTCCCAGGCCTGGGCGTACTGCTCTTGGTAATAATAGGCGCGGGCCAGCTGCTGCCAGGCGTTGGCGTTGGTCGAGTCCTGGGTGGTGGCTTTCTGCAGCAGCTCGGTGCCGGTTTTCAGGTCCTTTTTCTTCTTGTTCTGCTCGTAGCGAATCAGGTAGCTGGTGCCCAGGTCGGAGAGAAGCTGCGAGTTGGTAGGGGCCAGCGCCAGTCCTTTTTCCAGCAGCTCAATCGACTGCTCGGGCGTGGGGTTGCTGCTGGCCAGCACGCCCAGGCCGTGGTAGGCATTGGCATTATTCGGGTCGAGCACCCAGGCCAGGTTGAAGCGGTAGGCCGCTGTATCGCGCTGGTTTTCCAGTAAATACTCGTAGCCTTTGCGGCTGAAAAACTGGCTGGCTTCGGCCCGCGAGGGGAAGCTGCCTGCTAGCCCCGCTACGGTAGCCGGCCCCAGCGCCTGCTCGGCCTGCACCGCCGAGAGGCCGCCAAACATCGGCTGGTTGCGGCTGCCCAGCACCGCCTCGCGGGCGTCGGCAGTAGCGGCTTTTGCGGCCTTGCCGGCCCGCTGGGCTTGGGCCGGCGACAGTTCGGCACCCAGTAGCAGCGCAGTCAGCAGGAAAAAAGGAATCGGAAATTTCATGTAGCAATATAGTAGCAGTGAACAGGCCGGCCGGTCATTTGGCAAGGCCGCGGACTGTCAAATATACGCCCGCCGCCCCAACCGTGCTCCTGCAGAGCCACCTCTGCTAACCTGTTGCCCGCACAGCTGTTGTGGCCATAGCGGGGGCAATCCGGCCGGTTGGCCCTATCGTACCTGCGCCATTGCGCGGCCCGTTGGGTGGCGTTGGTTTTGCTCCTTTGTTTCTACTGAATGCGCTTTTTGTTTCTTCGCCTGCTGCCTGCCCTGCTAGGTACGCTGTTGCTGCTGGCCGCCGCCACCGAGTACAGCGTGGCCCGCCCCAGCCGCCGTACCGCCGATGTGGCCTACGTGCCGGCCACCGACTCGGCCTACAGCGCCAAGCGCCACCTGCTCGATGTGTATGCGCCCAAAAAGCCGGGCACCCGGCCCTACCCGGTGGTGGTGTTCATTCATGGCGGCAACTGGACCAGCGGCAGCAAAAACCTGTACTCGTTTGTGGGCCGCCGGCTGGCCAAGCAGGGCGTGGTGGCCGTGGTCATCAACTACCGCCTGTCGCCGGATGTACGCGTACCCCAGATGGCCGACGACTGTGCCCGGGCCGTGGTATGGGTGCGCCGCCACATTGCCGACTACGGAGGCGACCCGGCCCGGCTGTTTACGATGGGCCACTCGGCCGGGGGCGGCCTGGCGGCGCTGCTGGCCACCGACGACGCCCGGTTCCGGCGCTGGGGCGAAACCACCAACCCGGTACGCGGCGTGGTGCTCGACGATGCCGCCGGCCTCGATATGTATGACTACCTGAAAAAGAAGGCCTACCCCGGCGACAACCAGTACATCGTATCCTTTGGCCCCGACCCGGCCAGCTGGCGCACGGTGTCGGCCCGCCATCACCTCACGCCCCAAACGCCGCCTTTTCTCATCTTCGTGGGCGGCGAAACTTACCCATCCATCAGCAGCAGCAGCGCCGAGTTCCGTAAGGCGCTGGTGGGCTTGGGCCACACGCCCTACTACCAGGTGCAGCCCGGCAAAAAGCACATACCCATGGTGCTGCAGTTGTATTGGCAACACAATATCATCTACCAGAAGCTGCTGCCGTTTGTGGGGGCGGAGCGCTGAAGCCCTGGATATCCGACAACGAAAACGTCTACAAGCGCGAGCGAAACGAGCTTACAGCTTCCTGTCGAAGCGGCCGTTAGTTATCTTAATCGTATCACAGCCAGGCTTGTATAGTGTGAAATCGAAGGTGCCGGAAACGATGCCGGCTTGCATATCGAGGCGGGTAATAGTGAGAGTGCCCCGACGGTAGAATTGAGGATATCTATCATGATAATCACAGCCGCTTTTCCTATCATTTAGGGTAGCAGTAGCATTCATTTTATTAGCGTTTGCTAAGTTGTAAGTTCCAATATCAGTTAGCCCCCGAGCATATACAATGATGTATTGTTGGTCTTTATCGCTGTTACGGTTACCGCTTGGGTAGCGGTAGGTGCGCAAGTCAAATGTCCCTCCATCATAAGTAGGATCGTATGAGACGCTATAATTTGACGTGCCGTTGAAGCCGCTTGGAGTCCAAGGCTGGCCGTTGAGCAGGCAACCGAAGGTGTTGGCCCCGGTCTGGGTGGCGGGCGGCAGCAGGCTTTCGGGCGCGGGGGCGGCCTCTCTCTCCTTGCACTGGCTCAGGCCCAGCAGGGCCGCCAGCAATAGAGCAAGGTGTTTCATAGCAAGGAAGGGAAAGGTGGGAAAGAATTGGTCTGATGGGCAGCGGCTCGGGCCGTGGCCGTGCTGCTGTCCATTTCTTCAAAGGTGGGCAGCAGCGAAATGTACTGGCCGGTGGGGTCGGCCTGTCAGCCGCTGTTTCACAAACCCAGTCCTAATTGCAGCGGGGGGCTTTCCAGCTCCAGTAGCCACTTTTTCCGGGTCAGCCCGCCGGCATAGCCCGTTAGCTGGCCACCGGCCCCAACGATGCGGTGGCAGGGCCAGATGATGGCCAGCGGATTCTGGCCGTTGGCCGCGCCCACGGCCCGCACCGCGCCGGGGTTATCCAGTTGCCGGGCTAGGTCGAGGTAGGAGGCCGTGTGCCCGTAGGCCACGGCCGGCAGCGCTGCCCACACCTGCCGCTGAAATTCGGTGCCGGCTGCTACGGCCGTGCGCACCGTGAATTCGCGCAACTCGCCCCCAAAGTAAGCGCGCAGCTGCTCGTGGGCCGGCTGCAGGCAGGCGGGTACTGCCCCGGCCGGAGTAGCTACGCCCGGGCTGCCAGTAGCCAGAAACCCTACTTCGCTGA
This sequence comes from Hymenobacter sp. ISL-91, assembly GCF_018613725.1. Classification (GTDB taxonomy): domain Bacteria; phylum Bacteroidota; class Bacteroidia; order Cytophagales; family Hymenobacteraceae; genus Hymenobacter. The sequence continues at coordinate 3,166 of NZ_JAGGPS010000025.1, forward strand.
GGCCCGCGTCGGTACCCCGCAATTCCAACAGGCCCAGTGGCGTGGCCAGCAACGCCCGGGCCGGGGAGCTGGTGTCGGGCAGGACAGCTAGTAGTTCAGGCATCGGGTCTGAAATTAGATAAAAACACAGTTTCAGGGCAATTTGCAGCCTGTTTGTTGCAGTATGCCGGGGCCCGCAAAGCGCATGGCGCTGTAACTGCCTGAGAAAAACCCGTATATTAGTAGAAGCGAAGCAGTAAAATATAAATCTACGCGTAGATTTTTGACTGTTGCTTATTTGCGCTCCATTTACACCGTCTCAACTTCCAAAGCCACCTCTATCGTGCGACGTTTATTTCTTTGCTCTGCGTTCGGTTTGGGCCTGCTCGGCCAACTGCCGGTAGTTGCGGCACCGCTCGCGTATAGCGCTGTCATCATGCCCGCCGAAACGCCGCCCGTCCAGGGCTGGGGCACTGGCCTTACGGCATCCTACTTCAGCAATGGCTCGCTGGCGGGCCAGCCCGTACTTAAGCGCCAGGATGAGGTGGTGGATTTCCGTTGGGGCGTTAACTCGCCTGCGCCTGGCCTGCCAGCCGACAATTTTTCGGTGCGCTGGGAAGGCCTGATTGCCGCGCCGGGCACCGGCCGCTACCGGTTTGTAGCCGTAACCACCGACGAGGTGCGCCTGTGGGTGAACGGCCGAATGGTAATTGATACCTGGGACGGCAAGAAAGCGAGCAGCAAGCTCGACAACAGCGTTTCGCTGGCCGCCGGCGAAAAAGCCACCATTAAGCTCGAATACAACAACGCGGCCGGCATGGCGGGCATTCAACTGCACTGGGTGGCTCCGGGCCAGAGCCAGCAGTTGATTCCGACTGGCAACCTCTACCCGTTGGGCTCGCCCACTACCCCCGACCCGGCCGGCACACCACCCGTGGCCAAGGCGGCCGTAGCGCCCGCACCACGGCCAGCGGCGGCGCCGGTGGCTGCTTCTAAGCCGGCTCCAGTAGTTGCCGCCGCCCCTAAGCCGGCCCCGGCGCCCAAGTCTGCACCCGCCCCTAAGCCGGCACCTGCTCCGGCAGCTGCCAAGCCCGCCAAACCCGCTCCGGCAGTAGCCGCTGCCCCAGCCAAAAAAGCGGCAGCCCCCGATGAAGTGACCCCTACTGGCGACCTGTCAGGACTCTACGTGATTACAGTTCGTTCGACGGGCAAGCCACTGGAAGTAACCCAGGACCGTCCGGCAACGCTGGCCGAGCAGCTGGCTACGGCTGGCGCGCCGCCCGCCGCCGACCCACAGTGGCGGCTCGAATCTACCGGTAGCGGCCTGTACCGCCTGGTGGTGCCCGGCAGCAACAAAGTGCTGGAGATACTGGGTAGCTCCACTTCCAACGGTGCCCCGGCCAGCCTCTGGACGTATTACAGCGGCTACAACCAACAGTGGAAGATTGAGCCCACCGATGACGGCTACTTCAAGCTGATTTCGAAAAACGGCCGCAATAAAGCCCTCACCGACAAGGACTCCGTCGACGGTGGCATTCAGCAGTGGCGCTACACGGGCAAACTCACGCAGCAGTGGAAGCTGACGCCCGCCAAAGCCTCCGAAGAGCCCGTGCTGGCCGGAGCCAATTCGGCCCGCAAAGTGGGCACCAACAACATGAGCGTGTACCCCAACCCTTCCAATGGCGTGATGCAGATGGCCTACAGCCTCAGCGAAGCCAAGCCACTGGGCTGGGTGCTCTACAACCAGAACGGCGTGGCCGTGCGCGTATCCGATTACCGCAAGCAGCCCGCCGGCTCGCACCATCAAACGCTCAACTTCAGCAGCCTGCCCGCCGGCGACTATTACCTGAGCCTGACCGTAGGCGCCAGCAACACGCGCCAAGTGGTGTCCATCCGCCGCCCCGGTGCCGATGCCCCGGAGGTAGGCAGCGACGCAACCGAGCGCCCCTAAGCAGGTTATCAGGCAAAAAGCCCCGTTCCAGCACCCGGAACGGGGCTTTTTGCTTTATCATACTGGATAAAAGCAAGGGTATTTATCCGGCGAATTCGGGCAGCTCGGCCCACAGGCGGGCAAACTCGGCGGCGTAGGCGGCCACCAGGGCTTGGTCGGGGCTGATGAGCAGGTTTTCGAGATTAAGCTCGGCCGCCGACCGGGTCCAGTTGTAGCTGCCGGTAAGCACCCGGGTATTATCAGATAGGGCAAACTTGTGGTGCATGTGGTTGCGGCTCTCATCAACGTGCACTGCCAGGCCAGCGGTGTGCAGGGCCCGCACATCGGAACCCCGGTCGAAGAGCTTTTCGTTGTCAGTGAGCAGCCGTACGCGCACACCCCGCCTGTGGGCGGCTACCAGCTCATCGCTCAGGCGGTTGTCGGCCACTGTAAACACGCACACATCCAGCGTCTGCCGGGCCTGCCGAATGAATTCCTGAATGGCAGCCACACAGTCGTCGTGGGGGCTGAAGTATACCTGTGCCGCCGCGGTGGAAGCCGTTGCCGGTAAGGCGGCCGGTCTGGTCGCCAGCACCGCTGCCGTTATCGGGGCTTCTGCTGGGGCCGGCAGCAGAGCGCTGGCCGTTTCCAGCCACTCTATTACAGCCTTGTCTTTAAAAGTGTTGAAGTGGTTTTTAGCCAGCCCGAACAGCTGCCGGCGTAACGCTTCGAGGTTGCCATGCTGCTGCTGGAACTCCGCCAGCCGCTCGCGGAGCTCATCCGCTTCTGCGGCCGACAGGTTGACATCGGCAAAAGCCTGACGGAATTGGTGCAGCAGCTCGGACACGGGCGGAATAGGGGAGTGGGCCATGCCGGAAGGTACGGTAAACCGTTGGCCCGCGGGCATCAGGCCTGGTTCACTTCCAGTAACTCGGCCCGGGCCAGCTGCCGGTGTCGGGCTTCCAGGGCTTGGTCTACCAGGGCCTGGGCGTCGGCCAAAGCGTGGGCCGAGGGCTCGTGCAGCAGGCGGGTGAGGCCGGGCGTTGCCGCGGCGGTATCAGCATCCCAGAGGCCCGCGTGGTGCCAGGGCGTCAGGTGGTCCCAGTCGGGCCTATCGATGATGGGGTAGAGGCATACGCCCAGCAACGGTATACCGGCCTGCAGGGCTTGCACGGCTTCGTGGGCTACCATGCGCAGCCATTGTGGGCGGTCGTGGCCGGGATGGCTGGTTTCGGTGAGTACCACCGGACGGCCGTAGCGCCGGTAGGCCTCGGCGAGCAGCGAGCTAAGCGGCCGGAAGCGCGGGTCGTGGTGCTCGTTGGCCCAGGGCAGCGTCTGGTAAGGCTCCAGCTGCCACTGGTTGTCGTAGTAAAAGTTGAAGCCCAGCAGGTCGAGGTAGTCGGGGTGGCCGCCCAACTCGGGGCAAAGCCGGCCGGCCAGCATATCCACACTCTGGAACTGGTTGCGGTGCGCCTCGCGGGCCCGGCGCACTTCGGCCGGCCCGGCCCCGTGGCGCGGCACAATATTAAGCAGTGGCTCGGTGGTGAGAATCCGCACGGCGGGGTCGGTTTCGCGCAGGGCCGCTACGCCTTCAATGTAGGCCCGCATCAGGCCCCGCTTCACTTCCCAGCCCTGCCCCACGCAATAAGGAGCCGTGCCGCGCACGTCGCCGCCCAGCCAGCTCATAAAGCTCACCTCGTTTATGGGCGTGATGATGAGCACGTCGTCGGGCCGCTGCTGGCGGTAGAAGTGCACGAAGGCGCGGCACAGCGCGGCAAAGCGGCGGGCAAACAGCGGGTGCAGCGGCGTCAGGTCGTCGGGGTAGCCGAAGTGGCATAGGTCCCAGACCTGCTGCATGCCGTGGCGTTGGCCCGCATCGAGCAGCACCTGCACCGTGGCCCAGTCGTACTCGTAGGGGCGGCGCTCCACTTGGCTCCAGCGGATGCCCTCGCGCACGGTGCCCAGCCGGTGCTGCCGGATAAGCGCGTAATCAGCATCGAGCAATGACAAATGGCCGGTCAGGTTCAGAAAATCGACGCGGTTGCCAAAGGCGTTCAGCTGATCGGTACACTCGAAACCAGCCATCCAGAAAGAGTGAAACGGATGGGAAAGAGTGGTGGCAGCAGACATGAAAACACGGGTTGGTGAACGAAAAAGCGGTGCCGCCGGCCCCGCAGGGAAAGCCGCACCGCATTATGTACCCCAAAATTGCAGTTGAGGTTAAGATGGCGCTTGCCCGGGTTGGCGCAATAGGCAGCACAACCCGGCCACCGAAGGCACCCCACTGCTCATTACTTCAGCCACTTTTCGTAGCACAGAAACCGCAGCCCCGGCCGGAACGCCAGCCCGATTTCGCCCGCAAAGCGGTAGCCCAGTTTCGGGAAAAGCTGGCGGGTGGCCTGGTTTTCTGAGTTGGTATCTACCCGCAATACGCGCAGGCCCTGCTGCCGGGCCAGGGTTTCGGCCTGAGCCAGCAACGCAGCCGCCACGCCCCGGCCGCGGGCGGCCGGAGCCACCGCCAGCCGGTGCGTGACCAGAGCCGGCTCGGCGAAATCCCAGTCGGCCTGAGCATACTCGGCATCTTGGTGGTTGTGGGTGAGGGCCGCGAAGCCCGCCAGCTGCCCGTCCAGCTCCGCCACCCACAAATGCCCCGCCTCCATATCCGCCCGAAACACGGCTTCGTTGGGATAATCGGCCGACCACTGCTGGTTGCCGCCTGCCTGCATCAGCGGCACGGTCTGGGCCAGTAGCGCGAGCATGGCCGGCAGGTCGGCGGGGGTGGCGAGGCGGAGCATCATGGCGTGAGGGGGGAATTTATGGATGATAGGGAAGAAGAGTCAAAAAAGAACGTCATGCTGAGCTTGCCGAAGCATCTCTACCGCAATAGTAACCATGTACTGTTGCGGTAGAGATGCTTCGGCAAGCTCAGCATGACGTTCTACTATACTATGCAGCTCTTCCTACCCCCGCCGCAGCACTTCGGCCGCTTCCTTGGCGAAGTAGGTGAGGATGGCATCGGCGCCGGCCCGCTTGATGCTGAGCAGCACTTCCATCATGGTCTTTTCGCCATCGAGCCAGCCCTGCTGGGCAGCAGCCTTCACCATGGCGTACTCGCCCGATACGTTGTAGGCCGTGACGGGCAGGTTGGTGTGGTTTTTCACGTCCATAATCACGTCAAGGTAGCTCAGCGCGGGTTTTACCATCACCATGTCGGCGCCTTCCTGCTCATCGAGGGTTAGCTCGCGCAGGGCTTCGCGGCGGTTGGCCGGGTTCATCTGGTAGCTTTTCTTGTCACCTTTTTTGGGGGCCGAGTCCAGCGCGTCGCGGAACGGGCCGTAGAAAGCTGAGGCGTACTTGGCCGTGTAGCTCATGATGCTCACGTGCGAAAACGCGTTCTGGTCGAGCACTTCCCGAATCCAGGCCACGCGGCCGTCCATCATGTCGCTCGGGCCGATGATGTCGGCGCCGGCGCGGGCCTGGGCCAGGGCCATCTGGCCGAGCACTTCCAGGGTGGCATCATTGAGAATCTCGCCCGATTCGGCGTCCACCACGCCGTCGTGGCCGTCGGAGGAGTAGGGGTCCATAGCCACGTCGGTCATCAGCACCACCTCCGGGAACTGCCGCCGGATGTCGGCCACCGTTTTCAGATACAGCCCCTCGGGGTTGGCCGATTCGCGGGCCAGCCGGTCTTTCAGGTTGTCGTTGATGCTCGGAAACGGCGCGAACGAGTTGATGCCCAGCTCCACGCACCGCCCGATTTCATCGATGATGCGGTCGGCCGAAAACCGGAAAATGCCGGGCATCGACTTCACCTCGGCCTGCTGGTTCTGGCCTTCGATGAGGAAAAGCGGGAAGATGAGGTTATGGGCGGTAAGGCGGGTTTCCTGCACCATGTCGCGGATTACCTGCGACTTGCGGTTGCGGCGCGGACGGTGGGTGGGTACTTGGGGCATGGGCAATTTCACTTGATAAGACCGGATAGAACAACCGCCGCAAAGGTAAGGTTGCGGTCGGCAGACATTCAGAATAAGTCGCCGTTGATGAGGAAGCTGCCGCAGAAGGCCACTACTCCACCTACCACTGCACCCAGCGCGAAGATGCCGAAGCCGGCCCAGCCACCTACCACCAGCCCGCTTACAATGCCACCTACAGCCAGCACCGTACCAACAACCTGCAAGACATTGCCCCAACTCCGGCCGGTGCGCCTGGGTGCCTCAGTCTGTGGCACCCCTTGCTCTGTAGGTGCCTGGCTGATCTGGCTACTTGTTGGCCCCGCTTGGGCAGGGTGGTATGCCGGCCTACCTGGGCTAGCTGGCCGGGCTCCGGCTGGTTGCGGGGCTGCAAGGGCCGGCGCTGGCCGCGGCAAATAAGACCTGGCTGCCGAAGCCGCTCCAGCATCGCCAACTGGCAGTATCAGCTGGCGCGAAGGGGCTACAGTTACTGGCTCTGGCGGCAGCGGCACGAGCACCCGTGCCCCCTGGCACCCGGCCAGCAACCCCAACATCAACCCGAGTTGTAGCCCACGTTTCATCAGGCTACATATTGAAAAACTCCTGAAACACCTCCAGCCAAGCCTGCCGCCCGCCCAGGCCCAGCACCACAAAATAGTACCCCAACAGCACCAGCACCGCCCCCACGCCCAGTCCCAACCAGCCGCCGAGCAGGATGCCGCCTACCACGCCCGCCACCACCAGCGCGCCACCCAGCAGCCAGTGCAGCGTGTCGCGGTGGGCAGTGCGGCTGGCCGTTGCGGGTCGGCTCGCCCGTACCGAAGCCAGCGCCTTGAGACGAGCGGCAGGTTGCTTTAGCTGCCGCGCTGCTGGCCGGACAGGCGCTTCTGCAGGCGCAGCTGTGGCGTCGGATACTGATGTCGCCAACGGGGGGGCGGCCAGTGCAACCGCCCCTGCTGGAGCCGCCAGCGAAGCTGTGGTTGAGGAACGGGCGGCAACCGGTACCGCCACCGAAACGGGCACCGCCGCCGGCCGAAACGAAAATACGGCCTGCTCGCTACGACAGCCGGCGGCCAGCAGCAGCCCGGCTACCCACCAGCGCCCACGAAGAAATTTGTGCATGGCCGCAAGATAAAAACAAACCGCGGCGGCCTCCGCTTCCGGAAGCCGCCGCCGCGGTTCAGTACTTCAGCCGCGCCAGTCTGCGCCTGCTACTGGCCAAACAGGGCCGCTTCGCCGGCCGGCAGTACGGCCCGGGTAGCCTGTGGCCCCTGCGAATCGTGCAGCAACACCACTGTGCCGGCCGAATCGGTCGGGGCGTACTCGGGCAAGGAGCCGAACACGTTGGCCGGCTGAGCCGCCAGGGCCAAACGGCTGGTTTGGCAGCTGGCCAGCGAGGTAGCAGCAACAATGCCGGCAAGCAGCAACAGGCGGAAGGAACGCATAACAGTGTTTTTCTGAGAGGATGGTGCGACAAAAGTACCGGCCCCGCGGGCTGCCTGCTGGCTTCTTCGTTCAACCTTCAGTTGTGCGCCGCCAGTTTCCCGGAATTGTCGGCGGCCAGTGGTTCCACCCGACGAACACATTGGTTATCACGACGAACGGCTTACCTGCTGGCGGGCTTCAGCAGTAACAGGTGGAGTAGGGTAGGGGGAAAAAAAAAGCCGCCCGTTATGCAGCGCATAACGGGCGGCCAAGTGAAAGCCCATCGGCTCTAGAAAGCCAGGATTACCTCCTCAATCACGTCGCAGGCCTCGTGCAGCTGCTCCTCGTTGATGACCAGCGGCGGGGCGAAACGAATGATGTCGCCGTGAGTAGGCTTGGCCAGCACGCCGCGCTCCATCAGGCTCACGCACACGTCCCAGGCGGTACGGCCGTCGGCGGCGGGCGTAATCACCACGGCGTTCAGCAGGCCTTTGCCACGCACCAGCTGCACCACTTCGGGGCGCTTGGGCTGTACCTGGCGCATCCGCTCGCGGAATACCTCGCCCAGGGCGCGGGCGTTTTCGGTCAGCTTTTCGTCAATCAGCACATCCAGCGCCGCCCGCATGACCACGCAGGCCAGCGGGTTGCCGCCGAACGTGGAGCCATGCTGGCCGGGCTGAATAGTGAGCATAATTTCGTTGCGCGCCAGCACCGCCGACACCGGCAGCACGCCCCCGCTCAGGGCCTTGCCCAGCACCAGAATGTCGGCGTGTACGCCCTCGTAGCAAATAGCCAGCAGCTCGCCGGTCCGGCCTAAGCCGGTCTGGATTTCATCGGCAATAAACAGCACGTTGTGCTCGCGGCACAGCGCAGCGGCCTTAAACAGGTAGCCATCCGAGGGCACCACCACGCCGGCCTCGCCCTGAATGGGCTCGACCATGAACGCGCATACCTGCGGGTCTTTCAGCGCCTCGGCCAGCGCCTCCAGGTCGTTGTAGGGTACTACCTGGTAGCCGGGCACGTAGGGGCCGAAGCCGGTGGTCGAGTCGGGGTCGGTGCTGAAGGAGATGATTCCGGTGGTACGGCCGTGGAAGTTGCTTTCGGCTACCAGAATACGGGCCTGATTGGGCGCAATGCCCTTTTCCTGGTAGCCCCACTTGCGGGCCAGCTTGAGGGCCGTTTCCACGGCCTCAGCCCCGGAGTTCATCAGCAGGGCCTTGTCGTAGCTGAAAATGTCGCAGAGCTGCTTTTCGGCGGCCCCCAGCTGGTCGTTGAAAAAGGCGCGGCTCGTGAGCGTGAGGCGCTGAGCCTGCGCGGTGAGGGCCCCGATGATGCGCGGGTGGCAATGCCCTTGGTTCACGGCCGAGTAGGCCGACAGAAAATCGAAGTAATGCTTGCCCTCCACGTCCCACAGGTGTACGCCCTCGCCCCGGCTCAATACTACCGGTAGCGGGTGGTAGTTATGGGCACCATATTGATCTTCCAGCGCCATAATTTCCTGGCTGCGGGAGAGCGTGGCGGTAGACTGGGCAGTAGCGGCAGGGTGGGAAGTAACAGACATGAGCAGCGCGAATGGTTAAGGGTGGTATGCCCAAAGTTACATAAAACCCGGCAGGGTCGATTCGGTTTGAGCCGGTTGGAAAGCCACCCGAGCCCTATCTTTACCTTATGCAAGTCCTTCATCATCCGGATGCCCCCGCCGCGGTGGGCCCTTATGCCCAGGCCATTGAAGCCAACGGGTTCGTATTCTGCTCGGGCCAGACGCCCATAGTTCCCGCCTCGGGCCGGGTAGAAGCGCTGATTATCGAAGACCAGACCCGGCAGGTGCTGGCCAACCTGGCTACCGTGCTGTCGGCCCGCGGACTGGCGCTGGCCGACATCGTGAAAACCACCGTTTTCCTGAAGAATTTCGCTGATTTTCCGCGCATGAACGCCGTGTACGCCGAGTGCTTCGGCGCGCACCGCCCGGCCCGTAGCACCGTCGAGGTGTCGCGGCTGCCGCTTGATGCGCTGGTGGAAATTGAGTGCGTGGCCCTGCTGCCACCGGCCGGCCGATGAGCAGCGCCCGCCTGGCCGCGTTCCTGACCAAACCCCTGCTGCCCGGCGACTTTTACCTCACGCCCGAGGGCTATATGGTGTTTACCGAGCAGTACCACCGCCGCCGGGGCTTTTGCTGCGGCAATGGTTGCCGGCACTGCCCCTGGCAGGGGGCAAAAGGCGAAAAGCCGGGCCCGAATAAGAAATCCGACGGCTAATTGGCTATTTTTCAGGGCGCGGGTTTTGTTCCTGCCGGAATATTCCGATCTTTGCGGCCCTGTTTTTCCGAATTGAAACCACTAAGTTCCTGATATCATGGCCCGAGTTTGTGATCTGACCGGCAAGCGTACCCGCGTAGGCAACAACGTTTCGCACGCCAACAACAAAACCAAGCGCAAGTTCTACCCGAACCTGCAGAAGAAGCGTTTCTACATCCCCGAGCAGGACGCCTGGGTTACGCTGAAAGTAGCCACCAGCACCATCCGCACCATCAACAAGAACGGCATCATGGCCGTCCTCAAGAAGGCTAAGGAGCAGGGCTTCATCACCTACTAGCCTGCCCGTTTCTCCGTAAAGAGAAATAAGCCGACTGGTTAGCACAAAGCTTCCGCGGCAGAACCCGATTGTCAGTCAATCCGGTTCTGCCGCGGAAGCTTTGTGTGATTGCGGGTAGGCGGCTGGGGCCAACTGCTGGCCCGGGTGGGGACGGCTTTGGGCTGAACGGGCTTGGCTTGGTAGAACGGTCAGGCTTGCCTGAACGGGCCGAATCCGTAACTTCCGGCCCCGCTGCCGCACTCCGCGCCGGCGGTCTGTCTGCTCCGGCCGCTATGCCCACTTTTCGCTTTCCTTCCAGTTTGAAGTCACTGTGCGTAGTGGCCGGTCTGTTGCTGTTGTCCGGTTCGGCCAGCGCCCAGCCAACTGCCGCCACCGTCGGTCCCGCTCGGCTCACCGATGCGCTGAGCCCCGCTTTTCATAAGCAGCGCCGCGAGTTGCTGCGGCAGGCGTTGCCGCCGGGGGCCGTGGCCGTGTTGTTTGCCGCGCCCGTGCGCAACCGCGCCAACGATGTCAACTACATCTACCACCAGAACCCCGATTTCTACTACCTCACCGGCTACCAGGAGCCCGACGCTGTGCTGGTGCTGTTCCGGGAGCCCCAAACGCTGAACGGGCAGCCAGGCATAACGGAGGCGCTATTCGTACAGCCTCGCGATGCCCGCCGCGAACAGTGGAACGGCCGCCGCTTGGGTACTGAAGGCGCTAAAAATCAGCTGCAGCTGCAGTTCGCGGCCGACAACCAGGAGTTTGCCAAAGCCGGTATTAAATGGGCCGATTTCAGCAGCGTGCAGTTTCTGGACCTGCCCGCCGATGTGCGCGACGACCCGTCCGACCCAGCCGACCTTTTCGATCTGCTGGCTACCTTCCGTCGGCAGGCGGCAGTACCCGCCGGTTTCGACACCCGACAGGAGGCCCTGTACCACACCATGCAGCAGCAGGGCGTTGGCAGCGCCGACCGTACCCGGCAGCTGCTCGAAAACCGGATTCGGCAGCGGCCCGCAGTAGCGCAGGACGCCTACGTGCAACGCTACCTGAAAGCTTCGACCGATGCCGAACGGCAGCAGGCGCTGGCCACTCGGCCCGTGCCGCGCTTCAGTACTGCTACCCTCAATAGCGCCCTAAATGAGCTACGGGCCGTGAAAACGGCCGAGGAAATTGCCCTGCTCCGGCGCGCCGTTCGCATCAGCGCCGCCGGCCAGCGCGAGGTGATGAAGGCTGCCCATTCGGGCCTGGGCGAGCGGGAGCTACAGGGCATCCACGAATTTGTGTACCGCAAGTACGACGCCGAGTTTGAAGGCTACCCCAGCATTGTGGGCGCCGGCGCCAATGGCTGCATTCTGCACTATATAACCAACGATAAACCGCTGGTAGGCAATGAGCTGGTGCTGATGGACTGCGGCGCCGAATACCGCGGCTACTCGGCCGACGTAACACGTACTATCCCGCCCAGCGGCAAGTTCAGCCCGGCCCAGCGCCAGATTTACGAGCTGGTACTGGCGGCCCAGGAGGCCGGTTTCGCCGCCAGCAAGCCCGGCGCGGCCTTCCAGGCCCCCGACCAGGCCGCCCGCCAGGTGGTAACCGCCGGGCTGCTCAAACTCGGCATCATCAGGCAGCCCGAGGAAGCGCGGCGCTACTTCCCGCACGGCACCAGCCACTACCTGGGCCTCGATGTGCACGACCGGGGCAGCTACGGCCCGCTGGTGGCCGGCAACGTAATAACCGTCGAGCCCGGCATCTACATTCCCGCGGGCAGCCCCTGCGACCCGAAGTGGTGGAACATCGGCGTGCGTATCGAAGACGACCTGCTCATCACGCCCACCGGCTACGAAAACCTCTCGCGCGAAGCCCCCCGCACCGTGGCCGATATCGAGGCCCTGATGGCCCAGCCCAGCGCCCTCGACGGGTTCAAGCTACCACAACTGTAAGCAGCCGGAGCAGCCTGAACCGGCAGCGGCCCGCGCCGGACCCGCTACTCGCCGCGCAGGCGGGCGGCGTAGTCGTCGGGCAGCAGGCGCAGCTTGCGGGTGTTGTAGTCGAAGCAGAGCATGCCGGTTTTGGCCCGCGCAATTTCGCGGCCGCTGGTGGTGGCCACGGCGTACACCAGGTCGAAACCGTACTTGTTGAGGTCGTCGGCGGCCATCTGAATGCGCAGCACGTCGCCGTGGAAACCTTCGCCCTTGTACTCGATGGCCACGTCGGCCATGATGTGGCCCAGGCCGGTGGCGGCGTCAAACTCGGGCTGGCCGAGGTGGGCCAGAAACTGCACCCGGGCTTCGTGCAGCAAACTCAGCAGCGCGTCGTTGCCCAGGTGGGCGCCGTAGTTGAGGTCGGTGATGCGGATGGGCAGTTCGATGGTGAACAGGAAGCTTTCGGACAGATTGACCTTGACGCGGGGCATATTTTAGAACTTAGTAGGTGGTGTTTTGTGCTTAGCTGAGAGCGTAAAGAACGCCATTCAGCACCAGTAGGGTATCATGCCAAGCGGCAAACGCACCGTTTGTAGTTGCTGTAAATTAGCCGTGGCATCCGCACTAAACCCACTGTTCTTAGCGCCTGATGACGTTCCTTTATCCTTATTAGAACCAACCATCAACCTCCAACGACGCTTCTATGCACCCCAACGTGCAACTCCGCCCCACCGCCGACGGCTCGGGCACGCTCTATGTTCCGGCCCTCGATGAGCATTACCACAGCACCCACGGGGCCGTGCAGGAAGCCCGCCACGTGTACCTGGGGGCCGGTCTGGAGCCGGCCCTGGGCGCCGCTACCGGCCCGGTGCGAGTGCTGGAAGTGGGCTTCGGAACCGGCCTGAACGCGCTGCTGACGCTGGAGCGCAGCCGCACGGCCCCGGCACCCATCCGCTACGACACCGTGGAGAAGCACCCGCTGCCCTGGGAGTTGGTACGCGGGCTGGCCACGGCCGCCGAGCTGCAGGAGCCGCCGCTACCCGCGTTTCGGCAGCAGCTGCACGAGTCGGTTTGGGAGCAGCCGGTGGCCCTCACGGCGGCCTTCACGCTGCGCAAGCTGGCCGGCGAGCTGCAGAACCTGACATTGGAACCGGAAGCGTATCAGGTTATCTACTTCGACGCCTTCGCCCCCGACAAGCAGCCCGATATGTGGACCGAGGCCGTATTCGGGCAGTTGTACGAAGCCGCCGCACCGGGCGGCTGCCTGGTAAGCTACTGCGCCAAGGGCAGCTTCAAGCGCAGTCTGCGGGCCACGGGCTGGCAGGTGGAGGCCATTCCCGGCCCGCCCGGCAAGCGCGAGATGACGCGGGCCTGGAAGCGGTAATGGAAGGTTTGCTGGCAGTTTTATGTGACCAAATCAGGTGGCATAAATGACTTGCCTTTCAGTCCTAGAAGCAGCTTCTGCAGTGCTTGCTCATCAGTTAGTTTCTGCGCGTAGGGCGCAATGAAAACTGTTACTCCTCCTGAATACTCGCCCATCTCGCGCAGTGTTTTTTTCTCTACGGCACTTATGCCACCGTCTAGATTCACTGCGAATTGCATGAGAAAATCAATCGAAGGCTTAATCCAGCCGGGTTCCCTTAATTCTGCAATTATCTGTTTGAGATGTTGCTCCGCCACAAAGAAGTCGGCAATAGGTAACCTGTCAATAGAGAATTTACGAGTGGATTCGCGATAAATTGTTCGGTTGTTCCGCAGGTTTGTTACCTCCATTGCGTTGGTATGCACTCGCACGTATAGCTTATCTCTAGGAAAAAGATTGAATAACATCTGTTTTGAATTATTGAGTTGCTGCGCCAATTTCGCTTTTCCAGCAATAGCACGACGCGAAGAGTATCGCCCGAATCATGGATTCCTGATTAGTGAAGCGGGTTGAAGCCGCCGTTTCCTCGCGGAAAATGCGCAACGCGACCAGCACGTAAGTTGGCCCGCTCTGCGTAAGTTGCTGCCCTTATGAGTCGAAAGGTACTGGAAACAGATGGGCCGCAGTGGGTGCGGCGGGGTGTGATTACAGAGGCGCAGCGCGAGCAGCTGCTGGCCCTGTACCCTTCGGAGGCCAACGCCATTGGGCTGCTGCCGCTGCTGGGCTCGTTGCTGGTGCTGCTGAGCGCCCTGAGCGTGGTGGCGGCCAACTGGCAGAGTCTGCCCGAGCTGCTGCGGCTGGGACTGCTGCTGGCCACGCTGGTGGCCGCCTACGCGGGCGGCGAATACTTCCGGCGGCGCGGCAATACCAGTCTGGGCATGGGCCTGGTGGCGCTGGGCCTCGTGGTGTTCGGGGCCAGCATCGTGCTCACCAGCCAGCTCTACCAGCTCATTGGCTACGACCTGACCGGGCTGCTGGCCTGGGCTGTGGCCGGCATGGGCCTCACGTGGCTGTACCGCAGCCGGCTGCTGTTTCTGCTCACCGTCGTCATCAGCGGCATCGTGCAGGGTTACAACACGGGGCAACTGGGAGCCTTCAGCTACCTCACGGCCGCCGGCACGGCCCTGGGGCTGGGCCTGTACTGGTGGCGCCGGCCCGACGCGCTGCTCGGCGGGGTGCTGGCCGGCGGCCTGCTCTGGCAGGCGGCGCTGCTGATAAACCACCTGCACGTCAAAATCACCTGGTTCTTTATCCCGGCCATGCTCGTGTACGCCCTCGGCGACTGGCAGGCCGACCGCCCGGCCGGCCGCGCCCTGCAGGGGCCGCCGCTAGCCGCCGCCTTCCTGTTTACGCTGGGGCTGGCTTTGTTTGGCGAATCGGACTTCTACGCCGGGCAGCTGCGGGCGCCGCTGGTGCCCTACTTGGCCGCGCTGACGGCCGTGCTGGCTCTCTCGCTGGTGGGCAAGCAGCGCCGCGGCCGCCTCGGTGGGGCTACCGATTGGCTGCTGCTGCTGCCGGGCTTCTATTTCACGGGCGGATTGCCGCTGGCCATTGCCACGCTGGTGGTGCTGTACGCCTACTCGGGCAGCGTGCTGCTGCGCGCCCACCAGGAGCAGAACCCCGACCGCGTAACGCTGGGCACCGTGCTGTTCGTGCTGACTACCGCCGTGGCCTACTTCAAGCTGACGTGGGGCTACTTCGATAAATCGTTGTTTTTCCTGCTGGGCGGACTGCTGCTGCTGGGCCTGAGCTGGTGGCTGCAACGGCGCGCCGCCCGCACCCTGGCCGCCGCCAATGCCGCCAGTGCTTCTGCCGCCTCTGCCGCCCCCAAGCCATGACCGAGCCGTTCATTTCTGACCTGAACCCGGTGCCAGCCGCTACGCCGGCCCTGCCCGCCCACCACCGCCGCTGGCTGCTGTGGCTGGTAGCGGCGCAGGTGCTGTTCGTGCTGGGTGTGGCCGTGGCCGGCTACGCCACCGCCGCGCTGGGCCGCACCATCACGCTGCAAACCGAGCCCGTCGACCCGCGCGATTTGCTCTACGGCGACCATCTGCGCCTGCGCTACCAGATCAGCGAGCTGCCCGGCAGCCTGTGGCGCGGTGCCAAACAGCCCCGCCGCAAAGACGCCGCCTACGTGCTGCTCGAACCCCAGCCCACCAGCGCCGACAACTACGCGGCCGTGGGCATCTATCCCGAAGCACCCGCCACCACCGGCCAGCAAGTGGTGCTGCGCGGATCGGTGCAGGACGTGTGGCGGCGCGGTCTGCGCCTGCGCTACGGACTGGAGCGCTACTACGTGCCCGAAACCATGACCCGCCAACTACGCCACCGCCGCCGCCTGCGCGTGCAAGTCAGCATTGCCCCCTGGGGCCAGGCCCGCATCACGCAGGTTGATACGCTAGGCGTGGTACGGTAAATCAGCGCCCGCCTGTCATTCTGAGCTTGCGAAGGACCTTATCACGTGAAAAAGGGTTGTTGTTACGGCCGTTTAAACGTGATAAGGTCCTTCGCAAGGTTAGGATGACAGGCGGGTTCTGTTACCGCGCCGCCAACAGTTCCTTGTCGGCTTTGGTCAAATCAACCAACGCGTATTTGCGCTGGCCGGTGATGTTCATTTCGTCCAGCACATCGACCAGGCTTTGGTAGCTGGCCTGGTTGCTGGGTTTGATGAGCACCACGCCGCCGGGCTGCTGCTGAAACCGGAGCAGCACCTGGCGCAGGCCGTTGGCGGCCAGGGTGGTGCGGTGCAGCTGGTCGGTGGCCGGGCCAGGAGTGAGGCCGAAGAAGTAGCGCACCTCGCTGTTCTTATCGAGCAGCAGCGTGAGGGCTTTTTTCGGGTCGATGGGGGTTTCGGGGCCCGGCGTGGGCATGGCCAGCTCCATCACGCTGGGCTTGTTGAAGGTGGTAGTGAGCATGAAGAACGTCAGCAGCAGAAAGGCCAGGTCCACCATCGGCGTCATGTCGGGGTGGAAGGCGCGTTTGGTGGCGCGGGGCTTGCCGGATTTGGGGGCGGCGGTCGGTTGGATGCTGGCCATGCAGAATAGGGTTTAGTGAAACATAGCCTTTCAACGATGCTGCGAGGCGCCGTATTGCGTGGGGCCGGTTTCCCGCAGAGGAGCGCAGAGGTTTGCGCAGAGGTCCGCAGAGTTGTTCTACTGCCCGAATCGCCACAGCCGCTCCGGCGTGAGGCAGGCGTGCAGGCGCACGTCGCCGGCCCAGGCATCAGCAATGCGAGGCACCGGCGGCTCCAGGCTAATGCCAATTCGGAGCGTATCGGAGCGGCACTCTCGCAGAAACTGGTCATAGAAACCCTTACCATAACCCACGCGGTGGCCGGTTTCGTCGAAGGCCAGCAGCGGCACCAGCACCGCATCGAAGGCGGTGGGCGCTACCTCGGGCGCGTCGGCGGCGGGCTCCGGGATGCCCCAGCGGTTGGGCGTCAGTGGGGTTTCGGGGGTGAGGGCATAGTGGCGCAGAGTGCGGCCGTCGGACTGCACCACGGGCACGGCTAGTTGCAGGGCTAAAAAATCAGCCCACAACTGGCGGATAAGCGGCCAGGTGTCGGGCTCGTGCTGGCGGGCAATCGGCAGAAACAGGTGCAGCCCCCGCCACTGCGCCACCGGAAACCCGGCCAGCAGCTGCAGCCACAGCGCGGCACTGCGGCGGGCCACCTCCGTTTCGGGTAAGGCCAGGCGGCGGGCCAGGGCGGTGCGGCGGAGGTCAGCTTTATTAATCACTGATTTTCGCTGATTGGATTGATTGCGCTGATTTTTTGGCCGGTCATTACGTTAAGTTTTGGCTGGAACCGGTTAGTCCAGGGCAGTTACGTTGAAGCCTACTTTAAACTGCATGCCCGCCAGCCGGGCCCCGAGCGACATCTTCTCCCAGGTTCCCTGGCTGGTTTTGCGGATGTACGGAGGCTTGCCGAAATAGCCCAGCGCCGCGGAAAAATAGACATTCTTGCGTAAGTCGTGCATTTTCTGCGACGTCTGCGCCATGCCGCCCGCCACCCATTCCAGCGTCAGCAGAAAGTCTTCGTCCAGCACCAGATTGTCCGCCGTCAGGTCCACTACCAGCGGGCCGGTGTTGTTGGGGCGGCTGGAGCTATGCACGAGAATATCGCGGCGGTTGAGCTTCTCGTTGGATGGCTGGCCGTCGGGCAACAGCCGGTACAGGTTTACGCGAAACGTGAGGTCGATGCTGTCCTGGTACAGCAGGTTGAACCGGGCCTGCTGCACTTTAGTGGGCTGGTGGCGCAGGTTGATAACAACGCCTATTTCGGCCCCGTGGCCCTCCGCCGCCATACCGGCAATTATCATCTCCGAGGTGCTATTGTTGCCCAGCGTCAGGCGGCGCTTGAAAAGGCCCGGTGCCTGCACCCGCACATCGGCCAGTGCCACGGCCGCTGGCGCCAACTGCGCTTGGGGCTTCACCAGCAACTCCCCAAGCAGCACCTGCCGCGGCTCAAACCCAATGCTCGACAGGCGCACCGTGTCGGTGAGGTTGGCGGCGGTGTAGGAGAGCTGGTAGCGCCCCTGCTCGTCGGCCACCGTGCCCACGTCCTTGCCCGGAATACCGATGTTGGCGTAAGGCACCGGCTGGCCCGAACCGGTTTCCGTAACAGTGCCCGTCAGGGTTTGGGCCCGCGCCGCCGACCCTAAGGCCAGCAGTAGTAGCAAGAATCTAATAATTTTAAACGGGTTGGCTACGCGCATAGGAGGAGAAGTAGGTGTACTCTCCCCGGATACCCAAAACCCATCCGACGGTTGCCTTATACTTCTTCCAGCAGCGTGAATTCCAGCGCCAGCGGGTCGAAGGCGTCGAGCAGCTGCTGAATGAAGTCGGGGTTGTTGATGAGGATGTTGAGCACGTTGTCGGAGCGCTCCTGCAAGCCGCCGCCGGGCAGCAGCTTGCCCAGCAGGCCATCGAGCTGCTGGTAGGCGGTTTCGTGCTTGGCTTCGGCGGCTTTGCTGAGACGCTTTTCGAGGTTGCTTAAAATGCCGCTGGCTTTCTGCTGCTCGGCAGCTACGGCTTTTACCAGCGAAGGGTCGAGGCGCTGGGCCAGCTCGGCCACCTGCTCGAAGGCGGCGGCCAGCTGCTGCTGCTGCGCGTGCAAGTCCACTTCTTCCTGGCCCAGATGCGCGGCCAGTTGCTTTTTTAGCTCCGGCAGCTTCTCAAAAATGGCGGTATTATTCAGCCCCAGCTTGCGCAGCTTGCTGGCGTTGGCTTTGCTGATGAACTGGGCGGAGTTGCGCAACAGCACGATGGGGAACGGCACGCCGTTTTCCTCGAACACGCCATTCAGCTGGAACCAGTACGCCACTTCGGCCCCGCCCCCGATGTAGCACAGGTTGGGCAGCAGCAGCTCCTGGTACAGTGGCCGCAGTACCACGTTGGGGCTGAACTGCTCGGGATGCGCTTCGGCCAGGGCCAGCAGCTCCGGGCGGCCCAGCACCCTGGCCGCGCCATCCACGGTCAGCGTCACCGAGTCGGTGGCCTGGTCGTATTCCAGCCGCTCGCGCTGGCCTTCTTCGGTGATAAAGAACAGGTTGAAGGGCCGGGCGTACACCTGGGGCTTGTAGCCGGCGGCTTCCAGGTGGGCGTCGGCGGCCTGCACGGTCTGGTAGGAGGCCTGGTCGCGCAGCTCGCGCGCCAGCACCGGGGCCAGCGCCTGCTTCAGCGTCGGCACATCGGCATCGAGGCTCACCAGCCCGTATTCGCCAAACAGGCCTAGCGCCAGCCGGTGGGTGGCCTCGGCCAGCGTCTTCGACTGCGCGTAGGCCTCGCGGAACAGCGCCGGCACATCGGCCGGCAACTGGTCGAGCACCTGCTCTTGTAAGCCGTCCAGCGCCATGCGGCCCACGGGCTGGCCGGTGGCGGCCGCGTTCCACTCGTACTTCTTGCCAAACAGGCTGAAATGGTTGATTTCGGCGAAGTCGTGGTCCTCGGTAGCCAGCCAGTACACCGGCACGAAATCGTACTGCGGGTACGCCTCCTTGAGCTGCCGGGCCAGCTTGATGGCCGACACAATCTTATAAATAAAGTACAGCGGCCCGGTAAACAGGTTGAGCTGGTGGCCGGTGGTCACGGTAAACGTGGTGTCCTGGGCCAGCAGCTTCAGGTTGGCCTGCACGGCCGCCGGGGCTTCGGGCAGGTGGGCGTACTGCTGCTGCAGCGCCGCTACCAGCCGCTGCCGGGCTTCCGGCGAATAGGCGGCCTGCTTTTCTTTTATCTGCTCGGCAAACGCATCGAGCGTCGGAAAACGGTGATAGAAAGGCTGCAGGGCTTCTTTCTGCGCCAGATAATCAACGAGTAAAGCGGAAAATGCGCCGGTTTCGGCGTAGGGGAGCGTAGTGACGGTCATGGGCGGATGGGGTAATCCGGCTATAACCGGCCAGACGCCACAAAGTAACGGGCTATTTTGGGCTGAAAGCTATTAGCTGTTAGCGGCTAGCTGTTAGCTTCCGGGAATTCAGCCCCAGGAAAGCTAACAGCCAGCCGCTAACAGCTAATAGCTCAGGATTAAACCAGCCGGCCGTACAAATCGAAGTCGGAGGCTTCCGTGATTTCCACCTGGGCGAAGTCGCCGAGGCGCACGAACGTGTCGTTGGTGGCGGGCACCAGCACTTCGTTGTCCACTTCGGGCGAGTCGTACTGGGTGCGGCCCACGAAGTAGCCGCTTTCCTTGCGGTCGAAGAGCACCTTGTAGGTCTGGCCGATTTTCTGTTCGTTGAGCTCCATCGAAATGCCCTGCTGCAGCTCCATAATCTGGTCGGCGCGGTCCTGCTTTACTTCGGCGGGTACGTTGTCTTCGAGCGTGTAGGAGTGCGTGTTGTCCTCGTGCGAGTAGGTGAAAATGCCCAGCCGGTCGAAGCGGGTGTCTTCCACGAAGCGGTACAAATCCTCGAAATCCTGCTGGGTTTCACCGGGGTGGCCGGCAATGAGGGTCGTGCGCAGGGCAATGTCGGGCACGCGCTGGCGGATGGTGTCGACCAGCTCGCGGGTGCGGCGCTGGCTGATGCCGCGGCGCATGGTTTTGAGCATGTTATCCGAAATATGCTGCAGCGGCATATCGAGGTATTTGCACACGTTCTCGCGCTCGTTCATCACGTCGAGCACATCGAGCGGGAACTGCGAGGGGTAGGCGTACTGCATCCGAATCCAGTCGATGCCCTCTACGTCAGAAAGGTGGCGCACGAGGTCGGCCAGCTTACGGGTGCCGTAGTGCTCCAGGCCGTAGTAGGTCAGGTCCTGGGCAATGAGAATCAGCTCCTTGGTGCCCATGGAGGCCAGACGCTTGGCCTCGCGTACTAGGTCCTCAATCGGCCGGTCGGTGTGCTTGCCGCGCATGAGCGGGATGGCGCAGAACGAGCAGGGCCGGTTGCAGCCCTCGGCAATCTTGAAATAGGCGTAGTGCGCGGGCGTGGTCAGCAGCCGCTCGCCCACCAGCTCGTGCTGGTAGTTGGCCTCCAGCTTCTTCATCAGCTGGGGCAGCTCCAGGGTGCCGAAATAGGCATCGACCTGCGGAATTTCGCGCTCCAGATCGTCCTTGTAGCGCTGGGAGAGGCAGCCCGTTACGTAGAGTTTCTCCAGCCGGCCGGCCTCCTTCTCGTCGGCGTAGCGCAGAATCGTGTCGATGCTTTCCTGCTTGGCGTTATCAATAAAGCCGCAGGTGTTGATAATGACGATGTTAGCGTCGCTCTGCTCGGCCTCGTGCGTTACCTCGAACTGGTTGGCCCGGAGCTGGCCCATGAGCACCTCCGAATCGACCACGTTTTTGGAGCAGCCGAGGGTGATGACGTTGACTTTATTGGCCTGCTGGCTTCTTACTTTCATGCTGAGATGGGTAGGCGGGCGGCCGGGCAATTATTTCTGAATGAGAAACTTGCCCGCTACGGCCCGCAGCGAAATTTCGGACCGCAAAGGTACGCACCCGGCAACGCCTTTTCCTACCCGGAAGGTTTCTTTGTGGCGTTTAGGCTATAGAAACAGTCATTCCGAGCGGAGCGAGGAATCTCGNNCGAGATTCCTCGCTCCGCTCGGGATGACGTTTTTATTAGCCGCCCCTACTTCTTGAACAGCGAATTGACGAACGTGGTCCGGTCAAAAAGCTGCAAATCGGTCATTTTCTCGCCTACGCCGATGTAGCGCACCGGCACCTGGAGCTGGGCCGAAATGCCGATAACTACGCCGCCCTTAGCCGTGCCGTCGAGCTTGGTGATGGCCAGCGCCGACACGTCGGTGGCCTTAGTGAACTCCTGGGCCTGCAGGTAGGCGTTCTGGCCGGTGCTGCCGTCGAGCACCAGCAGCACCTCGTGGGGCGCGTCGGGAATCACCTTCTGCATCACGCGCTTGATTTTGCTCAGCTCGTTCATCAGGTTCACCTTGTTGTGCAGGCGGCCCGCCGTGTCGATAATGACCACGTCAGCTCCCATTTCCACGCCTTTCTGCACCGCATCGAAGGCTACGGCGGCCGGGTCGGTGTTCATGCCGTGCGAAATAACGGGCACGCCCACCCGCTCGCCCCAGATGATGAGCTGATCCACAGCGGCTGCCCGGAACGTATCGGCGGCGCCCAGCACCACCTTTTTGCCTGCCGAGTGGAAGCGGTGGGCCAGCTTGCCGATGGTGGTGGTTTTGCCCACCCCGTTCACGCCCACCACCATAATCACGAAGGGCGATCCGGGACTGTCGGGCCGATCCAGAATGGCGCGCGAGCCGGTGGCGCTGCTGTTAGCATCGAGCAGGGCCACAATTTCCTCACGCAGAATCCGGTCGAGGTCGGTGGTGCTCACGTACTTGTCGCGGGCCACGCGCTTCTCGATGCGCTCAATCACCTTCACCGTCGTATCAATGCCCACATCGGCGTGCACGAGCATGGTTTCGAGGTCGTCGAGTACGGCCTCATCGACGGTGTTGCGGCCGGCAACGGCCTTACTGAGCTGATCGAAAAAACTGGTTTTCGTTTTCTGTAGGCCTTCATCGAGGGCCTGCTGCTGCTCCTTGTTTTCCTTGTCCTTCTTGAAAAAGTCGAAGAGGCCCATAGGGTTCTGGGGTCTGGGTTTGTGGGGTCGGGGAGAACTGAGTTAGCAAAGAACGTCATTCTGAGCAGAGCGAAGAATGACGTTCTGGATTCTCAAAACTGCTGTATGCAAAAAAGTCCCACGCTGGCGGGACTTCTTCACTTCGTATCAGGCCGCCGCAAAGGGCAACTGGCTACTTAACGCCGGAGCTGATGTACTCCTGTACTTTATCAACGGGTACCATTTCCTCGCGGAAAGTATAGGCACCGGTTTTCTCCGACTTGACGGCACGAATTACTTTCGCCCAGTCTTTGCCGGTAGCGGTCTTCAGGGTTGCTACTACTTTCTTTGCCATGACGCAGGTTACTTAATTTCCTTGTGAACGGTCATCTTACGCAGCACATTGTTGAATTTCTTCAACTCGATGCGCTCGGGCGTGTTCTTACGGTTCTTGGTGGTGATGTAGCGCGAGGTGCCCGGCTGCCCCGAGTTCTTATGCTCAGTGCATTCAAGGATTACCTGCACCCGGTTGCCTTTCTTAGCCATCTCGACGGGGTTTTTGGATTAAGGACTGCAAAGGTACAAGGGAAATCGGCATTGACAAATACTTTATTGATAATTGGGTGCTTAGCGTTTTAGATACTGGGCTGAAATGACAAATGCCGGCTTCGGGCCTGTGAAACAGCAGAATACCCCGCTGTTCCAGCCACCTACGCGGCGGTTGTATTACCTCTGTTGTGTTACTGGCGGATGCGCCACCCTAAACCCATCAGCCAGCGACTTACCCCGAAACTCTAGCCCTGGTACAAGGGCGTGGGTGCATGGTAGTGGGGTTTCACCGCAAGCCCCCATTTTTTCTTTAGCAATACGTACCAGCTGCCCACCGGGCAGGCGTACAGGGCGAGTGGGTGGCAATGGAGGCAGATTGGGCCATACCAAAGCCACTACTGCTCCCGGCCTAGGATGGCGCAGGCCGTAGATCGGGTCGCGCAATAGATGCAGCAGCGCGGCTACGGTCAGTACCAAAGCCAGTCCGCCCAACCAGCGAGGCAGCGGCAGCGTCAGCCAGGGCCAGAAGGCCAGCACCAGTAGAAAGCCCATGCCAAAGCGGTAGTCGGGAGCCAGCGTAAACCAGAACATTCCCCCCGCAGCCGCTACCAGCCAAGCACTCAGCCAGCCCGGCTGGGTGGCACTGGCTGCCGTTCGTCGGGCCCGCCACCAAGTTGCCAGCGGCGCCACAGCAGCCAGCAGTAGTAAGACCATTGTTACCGGCGAGTTGAGCCACTCCTGCTGCCACCAGCGCGGTAGCCATTGCCACGTCGTGTCGGTGGGGCCATACCAGTTGGCTCGGGGCAGGTCGCGGGCCATGTTGGTGATAAGCCGTTGCTCGACCAACACCAAGTCAGGTGGAATTCGCCAGTCAACCGGCAAGCCTGGTAGCCCCGGCAACGGATATGCTGGATAGCCCGACAGGACTAAATTGCGCACCAGCCATGGTAAGAAAATTGCCAGTGCAAGCCCTAGTAGCCCAAGCCAGTTTCGGGCGGTGAGTTCCTCGGCCACCCCCGCCAAGTTAGGCGCGCGGCTGGCTACCCATAGCGCGTGCAGCGGTAGCAGCAGCACGGGTAGCGCCGAAAGCTTGATGGTAACGGCCACGCCACTTAGTAGCGCCAGTAGCAACAACCGAGGCCACCCGGCACGGTTCCGAATACTATAAGGGCCAAAAAAACCGCTGTATAGCAGAAAAATGAAGCTCAGAAACACCAACAACACGCAGTCTGGTGCGGCGCTGGCCACCCAACCTCGAAACAGATAGAAATATATGCAAAAGAGTAGCAGCGCGGCTCCAGCCCAGGCTGTACGGCGGGCCTGCTTGTTTTGTAAAGCCCTCGTTACTCCCCGTGCCGCCGCCATGGCCAGCAAGGTATTCAGGTAGGGCGGCAGCGGATAGTAGGTGCCCGTAGGCGTAGGAATGCCGAATACGGCCGTCCCCAGGAATGAGTGCGAGTTGAAGGCTAGCCGCCCGTGCAGATTACCCAGGCCCGGCACCACGGCAAAGCGTTCCAGCCAGTGCAGATACTGCAGGTAATACAGCTGAGCATCGGGGTTGCGGCTGCCGAGCTGCTGGTATAGCAGCAGCACCAGCAGCAACAGGGCCAGCACGCCCATCCCTAACCACCACGCTACCGGACGCGGCATAGACCACCAGCGGCACAGCTCCGCAACCAGTGCCCGCCGCTGCCCCAGCAGCAGCCCTACCACCAGTACGGCCAGCGTGCCGCGCACGGCCAAGCTGCCCAATGGCAGTACCAGCGACACGGGCGCCAGCCCAACTAGTAGCAGGGCCACGCCTGCCAGGCTCAACACTTCCAGTGGCAGTGGCGGCACGGCCGGGCGGTTGCCCACCAGCGCCCGCCAGCCCGACCAGCCCAGCGTGGTTGTAACAAAAGCCAGCAGTAGCCAGCCTCCCAAAATAAGCAACATGAGGAATACGTTTGGCTGCTAAAGTAAGCGCCCTGCCGGTAGGCCTTCCTTTCCGACTGCAAGATGCCCGCGAAAATGCCCCGGTCTAGGAACCCAACTGCCTCGGGCGTTGTATCTTTGCGCTATGATGATGCTAGACCTGCCCGTAATTTCCAAGCGTGATATCCGTAAACTCAGCCCCGACGAGCTGAAGGCGTTTATGGTGGAGAACGGGGAGAAACCCTTTCGCGCCAAGCAGGTAAGCGAGTGGCTGTGGAAAAACACCGCCGGCTCGTTCGAGGAAATGAACAACATCAGCCTGGCCACCCGCGAGCTGCTGGCCCGCCACTTCGTCATCAACGGCGTGCAGGTGCAGAACCAGCAGGTAAGCAACGACGGTACTATCAAATCGGCCTTCCGGCTGTTTGATGGCAACATTGTGGAAGGCGTGCTCATCCCGCACGATACGCGCATGACGGCCTGCATTTCGTCGCAGGTAGGCTGCTCGCTCACGTGTAAGTTCTGCGCCACCGGCTACATGGACCGCAAGCGCAACCTCGATGCCGCGGAGATTTACGACCAGGTGGTGCGGATCCGGGAGCAGTGCGAAACCCAGTACGGCACGCCGCTCACCAACATCGTGTACATGGGCATGGGCGAGCCGCTGCTCAATTACGCCAACGTAGTGAAGAGCATTGAGCGCATTACGGCGCCCGATGGCCTGAACATGGCCCCGCGCCGCATAACCATCAGCACGGCGGGCATTGCCAAGATGATTAAAAAGCTGGCCGACGATGGCGTGAAGGCCAACCTGGCCCTGAGCCTGCACGCACCCAATGACACGAAGCGCAACGAAATCATGCCCATCAACGAGGCCAACTCGCTGGCGGCGCTGGAAGAGGCCCTCAAATATTACCACCAGGCTACCGGCCGCAAGGTTACCTACGAGTACATTGTGTTCGAGAGCTTCAACGACACGCTGCAGGATGCCGAGGAGTTGTTCCAGATTTCGAAGTGGCTGCCCTGCAAGGTGAACCTGATCGAGTACAACCCCATCGAAAACGCCGACTACCGCAACACCGGCGAGGCCAAGCTGCTGGCTTTTCACAAGTACCTGGCCGACCGGGGCGTGCAAACCAACCTGCGCCGCAGCCGCGGTAAAGACATTGACGCCGCCTGCGGGCAGCTGGCTGTGAAGCAGCCACAGGAGCCGGCTGCATAGCCGGGCACGCTGATTAGCCACCATTAAAACAATCGGGGCCGCTGCAGATGCAGCGGCCCCGATTGTTTTAATGGTGGCTAACTCAAGTTGTGGAGGTCGGTGTAAGGGCGAAGCCCCAAGCCTTCCGCAGCTTGGGCTATGTATGGTCTGTTAACGGTCAAGTTTATCAAGGTCAGTGAAGAGCACCAGTACCTCGGGGCACTGTGGGGCCATTAAGGCTGCAATTTTAACTCCCAGCTTTTCCATGCCTTCTTTGTTGAGGAAAATATCGGCTCCGTAAAGCTGGCTGAGCTGCTTGGCGTGTGGTTTGAGGTTCTTGCTCAGCACTTCGGTGAGGGTCTCCATGCGCTTGGCCAGGGGAAGCTTCCGGAGCTCGGCCACCCGGGGAGTGAGGTCGCGGCACATGGCCGTAGCAATGGGCTGCAACAGCTTGGTTTCCTCGGGTTTCACTCCTTGCTGCTGGTTTACCTGCTCGCCGCCTAAGCGCATAAACAGCTGCTGGCCCACGGGGCACTCGCGCATCATCAGCAAGCCAACCTTGCGGCCCAGCTGCTCGCCCTGCTCGCGGGCGCCTTGCTCGCCTATAGTGGTCAGGAACGTGGCCAGCTCGTCGTTGCTGGCTGCCGCCTGCAGGAACAGGCGGCTAAACAGCTGCTCGGCTTCGGCTTTCGACAGCTTGGTGAGGGGATTTTTCTGGTTTTCCACTTCCAGCCGCCGGCACATATCGGCGCTTACCTGCTGAATCAGCCGCTGCTGGGTAAGACTGTCGGTGGCGGCAGGGGAAGTTGTCTGGGCGCGGCCGAATAAAGGTGCCACGACGAAAGCAAACAGGACAATAACTCGGCGTATAGTATTTTTCATAGTGCCGAAAGTACGCCAAAAACCCGGCTATGCAGCGGCTGGTTGCCGCGCGCTTAACCCTGCCATTTGCCCTCGGCAGGCGGGCGGCCGGTGGCTTTTTCGGCGGCGCTTTCGCCCTTCGGTATTTCGCGGGTTTCGATGCGCACGGCGTGGGCTTTGGGCTGTACTTTCTGGCCGAAGGCGTCGGCAAATTCCTGGGTGAATTCGGCCCCGAAGAATACAATCAGCGAGGAATAGTTGATCCAGACGAGCAGCACGATGGCCGAGCCGGCCGCGCCGAAAGCCGAGCCGGGGCTGGCTTTGGCGATGTAGAAGGCAATCAAAAACTTACCCAGTACGAACAGCAGCGCCGTGATAAAAGCGCCCACGCCCACATCCTGCCAACGAATGATGGCATCGGGTAGAAAGCGGTAGATGAGCGCGAACAGCAGCGTGGTGATACCGATGGAAAGCAGCAGATCGACTATTTTGATGGCAAACACGCCAATGGCCGGAAACCACTCCCGCAATTGGTCGGTGAAGACGCTGAGCACGGCGCTGATAACAAACGAAACCAGCAGCAACAGGGCCACGCTCAGAATCAGGCCAAACGACAGGAAGCGCTGCTTCAGAAACTGCCCGATGCCCACGCCCTCGGTTTTCACCTTCAAGTTCCAAATGTCGTTGATGCTCTCCTGCAGCGTTACGAAGAACGTGGTGGAGGCAAAAATAAGCGTGCCCAACCCGATAACGGTGGATACCAGCCCCTGTTGCTTGACGGTAAACTCGGTAATGCTGTTCTGCAGAAACTCCGCTGAGTCCGGCCCGATCAGTCCGCGAAGCTGCCCGTAAAGCTGGCCGGTTACGGCCTCGCCGCCGTAGGCCGCGCTGGCCACCGTAATAACAATGAGCAGCAGCGGCGGCAGCGAAAAGATGGTGTAATAAGACAACGCCGCCGCGTGGCGGAAGGAGTTGTTTTCCATAAAAGCACTGGCCGACGATTTTAATACGGCAATGACGTCGGAAAAGCGGTAGTGATAAGCCATGTAGACAGAAAAACAAAAAGAGTATGCAGCTTGCTAATACGGCAGCATTCGGCCGGGCGTTCGGCTACCGCCGTCAAAAGGGAGCTACCTGGCCCGGTCAGCCAACTGCACCGGGTGTGTCGGTGCGGGCTGTTTCGATATCTTCGTCGGTTATTAACCAGTCAAAATCATGCGCAATATTCCTGTTCTGCTCAATATTCCTGTTCTGCTGCTGCTAACCCTGGGCGCGGCTACAACGGCCTGCCAGCCCCAGTTGGCTGCCACTACCACGGCCAAATCTGGCTCGCCGCTGCCTGTGGCAGCCGGTGGCACATACCCGGCCGCCGAGGGCTTCGATGCGGCCGGCTCCGACGCCCGCGCCCTAACCCTGGCCGACCAGGTAATGGAAAAGATGGGCGGCTACGGGGCCTGGCAGCAAACCCGCCTGCTGGGCTGGGACTTCCTCGATGGTTCGTACCAGCTCTGGGACAAACAGACGGGCGACTTCCGCTGGCAGAAGGACAGCACGGTAGCCGTGTACAACCAGCAAACCAAACAGGGCAAGGCCTTCCGCAACGGCCGCGACATTTCTACCACCCCCGACGGGGAGAAGCTGCTCAGCCGCATGTACCCAATTTGGGTGAACAACTCGTGGTGGCTGCTGATGCCCTTCAAGCTCAAGGATTCGGGCGTGACGCTGACCTACAACGGCCCCGGCCAGCTCATGAGCGGCCAGCCCGCCGAGGTGCTTACCATGACATTTAAGAACGTGGGCGTAACGCCCGACAACAAGTATGAAGTGCTCATCGACCCCCAAACCAAGCTGGTGGAAGAGTGGGCCTACTTCCCTAAAGCCACCGACGCGCAGCCCGCTTTCCGCCGCCGCTGGACGGGCTACCAGCAGTACGGCCCCATCCTGCTGGCTACCGACCGCTCCGACGGGAAAGACAGCCGTGGCCTGGGCCACGTTTCGGCCTCGACCACTGTACCCGCCGGCCTCATGCAGAACCCCAAACCGGTTGAGAAGCTGTAAAGCGGAAGTAAGTAGTCATGCAAAAGTAATCGTGTATTGTTTGCCGACGTTTGTCAAGACGTCTTCAAGTCGTTGGAGCAGTGTTTGGTCGGTGGCATAGTCTTGTGGCCTTATCCAGTAATGCTTGCAGCGGTGCCAGAGCAATTCGATGTGGTTGAGTTCGGGACTGTAAGGGGGCAAAAACAACAGGCTCAGGCCTGCCGCTGCCCACTGTTTGTGGCAGGCCTGCACCACGTGGGCTTTGTGAATGGAGGCGTTGTCAAGCACCAGCACCGTAGGACCGCTGAGCGTTTGACAGAAGTCGTGGACAGCCAGCACAAACAAGTCGGCTGTCAGGCTGCCTTCGCGCAGATAGGCTTGCACGGGCTGGCCTGGCACATGCGCCTGCCAGAAGCCCAGCACCGAGTGCCCGCCCCGTCCGCGCACGGCTGGCAGGCACACCGGCGGCTGGCCGCGCCGCTGCCAGGCGTAGGGCACGGGGGCCTGGCGCGAGAACCGGCACTCATCCACGTAGACCACG
>NZ_JAGGPS010000026.1:0-71781 GCF_018613725.1 Hymenobacter sp. ISL-91
CAAGTGCGTAAGTCCTATTTATATAGAATGGCAACTGGATTTCATCAAGTTGGGCTGAATTCCGCATGGGCAATTCGAAAACATGATGCAACGGCCTTTATGATGATTGGCCCCGCAGCAGTTAATCTTGCTCTTGCTATTGAGTTATATCTAAAGGCAATCCACTCATTAAGCGCGAGTCGTCCCCCAAACACCCATGAACTATGGAGGCTGTTTAAAACACTGCCTCAACTCACAATGCTCAGCTTGGGACAGAAGTATAAAGACATATTACCAACTAAGGTCGATCAATTAAAAGCCATCCATATGACCTTGAAGCAGGGAGGGGAGCAGCACAAGGCAAAACCTATCCCATCATCTACAACAGTAAAGGAGTTGCTCACTGCGCATAATCATTCATTTATGAACTGGCGCTACCTTCATGAATTTTCTAGCAAAGGGTACGATTATCACTTCGACTTCCACGCTATAGATGTCTTTGGAGAAATACTTAATAGTCACATAGCACAATTACTCAAGTTGAGGCCTCCTCATTTTTCAATGACCAATGTTCAGACTGGCAAAGCTGTCTGATAGATAGTAGCTAGCCGGTCTTGCCGGCACACAGCCTTGCGCACCTCTGAGGCCCGTTTCGTATCTTCGGCTACGCTTCCGGAATAGTTGCCAGCTTGCCCAGGAAGGAATAATGCCCGCCCTCATCAACTGATAGGGGCGGGCTGTTTATTTATTCTCAGGCTGGCCGGTGGGTTACCTTTTTATATCTTGTTTTTAGCCGTACCCTAACGGCACTGCCTGCACTAAAAAACAGCCATATTAGGCTGTAAGCGCCTTTAAGTGGTTTTTTTGTTGCCGGCCTCGTGACATTGTAGTAAGTCTGGCCAACGCAACTGCTGCCCGGCGGCCCCTTATCTTTGCCCCATGAAAGCGCCCCTTTTCCATCCCGGCCAGGAAGTTATCTGCACCAACGATGACTTTACCATGCTGCTGGTGCAGAATCCCAATATCCAGACGCCCAAGCGCGGCCCCATCTACACCGTGCGCGACGTGTACGACACGCATAACGGCTTTGGTATTACGCTGCACCAGATAAACAACGCGGCAGTAGCGCCGGGCTTTCCCGAAGCCAACTTCCACGAGTCGCGGTTTGCGCCGGTGCCGCCGCTGGAGGAAGTGGATATTTCGGCGGCTATTGAGGAAAGCGTAACAGTTTAATACCGAGTATCCGCTCCGCCGTATTTCCCTCGCTGCTGCCCAGCTTCCAGGGCGGCTTGCCCAGAAGCTTTTTGCTACTGCCTATCTATTATGAAGCATCTGGTACAAGCAACCTGTTGGCAGGTGTTGGCGGGGGGAATTACGGCCGCCGGGGCCGCCAGCCCGGCCTTGGCGCAACAGGCGGCTACTCTGCCGGCCGATACTACGCGCCGGCCGGTGCTGCTGGGCGAGGTGGTGGTGGCGGCTTCCAAGGTAGAGGAAAGTATTCTGCAGTCGCCGGTTACGGTAGAAAAGCTGAATGCACGGGCCTTGCGGCTGTCGCCCGCGCCTTCGTTTTTTGATGCGCTGGAGCAGATGAAGGGCGTGCAGGTGCTGGCGCCAAGCCTGGGGTTTAAGGTGCTCAACGCCCGTGGCTTCGCCAACACCACCAACGTGCGCTTCGCCCAGCTCGTGGATGGCATTGACAATCAGGCCCCGCACATTGGTGGTCCGATTGGCAACGTGCTCGGGCCGAGCGACCTGGATATCAGTAGCGTTGAAATCGTGCCCGGCACAGCGGCTGCCCTGTATGGGTTGAATGCCATCAATGGGCTGGCCAATTTCAGCACCCGCAACCCGTTTGCCAGCGAAGGGCTGAGCGCGCAGCAGAAAGTGGGCGTCAACCATGTAAACGACCCGAACACGGGCGTGCGGCCTTACTCCGAAACCAGCCTGCGCTACGCCCGGGTGCTGGGCTCGAAGTGGGCTTTCAAGGTGAACGGCACTTACCTGCGGGGCTACGACTGGATGGCCACCGACCCGACCGACCTCAACCCCAACGGCAACGCCAGCACCGGCCTGCTAGGGGCCGACAACCCCGCCCGCGACCCGGTAAGCAGCTACGGCAACGAATCATCAAACCGCAGTACGCTGACGCTGGGTGGCAAAAGCTACCAGGTGGCCCGCACCGGCTATCTGGAGCGCGACGTGGTGGACTACCATCTGCAGACGCTGAAGTACGACGCGGCCCTCCACTATAGGGTAAGCGAGCGGGCCGAGCTGGCTTATACTTACCGCGGGGCCCGTTTCGACAACGTGTACCAGCGCAGCAACCGCTTTCAGCTGGCCGACTACCGCCTGCAGCAGCACGCGCTGCAACTGACGACGCCCGTGGTGCAGGCGCGAATCTACTTCACGCAGGAAAACACCGGCAAAAGCTATAACCTGCGCTCGGCCGCCGAAAACCTCGACCGCAGCTTTAAGCCCGACAATGCCTGGAACGCCGACTACACCGCCGAGTGGAACCGGGCCGTGGGGCAGGGCCAGCCGGTAGCCGCCGCCCATGCTGCCGCCCGCACCTTCGCTGATGCCGGCCGTCTGCAGCCCGGCACCCCAGAGTTCCGGCAGCGCCTGAATGTACTTTCCGACATCAATAACTGGGACCAGGGCGCGGCACTGCGGGTAAAGGCCGATTTGCTGCACGCCGAAATGCAGGCCAACCTCGGTGCAGCCCTGCGGCAGGGTGGCAGCCAGCGTCTGCCGGCCTGGGCCGATGTGCTGGTGGGGGCCGACCACCGCACCTACTTTGTGCAGCCCGATGGCAACTATTTCATCAACCCCAATCCCGGCCGCGACCAGTTCAGCACCCTGGCCTACGGCAAAACCGGTGGCTTCGTGCAGGCTGGGGCGCGGCTGCTGCCGGGCGAAAAGCTCCGCCTCACGGTCACGCTACGAGCCGACAAGAACCGCTACTTCGATGTGCGCTTCAACCCCCGGCTCACGGCCGTGTACTCGCCCACGGCCCGCCACAACTTTCGGCTCAGCTACCAGAGCGGCTACCGCTTTCCGAGCTTGTTTGAGGGGTTTTCCAACGTAAACAGCGGGCAGGTAAAGCGTATCGGGGGGCTGCGGGTGATGTCGGACGGGGTATTTGAGGGCAGCTACCTGCGCAGCTCGATTGATGCCTTTAACGCGGCCGTTACGCGGGGCGTGAACACCGGCGGACAGAGCCGCAGCCAAGCCATTGCTGACAACCTGAGCCTGCTTGCGCGCAATCCCTACACCTACCTGAGGCCCGAATTTGTGCGCTCGTGGGAAGTGGGCTACAAGGCGGCCCTGCTACCCGGTGGCCGCCTGCTGGCCGACGTGGATTTCTACGCCAATACCTACCGCGACTTTATGGGGCAGGTGGAAGCCTACGTGCCGCTGGCCCCCGACGGGCAGCCGCTACCGGCCACGGCCAGCGCCAACGCCGTAGCCACTGCCCTCAACGCCCGCGCCACCCAGGCCCGCTACCGCCTCTGGACGAACTCGCGCAGCCGCGTGTACAACTACGGCGGCTCGCTGGGCCTGCGCTACGACGTGCCCGGCGGCCTGCTGGCCGGGACCAGCACCACCTACGCCCGCCTCGACCGCACCGAAGCCGCCGACGGGCTGGAGGCCGGATTTAATACGCCGCGCTGGAGCTACAACCTGAACCTGGGCCACGAAAACGTGTACCGCCGCCTGGGTTTCGGCCTCAACTACCGCTGGCAGACCGCTTATTTCTCCGAGACCTTCCTCGTGAGCGGCACCGTGCCGGCCTACGGCACGCTCGATGCCCAACTCAGCTACCACCTGCCCACGCCCAATCTGCGCTTTAAACTCGGAGCCAGTAACGTGCTTAACCGCTACTACGTCGGCTACCTCGGCGGCCCCAGCATGGGTGGGTTGTACTACGCGCAGCTAACCTATGGGCTGTAGGCGGGAAGCTACTGCTCCGAAAACTGGGTGGCAAAATACCTCTAGAACGTCATGCTTCGGCAAGCAAATGCCAGATGAAACACGATGCTATTTAGGACCTGAAAACTCCTTTCGTGAACATTCCACCGTTGAGCCGGTTCTACTTGCCAACCCTTTAAGCCCCATTCTCATGGTAAAAGTAGGATTGTTTGTGCGCCTCGAAGCCAAGCCCGGCAAAGAGCAGGAAGTAGCCGATTTTCTGCGCGGCGGATTAGCCCTGGTAGAGCAGGAGCCCGGTACCGCTACTTGGTACGGGGTGCAGATGGGCCCTTCTACCTTCGGCATCTTCGATACGTTTGCCGATGAGTCGGGCCGTGAGGCCCATCTGAGCGGCAAAGTGGCTGAGGCCTTGTTTGCCCAGGCTCCCGACCTGTTCTCCTCGGCCCCGGCCGTCGAAATGCTTGATATTTTGGCCTCCAAGGGAGCGTAGAAATACTTCTTGCTTTCCTGTTGATGCCGTCTTCTGGTGCTGCTACCCTTTGGGGAAGCTGTATCAGGAGGCGGTTTTTTTAGTGGTGTGGTGATGGATGGCGATGATCGAGCCTTTACCCAGCGGGATAAAATAGCTGGTGGCCAGCGGTGCCAAAGCTGAGGGAATTCAGTCCGATCCAAAACGCGCGGGCTATTGTGGGCGTACAGGAAAGCTATGGACCGGCGTCTTGCCTTTGAGGCCTGGTACTTTCCTGCTTTCTCATTTCTATCCCAGCCTTATGTCGCAACCAATTACCAGCGCCCCCGCCAGCGGTGGCCTGCCCACGCCGGTGCCCACTGGCCCGGTCCGCCTGACCATCAATGGCGAAACCCGCACGCTGCAACTCGCGCCCTGGACCAGCCTGCTCGACGCGTTGCGCGAGTACGCCGGCCTCACGGGCACCAAAAAAGGCTGCGACCATGGCCAGTGCGGCGCCTGTACGGTGCTCGTAAATGGCCGGCGCATCAATAGCTGCCTCACGCTAGCCGTGATGCATGAAGACGACGACATCACGACCATTGAGGGCCTGGGCACTCCCGAAAACCTGAGCCTATTGCAGCAGGCCTTCGTCGACCACGACGCCTTCCAGTGCGGCTACTGCACGCCCGGCCAGATTTGCTCGGCCCAGGGCCTGCTCAATGAGGGCCGCGCCCACTCCGAAGCCGAAATCAAAGAGTTGATGAGCGGCAACCTATGCCGTTGCGGCGCCTATGTTGGCATTCTCGATGCGGTGAAGGAAGTTGTAGACAAACAGTAGTGGGTAGCTGGCAGGGAGCAATAAGGCGCATAAGGTGTCCTGTTGCTCAATCTGCCAGTGTGCTCAATACCAAATACTCACTACTCAATACTGAAAAACATGTATCCTTTCACCTACTCCCGCGCCACCAATGTGGCCGATGCGGTGCGCGACAAGGCCGGCCACAAGGCTTCGGCCTACGTGGGCGGCGGCACCAACCTGATTGACTTGATGAAGATGAACGTGGAGCAGCCCGCGCATCTGGTCAACGTTGCCAAACTGCCGCTCTCCAAAATCGAAGACTTACCCGATGGCGGCCTGCGCCTCGGGGCTACCGCCACAAATTCTGATACGGCTTGGAATGAAGCGGTCAAAAAGCGCTACCCATTGCTGAACCAGGCCATTCTGGCCGGGGCCTCGCCGCAGCTGCGCAACGCGGCTACCAACGGCGGCAACCTGATGCAGCGCACCCGCTGCTACTATTTCTACGATGTAGCCACGCCCTGCAACAAGCGCGAGCCTGGCTCGGGCTGCTCGGCCATCGGGGGCTACAACCGCATCCACGCCATTCTGGGGGCCAGTGAAACCTGCATTGCCACGCACCCTTCAGATATGTGCGTGGCCCTGGCGGCCCTGGCGCCTACCGTGCGCGTAAGCGGCCCCAACGGCGAGCGGACCATTGCCTTCGAAGACTTCCACCGCCTGCCCGCCGACCAGCCCGAGTTCGACAACACCTTAGCCGAAGGTGAACTGATTACTTCGCTTGATTTGCCTGAAAAAGGCTTTGCCAAGCACTTTGCCTATCTTAAACTTCGCGACCGGCACTCCTACGCTTTTGCCCTGGTGAGCGTGGCCGTGGGCCTGGAAATGGATGGCGACACCATCACGGATGCCCGACTGGCCCTGGGCGGCGTGGCTCATAAGCCCTGGCGCGATAAAGCGGCCGAGGCGCTGCTGAAGGGGCAGCCCGCCACCGCCGAAACCTTTGGCCGCGTGGCTGCCCACGTGGTGGCTAACGCCGTGGGCCAGGGCTCCAACGACTTCAAAATCGAGCTGGCCCGCCGCGCCATTGTGCGCGCCCTCAAACAGGCCGCCGAAGGAAAGCAAGAGGCCGGCGACATGTATCTGGGTGGTCAGTAGGGGCAGGGTCTGCTCCCGCTCATACGTTATTATGAAGCCCTCACACAGCTAAAAATCCAACCCATGACCCAGACCAACCATATAGGTAAAGCCCCGAATCGCGTAGATGGACCGCTGAAAGTAGCGGGTGCGGCCCACTATTCGGGCGAATTTAACGTGCCCAACCTCGCCTACGGCTACGTGGTAAGCAGCCCCATTACCAAGGGTAAAATCCTGAAAGTATACGCCGATGAGGTGCGGGCGCTACCGGGCGTGCTGGAAGTATTTTCGCATGAGAATGTGCCGTATCTGGCTTGGTTCGATAAGAGCTACAAGGACCAGATTGCCCCCGGCGGCTCCCCCTTCCGGCCGCTGCATGCGCCCGATATTACCTTCAACCAGCAGCCGGTGGCGCTGGTCGTGGCCGACACGTTCGAGCTGGCCCGGTACGCGGCTGCCCTGCTGCGCATCGACTATGAGCAGCAGGCCCACGAAACCAACCTCGAAACCAAGCGCACCGAAGGCTACGCGCCGGGCAAGGGCAAAACCGGTTTCCAGCCGCCGCCGCCGCCCCGTGGCAAACCCGACAAAGCCCTGGAAAATGCCACCCATAGCATCGAGGCCGAGTACGCCCACGGGGCCCAGCACCACAACCCCATGGAGCTGTTTGCTACCACCGTGGAGTGGCGCGGCAACGGCCAGATAACGGCCTACGATAAAACCCAGGGCGTGTACAACGTGCAGAACTACCTGATGGGCGTGTTCGGGTTGGGCAAGAACGACGTGCGGGTGGTGAACCAGTTTATGGGCGGCGGCTTCGGCTCGGGGCTGCGGCCACAGTACTCAGTGTTTATGGCCGTGCTGGCTGCGCTGGAGCTCAAACGCTCGGTGCGCGTCACGCTCACGCGCCAGCAGATGTTCAGCATCGGCCACCGGCCCAACACGCTGCAGCTGCTGAAAATGGGCACCAACCCCGATGGCACCCTGGCCGCCCTTCAGCACCATGCCCTCCACGAAACCTCCCAGTTCGAAGACTACACCGAAAACGTGGTGAACTGGTCGGGCATGCTGTACAAGTGCGAGAACGTGAAGCTGGGCTACGAGCTGGCCAAGCTTGATATTTACTCGCCCCAGGATATGCGCGCGCCGGGGGCCGCTTCGGGCAACGTGGGGCTGGAAGTAGCCATGGACGAAATGGCCTATGCCGCCGGCCTCGACCCGCTCGAATTCCGGCTGCGCAACTACGCCGAGCGCGACCAGAACGTAGATAAGCCCTTTTCGAGCAAGAAGCTGCGCGAGTGCTACCGACAGGCCGCGGCCAAATTTGGCTGGGAAAACCGCACCCAGGCGCCCCGCTCGATGCGCGCCAACGGCAAGCTGGTGGGCATGGGCATGGGAGGAGGCGTTTGGGATGCCAGCCAGCAGAAATCGGCGGCCAAAGCCCTGATTTCGGCTGATGGTAAGCTGACGGTGCGCAGCGCCACCGGTGAAAACGGCACCGGCACCTACACCATTATGACGCAGATTGCGGCCGAAACCCTGGGCCTGCCTCTGAAGGCCGTGACCTTTGAGCTCGGCGACACCGACCAGCCCGAAGCGCCCATCCAGGGCGGCTCCTGGACCGCCGCCTCGGTGGGCACGGCCGTGAAAAACGCCTGCGACGCGCTGGGCGAGAAAATCCTTAAGCTGGCCCAAAAACCCGCCGATTCGCCCCTAATGGGCGCTAAGTACGAGGAAGTGGAGTTTGTAAATGGCCAGCTGCGCCTGCGCCTCGACCACGCCCAGGCTGTGGTGCTGCGCGATGTGCTGCAGGCCAGCGGCAAAAGCCAGCTCGAAGCCGACAGCTCGGCCATGCCCAACATGGTGAAGCAGAATGGCTACTCGCTGCATTCCCACAACGTGGCCTTCGCCGAGGTGGAGGTAGACGAGGACCTGGGTACTATCAAAGTAACGCGGGTGGTGAGTGCCGTGGCTGCCGGCCGCATCCTCAACCAGAAAACGGCCCGCTCGCAGGTGCTGGGCTCGGTGGTGTGGGGCCTGGGCATGGCCCTGATGGAGGAAACTGTAATGGACCACAAGTTCGGCCGCTACATGAACCACAACTTCGCCGAGTACCACATTCCCGTCAACGCCGACATTCCGCACATCGACGTCATTTTCGTGCACGAAGACGACGACATTGTGAACCCGCTGGGCGTGAAGGGCATCGGTGAAGTGGGTATGCTCGGCGTCACGGCCGCCATTGCCAACGCCGTTTTCCACGCCACTGGCAAGCGTGTCCGCGACCTGCCCATTATGCTCGATAAGCTGCTGTAACGGTCGTGCTGGTGGGCGCCTGTAAGGTGCCTGCCAGAGCGAAACGCCCACGCCTTTTACTCACCTAAATTCACGTAGCCCATGCACCAAAGCGAGGATAACAAGCTTGTGCCGATGACGTCCATCGACAGCGGCAAGCTCCGCGAAGTAGCGCCCGATGTAGCCTATTACACCAACCAGATTGTGAACCTGGCCATGATTGGCCGGCCCGGCGCCGACTGGGTGCTGGTGGATGCCGGCATGCCCAAATCGGCCGCCGAGATTATAGCGGCGGCTATATTGCTCACCCATGGCCACTTCGACCACATAGGCAGCATCGTGGAGTTGCTGGTGAAGTGGCCGGTGCCCGTGTACGCCCACCCGCTGGAATTCCCGTTCCTGACCGGTGAGCGGGACTATCCTGAGCCCGACACCACGGTGGAAGGGGGCGTGCTGGCGAAGATATCGGCCATCTACCCCCACCAGGCCACCGACATCCGCGAGGCCCTGCAAGCCCTGCCGCCCGACGGCCGCGTGCCGGGTCTGCCCGACTGGCAGTGGGTGCATGTGCCGGGCCATGCGCCGGGGCAGGTGGCGTTTTTCCGCGACCAGGACCGCCTGCTGATTTCGGCCGACGCCCTGATTACCGTCCGCCAGGATTCGCTGTACCGGGTGCTGCTGCAAAAGCAGGAGCTGTGCGGCCCGCCGGTGTACCTGACTACCGACTGGCCGGCTGCCCATGCCTCGGCCGAAAAGCTGGCGGCGCTGAGGCCGCAAACCCTGGTAACCGGCCACGGCCCGGCCATGCAGGGCGAGGAGCTACGGGCCGGCCTGCAACACCTGCTGGCCCACTGGCAGCAGGAAGCCGTGCCCGACCACGGAAAATGGGTAAAGCACCAGGACGGTAGCAACGAGTAAAAAAACCCGTCAGCGCGTCCACAACCTGCCCATCATGCTCAATAAGCTGCTGCAATTACTGCCGCTGATGTAACGTAAAACGCCCCGCAGCCGAGAGGTTGCGGGGCGTTTTACGTTTATAAAAAATTTAAAACAAAGAGAACTGGGTTTGAACAGTAGGATGAAACGTGCCGATAATTACAAACGGATTAGGCGCTATGAGATGATACTCCCTGGTTGTCCCCAAAAATAAATACAGATCTTTGGTTTTTGCAAAGTCATTAAAATATTTATTCTTAACATCTTCACAAGCTTTAAATTCATTTCCTTCATGCCTTTTTAAACTATTCCAATATAGTGCTCCTATTTCCCAGTCTTCGATCATCATTGTTCTTTCAATATCATCATCACTTGTAAAATTATAAGAAAATTTATTGACTACTTCAAATGGATTTTCTGAATTAGTGAATAAATTCAATTGAGAATCTTTCGCTTTTAATGCTGCTAGTTTTTCTGTATCCCACTCTCTGGATACTTTCTCAATTTTAAAATTGAGAATCGTTTTTGGTTTTAAAACTGCAAGTGAGGTATACTTTTCTTTATTCTTTGAGTCTAGTATTAGGTCAGACATATTAGTATATACATTCTTAAGCACTACTTCCTTTCTTGCTCTCCAATGGTCACGTGTATCCAGATGACCAATAATCCTAAAGCCTTTTTCAATATTCTGTGGCCGATAACTTTCTAATCTGAAGTCACGGCTGTACTTCTCTAAATCTATTTCTATCCAATCATACTTTTTATACTGAATTTCATACTCTAGTTTCCTGAAAGGAATAGGGTAAATCCTAATCCAAGTTCCATCTTCTAAAAACCCAGCCGTACAAACCAGTTCGTCGTATTTACTCGATAGTGTAGGATAGGTCTTTACTGTAATTAATACTTTTGATAAGCTCATCTTATGTGTTTTTATAAATGTTTGAGTTCGAAATTCCAATCTTGGTGTCTAGTAATTGCTTCTGCAAGATGTTTTCTGTGGCATTGACAAACATTTGCTTCAAAGCAAGTCAGAGCAATTCTCTTATTTATTTTCAATAGATCTATTATTTCGTTTTGTTGTTGTTGCGTTTCATTAATGGTTGTATTAGTATATTTTTTAAAAAGATTATCATAATCAGACTGTGTTTTCAATTCTTGTCTTTGATCTGATTGTATTCCAACTTTGGGTATGTGTAGATAACTGATACCTACTTTCTCGCAAAAGCCAGTCAATTGCTTCTTAGAAAATCCAAATTTCATGCTTAACGCGTTGCGTCTTACATCTATAAGTAATTTTATGTCATTTTTAATTAACTTATTCAAATAGGACTCTAAAGATATTCCTTCATATCCTATTGTGTATAATATAGTCTTATCGTTTTTGGGTTTTGAATCAATTATCTGTTGATAAACATCTGTAGATACATGATTTTTACTTATTTCACTTCTGGTTGCATAATATTTGTAATTTGTATAAGTTGTATTTATTAAAAATTCAATAGTTTTGTCTTTGAATTTATTATTAATTTCAATTAGTATTTTCTTGTCAGTATCGCTTAGTGATTTTATATAATTCACTGAGTCTATTTTAGTTATTATATTAGTGCCTTCTGTAATCTGCCCATGCTTCACCATGGCAGTTAAGTCAGCATTTGCAGAAAATGAGTAACAGCCATACTTATATGGAACAAAATCATAGTCAGGTTTCGACTGCTTAATCGTGAATAAGAAAAGGAGTTTATGGAAGGATATTTTAGACAGTTCCCCGCCAAAGCCTTGGATCAAAGCGAGTGCAATTTTTCTTCTGTAAAACATCTTGCGAAGATACAGAAAATACTATTGAAGTTAGTTTATTGATTCACTGTTCCCTTCACCTGCTTCCCCCGCCCAAACAACGCCCACAACCCCAGCGCCGGGCCAATGGCCAGCGGTAGAAACAGGTAGCGCGGGTCGAGGGAGCGGGCGAGCAGGCTCGTGAGCTGGATGCTGACGATGGTGAGGGCGAAGCCCAGACAGGTAACCAGCGTGAGGGCCGTGGCGCGGGTGGGAGCCGGGGCGCTACTGGCCACCAGCGCCGAGAACAGGGGCGAGTCGGCCACCACCACCAGCCCCCAGAACCCCAGAAACGCCAGCAGCAGCGGCGCCGAGGTGCCGCTCAGCACCAGCGGCGACACCAGGCAGCACAGCCCCGACAAGGCCAGTGCCCCCGCCGCCACCGGCCGCGCCCCGCGCCGCTGGGCCAGCAGCCCTGCGCCCACGCACCCCAGGCTGCCCACCCCAATAATGCCAAACGCCGCCAGCGGCCCATTGAAACTGGCCGCCGCCGGGTGAGCCGCCCGCCAGGCCGCCAGCACCACCGGCACGAAGGCCCAGAACGTGTACAGCTCCCACATGTGCCCGAAGTAGCCCAGCGCCGCCGCCCGAAACTGCGGCTCCCGCAGCCCCGCCAGCAACGCGCCGGGCCGCAGGCGTTGCCCGGCCCGGCGGAAGGGCCCGTCGGGCACCAGCAGCACCAGCGCCAGCCCGCCCAGCGCCGCCAGCGCCGAGGTGCCAATGGTTACGGCCTGCCAAGGCAGCGGGCCGCCCGCGCCACCGCCGATGCCGCCCAAACCGCGCAACAGGTGCGGAAACGCCGTGCCCAGCACCAGCGCCCCCACCAGAAACCCCAGTGAACGGCCCAATCCGGCTTCGTAGTAATCGGCGGCCAGCTTCATGCCTACCGGGTAGATGCCGGCCAGGAAAAACCCGGTGAGCACCCGCGCCGCCAGCAGCCCCTCGGCCCCCAGGCCCGGCAGGTTAAGGGCCAGGTTGCAGCCCGCCGCCAGCAGCGCACTAACGAAGAATACCCGCGAAGGCGAAAACCGGTCGGCCACGGTCAGCAGCGCAAACACCAGCGTGCCCCCAATGAAGCCCAGCTGCACGGCGCTGGTAAGGGCCGCCCCGAAGCTGGCCGGCTGGCCCATGCGGGCCGTCAGCTCGGGGGCCACGGCGTTGCCGGCAAACCACAGCGAAGTGCAGCAGAACTGCGCCAGCACAATGGTGGGAAGAATACGGGACATTTGGGGGGGAGCAGATGGGGTAGGATCCCGAAAAGTAGCCGTTTCGGGCCGGTAGCGTTGTATCTGGGCTGCTACGTGCGGTGTAGAGACGCATCTTTGCGNNAAAGATGCGTCTCTACACCTGCCGTTTGTACTCCGGCCCCTAGAAATCCGCTTCGCCTTCAATCCAAAAGTCAACCAGACTTTCCTGGCCGATGTGCGGGGCGAACCTGGTGACGAGAGCCGCCAAATCGGGACTGGTTTCGAGGGCTATCCAACCTTCGAGGCCGGGGTACTGGCAGATGCGCTGTACCTGATAGCTGCCGCCACCGGGTAGCAGCACGAACCGCAGAACGGGCGAGAAGTACACGAATTTAAGAATATCGGCCAGCGGCATGCCCAACTCGTCGGGGCCGTAGGGATATTCGTACACCGTTATGGCCTCAGGCTCCACATCAAAGTGCAGCACTTCGCGGGGCGAGTAGCGGGTGGTCAGCTCGCGCACCGTGGCCAGCATGGCGGCGGGCACGCGGGTGGGCACAACTTTGCGAAGCGTCGTTTTGCCATCTTCCGGGTACTCATACCACTCGAACCCGTCGGGCAGCTGGTCCGGAATTTCCTCCGCCGGGTACTTAGTAAAGTCCTTGATAACGTAATAGCGGACCCCGCCTTTTTTGGCGCGGGCCGCCCGGATGTAATAGGTTTCCTGGCGGCGGTTGGTGTAGGAAAGGGGCATTGGCAGCAGATGCAAGTTGGCCGCCCGAAGTAAGCAGCTACAACTGACTTCGGCGGCCTAATACAAAGCAGATTAAAACTGATTCGGTAACCAAATACGCGGCAGCGACTTTCCAATTAGGAAAAATGCGGGCTTTTGGGGGGGCGAGCAGCGGCGACTCTTGGCCCTACAGCAGCCGAATTACAAAATTCTTCAGCGGATTCTTCTTAATCAACGTTATCAGCTGCCCGTCCTGGTACTGGTACTCATCCTCGCGGCCGGCGCGGGTGGCCTGGTAGCGGCCGGGCTTACCGGGCTTCACCCCAAAAAAGTCGCCGAAATACTCGGCGAAGGCGCGGGACTGGCCGGCCGGGGGCTCCGCGAAAAACATATCGGTAACGGTGTAGCGGATGGGCTTGGTTTCGGTGGCCC
The DNA here is from genome assembly GCF_018613725.1 of Hymenobacter sp. ISL-91. Taxonomy (GTDB): domain Bacteria; phylum Bacteroidota; class Bacteroidia; order Cytophagales; family Hymenobacteraceae; genus Hymenobacter. Next base: position 13,716 of record NZ_JAGGPS010000026.1, read on the forward strand.
GGTAGCGGTGCTTGTACTGGTCGGCCACAATGTCGTAGTGGTCGCCTTTCCACTCGGTGCGCGACGAAAAATTGCCCTGGTTGGTGCGGGCATCCACGGTAGACAGCCGCAGCTGGCCGCCGCGCATGTAGTTGGTTACCTTGTAGTAGATGACGAGGTGATAGAAGAGAATATCCACCTGCACATCGCTAATGAGGGTACTGATGGTTTCGGGGCTCGTGGGCGTGGGCAGCTGGCGGGTGGCCGTCATGGTGCCCACGCGTAGGCCCGCCACCTCAATGGCATAGCGCCGCGTTTCGAGCGGCGGCGTCTGGGCCTGGGCAAGCAAGGGGAGTAGCAGTAGCAGCAGTAATGGTAGCTTCATTCGAGGGCAGAGGGGCTTTTTGCAGGGGCCGACGTTGGATCGAAGAACGGTGTAGGGTGCGGGGCTTGTCCCCGCCCGCCGTTAGACGGAACCGTTGCAGTGGCCCGAATGGCGGGCGGGGACAAGCCCCGCACCCTACACCGTTCTTTTAAAAACCTATTGCTCGTTCAGGTTCCAGTTGTAGTCCAGGTAACCAATCTTGGTGTTGTCGGTAATCTTGGTTTTGGCGTACCTATTCACCCACTTCACCACCGACTGGCCGTTCTGGTTCCAGTCGTCCTTGTACCAGTCGAAGTAGCTGGAAAGCTGGGCGCTTTGGGTGCTGAGCTTATTTTTGCCGGTATCGTTGAGGAAGGCGCGGCCCTGGGCATCGAGCTGGGCGTTCAGGCGGGCGGCAGTGTAGGCCTCGGGGCGCAACGGCGGGCACGAAATGGAGGCGCACACCAGCGCAAAGTGGATGCGCGGGTCGTTGAATTTCTTGCGCAGAATGCCGTGCTCAATATCGTCGAGACTCATTTTGGTGCCGCCGATGCTGAAAAACTGCTTTTTCCACGGCTCCCCAATGTCCTTAATGCTCTTAAGCGGGTAATTATCCAGAATGAGCCGAATGGTGTAGGCATTGTAGGCGTTGGTCCAGAAGGCCATCTGCTCGGCCTTCGAGTCGGTGGCTTTGGGCGGGTTCTGGCTGAGTTTGGCCAGGTAGGCATTAAAGGCCTTTTCCTCGCTCTTGAACCCTTTGTAGTTTACCTGACCCCGGGCATTCACGTACTTTTTCAGCAGCCGGTCGAAGGCGCTGTGGTCGAAGGCCGCTGCTACCGGAGCCGCTACCGGAGCCGCTACCGGAGTTGCTGCCAGGGCTACGGCAGTTTCGGTGGTGGCGTTGGGGGCACCGTTGCAGGCCGAAGCCGTAAGAGTGGAGGCACAAAGCGCCGTTAGAAGGAAAGTGCGGTATACAGACATGGAAGGAGATTCTGAAGAGAAAAAGGAGCCGGACGATGAGCCGGTACCCTAAGCGTTTGACGCATACAAGGAAAGCTGCGGCCCTGATGAAACCTAATGCAATAAACGCGCCGTGCTGGCCAGCCGGATTTCTCAGGCAGGCAAACTGGCCCGGCCAGCCATTGCGTATCTGCCGGGCCGGGCCAGTTTATGGCCGTCGAAAATTGCGCAAATTGCGCTCCTGTTCAATTCAGTATGCCCGAGCTTAGCGTCATCATTCCTACCTATAATGAGGCCCCGCACATTGCCGGGCTGGTGCGGCAGCTGCGGCAGCTTGCGCCGCCCGGCGAGGCCGTGGAGATTCTGGTAGTCGATGCCCGGAGCCCCGATGGCACGGCGGCGCTGGCCGAGGCGGCCGGGGCCACCGTGCTGCCGGCCCCGCGCCCCGGCCGCGCCGCCCAGATGAACCACGGCGCCGCCCACGCCACCGGCCGCATCCTGTACTTCGTGCACGCCGACGTCGGTGTCTGCCCGGGCTACGAAACTACCATTGCCCAAGCTGTGGCCGCGGGCCACCCGGCTGGCTGCTACCGCTTCCGCTTCGACTCCAGCCACCCGCTGCTGCGCCTCAACAGCTACGGCACCCGTTTCAAGGGCCTCATGAGCCGCGGCGGCGACCAGACGCTGTTCATCACCCGCGAGCTGTTCAGCCAGCTGGGCGGCTTCAACGAGCGGTTCGTGGTGATGGAGGACTTTGAGATAATCCAGCGCATCCGCCGGGTGGCCTCGTTCCATATCGTGCCCCAAAGCGTGCTGGTATCGGCCCGCAAGTACGAGCAGAACGGCTGGCTGCGCGTGCAACTGGCCAACCTCACGGCCTTTGCGCTCTACTTTCTGAAAGTGGAGCCCGCCCGCATCGGCCGCACCTACAAGGCATTGATAAACCACCGATAGAACGCGGTGAGTTAGATAAAAACGTCATTCTTCGCTGCGCTCTGAATGACGTTCTGTTGTTTTACAGCTACCCGTGCCCGATAGCCAAAAACCGTCAACCCTAAGCCAACCACCAACCCTCGTCACCGGGGCCAACGGCTTTCTGGGGCGCCACCTGGTGGCCGAGCTGCACCGCCGGGGCCAACCGGTGCGGGCGCTGGTGCGGCCCGGCACCGCGCCGCCCTTCCCGGCCGGGTGGGGCGTGGGTTACGTGGAGGCCGACCTGAGCCAGCCCGCCACGCTGGCCGGGGCGGCGGCGGGCTGCGGGGCCATCATCCACGCGGCCGCGCTGGCCAGCGTGAACCCGGCCCGCAACCCGGCGCTTTGGTCCGTGAACGTGGAGGGCACCCGCGCCGTGCTGGCCGAGGCGCGCCGCGCCGACGTGGCGCGGTTGGTGTACGTGGGCACGGCCAACGTCTTCGGCTTCGGAACCCGGGAGAATCCCGGCGACGAGACCCGCCCTTACGCCGGCGCCCGCTACGGCCTCGACTACATGGACAGCAAGCGCGCCGCCACCGACCTCGTGCTGCAAGCCGTGGCCGACGAGCAACTGCCGGCCGTGCTGGTGCATCCCACCTTCATGCTCGGCCCCAACGATGCCAAACCCACCTCGGGCGCTTTGCTGCTAGAAATCTACCGCGGCAAAGTGCCCGGCTACCCGCCCGGCGGCAAAAACTACGTGCACGTGCGCGACGTGGCCTACGCCACCGTGAACGCGCTGAATCTGGGCAGGGTAGGAGAGTCGTACATTCTGGGCAACGAAAACCTGAGCTACCACGAAGCCTTTACCCTGATGGCCGATTTGCTGAACGTACCCGCCCCGCGCTGGCCCCTGCCGGCCGGCCTGGCCCAGCTCTACGGCCGGCTCTGCGACCTGCAAACCCGCCTCACGGGCCGGCCCGCCCGCCTGAACGCCGCCATGACGGCCGTGGCCAACGACGGCCACTACTTTGCAGTAGACAAAGCCCGGCGCGAGCTGGGCCTGCCCCAAACGCCGGTCGCGCAGGCTATTACCGACGCCTTCGCCTGGTTTCGGGCACAGCAGTATATTTGATTCTATGTGGAAAGAAAGTCCGGCCCCGGCCGTTTTTGTACCTGCCCCCGCCGAACCGCCTTCCGCGCCCGTTCTAGTGGTGCCCGCGGCTAAGGAAGCCCCCGCGCAACCAACCGACGAGCCAAGCACCACGGCTGCTGCTGCCCCGGGCCGCGTCCGGGCGCTGCCTACCGCCGGGCCGCTGGCCGGTAAAGTGGCCATCGTCACGGGTTCCGAGTCGGGCATTGGGCGCGAGACTGCCCGGGCGTTGGGCGCTGCCGGGGCCGCCGTGGTGCTCAACGGCCTGCGCCCCGAGCGCCTGGAGGCCACCCGCCGACAGCTCGAAGCCGCCGGCGCCACCGTGGCCGTCTGCCGGGCCGACATCACCGATTATGCCGCCTGCGAGGCGCTGGTAGCCACGGCCGTGCAGGAGTTCGGCCGGCTCGATATTCTGGTCGCCAACGCCAGCATCTCGCAGCGGGCCTACTTCCTCGATATGGCCCCCGAGGTGTTCCGGCGCGTGCTCGACAGCAACGTGTACGGGGCCGTGTTTCCGCTGAAAGCCGCCCTGCCGCACCTGCTCGAAAGCCAGGGCAGCGTTACATTTATTTCCTCCATTTCGGCCCTGAACGGGATGCCCAGCGGCTCGGCCTACTGCGCCGGCAAGGCGGCCCTCACCAATCTGGCCCACACCCTGCGCCTGGAGCTCGATGGCACCGGCGTGCACTTCGGGGTGGTGCACATCGGCTTCACTGAAAACGACGACGACAAGCGCGTGCTCGACGCCGACGGCCAGCCCGTGCCCATTGCCTACCGCAAGCCCCGCTGGCAGAAAACCCAGGCCGAAGTGGCCGCCATCATCGTGCGCCACATCCGGCGGCGGCGGCAGCGCACCGTTATTTCGGCCCTGGGCTGGCTCATTGCCATCGTGCACACCAACTTCCCCCGCCTCGGCGACTGGGTGGTGCTGACCAGCATGCGCCGGCTGCGCAAGTTCTACGAGTGAGGTTAAACAGGATTTACGCAGCCGGGCAGTAGCGCGAAGCTTCCGCTTCGCGTGTCGTTGCTGACTGCTGACTGCTGACGGACGTCGTTCAACGACACGCGAAGCGGGAGCTTCGCGCTACATCCTAATACCGTAAATCGGCGCCCGAAACGTGGTAGATGGGGTCTTCCAGGATGTTGACGTCGATGAGGGCGTCGGCGCGCCGGAGCAGGTGGCGGCAGTCGGGGCTGAGGTGGCGCAGGTGCACGGTTTTGCCCAGGCGGTGGTAGCGCTCGGTGAGCTTGTTGAGGGCTTCGATGGCCGACATATCGGCCACCCGGCTTTCGGCGAAGTCGATGATGACCTGCTGCGGGTCGTCGGCTACGTCGAACTTCTCGCTGAAGGCCTGCACCGAGCCGAAGAACAGCGGGCCGAAGATTTCGTAGTGCTTCACGCCGGCCTCGTCGAGGTGCTTGCGGGCGCGGATGCGGCGGGCATTCTCCCAGGCAAACACCAGCGCCGCGATAATCACGCCGATGAGCACGGCCAGCGCCAGGTTGTGCAGCACCACCGTTACCAGCGTCACGGTCAGCATCACCACCAAATCGGCGACGGGCATGCGGCCGAAGGTGCGCAGCGAGGCCCACTCAAACGTGCCCACCGACACCATAATCATCAGCCCGGTGAGGGCGGCCATCGGCACGCGCTCAATCAGCGAAGCGCCGAACATGATGAACACCAGCAGCATCACGGCCGCCACCACGCCCGACAGCCGCGCCCGGGCCCCCGACGAGATATTGATGAGGCTCTGGCCAATCATGGCGCAGCCGCCCATGCCCGAAAACAGGCCCGAGAGCATATTGGCCGCGCCCTGGGCCACGCACTCCTTGTTGCCCCGGCCGCGGGTTTCGGTGATTTCGTCAATCAGGTTCAGCGTCAGCAAACTCTCAATCAGCCCCACGCCGGCCACGATGGCGGCGTAGGGAAAGATGAGGCCCAGCGTGGCGAAGGTGAACGGTACGGCCGGGATATGAAACGGCGGGAAACTGCCCTGAATCGAGGCAATGTCGCCCACGGTTTTGGTGTTGATGCCCAGCCCGATAACCAGCGCCGACACCACCAGCAGGGCCGTGAGCGAGGCCGGCACCACCTTGGTGAGGCGCGGCAGGCCCACGATAATGGCAATGGTGAGGCCCACCAGCCCCAGCATGGTATAGAGCGCCGGCCCCGTCAGCCAGTGTAGCGCCCCATCGGCCCCCAGGGCCTGAAACTGCACCAGCTGCGAGAGGAAGATGATGATGGCCAGCCCGTTGACAAAGCCGAACATCACCGACTGCGGCACCAGCCGGATAAACTTGCCCAGTTTCAGCACGCCCGCCAGCACCTGAATAGCGCCCGCTAGGATAACGGTGGCGAAAATGTACTCGACGCCGTGGGTTTTGGCCAGCGCCACCAGCACCACGGCCACGGCCCCGGTCGCCCCCGAAATCATGCCCGGCCGGCCGCCCAGCACCGACGTCACGAGACCCATCACGAAGGCGGCGTACAGGCCCACCAGCGGCGGCACCCCGGCAATAATGGAAAACGCCACGGCCTCCGGAATCAGGGCCAGCGCCACCGTCAGGCCCGAAAGGATTTCGTTTTTGTAGTTGACTTTGTACTGCGTGAAGTAGTGCAGAACCTGTTGCATGGGCGGAAAGTGGGAGAGGAGCGGGGCCAAAAAGAAAAGCCGCCCACCCGGTTACGGAGCAGCGCGGCGGCAAATAAACAGCCCGGCGAAAAAGTGAGAATCCGGCGGAAGTTCCGCCCAGGCAAAGGTAGGCATTGACGCCCGCCCCACCGCCCCCGTTTTGGCCGGGCGCGCACCGCCTGCCGGCGCCGTTGCGGCAAGTTCGGGGGCCGGCAGGCGGGAAAACCGGGGTAAATACCCACACTATCTGTGGTAAATACGGCATCCCGGAGCTCGAAATGCGGGTATAAAAGAAGCGCCCTCCTTGGCCCGGTGCGGGCGGCAGGGTGCGCTTTCAGTCACGAAATCAGCCTGAATGGAGAACGTAGACCTTTGGGGCGGGGTGGAATGCACCTGCCGACGCGTGGGCGACGCCTATTCCGACCAGCTGGCCCGCAGCGGCCACCGCCACCGCCTCACCGACCTCGACCGTTTCGCCGAGCTGGGCCTGCGCACGCTGCGCTACCCGGTGCTGTGGGAGCACGTGGCCCCCGAGAGCCTGGAGCAGCCCGACTGGCGCTGGCCCGATGAGCGACTGGCGCATTTGCAGAAGCTGGGCATCGAGCCCATCGTGGGGCTGGTGCACCACGGCAGCGGCCCGCGCTATACGGCCCTCGACCAACCCAATTTCGCCCCCGAACTGGCCCGCTACGCCGGTTTGGTGGCCGCGCGCTACCCCTGGGTGCGCTACTACACCCCCGTCAACGAACCCCTGACTACGGCCCGCTTCAGTGGCCTCTACGGCCTATGGTACCCCCACGCCACCTCCGATGCGGCCTTCGTGCGCATGCTCTACAACCAGGTACTGGCCACCCGGCTGGCGATGGAAGCAATCCGGCGCGTGAACCCGGCTGCCCAGCTCGTGCAGACCGAAGACCTGGGCCAGGCGCATTGCACGCCGGCGCTGGCAGCCCGGGCCGAGTTTGAGAACCACCGGCGCTGGCTGACCTTCGATTTGCTGAACGGCACCGTAACGCCCGCCCACCCCCTGTGGAACTACCTGCGCGAGCACGGCCTGAGTGAAGCCGAGCTGACCGATTTGCAGGAAAACCCCTGCCCGCCCGATATTCTGGGCATCAACTACTACCTCACCAGCGAGCGGTTTTTGGATGACCGGCTGGACCTGTACCCCGGCCTGGGCGCGGCCCCGGCCACGCCCGCCCGGCCGGCCTACGTGAATGTGGAAGCCGTGCGCGTGCCCGACGCCCAGGCAGTAGGGCTGGCGGGGGTGCTGCAGGCGGCCTGGGCCCGCTACCGGCGGCCGCTGGCCGTAACCGAGCTGCACCTCAACTGCACCCGCGAGGAGCAAATGCGCTGGCTACACCAGGGCTGGCAAACCGTCAATCGGCTGCGCGCCGCCGGCGTGGAGGTGCGCGGCCTCACGGTGTGGTCGTTGCTGGGAGCCTACGATTGGGACAACCTGCTGACCCAGGACGGGGCTTCTTACGAAAGCGGCGTGTTCGACCTGCGCGGCGGGGAGCCCCGGCCCACGGCGCTGGCCCGCATGGTGCAGGGGCTCATCTGCCAGGGCCACTACCGGCACCCGGTGCTGGCCGGGCGCGGCTGGTGGCAGCGGCCCCTGCGCTTTTATCCCGCCCATCAGCCGCCCGTACGGCAACCAGTTTCTGAGCCTGTTTCCGAGCCTGCTTTGGTATGATGACGTCGAACTTAACTACCACTGCCGCCCTGCCTGCTGATGCTCCGCCGCTACTCGTGGCGGGGGCCGCGGGCACGCTGGGCCGCGCATTCCGGCTCGTGGGCCGGATTCGGGGCCTGCGAACCGTGTGCCTTGGCCGGGATGAGCTGGACATTACCAGCGCCGACTCCATTGGCCAGGCGTTGCGCCGCTACCAGCCCTGGGCCCTGGTGAATGCCGCCGGCTACGTGCGGGTGGATGCCGCCGAAACCGACGCGGCCCGCTGCTTCCGCGAAAACACGCTGGGCCCGCTGCTGCTGGCCCGCGCCTGCGCCGCCCAAAACCTGCCGCTGCTCACGTTTTCCTCCGATTTGGTATTCGACGGCCGGCAGCCCCGCCCCTACCTGGAAACCGACCCGGCCCGGCCCCTGAACGTGTATGGCCACAGCAAGCTCCAGGCCGAACAGGTCGTGCTGAGCCGGCACCCGCAGGCCCTGGTGGTGCGGACCAGCGCCTTTTTCGGGGCCTGGGACGAGCACAATTTCGTGCACCACGCCCTGGGTGCGGCCCGCCAGAACCGGCCCTTCGCCGCGGCTGATGACCTGCTGGTGTCGCCCACCTACGTGCCCGACCTCGTGAACACCGCCCTCGATTTGCTGCTCGATGCGGAACACGGCCGCTGGCACCTGGCCAACGCGGGCGGCTGCACCTGGGCCGAGCTGGCCCAGCTGGCCCTGCGCACCGCCGGCCTCGATCCGGCCCTGGTGCAGCCCCAACCAGCCGCCTCGTTTGGCTGGCCTGCCGCGCGGCCCGGCTTCAGCGTGCTGGGCAGCCAATGCGGCCAGCTGCTGCCCAGCCTCGAAAGCGGCCTGCACCGCTACCTGGCCGATGAGCAGCTGCTGCATTCGGAGCCCCCGCCCGCGTATCTGCACGAAGCGCACGATGCGTAGGCAGAAAGTATGGCGTAGTCTGGGAGGAAGTCGGCTGCAATGGGTTATTTGCGGGGAGTTCGCGCTGGCGCTGCCGTTTCAGGCCAGCCAAGCCGATTCCTCCGGCAAACCGCCTCCCGATCCTCTTCCCCCTCAATATGTCCCTGCTGCCCGTTTCTCACCCCTTGCTCAAGCGTTTCGATAAATATGCCACGCCCGTGCTGGCCGTGCTGGGATTGGGCCTGCTGCTGCTCGAAACCCGCAAGCCGCTGCGCCGCCGCACCCGGCCCCGCACCGAGCGGTGGGTGCGCAACGTGGTGCTGGCCGCCCCCTCGATGCCGGCCATGCGCCTCACGCTGCTGCCCGCCATGGTGGGCCTGGGCCAGCTGATGGCACCCTACCGCACCCCGCTTTCGCGCTTGCCGGAGCCGGCCCGCCTGCTGGCCGAAGTGCTGCTGCTCGATTACCTGGGCTACTCCTGGCACCGGCTGCTGCACTCGCCGCTGCTCTGGCGCCTGCACCGTGTCCACCACTCCGACCTCGATATGGACCTGACCACCGGCTGGCGCTTCCACTTCGGCGAGATGCTGGCCAGCATCCCGTACCGGGCCGGTATTGCGGCCCTGCTGGGCGTGCGCGGCTCCACGGCGCTGGGCTTCGAGGTGGTGTTCGAGGCCTGCACCGCCTTTCATCACACCAACCTAGAGCTACCCTACGAACTGGAGCGCCGTCTGGCCCCGTTCATGGTCACGCCCCGCGCCCACGGCATCCACCACTCCATGGTCGACCGCGAAACGCAGAGCAACTTTGGCGTCGTGCTCACGCTCTGGGACCGGCTGCACCGCACGCTGCGCCTCAACGTGCCCCAACAGCAAATCACCATCGGCGTGCCCGCCTTCTCCGACCCCGCCGGCCAGACTGTAGCCCGCCTGCTGTCCCTGCCCCTGGAACCCCAGGATACCTGGGCGCTGCCGAACGGGGAGGTGCCCGAGCACCCCGCGTACGCCGGGCCGCTTACGGCGCTGGCGGAGTGAGTTGATAGTTGGTAGTACTTAGTTGTCAGTTGTCAGTAAGGAACGTCATTCAGAGCGTAGCGAAGAATCTCGCGTGCTGACGTTGCAACAGTTCGCTCAACGATTCACACGAGATTCTTCGCTGCGCTCTGAATGACGTTCCTTACTGACAACTATCAACTGACAACTATCAACTGACAACTAAGTACTACCAACTGGTAACCAGCAACCCGGTATCTTTACCAGCGTAACAGGGCCTGATTTTTGGTATCCTGAACCGGCGGCCGTTGGCCGGCCCGATTCTATTTATGACGCACGAACAACTGCGGCTGGCTGATGCCAACGCCCTGACCGCCCCCTGGAAGAAATTTGGCCCCTACCTGACCGAGCGGCAGTGGGGCACGGTGCGCGAGGATTACAGCCCCGATGGGCAGGCCTGGAGCTTTCTGCCCCACGACATGGCGCGCAGCACCGCCTACCGCTGGGGCGAAGAGGGCATCGGCGGCCTCTCCGATGATGCGCAGCACCTGTGCTTGGCCGTGGGCCTGTGGAACGGGCAGGACGAGATGCTCAAGGAGCGCCTGTTCGGCCTGACTAACCCCGAAGGCAACCACGGCGAGGACGTGAAGGAGCTGTACTACTTCCTCGACAGCACGCCCACGCACTCCTACATGCGGATGCTCTACAAGTATCCGCAGGCCGAGTTCCCGTACGAGCAGCTGCGGCGCGAAAGCGCCGCCCGTACCCGCCAGGACCCCGAATTTGAACTGCTCGACACCGGCGTGTTCGACCAGCAGCGCTACTTCGATGTGTTCATCGAGTACGCCAAGGCCGGGCCCGACGACGTGCTGCTGCGCATTACGGCCCACAACCGTGGCCCCGAGGCGGCACCGCTGCATGTGCTGCCCCAGCTGTGGTTTCGCAACACCTGGAGCTGGGGCTACCCCGGCCAGGAGGCGCGGCCCGTGGTGGCGGCCCATGCCCCCGGCACGGCGCTGGCTGCGCATCCCACGCTGGGCCAGTACTATTGCTACTGCGACCAGCCCGACGTCGAGCTGCTGTTCTGCGACAACGATACCAACGCCTACCGCACCGGCAGCCTGGCCGACTACCACAACCCCGGCCGCTACTTTAAAGACGGCATCAACGATTACGTGGTAGGGGGCGACCCCACGGCCGTAAACCCAGCCCGCCGGGGTACCAAAATGGCCGCGCACTGCCAGTTCGAGGTGCCGGCCGGCGAATCGGTTACCGTGCAGGTACGCCTGACGCCAGCTGCTTTGGAGACGCCGTTTGCTGATTTCGGGGCCGTATTTGAAACCCGCAAGCAGGAGGCCGATGAGTTTTACGACTGCCTCCAAGACGATTTGCCCGCCGATGCCACTGACGCCCGCAACGTGCAGCGCCAGGCCTTTGCCGGGATGCTCTGGAGCAAGCAGTTTTACTACTACGATGTAGCCCAGTGGCTCGACGGTGACCCGGCCCTGCCGCGAGTGCCCGCCACCCGCCGCCGCAAGGGGCGCAACCACAACTGGCGCCACCTGCGCAACCACGACATCATCTCGATGCCTGATACCTGGGAATATCCTTGGTACGCGGCCTGGGACCTCGCCTTTCACTGCATTCCGCTGGCCATGGTGGATGTGGAATTCGCCAAAAACCAGCTCCGGTTACTGTGCCGCGACTGGTACATGCATCCCAACGGCCAACTGCCGGCCTACGAGTGGCACCTGTCGGATGTGAACCCGCCGGTACACGCCTGGGCCACTTGGCGGGTGTACCAGATGGACAAGAAGCTGAACGGCCACGGCGACCCGGCTTTTCTCGAAGCCGTGTTCCACAAGCTGGTGCTCAATTTCACCTGGTGGGTGAACCGCAAGGACAAAAGCGAGCGAAACGTGTTTGAGGGCGGTTTTCTGGGCCTCGACAACATCGGCGTGTTCGACCGCTCGGCCCCGCTGCCCACTGGCGGCCACATCGAGCAATCGGATGGTACGGCCTGGATGGCCATGTTTGCGCTCAACCTGATGCGCATGGCCATGGAGCTGGCCCGCACCAACTCGGTGTACCAGGAAATGGCGGGCAAGTTCTTCGAGCACTTCCTCTACATTGCCGATGCCATGACGCGCGGCGGCGACGGCCAGTTCAACCTCTGGGACGAGGAAGACCAGTTCTACTACGATGTGCTGCACACGCCCGACGGCGCCCGCACCATGCTCAAGGTGCGTTCCATTGTGGGGTTGATTCCGCTGTTTGCCGTGGAAGTAGTGGATGAGGAACTGCTCGATGAGCTGCCCGATTTCACGGAGCGTGCCCGCTGGCTGCTCGAAAACCGCCCGCATCTGGCCCAACTCGTGTCGCGCTGGCGCGAGAAAGGAACCGACGGCGACGGCAAGGGCGCCCGGCACCTGCTCAGCCTGCTGCGCCGCTCGCGCCTGCGCGCCCTGCTGCACCGCATGCTCGACGAAACTGAGTTCCTGTCCGACTACGGCATCCGCTCCCTCTCGCGCGACCACCTGGCCAATCCCTACGTGTACCGCACCCAGGAAACCGATTTCACGGTGCAGTACGTGCCCGGCGAGGCCGAAAGCAGCATGTTTGGGGGCAACAGCAACTGGCGCGGACCCATTTGGTTTCCCATCAACTACCTCATCATCGAGTCGTTGCAGCGGTTTTACGCCTACTACGGCGACTCTTTTCAGGTGGAATACCCGACCGGCTCGGGCAAGATGCACACGCTCCAGCAGATTGCCGAGGCCCTGTCGGAGCGCCTGGCCAAGCTGTTTCTGCGCGACGCCAACGGCCTGCGCCCGGCCTTCAACGGCGACGAGCTGTTGCAAACCGACCCGCACTTTAAAGACCATCTGCTCTTCCATGAGTACTTTCACGGCGACACTGGCCGCGGCCTCGGTGCCAGCCACCAAACCGGCTGGACCGGCCTCGTAGTGCGGTTATTGGGAGGGGTGAGGTAGAAGTCGAAGAGAAAGCGTAAAAAGTTAAAGCCGTTGAACGTCAGCACTAGGCCCGTTCAACGGCTTTAACTTTTTACGCTTTCTCTTCGACTCATCAAGTCTACATCTTGCTCTTGATCAGCTTAATGACCTGCTCATTTTCGCCCTCTTTGGCGGCGGCCAGTACATCTTTGCCATCTTTGTCCTTGGCCTTGGGGTTGGCGCCACTGGCCAATAGCAGCTCCACTACGTCGAGGCTGCCGTTGGCGGCGGCGGCCATCAGCGGGGTCATCTGGAAGGAGTCGGTTTTATCGACTTGCGCTTTGTTTTTGAGCAGCGCCTTTACCAGATCGAGGTGGCCGTTGCCGGCGGCTATTACCAGGAAAGTAGTCGGGAAGCCGGGCATCATTTCTACCGGCGCGTTGGCATCGGCTCCGGCTCCGAGCAGGGCTTCCACATCGGCCGGGTGGTTTTTTACGACTGCCGCGTATACCTTCTGGGTGGGCGTCTGGGCCTGGGCCAGAAGAGTTGTGGTCAGAAATAGCGCAAAAACGAGAAGAAGTTTTTTCATTCCGGAAAGTGGGGGTGGGGTGGAAGAAAACCAGCCGGAAGATACGATTTTGGCGCAAATACCTGCCCGATATTGTGCATCTTCTTGGGCTTCATGCTGAAGCGCATTCATTTAAAAGCCAAACCAGGCTACCTACGCAGCTTAGCCCGCCGAAGCTGCGTTGGCCGGGAGTTGGGCCACTGCCTCGGCGCGGGCCACCGCCTGCCCGAACTGCTGCGCCATCACGCTGGCCAGCACAATTTGCAACGCGTGGTAAAGCATAAGCGGCAGTAGCAGCGCCCCAGTAGCGGCAGTGGCTGGAAACAGCAGGCTGGCGAACACGCTGCCATGCACCAACGACTTCTTGGAGCCGCAAAAAATGGCTGTGGTGCGGTCGGCGGCCGGAAAGCCCAGCAGCCGGCTAACCCCAGCCACCAGCCCGAATATGGCGAAATACAGCCCCACCATGCCTAGGCCCAGCAGCGCCACAGTAGCCGGTGCGTAGCTGCGGAACACACCTTGGGCAAACGATTCGCAAAAAGAGACAAACACGATGCTCAGAATAACCACTTGGTCGAGCACTCGCAGGTGGCCCTTGTGCCGCCCGGCCCACTCGCCGAAGCGTGGGTTGAGCAGCATGCCGGCACCCACGGGCAGCACCACCTGCCAGGCTAGGCTGAGGGCCAGCCGGCCCAGGCCCTCGGTGCCGCCCGCGCCGGCCGGGTGCAACACCAAGCCCACCCACAGCGGCGTGAGGGCTATGCCCAGCAGGGCGCTCAGGCTGGCGTTGAAAATGGCCGCCGGTACGTTGCCACGCCCCATGCTCACCATCACCACCGAAGTGGAAACTGTGCTCGGCAGCACACACAGAAAGAAAATGCTCGGCCACAGGAGTTCGCCTTGCGCGCCCCCAAATAGCGGCCGCACCGCCAGCGCCAGCAGCGGGAACAGCAGAAACGTAGTGGCCTGCACCACCAGGTGCAGCCGCCAGTTGCGGGTGCCATGGCGCAGGCTGCTCAGGCTTAGCTTGAGGCCATACAGAAAGAAAACCAGCGCCACGCCGCCAGTGGTAAGGGCGTCCCAGGGCAGTGGGCTAGCCGGAGCACCCGCCTGCGGAAATACATAGGCCAGCCCCACTACCCCGGCCAGCGCCGGCAGAAACCAGTCGAGCAGCCCGGCGCGCCGCAACCAGGCCAGCAGGCGGTTTTCAGCAGGGAATAGGGGGGAAGGCGGGGCAGATTGTGGCATAGTAGCCGCAAAACTAAGCGCGCCGGCCCAATAGGGGCCGGCGCGGCATGATGTAGAGAAGCAGCGCTACGTTTCGAGGCTGAACGATAATTGCAACGGAACTTGCAACCGATGCCAACTCCAGGCGGCGCGGGCGGGGGCAATTCAACCCGAAGATGCAGCGCTACTCCTGGGCGCTGTTCCGGCCGTCCAGCTTCCTTAAGCCAGCAGCCGCTTCGCGGGCTTCTTGCGGGCCTTTTTCAGGCGTTTCAGCCACATAATGGTGCCCGTGATGGGAAAGCTAAAGCCCAGCAGGCAGGCCACCAAGCTGACCACTTTGCCCGGCCAGCCCCAAATGGCCCCCGTATGCACTGGTTTGAACAGCCCGCGCACGCGCTGGCCCAGGTTGCGCTGCTCGTACGTCTGGGAGCCGACTGTCTCACCGCTGTACTGGTCGAGGTACACCTCGTCGGTAGCATTGTCGGTGGCGGCATCGGGGCGCAGGGTAGTCAGCTTGAAGCTGGCCGCGGAGTCCTGAGGCAGTTGCAGGCTGTAGAACACTGCTTGCGGTACCAGCTGGCGGGCGCGGGCCAGGGCCGCATCGGCCGAGAAGCCAGCCGCAGTTGTTGGCGCTGCCGGGGCTGCCAGGGCCAGTGGCACGACTGAAGTGGGAGGCTCGGGGCGCTCCATGCTGGAGTTGGTAACGGCATATATCCCTTTGTTGAACCACTCGAACGACCAGGCCAGACCCGTGAAGGCAAACACGAACAGCAGTAGCGCGGCATAAAAACCCAGTACCACGTGCAAATCGTGGTTGAGACGCTTCCAGCTGCCGTCCCATTTCACGTTCAGGCGCTGGCGCAGGGCCTTGCGCGAGGCCGGCCACCACAGCACCAGCCCGGTACCGATGATGAACAGAAACATCACCGTGCTTACGCCCACCACCAACTTGCCGATGTCGCCGCCCACCATACCGCGGTGCAGGGCCATCACCGAGTAAAAAAACGTGTCGCGGTAGTTCAGCTCGCCCGTTATAGCCGCTGTGTAGGGGTTCACGAACAGCGTGGGGCCGCGGCCGCCCCCTTTCTCGCCTTTCTTACCGCCGGCCTTGCCCGCTTTGCCTTTTTCAGCGGGGTTGCCTGCTTTGGTTTCGGCGGGGCGCGGGCCGGCAGCTTTGGCTTTCGGGCCGCCCTCGGGCGCGCCGGCCAGGCTGAACTCCACGGTGCGGGTGGGGTCGGCGTATACCTTAACGCCCGTGATGCGGGCGCCCGGCCTGGCCGCCTGCACGGCGGCTGTCAGCTGGCTGATGGGCTGACGGGGGGTGCTGGCAGCGGTGGGGGCCACAAAGTAGCGCTCGGAGTGCCAGGCCTGGGTCAGCTCTTTCTCGAAGACCAGCAGGCCACCCGTGAGGCTTACCAGGGCAATTACCAGCCCCGAAGCTAGGCTGAGGTAAAGGTGAATGTTGCGGAAAAATATCTTCATCGAAATCAACGGTTAAAGCAGGAAGCAACCCGGTAGTAAGGGCCGAAAACCCGGAAGGCCGCCGGTTGCAGCCAGCGTCTTCCGGGCATCGTGACCCTCACTTAATCACTCACCTAATTACTCACTTATTCATTCACCTACAGCTGGTAGCTCAGCGTCGTTGTAAACTGGCGGGGGGCAATAGGGTTCACGCTGTTATCGTCGTGCGCGTTGTAGTTGAGCTGGTTGAGCAGATTGGAGAGCTTAAACCGCAGCGAGAGGCGGTCGAGGGTGTAGCCTACCGAAGCGTCGAGCTGCGTGTAAGCGGCCAGCGGAATCAGCCGGTACTGGTCGTTGGCTACGTTGCCGCGGGTACTGCGGCCGGCCTGCCGCTCGCCGATGTAGAGGGCGGTCAGACCCACGTTCAGGCCCTGCAACGCGCCCTGCTCGAAGGTGTAGAAGGCCGTAGCGTTGGCCGTATGGGCGGGATTGTAGCGCAGCAGGCTGCCCACGGTGTAAATGTTGCTGCGGGTGTAGGTAGTGCGGTTGTAGCTGTAGCCGGCCAGCACCGTCCAGCCGTTCAGGGGCTTGCTCTGCACGTCTACTTCCACGCCGCGGCTGGTTACCTCGCCGGCCAGCTCGCGGGCGTTCGGGAAGGTGGGATTGAAGTTGGCGGCGTCGCTCAGAATAGTCTGGGCCAGATTGCCGTTCACGATTTGATAGGCCGTTACGTTAGCCGACAGGCGGCCGTCGAGCAGCTCCTTTTTCACGCCCAGCTCGTACTGGTCGACCAGCGTGGGCGCAAGAGCCTGGCCGGTGTTGTCGGTGCCGGTGTTCAGGTTGAACGAGTTGGCATAGGAGGCAAATATCGACATGGTTTTCAGCGGCTGATACACCAGGCCCACCCGCGGCGAGAAAGCGTCGTCGTAGCTCCGGTTCAACTCTCCCAACACGCCATCTTTGTAGGTAAGCTGCTGGCTGCCGGTTTCCTGGTAGCTGTAGCGCACGCCGGCCAGCAGCTTCAGGTTATCGGTAATACCAATCAGATCCTGCACGTACACGCCCACCCGGCGAATAGGGGAGAAGGTGCGGGTGTTGCGGCTGAACTCGGGCTGGCTGGTGCGGGCGTTAAAGCGGCCCGGCTCGAATACGTTGATGGAGTCGTAGTTGGCTACGCGGTTATAGGCCACGTTCACGGTGTTGTACTTGTCGGCATCAACGCCTACCAGCAGCGTGTGGCTCAAAACGCCGGTACGGAACTGGCCCGTCAGGTCGAGTTGGCCCAGGAAGTAGTCTTCGTTGATATCGGTAGCCTGCAGGCTGCGTACCAGGTTGCCGTAGAGGGCCGGGCTGCCACTCAGGATTTTGTTGGGTTCGCCTTTCTTGTTCAGGCCGGCGAAAATATCTACCCGGTCGCGGATGGTGGTGGGGCGCACGGCCGAGCGCAGGTTGCTGCTAAAGCCCTGGTAGGCGGCCACACCGCGCAGCTGCCAGTTCTCGGTCAGGCGGTGGGTGAGGGTGGCGGTGGCCGATTTCTGCTGGGTGGCAATGTTGGCCCAGTCGGTATTCAACGTGCGGCTGCGGGGCACATCGGCAATGCGGTAGTTGATGGCGCCGACGCCGAAATCGGGCGTACGGTTGTCGTTGAGGTAGTCGCCTTCGAGCAGGAAGTCGGTTTTGGCACCCACTTTGAAAAGCAGCGAAGGGTTCACATAAAACCGCTCGCCCTTCACGCCGTCGCGGAAGCTGCGGCCGTTTTCGTAGGTCGTGTTCACCCGGAACGCCACGTGCTCACTGCCATTCACGGCGCCGTAAACATCCAGCATGGGCTTATAAAAATCGTAGCTGCCGGCGCGCAGGGCAATGGAGCCGCCCGGCTCGAAGCGGGGCTTTTTGGTAACCAGGTTGAGCACGCCGCCCGCCGCCACGTTGCCGTAGAGGATGGCCGCGCTGCCCTTGAGCACCTCCAGCCGCTCCAGCGAGCTGGTTTCGGGCAGAATGCTGTTGTTGTAGCGCACCCCGTTTTTGAAGGTGTTGCTGCTGCCGAAAGCGAAGCCGCGGCCCGCAATTTCCTGCTGATAACCGCCCGTATTGCCCATTACATACACGCCGTTCACGTTGGCCAGCGCGTCGCTCAGCCGCACTACCTGCTGCTGCTCCAGTACCTGGCGCTCCACGGTGGCAGTGCTCTGGGGCAAATCGAGCGGGGCAATGGCCATTTTGCCCACCGCTACCGGCCGCTCGTTCAGGCTGCGGCTGCCCTGTATCGTTACTTCCTGTAGCGCCTGGCTGCCGGCTGCCAGCGTAAAAGCGGGCAGGGAGGCCGTTTGGCCAGCCACTATGCGTACCGCCAGCTCCTGCGAAGTGTACCCCAGGCTGCTGACAACCAGCTGGTAGTTGCCCTCCGGCGCCGTAAGCCGAAACTGCCCGTTGGCATCGGTGGCCGTGCCGTGGTAGGTACCCTTCAGGGCCACCGAAACACCCTCTACTGGCCGGCCCTGCTCGTCGCGCACCTGGCCACTCAGCCGGCCCTTTGGGGCTGCGTCATCGTCGGGGCCATTATAGGCCGCCAGCCGGGGAGCAGGGGCAGACAAGGCAGTGGCAGGAGTGAAGGCTGGCAGGCTCAGGAGCAGCAACAAGGGTAAGGGGCGGGGCATATAAAAAGAAGCGGTGCGCTTGTTTGGACTGATTAAATATAATGCAAAGCTCAGGTCTATCTGGATCAATTCAAAATAACTGTTTAGAAAAGTTCTATTATATTTTTTGAATGCTTGGACGGAAGCGGATTTTATCGCCGGCTGCCTTGGTCTAGAAGGCTTTAAACCAGAAAAGCCCGGCTTAGCCGGGCTCTTCGGGTTGATTGAAAAATAAGGGCTTATACCGCTGCCAATGCCGGCTGCACTAAGGTCGTAGCAGCAGGGAGGTCGAAGGCATCGGCCAGCAGTTCGTAGGAGCGGAGTCGGTCGTCATAGTCGTGCGTGATGGTGACGGCTACTACTTCGTTCACGCTGTAGCTGGCAGCCAAGGCCTCAATTTCAGCTTTCACCTTGTCGGGCGTGCCGCTGATGATGCGCTGGTGGTGGTAGGCCAGGCGGGCCTGCAGGTCGGGCGAGAGGGCCGCCACGTTTACCGTTTCGGCGGCTTCGATGGGCGTAAACTGGCCGGTTTCGAGCTTGAGCATCTGCAGCGCCAGGTTGTCGGCCAGCAGCTGGGCGCGGCCGGCCGTGTCGGCGCACACCACGAAAATGGCCACGTTGGCCTGGGGCGCGGCCAGCTCGGGTGAGGGCCGGAACCGTTCCTTGTACATCTCCACCATTTTCGGGCCGCCGTTGGGGTTGATGAAGTGGGCGAAGCTGAAAGCCGCTCCTACGTGGGCCGCAAACAGCCCGCTCTGGCCGCTGGAGCTCAGCAGCCACATGTCGGGCACGGTATCAACGAACGGGGCAGCCTTCACCCGGGCATGAATGGTGTCGGCCACTACATCGTCGCGCAGGAAAGCCCGCAGGTCCATGAGCTGCTCGGCAAAATCCTGGTCTGAGAAGGTATTGTGAGGGTTGAGGGCCTGGGCCGTGATGCGGTCGGTGCCGGGGGCGCGGCCAATACCCAGGTCGATGCGGCCGGGGTACAGGGTTTCGAGCAGCCGGAAGTTTTCGGCCACTTTCAGGGCCGAGTAGTGGGGCAGCATCACGCCACCCGAGCCCAGACGGATGCGGCTGGTTTCGGCCCCCAGCCGGCCCAGCAGTACTTCGGGCGACGAGCCGGCCAGCGTGCGGGTGTTATGGTGCTCGCTCACCCAGAAGCGGGTAAAGCCCAGCCGATCAGTCAGCTTAGCCAGTTCTACGGTGTGCAGCAGTGCCTCGCGGGGGGTGCGTCCCAACGGTACCGGCGACTGGTCGAGGACGCTGAGCTGGAGTTTAAGGTCAGTATTCATCAAGTAGAAATCAAGAGGTGAGCCCCGTGGTATAACCGGGGTGAAGCAACTAGAACAGCAACGGGAGGGAAGTAGTTTGCTGACTATAGAACGGCCGTAGCGCGAAGCTCCCGCTTCGCGTACCGTTGAACGAAGCCGTGCAGTACGGCCGTCAGCAACGACACGCGAAGCTGGAGCTTCGCGCTACAACTGTTCTACTTCACCTTTACCGGCGGCGCTTCCTCGTTGGTTTTGCGCAGCGGCAGCTCGGGCACAAACAGCGTCATCACAAAGCCGGCGGCTACCAGCAGCAGCGTTACCAGATACACCTGCGAAATGGCCTCCGAAAAAGCGGCTTTCAACTCCGGCGAAGCGGGGGTGCCTGCTGGCACCACCACCGGCCCTTCGCCCACCGGTGCCGCCTGGGCCGCAGCCGCCGACGGCGCTACGCCGCCCGCCGGGCCGGCCGCGGGCAGTACACTACTCAGGCCCAGCGAGAGAATAACACCCAGCACCGAGGCCGCAACGGCCCCGCCAATCTGCCGGAAAAACTGGCTGGCCGAAGTGGCCTGCCCGATAAACTGCGGCTCCACGGCGTTCTGGATAGCCAGGGTGTAGAGCGGCATGCTCGGGCCCAGGCCCACGCCGCAAATCAGCAAGTACAGCAGCACCTGGCGGTAGCTGACGCTGGGCGGCATGGTGGCCAGCAGCAGCAGGCCGCCCATCAGCACCACCAGCCCGGCCAGCATCCAGCGCTTGTAGTGGCCGTAGCGCGACACCATCTGCCCGGCCAGCAACGAGCCCGTCACCACGCCCATCGACAGCGGAATCAGGCTGACGCCGGCGCTGGTGGCCGATTCGCCCAGCACGTTCACCATAAACAGCGGCTCGA
Organism: Hymenobacter sp. ISL-91; assembly: GCF_018613725.1. Classification (GTDB taxonomy): domain Bacteria; phylum Bacteroidota; class Bacteroidia; order Cytophagales; family Hymenobacteraceae; genus Hymenobacter. The sequence goes on from NZ_JAGGPS010000026.1 coordinate 34,328, forward strand.
AAATAATCAGGCCCAGAAAGGCCCCGCCCAGCAGAAACAGCGCCGCGTTGGCCGTGCGGAACACCGGGTTTTTGAACAGGCTGAACGCCAGAATGGGGTTGGGATGACTGAGGCTGCGGCGCACGAACAGCAGCAGCATCAGCACCGCAAAGCCCAGCAGACCGAGCGTAACGGGGTCGGTCCAGCCGTACTCGTTCTTGTTGAGCTGCAGGCCAATCACCAGCGGCCCCAGGCCCAGTATCAGCAGCAGCATCGAGAGGTAGTCGAGCGGCTTGGGCTCGGTGCGGGGGCGCAGCGGCGGCATCTGGGTCAGGATAAACCACAGGGCCAGCGCGCCCAGCGGCAGGTTCACGTAGAACACCAGCCGCCAGCCCGCCACGCCCGGAATCAGGCCGGTGCCGTTATCCGTAAGAAACCCGCCCAGAAACGGCCCCAGCACCGACGACGTGCCGAATACGGCCCCTACAAACCCCTGGTAACGCCCGCGCTCAGCCGGCGGAAACAGATCGGCAATGACAATAAAGGCCATGGCAAACAGCCCCGCGCCGCCCAGCCCCTGCACGGCCCGGAACACGATAAGCTGCGTCATGCCGTCGCCAAGCAGCGGCAACGGGCCGAACTCGCCGGCCAGTCCGCACAGCGCCGAGCCCAGCAAGAACACGCTTACGGCCACAATTTCGATGGTGCGCCGCGAGTAAGTGTCGGCCAGCTTGCCATAAATGGGCACCAGCGCCGTGCTGGCCACCAGATACGAGGTAGCAACCCAGGTAAACCGGTCGAGTCCCTGCAAATCGTCTACGATGCGAGGTAAAGCCGTGCTGACGATGGTTTGGTCGAGGGCCCCCAGAAACATGGCCAGCAGCACGGCGCCAAACGTGAGCATTTTCTGCCGTTGGGTAAGTTGTTCGGTCATAAGCCAACCTGTACGGCCGGATGAGTTGTCAGTTGCCAGTGATGAGTTGTCAGTTGTCAGGGGTGAGTTGAAAAGAACTGTCATTCTGAGCATGTTGCGCTTAGAGCAAGGACGAAGAATCTCGCGTGCCATGGTAACCCTGTCGTCGGGAATTACTGTGGCACGCGAGATTCTTCGTCCTTGCTCTAAGCGCAACATGCTCAGAATGACAGTTCTCTCAACTGGCAACTCATAAGTACCTTCGCGGCCCTATGCTGACTGCTACCACGCTTGCCCTGCTGTGTTTGTTTGCCTTTTTGGCCGGATTGATTGATGCCGTAGTGGGCGGGGGCGGGCTGATTCAGCTGCCGGCGCTGCTGGTGCTGCTACCGGGCGTGCCGGTGCCCACGCTGCTGGGTACGGGCAAAGTATCGTCGTTGCTGGGCACGGTGGCGGCGCTGCGGCGCTACGCGGGGCAGGTGCCGCTGCGGTGGCGGGCGGTGGGTACGGCGGCGGCCGTGGCGGGCGTGTTCTCGTTTCTGGGGGCGCGGGTCGTGAGCAAACTGCCCCAGGAGCTGCTGCCGCCGCTGGTGCTGGGGTTGCTGGTGCTTATTGCCGCCTACACCTTTTGGCGCAAAGATTTTGGCAGCATCCACGCGCCCCGGCTGCCGGCCAGCCGCGAGCCATACTACGGGGCCGCGCTGGGGCTGGTGCTGGGTTTTTACGACGGATTTTTTGGCCCTGGCATGGGGTCGTTTCTGCTCTTTGCCTTTGTGGGGCTGTTCGGCTATGATTTCCTCACGGCCTCGGCTTCGGCCAAGCTCGTCAACGCCGTCACCAACCTCACAGCTCTGGCTTATTTCGCCTACACCGGCCAGATTCTGTGGCTGGCCGCCCTGCCGATGGCCGCCAGCAACATCGTAGGCTCCACGCTAGGCGCCCACCTGGCCCTGCGCCACGGCACCGGCTTCGTGCGGGTGCTGTTCCTGCTGATGGTCAGCGCCTTTATTCTGAAGCTAGGCTGGCAGGTGTTTTTTGAGGGGTAGAGAAAAGTACGTCATTCAGAGCGAAGCGAAGAATCTCGCGTGCCAAAGTAATTCCCGACGACAGGGTTTACTTTGGCACGCGAGATTCTTCGCTTCGCTCTGAATGACGTTCTTTCCCTAATCCCTAATCCCTAATCCCTAATCCCTAATCCCTAATCCCTAATCCTGCCCCGGCATCCCCGGTACCGGGTTGCCCTGGATGCCCTGGGAGCTGGGCACGCCCATCTTTTCCTCGCGCTTGCGCTGATATTTGTCGAACTGGGCGGGGCTGAGTACGTCCTTAAGCTGCGCCATGCGGGCCTGACCGATGTCCTCGATAACGCCGCCCATTTTGCGCACATTCTGGCGGTAAGTCTGGCGGGCCGTTTCCACGCCGCGCACACTAATCAGGTTTATCTGGCCCACCTTGGCCATTTGTTGCGGGTTGAGGCCCAGCGCCTTTTGCATATTGGCCGTGAGGGCCGTGGCGCGCTCGGCAATTTTAGCTTCGTCGAGCTGTGGGGCCGGGGCAGGCGCGGCCGCTGCCGCGGGGCGAGGTTTGGCCGTGGGGGCTTTGGGGCGGGCCGCCGTTTGGGCCAGCAGGGTGGGGGTAGCCGTTAGGGTAAGCAGACCGATGAGCAAAGAAGCTTTCATGCAGAAAGAAAATCGGGGCGAAAAATAGCCGGCAGATGGTGCCGGGCAGCAAACACTAATAAAGATGGTGCCAGTTTCGGCAAGCTGCCGCCTATAACGCAGGCCGGCGCGCTTATATTCCCCGGGGCAGTAGTAAAGATACCGGCTTAAAAAAGCAACAGTCAGGTAATATGCAACCGTAACCTTTCGGTTCCGAAACCCATACAGCCAAGGAGTCTTCTCTCCAATCGATACTTCTATGAAAGCTGATACCCGTAACTCGCTGCTCGTGGCCGCCGCCGGTGCCGCCGGCCTGCTGGCCGCTACTTTTTACGCCAACCGCCGCGGCAATTTCGAGCTGGCCGGCCGCACCGTGCTGATTACCGGGGGCTCCAGAGGCCTGGGCCTCATTCTGGCCCGGCAGGCCGTGGCCGAAGGGGCTCGCGTAGCCATCTGCGCCCGCGACGCCGACGAGCTCGAAGCCGCCCGCCGCGAACTGGCTGCTGCCGGCTCCGAGCCCGTACGCGCCTTTGTCTGCGACCTCACCCAGCCCGATGAGGTGCGCCAGTTGGTGGCCGACGTGGAGCAGCAGCTCGGGCCCATCGAGGTGCTGGTCAACAACGCCGGCATCATCACGGCTGGTCCGCTTGACAACATGGATGTGCGCGAGTTCGCGGATTCGATGGATACACACTTTTGGGCACCGCTGCACGCCATGCAGGCCGTGCTGCCCAGCATGCGCGACCGGGGCGAGGGCCGCATTGTGAACATCGCCTCGGTGGGTGGCAAAGTGGCCGTGCCGCACCTGGCGCCCTACTGCGCCAGCAAGTTTGCGCTGGTGGGCCTTTCGGAAAGCTTTCGGGCCGAGCTGCTGCAGTACGGCGTGCGCGTAACCACCGTGTGCCCCGGGCTGCTGCGCACCGGTAGCGCCCGCCACGCCATCGTGAAAGGCCGGCACCGCAAGGAATACGCTTGGTTTACGGTGGCCGATTCGTTGCCGGCCCTCTCGATGAATGCCGACAACGCCGCCCGCCGCATCTGGAATGCCTGCCGCCGCGGCGACGCCGAAATCATCCTCAGCCTGCCCGCCAAGCTGCTTTCAGGCCTGCACGGCCTGCTACCCGGCACCACCGCCAACCTGCTCGCCTGGGTCAACCAGGCCCTGCCCGCCCCCGAAACCAACCGCGGCGACGCCCGCCGCTTCGGCTACCAAAGTGAGTCGCCCATCACCCGCTCCTGGCTCACCACCCTCAACCAAAAAGCAGAGAAGAAGAACAACGAGGAGCTTGAGTAGAGTAGCAGAACTTGAGGAAGGATAAGTGATTGTATATTATATTGCTCTTAGTATAATTTAAATTATGAAAAAACAGATCCAGATAGGTGAGCGAATTTTCTCATCACAAAAGGAAGCACTTGCATATTACAAGATGATGCTTAACTCTTATGAGTTTGGTCAATCTCTAAATGATAGTGACTTTGGCGATTTGCTAGCATTGCTGAATTACGACTACCAGATGAGTCTTAATGAGGAATTGCAGGTAGAATCTATTGAAGCTAATGTTGTTGAGGATGAAGAGAACAAAGAATCTGTATTCGTAGAGAACATTAAGGTCTCTAAGGTGCAATTCAAAACAAAGTGCTTCGAAATATTCCTGAGCGACAAGACTAGTTATTATACATCGTACATAATGTTGGTTAATAGAAAGGACTACAACCCAGAGTCTATCTTTGCTACTGCCTGTAGAAATTGTATTCAAAGCGACTTAGTAACTGTCAAGCAACAATATTTTAAGGACAATTTTGTAAATGGGGGTGTTAAATGCCAGGAAACAGGTGTCCTTTCTACGTGGGAGGAACTTGCTGTTGATCATAGACAACCAAATACTCTTTCTGTTATCATAGACCGTTTTAAAGAAATTAATGATATTGATTTAGAAGTTATAGAATATCGAACAACTAAAAGCAATCTGATTATATTTAAAGATGCAGAACTAATGCAAAAATTCGTATTATATCATCGTGGTAAAGCTACTTTACGTGTAGTCCGTAAAGAGCGCAATTCGGCCCGCTCAGCTATGGGCCGCGTCAAGAGAAACTCGAAAGACTTGCCGATTGGTCCGTCGCAGCTTTCTCTTTTTTAACTAAATGCTCAGCGGTGAGGGTCACAACTCCGGCTCCGGCTGGCACTTGGGGCAATAATAAGTAGCTCGCCCGCCCACGTATTTTTTCTCGATGCGGGTGCGTGGGTGGCGGGGGCAGAACTCGTGGGCATCGGTGCCGGGCGTGGCCGACTCGTCCCACTCGCGGGCATGGATGAGGAAGCTGGCCGGGAAGTTCCGGTAGTTGGCCTCGGCAGCAATGGCCGTTGTGAGCACCAGCTGAATGGCCGCGTGCAGGCGCTTTGTTTCGGCCGCTGCGAGGGAGTTGGCTATGCGCTCGGGGTGAATTTTGGCCTGGAACAGCACCTCATCAACAATCCAGTTGCCGAGGCCGGCCGTGAGGCGCTGGTCGAGCAACAGGGGTTTGAGCAGCGTTTTGCGCTTAGCCAGCTTTTCGGTCAGCTCGGCTACGGTCAGCGCCAGCGCGTCGGGGCCTAGCTTTTTGGCCTGCTGATAGGCGGCCACGCTCTCGGCCAGCCGGATGCGGCCGAACTTGCGCGGGTCGATGAAGGCAGCGCGCAGGCCCGAATCGAGGTGCAGGGCCACGCGGGTGAAGCGGGGCGCATCGGCCGCGTCGCGGTAGGCCCCCACGTCGCCGCTCATGCCAAAGTGCAGCACCAGCACCTGGCCGTTATCGAGTTGCAGAAAGCAGTTTTTACCCAGCCGACTGGTGCCCGCAATGGTGCGACCCACCAGCGCCGGCCGCAACGTGTCTTCGGGCGTGCCCAGCACGTGAGCGTCGAGCACTTCAAAAGCGGTAATCGTCTGGCCTACTACCAGCTTGTCCAGGAAGCGGCGGTAGGTTTCAACCTCGGGTAATTCGGGCATTCGGGAGAGGCAGCAAATTGGGGATTTCGAGAATCGTAAAGAGCGTTATAATGGACCCTTTACGCATAAACAGGTAGCCCGGCAAAAAGTCAGGCAGGACTGGCTCGCACAACTAAGTAGTCCGAGTTATAAAGAACGATGTAGGGTGCGGGGCTTGTCCCCGCCCCCCCTACAACCGGCCAGCGGCATGAACTTCCCAACTCACAACCGCAACTCGCCCTCGACTATCACCACGCCCTGCCCACTGATATGCACAGCCTCCACGGCGTCGGGCGGGCCCTGTACCGCCACGTGCACCATGCCGGGGCGGCCCATCCAGTGGCCCTGTTCGGCAATGAAATTGGGTGTGGAAAGCAGGCGGTAGTGCCAGAGGTAGGCCGCCATGGCGCCGGTAGCCGAGCCGGTTACGGGGTCTTCGGGCAGATCGGGTGGGGTGCAGAAGTGGCGGGCGAAGGTGGTGCCAACGGGCGTGGCCCCTTCAAGGCAAAACAGGTGCGAGCTGAAAAAGCCGCTGGCCCGGCGGTAAGCATCCAGCGCCATGGGGTCGGGTAAGTGGGCGCGCCGCAGCGTGGCTGCATCGCGCAGCGGAACCATCAGCTGGGGCGTACCGGTGCTCACCGTCTGCACTACGGCGCCGGGCAGCAGGTCGGCGGGTGTGAGGCCAAACAGGGGCAGCACCTCGGCCGGCTCGTGCAGCGGCCCGAACTCGGGGCGGCGCTGGGTCATACGGATAAAGTGGGGCTGGCCGGCTTCGGCGGGCGAAACCCGGATGGCAACGGGCCCGTGCAGCAACTCCAGCTGCAAATCGTGGGGCCGGCCGCCGGTGGGTCGGGGTAGGCGGCCGGTGTGCAGCAGGGCCGTAATGGTGGCAATGGTGGGGTGGCCGGCCAGCGGAATTTCCTCGCCCGGCGTGAAGTAACGCACCCCATACCCGGCCACTGCCGAGCGGCGTACAAAGGCCGTTTCCGATTGGTTGAACTCCTGGGCCAGTCGTTGCATCTGAGCCGGGCTGAGGTCGTCGGTATCGAGTACTACGGCGCAGGGGTTGCCACCCAGGGCCGTGTCGGCAAAGGCATCAACCAGCAAAAAGGGGTAAACCGGCATTTCACGAAAGGATGAATGAGCCGTAAAGATATACGGCCGGCCTCCTGCAAGGGAAACCGGCCGTTTGATAGAAACAGAGCGTCATGCTGAGCGGAGTCGCATCATCTCTACTGCTTCATTGCATTCATTGAAATTAGTGTGGCGGTAGAGATGATACGACTCCGCTCAGCATGACGTTCCATATCTTTCTTCTCATCTACGATGGGTCGGTAAGCATGGCTACCCGACGGCCGTTAGGGTCATAAATTTCGCCCATCCGGCTGATGTAGAGGCGGCGCTGCTGGCCGTCGATGAGCACGTAGGGGTAGCTGAGGCTTTCGGAGCGGGTGAGGCGACCCACCACTTCGGCGGCCTGGCCGGCGCGGTCGAGGCGCACCACGCTCAAGCGGTCAGTCACGTAGAAATCGAGCTCAGGCTTGGCCTGAAACGTGATTTTACCCAACACACTTACCGGCGCGGCCCGGCGGGCTACCACCTGCCGCACCGGCGCTGGCTGGACGGTCATCATGGCTGGCTCGGCCGAAGGGGCAACACCGCGGGTGCTGGCCGTAATCTGCTGGCTGGCCCGCTGCCAGCCCTGGCTGATAGCCGTCAGGCGGGTGCGGCGGCCGGGATGAGTGGGGGAGGCCTGCTCATCGGACACGATGGCCATGCCGGCCTGCGCCTGGGCGAGGCTGGCCCCCATTTTGCGCAGCACGAAACCCGAAAACTCATCGGCTTCCAGTTCGTCGGTGGGGTTGGAGCCGCCAGCACGCAAGGTGTGGCCGTTGAGGTGGTGGCCCATCTCGTGCGCCAGAATGCTGATGCCTGCCCAGTCGGTGCGGCCGGCCCGGTTTACAGCCGACACGAACTGCGGATTGTAGAGCAGGTAGCGCTGGCCGCCGTACACCACGGCGGCGGCATTTTGCACCTCGCTGGTGGCGCGCAGCTGGAAGCGGGGCTTCAGGCCCACGACATCGGTTATTTCGCGCAGTACATCGCGCTGGCCGTTGCTGCTGCTTTGGGCCGAAGCGGTGCCGGCCAGTAGTAACCCGGCAGTCAGCAGGCCGGTAAGGCGGCGGAAAAGTCGAAGATGGATAGTCATGGATAGGTAGGGTAGAGTGCGCCGTAAAGTAGGCAACTACCTTGCCGAAGTAGTGCCGACAAGGTACCTGGACAACAGCAGCTGATGCGAATTTATTCCGTTTAAAGCTAAAAAAACAGCCGGAATTCTTGCCTACTAACGCCCGCTCTCACGCGAATCGTATACTGCCTTTGCAGCGTCAGACTTTAGTTTCGGGCTGCTTGTCCTGCTGCCCGGCGGTCTTGCCAGCTCCGCATTGCTTACGTAGCCTCGCCGGCGGTGCTGGCTACCAGGCGGGTGCTGCCGGGCGGCATGGCCGGGTGGCCGGCCGCCGGGTGGTGGTGTTGCGCCAGCAGATGACTGACGTGCGGTGGTTCGGAGCCATAATGAAGCTGGCGCAGGCGCACCTTCAGCTCGGCCTCCTCGCGGCCCACCCCGCGCTGGTGCTGCCGCAGATACTCCTCCCACGACTCCGACAGGAAATATTCCATCAGCCGGTCGGGGTCGGCCAGGTCGGCATAAAGGCCCCAGCCAATGGCGCCCTCGCGGCGGCGGATGCGGCCCAGCTGCTCCATGTAATAGGTGAAGGCCGCGCGGTTTTCGGGGGTTACGCGGTAGGTGGTCGTGGTGATGACCGGGCCTTCGGCGGGGGCGGGCTCTTCGGCCAGCACGGGCTCGGGGCGCTGGCGGGTGGGCGTGTGGTCGAGGGCTTCGGGGGGCGTTTGCAGCGAGTAGCGGCGGGCCAGCAGTAGGCTCAGCAGCAGCCAGCCGGCCGCACCGGCCAAAGCCAGCGGCAAGCCCGCCCGCTCGGCTACCGCGCCCCACACCACGCTGCCCACCGCCATGCCGCCCTGAATAACGAGCAGGTAGATGCTGATGGTGCGCGCCTGCACCCAGCGCGGCACCACCGTTTGCACGCCCACGCTAAACGAGTTGAGCACCAGCATCCAGGCCATACCTACCAGTACCAGGGCCCCGTACAGTAGCCACGGCGCATTCACGTAGCCCAGGCCCAGCAGGCCGCCGGCAAACACAGTAGTAGCCAGCGCTACCCGGCCATCAATGCTCAGGCGGCGGTTGAGGCGCGGCAGCAGCACGGCCGCCAGCACCGCGCCCAGGCCCATGCAGGTGAGCAGCAGCGAGTAGAACGAGGTGGGCCGCAGTAGCCGTTGGGCCACCACGGCCGGCATCAGGGCAAACAATGCGCTACCCCCAAACGTGAAGGCCGCCCCGCGCAGCAGAATCCGCTGCACGGGGGGCGCGAAGCGGGCGTAGCGCAGCCCGCCGCGCATGGCCATCACGAGCCGCTCGGCGGCCAGCGTGCTCACGGGCTGGGGCTCACGCCGCCAGCTATACACCATATAAATAGTGCCCAGAAAGGATAAGCCGTTGAGCAAAAACGCCGCCCCGGCCGAGAAATAGCCGATAACCAGCCCGCCTAGCGCCGGCCCCAAAGCGCGCGCCAGATTAAAGCTGACACTGTTGAGGGCAATGGCCTGGGGCAGGTCGGCGGGCGGCACTACCTCGGGCGTTACCGACTGCCACACCGGATTGTTCAACGCTCCGCCCAGCCCTAGCAGAAACGTGAGACTCAGCAGCAGCCAGGGCGACGAAAAGCCCCCGAACGCCATGCCCGCCAGCAGCAACGCCACTGCGGCCATCCAGGTTTGGGTGAGGATGAGCAGCTTGCGCCGGTCGAGCAGATCGGCCAGGGCGCCGGCGGGCAGGCTCAGCAGAAACACGGGCAGCGCCGAAGCCGTCTGGAGCAGGGCCACCAGTACGGGCGAGGTCGTCAGCTCGGTCATCAGCCCCACGGCGCCCACGTTCTGCATCCAGGTGCCCACGTTCGACACGAAGGAGGCAATCCAGAGCATCCGAAAAATCGGAGTCTTTAGCGGCGTAAACGGCGACGAGGAGGCCAAAAGTGAAACTGGTGAAGTGATGAACGAGTTGGCGGTGGCTCTGGCTGCTCAGCCAGCTTCCAGCCCCCCCCCGAATCCCACTCATACGGCTATCAGGGTCTTTCGAACAAGCCGCAACCCCATCCTCCGCAAAAGGGCCTCCTCACCACCTGAAAAAATTGCACAGGTCGCCAGCACAACGTAGGGGCGGGGCTTGCCCCCGCCCGCCGTTGAACGCTTACCGTTGAACAAGCACCAGCAGCGGCGCGCACGGCGGGCGAGTACAAGCCCCGCCCCTACGTCGTTTTTCGGGCCACCGCGCAGCGTTATTCATCGGCCCACCGCTGCCAACGGCCGCTCGCCAATCTGCTGGCGCCACATGGCGTAGTAGAGGCCGCGCTGTTCGAGTAGCTCTGCGTGGCGGCCGGCTTCGGCTACGTGGCCGCGTTCGAGCACAAAAATGCGGTCGGCGTGCAGCACGGTGCTCAGGCGATGGGCAATAAGGATGGTGATGTGCTGGCGCGAACCCGACAGCTCACGCACCGTCTGGCTTATTTCTTCTTCCGTAAGCGAGTCGAGGGCCGAGGTGGCTTCATCAAAAACCAGTAGGGTAGGGTGGCGCAGCAGCGCCCGGGCAATGCTCAGGCGCTGCTTTTCGCCGCCCGATACCTTCACGCCGCCCTCACCAATCACCGTGTCGAGGCCCAGCGGGGCGCGGGCCAGCAACAACTCGGCCGCCGCCTGGTGCAGCGCTGCTATGCACTGCTCGTCGGTGGCGTTGGGGGCTACAAAGCGCAGGTTTTCGCGGATGGTACCGGCAAACAGTTGGGTGTCCTGGGTTACGAAGCCGATCTGCTCGCGCAGCGTGTCCAGGTCGAGCTCGGGGCCGGGGATGCCGTTGTAGAGAATCCGGCCCTCGGCGGGTGGATAGAGGCCCACCAGCAGCTTTACAAGGGTGGTTTTGCCCGAGCCCGAAGGGCCTACGAAGGCAATAGTTTCGCCCAGCTTGGTACGGAAACTGATGCCGTCGAGGGCCGGCGCGCTGGCCGTGAGGTGCTGGAAGCGCACGTCGTCAAACTCCAGTGTCTCAATCTGGTCGATGACTTTGGGGTGAGCCGGCTTCACTTCCTTGGGCGTGTCGAGTAGCTGCTGGTAGTTGGCCAGCGAGGCCTCGGTTTCGCGGTATATATTAATGATGGTGCCCATCTCCTGCAGCGGCCCGAAAATGGCGAACGAGTAGATGAAGAACGAGAAGAACTCGCCCACCGAAATGGTTTGCTGTACTACCAGAAACAGCAGCATAAGCAGAATCAGGTTGCGCATCAGGTTCACAAACGTGCCCTGCACAAACGACAAGGAGCGCAGGTACCGCACCTTGCGCAGCTCCAGCTTCAGGATTTTCTCGGTTGTGGCGTTCAGGCGCAGCGTTTCCTGCTGTGCCAGCCCCAGGCTTTTTATCAGCTCGATATTGCGCAGGCTTTCGGTGGTGGAACCAGCCAGCGCCGTGGTTTCGGCTACAATCGTTTTCTGAATTACCTTGATACGCTTGCTCAGAAACAGGCTCAGAGACCCTAACAGCGGAATAGTAAGAAAGTACACCGCCGCAATGGGCCAGTACACGCTCAGCGCATACCACGTCACGAACACAATGCCCACCAGCGAGATAAACAGGATGTTGACGAAGCTCAGAATCAGCTTCTCCACGTCAGTGCGCACCTTCTGAAGCTTGCCCAGCGTTTCGCCGCTGCGCTGGTCCTCAAACACCTGGTAGGGCAGCTCCAACGAGTGGCGCAGGCCATCGGAATACAGCTGGGCCCCGAGGCGTTGGGTGATGACGTTGGTGTAGTAGTCCTGGAAATTCTTGGCAATGCGGCTCACCATGGCCACGCCCATGGCCTGCAGAATCAGCAGGCCCGCCCCGCCGGTCAGGAAGGTCCAGAAGCCGTTTTCGAGCACGTTGGTCCCGGCTTTCACCACATGCCGGTCAATAATCTGCCGGAAAATGTAGGGGTCGAGCAAGGAGAAAACCTGGTTTATGGCGGCCAGTAGCAGCGCCAACGCCAGCAGCCCCCGGTAGTGCCGGAGGTAAGAAAAAAGGATTTTCATGAAATCGGGAAGGGAAGAATCAACCAGAAAGCGCCCCGGCCACCGGAAAGTTTCGGCTGCCGGCCGTTGCACAGCTGTAGCGCTGTCCTTCGGTTCGCGCTACAGCCGTTTAGTTCGTGCTACAGCCGCACGCCGATACCAGGCCCGAACAGGAAGAACATCTGGCCCTTGTTCACCAGATAGCCGGCCCCCAAATAGAGCGGAAACGTGAGCTTGGCATCGGAGCGGGTGGGGTATACAGAGCCCAGCACCACGAGGCCCAGGTCGCGGGAGGCGTTGGCGTTGGAGCTGAGGTTGAACGCGTTGAGCGCCACAAAGCCCGCGCCCACTTTATAGGGCCGCAGCTTGTTTATTTTGTTGGGGTTGTAAAAACTGAATTGGGCCAGCGTGGCCAGGCTGATGCCGCTGAAGGCCGTGTAGTTGTTGGTTTCGCCGCCGCCGAGCTGCTTGGTAAGCAAACCGGCCGGAAAGCTGATGTCGATATCGAACTTCACGCGGCGCTGCAGCACCAGCTCCAGCCGCTGCGTAAAGCCGGGCTCCTGGTATTGGGCCTGGGTGTGCTTTACGGTGATGATAATCTTGCTCCAGTCGTCGAGGTCGTAGCTTTTGCGGGCGCTCAGCAGGTTGTTGAGGCTGATGTTGCCCACCTGGCACTGCTTGTCCTGGTAGAAAGGTGCCCGCACCGATTTGCCATCGGGGCAGATAACCACGTTATCAATGGTGCGCATCTCAATCAGGTCGCCCTTGGCATTCTGGGTCCTGATTTCAAAGGTGAGGTACTGCTTGCCATATAGCTGCTCGGGCGTGTCGATGGCGCCGGTGTTGAAGCTGAACACCACGTCGCGGATGGTGCGGTCGTAGAGAATGGGGCCGTTGAGGCGGGTGATGGGCCGCACGGCCTCGCCAAACGTTACGCCCACAAAGTCGAGCGGGTGGGGTTTCTGGAACTCGCGCACCGCCAGTGCGAAGTTGGTGGGCTGGCCGGCGTTATCAATGGCAATCCGCTTCTTATCGATATTCACCGGCACCTGCACCCGGTACACCACGGCCGCGTCCGAGCGCACGCTGGAGTCGGAGGGCACCACGCGCACATCTTCAAAGTGGAAGCGGCCCCGTAGCAGGGCCACGCCTTCGAGGCGCACGTCTACGGTTTCGCCGGGGTTCACGGCGTTGCTGCTGGTCCAGTCGCCGCCGCGGTGGCGCACGCTCAGGCCGGTTAGGGCCGTAGGGGGCGAGATGTTGAAGTTGGTGATGTACTTGGCCTGGTCGTTTTCCTTGATGTAGAGGTAGCTGTCGGCCTGGCGGTGGGTATTGTACACGCGCAGCCAGCACAGCACCCGGTCGTTGGTGAGGTATTGGCGCGTAAACAGCTCGGCAATCAGCGCGCCGCCGGCTTCCTCCTGGTCCTCAATGCGGTAGGTGCGCTTGAGGTTGAAGCTGCGGCCATTGTCGAGAATCAGCTCCACGCCCTTGCGGCGCGACTCCTCATCGAGCGTAATTTCTTTTTTATCGACGCTCAGAAAGCGCAGCCGTGAGCTTTTTACGGTGAACTCCTGGCGCAGCGGGGGCAGGGCGTACGTAACGCGGCGGTTGCGGTCGGTAAGGAACGGCTGCTCGGTTTGGGGCCGCAGCGTGAGCACCCGGCTACCCGTGGCGTTGGGCAGTACGTGCAGGCGCAGGGTGCCCTTCTCGCGGTCGAGGCGGTAGTCGATGTCCTGGCCGCGGGTCCATTCGGGACTCAGGCGGATGTTTTTGGGGTTGTTGCTGGTCAGCTCGAACACCTTTTCTTCCCCCACAAACAGCTCCGTATCGGCGGGCCGCAGCTCCAGCGTCGTCGTTGTTACGGGCAGCAGCCGCACGGTTTGGGTGCGCGGGGCAAAACCACCCGCCACAGCCGGCTGCTGAAACGTGAAACTCAGGAAGCGGGCGTCGGCGAGGCTGCGGAAGCGCAGCTTGGCCCGGTAATACTGCCCGCCGTCTACGGGCGTCAGCGAGTCGAGCAGCGTAAAATCGGCCGAGCGTTGCAGGTGCAGCGGGCCGGCGCTGGGGTCGAGGGGAACTACCCGGAGCTCGGCCGCGTCGTCGCCGGGGCGGTAGCTGAAGTAGAGATGGGGCTCCTCCTGCACCGTGGCTGTGTTGCGGCTCAGGTAGAAGGTAGTGGTATCGAGGCGCAGGCTCAGCTCGCGCAGCAGTGGGGGGGCAGAAGGGGCCTGCTGGGCGCGGGCGTTCAGGCACAGGCCAAGCACTAGCAGCAGGGCGGGCAGCAGTTGGCCCGCCCGAAATCCGGACAAATTGAACACGGCAATAAGAGTAAAAACAGCTCCCGACCCACCGGTAGCCCGTGCAAAGGTAGGCGGCTACGCCAAGCCGTTGTACAACAAGGGGGCTTTTTGCCGGAAATTCCGGGCAACTGCCCGGAAAAGCAAAAAGGCTTCCTGCGTACTGCAGAAAGCCTTTTAAGTAGTCCGTAGGGGAATCGAACCCCTGTTGGTAGAATGACTTCTAGATTCCTATTTGACTGACAGGTAACCAGATGCGGAAAGCTCTTTTAGGTCTTTGAGCGCCTGACGGTGCGGAGTCAGCAGGTCCGTACCGCACTGCAAAAGGCGACGATTTGTCGGCCCCGTTTCATGGGAAAGTACGCGCGCCTATACTGCGTGTGTTGCATTTAACACACTAAACAGTAGAATATTATGGCCACCACCAAGGCGTATTTAAGAGCCACCAACGTCCACAAGTCTGCCCTGCCCGTTGGGGTAAAGTACTGCCACCAGCGGCAGTGGTTTGCCGTTTCAACTGGCACGACCATCGAGCCCGAACATTGGGATAAAGTGAAAGGCCAAGCCAAGTCCACCGCTACCAATGCCGCTGGTGTCAACGCCGCTATTTCCCGTGTCGCGGCAGCGTTGCAAGCCATTGCCGACGACCTAGCCCAGCAAGGCATAGAGCCGTCGGTGGAAGCCGTGAAGGCTATGCAGAAATGCCAGCCTAAAGCGCCTAGTTCGACGCTTGCCGTCACGTCGGTGCCGGAAATACGCAACACCGGGTTGCCCTTTCTGTATCACCTTGATTCGTTCATCAGCAGCAAAAACGGTGGCCTTACCTACGAGCATATACAGGTACGCAACCGGCAGCACCGCAAGATGGACTACCGAGTGCCCATTCAACATGAGGGCGGCATCTTCGGTAACAACACGATGAAGACCTACTACTCGCTGTATCGCATCATCAAGGAGTACCAACTACACAAGGATGTGGTGTTGGAGTTAGTTGATTTCGACAAGCGGATGCTCTCGGACTTTCAGGCATTCTTGGTAGGGGAAAAGAAGTACCTGAACTCTTCGGTTGCCAAGGTCATCAAGAGCCTGAAACGGGTGCTCAACCAACTGGCCGACGACGATTTGATGCCCCACACGAAATACCGGCGCTTCACGCTATCGGAAAGCAAGAAAACGGTGGCCCGTACCGTGATAGCCCTGACGCAACAGGAAATGGCTGCGCTGAAGGCACTGCCGTTGGGTAAAACGCCGGGTGTCGCCTACGTCCGCGACTTGTTCATTCTTGGCTGTTCGTCGGGGCTTCGCTACAGTGATTTGGTCCGGTTGCAGCCGTCGCACATCCGCAACAACCACATCCACATTGAAATGCAGAAGACCGGCGAGGCAGTAGCCATTCCGCTTAATGCAACGTCAAAGACTATTCTCAAACGGTACGACTATACCATTCGGCGCATTTCAAATTGTGGCTACAACATCCATTTGAAGACCTTGCTACAGATGCTGCCTACCATGCTTGCTCCGGTGGAAAGGGTGCGTTGGTCCGGTGCCGAGAGAAGGAGTGAGGTGGTACCTCGTTGGTCATTGGTCACGACCCACACGGCCCGGCGCACGTTCATCAACGTGGCGTTGGAGAGTGGCGTATCGGTGGCCGTGTTACGCTCGTGGGTGGGCCACGCCAACTTGGAACAGTTGCTTCAGTACGCGGACCAAAACCGGAACGCAGTAGGGGAGATGGCTAAGGCTTTCTGCTAAGTGCGAGAGGCAAGGCTACAACCAGATTGAAAACGCGAATAGAGCTACCAAACAAGCTCACCACTGAGGCCAGCCCTTCCAGCTAGACTAACTGCTAGTTAGAAGGTCTGGCCTCTCTGTACGCGTCCGTTTGAGTCCGTTTGAGAAGGACGAAATCTTAGACATTAATAGGACTAAAATAAGTTAGTGGAAGTTGTCATAAGTCGCGGTAACGCGGCATCTTCACGATGTAATCTTTCAACAACCACTTAAAGACCAACAGAATGGCCAGCAAGAAAACCACCGTCAAGCAAGTAGCAGTTGCCACCGAGGAAGCACCTGTAATAGCAGTAGCAACTGCAGAAATTGAGGCACCGGCAGAAGTGACGGAAGCACCCGTAGAGAATGTCAAGAAGGAGCGGGGCTACTCCCAATCGGCAATCGACAAGGCTGATTTAGTTCGGCTCAATGGCTTGAAATCGCTTATCAAGGGCAAGTTGCAAATGAGCATCAGCAACCAGCGTATCCTGAGTAAAGCGTTGGACTGCCTTGGTGACCAAGTGGAAGGCTTTCTAAGTGAACTTGTCGCGGAAGCCAACGAGAAGGCCAAGGCTAAAGACTTTAAACAGCTCTCCGAATTGAAAGCAAAGCTGGGAATGGAGTAACCTAAGCAGTAGCCTTAAAAGCAAAGCCCCGGCCAGCAATGGTTGGGGCTTGTTTTTTGCATTATACTGAGGGTGGTAGCTAGTAATACTTTAAATGCTTTACAAATAAGCTATCGCTCCTACAACGGGTTAGCCGGGTAGTGATAGTTGCGAAGAGATAACCGTAGAAAATGCTAGGCTTCGGCTTTTAATGGACACAGGTTTTTTGTCTTTATGTAGTTATTCAGCTTCTTTGTGTGACAAAGGATAATCATTAGCAATATGAGAGGGTCAGAAATTTTCTTTATGGCACTGTGTGTAAGCCTTGTGTTATATTCGATTGTATTTGAGGGTATAGTGTTTACCATTTGTGCTCTAGTGGTATTTGCCATCTTTTACGCGTATGGTGCTTATAATGCTAATAATCCAAGAAAGGGTAATTGACGGAGCGGTATCTATTCTGAATTTTAATCAGACGCGTCAATCGTAAATACTTCTCATTGCTTCTTTAAAGCTCCATCGCTGGTATGGTGGCTGTGCTATCCTTACATACGCCATGACTTCATGGATGTGTTTGCCGTGACATAGCTGGTTATGGATGGTTAGGCCTGCCCGAAAATGTTGGTATAATCAGCTTGGAATAATAGGGCTGCTCTATACCTTTCCGGCATGGAAAACTTCTTACTCGATGGTGAGGCGCTGATCACGCAATCGCCCAACAAGGTGGTGATGCTGACGACCCACCGTATTCGTTACAATGCTGCCTCTTCGTCTCAGGCGTACTTGGTTTCCGTACTGCTGGAAAAGGTGAGTTCGTGCGAAGTCCGCTACCAGAGCAATCCAGTATTACTGGTTATAGGCATTATAGCTGCTGTCTTGGGTGCTATGTGGTCCACGGGCTTCAATGGCGACCGAGAACTAGGTTTCTTGGGCTTCATCGTGGGTCTTATGCTGGTGCTGGTGTACTTCTCGACCAGAAGGCACATTGTCAGCGTGGCCTCAGATGGTGGGGTCCGGTTGGGCTTTCAAACGAAGGGCATGAAGCGGGAGGCGGTCGTGGCTTTCGTCAATGCAATCGAGAAGGCCAAGGTTGAGCGCGTAGAGCAGCTACAGCAGTTCGCTTCCCCCGTCTTAGTCTGAAAATACTACCTTATACTTTCTCTATGCCAGTAGTAGGTAGTTTAGAGAGCTGTACGAGGGAGCATAGCTGAGAAATAGCAGGTAGTTATGTTCACTGTACGAGGCGACACAACAAAATATGGTTGGTGATTTTCGAGGCGTCAGGCGCAAGTAATTTAGAGCGCTATACGGGTCAATCAATAGGGTCAATGAGTCGCTAATTTAAGTGTTTCCGTTTTCGCGCCTTCCAGGCTAATGAGCAGTTAATTTAAGTGTTTCCATTTTCGCAATCATCGGTAATCTTGCGCAAAAATGGAAACACATCTGTCTATACAAACTCTCTCGTGGTGGCCGCTAGTTGTATGGTGGTGGTTGGTGTGGTGGTCGTAGGTGTCAGCGACCCGAAGACCCATCTTGTTTAAGTGTTTCCATTTCCGCAACCAGCATTAAGTATTTCCGTTTTCGCTGTTGGTATTTAAGTGTTTCCATTTCCGCTATTAGTGGCTGCAAATACCACCCTAAAGCGCCTTGCGCAAAAACGGAAACACATCTGTCTATACAACTCTCTTCTGCTGGCCGTGGTGGTTGGTTGGGCCTGCTTGCTGGTGGTGGTTGGTTGGGCTGTCCTGTTGAGCTGGTGTTGGTTAGATTGGTTTGAGGGGCGGCGTCGCAGACCGAGCCCCCACTGGTATTGCCTGCTTGGAAATAGTTGAATTATTTATCGGCATTTGGCAATCAGAGCGTCTACAACGCAGTATATAGTTTATGGAAATTATGACAGCAGCAACAGAAACTACTACAGTCCGCGTGAGCAAGAAAACCAGAGCGAAACTAACCGCACATGCCAAAGAATTATCTGCTCTTTACGAGCGGCCGGTTTCAACCAACGAGTTAATTATGATTCTGTTTGAGAAGAGCGGAATGTAATTTAAAATATAGGCGACGGCTTCCAGTTTGTCATTCTGGAAGATAGTGAGAGGGAACGGCCGTTCTCTTTCACGCCTACCGTTAAAAAACACTAAATGACATACTAGTGCAATGACACGTAATAAACGACTAACTACCGCCGAGAAGGCAATTGACAGCGGCGAATTAACGCCCCTACAAATATGGCTACCCGCAACTGTGGACGTAGCCCAACTACGTACCGAATTTTCTGCTTGGGCTACCGATAAGAGGTTCTACAACAGCACGGGTGTGGCCCTTGAAGATGAGTGCCTGCACGTTCTCTCTTTATTTGCTTTATCGGCTAACCTGACCATCTACCGCAGCAAGAAGGCCAACGAGGTGTACAAAGATGGCAGCGGCATTGTGACCAGGCTAACAGAGCTGGGATACCACAGTGCCAGCAGGGACCAACTGTACAAGCAATTCGGCAAATCCTACGCCAAGCACATCGATTTTCTTACAGAACACAACTACGTCGAGTGGTACTCATTCTACGATGAGGAAGGGTTGAAAAGCGATGGCACCGACCTGTTTAGTCCTGCGCCAGTTAGAAAGAACTACCCTTACCAGGCGAAGACTTCGCGGGCTGGCCGTGGCTCTTACATCTCAAGGATTGCTGGCGAGAGTGGCGACGGTGTACCCAAGAGCTACCGCCTGAAGCGCCCTCACACGGTTGATACCACGGACTTCGATGTTATCGTGCCGGTTGTGCTGGGTGCCAAGTACAGCGCCAAGGCCCACCGCTTTTACGATAAGAATAAGCAGGTCTTTCTACGTCGGCGCACCAAGTACAACCAGGCACGCCAGCAGCTGGCCGCGCACGTCGATTCGTTGATTAAGCACGTTGATATGGTTGCGCTGGAAGCGTTCTTGCGCGCTGAGAGCGAAGTTCAGGAGATGCCAGCGGTCTGGAGCCTCTGCTACGTGGATATGCTGCGCCAGGGCATCATTACATTTGAAAACCTCTGCTGCGAGTTTGGGAACCGGATGCACACGCCGCTGACCAACATCGCCACGGCGTTGCGCCAGTTCTTTACCTATGGCAGCCAAGCCTACGTACTCGATATTCGATGCTCCCAGTTCGTGTTGGCTAGCTACCTGTTTGAGTACCCCGAGCAGTGTTTCCGGCTGCTGACCAAGAGTGGTGCCATCGATGCGGCCGAGGTGCGCTACGTACTGGATGAGTTGCACACCGCTTACGAGGCCGACAAAAAGATACGGCAGTTCTGTGCTGACGTGCGCACGAAGGATCTGTACGCGCACACGGCTGAAGTCCTTGGACTCGGTGCACGCAAGAAGGGCAAGGATTTGTGGTTTGGAGCCTTCTTTTCGGCTACTGGTGAGTGTACCGCTGCCAAGAATCAGTTACGCCCGCTTTGTGGTTCGCTATTGGACGTTACTGGTCAGCTCAACGCCCCACTGGAAAGGAAGGACAAGGAGAAGCGCAATCTCATGCCACGGCTGCTGCAACTTCTAGAGCAAGAGCTGATGATTGGCGGTGTTGCAACCCGGTTGTTGAAGCTAACCGATACGCCGTTCTTCTTGGTTCACGACTCGGTGCAATCCGACCAGCAGGTTATTCGGTTGGCTGGTGAGGTACTCGTTGGTGTTTACGCCGACGCCGACCTACCAATGGCCCCTTACAATATCGAAACAATCGATGCTGACGGCAAGGCCACAAAAACGCTTATAGAGACTAATGCAACGAGAAGTACTGATACTGACATGGCCGCAAAAGCAGCTGGCGGCTGCACTGAATCACTTACACGACCACAGAATACCTTACACGCCAAGTCTGGACAATCCGACAATATTAGTGGTGACGAGTCCCGGCCGGCCGCTATGCTACCTCAACGTGCTGAAGGACGTGCAGAACAACTATACCATGACGCTGGAAGGCCAGCAGCCAATGAAAGTATACCCGAAGACTTTTCTAGCTCTGTTCAGTTGCAAGAAGGATTGGCAGGCCAATACGACGAAGCAGACAATGGCCTTTGGCAAGTACCAGGGCCAGACTATAGCCGAGACCTTCGAGCAGGACCCGCAACATCTGCTGGCCCTGATACGGTCGCCGACGCTGTGGCCCTCCACGAAGATGCTGCTGATGGTGGCGGTCAACTACCTGATGAACGTCAAGCCTTCAACCTGTTAGGCATGGTGGCGGACGCTGGTTTCGATGACCACATGGACATTGTAGATGCCGGTAGGCCAACAGCTGGCCCAGACCCAGCAGAGCCAACACGCAAGCCCGAAACGCTTGTGGTGCAAGACCCTAGAGTGGCGCTGCTCACGGAAAATGAATTGGCTGGGTACAAGGCCGCCACCTTCCCCGAGTATTACCTGGACGACATCGACGAGAAGCGCGAGAGCCAGGCCAGAGCGGAGTTGGTACGCCGCAACAACGCCCGACAGTAATTGCTAGAATCGGGCATCGCGTTCCACCTCGCCGTCAATGTATGTTTCGACCAGTTGCCCGCTAGTGGGCATAGAACGCGAGAACTGGGATTGCTGGTAGGCAGCCTGGCGGTCCTTGGCCAGCAGCATGAAGGACTCTTCCATCGTCGGCACCTCTTGTCCCAGCTCCGGTATCACCCGGCCCTGGGCGTGCACCCGCACCTGATACAGCGTCAGCCCCTCCGGCACTTCATTGGTTTTCCAGAGATGTATCAGTCGGCACTTTTCGCACTTTACGAGAATCTGCCACTTGGCTTGCCGACTCTCCGGCCAGTGGGCCAGTACCTGCTGCTGCGTGTGCTGCGTTGCTTCTCTATCGACGGGGCAGGGCAGGGTAGTAAACTCCTTCAGGTAGGATGCGGTGCCGCCGGTTACGGTTCGTAGTTTGGCCATCGGTTCGTATTTTGAATGAAGATAGCGCCAACCGACTTCCCGACTGCTGTACTACTTAACCATTACTATATCGGTTTTGTAAATGGTTCGTTGATTATTCAGCCTGTGCCAACACAATAACCAAAGTGGTCAAACCAGCCGAACGTGTCCTTTCTCGTAGTCCAGTCGATGGCCGTTCATAAAGCCTCCGTCAATATCATGCGCGTATGGGTCTATGCCATCCGCAACTTGGTTTTGAGCAGGTTGCGGCTTGAAGTCGAGCGAATAGGGTGGCAGAATCAACATCTCCACCCCCTGCTCAGCTAACTACTAGCTCACCCCATCACACGCTCCATAGAAGTTGTTTGAGGTACTTGGTTAATTGAACAATCTGCAAATGGGGCAGGAATTAACGAAAAAGGAATGATAAAGCCCTCAAGTCAATTTCCACTTGAGGGCTTTATCGTTTTGTTAGTAAATTTTAAGAACAGTGTGATCGTGGTCTATACAGCAGGGGAGGGGAGGGCATCAAACTTCGCCTTCAACTCCAAGTAGGTCTTGCGCCCCTTGGCGAGCTACTTGGCTTTGGCCTCGTCGGTAATCCCTTTCAGAAATGCCTCTACGTTGTCGCCAATGTAGCTGAGGGCTGCACTAATTAATGCGCTTTAATGCGCTGGTTGCTCACTGTTACGTTGAGCTTCTCCTTAACAAAGGTTTTTAATTGGCTCAGGCGCTCTAGGTCCTCCATGTTGATGGCGTTTTGGCTATAGCTGCGCTCACGCTTCTTGGCCTCTGCTATCTAAACTACCTCAGCGGCTGGTACATCGGCAGTAACAGGAATGTTTTCTAGGTTTATTGCAAATTTTCTTGGCTCGGCCTGAGGCGCATCTACACTCTTAGCAATAGCTTTTTTGGTTCTCATGGTGGTCGTTTGGGGATTTAGTGTTGAAGTACTATGCGAAGAAGCGCTGTTGGTGCGACACCACTGCTACCCATCAAATCTTTTAATTCAAACGCCCAAAATATTGCGACCCGTTAAAACGGACTCAAATCGGCTCCTGTGACGAGGCCAAATCACCCAGTAAGCATAGTAGCTACTTGGATAGTCCGGCCTCGATGTGGGTCAGATTTGATGCGCTTATGCCCGTTCTGACCGTTCCAATAGGCGCTACACGCCCGCAGACACCCCTCGCCCCTCACCTGCCCACCGCAAACGCCAACGCAAAACAGCCGCTGCTCCCGAGGGTATCGGAATCAACGGCTATTGTTGGAACTCAGTGGCTGCTCAGGCGGTGCCTACGCCCTCAGTCGAATTAGTTCTTCTTGGTATTCATGGACCAGCTTCTTCAGTTCGTCGATTCACACCAGGTATTTGTCTTTCCGTTTCGAGAGTGTACAGGTTGTGTTGCTTGCAAATGGTGTGAATGAATAGGAGGGTTATTAATAGGAATGAGACGTATTGTCCGTTGTCATAGTGTCTACATAAAAATACTTTCGCATTGTACTATGACCAAGGGAAATTTCACTATGGACAAGGAGAAACTGCTGAAAAAACTCGGTGAGAAAGTGAAGCTCGAAAGAACAGAACTGAAACTGTCGCAAGAAGAACTCGCCTTTAGATGTGGCTTTGATAGAACATACATAAGTCTTGTCGAAAGAGGATTAAGGAATATTTCATTCTTAAATCTGTCAATACTTGTAGCAGGATTAAATACAACTATTAGTTCATTAACGAAAGATTTGTAATGGCATTAACACCTAACGATTATAAGCACGCACTTCAAATACAAGCGGGAGTTGCAGGGAGAATTGCAGGTCATAATTTTGAAACCAGCCTTGCTCAAACAATTAATAATTTGCCTTGTCCCATTTCGCAAAACCCATTACCTGATTATTTGATTAACGGAAATCCTGAAATTTCAATTGTAAAAAAAGCGTTAAAGATTTTAGGTTGGGGAAATTGTCATGCAGTAGAAGCTATTGCTTTAGGCCCACTTGCTACTGCTGAAGAAGGGAAAAAGTGGCTTGAGGTAAACGGAATGAGAGTAAGGGCTTGCAAAAGCGATATTCTATTAACAATTTACAATAGCGAATTAAATATTAAGGAAACAGTTGGCATATCTGTGAAGCAATGCAGCAATAAAACTCCAACAAATGCACAACTATATTTTACTACTGCAAGAGCTTTTTGTGAATTGTTGCGTAACAATGGTATTCCTGTTTCAGATGTTGCTGTGAGCGCATTGAGACAATTTTGCGGTGACAATGGCTTTGCTCCAAAAGATAATCCAGTTGTTTTAGTTGGACGGGTATCCGACCCTCGAAGGTATTTTTGGGAAGAAATTAATACGGAAGGTAGACTCGAACTAGAAACTATTTTAACTGAAAGGCAGCCCGATATAACACGGCTTTTATTACAAAAGGCCTATATCAATGACCCATATGCTCCTGAGTTGGTTCTGCACCTAACTAAAAAGATGCCTGCTGGTCAACCCCAAGAATTTGCATTGTATACAATTGATGAATTGATAGAGCTATCATGTAACTACGCAGGGTTTGAAAAGAAAAAATATAGTGTTCGAAAAGGTTCGTATAAAGACCCTGCCGGTGTTCAACACGATGCGCCTCGATTTGGAATTGTACAAATGCAAAGAGGTGGACAAGCACAACATCCTGAACAACTTCAATTTAATTTACAGGCAGGATATTTTTATAACATATAATTCTCTTTGATAAATTTTGCAAGTTCAAAAGCTAACAAAGGTGGAACAGCATTGCCGATAACAGTCCTGATAGGACCATCATTGCCTGTCAGTTTAAATGAGTCCGGGAAACTTTGTAAGCGAAGTGCTTCTCTTGTTGTTAATGCTCTTGTTGCAATTGGATGGACATTTCTACACCCTGAAATCATTCCGTATGTTGTCGCCACTGTTCCAGCAGGTTCTTTCCAGACCTGTCTTTTATATGTAGTGTTATAACCTGAAGGTGGACGTAAACTAGGGTCAGTGTTGTCGTGTGCACTTTTCCCCTCAGACACATCAATTAACCATCTTATAACGTGTTCTGGATGATTAACAGCCCAATGATGTTCATCTTTAAAACTTGACTCACCTGATTCAAGAAAATCCAAATCAGATACTCCATCACCAAATGTAAAATACGGCAGCCTTGATTCAAACAGACCGCCTGAATTTCCATACTTGGGTTCAGCAATTGAAAGGGGGGGGGGCAAGTCTTTTCTTACTGCAATAAATATTACTCTTTCTCTATGTTGCGGGACGCCATAATCTTTTGCATTTAGGTTATAAAAATTGCTTTTATAACCTATATTACAAAATGTATCTAATATTCTTTTGCTCACTAAACCGCCATTTGGGTCCTTCATTGACGTAAGAAGCCTGACATTTTCAATTAAGATAACTTTTGGTTGCACTTGTTCTGCAATATTTAAGTAATATTCAAATAAGGTATTTCTCTTGTCATTTACATCTCTTTTGCCAGCTAAGCTAAATCCTTGACAAGGTGGGCCACCAACCATCAAATCAATTTTTTTATGCTCCTTCAAAATCTTATTAATATCGGATTTTGTTATCTCCTGTACATCATTTGGTAAAAATCTTGCATTTGGAAAATTTAACTTATAAATATCTTTATAGTTTTCAATTAATTCGTTAGTCGCTACAATTTCAAACCCGGCAGCTCTAACGCCGTAACATAAACCGCCACAGCCTGCGAAAAATGAAATTGCTTTAAGACCTGTTTTTGGCGGGTTTGTAAATTGATAATCTAAAGAATTTAGAATTTCCAAATACTCTTTATTTCGATTTGTTTTTGAAAATCCTCTTCTAGGCCTTTGAGCAATAATTGAATCCAAATGCTTACTGTTTTGAAACCTTTTCTTTTTCAGTTTCAGTACTGCTGCTTCGTCAATTATTTCTAATTGATTAGCAATTTCATTCACCTCTTTAACTGACAATTCAAGTTTGCCAAGTTCGTATGCGGAAATTCGAGCTTGTTCGATACCAGTTATATTGGCTAGTTTTGATTGGCTCAAACCAATATCGTTTCGTCTTTCTCTTATATCAAATCCTGTCATAGCTTATTTTCTTTTTTATCTTTGATGTTGTATCGTATTTTTTCTTCTGCCATCTGCATTGCTTGTAAAGCAAGGTCTTCGTCTTGCACCTCATGAAATAACTTGTCAGAAAGCCAAGCTATAATAATATCATTCTTTTGGTGTTTATAAAACTGTCCAAGTGCTTTGGCTTGCTCCTTTGTCGGGCTTCGTTTGTCTTGCTCAATTTTGCTTAGAACAGTAGGGTCAAGTGACAATAAAGCCCCAACTTCTCTAAGAAGTAGACCTTTCTCCTCCCGTAGCTCTCTTAATATTGTTCCTAATGTTTTCAAGATGCCATATTTTGACTTGACAAGTATTGGCAAATATACGAACGGGTTTTGTAAGTCCAATGTTGTGTTGGAGAAATTTAAGTCTTTTGTTCTACGATGACCTCCCCCCAATAAACTAGACCATGCTAAAGTAGAGAAATCAGGCCCTTGTCGTATCTTAAAACCAAGAGACAGGTGCCATGAAAAAGACGAAGTTTACCGAGGCCCAGATTGTGTTTGCGTTGCGCTAGGCCGACACGGCCGGACCGTTGAGCATACAGGAACTATGCGATGCCCTACAGCGGGCTGGTACGGATCCCGACCTGTTACGGCTGGTGCTGGATAACTCTATTAAGGGTTTCATGCGCATGCTGGATAGTATCAAGCACGAGGCCCGTCGGTTAGAGGTGCAGGCCGTTTTGGTCGACGCCGAAGAGTAATCGAAGCAAAAGGTGCTTAGCGCAGGGCTTGAAGGAGAGTAACATCTTTGCCTCAATCGGGCAGCCAGCGGCACCAGCCAGCGGCACCAGTAAAAGGCCCCTTTCGAACTGCTCGAGAGGGGCCTTTCTGCGTTTACGCCGGTAGGTTCATATAGGTGAAGCCCAAAGCAGTTGCACCAGCATCTCTAGCCCTAGCCGCACTTTCTTCGTCGTCGTGGTAGCCAAAGCTATGCGTCTTGCCACCTGCTTTGGCCTTCGCCACCCATTGCCCTCTGGTTGAGTTGAAACTAACGCCAATGTACTGCGAGGTGCCTTTCGATGAAGCTTGGCGGTTTCGCATCTGGTCGCTACGGTCTGCCCACACCAGATTCTCAACAGCGTTGTTCTGCACGTTCTGGTCCAGGTGGTCAACCTCAGCCTTGTCCGCGATAGGAGGGAGGAAGGCTTGGGCAACGATACGGTGGACCTTTACGCGCTTACGCTGTCCATCTGCTTGCCGGAGCCAGACTTCAAGATGGCCGCGAGGTGTAGTACCCAGTACAGCCCATTTAGCCTTCTCCTGGTCGTAGATCAAGCCAGCGGGGGTAATTCGATAGTCCGGGTACTCCGGATGGGTTACTGCGCCGTGTAAGGCTTCTGCGAGGTCGTTCGTATGGTTTTCCATACGATTGTACGCCCCGACCCTTGAAAAGTCCTCACTTGGGGGCTACAAACTCGCAGGTAGGATGCGACGATTTGTCGCGTTTGCTGAAGGTACAGGCTGTACCGTCAGCCTAGCGGTACGGAAAAGCTAATTCTGACGGTGCGGACCCGATTGACTGAAATCGCTCTAAAAGCAAAAAGCCTCCCTACATGATGCAGGGAGGCTTTTTTGAGCCTACTTGAGAGCTTGTAGCCCCCAGGTGAGTAGTCCGTAGGGGAATCGAACCCCTGTTGGTAGAATGAAAATCTACTGTCCTAACCCCTAGACGAACGGACCGGTTGGAAAACGAAAGCGTTTTTCGTTTTGGTGGTGCAAAGATACAGACCAAATAATGCGGGGCAAGAGCCGGGTGTAAAAAAAACCAGTAAAAGCCGATAAGTCATACAGAATCAGTCGGATTATTTTGCCTGAACCGGCCCTGGCAACGGCCACTCGGGTAAGCGGGCGGTAACTCGCACCGGCCCGAAACGGTACAAGTAGGGGGCTGGCCACTTCGTCAGCAGGGCGGCATCCGCTTTGCCCCAATCATTTTTGCTCCGACTTATGATGAAACACACCTATGATATGGGCCTGATTGGCAACTGCGCTTTTCTGGGCCTGATTGGTACCGATACGGCCGTGCGCTGGCTTTGCTGGCCCCGCTTCGACAGCAGCTTTGTGTTCGGCGCGCTGCTCGATGAGCAGAAGGGCGGCGAGTACAGTATCCGGCCCGTAACGGAAGGCGGCTTCGAGAGCCGGCAGTACTACGCGGCCAACACCAACGTGCTCGTAACCGAAATCAGCACCGACGAGGGCCGCTACCGCGTCACCGACTTCGCCCCGCGCTTCAGCCAGTACGAGCGGTACTATAAGCCGCTCATGTTTATCCGGAAGGTGGAGCCGCTGGAGGGCACGCCCCGGGTGCGGGTAACCTGCCGGCCGGTGGCCGAGTACGGCGAGCAGCAGCTCAGCCGGCGCCGCAGCTCCAACCATATCGCGTTTCTGGGCATGGAGGAAGAAATCCGCCTCACCACCAACCTGCCCCTAACCTATGTGCTCGACGAGGAGGCTTTCGGGCTCAACGAAACCAAGTACCTGGTGCTCACTTACGGGGCCCCGCTCGAAGCGCCGCTGGAAAGCACCTGCGAAACTTTTCTGCAGAACACGCTCGGGTACTGGCGGCAGTGGGTGAAGAGCACGAGCATCAGCAACTTCCACCAGCCGGCCGTTATCCGCTCGGCGCTGGCCCTCAAAATGCACCAGTACGAGGACACCGGGGCCATAATTGCGGCCAGCACCACCAGCCTGCCCGAGGCGCCCGGCAGCACCCGCAACTGGGACTACCGCTACTGCTGGATGCGTGACACCTTCTACACGCTCACGGCCTTCAATAACATCGGCCACTTCGAAGAGCTGGAGCGCTATTTCCACTACATCGCCAATATTTCGAGCAGCATTACGGGCAAATACCAGCCGCTGTACGGCATCAGCGGTGCTTCGCAGCTCATCGAGCAGGAGCTGCCGCTGGCTGGCTACCTGGGCAACCAGCCCGTGCGCATCGGCAACGACGCCTATACCCACATCCAGAACGATGTGTACGGGCAGGTGCTGGTGGCGCTGCTGCCGCTCTACGTGGATGCGCGCTTTGTGAACCCGGAGCACCGCAACCCCGAAAAGCTGGTATACGAGGCCCTGCACCAGATTGAATCCACTATGGACCAGCCCGACGCCGGCCTGTGGGAGTTCCGTAACCTGGCGCAGCGCCACTGCTACACCTACCTGTTCCATTGGGCCGGCAGCCACGCGGCCTGCCACGTAGCCCGCGCCCTGGGCGACACCGAGATGGAGGCCATGGCCTCCCGCCTGATGCAGGCTGCTGCCGACCGTATCGAGCAGTGCTACAGCCAGGAGCAGCAGGCCTACACCAATGCCATCGGCTCACCCCACCTCGATGCCAGCACCATTCAGCTGATTATGATGGGCTACCTCGACCCGGCTTCCGAGCGGGCTGCCCACCACCTCGAAGCCCTGGAGCGCGCCCTGAAAACGCCCGAAGGCCTGTTTTACCGCTACCGCCACCCCGACGACTTCGGTACGCCCGAAACCACGTTCCTCATCTGCTCCTTCTGGTACGTGGAGGCGCTGGCCTGCGTGGGCCGAGTGCAGGAGGCCATAGCCGAGTTCGAGCATTTGCTCACTTATACCAACCATTTGGGCCTGCTGAGCGAGGATGTGGACGCTAAAACCGGCTCGCAATGGGGTAACTTCCCTCAGGCCTACAGCCACGTGGGCCTCGTAAATGCCGCCTTCCGCATTGCCAAAAAGCTGGATAGCCCGAGTTTTCTGTAGGATTTAGGGCTTAGGGCTCAAAAAAAAGAACGTCATTCTGAGCGGAGCGAAGAATCTCGCGTGCCAAAGTAACCAAGACGTTGAGGTTACCATTGCACGCGAGATTCTTCGCTTCGCTCTGAATGACGTTCTTTTTCTAGGCCCTAAAACCAAACGCCTACATCAGCATTTCCCGCAGTAGCTGGCGTACGTCGGAGGGGGAGTCTACGTGGTAGCGGGCCAGCGAGCGGGGGGCGGGGCCTACTTTGATGGTGTACGCTTCGGGCGGCATAACGCGGAACGTATCCTCATCGGTGCGGTCGTCGCCGATGGCCAGCACGAAACCGGAAGGGTAGGTGGCCATCCAGCGGGCCGCGGCGGTGCCTTTGTTGATGCCGGCCGTCTTGATTTCAATCACCTTGTTGCCTTCCATCACCTGCAAATCGGCGTTGGCCGTGATAAAGGTGAGGTGGTTCATCAATTCGCGGGCCCGCATGTCGCCCAGCTCGGCATCGGCCCGGCGGAAATGCCAGACCAGTGAAAAGTCTTTTTCTTCGATAAACGAACCGGCCGTGCGGGCTACGTACAGATCAAGAATAGTTCGGATTTCATCCTTCCAATCGTTGTTAAGGGCCTGAAACAGCTGCCAGTCTTCGCCCGCCGGCCGTAGCCACACGCCGTGCTCACAAATGAAATCGACTGATAAATGGCCCAGCCAGCCCTCCAGCGTGGCCCGGTCGCGGCCGCTGATGATGACGACGCGGTTCTGTGGAATTTCGGTGAGGGCCCGCAGCAGCAGGCGCAGCTCCTGGTCGGGCCCGGCCTGCTGCGGGTCGTTGTGGAAGGGGCTGAGCGTGCCGTCGTAGTCGAGCAGCAGCAGGCGGGCAGGGGCCGCGTGGTAATCGCGCAGCAGTTGGGCGGTCAGGTCGGGGGAAAGCATGTCGGTATCAAGGGAAAGTTGCTCCTGCTTGGCATAAGCCAGCCGGCTCATAAACAGGTTGGTCCAGGCAAATACGTCGTACTGGCGCACCAGCCGGCGCATGGCCCGCATGCGGCGGGCCTGCTCATCGGCAGGCATTACCAGGGCCTCGTGCAGGGCGGCGGTTAGCTGGTCGAGGTCGGTGGGGTTGATGATGAGCGCGTCGGACAACTCGCGCGCCGCACCGGCCCGCTCGCTCAGAATCAGCACGCCGTGGTTGTTGGCCTTGGTGGCCACGAATTCCTTGGCCACCAGGTTCATACCATCGCGCATGGGCGTTACCAGCCCCACTTCGGCCAGGCGGTAAAGGGAGGCCAACTCATCGAACGGGAAGGAGCGGTAGAAGTAGTGGATGGGCGTCCAGCGCATGGTGCGGTAGGCGGCGTTGATGCGGCCCACCAGCTCGTCGATTTCCTCTTTAAGCGCCGCATACTGGGCCACCTGGTCGCGCGAGGGCACCACTACCATAATCAGGCTTACCTGCCCGCGCCACTCGGGGTGGCGTACCAACAGCTGCTCGAAGGCCCGTAGCCGCTCGGCAATGCCCTTGGAATAGTCGAGCCGGTCGATGGATAGAATAACGCGTATCTCGCCCAGCACCTGCCGGTAGCTAGCCTCGTGCTGCCGGGCCGATTCGGACGCGGTGGCCTCGGCGTAGCGGTGGTAGTCGATGCCCATCGGAAAGGTATCGACCAGCACCGTGCGCTGCCCGGCTTCGAGGCGGCCATTGTGGGCCGTGAAGCCTAGCAGGTGCGACACGGAGCTCAGGAAGTGGCGCATAAAACCGAAGGTGTGGAAGCCGATCAAATCGGCGCCGAGCACGCCGGCCACCAGCTCGCGGGCCCAGGGCAGCACCCGAATCAGCTCGTAAGAAGGAAACGGAATGTGCAGAAAGAAGCCAATGGTGGCCCGGGGCCGGGCCGCCCGTAGCAGGGCCGGCAGCAGCAGCAGCTGGTAATCGTGTATCCAGATGGTGTCGTCGGGGCCGGCCAGGGCCAGCACGGCCTGGCAGAATTTCTCATTTACAGCCACATAGGCGGCCCAGTGGGCGGGCTCGTAGGTGGCATACTGCGGGAAGTAGTGGAAAGTGGGCCAGAGGGTGGAGTTGCTGAAGCCCTCGTAATAGTCGCGGATTTCGGCTTCGGTCAGAAACACGGGCTCCATGCTGTCCTGGCGCAGCTGTTCGCGTACATAGTCCTCCTCGGTGGCATCGGCCACAAACAGGCCCGGCCAGCCCACCCACACATTGCCATCCTGCTGGTAAATCGAACCCAGGCCCGTTGCCAGACCGCCTTCGCTGGCCTGAAACGTGAGCGAGTCATCGGTGCGAAGTACTTTGGTAGGCAGGCGGTTGGAAACGATAATTGTGCGGGACATCGGGTGGCGTTAAGATGAGCAGAAAGTCTGTTTACGGCAAAAACTGGCTCTGCGCCGGGCCAGAAAGCGAAAAACCCCGCTCCGAATAGTTCGGAGCGGGGTTTCAGGTAAAAGCCAAAGCGCGGGGCCGGGAGTAGTCCGTAGGGGAATCGAACCCCTGTTGGTAGAATGAAAATCTACTGTCCTAACCCCTAGACGAACGGACCAGATAAAGGCGACCCTGTTGCGTTTTGGTGCTGCAAAGATAGGTGGCCGATTGAGCGGTGCAAGGAGTAGGTTTGAAAAAAAGCGGCTCATCGGTCTGAATGGGCTGATTTTCAACCTGAAAATTTTGTCGCCAAGTGGGCCGCAGTGTTATGAGTCGGCCACAATCAGCAGCCGATTTGGGTATCCGCGCCCGGCCCATTACCTTCGTTGCGTGTTTTCACCCCGACCTTCGCGGTCGATAACCTTCCCACTTCCCCTACTACTATGGCCAAAATTAAAGTTGCCATCAACGGCTTCGGGCGCATCGGCCGCCTCACGTTCAAGGCGCTGCTCTCGCGCGACAACGTGGAAGTCGTGGCAATCAACGACCTGACGGACAATAAGACCCTGGCCCACCTGCTCAAGTACGACTCCGTACACGGCCGTTTCCCGGGTACGGTTGAGTTCGATAACGACAGCCTGACCGTAAATGGCCAGCGCATTGTGGCCCTGGCCGAGCGCGACCCCAAGCTGCTGCCCTGGGGCGACATGGGCGTTGATTTGGTACTCGAAAGCACCGGCCGCTTCGTGGATGAGGCCGGCGCAGGCCAGCACATCACCGCCGGAGCCAAGAAAGTCGTGATTTCGGCTCCTGCCAAAGGCAACATCCCCACGGTGGTGCTCGGCGTGAACGAGGACATCCTGACCGGCGACGAAACCATCATTTCGAACGCCAGCTGCACCACCAACTGCTTGGCCCCAATGGCCAAGGTGCTCAACGACACGTTTGGCATCGAGAAGGGCTTTATCACCACGGTACACGCCTACACCTCCGACCAGAGCCTGCAGGATTCGCCCCACTCGGACCTGCGTCGCGCCCGCGCCGCTGCCCTGAGCATCATCCCAACCAGCACGGGTGCTGCCAAGGCCGTAGGCCTAGTGCTGCCCGAACTGAAAGGCAAGCTCGACGGTATTGCCATGCGCGTGCCCGTTCCAGATGGCTCGACCACCGACCTGACCGTGCTGCTGAAGCGTGAGGCTACGGCCGAGGAAATCAACGCAGCCATCAAAAAGGCGGCTGACGGTGATATGAAGGGCATCTTGGAGTACAGCACCGACCCGTTGGTAAGCGCCGACATCGTGGGTAACCCCCACAGCTGCATCTTCGACTCAGAGCTGACTTCGGCCAATGGCACGCTGGTGAAAGTGGTGGGCTGGTACGACAACGAAGCCGGCTACAGCGCCCGCACCGCCGACCTCATCAAGAAGCTGGGCGACAAAATGAACGGCTAGTCTTTAAGCTGTTAGCTGATGGCTGCTAGCTGTTAGCTTAATGTGCTAAGCGAACCGTTCAGAGAACGTCATTCAGAGCGAAGCGAAGAATCTCGCGTGCTAGTCGTCAGGGTAATTCCCAACGATAGCACGCGAGATTCTTCGCTTCGCTCTGAATGACGTTCTTTTGTTGTCAGCTTATGCTTCTCCACCGAAAAGCTAACAGCTAGCAGCCATCAGCTAACAGCTTAAAAGCATGCGTCTCTGCTTTATTCTCAACCCAACTTCAGGCACCAACCGAAGCCAGAACGTGGCGGCTCTGCTCAGTGAGCACGCCACGGCGGCCGGGGCCGAGTTCGACATTATGCCTACGCAGTACGCCGGCCACGCCGAGCTGCTGGCCCGCCAGGCCGCCGCGGCCGGCTGCCGGGTGGTGGTGGCCGTGGGCGGCGACGGGACTGTGAACGAGGTGGCCCGGGGCTTGCTGGGTACTGGCGCGGCCTTAGGCATCGTGCCCCGCGGCTCGGGCAACGGCCTGGCCCGCCACCTGCACCTGCCGCTCGATTTGCCCGCTGCCGTGCGCCGCGCCTGCCGCCCCACTTTCCAGCGCATCGACGCGGGCCGCATCAACGGGCACTGGTTTTTTTGCACGGCCGGGCTGGGGTTTGATGCCCATGTGAGCCGCAAATTTGCCCAGGCTGGCACCCGGGGACTGGCTACCTACGTGAAAGTGGCCCTGGGCGAATACCGCCACTACCGCCCCACAGCCGTGCAGTTGACGCTGGAAAACGAGGACGTCCGCGACACCCATTGCTACGTGCTGGCCTTCGCCAACGCCTCGCAGTACGGCAACAACGCCTACATTGCCCCCCGCGCCAATATCCAGGATGGACTGCTGGATTTGTGCCTGATCGATGCGCTGCCATTCTGGCGAGCTATCCGGGTAGGGGTGGGGCTGGCCCTGGGTACGCTGCCTACCTCGGGCGGGGCCCAGTTCCATCGCGGCCGCCGCATCCGGGTGCAGGCCGCTACTCCCATTGGCTTCCATGTCGATGGTGACTATGTGGCCGACGCCACCGATTTTGAGGTGGAGCTGACGCCGCTGGCGCTGGAGGTAGCGGTGTAGGGGAATGAGTGAATGAGTGAACGGATGGATTGTTGAGCGACGTAGAAAGAACGGGTCATGCTGAGCGAAGGCGTAGCCGCAGTCGAAGCATCTCTACCGCTTCGTCGTA
Source organism: Hymenobacter sp. ISL-91 (assembly GCF_018613725.1). Lineage (GTDB taxonomy): Bacteria > Bacteroidota > Bacteroidia > Cytophagales > Hymenobacteraceae > Hymenobacter. The sequence continues at coordinate 68,471 of NZ_JAGGPS010000026.1, forward strand.
ATATTCAGGGTTACCATTACAGTAGAGATGCTTCGACTCCGCTACGCTGCGCTCAGCATGACGTTCGTATTTTCCCTAATCCCTAATCCCTAATCCCTAATCCCTAAACCATGAAGAATAACCGCCAGGGCGTGGTGTACTCCACTAATCCCGAATTTAGCTACGACGAACCCACCGAACCAACGGCTGCCACGCTGCCACCCCAGCAGCAAAACCTGCGCGTGCAGCTTGACAAGAAGGCACGTGGGGGCAAGCAGGTGACGCTGATAACCGGTTTTGTAGGCCAGGAAATCGATTTGCAGGAGCTGGGCAAGCTACTCAAAAGCCGTTGCGGCGTGGGGGGCAGCGCCAAGGATAGCGAAATCCTCATCCAGGGCGACTTCCGCGACAAGGTGCTGGCCCTGCTGCTGGAAAAGGGCTACAAGGCCAAGAAAGCCGGTGGCTGACGAATGCCGGCAAGTTGGCTGCTAATGGGCTGTAATCGTACAACCCCTTTCACCTAGCCCACCATAGATGCCTGATGTTACGCTCCCGCCCGTTTCGAGTGCCTACACGCAGGCGGAGGAAGCCGTGGTGCACGCGGTGCTGTGGCTGAAGCTGGGGGCCGAGGCGGTAGGTGCGGGTATTATTGTGCTGGGCATTGTGGTAGGAGGCTACCTGTTCGCCAAGGCCCTGGCCTCGCGCCGCACTGCCGATTTTACGGCCATCCGCCTCACCCTGGCCCGCTACTTGGCGCTGGCGCTCGAATTTCAGCTGGGAGCCGATATTCTTTCGACCACTATTGCGCCGAGTTGGGAGCAGATTGGCAAGCTCGGGGCCATTGCTGTTATCCGCACGGCGCTCAACTTTTTCCTTTCCCGCGAAATGAAGGATGAGCACCGCGCCGCCGCCGAGCACCATGTGCAGCGCCAGGCGCGCCAGCAGGAGTAGGGTACTTGGAGAAGTGAGTAGCTGGTATTGAGTAGTGAGAACCACTAGTTGAACATTTTCTCAGTACTCAATACCAGCTACTCACGACTAAATAGTCAATGGGGCGCGAAGAACGGGTAACGCACTGGTAGCCGTAGCGGCGGCGGCGGCCGAACTTGCGGCGGCAAAGGGCTACTTTGCCGATTACTGCTCCTTCACTTCCTTTCTATGCCTACTTCTCTTATTTCCAGGCGTTTCGGCCGCGGCCTGTTTCTGCTGCTTACGTTTCTGTGGACCACTGCCACGCTGGCCCGCGCCGAAGAGCAGCTCCAGTCGCCTGATAAGCAGCTGACGCTGCTGGTGAACCTCGGCGCCGACGGCACGCCCACCTACAGCCTCACGTACAAGGGCCGCGCGGTACTCAAGCCCGGCCAGCTGGGCCTGGAGCTGAAGGGCACGCCCAGCCTCACCAGCGGGTTCACTCAAACCAGCGCCGTCCGCAAGGCTATTGATGAAAGCTGGAATCCGGTGTGGGGCGAGGTGAAAACCATTCGCAACCACTACAACGAGCTGGCCCTCACGCTCACGCAGCCCGCCACCAAGCGCACCATGCTGGTACGGTTCCGGCTGTTCAACGATGGCCTGGGCTTCCGCTACGAGTTTCCGCGCCAGCCCGAGCTGGGCTACTTTGTGGTGAAGGAGGAGAAAACCCAGTTTGCCCTGGCCGGCGACCACAAGGCCTTCTGGCTGCCCGGCGACTACGACACCCAGGAGTACAGCACCGTCACCTCCAAGCTCTCGGAAGTGCGCGGGCTGATGAAGGCGGCCGTAACGCCCAACGCCTCGCAGCACACGTTTTCGCCCACCGGTTTGCAGACGCCGCTGATGCTGAAAAGCCAGGACGGGCTCTACATCAACATCCACGAAGCCGCGCTGGTCGATTACTCCACCATGTCGCTCGACCTCGACGACAAGACGTTCACGCTCAACGCCCACCTCACGCCCGATGCGCAGGGCAACAAGGGCAACCTGCAAACACCCAACACCTCGCCCTGGCGCACGGTAATCGTGAGCGACCGGGCCGCCGGTATTCTTGAGTCCAAGCTCGTGCTCAATCTCAACGAGCCTTCCAAAATCAAGGACACCAGCTGGATCAAGCCCATCAAGTACGTGGGCGTGTGGTGGGAGATGATTACGGGCAAAAGCTCGTGGTCGTACACCGATATGGAGAACATCAAGCTCGATTCCATCGACTATTCCAAGGTGAAGCCCAATGCCACGCACGCCGCCACTACGGCCCACGTAAAGGAGTACATCGACTTTGCCTCCAAGCATAAGATTGGGGGTGTGCTGGTAGAGGGCTGGAATACCGGCTGGGAAGACTGGTTCGGCAAGCACAAGGAGTACGTGTTCGACTTCGTAACGCCGTACCCCGATTTCGACGTGGCCGAGCTCAGCCGCTACGCCAAAAGCAAGGGCGTTAAGCTGATTATGCACCACGAAACCAGTGGCTCGACCCGCAACTACGAGCGGCACCTGGACTCGGCTTTTCAGTTTATGAACAAGTATGGGTATGATGCCGTGAAAACCGGCTATGTAGGCGACGTGCTGCCGCTGGGCGAGTACCACTACAGCCAGTGGCTCATCAACCACTACAACTACGTGCTGGAAAAGGCCGCCAAATACCGCATCATGGTTAATGGCCACGAGGCCGTACGTCCTACCGGCCTGTCGCGCACCTACCCCAACCTTATCGGCAACGAGGCGGCGCGGGGCACCGAGTACGAGTCGTTCGGCGGCAACAACGCCGACCACACCACCATTCTGCCCTTTACCCGCCTGGTGGGCGGCCCGATGGACTACACGCCGGGTATTTTCCAGACCAAAATCAGCGCTTATAATCCCAAGAACAACTCCTTCGTGCACAGCACGCTGGCCCGGCAGCTGGCCCTGTACGTGACCATGTACAGCCCGCTGCAAATGGCCGCCGACCTGCCCGAAACCTACAACAAATTCCTCGACGCCTTCCAGTTCATAGTGGATGTGCCCGTAGACTGGGACGACACCCGCATCCTCGAAGCCGAGCCCGGCGACTACATTACCATCGCGCGGCTGCAGAAGGGCGGCAGCAGCTGGTTTGTGGGCAGCACCTGCGACGAGCAGGGCCGCACCAGCACCGTTGACTTCAGCTTCCTGAAACAGGGCAAAAAGTATGAGGCCACCATTTACGCCGACGGCAAGGGCGCCCACTACGAAACCAACCCGCAGGCTTACGCCATCCGCAAAATCACCGTCACCAGCAAGTCCAAACTCAAGCAGTACTGCGCCCCCGGCGGCGGCTACGCCATCAGTGTAGTGGAGAAATAATAATTAAACCAGGTTGCCGAAACGATGTAGGGGCG
>NZ_JAGGPS010000026.1:71834-204177 GCF_018613725.1 Hymenobacter sp. ISL-91
CGCCCCTACATCGTTTCGGCAAACTCACTTCGCAGCTTGAAGTATCAGAGTAAAAACGGCCGATGAACACCCCTAAAATGGGGTATTCATCGGCCGTTTTGCGCAATCCAGATTCAACTTCCGAGGAAACGCAACGCCCGCTCCACGTCTTCCAGTGTGTCAATTCCGATGGTTTCCAGCTCGGTTTCGGCGGTTTGGATGGGGTAGCCGGCTTCGAGCCAGCGGAGCTGTTCGAGGCTTTCAGCCAGCTCTAGAGGCGAGGGTGGCAGCTGGGTGAGGGCGCGCAGCACGGCGGGACGGTAGGCGTAAAGGCCGATGTGGCGCAGGTAGCGGTGGTGCTGCAGCCACTCGCTTTGCGGGTACTGGCGCTGGTAGGGCAGGGGGTGGCGGCTGAAATACAGTGCCCGACCCCGGCCATCGAGTACCGCTTTGGGCAGGTGCGGGCTGAACAGTTCTTCTTCACTGATGACCGGCTTCACCAGCGTCCCGATTTGGGTGGTGGGGTCGGCAAACAAGGCCAGCAGCGCGTTTATCTGGTCGGGATGAATGAACGGCTCGTCGCCCTGGATGTTGACGACGCAGTCGGCTGCTACGCCCAGCTGCTCGTAGGCGTCGCGCACCCGGTCGGTGCCGCTGGGGTGGTCGGAGTTTGTGCGTACAGCCTCACCACCGAAGCCGCGTACATGCTTCAGAATCCGCTCGTCGTCGGTGGCCACTACCACTCGTTGCAGGTTGGCTAGTTGGGCCTGCCGCACCACCCGTTCTATCATGGTCTGGCCGCCCAGGTCGATGAGCGGTTTGCCGGGTAAGCGAGTGGAGGCGTAGCGGGCCGGAATGATGCCGATGGCGAGCATAGCAGGAGGGGCAGGTGGATAGAGCGCAAGAAACGGCAAAACCCGCGAACTGCCGGCCACAGAAGTCCGGGTGGGCTCCCGGATAACCGGATTATAGGCCACAGGGGTGGTGCTACGGCCCGAATCCGTAACTTTAGGCAAAGTTTATGCAGCTGCGCCGGTTTCGGTTTGCTCGTCTGCTTTGTGTACTGCTCTCCTATGTCCCGATTTTCGTTGCTGACTGCTGCTCTCGTTTTCTCCGGCCTGTCTGCCTGGGCCGCTCCCGCGCCGGTAGCCCCGCCCGATTCCATCGGCGTGGAGTACCGCAACAACAAGCTGCTGATTCGCCACCGCGTAACGGCCGGCGAGACTATCTACGGCCTTTCGCGCCGCTACAAAGTGCCCGTTGAGGATATTGTGGAGGCCAATTCGGGCCAGAAAGGCCAGCTCAACCTGGGCCAGATAGTACTTATTCCGCGCACCCGCGTGGTGCTCACGCCTGCCCCCGCCACCGCTGCCCGGCCGGCCACATCCACAGTTGCTGCTCCGGCTGCGTCGGTACGCGCACTGCCCACTGATGCCAACGGCAACCGGGTGTACAAAGTAACGCCCGGCATGACGCTTTACGCCATTGCCCGCCGTTTCCAGACTACGCCCGCTGAGCTGGCCCGTCTCAACGGCTTTGCGGCCGACCACAGTGTGCGGGTAAATGAAGTGGTAATTATAGCCGCTCCGGCCACCGGGGCGGCTGGCCCGCCGGCACCCGTAGTGGCTGCCGCCCGCCCCACGGCCCGCGAGAAAGCCGTGGCCCGCGACGCCGAGCGCGAAAAGGCCCGCGACGAAGCCAGTTCGCCGGCCGTAACGCCCGAAACCAAAGACACGTCGGCACCCGCCCCGGCCCGCGTCAACGAGGCGGGCCGCCGCGTCACGGAAAGCGGCCTGGCCATGGTCATTCCTACCGATGCCTCCGATAAGTACCTGGCCCTGCACAAAACGGCCGCCGTGGGCACCATCATGGAGGTGCGCAACATCATGAACGGCCAGGCCGTGTACGTGCGCGTTATCGGCCGCCTGCCCGACACCGGTGAAAACGACAAAGTGCTGCTGCGCCTCTCCAAGCGTGCCGTGCAGCGCCTCGCCACTCCCGACCAACGCTTCCGCGTGGAAACCAGCTATGTGCCGTAAGCCGTCGAGTACTGAGCAGTTGGTAGTGAGTAGTGAGACTCGACTTGGCTAATACCAACGACTGTAAAGCGTCAGTCTCATTACTCACTACCCACTACCCACTACTCAGTACTAATACATGAACCACGCCCAGGTGCGGGCGCTGCTCGACGAGAAGTACCGCCGCTACGACCAGTCCGGCTTTATTGCCCTCGACCCCATCAGCATTCCGCACCAGTTCTCGGCCCGGCCCGATATAGAAATCAGTGGGCTGTTTGCGGCCGTGCTGGCCTGGGGGCGCCGGCCCACCATCATCAGCAAGTGCCGGGAGCTGCTACGGCGCATGGACGATGCCCCCCACCAGTTCATCACCCAGCACCACGACGACGACCTGAAACGGCTGCTGGGCTTCTGCCACCGCACCTTCTGCGACACCGACCTGCTGTACTTTGTGCACTGGCTGCGCTGGTACTACGGGCAGCACGCGTCGCTGGAAGACGCTTTCCTGCACGGCAATACCCAGAAGCAGCGACTGGAGAACTTCCACAACCTGTTCTTCAGCCTCGACGATGCGCCCCAGCGCACCCGTAAGCACGTGGCCACGCCCGCCCGCGGTTCGGCCTGCAAGCGCCTCAATATGTATCTGCGCTGGATGGTGCGGCAGGACGAGCACGGCGTGGACTTCGGCCTCTGGACGCGCCTCTCGCCCGCCGACCTCATCTGCCCCTGCGACGTGCACGTCGAGCGCGTGGCCCGCCGCCTGGGTTTGCTGGAGCGCAAGCAACTCGATTGGTTGGCCGCCGAAGACCTGACCGCCCACCTGCGCACCTTCGACTCGCTGGACCCCGTGAAGTACGATTTCGCGCTGTTTGGCCTGGGGGTGGAAGGGGAGATGTAGCGCGAAATGTAGCGCGAAGCTCCAGCTTCGCGTGTCGTTGCTGACTGCCGCGCCAGCTGTAACCGTGCACCGATGCGCGAAGCTGGAGCTTCGCGCTACATCCCTGAATCTTTCCCGGCCCATTTGCTGTTTACCTTCGCACTGCCATTCAAGTTACCCAATACGAACTACCTCTTTTGATTCTACCTCAGAATTTCGAGCAGAAAATAGGCTTCTCCCAACTGCGGGACATGCTCAATGAGTTGTGCCTGAGTGGCCTGGGCCGGCACTTTGTAAGCAAGATGAGCTTCCAGACGCAGGCCGAGCAGCTCCAGAAGCTGCTGCTGCAAACCGATGAATTTCGCCAGCTGCTCAACAGCGGCGTCGACTTCCCCGGCAGCCACTACCACGATGTAAACCCTTACCTGGTACGGGCCAGCCTGCCCGGCTCCTACCTCGATGTATCGGCGTTTTTCGCCATCAAGATGAGCCTGCGCACCATCCGCGAGGCGCTCATGTTTTTCTCGCGGGCCGAGGACGACCTGTTTCCTACGCTACGCCTGCTGGGCATCGGCGTGCAGGTCGACCGCAACCTGCTGGCCGCTATGGACAAAGTGGTGGACGACGAGGGCCAGGTGCGCGATGATGCCTCGCCGCTGCTGCGCCAGCTGCGCCAGGAGCTGATTTCGCGGCAGATGATGCTGCGCAAGCAGATTGGCAGCATCCTGCGCAATGCCCGCCAGCAGGGCTGGGTGCCGGAGGGGGCCGAGCCTACCATCCGGGGTGGGCGGCTGGTGCTGCCGGTGGTGGCCGAGCACAAGCGCCGCGTGAAAGGCCTGATTCATGACGAGTCGGCCACGGGCCAGACGGTGTACATTGAGCCCGAGGCCGTGTTCGAGCTCAACAACGACATCAAGGACCTCGACAATGCCTACCAGCGCGAGCTGATGCGCATTCTCACCCAGCTTACGGCCCAGCTGCGCCCCCATATTCCGGACCTGCGCAAGGCCTACCAGTACCTGGGCCTCATCGATTTCATCCGGGCCAAGGCCCAGTTGGCGCGCCGCCTCGAAGCCACGCTGCCGGTGCTGCACCCGCAGCCAATGCTGCGCTGGAAACAAGTGCGCCACCCGCTGCTCTACCTCACTTTCCTGGCCCACGCCAAAACCGACCCCCGCGAGGTAGTTCCGCTCGACATCGAGTTGACGCCCGAGCAGCGTATCCTGCTGATTTCGGGGCCGAATGCCGGCGGTAAGTCGGTGAGCATGAAAACGGTGGGTTTGGTGCAGTACATGCTGCAGTGCGGGCTGCTGATTCCGGCCGGCGAGAAGTCGGAGGCCGGCATGTTTGACGATATTTTCATTGACATCGGCGACGAGCAGAGCCTGGAAAACGACCTGAGCACGTACTCCTCGCACTTGCTCAACATGAAGCAGTTCATCACGCTGGCCAACAAGCGCAGCCTGGTGCTGATTGACGAATTCGGTACCGGTACCGAGCCTAGTCTGGGCGGAGCCATTGCCGAGGCCGTGCTGGAGCAGCTCAACCGGGCCCGCGCGTTCGGCGTTATTACCACCCACTACACCAACCTGAAAAACTATGCCGAGCGCACGCCCGGCATCGTGAACGGGGCCATGCGCTACGACCCCGATAAGCTGCAGCCGCTTTACCGCCTCGAAATCGGTAAGCCCGGTTCGTCGTTTGCCATCGAAATTGCCCGCAAAATCGGTCTACCCCGCCAGCTCGTCGAGCGGGCCAGCCAGCTCGTGGGCAAGGATAAGATTCGCTACGACCAGCTGCTCGAAGGCCTCGAAAAAGAGAAAACCGAGCTGGAGCAGCGCACCGCCGAAGCCGCCAAGGCCGAGCGCCGCCTCAAGAAAGCCGCCCAGGAATACCAGGACCTCAAGCGCTACCTCGACGACACCACCCAGGAAACCCTGCGCACGGCCAAAGCCCAGGCCAAAACCCTGCTGCGCGACACCAACCAGCAGATTGAGGCGACAATCCAGGAAATCCGGCTGGGCCAGGCCGACAAGGAGCGCACCAAGGAGGCCCGCGGCAAGCTCGACACGTTTGTGCGCGAGAAGCTACAGATTGAGCCCCCCAAAGCCCGCGCCACCCGCGAGCTGGCCGACGCCGCCACCCTCAAACCCGGCGACAAAGTGGCGCTGCTGGGCCAGGAGGGCCACGGCGAAATCATGGCCGTGAAAGGTAAAACGGCCGAGGTGTCGTTTGGGGGCATGAAAACCATCGTCAAGATTGGCCAGCTCGAAAAGCTTACGCGCTCCGAAATTCGGGAGCGGGAAAAGCAGGCGGCCCGGCTGGCTCCGGCTCAGTATGCGGGTTCGGGCTTCAATACCACCGGCCGCATGGCCAGCTTCAACCCCACGCTGGACCTGCGCGGCGAGCGGGCCGAGGATGCCGTAACCAAAATCCAGAGCTACGTCGATGATGCCATCATGCTGGGCATCCCGGAAATCAGAATCCTGCACGGCCGCGGCAACGGCGTGCTGCGCCAGATTGCCCGCGACTACCTGCACCGCACCCGCGAGGTAGCCAGCGTAGCCGACGAGCACGCCGACCGCGGCGGCGACGGCGTGACGGTGGCGGTGTTGAAGTAGAGTGTGTAATTTGACAGCCGAAAAAACGGTGTCATGCTGAGCGAAGCGGAGCGCAGTCGAAGCATCTCTACTGCAATGGCAACCCTAAAGTTGGGTTTACTACTGTGGTAGAGATGCTTCGACTGCGCTCCGCTTCGCTCAGCATGACGGTCTATTAAAGCCGTAACTTGCCAAAAAGCGGCCCGCTTCTTCGGGCGCTTCTTCACCTTTAGTACCCCAAAACTCTTGCATCCTCGCAACCCCCACAACGGCCGCTACGATTTCGCCCAACTCACGGCCGCCAGCCCCGCCCTTGCGCCTTTCGTGGTGTCCAATCCGGCCGGTGATAACAGCATCGACTTCGCCAACCCCGCCGCCGTGAAGGCCCTGAACCAGGCGTTGTTGCGGCAGCACTATGACGTGCAGCACTGGGACGTGCCGGCTGGCTACCTCTGTCCGCCCATCCCCGGCCGCGCCGATTATATCCACTACGCTGCCGACCTGTTGGCCACCGACAATGGGGGAGTAGCGCCGACCGACAAAGCCGTACACGTGCTCGACATCGGGGTGGGAGCCAACTGCGTGTACCCCATCATCGGTAGCAAGGCCTACGGCTGGCGCTTCGTGGGCTCCGAAACCGATTCAGTAGCCCTAAAAGCAGCCAAGAGCATGGTGGCGGCCAATCCGGCGCTGGCTAACCGCGTGGAGCTGCGCGTGCAGAGCCATCAGGCTTTCGTGTTCGAGGACATTGTGAAGCCCCGCGAGGAGTTCGATCTGGTGGTATGTAACCCGCCGTTCCATTCCTCGGCCGAGGAGGCCGCCAGCGGCAGCCGCCGCAAGGGCCGCAACTTGGGCTACCCCAAAACGGCCGGCGGTGCGCCGGTGCTCAACTTCGGGGGGCAGAACACGGAGTTGTGGTGCGAGGGCGGCGAAGAGGGCTTCCTCAAGCGCATGGTGGCCCAGAGCGTGGGCGTGCGCGAACGGGTGCTGTGGTTCAGCACACTCATTTCTAAAAAGGACACCCTGCCCAGCATCTACCACTTCCTTAAGCTAGCCGGCTCGCCCGAAACCCGCACCATCGAGATGAAGCAGGGCCAGAAAATCAGCCGCATCGTGGCCTGGACCTTCCAGACGCCCGAGCAGCGCCAGGAATGGGCCGCGCGGCGCTGGAAGGCACAACAGTAGACCTTTGCCACCCGTTTGGTAAATTGCCTGCCAAGCAAAGAGCGGCGCCCCACACTGGGGCGCCGCTCTTTGCTTTACTTGCTGTGGGCTTCCTGGCAACTCCTGCTTAGCCTCCGGCAGTGCCGCGAATCATAATAGTGCCGGGCGCATGCTCGGGCTTGGGCGACTGAGCCAGCCACACATCCACGAGCGTGGCGGGTTGCCCGGCCGTGGGGCGTACAATGTGCAGTTGGCCGATAGCAGCCGGCGCAATGCGCAGGCCGGCCACTGTTGGCGCGTCGAGCGGGTGTCCGTTTAGGGCGAACAGCACCGGCCCGTTTATGCCCAGTTGCTTGCCCAGTTCGGCAAACGACTGGCTCTTGATGCGCTCAGACGATTGTACATCGACGACGGCCACCCCGAGGTTGCGGAGCTGAGCAGGATAGTCTGCTTTGTTGCCCTTATACACCTTCACCGCTTTGATATCGTTCGAGTTCACTTCATGCAGTATGCCGCTGATAATGATGTTGGAATTCAGCACAACGATGGGTTCGGTTAAAACTGCAGGAGGTCGAACATATGCGGAGGTTTGCTGTGCCAGAGCGGTGTGGGCCCCGCCCCAGACGCCGGCCAGCAGGATAACCGTAAGGTAAAGCCGATTTGCACGCATATGGATAGTAAAGAGAGTGGATGGAAAGGTCGTTGACAGGCATACGGTAAGTGGTGGCCGCATTGCTGTAAAGCGCAGTAATATATTGCTAATCAGTTTAAAAAAAGGCAGCTCCCGTTTCGGGAGCTGCCTTTTACGACTTGCCAGAACCGGTGAAAATTCTCACCTCTCCGTTATGGCAACCTACTCTACCACTACGCGGCCAACCTGGGTGGCTTCGGGGGTTACAATCTGCACCATGTAGAGGCCAGCTTTCAGGGCGGAGGCGTCTACGCTCACGTCCTGGCCGTTGAGGGGCTTGGTCTGGTCGAGCACTACGCGGCCGGTGGCATCGCGCAGCACTACGCGGGCGGTGCGGGCGGCACCCGTCTGCACCCGCAGGCGGAACTTGCCGGTGGTGGGGTTGGGGTACACCTGCACGCTGCTACGCTGGATACTGGCGTTTTTGGTGGCCAGCACCAGGTTGCATACCTGCACGCCGTTGTTCTGGTCGGCAATGCGCTGGGCAAACTCCTGGTAGTACTGGTTGGCAATGCGCTCATCGTGCACAATCAGCGTGTTCTCGTCGTTTTCGGTGTTGGCCGAGAGGCTCCAGTTGTGCGAGCCCACGAACACCTGCGGGTCCGACTGCGGCGCGGTGGCGTCGATGATGGCGTATTTGTGGTGCATGATGCCGGACGGGTTGTCCAGCATGAGGCGCGCGCCAAGCACGGTTTTGATGTTGTCGAAGATGTCCTGAGCCGCGGAGTTGGCCTGAATGCTCTCCATCAGCATCTCCGAGCAGCCGGCTATGTTTTTGGTCCGGATTTGGTTGGCAATGGCGTTGCCGATGTCCGTTTGGGTGAGCAGCATGGTGGCAATGTGCAGGTCCTTATCGGCCGACTGGATGGCGTCGATCAGGCGGCCGTTCACGTTGTCGGTGGGCGAGAACCACGACTCTACCTGCTTGCCGGCAATGTTGAAGTAGTGCGGCGTATTATCGGTTTTGCGCGAGCCGAACAGGGCCGTAGCCTGGGTGCCGCCGCCCCACATCTCGTTGAACTCGACGGTGTACGTGCGGGCCAGCGACTGGTCCTGTACGGCAATGGAGTTGTTGCGGTCGGTGCTGAGCTGGGCGGGCGTCCAGTTGGTTGAGCCGGTCCAGACCCAGGGCTGGTTGGGTTCGGTGCTGTTGGCGTCAATCACCACAAACTTGTTGTGCATGATGTTCTGCAGCGTCTGGCGCTTGATGCGCGGAATAGCCGCGTCGAGGCTGGCGATACTGATGTTGGCGTTTTCCCCTTCGTAGATAACACGCACGGCCACACCACGGGTTTTGGCGGCATTTACGGCGGCTACAATCGTGGCGCTGTTCCAGTTATAGATGGCAATATCGAGCGTTTGCTTGGCCAGGCCAATGTAGCGGGCCACCGTGTCGGCCATGGCGCCGTTGGGCAGGTGCAGGGCGGTGTTGCCGGGCAAAGCCAGCGCCGCATTCACGGGGTTGGTGAAGTAGGTGCGCATCTTGCCCGTCGAGTTCGAAGCCGTAATCATGGGCACTACCCGCGACTCGGAGAGGCCCACGGCGTTGGTGCTGCTGGCTTTCACGTAGTAAATGGTAGCCGGCTGCAGGCCCGTAATGGCGAGGCTGTGGCTGGTGGTGCTGGCCGTGTTAGTTACTGCCGTAAACGGCCCGGCAGGGCTGGCGGCGTACTCCAGCTTGCTGCTGCCAGCATTCTGGGTAACGAAGTTTACTGTGAAGCCGGTGGTGCTGATGTTGGTGGGGTAGGGGGTAGCCAGGAAGTTAGGCGTGTTGCCCTGCCGGAAGTCGGCGTATAGGCGCGGCAGCAGCTGGTAGCCGGTGCCGGCCCCGGTAGGAGCCGTGTTGGTGAACTGGCTCATGATGCCGACCACATCGAACTTGCCGGTGGGCGAGGGCTTGCCTACCAGTCCGTCGGGGCCGTCGGAAGCCCGGTTCACGTACATCACGGTGGCGGCGTTGCCACTCACGCGGTACGAGGTGTTGGCCGAAAAGGCCGATACCGGCGCACCCGCAACCGTGGTTACGGTGGTGGCATCTACCAGCTTCACCAGCTGGCCCTCGTACTGCTCGGCGTAGGCGGCCGTAGCCGTGGCCACCGAAAACTCGACGGGCTTAGGCAGCGGCCGGTTGCCGGCTACCACTTCGAGCGAGGTGATGGGGTCAATTTCGAGCAGCCCCCGGAAATCCTTGAGCACGCCGGTAACTAGAATGGAGTCGCCGGCTACAACATCATTCAGCTGCGTGGCCGAATACACGGCAATGCCGCCGGTGCCGTCCTGCATATAGCGGATGGACCCCAACTCGGCGCCGTTGGTAACAATGCCCCGCAGCGTAACGGTGGCTCCCGAGGTATTGAAGGCCGGAGCCTGAGCCCGGGCGGCCCCAATGGTAATAGCAGTTTGCGCCTGCGCCGACTGCCAGCCGGCCAAACTCAGCAGCAACGCCAGCAAGGGTAATTTTTTCATCAAATGAGAAAGTGAAACGAGGGTGAAAAAGCACTGCTGCACGCCGGCAGTTACAGGCAAAGGTCTTGATTTCAGCCGCAAAAAACGAACCTGCCGGGTGAAGTTTATATGACGCCCGCGTCAGCCGGGCTGTAGTTATATATTCTGAGTTACAGGCTAGTGCTAGCCCGCAGTCAGCAACCTGGGCTACATAATGTTCACTTCGGGGTGCAGCTCGATGCCGAACTTCTCGCGCACTGAGGCAATGATTTCGTAGGCCAGGTCGCGGATATCCTGGCCTTGCGCGCCGCCGTGGTTCACGAGCACCAGCGCCTGCCGGTCGTGCACGCCGTGGGGGCCGCGGCGCTGGCCCTTCCAGCCGCACTGCTCAATCAGCCAGGCGGCGGGCACCTTTACGCCGCCCGGCACGGGGTAGCCCGGCAACTCGGAAAACTGGCCTTTCAGCTCATCGAACTTGGCCTGCGACACTTCGGGGTTCTTGAAAAACGAGCCCGCATTGCCAATCTGGGCCGGGTCGGGCAGCTTGCTGCGGCGGATGCTGCTGACGGCCTCGCTGATGTGCAGCGGCGTAGGCTCGCCCGCTATGCCCATGTCCTGCAGCGTCGTCTGGATGTCGCCGTAGCGCACGTTGGGGCGCGCCTGGCGGTGCAGCCGCAGCAGCACGCTGGTGACGATGAACTGGTTTTTAAGCGGGCCTTTGAACACGCTTTCGCGGTAGCCAAAGCCGCACTCGGCCGCCGAAAACGTGCGCAGCCGGCCGGTAGCCAACTCCAGCGCCTCCAGTTGCTCAAACGTATCCTTCAGCTCGGCCCCATAGGCACCGATGTTCTGGAGCGGCGCGGCACCCACCGTACCCGGTATCAGCGACAGGTTTTCGATGCCGCTCAACTCCTGGCCCAGCGCGTACTGCACCAACTCATGCCACGACTCGCCGGCGCCCGCCCGCACCAAAGCTGTTTCCTCGTCCTGGTCGGTGACTTCCAGCCCTCGGATTTCGTTTTTGAGCACCACGCCCTCGAAGTTGCGAGTGAAGAGCAGGTTGGAGCCGCCCCCCAGGATAAGCTTTTCGGCGGCCTGCACCTCGGGCAGGGCCAGCAGGGCCCGCAGCTCATCAACCGAAGCAAAGCGGGCAAACCAGCGGGCCGTTACATCGAGGCCGAACGTGTTGTAGGGACGGAGCGAAACATGGGCTTCGAGAACAGGGGCGTGGCTCATGGCAGCGGGTAAAACAGTGAGAGCCCAAAGGTACATCAGTTGCCGGTTGCCAATAGAAAGGCGTAGGGGCGGGGCTTGCCCCCGCCCGCCGCCTGAACGATTATCGTTGCAACGGGGCGGACGGCGGGCGGGGGCAAGCCCCGCCCCTACACCGTTTTGCCGGCAAATCTCGTATATGCCAGCCCGGCCTTGCAGGCCAGTCCTTCACTGAAATCCCTCTTTCTGCTATGCAGCGCATTTCCCGTTTTACTTCCCGCCTGGCGCTGGGTACTTTGCTGGCAGCCGGCACGCTGGCTTCTGCCGGCTGCGGCTATGTTGGCTACCTGATTCCACTCAACCCGACTTCCCAGGACGGCCGCACCCTCGACCATTCGGCCTGGGATGGGCTGCTCAAGAAGTACGTCGATGAGCAGGGAATGGTGAATTACAAGGGCCTCAAGCAGGACAGCGCCTCACTCAACGCATACCTAAAAACCCTCGGCGACAATCTGCCGGCCAGGAATTCGCCTGCCGATGAGAAGCTGGCCTACTGGCTAAACGCCTACAACGCCTTCACGCTGCAGCGCATCATCCGGTCGTATCCAGTGAAGAGCATCAAAGACCTGGGCGGCGACAAGATCTTCGTCAACACCGTCTGGGACCAAGATTTTATCCCGCTCGGTGGCAAGCGCTACACGCTCAACGACATCGAACACCGTATCATCCGCAAGCAGTTCGACGACAACCGGATCCACTACGCGCTGGTGTGCGCCGCCATGAGTTGCCCACCGCTGCGGCAGGAGGCATATGTGGGGGCTACGGTGCAGGAGCAGCTCGCCGACCAGGGCCGCAGCTTCATCAACAACCCCCAGAAAAACGACCTCACGCCCGCTGCTACGCCCACGCTGTCGGCCATCTACAGCTTTTACCCCGGCGACTTCAAGAAAAATGGTAGCACTTCCATTCAGGATGCCGTGAACCGCTACGCCAAGCAGAAGATAGCCCCTGACGCGAAGCTGAGCTACAAAGAGTACAACTGGAGCCTGAACGAACAGTAAGGGGCTGTTATCTTGCTAGAAGTGTAAAAGATGATGTAGGGGCGGGGCTTGTCCGCGCCCGCCGTTGAACGGTCCGCGTGGGATTCGTTTAACGGCGGGGACAAGCCTCGCCCCTACATCGTTCTTCACTGCACGCCGCATGACGTTCTAACAGCTAACTCAGCGCTGCACCCGGTAGCCGTTCAGGGCATAGAACAGCAGGTAGGCGTAGCAAAGGGCGGGCAGGATGAAGGCCACGCGCAGGCCGCCGCCGTGGGTAGCCAGCAGGCCCATGAGCGGCGGAATAATGGCTCCGCCCACGATGGCCATAATCAGGTATGAGGAGCCCTGTTTGGTGAAGCGGCCCAGTCCGGTAATGGCCAGTGGGAACACCACGGGCCAGATAATGGCGTTGCACAAGCCACAGAGTACCACCAGCCACAGCGCGGTTTCGCCTGTACTGAAAATGGAGAAGATTACCAGCGTCACGCCCGCGGCGCACACACCCGCCAGCAGCTTGCGGGCATCGAAGCGGCTGAGCAGCGGAATGCCGATAATGCGGCCCACCATCACGCCAAACCAGTAGGAGGCCACCAGCACCGCGCCCACGGCCTTCGTGAAACCGGCTGAAGTGTCGATGGCCTCGGGCGTGTTGCCGAACAGCGCGGCGGCCCAGTTGGTGGCCAGGCTGAGGATGCGCACCAGCTCCTGCGTAAAGCCGCTGAGCTGGCGGATGTCCTGGGCTTCGCCGTAGCGGATGATGAACGAACCGATGCCTACTTCCACGCCCACGTACACGAAAATGGCCACCACGCCCAGCGTCAGGTGCCGGAAGCTGAGGGCCGACGAGCGGCCGGTTTCGGCAGCAGCCTGCGCGGTGGCGGCGTCCTCATCGGCGGGCAGGCTCTCGATTTCGGGCAGGCGCACCAGGAAAAACAGCAGCGCCAGCACCGCCAGAAACACGGCCAGCCCTACGTAGAGCGGCTTTACCAGCGCGGCTTCCTCGCTGAGGCGCTGCTCCAGCGGCAGCTGAGCCAGCTGGGCCTTAAGAACCGTGGAACCGCCGAACAGAATCAGGCCGCCGATGAGGGGTGAAAGGGTGCCACCCAGCCCGTTGGCCACGCCCACAATGCTCACGCGGCTGGCGGCGGTACGGGCCGGGCCCAGTACGCTCACGTAGGGGTTGGCCGCCACCTGCAACAGCGTAATACCAGCTCCCAAAAAGCTCAGCGCTAGCAGAAACAGACCGAACGTGCGCGAATTGGCGGCCGGTACGAACAGCAGCGCCCCCACGCCCATCACCAGCAACCCCAGCACAATGCCGCGCTGGAAACCCAGCTTTTCGAGCACCCGCCCGGCCGGCAACGACATCAGGAAATAGGCCCCAAAAAAAGCCGACTGCACGGCCGTCGACTGGAAGTCGGTGAGCTGGCACACGTCCTTGAGGTAGGGCATGAGCACGTCGTTGAAGTTGGTGACGGCCCCGAACAGGAAGAACAGGGTCGTCATGAGCACCATCGGCCCCAGGTAGGAGCGGGCGGCGGCCGGGGCGGCAGTAGCGGGGGAGGAGGCGAGGGGAGCGGCCATTTGTGGGAATCAGGGGAAATATGCGGCCTTAAAGATAGGCGCTTGTCCCAAACCGACGCGGCCCCTGCACCGGGCAGAGGCCGTTGGACAGCTACTGGCAGCACAAGCACCTTGGCGCCTCGCGACAGCTGTTGGAAGACCGCTACGGCTTCCCGACTGCTCTCCACCGATTGGTTCTGCCTTCCCAGGCGTTCCGGGAGGGCAAAACCAATCGGTTTTACTCTCCCGGAACGCCTGGGAGTCTTCCAACGATTGGTTTTATCCTCCCGGAACGCCCGGGAGCCTTCCACCGATTGGTTCTATCCTCCCGGAAGTTCCGGGAGCTCTCCGACGAGTGGTTTTGCCTTCCCCGGCGGTTGGGTAGCGTTCCAACGAGTGGTTTTGCCCGGTGTCGTCGTTTAACGCCAAGACGCGATGGGTCGCGTTTCTACACCGTTCAACTACTTCAGCAGCGCCAGTGTCTTGGCGTCAGGCCGGCCATCATAGAACCGCTCCAACACCCGCCCAAATACTGCCGACGCGCCCGGCACGGCCCCGAACAGCGTCATCGAGGAGCGCAGCTTCACATCGTCGGGGCTGCCGAAGATGCGGGTGGCGTCGGTGCCGGGCTGTTGCAGCAGCGCCTCGCAGATTTCCACGAGCCGCGGCCCCAGCACCGGGTGGGCCAGGTAGGCGGCCGCTTCGGCTGCATCTGCTATGCCGTAGAAGCGGGCCGTTTCGCTGAAGCCCAGGCCTTTTAGTTGCGGGAAGATGAACCACATCCAGTGGCTGCGCTTGCGGCCGTTCTGGATTTCGCTTAGGGCTGTTGGGTAGGTGGACTGCTGGGCGTCGAGGAAGCGTTGGAGGGCAGGCATGGATACTTATGAATCTAATGATTTTGGTTTTTTCAATTTTTAAAAGCGTGTGATAATTGTAGTTGCATGTGTGTGCTCGTCTTTCAGATTATTAATTTCTGGCTTAATAAGAACTTTTTGATCATTGGTCTAGTGTATTTATCTACTGGGTCTATACTGGTATCATCATTAGGATGACGATACTCGCCAGAATCAAATGCATCAAAACATTCCCATGCTATGTCTGAAAAGCCGTATTTTGCAAAATAATTATCATTTGTCCACCAGAAAGAATATATATTGTTCATAATGTAGTCACCGGTTATATACTCTATTTCTTTATTCCAATATCTTAAAGCAGTTTCAATAGATATTATTTCAATAGTCTCTGTTGGATATTCCAATGGGTTGCCTAGTATTTCTGCAACTTGGTCTGCATTTAACAGAGATGCTGATAACTTGCTCAGTATATTTTCAATGTTTATTGAATGCTCAGACATATAGCTGGTTTTCCAATAGTGACGTTTGGCTCTCTTTGAGGTGCAGACTCAAACAAGTGCCTACACTGGAATTTTTGATTCTCGAAATGATTACAAGTACCGAAGATAAACGTCTGCCGCCGATTCCGCTGCAAGTCCCGACCTTTGCGGCTTCACCTGAAACTACCCTATGTCTGCCAACCGCCGCGACCAGCCGTTTTACATGACCGCCACCACCCAGTTCGGGCTCGAAGAAGTGCTGGCCCAGGAGCTGCGGGCGCTGGGCGCTAAAATCGAGAAGGTGGGGCAGCGGGCCATCGAGTTCAGCGGCAACCAGCAGCTGCTTTACGAAGCCTGCCTGTGGTGCCGCACGGCCGTCCGCATCCTGCGGCCCTTCGCCGGCTTCGCGGCTCCCGACGAAAAATCCCTGTACCGCGAAGTGGGCCGCATCGACTGGAGCAAGTACCTGCGCCAGGACCAGACGTTTGCCATTACGGCCGTCGTCAACAAGTCCAACCTGGAGCACTCGCTGTTCGTGGCCCAGCTCACCAAAGACGCCATTGTCGACCAGTTCCGCAACCGCACCGGCGAGCGGCCCAACGTGGACGTGCGCAACCCCGACATTCGGCTGCACCTGCACATGCTCGAAAACGAGGTGGTGCTCAGCCTCGATGCCTCGGGCGAATCGTTGCACAAGCGCGGCTACCGCCAGCAAACCAACGTGGCCCCTCTCAACGAGGCCCTGGCCGCCGGTTTGCTGCTGCTGGCCGGCTGGGACGGCAAAACGACCCTTGTGGACCCCATGTGCGGCTCGGGCACCATTCTCACCGAAGCCGCACTCATTGCCCAGCGCATCGCCCCGGGGCTGTATCACCAGGGCAAGTTTGGCTTCGAGCACTGGGCCGATTTCGATGCGGCGCTCTGGGAAACCGTGCAGATGGATGCGCGGCAGATGCGGCTGGAGGAGCCCCAGTGCTACATCGGTGGCTCCGACCTGAGCCGGGACTTCATTGAGCTGGCCCGCGAAAACATAGCCGCCGCCGACCTCGAAGACTTCATCCGGTTGGGCGTGCGCGACGTGAAGGACGCCACCGCGCCCGCCCGCGCCGCGCCCGGCATCGTGCTCACCAACCCACCCTATGGCGAGCGAATCGGGGAGGAAACGGAAATGGACGAGCTGTACAAAACCATCGGCGACACGCTCAAAACCGGCTTCCAGGGCTACGACGCCTTTATTTTTACCGGCAACCTGCAGGCCGCCAAGCGCGTGGGCCTCAAAGCCAGCCGCCGCATCCCGCTCTACAACGGCCCCATCGACTGCCGGCTGCTGAAGTACGAGCTGTACCGGGGCACCCGCAAGGTGGTGAAGGAAGGCGAGGAGGGAGTTGGGGAGTAAAAACCGAACGTCATGCTGAGCGCAGCGGAGCGCAGTCGAAGCATCTCTACCCCAGTGCCAACCCTTTCGTTTGCTCAGTCATTGCAACGAAGCGGTAGAGATGCTTCGACTACGCTCCGCTGCGCTCAGCATGACGTTCTATTACGCCCAAATCCCAGCTTATCTTACCCCTCCAACCCACCCCGCCCCATGAAAAAACTCCTGCTCCTGCTGTTGCTCCTGCCACTGCTGACAACGGCCCAGTCCATCACCCGCGTAAACCCCACCAACTGGTGGGTGGGCATGCAGGAGCCGAAAGTGCAGTTGCTCGTGTACGGCCCGCAGGCCGGTACGCTGGCCTATACTATCGAACATCCGGGCGTCACGCTCACCGAAACCCACACCGTCGAGAACCCCAACTACGCCTTCCTCGACCTCACGATTGCGCCCGAGGCCAAGCCAGGTACCGTGCGGCTGGTGGGCCGGCGGGGCAACAAGCTCATCACCCACAAATGGGAGCTGAAAGCCCGCGACAACCGCCCCAAGGGCCAGGGCGTAACGGATGCCGACCTGATCTATCTGGCCATGCCCGACCGGTTTGTGAATGGCGACCCGAAAAACGACAAGTTCAAAGACCTGGCCGACCCCAACGCCGACCGCACCAACCCGTTCTTCCGCCACGGCGGCGACTTGCAGGGCGCGGCCCAGAAGCTCGATTATCTGCAGGATCTGGGCGTGACGGCCGTGTGGTTTACGCCCGTTATTGAAAACAACCAGCCTCTCACAGACGAAGGCGGTGCCATGCGCTCGGCCTACCACGGCTACGGTTTCACCGACCACTACACCGTGGATAAGCGGCTGGGCGGCAACGCGGCCTACCTGAACCTTGTGCAGCAGGCCCACGCCAAGGGCTTGAAAGTGGTGCAGGATGCCGTGTACAACCATGTGGGCATCAACCATTGGTTCGTCAAGGATTTGCCCTCCAAGGACTGGCTGCACCAGTGGCCCAGCTACACCAACACCAGCTACCGCTACCAGCCCATCACCGACCCACACGCCGCCAAAACCGACCGGCTTGTGACCACCGACGGCTGGTTCGTGCCCTTCCTGCCCGACCTCAACCAGCAGAACCCCTACGTGGCCAACTTCCTGATTCAGCACGCGCTGTGGTCGGTCGAAAACTTTGGGGTGGATGCCTGGCGGATTGACACTTACCTCTACAACGACCAGCCCTTCATGAACCGCTGCAACGCGGCGCTGCTGGCCCAATACCCCAACATCCACATCTTCGGCGAGTCGTGGGTGAACAACGTGGTCGACCAGGCCTACTACGTGCGTAACAAGATTGATTTTCCCTTCAAATCCAACCAGCCCGGCGCCCTCGACTTTGTGCTGGAAGGCGGCATGCTGGCGGCCCTGAAGGAAGTAGGCACCCCCGGCGCCACCGGCTGGGACAATGGCGCCCAGCGCGTATACCAGGCCCTGGCGCAGGATGCTGTGTACCAGGACCCCAACAAACTCGTCACCTTCCTCGACAACCACGACCACAACCGTTTTCTGTCGGAAGTAGGGGAGGACGTGGCCAAATTTAAAATGGGCCTGACGTGGATGCTGACCACGCGCGGCATTCCGAGCATCTATTACGGCACCGAAATCCTGATGAAGAACTACAAGGACCCCTCGGATGCCGAAGTGCGCCGCGACTTCCCCGGCGGCTTCCCCGGCGACCAGGCCAACAAGTTCACGGCCGCCGGCCGCACTGCTGCCGAAAACGACGCCTTCAACTTTGTGCGCACCCTGGCTACTTACCGCCGCACGCATCCCACGCTCAGCTCGGGCCAGCTGATGCAGTACCTGCCCGAAAACGGCCTTTACGTGTATTTTCGCTACGATGCCAACGGCACCGTAATGGTCGCCACCAACACAACCGACAAGGAGGCATCATTGCCCACCGCCCGCTTTTCGGAGCGCATGAGCGGCTTCACAAAAGCCAAAAACGTACTGACAGGCGAGGCTATAGCCAACTTGACCACGCTGCAGCTGCCCGCTAAAACGGCGGTAGTGCTGGAACTAGCGAAGTAGCCCAAAGCTACCAGAACGGCGTAGGGTGCGGGGCTTGTCCCCGCCCGCCGTTGAACTGTCCGCATAGGATTCGTTCAGCGGCGGGCGGGGACAGGCCCCGCACCCTACGCCGTTCTGGTATGCAATCTGCAAAATGCGGATATAGCGCGAAACTGAAGCTTCGCGCTATATCCGCATTTGCGTACTTCTGTCCTACTTCTGGTAGCTCTTGCAGGCCTCCACGCAGGCGCGGCAGGCCTCGGCGCACTGCTGGCAGTGGTCGTGCTGGTGCTTGCCACACTCATCGGCACACTTCTGGCAAATTTCGATGCACTCTTTGAGCACGTGCTGGGCGTGGTCGGAGCCGCGGGCAATGAAGGCGTGGGTGAGGCGGCAGATATCGGCGCAGTCGCGGTCGAGGCGAATGCAGGGTACCATCATTTTGATGTCATCTTCCTGCAGGCAGGCAGTGGCGCAGGTTTCGCAGGCGGCAATGCAGCGGGCGAGGGCGTCGAGGACCTGCTGGTTTTGGGTGGCGGAAGTGGTGGATTGAGCCATAATAATGGAAGGGTTTGGAATGAATGGTATGTCGATGAAAGAGGAACCTGGGCTACCTGTTCCAAGCCAAGTGTTGTGAGCAAGTAGCTCAGAATCCTTATTCCTCGACATGGTTAGTACCCTTTGTACGGGTGGGGCACGACAGTCGTTCGTGCACGATTTTGCAGGCTGCGTGCACGATTCCCGCTTTGTGCGGGTTCATTTCCTGCTTTCCGCCGCCGCCATTTACTGTACCTTTGCGCTATGCTATTCGCCGCCGAACCCCTCGCCCCGACCATCGAATCTGCCCGCCTCGTGCTCAAAAAGTACTACGGCTACGACACGTTCCGGCCGATGCAGGAGGACATTATCCGCAACATTATGGGCGGGCAGGACACGGTGGTGCTCATGCCCACCGGCGGCGGCAAAAGCGTGTGTTTCCAGGTGCCGGCCGTGGTGCAGGAAGGCGTCTGCATCGTCGTTTCGCCGTTAATTGCGCTGATGAAGGATCAGGTGGAGGCCCTGAAGGCCAACGGCATCCCGGCGGCCTACATCAACAGCAGTGTGGGCAGCAGCGAGGCCAACAACATTGCCGCCGACTGCCTCAACGGCCACCTCAAGCTGCTCTACGTGAGCCCCGAAAAGCTGCTCTCCGACGGTTTTCTGAGCTTTCTCAAGCGGCTGCGCGTGAGCATGTTCGCCATCGATGAAGCCCACTGTATCTCGTCGTGGGGCCATGATTTCCGGCCCGAGTACACCCAGCTGCGGGTGCTGCGCGACCAGTTTCCGCAGGTGCCCATCATTGCCCTCACCGCCACCGCCGACCGCCTCACCCGCCGCGACATTCAGCAGCAGCTGCGCCTGAGCAAGCCCCGGGTGTTTCTGTCGAGTTTTGACCGGCCCAACCTCAACCTCATTGTGCGGCCGGGCCAGGATCGGGTAGGGGGCATTCTGGAGTTTCTGGAGCGCCACCAGGGCGAGGCGGGCATCATTTACTGCCTGAGCCGCAAGCAGTGCGAAACGCTGGCCCAGAAAATTCAGGCCAAGGGTATTAAGGCCGGCTACTACCACGCCGGCCTCACGCCCAACCAGCGCAGTGCGGTGCAGGAAGGCTTTCTGAAGGACGACTTGCAGGTGATTGTGGCCACCATTGCCTTCGGCATGGGCATCGACAAGAGCAACGTGCGCTGGGTGATACATTACAACCTGCCCAAAAATATCGAGGGCTACTACCAGGAAATCGGCCGGGCCGGCCGCGACGGCTCGCCCGCCACAGCGCTGCTGTTCTACTCGTTTGGCGATGTGATGAGCCTGCGCGACATGCTCACCAAAGAAAACCCCCAGCTCAACCAGCTCAACCTCACCAAGCTGGAGCGCATGCAGCAGTTTGCCGAGGCCGCCGGCTGCCGCCGCCGCATCCTGCTCAACTACTTTGGCGAAACCCTGCCCCACGACTGCGGTAACTGCGACATCTGCCGCAACCCACCCACCACCTTCGACGGCACCGAAATAGCCCAGAAGGCCCTCTCGGCCCTGGTGCGGGGGCGCGAGCGGCTCAGCATCAGCCTGCTGATTGATGTGCTGCGCGGCATGCGCAACCAGGCCGTACTCAGCGGCGGTTACGACCAGATAAAAACCTACGGTGCCGGCCGCGACCTGCCCTACCTCGACTGGTACAGCTACGTGCATCAGATGCTGAACGACGGGCTGGTGTACATTGCCTACGAGGAAGGCTACGCGCTCAAAATAACGGACCTGGGCCGCGAAGTGCTGCTAGGCCAGCGGCCGGTGTCGATGAAGAAGTTTCAGCCCGCCGAGAAGGCCGAGAAGAAGCCGCGGGGCCGCAAAGCCGCCGCTACGGCTGCCGTGCCTGCCGCTTCGCGCGAGGCCCAGCTGTTCGAGGCCCTGCGCGCCCTGCGCAAGCGCATTGCCGACGAGCAGGGCGTGCCGCCCTATGTCATCTTCACCGATTCTACGCTCCAGGAAATGGCGGCCGAGCGCCCCGTAAACCGGGTGGCTATGCTGGGCATTTCGGGTGTGGGCATGAAGAAGTTCGATACCTACGGCGAGGCCTTTATCCGGGAGGTGATGGCCCACGGCGGCAACCCCGCCGCCCAGGCCGAGTTCGACGATGCACTGCCCACCGGCCTCGACCCCGATGATGCCGGCGCGCCCCGCGCCCCGCGCAAGAAAGAGGCGAATACGGAGGCTGGCTCGACGGTCGAAACCACCTACCAGCTCCACCGCATGGGCCTGAGCCCCGAGGCCATTGCCGAGCGCCGCGGCCTGGCCCTAAGTACCATCCAAAGCCACCTGACGACGTTGTATACCAACGGGTTCGAGTTGCGGCTGGAAGATTTCCTGTCGTCGCAGGATTTAGCCAACATTCAAACGGCCGTAGCCCAGCTCGGCGGCCAGCCGCTGCTGCGCGACCTGTTCGACCACCTGCGCGAAGACTACGACTACTTCCGGCTGCGGCTGGCGCAACAGTACTTCCGGCGGCTGCGCGGCGAAGGGTAGCCGTTGGGCCAACCCAATAGTCAGCAGGCTTTATCGTAAAAATTTTAGTAAAGTTTTCAGCTAATTGAATTAGTATTATCGTAGCGGAGTTCTTATCTTCGTGAGCCGGTCCCTATAGGCCTTTTTTGCCCCGTTTCCCCGGCTCCCTCTGCGTTATGATTAATACGAACCTTAAATTCTGGCGGCGCGAGCTGAGTCTTACCCAGGCGCAGATGGCCGAAAAACTCGGCATCAAACGCTCGTTGGTGGGTGCTTATGAAGAAGGCCGGGCCGAACCCAAGCTGGCAACCCTCGTGAACATGGCCCGCCTGTTTGGCATCACACTCGATGCACTGGTAACCACCGACTTCAGCAAGAAAAAGAACGCCAAAGCCGCTGCCCAGCTGCAGGCCCAGAACGCCCAGATGGCGGCCACCGACACCAGCGCCGTGCATGCGGGCGGGGGTAAGCTGCGCATTCTGGCCCTGACCGTGGACCGGGAACAGAACGAGAACATTGAGCTGGTGCCCCAGAAGGCCGCCGCCGGTTACCTCAACGGTTACGCCGACCCCGAGTACCTGGAGGAGCTGCCCAAGTTCCGGCTGCCGATGCTGGGCAGTTCGGGCACGTTCCGGGCCTTCGAAATTGCCGGCGACTCGATGCTGCCCATTGCCAGCGGCACCGTTATCGTGGGACGCTACATTGATGACTGGCTGAACCTCAAGGATGGTACGCCCTGCATCATCGTCAGCAGCAAGGAAGGCATTGTATTCAAGCGGGTGTTCAACCGCCTTAAAGACAATGCTATGCTGGCGCTGCATTCCGACAATCCGCTGTACTCGCCCTACGAAATTGATGTGGAGGACGTAGTGGAAATCTGGGAGGCCAAGGCGTACATCAGCAGCACGTTCCCGATTGCCGACCTTTCGCTGACGCGGCTCGCCAGCATTGTGCTCGACCTGCAGCAGCAGGTGAGCACGATGAAAAAGGTGTAGCAAATCAGGGCAACAGCAGCAGGCTCCCCCGATTCAGCTGCTTTCAACGAACTCTGAACCAGCATCTGCATTCAGGCTTTCACTCTCACTCCGGCCCTGTTGCCTTCACTGGCGGCGGGGCCGGATGTTATGGGGCAGTCCGCATCCGGAGCTAACTTCCGGGGGCGGGCTGCGTAAATCGGTACAGTACTCACTTGATTTCTCTCTCCCGATGCTGAAGCTGATTCCTGCCACCGACCGTTACCATGCTACCCCCACCAACTGGCTAAGCAGCTATTACCTGCTTAGCTACGCCGATTACAACGACCCCGATAACGAGCATTTTGGCCCGTTGCGGGCCTTTAACGATGCTACTATTCAGGGCAAGGGTGGCTACCCGCAGCAGCCGCGCTCCGAAATGGAGATTGTTACGCTGGTGCTTGATGGGGAACTGCAACACGACGACACGGTGGGCAACCGCGGTGTGGTGAAGAAGGGCGACGCGCAGCGTATTACGGCCGGCACCGGCCTGGCGCACGCCGAAATGAACGCCACCGATACGCCCACGCATATTTTTCAGATGTGGCTGCTGCCCAGCCAGCCAGGGCTGGCACCCAGCTACGAGCAGAAGGACATCAACCTGTTTGATACCAGCAACAAGCTGGTTCCGATAGCCTCGGGCCAGAAAGTGCTCGAAGATCTGCTCTACATCAATTCCAACAGCACTATTTACTGGTGCAACCTCGATGCCGACGAAACGGTGCGCTTCAAAACCTTTCCCATCCGAAACACTTTCATTTATGTACTCGATGGGCACCTTTTTGTAAACGGCCTCGATGTAGGCACCAGCGACCAGCTGCGGGCCACCGATGAGCATGTACTCGAAATTCAGGCGACGGCCGATGCCCGTTTTGTGCTGCTCGATCTGCCGGTTTCTCCGGCTAACTACTAAATTTACTGCATGCGCATTTCCTTTCCCGACAGCCTGATACCAGCCGATGAGGCCGCCCGGCTGCGGGCCCTGCACCTTTACCAGATTGCTAACACACCCCCTGAGCCCATTTTTGACGAATACGTTGCCTGGGCAGCACAGCTGTTTAATACCCCCATTGCCGTAATTTCTCTGGTTGACGAGGAACACGTCTGGTTTAAGGCGGTAGCCGGAGCCGACGACCTTACCGAACTACCCCGCAACTCCAGCCTTTGCTCGGCGGCCATCCTGGTCGATGTCCCCATCGTTACGTCCGACTATTCGCCTGACAGCTGCCAGATTATCAAGCCCGATGTGGCTTTGCAGATGGGCCTAAGCTTTTATGCCGGCGCCGCACTACGCACGCCCGATGGCTCCCGCATCGGTATGATGGCCGTAATCGGGCAGGAAGAGCGGGTACTATCGGAGGCAGAAGAGGGGGTATTGAAGCACTTGTCGGTGCTCGTCAGCCGTATCATTGAGTTGCGGTTCAAGTACCTGCAGGCTGAGCACAACGCCGATTGGGAGGCCGCTCAGCGCGAGCTTTCTGCTACGCTCGACGACAACGCGACGCTTACCCGTTACCTGATGGCCCGCAATGATGGGCTTAATCTCAACGACCCCGAAATACACGCCCTCGTGGTTGCCCGCATGGCCGGTATGGTTAAGGTACTGGACCGCCGGATGGACGAAAACGACGCGGCGTAGCAACCAGTTGCTACGCCGCCGCGGTTACAAAGCTGCCCAGCGCTGCTACAAGTAGCTCCAGCGCCTTGGGCACGGGCCGGATGTGGCGGGAGTGCTGCATGCTGTACGAAAAAGAATGGTCCGGCAAAGCTGCCGGACCATGGAGGTTACATAGTGTATTTGCGGCCTTTGTTTTTCTCCTTGAGGTAGGCCATCAGCGGCTGGAAGTATTCGACCATGGCGCGGGCCGAGAGGTCTTCGCCGGTTTTCTCCTTGAGCACCGTGCGCCAGTCCTTGCTCGCGCCGGGCCGCATAATGTCGGCCAGGAAGGCGCCGACTTCCTGGCTGCCGTAGTAATTGGTGGCGTGCGGGTCCTGCTTGAGAATGTTTTTGGCGATGTGGTCGTGGAGTTGGAACAGGATGACGTAGCTCAGGGCATAGTCGTAGTACTGGGCCGGGTCGTCGTTGATGTGGGTTTTGGTGGCCGGGTCGAGGTACTGCTCGCCGCGGGTTGTGGGTGGCACTATTCCCTGGTACTGCTTGGCCAGTTCCCACCAGCGGGCATTCAGCTGGTCGGCGGGCAGGTTGTCGGCGTAGAAGCTGTTTTCCCACTCGCTCATTACGCCCGAGGCAAATGGGATGAATACCACTGAGCCGAGTGCCTCCTTCAGCAACGACTGCATCTCATCGGTTTTCACTTTGGGGTCAATCAGCCCCAGGCCGGCCAGAAACGGCTTTTGCCGGGCGGCCAGGCCCATCAGGCTGCCCATGGCCTCGTGGTAGGCGCGGTTGGCGCCGCCTCGCAGCAGCACCGGCACCTCGGGGTTGGTGTAGCTGAGGTAGTAGTAAATGTGGCCCAGCTCGTGATGGGTGGTTTCATACCACTCGGCGTTGGGCTCCACGCTCATCAGGCTGCGCACGTCCTGCTCCAGGTTCATGTGCCAGGCCGAGGCGTGGTTGTTCTTCTTATAATCAGCCCCCTTGGGCAGTGGGTACAGGCTCGACTTCTCGTAGAACACCGGCGGCAGGGCCGGGAACCCCAGGCTCTGGTAGAAACGCTCGGCCTGCTGCACCTGCCACTCGGCCCCTTTTTTGGCCAACACCGGGTCGAGGTCGAGGCCCTTCACTTCCACCATACTGCTCCAGTCCTGGCCCCAGCGGTTGGGCAGCCAGGAGGCGGGCAGATAATCGGGCACCTGCTTCACGCCGTACTGCTTGGCCAGCTCGTAGCGGGCGTACGTGTGCAGCTCGCGGTAGAGCGGCCGCAGCTCATCGTTGAGCTGGCGCACCAGCGTCATCATCTCCTGGCGGTTCAGGCCATAGTCGGAGGCCTGGTAGGTGAAGTAATCGGGGTAGCCCAGGGCCTGCACCGTTTGGTTGCGCAGGTCGCGCAGCTTCAGCAGGCCGGGCTTCAGCGTGGGGCCAATTTCCTTGCTGACCTCCCAGAGCTGTTGCCGCCGGGCAGGGTTTTTCTCCTTGCGCAGCAGCTCGTCCAGGTCGTTGGTGGTTACCGACTTGCCCTGGTATTTGTAGTCGAAGCCGTAAAGCTTTTCGGTCTGCTGGGTTTCGGCCTTGATGCGGGCCTTCACCACATCGGCAATGATCTGGGGCGAGTTGGCGGCGTTGTAAAGGGCTGTTTCAAGCTGCTTTACCTGCAGACCGGTCAGCTCGGCTTTGTGCTCCAGTAGCTGGCGCAGGCGGGTTATGTTTTCCGTCGAGCCGGTGAAGGCGGCCATCCGCTCGTTAGCGCGGGCCGTGGCCCCGGCATTGGCCGTGTCGCCGGGTACAATGTGGATATTGGAGCGCCACTCGGCCTCGGCCGACGCCGTGTACAGCTGCTGATACCGGCGCGAATAGTCGGCCAGGTAGGTTTCGGCCAGCGACGGCCAGTGGGGCGCGGCCGGAGCCGGCTGGGTTTCGGGTGGGGGCGTAGTAGCTACCGGAACCTGGGTGGTGGGGGCGCAGGCCGCGAGCAGCGTAGCAGTGGCGAGTACGGGCAGGAAGGACTTTTTCATGGGCAATATATAGCGTGGCTGGGGTGATGTTTGGGATAGTTACCCCAGATTGCTAAGATACGCTGCCCACCGAAATGCCTTACGTAGCTGCCTGTTCCTGGGCCAGGTGGCAATCTTTGTACTTCTTGCCGCTGCCGCAGGGGCAAGGCGAGTTGCGGCCGAATTTGCGGCGGCTGCGTAGCGTCTTAAGCCACTCGCGCGGGTCAACGGCTCGGCGCAGGAAACGGCTCTTGGGGTTTTGGCGGAAGGCCAGCAGCAGCAGGCCGTATAGTTCGGGGTGGTGCTCCTGCAGCTTCTCGGGCTTCTCGAAAAAGTACTCCGTCACCACGGCGAAAAACTCGGCCTCGTTAGTACCCGCGTAGTCGTTTATTTCGGAGTTGCCGGCCCGGATGGCCTCAATTTCGCGCTTCATCACGGCTTCCCATTCGGGGCGCAGGGCCTCGGGCAGGGCCAGGCCGGGCACGCCGTCAATCACGCCGTCGGCTTCATCAAGCAAGTGGGCAAACTCATGGATGCCCACGTTCTGGCGGTCGAGCGAATCCTGGAAGCCGCGCTCCAGCGACGTTTTCGACAGGCGCATGTAGTGCGACGTCTGGAAGCCCTGCACGCTGCCGAGCAGAGTGCCTTCGAGGCCTACGTACTCCTTGTTGGGGTCGCGCTGCTGAGTCCAGGCATCGGGCACCACCAGCACCTCGCTCAGGTTGCCATACTCCCAATCGGGAAAGCCGAACACCGGAATAATGGCCGAAGCCGCCACCAGTAGCCGGGTAGCATCGTCCAGCTCAGTTTGGACGCCCGTTACGCGGGTCTGGGCCAGAAACAGCTGCACGCGCTTCTCGAAACGGGTTTTGTCGATTTCGGTAAGCGAGAGGTAAAAGGCCACCCGCTCGCTGAGTACCACCCGCCAGGCCGCCGGGAAGTCTTCGGCCAGGGCTGCGCTTTTCAGGCGGTCATCTTGGGTGAGGTAGCGGTAGAAAAAGAAGCCCACCAGGGCTAATAGTGCAAAAAAGAACAGGTAAGGCATGAGGCGCTAAACGGCCGGTCGGGGCTCAGGGTTGGCCGGCCTACTAGTTAGCCGGCGCCTATACGTCCACGGCCAGCTGTTCGCGCAGCCGCTCACGCAGCAGCTCGATCAGTAGGTGGCTCATAAACTGGAACTTGTCAGGAATGCGCAGGTTGATGACGCGCTTGCCGGCCAGCTCCTCCGGGAACTTCTGGCGCAGAATATCGGCGTGGCGGCGTTCCATCACCAGCACCACCTCGGCCCAGCCCAGGTGGCCGGCGGTTACGCGCACGCGGGCCCCCGGCTCGGTGCCGGCCGAACGGGCCTGACATGTAGGATGGTTATCCAGCAGCCGCTCGGCCGTCAGGCTGCGCCAGCGGTTCTGACTACAGATAAACAGGAGCTTCATGTGAACCCGTGCTGCTAGGCCGCGCGGGCGGCTACTACGGGGCGGTGGCCTTTGAGGCCGTACCACACAATGTAGGCGTAGCAGAGCACCGGCAGCACAAAGGCCCAGCGCAGCCCGCTGCTGTCGGCCACCATGCCAAACAGCAACGGAATGATGGCGCCCCCCACAATGCCCACGTTCAACAGGCCCGAGGCCTCCTCGGTGTGGCGGCCCAGGTCGCGCACGGCCAGCGTGAAAATGGTGGCAAACATAATGGAGTTCATCAGGCCCACCGCCAGCAGGCTCCACATGGCCAGCGCGCCAGTGGTGCTCACCGACAGCAGCACCAGCAGCACGGCGCCCAGCGCGTTAAAGGCCAACAGGCGGCCCGGATTGAATTTATTGAGTAGGTAAGCCCCCATAAAACGGCCTACCATGGCCCCGCCCCAGTACCAGGCCACCTTGTCGCCGGCCAGTTTGGGCGAGAGGCTCATCACGTCGGGCAGGTGCAGGTAGTTGACGATGTGCGAGCCGATGGCCACCTCGCCGCCTACATAGGCGAAAATAGCCAGCACCCCGAAAACCAGGTGGCGGTAGTGGTAGGCGCGGCGGCTCAAGTCCTCGTTCTCCGACTCCGCGTGCTTGATTTTGGGCAACCTGAGCATGGCCAGCAGCAGGCTGATAAGCACCAGCACGCCGCCAATGGCCAAGTAGGGCGTCTGCACGGCCTTCACATCAATGGCCGCTGCCGCCGCAGTAGTGTCGAGGTCGGGCAGGTTGTTGAGGATGAGGGCCGAACCCAGCAACGGGGCCACCGTGGTTCCCAGCGAGTTAAAAGCCTGCGTAAGCGTAAGCCGCGCCGGCGCCGACTGTGCCGGACCCAGAATAGCCACGTAGGGGTTGCCCGCCACTTGCAGCAGCACAACGCCCGTCGCCAGCACAAACAGTGCCCCCAGAAACAGCCCGTAGCTACGGCTATCGGCGGCCGGGTAGAACAGAAACGAACCCAGCGCGGCAATCAGAAACCCGGTCAGCATGCCACCCTTGTAGCCTATGCGCTGCACCAGCCGCCCGGCCGGAATGCCCATCACGAAGTAGGCCCCGAAAAAACACAGGTTAATGAGGTTGGCCTGCGTGTAGCTGAGGCTGAAAATGGCTTTCAAGTACGGAATCAGAATATCGTTCAGACAGGTGATGAAGCCCATCATGAAGAACAGCACCGTGAGCGAGGCCAGGGCGGGCGTGTAGTTGGGCGTTTCGGTGCCGGGTGCGGTGGGCATAGTGGCCGGAATTGGGGCAGAAGACAGAGGGGCGGCCATAAGGACGAAGGTGGGAAAAGGTGGGCGACCAAACAGCGGATTCAGGGGGTAAGTCCGCCCAGCAAAGTAGCGGATTTCCGCCTCATACCTGCTGCATACACCCATGCAGCATGCCTTTTGCTTGATATTGGCAAAAATAACATCAGCCAGCGGCTCAATGCAGGCAGTTCATCCGCAAAAAAAGCCCGCCCCGACGCCATAACGGCATCGGGGCGGGCGAGGTACTTGGAAAACGGGGCCGACGCGTTAGGCCACTATCGATACGCGCACTTTGCGGCCCTTTACCTTGGTGCCGGCCAAGCGCTCGGCCACCAGCTGGGCCTGCTCGCGGGGCACGGCTACATAGCTGTAATAGTCGAACACCTCAATGTGGCCGACTTGCTCGCGGGCTACGCCGCCCACGTTCACAAAGGCACCTACCAAATCGTGGGCGCTTACCTTATCCTTCTTGCCGGCCGAAACGTGCAGCGTTACGTTCTCGGGGCGTGGTGCTTTGGGGGCGGCAGGCGGTAGTTTGGGCGCGTGCAGGGGCGCCCACTTGATGCCCTCGGCCACCGGCCACTTGCTTACGTGGCTCTTTTCTTTTTCGGTGGCCAGCAGGTGAGCCGTGCCGGCGGCTCCGGCGCGGGCCGTGCGGCCAGCCCGGTGCTGGAAACCGTCGGCCTTGTCAGGCGCGTCGTACTGCACTACCGTGTCGAGCTGGGTTACGTCGATGCCACGGGCGGCCACGTCGGTGGCCACCAGTACCTGACTGGAGCCGTTGCGCAGCTTCAGCAGGGCTTTGTCGCGCTCGGGCTGGGGCATTTTGCCGTGCAGCACCTCGGCCGCTACGCCGCGGCCCACCAAAAAGCGCGTCAACTCCATGCACCGGTCGCGGGTGTTGCAGAAGATAAGGGCGCGGCCGGTTTCGGGCAAATTCAGCAGGTGCAGCAGCGCGGCCGGCTTCTGCTCGATAGGCCCAACGTGGCCGAGCAGGGTCAGGTTTTCGGGCAGCTCGTCGGTGTCCTGGCCCGCGTTTACTACGCGCGGCCGGGTTAGGTTTTTCCGAATCAGATCCAACACCTTGTCCGACATGGTGGCCGAGAACAGCAGGGTCTGGCGGCGGCGCGGCAGGCGCTTGATAATTTCCACCAGCTCATCCTGAAAGCCCAGTTCCAGCAGCTTGTCGGCCTCATCCAGAATCAGGGTTTTGAGCTGGTTGGGGATGATGGAGCGCCGCTCGAAGTGGTCGAGCAAACGGCCGGGCGTGGCCACCACAATGTGCGGGGCCTGGGTGAGCGAGGCGGTTTCTTCGCGGAAGGCGTGGCCGCCGTAGAAAGCCGCCACCCGCAGGTTGGGCATATACTTGCCCAGCTTTTTGAGGGCGTCGCGCACCTGCAGGGCCAGCTCGCGGGCCGGCACCAGCACAATTACCTGCACCGCATCCTGCTTCAAATCGAGCAGTTGCAGGACCGATAGGCCGTAAGCAGCCGTTTTGCCCGAGCCGGTGGGAGCCTGTCCGGCTACATCCTGCCCGGCCAGGGCCATCGGCACTACCTGCTCCTGCACGGGCGTGGGCGTCTGGAACTGGAGCTCTTCCAGGGCTTGCAGCAACTCGGGCGTCAGGCCCAAATCAGCGAAAGTAGCGGTGGCGGCGGCAGGGGTATTCGGTTCGGTCGGGGTCATATTCAGAGATTCAATCAGCAAAGATAAGGCTTTGCGAGAGGGGAGCGGTGGCTGGGGAGAGATAGTAGAAGTTAGAGGTGAGAAGTAAGAGGGAACGTCATTCAGAGCGCAGCGAAGAATCTCGCGTGCTGACGTCGAGTTACTATCGCAACATTAGCACGCGAGATTCTTCGCTTCGCTCTGAATGACGCTCTGTTTCCCGTTATCCCCCACTAACCACTACTCTTCCTCTACCACATCAACCAGCTTGTAGCGCACGGCCGATTTTTTGGGGCGGATGTCGAGGCCTGCATACTGGGCGTATGCCTTGGTGAAGCAGGCGCCGAAATAGAATATCATGGCCGAATAGAACACGAACAGCAGCACCAACACAATGCTCGAAGCCGGCCCGTAGATGGGGCCCAGGTTGCGCGGAACCAGCAGCAGCCCCAGCGCGCTTTCGCCCAGGCTGATGAGGCTGCCTGTGAGCAGCGCCCCGCGCCAAACGGCTTTACGCGGGATTTTGGCCGAACTCAGGTTGCGGAATGTAACGCCGCACCAGCCCACCAGAATCAGTAGCGAAAACAGCCGGTTGGCTATTTCCAGCACCACATCACTAAACGTGGCATTAAAGTAGTCGGCGTAGCTGGCCACAAAACCCAGGGCCGCATCCGACAGAAAGGCCAGCATCGAGAGCAGACCGGTGGCCAGCAGCAGACCCAGCGAGCGGGCCCGCTCCTTGAGCACGGTGCGTAGCTGGCCGGTGCGGCGGCGTACCCGAACCTGCCATATCTGGTTGAGCGAGTGCTGAATAACGCCGAACAGGGTGGTGGCAATGAACAGCAGAAACGCGAAGCCCAGCCACGTAACCAGCCGGCTGCGCGCCACATCGGTTACGTTGCGCAGAATCTGCTCGACCAGGCCCGCCGCCGAGGCGCCCAGCAGGTGCGAGAGTTTGGTCAGCAGCAGCACCCGCACCTGCGAGGCCGAGTACAGGTAGCCCAATCCCTGAATGAGAATGATGACGATGGGCGGTAGGGCAAACGTGGCAAAAAAGGCCGTGGCCGCCCCCAGCCGCAGCGGGTCGTGGGTGCCAAACTCGCGGGCCGCGTGGCGTAGCAGCAGCCAGAATACAACGAACGGACGGCGGGCTACGGGCCGCAGGTGTACTTTTGTCATGGAAGGCACCCGCCGGCCCAGGTTTGGGCGAACCGGCAATTGTGCAAAGGTAGGTGCTGCCCGGCCTACTTACGGCAAGTTTGGTGCTCCTGGAGGGGTTGTGCGCTTATCTTTGCCCGCCGGCCCACATGCTTACCGCCAGTTGGCAGGCGGCGTTTGCCGGAGCTGCCGGGTAAGCACAACACGGCCTGTTTTTTACGTTTGAAATTCCCTGCTGTGTCTGAACCGCTGTCTGAACCGCTGGCGCCACCCCGTAGCTGGTGGCAACGCCGGATTACCGACCCCGTGCTCGGGCTGCTGCGCCAGGGCCTCACGCCGCACCAGCTGGCCCTTACGGTGGTGCTGGGCTCGGCCTGCGGGGTAGTGCCGGTGCTGGGCCTAACGACGCTCACGGCTACATTTGCAGCCTTGCGGCTGCGCCTGAATGTGGCCGCCACGCTGCTCATTGCCCACCTCTGGAGCCCGGTACAGTTGCTGCTTGTTATTCCGCTGTTGCGGCAGGGGGCTTTGCTATGGGGCGACCAGGCACCTGAGCTCACCCTCGACAAATTACGCTACCTGCTGGCCAACGACTGGCTGGCAGCGCTGCAGCTACTCTGGCAAGCCATGCTGGGCGCGCTACTACTCTGGGCCGGCGCGTTTCTGGTGCTGGGGCCGGTTGTGTATTTCGTGCTGCGCCCGCTGCTGGCGCGGGCCATGCGTAACAAAAGTTCAGAAACAACAGCGTTAGAATAAGGCGGACACAACACAGGAAATGCCGCCCTTTGGCACTTGGGCTGTAACGTAAAGCGCCAGCTTCGTGCATCGTTGCTGACTGCCAACTATATAAACGAAAAAAAGGAACGCCACTCCGTCTGGAATGGCGTTCCTTTCTAAGCTCTAAGCTCTAAGCTCTAAGCCCGGGCGTACACCGGCTCGGTGGTGCGCAGGTACTGAACCAGCGGCTCCTCAGAATTGGGGTCAATCAGCATCAGGTCCACGAACTGCTCTTCGGCAATGTTGCCCTTGATGATGGGGCCCAGGTCCTGCATAAAGGCGGGGTCGGTTTCTTCGGTATCGAAGGCCACAAGTAGCCGCGACTGCTCGGGGGCGTTCTGCAGGCGCATTTCGGCCAGATATACATTGCGGATGGCCGGCTGGGTGGCGCTGTACGTGCGCAGGCCTTCGAGCAGGGCGGTGGGCTCGGGCTCGGGCTGGTGCAGGGTTACCTGCACATCTTGCTGCGGCGCGCCCTCGAAGAGCTGGCCGGACACCAGGGCCTTGATTTCGTCGGCCGGCATCAGCTTGCCCACTGCCGAGAAAGGATTGATGGCGCAGTCGGCGTCCTGCACCATAGTGAAGAAGTCGTGGCCCCGCAGGCGCATGTAGGTAACGCTGCCCTCGGGTACGGCACCGTTATCAAAAATGCGCTCCACAGCGGTGAAAATGGCAATTTTACCATCATGTAGCGCCTGTAGCTGGATTTCCATGCCTTCAGTTGGCGTAATCTCGCCGGGCTCCTGGTCTTCGCGGGCGGCCAGCACCACGGTCAACTCCTCGCCCAGCAGGGCCTGGTAGAAGGGTGGCCGGAACTGCGGGTCGTAGGAGGCCTGCAGCAGTAGCTGCTCCAGAATGTTGGTGGGCTCGAAAGCAGGCTGCTCAGGCATGCCACCATCCGGCTGGCCGGCCATCATGCCGGGCATGGCAATGGGCGGGGCCGGCGGAATCATGGGCATGGGAGCCGGGGCTTCCGGGGCAGGCATCTGGTAGTTGGAGCCTTTGTAGCGGGGGCCGGCCGGCTCGGCTGGCGTAGCCGGGGCAGCTGGCGCGGTGCCGGATCCGGCGGCCGTAGCAGGCGTTGCAGGTGCCGAAGTGTTGTCTTCGGACTTCTTCTTCAGAAAGTCAAATAGGGCCATATTCAAGCAAAGAAATGAAGGTGCAAGCTAAGCAGGTTTGGGCGAAGATGCACGACCAAAACCCACTGCCAGCCGGCCGGCCGACTAAAAACAACGGCCCTTGTTGGCTGGCAGTTCCCGCTTGGCACCCGGCCGTTTGTAGCTTCCTGCCGCCTGGCCGGTTATGTGTCGCTCAGGCGGCAGCAAGCTTATAGTACCGGGCTTTTCGGGCGCGGGGGCAGCTTTTGGCTGCCGCTTACTGGCCGTCCGAGCCGTTGCAGCGGCCGAGCAACTCGGCCGTCTCGCGGATGGTGTAGGGCTGGTTGGTGTTGCCCCAGTTGGTTTGCAGAAAGTTGAGCAGGTTGGTGATTTGCGAGTCGGTCAGATCCTCATGTCCCGGCATAATCTGGCTGTAATGAATGCCATTGACCACTATATCGCCCTGCATGCCCTTGCGAACAATGCAGGGCAGCTCGGCGCGGTTGCTGGCAATATAATCGGCAGCTGCTACGGGCGGAATGAGGCGCTCCAGACCCTGGCCCTGGTCGCCATGGCAGCTGCTGCAGTGGGCCGCGTACAGCTGGGCGCCCTCGTTCTGGCGCTCAGTAAAGCAGCTGCCCAGCGAAAAGCTAAGCGTGAGCAGCAGGCCCCCGGCCCCCAGCAGCCGCAACGAATGGCCCCGCATCCTCATTTGGCCGCTACGGGCTGCGCCTCGGCCTCCTCCTTCAGCAATACCGGAATGTCCTTGATCAGTTGATTGACCTGCTCGGGCACCATGCCATCGTACACGCCCCGTACCCGCCGCTGCGAATCGACTAGGGCAAACGTGCCGCTGTGGGCAAAGCCGCCGGGCACGGTGGCATCCACCTCCGCGCCCGTCATGTAGGCTTTGGCCAGGGCAAAAACCGAGTCGCGGCCGGCGGTGGCGAAATGCCAGCGTGAGGCGTCGTTGATGCCCAGCCGCTCGGCGTAATCGCGTAGCACCGGAATTGAGTCGTGGGCCGGGTCGATGGTGTGGCTCAGAAACAGTACGTCGGGGTTGGCTTCGAAGGCCTTGTACACACGTAGCAGCTCGCTCTGCATTTTGGGGCAGATGCTGGGACAGGTGGCGAAGAAGAAGTCGGTAACGTAGACTTTGCCGGCGAAGGTCTGGTTGGTAATCACCTGCCGGTCCTGGTTGGTGAGGCGGAAGGCAGGAATAGGGTCGGGCAGCGTGTCGGAGGGCGAGGTAGGCTCGGCCGACTTGAAGCCCAGTACCGGCAGGCGCTCAACGGAGGAGGAAGTGGAATCTGAAGAGCAGCCACCGAGTGATAAGCTCAGCGCGGCCCCGGCGGCGGCCAGCAGCAGGCCGGCCCGGCGAAACGAATTAGTCATCAAAAAACAGCTTATTGAGTAACGGAAGAGGAGGCAGGCGTAGCAGCGGGGGAGGACCCCAGCAGCTGGCGGGCGGCCGCCTGGCTGCTCTCAAACAAACGACCCACCGAATCGATGCGTTCCTGCTGCCGGGCATAGTAAGCCAGCCGCCGGGTGTCGGCCACGGTGTCGGCCGGGCGGCGGTAGCGGTGCATCCAGTCCATCATACCATTTTCGGCGCCTACAATTGCCCGGCGGGCCTGCCCCACGGCTACGGTATCGGCGGCCGGCAGCTTGGCCAGCTGCTGGCGCAGTTCGTACAGCCGGTCCATCTGCACCATCAGCGAATCATGATCAGCAAGTACGGTCTTCTCGGCCTCGGCCACCTGTTGGCCGGTTTCAGGTTGAGTTGATGAGGGCTGGCAGGCTGCCAGCAACAACAGCAGCGGAACAAATCGAAGGGTTTTCATGCCCCAAAGGTAGGCACGCCGGGCCTGAGCGGCCACAGTGCCTCCACCATCATTGCCCTACCACTGCACCGACTCGCCCCAGTTCCAGAGCACCGAACCCAGCCACCAGGCAGCCCACACCAGCAACCCTCCCAGTGCCAGCAGCACCAGGGCCAGCACCAGCAACAGGCCCTTGCCCGAACCCTGGTGCTTGCCCTCGGCGTAATGGGCGCGCAGTAGCGCTACGTTGCGGTTGTTGGCCTTATAGGCGAAGTCGAAAATGTTGCCGACTATCGGAATGGCGCCAATCAGCGCGTCGAGTACCACATTGAACACCATGCGCACCACTAGGTTGCCGCTGGCCCCGTGGCGCATCATGGTCATAATCAGCAGGCCCGAAACAGCCAGCGAGGGCAGGCCACCCACCACCGGCAGCAGGCCCATAATCGGGTCGAGGCCGAAGCGCCAGTTGGTGCCGGGTACCCGGAACTGGCTGTCGAGCAGTCGCGAAACACGCTCTACCCACTGTAGGCGGTCATCTTGATTGAAAGTAGGAACAGACATAGCAGAGAACAGGAAAAGGAGGGAAAGCAGGCACCGCTACCGCTGAATAGGGGGCAGCAGGTCAATCCAGCCGTCTTCGCTTACCACTACGGCCAGTACCGGGTAACGGCTGCTTTCTACGTATCGTAGCACCGAGTTGTAGCGTGAGCCCCGGCTGGAGTCGCCCTTTTCGGTGGCTAGGCCGTCGAGAATGGCTCCGATGGCGTGGCAGGTGCCGCTGGGCTCGATGAGTACGGCCCCATCGATGTTGGTTACCAGCCGGAGCACCGAGGGCGTCATCAGGCGCGGGGTTACGCGGAAGCACTGGGGCGAAAGCCGGACGGCCTCCTGCGCCGCGCCCTCCGAAATCAGCAGGATAGTGCCGTGCTCCTGTTTGGCGGCGTTCAGCGTCAGCTCCCACAGATAGGCAATGCCGGCCGCATCAAGCACCGGAAAAATGCGGCACACCACCTTGGTAAAGTTGTTTTCGTCGATAGTGCCCTGCGGCAGGCGGGGCGTGTTCGACACCACTTTCATCATGCGGTGCCCATCGTGGCTCAGCTCCCAACTGTAGTGCTTGGTGAAATGCACCGTGAACAGGGGCTCGTATTGCGCATCGTCGGGCTCCACCAGGTAGCCCAGCCCGAACACGTCGGTGGCGTCGGTAATAAGTGCATGGCGGTCTTCACTCAGCTCCAGAAGCTTACGAATGCGGCGGTGGTCGCGCAAGGGCACCGGCGTGTCGAGCATGAGTACCGGCACCACGGCCGGGTGGTTGCGCCGCGAAATAAGCATGGTGCCCACCCCCTCGTCGCCCTCGTGGCGCAGGGCCGCTACGCCGTTGCAGGCATCGTAGAGGCCGTGGCTGCCAGCGGCGGCGCGCAGCATAAAGCGGCGGCCGGCGGCGCGCAGCACCTCATTATAGTCGCGGTTGAGCACCAGTCGGTCGTCATCGGCGTGGTCGGACTCGCGCAGGGCCCGCGAGGCGTCGAGCAGGAGCTCTTCGATGGTGGCGGCCAGCAGTGCGGCCGGGCGGTTGGGCACGGTTGGGCCAGGCAGGGCGTAGTAGCTGTGGTAGGCCTCGGCCGAAAGCTGCAACACAATCAGCACCTGGTAGCCACCCGTACTCACGGGCATCGAACAGAAGCTTACCCGATCCTCCTGGCGCTGGGCTACCAGCTCGTGCAGCGTATGTTCGGTGGCGCGGCGCAACAGCTCGTACCAGCGCTGCTTTTCGTAGCGGTCATGGTCGAGCTGATGCAGATGGTACACCACTTCGCGGGGGCCATCGGGCTCGAGGGCCACGGCGTGAGCTTTCACGGCCGCAAAATCGGCGCCGGTGTAGCGGTGGCTCTGTGGCTCGATGAGTACTGCCTGGGGCTCATCGGTTTCGCGGGCCGAGGCAATACCCAGCAAAAAAATCTCCGGTTTCAGCGCCCGGTCGAGCAGGTTAAATACGCCATCGGCAAACAGCTGGGCGGATACGCGAAACAGGCTTTGGTTTTCCCACATAGGGGCAGCGGGCAGAACGTGGAGGGCGGAAAGGGGCAGTTACGCAAAAAGTGCCCCGAAAGATGGGTTTTGCCAGCCCGCGGCCGCAACCTTCGTGCTCCGGGCGGGTTAGCAGCAGGCGCCGCGGCCCTTGCCCGGCTGCCGATAATACCGTATCTTCCGTACCGATTCAGTTTTTCCACTACTTAGCATAGGCCCCATGTTCATCGATCTGGTAATTGCGGGCCTGTTTGCCATGTCGCTGGTGCCGCTGATAACCGGCTATTGCGCCTACAGCTACGGCCGCTCGTTCTGGCTGTGGTTTGCGCTGGGGCTGCTGCTGCCCATCGTGTCGTATTTCGTGCTCTTCGCCCTCATCCTGCGCCAGCAGCTCGACCATGGCCAGCGCCTGCTCAACGAAGCCAAAGCCGTGCTGGCCGAAGCCGAAGAGCTTGAGCGTGCAGAGCGGGAAAGGTAGGCGCCTAGGGCTGCCGTCCCAGCCAGCTTAGCAGGCCGCGGGCAGCCCAGGCTCCCGTACTGAAACAGCCCTGCAGCAGGTAACCGCCGGTGGGGGCCTCCCAATCGAGCATTTCGCCGGCCACGAACGTGCCGGGCCGCATCCGCAGCATCAGGTGTTCATCCAGGGCCTCCCAGGCCACTCCTCCGGCCGTGCTTATGGCCTCATCGAGCGGGCGCAGGCCGGTTATGGGAATGGGGAGAGCCGACAGCAGGGCGGCGGCTTCGGTGGCCCCGGCCGGAAATATGGCCGGGCCCAGCTCGCGCAGCAGCGTGGGTACCGGCGGCCCCAGCCGCAGCGCCTCCCCCAGAAACGACGCTACCGACTTGCCCGGCTTGCGCCGCGCCAGCTTTGCCTGCAGCTGGGTCGGGCTCAGGTCGGGTTTGAGGTGCAGATGCAGCACGGCCGGACCGCCAGCCGCCAACTGGGCCCGCAATTGAGGCGTGAGGGCATATACGGGTGTGCCTTCGAGGCCGTAGTCGGTGAGCAGGATTTCGCCGCGTACCGTTTCCGATCCGCAGCTTAGCGCCACGTTCTTCAGCGGCTGCCGCCCCACCTTCTCGCGGAAAAACCCCGACCAGGCCACCTCGGCACCGCAGTTACCGGGCGCAAAGGGCACTACCGGCACGCCGACGCGCTCCAGCTCGGGCCGCCAGGCACCGTCGGAGCCGGTTTTGGCCCAGCTGGCCCCGCCCAGCGCCAGCAGCGTGGCGGCGGGCCGTACGGTGGCCAGTTCGCCGGTGGTTTCGTTGCGCAGGTGCACCGCGCCATCGGGGCCGAAACCCAGCCAGCGGTGGCGCACATGTATGGCTACGCCCAGCGCCTGCAGCCGTGCCACCCAGGCCCGCAGCAGGTCGGCGGGTTTGTGGTGGGCCTCCGGAAATACCCGGCCGCTAGTGCCCACAAACGTGCTGATGTCCAGCCCAGCGGCCCAGGCGCGCAGATGAGCAGGGGAGAAGTGGGCCAGGAAACCCGTGAAGTCGGGGGCGCGGGCGGCATAGCGGGCAGCAAACGGGGCGGCGTCTTCGGCATTGCTCAGGTTGAAGCCCCCGTGCCCGGCCACCAGAA
Source organism: Hymenobacter sp. ISL-91 (assembly GCF_018613725.1). Taxonomy (GTDB): domain Bacteria; phylum Bacteroidota; class Bacteroidia; order Cytophagales; family Hymenobacteraceae; genus Hymenobacter. The sequence goes on from NZ_JAGGPS010000026.1 coordinate 110,706, forward strand.
ACTTGCGGCCTACCGTGGCCTGCGCCTCATAAAGCCGCACCCGGCAGCCGGCTTCGGCCAGGTGCTGGGCGGCCAGCAGGCCCGCCGGCCCGCCACCTACTACGGCCACTTCTTTCCCCCAAAGCTGTTGCATCAGGCAAAGGTACGCCGCCCGCCCACGCCGCCCCGGCTCAACTGGCCGGCCCGCGCTACCGGCGCCGAAAGCGTATCTTCGCCGTTCCGGGTTTTCTCCGCCCCGGTCAACCGCCCTCTATTCCGGCTCGTATAGCCGGAATTCATTTTGGGCTTACCTGCATTCTATGGGTTCTTATTCCATTCTTATTGGCCTCAGCCTGGCCATTATTCTTTCTTACCTCTTCGACCTGATTGCCCGCGCCACCAAGGTGCCGTCGGTGCTGATGTTGCTGCTCTCGGGTATTGCCCTGCGTCAGGCCGCCGACTACTTCGAATTTACGTTCGTCGCGCCTAAGGTAATTCTGGAGATATTCGGAATTATCGGCCTGATTATGATTGTGTTGGAGGGGGCGTTGGACCTCAAAATAACCCGCGAAAAATTCCCGCTTATCCGGCGTTCCTTCTTCGCGGCCGTGCTTATGCTGGTGGTGCAGTCGCTCGCCATTGCCCTTATTCTGCACTACTGGCTGGGGGTAAACTTCCAGAGCTGCCTGGTCAATGCCATTCCGCTGGCCGTCATCAGCTCGGCTATTGCCATTCCCAGCGTCGCGGGTCTTACCGGCGAAAAGCAGGAGTTCATCATCTACGAAAGCACCTTCTCCGACATTCTGGGCATCATGCTCTTCAACTTCGCGTTGCAGGCAAATTTTGGCCAGGGCATGTCGGTGGCCACGTTCGGGCTCGATGTTATTGCGGTGGCCTTGGTGGCCATTGCCAGTACGGCCGCGCTCATCTTCCTGCTCGACCGTATTCGGCTGCACGTTAAGTTTTTCCTGATTCTGGCCTTTTTGGTGCTGCTCTATAGCGTGGCCAAAAACCTGCATCTATCGTCGCTGGTGCTGGTGCTGGTGTTCGGATTGGCCGTTAACAACGCCGAGCAGTTTATGGTGGGGCCCATCAAAAACTGGTTCAATCCAGCCCGCCTCACCGATGAGCTGCACCAGCTGCGCAGCATTACGGCCGAGTCGGCCTTCCTGATCCGCACGTTTTTCTTTCTGCTCTTCGGTTACAGCATCACGGTCAGCAAGCTGATGAGCCCGCAACTGCTGCTGCAAGGCGTAATTATTGTGGTGGCCCTCACGGCTATTCGCTACTTCTACCTGCGCTTCATTGCCAAAACCGACCTTATTCCCGAGCTGTTTATTGCCCCTAAAGGCCTGATTACGGTGCTGCTGTTTTACAGCATCCCGCAGCAGCACCTCATCGGCGAAGTCTCCGAAAACATCCTATTTATCGTCATTCTGCTCACTGGCGTGCTGATGATGGTGGGCCTGCTGATGAGCCGCGAGGAACCCGCTATTGGGGAGTACTGACGGTTCAGTATCGAGAAGGGAGTAATGAGTAGGGAGACTTTCGTGCTGTAGCTTGGCTTAACCATGCCACCAGCACGAAAGTCTCCCTACTCATTACTCCCTTCTCGATACTAAATCAGAAGTTCGTTTTGAACAGCTTGATGGCAATGGCCAGCAGGATGACACCGAACACGCGGCGCAGAATATCCTCGCCGGCTTTGCCAAGTTTGCGCTCAATCCAGGGCGAGCTTTTGATGACCAGGTACACAAATATCAGGTTTACAAGCACGCCGGCCAGCACGTTGGGCAGCGCGTAGGCGGCCCGTAGCGAGAGTAGCGTGGTCATGGTGCCGGCACCCACAATCAGCGGGAAGGCCAGCGGCACAATCGAGCCCGTGCCCGCTGCCGGGTCGTGCCGGAATAGCTCAATGCCCAGAATCATCTCCATACCAATGAGGAAGATAATGATGGCGCCGGCCAGAGCAAACGACTGAAAGTCAACCCCAAAGAGCGACAGAATGCTTTGGCCCACAAACAGGAAGCTCACCATCAGTATACCTGCCACAATGGTGGCCTTTTCGGCATTTACATCGCCTTCGCGCTGCCGGATCTGGATGATAATGGGCACCGAGCCCAGAATATCGATAATGGCGAACAGTGTGAGTGTAACCGAGGCTATTTCCTTGAGACTAAACATAAATCACAGATGTTGCAGATGATGTGGATGTCGCAGATTCGTTCTGAATCACAGCTGGTACAGATGACTAGAATAACGCAGATCCGTTCTAGTAAGAGGGCCGAAAGACGATTGAACGAATCCGCTGCCAGAACGAATCTGCGTTATCCTAGTCATCTGTACCAGCTGTGATTCAGGAAAACTCCTTGGCGAAGAACTGCACGAGCTGCTCGAAGGCGGCATCGGGGATGGCGGGGAAGTTGGCGATGCGCAGGCTGGTGGCTTTCAGGTCGCCGTAGCCGCTGCCCAGGTACAGGTTTTGCGCCAGAGCGCGGCGCCTGACCTCCTCGATAAGGGCGGGGGCGCCCTGCAGGCCAATGACGGTGTACGAGCGGGTTTCGGGGTTGGAAACCAGCGGCCGCAATTGGGTGGCCTGGTCGAAGTAGTCGTAGAGTTTGGTGGCCCGCCCGACGACGTGCTGGTGAATCGTTTTAATGGGCGGGTTGTCGTGGATGGCGCGGCTCAGCAGGTAGATTCCCAGCACATTGGGCGTGTGGGTGGTCTGGAAGTTGAGCATCTTGTCGTACTGGTCGGCCAGCGAGTTGTAGTGGCCGCGCTCCTTCAGCTGGCGCACCCGCTCGATGGCCCGCGGCGAGAGCACCATCACCGAAAGGCCCGCCGGCAGCCCGAAACACTTCTGCACCGAGGCGTACCAGATGTCGCCCTTGATGTACTTAAGCTGCACCCCAGCCATCGACGAAGTGGCATCGACGGCCAGCAAAGCCTTGGGCGGCAGCCGGTTGTATAAGTTGAGGATAACGCCGTCGCGCAGCTGGGTGGTCGTGGAGGTTTCGTTCTGGGTGATGCACACCAGATCGGTCTGCTCGTCGAGGCCCGGCAGCCGGTCGGCGTCGGGCACCTCATCAATCCCGAATTTCAGCCCTACCGAAGCCGGCCGCAGGGCGCGGGCGGTTTCGTACCATTTCTGGCCAAAAGCGCCGTTGTAGAGGTGGAAGCTTTTGGTGGGAGTGAGGCTCTGGGCCAGTACTTCCCAGCATTCGGTGGCCGAGCTGAGAAAGAAAATGGTGTAGTCCTGCGGGATATGGAGCTTGGCTTTGAGCTCCTGCACGGTCTGGCGCATCAGCTGCACAAACTTCTCGCCCCGGTGCGGCGCCGAAAGCCAGCCCTCATCAAAGGCATCCTGAAGATACTGGCGCACCTGCGGGTACACCTGCGAGGGCCCTGGATTAAACGTATACATAGCGGCGGATTTCTTGGAAAGGAAGTGCAAAGGTAGGAAAGCGAATGAGGGCCAGCCGGGCAAATGCGGGATATCCGCCCCCTTCGGCTGCCCTACACCCGAAACCCCATGCGCTTGGGGCGCTGCCCGTCGAGGTAGTGCAGGGCCAGCCGGTAGCTTTCCAGCCCGAAGCCGCTGATGCTGCCCGCGCAGTGGCGGCCCAGCAGGCTGCGCTGCCGGAACTCCTCGCGGGCGTGCAGGTTGCTCAGGTGCACCTCAATTACCGGCGAACCGATGGCGGCCACCGCGTCGGCCAGCGCCACGCTGGTGTGGGTGAAGCCGCCGGCATTGAGCACGATGCCGTGGTAGCTGAACCCCACTTCGTGGAGCTTGTCGATGAGGCCGCCCTCATGGTTGCTCTGGGCATATTCCAGTTCGAACTGCGGGAAGGCTTCTACTAATTCGGGCAAAAAGTCTTCGAACGAGCGGGTGCCATAGATGCCGGGTTCGCGCCGGCCCAGCAGGTTAAGGTTGGGGCCGTTAAGCAGCAGGATTTTCATTGGAGGGAGGGCTGAAGGGAATGGTTTCTGGGAGCTTGGTGGGCAAAGGAACGTCATTCTGAGCGGAGTGAAGAATCTCGCGTGCCACAGTAATTTTAGCTATTGGAGGTGCCACTGCACGCGAGATTCTTCGCTCCGCTCAGAATGACGTTCTTTTGTGCCTCAGTTCATCAGTCCCTTTTCCGCCCATGTCGCCCTGGAATCTTGCCATCAAACAGTTCGAGGGCTACCTGCAACTCGAAAAGTCGTTGTCGGCCAACTCGGTGGAGGCCTATGCCCGCGACGTGCACAAGCTGCGCCAGTACCTGGAGCTGGAGCGGCTGCCAGCCTCACCCCAGCAGGTAACCACCCGCCTGCTGCGCGACTTTCTCGCCTGGCTGGGCGGTATGGGCCTGGAGGCTACCTCGCAGGCCCGCACGCTGTCGGGCATCAAGGCCTTTTACCGCTTCCTGATCATGGAAGACCTGCTTTCCATCGACCCCACCGACACGCTGGAAGCGCCCAAAACCGGCCGCAAGCTGCCCGACACGCTCAGCTACCCCGAAGTGGAGCAACTACTGGCCGCTATTGATTTGAGTACGCCCGAGGGCACCCGCAACCGGGCCATATTGGAGGTGCTCTACAGCTCGGGCCTGCGCGTGAGCGAGCTGACCGGCCTACGGCTGTCCAACCTCTACGCCGACCAGGGCTTCGTGCGCGTGACGGGCAAGGGCAATAAGGAGCGGCTGGTGCCCATCGGCCGCGACGCGCTCAAGCACTTGGGTTTCTACCTGCAGGGCATCAGGGCCCACCTCGATATCAAGCCTGGCCACGAAGACACGGTGTTTCTGAATAAGCGCGGTGCGGGCCTTTCCCGGGTGATGATTTTTCATATCATCAAGGCCGCCGCCGAGAAAGCGGGCATTGGCAAGAGCGTCAGCCCGCACACCTTCCGCCACAGCTTCGCCACGCATTTGATTGAAGGCGGGGCCGACCTACGGGCCGTGCAGGAAATGCTGGGCCACGAAAGCATAACCACCACCGAAATCTACACCCACCTCGACCGCGACTACCTGCGCCAGGTTATCACGCAGTTTCATCCACGCAGTTGAAGTACCTGCGGCCGGCCGCTTTTAGTGGGCCGGTTGCTGCCTACACGCTGCCAGCCAGTCGTTGGCTTCGGCCAGCAGATCGAAAAACTGGATTTCGAATTGGGTGAATAAGTGGTGCGTGGGTGTGCCCAGAAACAGGGTGGCCAGCGTGCCGCTTCGTACTACATGGGCCACATACTGCACGCCGGCTTGGGCAGCAGCCGGCGCCCATTGTTGCGCCAGCCACAGCAACGAGTCGAACCACGGGCCCTGCAGGTCGGTGTTGTCGTTGAGTAGGCAGCAGCATGGATACCGGCGCAGAATATCGAGCGCGGCCTGGGCTCCGTCGTAAGCCAGCGGCCCCGTTACGTTTCCCTGCCAGGTAACGGTGAGCTGCTTCTGTTCCGACGAATAGTATAGTCGGCAATAATCAGGACACTCGGGGCTGGAGAGTACACGCTCTGTCATGATAAAACACTAAAAAAGATGGAAATATTTTAACGTGAGGCAGGCCGGTCGGGATGCCTTTTGCCGAAAAAAGGCAGTTACTTTTACGGCCCCGTTCCTGCCGCTGCTTTCATGCCTGCTCCTTTTAGCGCCATTGCTTTGCCATTTCGCCCTCGCCGCGTCCTGCTGGGGGCAGCGCTGGCCCTGCTGCTGCTGGCTCTGGTTTACGTAGCCCCCGCCGGCCGCACCTACATCCTGCTCGACGATAACCTCGACACCGAGCTGGCCACCGGCTACGCGTTGGTAGCCGAAGGTAAGGCCCTCGACTACCGGCCGGGCACCGTGGTAGAGCGCCTGCTGAACGGGCTGCCCCGCAATGCTCTGCGGCCGGGTTTGCAGCCTCTGGTAGGCCTGCAGGCCCTGCTGCCCACGCTGCCCGCCTACCTGCTGCACGAGCTGCTGGTGCGCCTGGCGGGCCTGGTGAGTATGTACTGGCTGCTGCGCCGCCACCTGCTGCCCGGCCCCCGCAACGTTGCGTTGTGTGCCGGGCTGGCCCTGGCCTGGGCAGTGCTGCCCGCTTACACTACCTACGGCGTATCGGTGCTGGGGCAGCCGGCGGTGGCAGCCGTGCTGCTGCAGCTGCGCCGCCAGCCGGCCCGCTGGCCGAACTACGTGGTGCTGGGGATGTTCGGGCTGTGGTCGAGCCTTGTGCTGGCGGGGGTGTTTGTGCTGCTGGCGGGTGGGGTACTACTATTGTGGGAGGCCTGGAGGGGCCGCTACCAGGCCGCCGGCCGCCTGTTGCTGGGGCTGGCCGTACTGGCCGCCACCTATCTGGTGGTAGAGTACCCGCTGGTTTCGGCACTGCTGGGCGGGCAGTTCGTATCGCACCGGCTGGAGTTCGATTACGCCCGACTAGCCCTAACAGGGGCAGGGGTGGGGCTGCTAACGGCAGCGCGCTATTTTTTGCTGGGCCATTACCATAGTGGCCAGCTGGTGTGGCTGGCCCCGTTGCTGGCCGCCGGGGGCGCTGCGTTTCTGGTGCCGGCTGGCGCGGCCCGCAACCAGTTGCGGCGGGTACTGGTGGTGTGGGTGGGGGCGCTGGCCGGGGCCGCGCTGTTTTGTGGCTTCTACCCGCAACTGACAGCGGTGGGCCAGCAGATCCTGCCGCTGCTGCGGGCCTTTAATCTTTCGCGGCTTCATTTTTTGCTGCCGCTGGCGTGGTTTTGCCTGCTGGTTTTCAGCCTACGCCACTTGCCGGCCGGCCGGGGCCGCTGGGCGCTGGTGGCGTTGCAGCTGCTGCTGGGCCTGGGCTTCAATACCGAATGGACGCTGAATGTGCGCCGTTTGCTGGGCCGGTTGCCGGCTTCGGAGCCCACATATGCTGCCTACGTGGCCCCCGGGCTGTTTGGCAAGGTGCAACAGGCTATTGTCGAGCGCACGGGCCAGCCGCCGGCTGCCTACCGGGTGGCCTGCCTGGGCTTTCCGCCGGCCGTGGCTACGCTCAACGGGTTTTTCACCCTCGATGCCTACCTCAATAACTACCCCCTGGCCTACAAGCACGCGTTCCGGCCCCTGATAGCCGGCGAGCTGGCTAAAAGCCCTGCCCTGGCCACGTATTTCGATGCCTGGGGCAACCGCTGCTACCTGTTTTCGGCTGAGCTGGGCAAAAATTTCCGGGTGCCCGCCACGCCTGCCCGCACCGTGCAGCACTGGCAGTTTGATGCCGCCGCCTTCCGCCGGCTTGGCGGGCGCTATGTGTTTTCGGCGGCCCGGCTGGCCCGGCCCGGGGCCAGCGGCCTGCGCCTGTTTGGCCAATATGCCTCGCCCAACGCTTACTGGCACCTGTGGGTATATGAGGTGTTATAGTAAACCATAGAGGCAGGCGCGCCGGACGTTTGCCCGCTCGGGCCGTGCCGGGTAAGTGTTCGGGCTTCAGTGGCCTAGTGCCATCCGGCGGGCTGCTGCGGCTCTGCAGTGCCAAACACTCCGGTTCATTATCTCCCTGTCCGGGCTTGTCTTTTCTCGCTATTTCACCTGTTTTATACCTAGATTTGGTATCTGGCGTACTTTTCCAATGGCTAAAAATACCTACAAGCAACCGGCCGAAACTCCCACCCGCCGCGGCAACGAGCCCCGGCCGGCTGACCCGCGGCCGGCCCGCAACCAACCCCGTCCCGCTGCTGCTACTGATGCGCCTGCGCGCGAAAACCGGCGCAACGAGCCGAAGTCGGCGGCCGCGGCCAAGCCCAGGAAAGAGCGCACGCCGCTGAAACTGCCGGTTTTTCGCTTTGGAGAACTGTTTGGTTTTCTGCGCGACCGGCGCTTCCAGCTGTTTGTGGGCTTTTTTCTGCTCTTCAGCTCCATTTACCTCACTATTGCCTTCGTCTCATTCCTGTTCACCGGCCATGCCGACCAGAGCGTGACCGAAAGCGTGGGCCGCACTGCCCTGCGCGACGCGGGCCAGGAAACCGGCAACTGGCTGGGGGTAGTGGGCGCGCTGCTGGCCGAGTGGCTGATTCAGGACGGCTTTGGCGTGGCCGCGTTTGCCCTGATTCCAATTGTGTTCTTTCTGGGCTATAAAACCGTGTTTCGGCGCGGGGTCGTTTCGTTCAGCTATGTGCTGGCCATGTGCCTGTTCACTACGCTCTGGCTGAGCGTGCTGCTGGGCTACGTGGTCCTTTCGCTGCAAACCCCCGGCATCGACCCTGTACTGGCCCATAGTCTCGACTTTTTGTGCGGCGGCGTGGGCTACGAAACAGCCTTCTGGCTCGACAGCCTAATTGGCTGGGGCACGGTGCTGCTGCTGGCCTTCCTGCTGATTTCGTTTGTGGTGTTCTTCTTCAACATCACCACCCTCAACCTGGGCAGCAGCCCCAATGAGGCGTCCGACGAGCCCGCCGCCGTCCGTCGCCCCGCCACCAACGAGCCCGCTCCCTGGGCCGTTGATGCCCCTTCGGCCCTGGATGCCGACGACAACCCGCTGGGCCTCACGCTCCGCGACACGCGCGGCTCGCGGGCTGTGGCAGCTGAGGAGCAGGAGGCTGACGATGAATTTGAAGAAGCCGAACCGGCTCCTGCGCCGCTCCGGACCGGCGCCGTGGCTTCGTCGGCGCTGGCGGCGGCCACCACAGCAGGAGGGGGGCTGGCGGCCGGTGCTGCGGCGCTGCCCTTAAGCGTGGCGCCGGTAGCCGCGGCTGCGGCAGCAGCAGTGGTGCCCAAAGCCAGTGGCCCCAGCTTCTCCATCGAAGTAGCCGAGCCGGAACCCGACCGCGCCCCTATTGCTCCGGCCGTGCCCCTGGCTGCCAGCGTACCCACCCCGCTTTCACTGGCCGACCTGGCCGATGATGACGATGCGCCGCTGCCGGCTTCGTTGCCGCTCCCGGCCGCTGCGTCGGCCCGGCCTGCCGGCCTGTCGTTCGAGGTGGAAGACGCTACCGGCAAGCCCGAGCTCGATCCCTCGGCCGGCCTTGATATGGCCGTTATTGCCGAGGAAGACGAGGAAGCCGAGGTGATGCCGACCGGCGAGTACGACCCCACCCTCGATTTGCCCCGCTACCAGTACCCCACCCTGGAACTGCTCAACGACTACGGCCAGGCCAAAGCCCAAGTAACCAAGGAGGAGCTGGAAGCCAACAAAGACCGCATTGTAGAAACACTGGGCCACTACGGCATCAACATCGCCAGCATCAAGGCCACCATCGGCCCCACCGTTACGCTCTACGAAATTGTGCCCGATGCCGGGGTGCGCATCAGCAAAATCAAAAGCCTGGAAGATGATATTGCCCTGAGCCTCGCGGCCTTGGGCATCCGGATTATTGCGCCTATTCCGGGCAAGGGAACCATTGGTATCGAGGTGCCGAACGCTAAAAAGGAGATGGTGAGCATCCGCTCGGTGTTCAACACCGACAAGTTTATTTCCACGGAAATGGACCTGCCCATTGCTTTTGGCCGCACCATTACCAACGAGGTATTTGTGGTCGATCTGGCCAAGATGCCCCACTTGCTGATGGCCGGTGCTACGGGTCAGGGTAAGTCGGTGGGTTTGAACGTGATTCTGGCTTCGCTGATTTACAAGCGCCACCCCAGCCAACTCAAGTTCGTGCTCGTCGACCCCAAAAAGGTAGAATTGAGCATCTTCAACAAGATTGAGCGTCACTTTCTGGCCAAGCTGCCCGACACCGAGGAGCCCATCATCACCGACACCAAAAAGGTGGTGAACACGCTCAACTCGCTGTGCATGGAGATGGACAAGCGCTACGATTTGCTTAAGGATGCCGGCTGCCGCAACCTCAAGGAGTATAACCGCAAGTTCGTGGAGCGCCGCCTCAACCCCAAAAAGGGCCACCGCTACATGCCCTTCATTGTGCTGGTGATTGACGAGCTAGCCGACCTGATGATGACGGCTGGCAAGGAGGTGGAAACGCCCATTGCCCGCCTGGCCCAGTTGGCCCGTGCCATCGGCATCCACCTGATTGTGGCCACCCAGCGCCCCTCCGTGAACGTCATTACCGGCATCATCAAGGCCAACTTTCCCTGTCGGATTTCCTTTAAAGTCACCAGCAAAATTGACTCGCGCACCATCCTCGATGCCGGCGGCGCCGACCAGCTCATCGGCCAGGGCGACATGCTGATTTCGCAGGGCTCCGATATCATCCGGGTGCAGTGCGCCTTCATCGACACGCCCGAAGTAGACCGCCTCTGCGACTTCGTGGGCGAGCAGCAGGGCTACCCCGATGCCTACCACCTGCCCGAAGTGGTGGGCGAAAGCGGCGGCGGCAACGGCGACACCGACGACTTCAACCCCGCCGACCGCGACGCCATGTTCGAGGAAGCGGCCCGCGTTATCGTTACGCACCAGCAGGGCAGCACCTCCCTGATTCAGCGCCGCCTCAAGCTGGGCTACAACCGCGCCGGCCGCCTGATTGACCAGCTGGAGCACGCCGGCATTGTGGGGCCGTTTGAGGGCAGCAAGGCCCGGGAGGTATTAATTCCGGATGAGTACAGTTTGGAACAGTTGTTGAATACGCTGCCCAGGTAGAGAGGTAGTATTGAGTAACTAGTATTGAGTAGCTAGATCAAAGCGCGTTTTTTTCCGCGTTTTTCCGCTCTTAACCGAACAAAGTCTCGATACGAACGTCTCAGTAGTCAATACTTAAAATCCTGCAATGAAAAAGTACCTCGCTCTGCTCGCCCTGTCCGTTTCGTTTTCCTCCGTGGCTTCGGCCCAGCAGGACCCCAAGGCGGGGAAGATTCTGGACCAGATGAGCGCGAAATACAAGGCTATGAAGGCCTTTAAAGCCACCTTCACTCAAACCCTCGAAAACGATGCGGCCAAGGTGAAAGAGAATCTGAGCGGCGACATTACCGTGAGCGGCCAGAAGTTTCGGCTGAAGATGAGCGGCCAGGAGGTCATCAACAACGGCCAGACCATGTGGACCTACATGAAGTCGGAAAACGAGGTGAACGTATCCGACTACGAGCCCGACGAGCAGGAAGTGTCGCCCTCCCAGATTTACACGCTCTACAAGAAGGGTTACAAGTACAACTATGCCGGCGAAGCCAAGGAAGGCGGCGAAATGGTCGACATCATCGACCTGTCGCCCGAGGACCGCAACAACCCCGTGTATAAGGTGCGCCTGAAAGTAGGCCGCAACGACAAAGCGGTGAAAAGCTGGCAGATGTACAAGAAAAATGGCAACCGCTACACTTACCGCATCAGCAAGTTCCTGCCCAACGCGCCGGTCGACGCTACTACTTTCAACTTCGACAAAACCAAATACAAAGGTGTAAAGGTGATTGACCTGCGCTAGTCGCTTATCTTGGAAGCCTAACCGGCCCGCTCCTGCTGTTTCTGCAGGGGTGGGCCGGTTTTTTGTTGAGCGGCTTTTACCTACTTTGAATTCTCTTTGAGTCTTGAATGCTAACTTATTAGGCTTGATCCGCTATGCAAGAGGATTTTCTCCATTACATCTGGCAGCACCAGTACTTCGATAAAACCGACCTGCAAACCGACGATGGTCAGCCGATAACCGTGCTGCGGCCCGGCCACCGCAACCCCGATGCCGGCCCCGATTTCTTGCAGGCTCGCCTGAAGATTGGAGAGGTGGAGTGGAACGGGGCCGTGGAAATTCATCTGCGTGCCTCCGACTGGCACCGCCATCAGCACCAGACCGACCCCAAATACGACCAGGTGATATTGCACGTAGTAAATGTAGCCGACGTGCCGGTGCAGCGCACCAACGGCACCGAAATTCCGGTGTTGACGCTGGCGGTACGCCTGCCGGCCGGTGCCCTGGCGGCCTACGAGCAGCTGCGCGGCCAACCGCCCGAAACACTGCTGCCCTGTGCCCCGCTGCTACCCCAGACCTCGGAGTTGACGCGCACCATGATACTGGGCCGCACCCTGCTGGAACGCATGGAGCAGAAGGCCGCCCGCGTAACCGAGCTGCACGAGCGACTGGGCCAGGACTGGGAGGCCACCGCCTGGCACGCGCTGGCGGCGGCCTTTGGCTTTCAGAAAAACGCCGAGCCGCTGGCCCGCCTGGCCAAAGCGCTGCCGCTGGCCCTGCTGCGCCGCTATCGCGCCGACAGTCGCCAATTGGCCGCGCTGGTGTTCGGGCAGGCCGGATTTCTGGACGACGAGCCGCTGGACGACTTTAGCCGCGACCTGCAGACCGAGTTTGGGTTTCTGCGCCACAAGCACAACCTGCATGGCACGGCGCTGGCGGCCCACGAGTGGAACTTCCTGCGGCTGCGGCCGGCCAACTTCCCCACCGTGCGGCTGATTCAGCTGGTGGCCCTGTTGCACGTCCGTCCCACGCTCTTCGACGCCCTGCTCACGGCCCGCGACGGGCGGGCGCTGGAGCAGTTTTTTCGGGCCCCGTTGCCCGACTATTGGCAGAACCACACCCGCCCCGGCCGCCCCGGCAAAGTGGCCGAGCTGGGTCGTAGTAGTGTGCACCTGCTGATAACCAACACCGTAGTGCCTTTGCGCGTGGCCTATGCCCGCTCGGTTGGCAACCCCGAGCAGGTGGAAGCCGCCCTGGCCCTGCTCGACCAGCTACCCGCCGAACGCAACCACCTCACCGACGCCTACGAAGCCGCCGGCTTCCGCCATACCTGCGCCGCCGACTCGCAGGCGCTGCTGGCCCTGCACCGCGACTATTGCACCCCGCGTCGCTGCGTGCACTGCGGTATCGGGGCCAGTTTGCTTCGCCAGAAAGGGTGATCTTCAGGCAACAAGCTGCTATTGGACGTCAGCTTGCGACTTGTGGCTTGCGGCTTGCAACTCAAAGCAAGTAGCTTGCAGCTCAAATGAAGATTATTCTTGCCCTGCTGCTCAATGCCGGCCTGCTGTGGCTGCTGTGGCGGTGGCTGCCCCGGGTGCGGCAGTTGCCCCAGGTGGGCCGCTGGGTGCTGCCCACCCTAGCCCTGAAGCTGCTGGCCACGGCCATTACCCTGGTTGTGCTGACTGAGGATGCCACGTACTTCCTGGATTGGAGCCGGCGCATGACCGACCAGTTGTGGCAGGCTCCCGGCCAGTGGCTGCAGATGCTGCTGACCGACGAATTCCATTGGCAGGGCGCAAAGCTAGTATTCCACGGCTTCTCCAACACGCTTTTCATCATCAAGCTGCTATCAGTACTGAACCTGGGCAGCCTGGGCAGCGGGTGGCTGAACGCGCTATATCTGTCGGTATTTAGCTTTGTGGGTGGCTGGGAGCTGGTGCGGCAGCTGCAGCGGCTGTGGCCCGGGGCAGTGCCGCTGGCGGGTGTGGGCGCTTTCCTGCTCTGGCCCACGGTGGTGTACTGGACTTCGGGCCTGACCAAGGAAAGCCTGCTGGTAGGCAGCAGCGCGCTGGTGCTGGCCGCCGTGCTGCGGCTGGCCTACGGGCCGCCGGTGGGCCGGGCCTGGGTGGTGGTGGGGCTACTGGCCGCCGCGCTGCTGCACTTCAAAATGCGCTATTTCTTCGCCGTAGTGCTGTTTGGAGTGTTGGCCGGATTGGGACTCATTCGGGTTTTCCAGGCAATGCAACTGGCCCGGAAGCGGCTGGTACAGCTGGCGCTGCTGCTAGCGCTGCTGGCTGGCGGCGGTTGGGTGGCCGGCGAGATGAGCACACTTTTCCGGCCCAACAAATTCACCTCCCAGCTCCAGCGCAACTACACCGCCCTGCTGCGCGTTTCCCTCGACCGGCCCCACCTGCGCTACCCCGATCTGCAGCCTACCACCGCAAGCGTGGTTCGTCATGCACCGCTGGCTGCCCTCAACACACTGGCGCGGCCCTGGCCCTGGGAAGGCGACTCGCTACGCTACGTAGCCGCGGGCCTCGAAAACCTGCTGCTGCTGGCACTGCTGGGGGTGGCCCTGGTAGCTGTAGTGCGGGGCCATGCCGGCCGGTTGCCGTTTGCCGTGGTAGCGGCTCTGTTGCTTTACTGCCTGCTGCTGGCCGCGCTGCTGGGCCTCACCACGCCCAACCTGGGCACCCTCAGCCGCTACCGCACCACATTCCTGCCGTTTTTGCTGCTACTGCTGCTGCAAAACGACTATGCGCGCCGTTGGCTCAAATGAGTTGCTGGTTGTTCGTTGTCAGTAGAGGAAGCGTATCATGCTTCCTCTACTGACAACGAACAACCAGCAACTGAATCCGCATCTCGTATCTTTGCTGTTTCGTTCTTAACTCCTCATCGGCCGCCCCGCGGCCGTTTTTTAATAGATATGGAAAACCCCGTAATCATTCTGGGAGCCCAGGTCGTGGGCACTGCCGCCCTCGATGCCTTCCAGAGCAACGACGTAGTGGTGTACTGCTTGCTCGACGACGATGCCGCTCTGCAGGAAACTGAGCTCAACGACGTACCCGTAATGGGCAATACCGACGACAAGGAGCTACTGAAGCTGCTGGGCAAGAAGTGCGAGGTATTTGTGGCTACCGAAGACACGGCCAGCCGCCGCAGCCTTACCAACATGTTGCGCGAAGAGTACAGCGTGGCACCCGTCAATGCTATTCATGCGCGGGCCAGCGTATCGGCTCATGCCTGGCTGGGCCACGGCAACCTCGTGGGCGCCAACGCTGTGGTAACCGGCACCGCCCGCCTCGGCGACGGCTGTATTCTGGGCGCCAACGCTGTGGTCGATGTAAAGGCCGAAGTGGGCGACTACGTCCAGCTGGGAGCCGGGGCCATTCTCAACGCCGGCGTAACAGTAGGCGAGCAGGCCTTTATCGGGGCCGGGGCGGTAATTGTCGCCGGCGTTAGCATTGGGGCGAAAGCCCGCGTAGGGGCCGGCTCGGTGGTGGTGGCCGATGTGGCCGCGGGCCAGACGGTGTTCGGCAATCCGGCAGCTAAAGTTTAATTATGAATTATGAATTATGAATTATGAATTATGAATTATGAATTATGAATTATGAATTATGAATTATGAATTATGAATTATGAATTATCTTTTTCTAACTTCTTGAAAAGCGTTCTTCCGAATTGTGATGATGACTTATGAACGAAGTGCAACTGTCGACTCAGTAACTTCAATTCATAATCCATAATCCATAATTCATAATTCCCAAAGAATTTGGACTACCTCGTTCTACTTTACTACTGCTATACGCCGCTCGAAAACCCCGAGCAATTTCGCGACGAGCACCACCGGCTTTGCCTGCAGCTGAACCTGCTGGGCCGCATCATCGTGGCTCCCGAAGGCCTCAACGGCACCGTGTCGGGCCGCCGGGCAGATTGCGCCGAATACATGCGGCTGGTAAAGGCCGATCCACTCTTCGCCACCCTCGAGTTCAAGGTGGAAGAGGCGCCGGAGCACACTTTCCGTAAGCTGCACGTGCGCGTGAAGCCCGAAATTGTGCATGTGGGCCTGCCCGCCATCCGGCCCTACGAGCGTACCGGCATCCACCTTTCGCCCGAGCAGTTCCGCGACCTGAAGGACCAGCCCGACGTGGTGGTGCTCGATGTGCGCTCTGATTACGAACACCGCCTAGGTCGCTTTAAAAACGCCGTGACGCTCGACATCGAGAACTTCCGCGAATTTCCGGAAAAAGTAGCCGAGTTGGCGCAGTACAAGGACAAGAAAATCCTGACTTACTGCACCGGTGGCATTAAGTGCGAAAAGGCCAGCGCTTTTCTGCTCGACCAGGGCTTCGACAATGTGTACCAGCTCCACGGCGGCATCATCAAGTACGGTCTGGAGGCTGGGGGCGAAGATTTTGAGGGCAAGTGCTACGTCTTCGATGGCCGCGTGGCCGTGGATGTGAATACGGTAAACCCCAGTGTCGTCAGCCAGTGCCAGCACTGCCGCACGCCCTCCGACCGCATGGTGAACTGCGCCAACCCGGAATGCAACGCCCATGTGCCCCTCTGCGAGGCCTGCGCCGAACAGATGGCCGGCGCCTGCTCGCCCACCTGCCAAACCCACCCTGCCAAGCGCCCCTACGACGGCACCGGTACCTACCCCAAGCTCAGCAACCATTACAGCCCCGAACAGGGCCTGGTTTCCTACAAGAGAAGTTAGAGAATCAAAAGAATGTCATGCGCCATCGTACGTCCGCGAAGCTGATGCATCACATTCTTTTAATGAAGCTGTTTACAAAGTCAGAAGAACGTCATGCTGAGCTTGCCGAAGCATCTCTAGCGTTTCGTTGAACGACTGCTACGAAGCGGTAGAGGTGCTTCGGCAAGCTCAGCATAACAGTTCCGCAACCATTGACGGCTTTGTAAACGGCTTCAATTCTCCAAACGGCTTCTTATATACTTCTCAACCGTCCAACTCCCTCCCCATGCCCATCGCCGAATCAGAATTCATTCTCAATAAAGATGGCAGCGTTTATCACCTCAACCTGCTGCCCGACCATATTTCCGACACCATTATCACCGTCGGCGACCCTGAGCGGGTGCCCAGCGTAAGTGAGCATTTCGATTCCATCGAAACCAAGATTCACAAGCGCGAATTCGTGACCCATGTGGGGTACTACAAGGGTAAGCGGATGGCCGTTATCAGCACCGGAATGGGTACCGATAACATTGATATCCTGATGAATGAGCTTGATGCGCTGGTTAATATCGACTTCGTGACCCGCGAGGTGCGGCCCCAGGCCGAGCACATCAGCCTGCGCATTGTGCGGGTGGGCACCAGCGGCTCACTGCAGGCCGATGTGCCGGTGGGTTCGTTGCTGGCCTCCGAGCACGCCGTGGGGCTCGATTCGCTTATGCAGTTTTACCCGCTGGTAGAAACCGGCCTGGAAATAGAAGTGGCCCAGGGCATCCAGCAGGCCCTGCAGTTGCCCTACCGCCCCTACTGCGTGCGCGGCTCCGATCTGCTGCGCGAGCAAATCGGCCACGACATGATTATGGGCAACACGCTCACCTGCCCGGGTTTCTACGGCCCGCAGGGTCGGGTGCTGCGCCTCGATCTGCGCCTGCCCCATCTCATCGAGGCCTACCAGAACTACCGCTACCAGAGCGCTGAGGGTGAGTTCCGGCTCACCAATTTCGAGATGGAAACGGCCGGCTATTATTCGCTGGGCCGCATGCTGGGCCACGAGGTGCTTTCGCTCAACGCCATTGTAGCCAACCGCGCTACCGGCGAGTTTGCTACCAACGCCGACCAGATTGTAGGCGACCTGATCCAGAAAACCCTGGACCGCCTGTAAACAGGTAAGAGTAGAATCCGAGGATCAATCTGGGTATTGTACAACTGCATAACGGCCCAACGCAAAGCCTACTCAAACAACATCTGTTGAATGAGCTTTGCGTTGGGCCGTTAGCGTGTGCGGAGAACTGGTTGGGTTCAGCAAAAATCGAAACCCAGCACGCAGCGCAGAGGCAGGAAGTTGCCGGCTTTGAGCGTGAGGTGGTCGGCGTCGGTAGCCCAAATGGTGGTTTGGACTCGCTTAACAGCCCCATCTGCGGTGCGGAAATAGATGTTGACCTTGCCGTGGTGGGCATTGCCTAGCGTAGTGGCCCGCTCGGCATGGTAGCGTCGGCTCTGCCGGTCGGCAGCAGTAGTCAGCACGTCCTGGGGTGCAAAACGGTACTCACGCAACGACTCTTTGGCAACGGTTTGGGGAACTTGGGCTAGCGTAAGCATAGGGCAGATGTTGGTTTAAGATGAGCCTAATCTACCTTCAGACTTATTAAAATGCAATTAAAAGGCAATTTTTAATATCGATTTAACGGCATAGGCTTTTAGGCTAGGTCTGCCAGAAACGCCATAGTATCTACGCCGTCGGCAAAGTCGTCGAGGGCGGGGTGCTGGGCCTGTCCGAAAGCGAAGGAGCCCGGATACTGGCCGCCACCTGATACAAGGCACTGGGTTTGCGGGGCTGCGTCGGTGAGTTGGTCGACCAGATCTATTTCGGTGGTGTAGGTGCTGTAATGCAGCACCGAAATGGGCGACACAAGCCGGGCACTTTCGGTGAGCAGCAGGAAGCCCGAGTCGAGGTGGGGCACAGCATTTACCAGCAAGATGCTCTTGTTATAGTCGTAGTTGTTTTGGTAGCGGTTGTGCTGCAGCACGTGCTGCCAGGGCTGCAGCGCATCGAGCAGCAGCGGAAAGTTGTAGCCGACGGGCGCGTATACCTTGCTCACGTTGCGGCAGCCCAGGCCATAGTAGCGGAAAATGTCTTCGCCCAGCAAACCCAGCTCGTGGGGCGTTTCGCGGCCCGTGAGCACGGCCAGGCTGGTGCGGTTGCGCCGGATAATGTGGGGCTTCTTGCCGAAATAGTATTCGAAGTAGCGGGCCGTGTTGTCGGAGCCGGTGGCAATGAAGGCATCGGCGGCATTAAGGCGCTCGGCGAGCTGCATGGCATCGGCGAAGCGGGGTTCTAGGGTAGTTAGCTCGCTGAGCATCCAGCGCATGAGTAACGTATCGTCGGAGCTGAGCTTGGCCAGTAGGTGGTGGCCGCTGAGTAGCACGCACAGCGCGTCGTGGAAACCCACCAGCGGAATGTTGCCGGCCATCACCACGCCTACCAGCCGGGGGGCCGGGTCGGGCTCGGGACGGTAGCGGCCGGCCCAGCGGCGCAGGGGTTCCTCGCGCAGCATTTCGGCTATACCTTCCAGGGCAGCCCGCACGTTGGGCGCATCAAACCAAGGATTGTTGTTGCGGGCCCGGATGCAAAGCTCGGTCAACTCATCATTGGTCGGGGGCAGGGAAAGCAGAGCGGTAAGGCGCTGGCCCAGGGCCACGAAAGCGGCCAGGCGGTCGGCGTGGGTCATGGATAGAAAATGGATAGAAAGCTGAGAGGACGAGGGAGAGGGGCAGACGGAGCCGTATAAAAACAAAATCGGTGGCCCGAAATTACATAGCATATACGTAGGGGTGTTCGGCGAATGCCTACTTTTGCCTTTTCGTATCCTGCCTGCGGCTGCTTACGTACCCTATATACCCGATTTTCTCTCCCTTCAAGATTCCCGAGGCTATGGCCATCATGATAACCGACGAGTGCATCAACTGTGGTGCCTGCGAACCGGAATGCCCCAACACCGCTATTTACGAGGGCGGCGCCGCCTGGCGCTGGGCCGACGGCACCACCCTGAAAGACGTGCAGCTCGATGGCGGCCAGACTGTATCGGGCGTTGCGCCCCAAACGCCGGTTTCCGACGAGTACTACTACATCGTATCGGACAAGTGCACCGAGTGCGTGGGTTTCCACGAGGAACCCCAGTGTGCCGCCGTCTGCCCCGTAGACTGCTGCGTAGACGACCCTGACTACCGCGAGTCGCAGGAGAAGCTGGTCGCCAAGCAGCAGTGGCTCCACCAGATCACGAATTAAGATCACGGATTAGCACGGATTTTAGCGGATTTCACGGATTTTGTAGACGGCTCCTGGCAACGGGGGCCGTTTGCTTGTTATTGGTAAAGCTAATGAGGCGGGTTGTGCAGGAAACGTTTGAATTTCAGACTTGCTTCTCCAAAATTCATGAGGAGCGCAACTTCAAGTCGATAAGCTTTTAAGTAATTTATTATTTGGGCGTGGTGAGCCTCGGTTATCTCATTTACTGCCTTCAGTTCGACTAATACATGCTTTTCAACCAGAAAATCGGCTCTTCTCGAACCTATATTCATCTGTTTATAGAAAACCGGCAAGTGGATTTCGCCTTGAAAATTAAGGCCTGCCTGTTTTAGTTCAACCGCTAGACTGCGCTGATAAATTACCTCAGGAAAGCCGCTTCCTAGTTCTGTATGCACTCGCATTGCACAGCCAATTATAACTTTTGTCAGTTCGGTATACCGATTATCGAGCAGCATAATGGCAAACGGTTTTCGTGTAATGCTGTAAAGTAGATAAACTCCGACAGCCAACTATAAACAAACGGCTCCCGTTGCCAGGAGCCGTCTACAAAATCCGTGAAATCCGCTAAAATCCGTGCTAATTCGTGATCAGCTGCCGCAGTTAAAGTACTTGTCGTGCGCTGATTCAGGGATAAGCCGGAATTGGCTGAGTACCTTAATGGGCCAGCGGAGGCGGCGGATGAGGGCGTAGTTGTTGGGGTAGGAGCGGAAGGTGGTGGGCGGCGTAGCCACAATTTGCTCGAAATCCTCGCGGCTCAGGCCCAGGCGCTTGATGCAGAGGTTGATGACCTTTTCATCCTCAATGCTATTGACGTGGCGCACTTTTTCCAGCGCATCCGGGCGGGTCATCTGGCCCGAGCGTACGAGGGCCGAGTAGTTAAACAGCCGCCGGTCGATGTTGAACTTGGTGCGGTTGAGGTAATAAATAACGCTCTGGTACAGGTCGTCGAAATAGTGAGCACCGGGGTTCACCCAGTCGAGCTCCTTCTGGAGCAATTGGTCTACATCGGCGCGCACATAATCGACGTGATAGAGCAGCGTGACGGTCTTGATGCGCCGGATGAAGGCGTAGTAGAACATTTCCTTCACATCGAGATGAAAGCCTGGGTCGGCGGGCTTCCAGGGGCGCAGCGCCACGGTGCCGAACTGCTTGTGCACGGCCTTCAGGTACTTGCCGTCGAGGTAGTTCCAACTCAGCGGCGCAATGCCCTCAGTCCGAAACGACTGGCCAATAACAATACGCTGGATACCTTCCTTGGCGGCCACACCGTAGAGGGCCGTCGCAATTCCTACGTCGGTACCTTCCTCCATGTCGGGCACCGAGGCCTTCAGAAAGGCAATTTTCAGGTCTTTGGATTCGCGCCAGTCGGAGGTGATGGTGCGCATTTCCACGCCCAGCTTGCGGCAGGCCTTGGTCATGTTCTCGCCGGCTATGGGGTTGCCGAAGCCGTCGTTGAAATGCACAGCCAGCGGGCGAAGTCCCAACTTCACCACGCAGTACCAGAGCGTAAACGACGAGTCGCGCCCCCCGCTCACGCCCAGCACGCAATCGTAGCGTTTGCCGCGCCCCAGGCGCTTCATGTCGGCCGTCATGGCCTGTACGTGCCGTTCGCCGGCCGCGCCCAGTGGGCAGGCGCGGTCCATTTTGTCGTGTAGCGCGCAGAAATTACACTCGCCCCGGGCATCGAAATTGATGCCGGGTACGGTGGTATCCATAATACAGCGGTTGCATTGCTGGTAGAGGTCAGCCATTCAAAAGAGGATGTGGATTCGGTGCGAGAAATAATCGGGAGGCCCGGCGGCTACTGGGCGGGGGCGGGCAGCTCATCGAACCGGAAGCCCTTGCGGGCCAGCATCTGCCCGATCTGGGTGCCCTGCTCGGCGCGTACCGGCCGGGGCAGATCGGCCACCACGAGCTGGCCGGCAAACTCGTTGAACACGCCTTGGGCCCGGATGCCGCCCGCATCAACGGCCAGCGAGCAGCCGATACTCTTCTTGCCCTCGTAGGGCCCGCCCACAATGTAGCCCACCGATGTAGTACCCACTACGCTCACGTTATAGAGCTGGGCCAGAATAGAATATGGCTTGATCCACTTCTCGCTGTACGGGTCGTGCTCCTCTGTAATAGAGTAGTCCACCGTCCAGGAAGAAGGGGAGAGAATGAACTCGGCTCCCATGCGGGCCAGTGTATGGCCGATAGCCAGGCCGTCGAGGAAGTTGTCGGCACAGATGTTGACGCCGATTTTGCCCAGTGGCGTATCCACCACGTTCAGCGTTTGGCCCACCGCATAGAAGGGAAACTCAACTTCGAGTAGGTTGATTTTGTGATATTTGCAGATGATGTCGCCCGCCGGATTGATGAGCAGGGCAGTGTTATAGTTGCGGCCGTCGGCAGCGCGCTCGGTGAGGCCGGCGCACACATAGACGCTGTGCTGGCGGGCTGCCTGGCAGAGGCGGTTGGAATACAGGCCGGGAATGGGCTGAGCCTCGCTTAGGGCGCTGGGGTGGGTCCAGGCAAAGTCGAGGGTTTCGGGTAGCAGCACCACCTCGCATCCCTGGGCGGCAGCATCGGCCACCATCTGTTCGGCCCTGACCAGGTTGCGCTCGGGCTCACCGCCTTCTACCAACAGCTGGCCCAGGCCCACGCGCAACGAGCCGGCAAACGAGGGGGCAGTAGCAACGAGGGCAGGGGCAGCCGGTGTAGGAGCCGCCGGCAGCAGCGCAGAGCGGGATACCGAGGGTTTGCGGAGCGAAAAAAAGGCCATAGGCGGGCTGGAGAAATGCGGAAAATGCAGCAATATGGTCCAAACCGGGTTCTGGTTGTAAGCCCCACATTAAATCGTGCTACTGAGGCTTCAAAAATAAACAATGCACACCGATGCAGCAGCGCTGAGGGCTATAAATAATAGTGTGCGGCTGCCCCGTTTCCGGCCCCGGCCCGAAATAGCTACTTTTGCGCCCATATCTGCCCTCGTTTTTACTCCGACCGATGACCATTGCCAAAACCTACACGCCCGCCGACGTTGAAGCCAAATGGTACCAGCGCTGGCAGGAGCAGGGCTTTTTCAAAGCCAAAGCTAACCCCCGCAAGCAGCCGTATTCGGTCGTGATTCCGCCGCCCAACGTAACGGGCGTGCTGCACATGGGCCACATGCTCAACAACACCATTCAGGATGTGCTGGTGCGTCGCGCCCGGATGCAGGGCTTCGAGGCCTGCTGGGTGCCCGGCACCGACCACGCCTCTATTGCCACCGAGGCCAAAGTAGTAGCGTTGCTGAAAGAGCAGGGCATCGAGAAGAAAGACCTCACCCGGGAACAGTTTCTGGAGCACGCCTTCGCCTGGAAAGAGAAGTACGGCGGCATTATTCTCGAGCAGCTCAAGCAGCTGGGCGCCTCCTGCGACTGGGACCGGACCCGCTTCACGATGGAGCCGGCCCTGACCGATGCCGTGCTGCGCACGTTCGTGGACTTGCACCAGAAAGGCCTCATTTACCGCGGGGTGCGGATGGTGAACTGGGACCCGCTGGGCCAGACGGCGTTGTCGGATGAGGAGGTCATTCCGAAAGATGTGATGGCCAAGATGTACCATCTGCGGTATGATTTTTCAACTGATAGCTCAGAGCCTTTAGCTGTTAGCTTTCCGTCGAACGAAGCTAACAGCCAACAGCTCAAAGCTAACAGCTCAATAATTATAGCTACTTCCCGGCCCGAAACCATCATGGCCGACGTGGCGGTGGCCGTGAACCCGAATGACCCGCGGTATCAGCACCTGATTGGCCAGAAGTTGCGGATTCCGCTGCTGGGGCGTGAAATTCCGGTTATTGCCGACGAGTACGTGAGCATTGATTTTGGGACCGGGGCGCTGAAGGTGACGCCGGCCCACGATTTGAACGACTACGAGCTGGGCTTGAAGCACAACCTGCCCGTTATCGACATCCTGAACAACGACGGCACGCTCAACGAGAAAGCGGTGCTGTACGTGGGCCAGGAGCGGTTTGCGGCCCGGCGCAACATTGTGAAGGATTTGGAGGAGGCCGGCCACCTGGTGAAGGTGGAGGAGTACGCCAGCATCGTGCAGACGTCGGAGCGCACCAAGGCCGTAATTGAGCCGCGCCTGAGCATGCAGTGGTTCCTGAAAATGGAGCACCTGGCCAAGCCCGCGCTGGAGGTAGTGGAAAACGATACGGTGCAGCTGCACCCGGCCAAGTTCAAGAACACCTACCGGGTATGGATGGAGAACGTGCGCGACTGGTGCATTTCGCGCCAGCTGTGGTGGGGCCAGCAGATTCCGGCCTACTATCTGCCCGACGGCACGTACGTGGTGGCCCTCACGCCCGACGAAGCGCTGGCCAATGCCCGCCGCCAGACCGGTAACGAGGCCCTGACGGCCGCCGATTTGCGCCAGGACGAGGACGTGCTCGATACCTGGTTTTCGTCGTGGCTGTGGCCGATTTCGGTGTTCGACGGCTTTGCCGACCCTGACAACGCCGATGTCAACTACTTCTACCCCACCAACGACCTGGTAACCGGCCCCGACATCCTGTTTTTCTGGGTGGCCCGCATGATTATGGCCGGCCTGGAATTCCGTAAGGAAGTGCCGTTTAAAAACGTGTACCTGACCGGCATCGTGCGCGATACGCAGGGCCGCAAGATGAGCAAGCAGCTCGGTAACTCGCCCGACCCGCTCGACCTGATTGCCCAGTTCGGGGCCGACGGCGTGCGTACCGGCATGCTGTTCTCGGCCCCGGCCGGCAACGATTTGCTGTATGATGAGAAGCTGGTGGAGCAGGGCCGCAACTTCAGCAACAAGCTCTGGAACGCTTTCCGCCTAAGCAATGGCTGGGAGGTTGATGCCGAGTTGCCCTTCGTGAACGATAAGGCGGTGGAGTGGTTTGGCGCGCGCCTGCAGGCCGCCATAGCCGAGATGGACGAGCACTTCGCCAAGTTCCGGATTTCGGATGCCCTGATGACGGTGTACAAGCTGGTCTGGGATGACTACTGCTCGGTGTATCTGGAAATGGTGAAGCCCGCCTACCAGGCCCCCATTGACCCTGAAACCCTGCGCCACACCACGGCCTACCTCGAAACGCTGCTGCGCCTGCTGCACCCGTTCATGCCGTTTATTACGGAGGAAATCTGGCACGAGCTAAAAGAGCGCGGCCCCAAGGAGTACATATGCGTGGCCGCCTGGCCCAAGCCCCAGCCCGTGGCCGAGGCACCCGCGCTGCTGGCCCGCATGGCCCAGGCGTTGGAAATCGTGGGCGGCGTGCGCACCATCCGCAACCAGAAGGGCCTGGGCCCCAACAAACCCCTGACGCTGGCTGCCAAAACCACCGATGCTGCGCTGCAAACGCTGCTGACGGACTACGCCGGTATCATCCGTAAGCTGGCCGCCCTCACCGATATTTCGGTGGTAGACGCTGCCCCGGCGGCCGCCGTGGGTTTCGTGGCTGGCGGGGCCGAGTTCTTCGTGCCCCTCGAAGGCCAGATTGACCTCGGAGCCGAAAAGGAGCGCCTCACCAAGGAGCTGGAGTATGCCCAGGGCTTCCGCGACTCGGTGGGCAAAAAGCTCAGCAACGAGAGGTTTGTGGCCAACGCCAAGCCCGAGCTGGTAGCGCGCGAGCGGCAGAAGCTGGCCGATGCCGAAGCCCAGATTGCCGCCCTGGAGCAGCAGCTGGCGGGGCTGTAGCGGCGTACGTCCTAGTGTTTGCGCCTGTTGTGCGCCCTATGTAGGGCGCACAACAGGCGCAACGTGCCCCCCAACTTAAAGAGTATCTACCCCATCCTTCCTACATGTCCCAGCCGCCCGTTGCCCTCATCAAGGCCCACGCCCTCGTGTCACCCTTTGGTACCCGTACCGATAACTACTATTGGCTGAACGAGCGTGAAAACCCGGCCGTGCTCGACTACCTGAAAGCTGAAAACGACTACTTCGACCAGCAGATGGCCCCCGCCAAAGACCTGGAGGAGCGGCTGTTTCAGGAAATGAAGGGCCGGATCCGGGAGCAGGATGAGTCGGTGCCCTACCGCGACAATGGCTACTTCTACTACGTGCGTTTCGTGGAAGGGGGCGAATACCCGGTGTATTGCCGGAAGCCGGGCAGCCTGGAGGCGCCGGAGCAGGTGCTGCTCGATGGTAATGAGCTAAGCCAGGGCCACGACTATTACCACATCGGGGGGCTGGAGGTGAGCGACGACAACCGCACGCTGGCGTACTCGGAGGACACCGTAAGCCGCCGCCTGTATACGCTGCGCTTCCGCAACCTGGAAACCGGGGAGCTGTACCCCGAGGCCCTGGCCAACACCAGCGGCAACGCCGTGTGGGCCACCGACAACCAAACGGTTTTCTATACCCGCAAAGACCCCGACACGCTGCTCGACTACCAGCTCTGGCGCCACGCCCTCGGCACCGACCAAGCCGCCGACGAGCTGGTGTACGAGGAAACCGACGCGGCCTTTTATCTGCACGTGCACCGCTCCAAGTCGCGCGAGTACGTTTTTTTGAGCATCGGCAGCACCATGTCGGCGGAGGTGCGCTACCTGCGGGCCGACCAGCCCCGGGGCGAGCTGCAGGTGTTTCTGGCCCGCGAGGACGACCACCTCTACGAAGTCGAGCATTTTGGCCCCGATTTCTACGTGCTTTCCAACGACCACGCGCCTAATTTCCAGCTGCTGAAAACGTCCGTGACCGATACGGCCAAGGCGGCTTGGCAGGTGGTGGTGGCGCACCGCGACGACGTGTTTCTGGAGAATATGGAGCTGTTTCGGGAGTACCTGGTGCTGGGCGAGCGGCAGGAGGGGCTGCTGCGGCTGCGCGTTATCCGCTGGGCCGACGGGCAGGAGCACTACCTGGCCTTTGGTGAGCCCACCTACACAGCCGCCATCAGCATCAACCCCGAGTTCGATACGCCGGTGCTGCGCTACGGCTACACTTCGCTCACCACGCCTACGTCTACCTTCGACTACGACATGGCTACCCGCGCCAAAACGCTGCTCAAGGAGCAGACCGTGCTGGGCGGCTTCCGCAAAGACGATTATACAACGGAGCGCCGGTACGCCCCAGCCGCCGACGGCACGCTGATTCCGCTGTCCATCGTGTATCGTAAGGGCTTTGTGCGCAACGGAAAAGCGCCGCTGCTGCAGTATGCCTACGGCTCGTATGGCCTCTCGATGGATGCCACCTTCAGCTCCAGCCGCCTGAGTTTGCTTGATAGGGGCTTTGCCTACGTCATCTGCCACATTCGGGGTGGGCAGGAGCTGGGCCGGCAGTGGTATGAGGGGGGCAAGAAGCTGACGAAGATGAACACCTTCACCGATTTCACCGACTGCTCGCGGTTTCTGATTGCCGAAAAGTACACGTCGGCTGATACCCTGTTTGCTATGGGCGGCTCGGCCGGTGGGCTACTGATGGGGGCCGTGCTCAACCTGCACCCCGAGCTTTATAAGGGCGTAGTAGCCGCCGTGCCTTTCGTGGACGTGGTAACCACCATGCTCGACGAGAGTATTCCGCTGACGACCGGCGAGTACGACGAGTGGGGCAACCCCAACCAGCAGCAGTTCTACGACTACATGCTTTCCTACTCGCCCTACGACAACGTGCGGGCCCAGGCCTACCCCAACCTGCTCGTAACCACTGGCCTGCACGACTCGCAGGTGCAGTATTTCGAGCCCGCCAAGTGGGTGGCCAAACTGCGCGCCACCAAAACCGACCACAACCTGCTGCTGCTGCACACCGACCTGAGCGCCGGCCACGGCGGGGCCTCGGGCCGCTTCCAGAGCCTGCGCGACACGGCCCGCCACTACGCCTTCTTGCTTATGCTACTGGGCGAGCAGTAGGGGCGAGGGATTTTTATTGCTGACTTTTCCTTGCGCGTGCCACCCACTGCAAAAAGCTGTGTCTCTGGCAATGGCTCCAAAATTCGTGGTGGAGGCCGTTACCTATAGCTCAGAAATGAAAAGAACTTTATTGCTGCTGGCCCTGAGTGGTTCGGCAGTCACGGCGCTGGCTCAGGCCCCGGCCGGCTCAGGTCGGCCCGCCGGTGGGCAAATGCAGGCCGAGGCCGGCAACGGCCGCGTAACCGGCACCGTTATCGATGCCGCTACCAAGCAGCCTGTGCCTTACGCTACGGTGGTGCTCCTGAGCCCCGCTACCGGCAAGGCCGTTGATGGCACTTCGGCCGATGAGAACGGCAAGTTTAGCGTTCCGAGGCTGCGGGCCGGCACCTACACGGTGCAGGTCAGCTTCATCGGCTACAAAAACTTCGAGAAGCCGGGCGTCGTCATCACCGAGGCCGGCAACACCATCAACCTGGGCAGCCTCTCCATCGAAAGCACGGCCCAGGCCCTGAAGGAAGTGGTAGTGGAAGGCCAGCGTGCCCTGATTGAGGAAAAGGTGGACCGCACGGTGTACAACGCCGAAAAGGACGAAACCACCCGCGGCGGCGACGCCACCGATGTACTGCGCCGCGTACCACTGCTCAGCGTCGACCTCGACGGCAACGTAAGCCTGCGCGGCTCCAGCAACATCCGGGTACTCATCAACAACCGCCCCTCCACCATCTCGGCCAGCAGCATCGCCGACGCGCTCAAGCAGATTCCGGCCGACCAGATTAAGAGCGTGGAGGTGATTACCTCGCCCTCGGCCAAGTACGACGCCGAGGGCTCGGGCGGCATCATCAACATCGTTACCAAGCAGAACAACCTGCGCGGCTTCACGCTCGACACGCGCATCAGCGCCGGCTCGCGCAGCAGCAACCTGGGCCTGAGCGCGGCCTACCGCACCGGCAAAATGGGCTTCTCGTTTAATGCCGGGGGCCGTGGCCAGTACAACACGCCCGGCCGCTTCGAGAACGAGCAGCTCATATATCAGTTGCCAGCCAACAACGACCCTGCCAACCGCACGGCTTTCAGCCGCTCGGTGCAGCAGGCCGATACGCGCCAGAACAATGTGTTCGGGCGCTACTCGCTAGGCTGGGACTACGAAATCAACAAGCTCAATTTTGTGGCCGCCTCGGTACAAATCGGTCAGCGCGACGGCACCAACTACCAGGACGATTTGCGCTCGGTCAGAACGTTCTTCACTGCCAAGGGCGATTCGGTAGTCAGTGACCTGCGCGATGTGAAGGTGCTCGATAACTCGATTACACTGGATGCCACGCTCAGCTACACGCGCACCTTCGAGAAGCCGCGCCAGGAGTTTAGCGTGCTGGGCCAGTACAGCCGCAACGTGCGCACCAACAACTTCACCAATGCCATCCGGGAGGGGAATGGAGCAGGTAACTTTATACGCAACATCAACGACAGCTACAACGAAGAGTACACGCTGCAGGTCGACTACGTAACGCCCATCAAGGAAAACCAGCTACTGGAATTCGGGGCCAAAGACATCATTCGCCGCGTAAACAGTGACTATACCACGCTGGAAAACGGGGTGCCTCAGCCGGGCCGGGGGCTTTCGAACGTCTTCACTTACGACCAGAACGTGGCCGCCGCCTACGCCGCCTATACGGCTACTTTGCTGAAGAATTACACCTTCAAGCCCGGCGTCCGCTACGAGTACACGACCATCAACGCCAACTTCGCAGAAGGCGAGGAAGCCTCTATTCCTTCGTACAGCGTACTAGTGCCCAGCCTGAACCTCTCGCGCAAGCTGGCCAACGGCAACCTGGTAAAAGCGGCCTACAACCGCCGGATTCAGCGCCCGTCGCTGCAGTTTCTCAATCCCAACCGGCAGGCCTCCAATCCGTTGCTCCCTACTGTAGGTAACCCCGAGCTGCGCCCCGAGTACACCAACAACTACGAGCTGGCCTATAACACTTTTGTTAAGCAGACCTCGCTTAACTTCTCGGTGTTCGCGCGCAATACGACCGGCTCCATCCAGCCGGTGCGCACGACCATTGGCGACACCATCCTCACGAGCTACGACAATATTGGCACCGAAAACGCCTACGGCGGCAGCCTGAGCGCCAATGTCAATATCAACAAGAAGTTTACTCTCAGCGGCGGCACCGATGTATTCTATGCCGTACTCGACAATAACTCCACCAGGCCCGAGCTGGCCGCCAGCAACTCGGGCTGGGTGGCCAGTGGCCGCCTGATTGCCAGCTACACCTTCGACAACGGCTGGGGCTTTCAGAGCTTTGCCTTTTACCGGGGCCGGCAGGTTCAGCTGCAGGGCTACCAGGGCGGTTTCGGCATTTATAGCCTGAGCGTGAAAAAGGACTTCGCCGAAAAGCGCGGCTCGTTTGGCATCGGCGCCGACAACTTCTTCACGCCCGAGTTCAAAATCCGCAGCCGCGTCGAGTCGCCGGTTCTCGACCAGAACAGCGTGAACGTGCTGCGCCGGGCCGGCGTGCGCGTCAACCTGAGCTACCGCATCGGCAAGCTCACCACCGAGCAGCGCCCCCGCCGCCGCCGTGCCATCAGCAACGACGACCTGAAGGAGGGCGGCAGCAGCACCCCCGACGCCGGCGGCCAGCAGTAAACAACTTATTATTCTGCCTAAACAAGAATCCGGGTCAGGTCATCGAACAATGTCGTTCGATGACCTGACCCGGATTCTTGTTTAGGCAGAACGGCGGGTTTCTACTTCTCCCGCAAACTATCGGGCACGGGGCCGCGCTTGATTTGGCTGAGCTTGTTCTGAAGCTGAAAGGTGACAATCTCGCAGTCCTGGAATTTCTGCTCGGCCCGCTTTAAAGCCGTTTCCGTGTTGGTCAGGCGCTGGTAGAGGAACAGGATGAGGCCGAGCGCAATGAGCAGCGCGACCAGGGGCAGATATTTTTTCATGAGGAAGAGTAACGAGTAAAACGCCAAAGGCCCGCTTGGCCCAGACAGCCGGGCCAACGCTGGGCAAAAGTAAGCCCAGACCACCGAAAAGGCCCCGCCGTATCACCACGGCGGGGCCTTTCACATACTTTCTAAGCCCTAAGCTAGATGCTCGTGTTGGGGTCGAACTGCTCGAGGTAGTCGGCCACGCGGCGCACGAACATGCCGCCCAGCGAGCCGTCGACCACGCGGTGGTCGTAGCTGTGGCTCAGGAACATGAAGTGGCGCACACCAATCAGGTCGCCCTGGGGCGTTTCAATCACGGCCGGCTTCTTCTTGATGGCGCCCACGGCCATGATGGCTACCTGGGGCTGCATGATGATGGGTGTCCCCATCACGTTGCCAAACGAGCCGACATTGGACACAGTGTATGTGCCGCCTTCCAGGTCTTCGGGCTTGAGCTTGTTGGCGCGGGCGCGGTTGGCCAGGTCGTTCATCTTCTTGCTCAGGCCATTGAGGTTGAGCTGGTCGGCGTTGTGAATCACCGGCACGATGAGGTTGCCCGAGGGCAGGGCCACGGCCACGCCAATATTGATGTCGCGCTTCTTGATGATGTAGTCGCCATCAATCGACACGTTGATGAGCGGGAAATCCTGAATGGCGCGGGCAATGGCCTGGATGAAGATAGGCGTGAAAGTGAGGTTTTCGCCCTCGCGCTTCTTGTAGGCATCTTTGTGCTTGTTGCGCCAGTTTACGATGTCGGTCACATCGGCCTCCACGAAGCTCGTTACGTGGGGCGAAATGCGCTTCGAGTCCACCATGCGCTGGGCAATCATCTTGCGCATGCGGTCCATCTCAATCAGCTCCTGCCCACCACTGATGGAGGGCACCGCCTTGTTAGCGGCAGCAGCAGCCTGGGGTTTGGCAGCCGGCGCGGCAGCTGGAGCAGCAGCGGCAACCGGAGCGGCTGCAGCCGGCGCGGCAGGAGTCGGCGCAGCAGCCTGTGGCGTGAGCGGCTGCTTGCCGTTGGCTACGTAGTCAAGGATGTCTTTTTTCGTCACGCGGCCCTCGCTACCCGTACCGGGCAGGTACTCCAGGTCGCTCATGCTGATGCCTTCCTCGCGGGCGATGCTGAGCACCAGGGGCGAGTAGAAGCGGCCGGCCTGGGGCTGGGCCGTGCCAGCGGCCGGAGCCGTTTCGGCGGGCACGTGAGGCACCTGGGTGGCGGCCGTAGCGGCGCCGTTGTCGGAGGCAGCGGCAGCGGCCGGGGCAGCGGCCGGGGCCGAAGCGCCGGCGTTGGCGGCGTCGGTTTCAATCACGGCAATGGGGGCGCCCACGGCTACAACCTGGCCTTCCTCCACCAGTATTTCCTGCAGAATGCCCGCGTGCAGGGCCGGCACTTCGGTATCAACCTTGTCGGTGGCCACTTCCAGCACCGATTCGTCCTGCTCGATGGCGTCGCCTACTTGTTTGAGCCATTTGAGAACGGTGCCTTCCATGATGGATTCGCCCATCTTGGGCATCGTCATTTCCATTCGTGCCATGCGGTCGGGGTAATAATAAAGGTGGGTGGGGTGGGGTATGGTGGTACAAAGGTAACCAGAACTCGCAATGCGGAGAATCGACGGATACGTGAACGGGTAAACGAGTGGCTTGGTGAATAGAGGAACGTCATGCTGAGCGGAGCCGAAGCATCTCTACCGCTTCGTTGCAATGTCTTCGGTTAGTAAGAGGTAGAGATGCTTCGGCTCCGCTCAGCATGACGTTCTTGTTCATCCACTCACTCAGTTACTCACTCACTCACTCACTCACTCACTCACTCACTCACTGCCGCCCGGCAAGCTCAGGCGTAGCAGGTTCAGGGCGGTGGTAGCGGTGAACTCCAGGTTCAGATGGCGGCCCCGGTCGAAGCTGATTTGCTTCGTGACGGTGCGGTGAGCATCGGCGTAGGCCACGCAAATGGTGCCGACGGGCTTTTCGGGGGTGCCGCCGTCGGGGCCGGCAATGCCGCTGGTGGCCAGCGCTACATCCACCCCCAGGCGGTGGCGCAGGCCTTCGGCCATTTCGGCTACTACGGCCTCGCTCACGGCGCCGTGGGCGGCCAGCGTTTCGGCCTGCACGCCCAGCTGCGCCATTTTTAGCGCATTTGAATACGCTACTAGGCTGCCCTGGTAGTAGCGGGAAGCGCCCGGTACGCTGGTGAGGCGGTGGGCCAGCAGGCCGCCGGTGCAGCTTTCGGCCGTGCCTACCGTCAGGCCGCGCTCCATCAGCAGTTGCCCCACAGCCTCTTCCAGCTTTATTTCACCCTCGGCAAAAATGTGGGTGCCGAGCAGGCGGCGCAACTCAGGCAGCAGGGCTTCCATACGGGCCAGCAGATGGGGCTGGCCGTCGTCGTGGCCCGTGAGGCGCAGGCGCACGCCGCCCAGGTAGGGCAGGTAGGCCAGCTTTACGTAGGGGGGCAGCGCCGTTTCCCAGTCCTCAATCTGCTGGGCCAGAAACGACTCCCCCAAGCCCACCGTCTGCACCACGATATGTTCGATGGCGGGCGTCTGGAAGTGGGCGCGCAGGCGCGGCAGCACCTCATGAGTCATCAGGTGCTTCATTTCGTGCGGTACACCGGGCATACTCACGAACACCACGCCGCCGTCTTCAAACCACATGCCGGGCGCGGTACCCACAGCATTGTGCAGTACCTGGCAGTTGGCGGGCACCATGGCTTGCTGGCGGTTAACTTCCAGCATGGGCCGGTTGTAGCGGGCAAAAATACCCTCTACATGGCGCAGCACATTTTCGTCGAGCACCAGCTCGGCACCAAAGTAGCGGGCCAGTACGTGCTTGGTCAAATCGTCTTTGGTGGGGCCCAGGCCGCCGGTCATCAGCACCACGCGGGCCCGCTGCCGGGCCTGGTCGAGGGTAGCCACAATTTCATCGGCCCGGTCCGATACGCTCGTAATCTGGCGCACGCGCAGGCCCAGCTTGCCCAGTTCCTGGCCCATAAAGGCCGAATTCGTGTCGATAACCTGTCCGTAGAGCAGCTCATCGCCAATGGTCATAATCTCAATATCAGGCACCATGCGGAAGGGGAGAGGGAAGTAGTCGGCAGGAAAAAGGCGAAAGGCGACGCCTGGCAGCGCGAAGGTAGCAGACAGCATGCGGCCGGCGCTTAAAGTCCGGGAGAGGGTTCCGGGTTTTGCCGTTTAGCTTTACAGGCTAACTTTAAGTTTGGTCCGGTTTGTGCAAAAACCACAGTGTAACCGCTTCCTTTACGCCATGAGAAACCGTTCCTTCCTTGCACTGCCTCTGCTGTTGCTGGGCCTGCACCTGCCCGCCGCCGCCCAGTTCCGGCTGCCTAAGCTGGGCGAAATTTTCAAGAACCTACCTGCGCAAACCAGCCCTGGTACCACCACTCCGCGTCCGGGTGGGCTGAGCTCCGATGAAGCTGCCCTCGGCCTGAAGGAGGCGCTTACGCTGGGCGTTAGCAAAGGGGCCGACCAGGCCTCGAAAACCGATGGCTTTTACCTGAACCGACTTATTCGTATCCCGTTTCCGCCCGATGCGCAACGCGTAGCTACCACGCTCCGCACGCTGGGCCTGGGCAGCCAGGTAGATAAGTTTGAGCTGACGCTGAACCGCGGAGCCGAGCAGGCCGCCCAAAGTGCCAAGCCCATCTTCCTGACCGCCATCAAAAGCCTCACCTTTAAGGATGTGTGGGGTATCCTGACGGGCGAGAAGGATGCCGCCACCAACTACCTCAAGCGCACCACCACCGCGCAGCTCACTACCGCGTTCCGCCCCATTGTGCAGCGTAGCCTCGATCAGGTGGGCGCCACCAAATACTACACCGACCTGACGACCCGCTACAACCGCATTCCGCTGGTTACGCCCGTCCAGACCGACCTCAACCAGTACGCCACCGGCAAGGCCATCGACGGCCTGTTCACGCTTGTGGCCCAGGAAGAAGCCAACATCCGCGAAAACCCTGTGGCCCGTACCACCGAGCTGCTCCGCCGCGTGTTCGGCCGCGGGTAAAGTGATTGAGTGGGTGAATATGGGAAAAAAGGAACGTCATTCTGAGTGAAGCGAAGAATCTCGCGTGCTGAAGTAATCCTCATGTTGGGAATTACTTTAACACGCGAGATTCTTCGCTTCGCTCAGAATGACGTTCCTTTTTTTAATCACTAAGCCACTAAACCTCTACTAATCGTAGTCGGAGTTGCGGCCGCTGTTGCGGGAGGAGCCGGAGGAACCGTATTCGTCGTTCTCGTCGTCGGAGAAGTCGTTGTCGTCCAGGTCGTCGAGGGAGGTGAACTTGCCGCTGCTTTCAGGGTCGTTGCCGGCTTCGGCCTCGTCGAACTCGTCTTCGCTCATATTGGCCAGATCCAGCGCCTCATCGTGCGAGGAGCCGGTGTCGCGCCACATCAGGTAGTCGGCGTATTTGGCCGCGAGGCGTTCCTCGGCCGAGCCGTGGGTTTTGCTGCCGCCGGTTTTGGCAAAATTGTCCAGGGCATCGTCGTCGCCAAAAAGGTCGTCGTCGTCGAAGTCGTCGTGCTGTGTCATGGCCTTGTGAGGGGCAGGAAAGGGTGAAATGGGTTGAGCAGCAAAGATACGCGACGAAATCTTCTCAGGTTCCGCGCTGTCTGCCGGATTGGGCTGCAAAAAGCCGCTTAACGGGCCGCCTGAGCCCCAAAATCGGTAATCAGTAGCTGCTCGTTGCAAAAGTCGTACTCCTCGGGCACGTTGCTTGAAACCAACACCGTACGGCCGGGCAGCGTAGCCGCAACATGTTCGCGGTACCAAGCCACGCCGGCCCGGTCGAGGTTGGTGGTGGGCTCATCCAGTAGCAGCAGCGGGGCGTCGGCGTACAGGGCCAGGGCCAGCTTGAGGCGCTGCTTCATACCGCTCGAAAAGTCCCGGATCAGCTTGTGGCGCGACTTTTCGAGATACATCAGGCTCACCAGCTCCTCGGCCGACATACCCGGCCGCAGGGGTTTGAAGCGGGTGTGAAACCGGATTAACTCAGTCAAAGTCAGCTCTTCAATCAGCTCCAGGTAGGGTGCGGCGTAGGCCAGGCGTTGCGGCACATCCTCCACGGCTAGCTTCCGGTCGTTTTCCTGGTATTCAAGGGTGCCGTGAGTAGGCAGCAGCTGGCCCGAAAGTGTGTTGAGCAGCGTGCTTTTGCCGGCCCCGTTCGGCCCCAGAATGGCCGTGGCCGAACCCGTGGCAAACGTGTGGCTCAGCCCCCGGAAAATCCACTCCCGCGCAAACCGCTTGCTCAATCCGGTAGCCGTAATCTGCATCTATGAGGAACTTGGGGTGGTTGGGGTCCGGGAGACTGAGGTGCCGAGGCGACGAAACCACCTGTCATCCTGAGCTTGCGAAGGACCTTATTACGCTTGAATAGGTCGTTGTTGCGTGAAGGTCCTTCGCAAGCTCAGGATGACAGCCTCTCCACTATGTTCTTAATTCCCCAACATCTACTCGCCGCCGCCGTTCGAGCCGCGGCCATAGCCTTTGATAACGCCCCGGCCCGAGTTGCGGATAAAGTTTACTACCTCATCGCGCTCGGGTGAGGGGGCCAGTTCCAGCTCAATCTGGTCGAGGGCGGCGGCATTGTTGAGGCCGCTCATAAACAGCAGGCGGTAAAGCTGCTGGATTTCCGAAATCTTCTGATCCGAAAAGCCCCGGCGGCGCAGCCCGATGCTGTTGATGCCGGCGTAACTCAGTGGCTCGCGGCCTGCCTTTACGAAGGGCGGCACATCTTTGCGAATCAGCGAGCCGCCCGAAATCATGGCGTGCTGACCTACGCGTACAAACTGGTGGATGGCCGACGAGCCCCCGATGATGGCGTAATCACCGATTTCGACGTGCCCGGCGACCTGCACGGTGTTGGCCAGAATACAGTTGTCGCCGATAACGCAGTCGTGGGCCACGTGCACGTAGGCCATCAGCAGGCAGTTGCTGCCAATCACGGTTTTCAGCCGGTCTACGGTACCGCGGTTCACCGTCACGCACTCCCGGATTACGGTGTTGTCGCCGATATGCACGGTGGTTCTTTCACCGGCAAATTTCAAATCCTGGGGCTGGGCGGCAATAACGGCGCCCGGAAAAATGCGGCAGTTTTTGCCAATCCGGGCCCCGGCCATAATGGTAACGTTGGGGCCAATCCAGGTGCCTTCCCCGATTTCCACGTCCTTGTCAATGGTCGTAAATGGCTCCACTACCACGTTCTGGGCAATGATGGCCTCGGGGTGAATATAGGCGAGCGGCTGGGTCATTCTTTTTGAAATTATGAATTATGAATTTTTAATTATGAATTGGTAGAACAGTCCGAAGCGGAAAATTCAAAATTCAAAATTTATAATTCATAATTATTATTGTTTTTTCACAATGCTGGCCGACATTTCGGCTTCCATCACCACTTTGCCATTTACGTAGGCCTTACCGCTCATCTTGGCAATGCCCCGCTTGATGGGCGCCGTCAGCTCGCACTTAAAGATGAGCGTATCGCCGGGCTTCACCATGCGGCGGAAGCGGCAGTTTTCGATGCCCAGGAAATACGTCCAGTAATTTTCGGGGTCGGGCACCGTGTTGAGCACCAGAATGCCGCCGGTCTGGGCCATGGCCTCAATCTGCAGTACACCCGGCATCACGGGGTTGCCGGGGAAGTGGCCGGTGAAGAACTGCTCATTGAAGGTCACGTTCTTGACGCCCGTTACCGTGGTGGCATCGAGGTGAATGATCTTGTCGATCAGCAGGAACGGGTAGCGGTGGGGCAGGGTGGCGGCAATCTGGTTGATGTCCATCACCGGCTCGCGGCTCGGGTCGTAGGTCGGGATGGGGCTGGTATGGGCCTCCATCATCTTCTTTTTGATGCGCTTGGCAAAGGCCACGTTGGCCGCGTGCCCGGGGCGGGCGGCCAGAATCTGGCCCTTCAGCGGCCGACCCACCAAAGCCAGGTCGCCCACCAGATCGAGCAGCTTGTGACGGGCGGGCTCGTTTTTGTAGCGCAAGTCCACATTGTTGAGGATGCCTTCCTTCTTAACTGCCACCTTGGGCTTGCCCAGCATGGTGGCCAGCTCGTTCAGCTCGTTGTCGCTCACCACACGGTCGACGACCACAATGGCATTGCTCAGGTCGCCGCCCTTAATGAGGTTGGATTTGTAGAGCGCCTCCAGCTCGTGCAGAAAGCAGAACGTGCGCGACGAGCCGATTTCGGCGGCAAACTGGCTGATATCGGTGAGCGAGGCGTGCTGGGAGCCCAGCACCGGCGAATTGTAGTCCACCATCACCGTGAGGCGGTAATCGTTAAGGGGCAGGGCGGCAATTTCCACCGAGCGGGCATTGTCTACGTAGCGGATTTCGCTTGGAATCTCGTAGTAGTTGCGCAGCGCGTTCTGCTCCTCGAAGCCG
The DNA here is from genome assembly GCF_018613725.1 of Hymenobacter sp. ISL-91. Lineage (GTDB taxonomy): Bacteria > Bacteroidota > Bacteroidia > Cytophagales > Hymenobacteraceae > Hymenobacter. Next base: position 148,133 of record NZ_JAGGPS010000026.1, read on the forward strand.
GCTTCCTGCAGCGGCTTGATGAACTCGAAGCTGGAGCCATCCATGATGGGCGGCTCGGGGCCGTCGAGCTGAATGAGCACGTTGTCAATCTGCAAGCCCACGAGGGCCGCCAGTGTGTGCTCCACGGTGTTCACGCGGGCCCCGTTCTGCTCAATGGTTGTGCCCCGGCTCAGGTCTACCACATTGTCCACGTCGGCATCCACGATGGGCTGGCCGGGCAAATCGATGCGCTGAAACTTGTAGCCGTGGTTGACGGGAGCCGGGCAAAACGTCATCGTGGCCACCACTCCCGTATGCAGCCCAATCCCGCTAACGGTAACGGGGGCCTTAATCGTGTGTTGCTTGTCGTTCATCTGTTGAGTTGTCAGTTGTCAGTTGCGAGTTGTCAGGGCAGGCGTTTAGTAGAAACGGCCTGACAACTGGCAACTCGCAACTGACAACTCAGAGGTCTGCAAAGTTAGCGCTTTTCCGGCGGCTGGGCCTGCTGTTCGAGCAGGCGCAGCCGGCGCTCCAGTTCAGGTAGGTGCCGAAAAATGGCGTTTGAGCGCAGGCTGTCGCGTAGCACGAAGGCGGGCGAACCCTGTAGCAGTACACCTTCCTGCTTGATGGATTTGCCTACGCCCGACTGGGCCGTAACGGTGGTGCGGTTGGCCAGGGTGAGGTGGCCGGCCAGGCCCACCTGCCCCGCCAGCACGCAGAAATCACCGATTTTGGTGGAGCCCGACACGCCCGACTGCGAGGCAACTACTGTGTGGCGGCCGACTTCCACGTTGTGGGCCAGCTGCACGAGGTTGTCGATTTTAGCCCCTTCGCGGATAACGGTGGAACCCAACGTGGCGCAGTCCACGGTGGCGTTGGCCCCGATGCTCACATTGTCTTCGAGCACTACGTTGCCGATTTGCGGAATAGTGCGGTAGGAGCCATCGGGCTGGGGGGCAAAGCCGAAGCCATCGGAGCCGATGACGGCCCCGGCATGCACCACGCAACGCTGGCCGATGACGGTTTCGGCGTAGATTTTAGCCCCGGCATACAGAATGGTGCCGTCGCCGATTTTCACCCGGTCGCCGATAAAAACGTGCGGAAAAATCACCACACCTTCGCCAATCTCGCAGTTTTCGCCGATGTAGGAAAAAGCCCCACGGTAGTGGTCGGGCCCGATGCGGGCGCTGGCGGCCATGTAGGCCGGCTCCTCGACGCCGCGCTTGCCGGTGCGGCTGGCCTGCTGGTAGAACTCCAGCAGGGCCGTGAAGCTGGTATAAGGGTCGTCGACGCGGATGAGAGCGGCGGAAACGGGCTTTTTGAGCTCCAGCGTGCGGCTCACAATTACCACTGTAGCCTGGGTGGTATAGAGGTGGGGTTCGTACTTGAGGTTCGACAAAAACGAGAGCGAGCCGGCCTGGGCTTCCTCAATTTTGGCCAACCGGTTGACGGGCTGGCTGGCGTCGCCCTCCACGGAGCCCTGCAGTACTTCGGCTATCTGACCTACGGTGAATTCCATGAGGGCAAAAGTAGGAAGCAGTTATTAGTTGTCAGTTGTCGGGGGAGAACTGTGAGAAGGACGGTCATGCTGAGCGCAGCATGATGGCCTTTCATTAGCCCGAGCTACGGAGGTCGATGTAGGGGCGNNGCCCCTACATCGACCTCCACAGTTTGGATTAATCATTAACCACCAATCACAAAATCTCCTTGGGGTAGCAGATGTAGTGTTTTTCAACGCGCTGGCTCAGGGCTTTGATGTTGGGCAGGTCGGAGGCCTCGGCGGCGTTTACCACTTGGCCGCGCTTGGTGAGCACTTCGATGGAGTCGCGGCCGTCGGCGTCGTAGGCATTGTTGCTGATGCGGCCGGTTAGCATTAGCTGGGCCGCGTCGGCGGGGGGCAGCTCGAAGTGGGCGGCAATCAGCTCGATGATGCCGAGCTGGAATTCCTCGTCGAAAGGCTCGGTCTGGAGCGTGATTTTGAACAGGTGGCGGTCGAGCAGGCTTTGGGCCAGGTAGCGCAATACCGTGTCGGGGTGGTCGGCCCAGAGCTTCACGGCGCCCCACACGTCGGTATCATCCAGGCGGGCGAAACGGCGCAGAATGGTGTCGTCGGTTTCGAACTGCTCCTGCGTAACGTTGCGGGTCAGGAAGAACTGCAGGTTGGGCGAGGCAGGCACTTCGGTGCCGCCGCGCGCCAGGTCGCGGGCCCGCTGCATGATGCGAATCACCATCTGCTCGGCGCTGGTTACGGTTTTGTGCAGGTACACCTGCCAGTACATCAGCCGCCGGCTCACCAGAAAGTTCTCGATGCTGTACACGGCCTTTTCCTCCAGCACCAGCCGCTCATCTACCACGGTCAGCATTTTAATGAGGCGGTCGGCGCCGGGGCGTCCCTCCTGCACACCGGTATAAAACGAGTCGCGGTTGAGGTAGTCGAGCCGGTCCATATCGAGCTGGCTGCTGACGAGCTGATGGAAGAATGGCCGCTCGTAGGTGCCCTTAAAGATGGCAATAGCCAGCTCCAGCGCCCCATTGAACTCGGTGTTGAGCTTACGCATCAGGTGCAGGCTCACGGCCTCGTGGTGCACATCATGAAAAATGCTGCGCTCCAGCGCGTGCGAGAGGGGGCCGTGGCCAATGTCGTGCAACAGAATGGCGGCCATGGCCGCCTCTCCCTCAGCGGCCGAAATTTTCACGCCTTTGTCTTTAAGCGTGCGCAGAGCCAGCGACATGAGGTGCATGGCGCCCAGCGCGTGATGAAAGCGCGTGTGCAACGCCCCCGGATACACGAACATCGTCAGGCCCAACTGTTGAATCCGGCGTAAGCGCTGGAAGTATGTGTGCTCAATCAGGTCGAAGAGCAGCTCCGTCGGGATAGTGACGAAGCCATATACGGGGTCGTTGAAAATCTTCTTTTTGTTCATCGGGAACTCGGGAAAGCGGCGGGTTTTCAGGTGGTTGTGCAGGGCTTACATGCCGAGCTGCAAAACATGCCGGGGGGCTCGGTTGTATAGCTGCGAAGACTCAAGCCACTGATTTTTGGTTTCTTTACGGCGGAGCTGACCTTAAAATAGCGTCAGCGCGAAAAAAATAGAACAACCTAAAGGCAAGGATTGGGAGTAAAGCTACTTATGAAACCGCCGCCGCAACTTTTGCCGGCAGCCCGACATCTTTAAACTGCCCGGCCGGCGCTACGCTCCGGCCAAGGCAGTTTTCTTCGCGCCGGACAGCCGTCCGGGCTTTCTTGTGCAACTCTCAACCCGCCATATGCAATACAGTATCCTCTGGGCCGATGATGAAATCGACCTGCTTAAGCCGCACATCCTCTTCCTGAAAGAAAAGGGCTACGACGTAACCGCCGTGAACTCCGGCACCGATGCGGTGGAGGAAATCCAGGAGAAAACCTACGACATCGTGTTCCTGGACGAGAACATGCCCGGCCTGACGGGCCTCGAAACGCTCACCGAAATCAAGGCCCTGCGCCCTACGGTGCCGGTGGTGATGATTACCAAGAGCGAGGAAGAGCACATTATGGAGGAAGCCATCGGCGCCAAAATTGCCGACTACCTCATCAAGCCCGTCAACCCGAACCAGATTCTGCTGTCGGTGAAGCGCGTGCTCGACAACAAGCGCCTCGTAAGCGAGAAAACCAACTCGGGCTACCAGCGCGACTTCCGCCAGTTGGGCATGCAGCTCGGCGACCGGCTCAGCCCAAGCGAGTGGGCCGATGTGTACAAGAAACTGGTGTACTGGGAGTTGGAAATCAATGAAACCGAGGGCAAAAGCATGGCCGAGGTCTTCAACATGCAGAAGGACGAGGCCAACACGTACTTTGGCCGCTTCATCCAGGAGAACTACGAGGACTGGCTGCACGGCGACGCCGACGCGCCCCTGATGTCGCACCAGCTGTTCAAGGAGCGCGTGTTTCCGCTGCTCAAGGAAACCGGCGACACGCCCGTGTACTTCATGCTCATCGACAACCTGCGCTACGACCAGTGGAAGGTGCTGGAGCCGATTATTGCGGAGATGTTCACCGTCGACCAGGAAGAAACCTACTACAGCATTCTGCCCACCACCACGGCCTACGCCCGCAACGCCATCTTCTCGGGCATGATGCCGGGCGAAATCCAGAAGAAATACCCCAACCTGTGGGTGTGGGACGACGACGAGGACGGCAAGAACCTGCACGAGGCCGAGTTCATGGAAATCATGTTCCAGAAGGCCAACCAGAAGCACAAGTTCAGCTATAACAAGGTAACCAACCTGCAGGCCGGCAAGGATTTGCTGGGCAAAATGGCCAACCTGCACAACAACTTCAAGCTCAACGTTATCGTCTACAACTTCGTGGACATGCTCAGCCACGCCCGCACCGACATGGCCATGATTCGGGAGCTGGCCGCCGACGAATCGGCCTACCGGAGCCTGACCAAGTCGTGGTTCCTGCACTCGCCGCTGTACGAGATGTTCCAGCAGATTGCCGAGCGCAAGGGCAAGGTTGTCATCACTACCGACCACGGCACGATTCGCGTCAAGCGCCCCTACAAAATCGTGGGCGACCGGAACACCAACACCAACCTGCGCTACAAGCACGGCAAAAACCTGGGCTTCGACGACAGCAAGGACGTGTACACGGTGCGCAAGCCCGACAACATCTTCCTGCCCCGCGAAAACGTGAGCACCGCCTACGTGTTCACGGTCGGCGACTTCTTCTTCGCCTACCCCAACAACTACAACTACTACGTGAACTACTACAAGGACACGTTCCAGCACGGCGGCATCTCCCTGGAGGAGTGCATCATCCCGTACGTAACGCTGAGCCCGAAAGGGTAGGCTTTTTTGACCTATTAGCTTATAGCTGCTGGCTGTTAGCTGACGTTCAGGTTAGCGTAGTTGAAACGAGAAGGGCCGCCAGTTATGGCGGCCTTTCTCTGCTTTGCGGAAACCTACTTGAGGTTAATGCCAGGTTTCAACGTGATTAAAACAACACCATTTTCAGCCAAATCCCCATATTGCTGAATAGCAGCCGTTCCCTTTATAACTCTCACAGAATCAATCTGGTCTGGATTGAGTTGGGAGATGAGTAAGCTATCCGCAGCTAAGCCGTTGATAACATACAGGGGCCTAGATTTCAGCTTTACTGGGCCACAGTAGATACGTATGCCAGTTGCTGTATCAGGCTTTATGGGTGATGTGATGTTCACCTTACCAATGAGCGTATTCTGGGCGCTGGCGGTGAAGCCCAGCAACAGCAATGGGAGTGGTAGGAAACGACCTGTCATAATGTGGTAATCAAATGATTAACGGCCGGTTTTGACGGGCTTAGTGGTAATCATAATCATCCCGTTTCTTACCCGTGGTCCGAAAGATGCAGCTGCCGCCTGAGGCTTTATAATGCTGACGGATTCAATCTGGTCAGGGCTGATAGTAGATAAGGCGCTGCTGTCCACTATCTGCCCATTAACAACATACATCGGGTTTGGCTTCATGCTCAACGCCTCAGTGTAAAGTGGGCTAGTAGTAGGCTTGCTGAGCCCGAGGTGGGGTGCGATAGTCGGGGCGGTCTGGGCGCTGGCGGCAAAGCCCAGTAGCAGCAGCGGAAGTAGCAGAAAGCGGATCATGACTTAGTTACGCTGTATAGTTAAGGGAAAATAGGTTGACAGCCTGTGGCTATGTGTGTCAATGACTGGCATATAAGTGGTTATGCGAGCAAACGTGTGCAGGCGCGGAAAAGTTGCCAGCCAGTACAGCCACCTACCGCAACGCTTCCAGCGCCGTCCGCAGCCGGGGCAACGCCGCCCCAATAGACTCGGCCGAGGCCCCGCCCACCGACATCCGGAACCACGGCGCGGTGCCGTCGTTTCCGAAAGCGCTGAACGGCACCAGCGCCAGCTTCGCCTCGCTGATGAGGTAGGAAGTGATTTGCTGGGTGGTGTCGAGGCGCTGGCCGGCGGGTGTGCTACGGCCCAGCACGTCGAGCTTGGCGGTGAGGTAGATGGCGCCCTGCGGTACCAGCGAATCGACGGGCAGGCCGTCTGCCTTCATCGTTTGCAGGCCCTCATGCAGCAGGTCCAGGCTGCGCTGGATTTTCTGCTTGAAGCCGACCATGTAAGTGTCCACGGCCTCCGTTTGGGGCAGATACTCGCCCACGGCCACCTGTTCGGCCTTAGGTGCCCAGGCGCCCACGTGGCCCAAAATAGCCTTCATCTTGTCGATTACCTTGCCGGGGCCGAAAGCGTAGCCGACCCGCACGCCGGTGGCGGCCAGGCACTTCGAGATTCCGTCGATGTAAATGGTGTAGTCGCGCAGGGCGGGACGCAGGCTAACTGGGTCGTAGTGTTCGGTGGTGCCGAAAGTCAGGAGCCAGTAAATCTGGTCGTAGAGCAGGTAGAGCGGCTTTTCGTCGGGGCCTCGGCGCTGGTTTTCGGCCAGCACCAAGTCGCAGATGGTTTCCAGGTCTTCGCGGCTGAAAACGGTTCCTGTCGGGTTGAGCGGGGAGCACAGGGCCAGCAGCGTAGCGCCGGCCAGGTGCGGCGCCAATTCGGCGGCGGTGGGCATGAAGTTGTTTTCGGCCCGCGTGGGCACCATTACCGGCTCGGCGCCCGAGAGGTGGCAGTAGTGGTTGTTGTTCCAGCTTGGCACCGGAAACACCACCCGGTCGCCGGCATCCACCAGGGCCAGGTAGGTGGCGTAGATGAGGGGCCTGGAGCCGCCGGCCACCAGAAAATCGGCCGCCGGGTACTCCAGCCCCAGCCGGTTAGCGGTGAAGGCTGCAGCCGCTTCGCGCAGGCCGGCCATACCGTTGGCGGGCGGGTAGTTCGTCTGCCCGGCCTGGTAGGCGGCAATAATTCCGTCCTTCAGCTCGGCCGGAATTGGGTACTCGGCCGGGTCGAAGTCGCCGATGGTGAGGTTGCAGATTTGCTCGCCCCGGCGAATCATATCATTCACCTCGTTGCCGATTTTGATGATTTCGGAGCCAATCAGGCCCGCGGCCATTTGCGAAACGTGCATGGTTGTGGAAGAGTTAAGGGAAAGGAAGGTGAATAGGCTGTCATTCTGAGCGGAGCGAAGAATCTCGCGGGCAATAGTAACCCTGTCGTTGGAGTACTGTGGCCCGCGAGCTTCTTCGCGCTGCTCAGAATGACAGTTTGGGTGCCATTGCAAGCAGCCTAAAAGTACGCAACCGCTGCGGTTTGAGCCGCCGCCCGGCCGGTGTACCTTTGCCACCATGCGCACGATTTCCATTCCTAGCCTCGCCGACCTGCCTGCCGCCGCCGCCCAGGTGCGGGCCGCCCTTGGGGGCCACACCATCCTCTGCTTCGAAGGCGAAATGGGGGCCGGCAAAACCACCTTTATCAAGGCGTTGTGCCGCGAGCTGGGCGTGGTCGATGAAGTCAGCAGCCCCACTTTTGCGCTCGTAAATGAGTACCGCACGGCCGCCAACGCGCCCGTGTATCACTTCGACTTCTACCGCCTCGATGAGCCTGCCGAAGCCGAGCAAATCGGGGCCTCCGAGTACTTCGATTCTAGTTATCTTTGCCTGATTGAGTGGCCCGGCCGCGTACAGCCCCTGCTGCCCGACCACCGCCTCACCCTCACGCTCACCGTCACCGGACCCTCATCGAGGGAATTAGTAATTGATACTTATGGATTTTGAATTTTGAATTAAGAATTGTCTTCGGCCAGTGGATGCCGGGCGGCACGTTAGCAAAAGGCACTAATTCAAAATTCAAAATCTACAATTCATAATTCAAAAAAGATGCCCCAAGCAGTACCCTCCGGCTTCGAGTCGCTGGCCGCCAGCCGCGCCTATTTCACCCAGGAATCGATGCTGGCCGTGGAAACGCGCAAGCGGAAACTGTTTATCGGGCTGCCCCGCGAAACCTCTCTGCAGGAAAACCGCATTTGCCTCACGCCCGAGGCCGTGAAGCACCTGGTGGAGGGCGGCCACGAGATTCTGCTCGAAAGCGGCGCCGGCGAGCCCAGCCGCTACTCCGACCACGACTATTCGGAGGCCGGGGCCACCATCGCCTACTCGCAAAAGGAGGTGTTCGAGGCCGATATCATCCTGAAAGTGGCTCCTGCCACTTACGAGGAAATGGAATACCTGCGGGCGGGCCAGACGCTGATTTCGGCCCTGCAATTCGGCACGCTCACCGCCGACTACGTCACGGCCCTGCTGCGCAAGAAAATCAATGCCATCAGTTTCGAGCTGATAAAGGACCCGAGCGGGGCGCGGCCGGTGGTGCGGGCCATGTCGGAAATTGCCGGCTCGACGGTGATGCTGGTGGCCGCCGAGTACCTGGCGGCCCGGGGCGGCGACGAGGGCAAGGGCATCATTCTGGGCGGTATTACCGGCGTGCCGCCTTCGCAGGTACTTATACTGGGGGCCGGTACAGTGGCCGAGTATTCGGCCCGGGCTGCTATTGGGCTGGGGGCCGAGGTGAAAGTATTTGATAACCACTTATATAAGCTGCGGCGCCTCAAGCAGAACCTGGGCCAGCCCCAGCTCTACACCAGCACCCTCGATACGTTTGCCCTCAACCAGCAAATCCGCCGCGCCGATGTGGTAATTGGCGCTTTGAACCCCGAGGAGGGTCGCATTCCGTTTATGGTTTCCGAGGAAGCCATTTCGCAGATGTCGCCCGGCTCGGTGCTGATTGACGTGAGCATTGACCAGGGCGGCTGCTTTGAAACCAGCGAGCTTACCAGCCACGCCAAGCCCGTTTTCCGCAAGTACGACGTTATTCATTACTGCGTGCCCAACATTGCCTCGCGGGTGCCGCGCACGGCGACCAACGCGCTGAGCAATATTTTTACGCCCATTCTGCAGGAAATCAGCCAGCACGGCGGCGTGAATGAGGTGCTGTTTACCAACGAGCATTTCCGCTCCGGCGTGTACGCCTACAAAGGCTCGCTCACCAACGCCAGCATCGCGCGCCGCTTTAATATGCGCTACAAGGAGCTGGCCCTGATGATTGCCGTGCGCAACTAGGACCACAGAGTAGCGCGGAGTTGTAGCGGATTATACGGATTTTGTAGCCGGCTGCAACGGTTGGGCGCGCGGTGGGCTCTGTGGTTATATCACTTGTTATTCCGCTATGCATAAGCTGACTACTTTTCTCGTCGCGGGCCTGCTGCTGGCCACGGCCACAGCCCCGCGGGCCTGGGGCCAGTCGTTGCCGTTAGGCGCCGACACAGTTGCCGCGCCGGCGGCTGTTCTTCCCAGCCTCAGTACGCTGCGCTACGACCGTACCGATACGCTGCGGGCCGTGCAACATCTGTTCATGCGGCGCTCCAAGGCCGTGCGGAGCTGGTTGGAAGGGGGCACAGCCATTATGGCTACCGGTGCAGTAAAGAAGACGATAGTGGCTACGAGTAGTAAAAAGGAACGCCAGGAACACAGCGCCCACTATCATGACTTGGAGCAAAGTGCCAACCAAGACCTACTGGTTGGCGGTATGATGACGGGCTATGGCATATTCCTCAATGCCCGGTTCGGACCCAGGCAGTACCAGCGCGTGGTGGCGGCCTACCAGGAAGGCCAGCCGCTGCCGCCCTATCTCAACCGTAAGCTGAAGACCAAGTATTTCCGGCTGTTGCCGCTGGGCAACCGCCAGGAGCGGGCCCAGGCCGTACGCTGGTAAGTGGCGGCGGCCAATAGCGCGTGTATAGCTTGGCTGGCTTATTTCCCGCTCACGAGCCGCGCAAAGTCATCGTAGTTGCGGATGTAATCGGCCTCATCGTACTCCTGCGAAGCCAGGCACATAAGCACTGCGCCGGGGCCGAACCGGATTTCGCGCCAGCATAACGGCGGCACATACAGGCCCTGGGTCGGTTGGTCGAGGCGGAAGGTATGGCGCTGGCGGTCGGGCGTTTCTATTAGCAGCTCAATGGTGCCATGCACGGCGACAATCAGCTGTTCCAGCTCGTGGTGGGCGTGGTTGCCGGCCACTTTGGTGATGGGTACGCCGGCCGTCCAGTACACGCGCTGCACGGCAAACGGCAAGTGCCCGCCTTCCGCAATAATCAGGTGGCCCATGTCAGCAGAGCCGGTGGCAGGAAAATCGAGCAGGTGCGGAAGCGGCATGAGAGGCAGAAAGGGGAGAAGCGCGGCCGGTTCTGGCAGCCAGTTTTTGTAAGTCGCAAAGAAACGAATAGCAGCGGTAGCTTGGCGCGAGAACGTCATGCAGAGCGCAGCGAAGCATCTCGCGTGCTGACGTTGGATTACTGCTGCAACGTCAGCACGCGAGATGCTTCGCTGCGCTCTGCATGACGTTCATCCCTAATCCCTAATCCCTAATCGACCCGGCCAGCAGTAGCGCTTTCCAGGCATCGAGCAAACGCCCCTCTTCCAGTAGTTTCTGGCCCAGCAGCACCAGCTCGTGGCGCTGGCGGGTGGGGTCGGTGGGATGCTGGCCGAGGGTGTAGCTCACAATAGGCTCGTGGCGGAAGGCAGCCGCTTCTTCGGCAGTTGGCATAGATTGGGCCTCAATGTTGGCCAGGCGGCCCAGGTTGTTGCCGGTGAGCACCTCAGAGTTGCGGATGAACTCGGGCAGCTGGTCGATGCCGATGCCCAGGTTGCGGTTGGGTTTGGGTACCTCGAACAGGCTGCTGCCCGAAGCCCGGCAGTACCAGTCGCCGCCGAGGCGGGCAATTGCGTCGAGCCGGAACGGGTCGATGCCATTTCCGGAAGGCAGCACAATATCCTCGCGGAAATGGGCCATCACCACCCGGCAGATGATAAGGTTGCCGGCCCCGTTGTTCTGGCCCAACTCAATCACCTGCTCCACTACGCACTCGAAAGCGGCCGGGGCCTCGGCCACACGGGGCGGCCGCACTTTCTGGCTGGGCAGCTCCGTGAAACCGGCCTTTACGAACTCGTTTACCCCTTTACCATACTCGGTGCTGGCCAGCGACATCTGCTCGACCATGGCGTAGTCGCAGATGTGGACGACGACTTCGGGCACCTCGCGCACGTTTTGCAGCGTGTGTTTCTGGGAGTTGTCGCGGACGCGGTTGGCAGGCGAGAACACCAGAATGGGCGGGTTCGAGCCAAAGCAGTTGAAGAAGCTGTAGGGGCTCAGGTTCACGCTGCCATCGGCTGCAATGGTGCTGGCGAAGGCTACCGGGCGCGGGGCAATGGCACCTACCATAAAGGGGTGCAGCTCGGCGGGTGTAAGTTGGGCGGGGTCGATGGTGCGGAAGGACATGGGGCGAAGGTCGGAATAGTCGGGCGGAAATCCGCTGGGGGCGTTTTGGTCGCCGCACGACGCTCTGGCCCACTGCTGAAAACTAGTTCAGTTCAACCTAAAAGCTATACTTTTAGCCCGCACTTTCAGCCTGCCTTTATGTTCGGAATCAACCACATCAAGTTCGATTCGATGACCTATGTCATCCATTACCAGAACGGCCGCGTGCGCAAGGAGGGGCGGGGGCTATCATTCTACTATTTCGGTCCGAACAGCTCTATCGTGGCCATTCCGATGGGCAGTAATGACCTGCCATTCATTTTCAATGAAACCACCGCCGACTACCAGACCGTTTCCATTCAGGGGCAGATAACGTACAAGGCCGGCGACCCGCGCCAGCTGGCCGAGCAGCTCGACTTCACGGTGGATAACCGGGGTGTTTACAAGAAGAACGAGCTGGAGAAGCTGCACCAGCGCATCATCAACGAGGCCCAAACCGCTACCTCGACCTTCGTGCAGCGCCTGGGCCTGAAGGACGTGATGCGCTCGGCGAAGGCAGTGGAGGTGAACATCGGGGAGGGGCTGGCGGCCTCCACGGCTATTCGGCTGCTGGGTATTGAGGTGCTGGCCGTGAACGTGCTGGCCGTGCGGGCCACGCCCGAAATGGGCCGGGCGCTGGAAACCGAAACCCGCGAGAAAATTCAGCAGGAAGCCGACCAGGCCATTTTTGAGCGCCGCAACTTTGCCGTGGAGCAGGAGCGCCGAATTCGGGAAAGCGAGCTGAACACCGAAATTGCGGTGGAGGAAAAAAACAAGCAGATTGCCGAGAAGCAGATGGAGGGCGAGATGCAGCGGGCTACCAGCACCCGGCAGCTGCGCGAGATGCAGGTGCAGGCCGATATTGCGGTGGAAGAGCAGCGCCAGCGCCTGATTGAGCAGGCCGCGGCCAACCAGCGCACCGAGGCCGAAACCCAGGGCTACGTGCTCGAAACCACGCTCAAGCCCTACAAGGAGATGGACTGGAAGCTGCTGGTGGCCCTCAACAACAACCCCGACCCCCGTTTCAATATTGCCCTGGCTTTCCGGGAGCTGGCCGAAAACGCGGGCAAAATCGGCAACCTCAACATCTCGCCCGACTTGCTCGACTCGCTGCTGCAAAACCCGTCGCCCCTGCACCCCGGGCAGCCCGATGTGCGTTCCGAAAGCCGTTCCAGTAACCGCCCCGATACTCGCCGATGAGCCAGCGCGACTACGCCATTCTGGTGCGCGGAAAAACCCGGCTGGAGCTGCTGGTGGAGCGGTTTAATACGCTGGGGCAGGCCCGGTTTTACATCGAAAGCGGGGGCGGCGAGTTTGCGGAGTACGAGGCCGAGAACGAGCGGTTTCAGGAGTCGTTTTCGCTGGTGCAGCGGCAGCTGTCGGCCCTGATGAAGAACAAAATCGTGGAACGGAGCTTTCTGCCCGCGTTTCTGTTCGACCCCCGGCAGCTGATAGTGGTAGTAGGCCCCGATGGGCTGGTGGCCAACACGGCCAAGTACGTGGGCAAGCTGCCCATTGTAGCCATTAACCCCGACCCGGCCCGCAACGACGGGGTGCTGCTGCCCTTCACGCTCCGCACCTTTGGGCCAGCCGTCGAGCGGGTGCTGGCCGGCAAGTTTTCGGTGCGCGAGGCCTCGCTGGCCGAAGTGCGCCTCCAGGACGGGCAGCGGCTGCTGGCCTTCAACGACCTGTTCATCGGGGCCGCCTCGCACGTGTCGGCCCGCTACCGCATCCGCTACGGGCAAACCACCGAAACGCATTCCTCGTCGGGCATTATCGTTTCCACGGCCTCGGGGGCTACGGGCTGGCTGAGCTCGGTGTTCAACATGAATGCCGGACTGATGGACTTTCTGGACCCCAATGAAGCTGCCGCGCCGCGCCCCGCGCTGGCTCCCGACGAGCTGCTGTTTGTGGTGCGCGAGGCTTTCCGGAGCCAGCGCACCCAGTGCGGCCTCACGGCGGGCGTGCTGAACGCGCAGGTGCCGCTGGTAGTCGAGTCGATGATGCCGGCCAACGGCGTTATCTTCTCCGATGGGGTGGAAAGCGACTTTCTGCACTTCAACGCCGGAGCTATTGCCACCATTGGTGTTGCGCCGGAAAAGGCCAATCTGGTGGTAGCGTGAGGGCCGGGTGCCCCCCTCACGCCGTTTTTGCTCGACTGCTATACTCATGCTACCAATTATGCCGAAAGCCCTGCTTCGCCAGCTAAGTCTGCTACTGCTCCTTGCCGGTCCGGCTTTGGGCCAGACTTCGGCCGACACGGCCCGGCTGCGCCGCCACCTGTTGGCCCTTACCACCACGCCCGAGCCGCGCAACTACCGGCACCTGGCCAGCCTCAATCAGGCCGCCGACTACATTGCCGCCGAGCTGGCCGCGGCCAGGGGCCGGCCCGGCGAGCAGGCTTACGAGGTACAGGGCCAAACCTACCGCAATGTGCTGGCCAGCTTTGGCCCCGAAACCAGCGCGCGCCTCATCATTGGGGCGCACTATGATGTATGCGGCGAGCAGCCGGGTGCCGACGATAATGGCACTGGCGTGGCGGCGCTGCTGGAGCTGGCGAGGCTGCTGGGCCAGCAACCGGCGCTGCCTTACCGCATAGATTTGGTAGCGTACACGCTGGAAGAACCGCCCTTTTTCCGGACCCCGCAAATGGGCAGCTACGTGCACGCCGCAGCCCTGCACGCGGCCGGCGTGGCAGTGCGCGGCATGGTAGCCCTGGAAATGCTGGGCTATTACGACGACCGGAAGGGTAGCCAGGACTACCCGCTGGGCCCGCTGAAATGGGTGTATGGCAGCCGGGGCAACTACGTAACGGTGGCCCAGAAATTCGGCAATGGCCGCTTCGGCCGGCAGTTTGCGCGGCGCTACCAAACGGCCGCCGCGCTGCCCGTGAAACGCTTTAAAGCTCCCGCGTGGCTGCCCGGCATCGACTTCTCCGACCACCTCAACTACTGGCAGTTCGGCTACCCGGCGGTGCTGCTCACTGATACGGCCTTCTACCGCAACAAGCACTACCACCAGCCTACCGACACACTGGCCCGCCTGGATATGCGTCGGCTGGGTTTGGCTGTGGAGGCGCTGCTGGCCGTGGTTTTGCAGCCGGACAGCTGAACCCCGCGCCCGCGCGTCCGTAGGCAAAGCCGGTTCTGCCTGCGCCAAGTGGGCTGCTTCGCCATGAGAACACGTTGCGTCCTGGTTCTGCTGTTGGTGCTGCTGAGCGGACTGGCTTACCATGCCCGGGCCCAGGGCCCCATACGCCTGCCCGATTACAATACGCTGGGCTGGGCCACCTATTCGGGTGACTTCCGCCTGGCCGACCAGTGGAGCCTGCACACCGAATACCAGCTGCGTCGGGTGGAGCTACTGGGCCGACAGCAGCAGCACCTGGCCCGCACCGGGCTGATGCGGCAACTGGGTGAGCGACTGGAAGTATCGGCTGGCTATACTTTTTTGCGCACCAGTTCCTACGGTCGCTACCCCAACGTAACCGGCCGCCCCCAGCCTGAGCATCGCATATACCAGGACGTAACCCTGACCGACGCGCTGGGCCGCCTGCACCTGGAGCACCGCTTGCGACTGGAGCAGCGCTGGATTGGCCAGCGGGCCGACGAGGGGCAGGGCCCGGTGGCCGGCTGGCAGTACCAGAACCGCGCCCGCTACCAGCTGCTGGCCCAGGTGCCGTTACAGGGCCCCACCCTCGGGGACCAGGAGTGGTATCTCAATGGCTTTGGAGAACTATTCATTGGTTTCGGCCGCAACGTGGGCCAGAACGTGTTCAACCAGAGCCGGCTATCGGCCGGACTGGGCTACCAATTCGGGCCTAACCTGCAACTGGAGCTTAACTATCTCAACCAAATCAGCCAGCATGGCAGTCCCGAGCCGGTTACGGGCCGGCCGGTGTTCGAGTACAACCGTGGCCTGCGCCTCAACGCCCAATTGGACGTAGACTTCCGCCGTTCGCGCTGATTGGCGGCTGTTTTACCGTCCCACCCACACCCAGCCGCGCGGCACTTCCAGGAAAGCACGGCCGTCGTCCAGCGTATGCAGCGTGTGCTCGCGACGCAGCAGTCGGGCCGGCCAACCGTTCGGGAAATCCTCGGCATCCAGCCATTCGTGCTGGCGGTGGGTGGTCCAGGTGAGTTGGTTGGCACCGGGCAGTTTCCCATACTCGGGGGGCAGGGGTGGGCCGGCCGGCACCGCCTCGCCAAAGGTGTTCTCGTACCACTCGATGCGGTTTTGGGTACCGACTACCACCTGGGACAGATAGGCAAAGTCGGGGTCGGCGAGCCAAACGGCGGCGTAAACCGGCTCGGTGAGCGGCGCGAGTTGCTGCTGCCAGTGCCGAAGCGTTTTCAGCAGGTAGGTTGCGCCCAGCTGCCGGACCGCCTGCGGTAGCGGGTGGCGGGCGTGCCGAAACCGGTGCAGCGGCCCGAGCCCAAGCTTGGCGTAATCGTAGTGATAACGCCGTAGGTGCGCCTCAGACAAATCGGGCAGCAGCGCGCACTCCTGTGCGATGAGCCGCAATCTGCGGTTGAATCCGCGCATTTTTTTCATGGAAGAAATGTACTGATAAAAGTAAATAGTTGCTCAACTGCTATATCTTTACTAAATAGCTATAGCTTTTAGCTGATTGCCCTTTACCCGTGGTTTATGTCACAGCTCCGCTGCCCCAAATGCGAATCGATGGAAGCCACCAAAAGCGGCATTGTGGGCGGCCGGCAGCGGTATAAGTGCCGGAACTGTGGCTACCACTACTCGGTGGCCAAGGCTGGCAAGGAAACCAACCCGTACTACGTTATCAAGGCCCTGCAGCTGTATGTGGAGGGCGTGAGCTACCGTGAGATTGAGCGGCTGCTAGGCGTAAGCCACGTGAGCGTGATGAACTGGGTGAAGAAGTATGGGGTAAAGGCCCCGCGACAAACCGACTACCACCCGACCTATAAAATACTCAATCAGAAGGAACTGGCCGAGTTTTTTCAAAATCCTGACAACATCAAAGGTTCAGGGATGATGATAACCGAGCTGGGCGATAAGTACATGTTGATTAAGTGGGAACGGTTCCGGCAGGCCTGAGACTATAGGCGTTTAGCGGAAGTATAGCCAGCATGTGGATTTGCGGGCGGAGATTTTTCTATTTAGGGACACCGGAGCGCAGCCGTTTAAGCCATGGCTTGCCGAGTTACCCCAGATCCGTCTCATTTCTCCCCACCCGCATGCGTAAAACGTACTACCCACTGGCTCTTAGTGCCTTGCTGCTGACCACGGCCGCCACGGCCCAGGTGCAACCGCCGCCCGCCGGCAATGCCCCGGCCCCCGTTCCGGCCCCCCAGGCCCCGGCACCCACCCCGGCAGCCCCCACCGAATCGGTGCCTTATGGGGCGGGACTGAAAGTGTCTTTTTCGCCCGATGGCTCGAAGTACATGCGTTTCATCACCTGGCACCAGGTCTGGACGCGCTTCAACCAGAACAATACCGGCTCGCAGCATACCGCCGGCGACCCGCAGCGCAACACCTTCGATGTGGGCCTGCGCCGCTCCCGCCTGATTCTGTACGCCCAGCTGAACCCGCGCTTTTTGATTTTAACGCACATTGGCATCAACAACCAGAACGCGGTTGGCGGCGGCGTGGGCATCGGCGACCCGGGTAAAAAGCCCCAGCTGTTCGTGCACGAGGCCGTAGTGGAATACAAGGTGGCTAACCAACTGAGCCTGGGGGCAGGCCTGCACTACCAGAACGGTATTTCGCGCATGACGCGGGCCAGCACCCTGAACTTCCTGGCCTTCGATGCGCCCATTACCAACTGGCCCACCATCGAAAAAACCGACCAGTTTGCCCGCTACATGGGTATTTATGCCAAGGGCCGGATAGGCAAGCTCGACTATGCCGTGGCTGTCAACGACCCGTTCGTGACCAGCCCGACGGCTACCCCGGCCACCGTGCCCACCAACGTGGCCGAGTACAATCCGCGCAACCACTCTAAAAACTTTCAGGGCTACTTCGCCTACGAGTTTCTCGACCAGGAAGCCAACCTGCTGCCCTACGCCGTGGGCTCGTATCTGGGAACCAAGCGGGTATTCAATATCGGGGCGGGCTTCCTGTTTAACAAGGATGCCATGTTCTCGCGGCCCGGTGCCTTGCCCTCCCCGCAGCCTGCCGACCCCTATCAGATACCTTTCAAAACCCACAACATGGGAATCTGGTCGGCTGACGTGTTTTTTGACACGCCGCTGAACAAGGAAACGGGTACGGCCTTCACCACTTACGCGGTGTACTACAACTTCGATTTTGGGCCGAACTATGTGCGCAACATCGGCATCATGAACCCAAGCGCGGCCGGGGGCTCGGCTGCTATTCCGGGGGCTGGTACGCTGCGCGGCAACTCCTTCCCAACGGTGGGTACGGGCTCGGCCCTGTATGCGCAGGCCGGCTACCTGCTGCCCAAAAACGCGCTCGGGCCCAAGGCGCGCCTGCAGCCCTACGCTGCCTGGCTGCACGGCGACTACGAAGGGCTGGAGGCAATAGGGGCTAAAAAGGTGAATGTGCTCGACCTGGGGGCCAACGTGCTGCTCGACGGCCACAATGCCAAGCTCACGCTCAACTACCGCGTCCGGCCCGACTACTCCAACCCGCAAGACATCAATTACCGCCCCGAAGTCACGCTCCAGACGATGATTTTCCTGTAAGCGCCTCAGCAGGTCGCAGGTCATTCCTTTTTCCAACCTCAACTCCCCAACTTCATGGCACAAGATGTAAACCGGGGCGGCTCGGCGACAACCCTCGATGCGTCCCCGGAGCACGACAACAACCAGGTTTCGAACAGCAAGATCTGGCAGGTAATCACGGCCTCCTCGGTCGGAACGGTGATTGAGTGGTACGACTTCTACATTTTTGGCTCGCTGGCCGCCATCATCGGGCCGGTACTGTTCGGTACTACGGGCAAAATAGAAGACACGATACTCGGCACGCTGGCCGTGTTTGGGGCCGGGTTTGTGGTGCGGCCGTTTGGGGCCCTCGTATTCGGGCGCATCGGCGACATGATCGGGCGGAAGTATACGTTTCTGCTCACGCTGCTGCTTATGGGCGGAGCCACGTTTGCCACGGGTCTGATTCCGAGCTACGACAAGATTGGGGTGGCCGCGCCTATCATCGTAACGCTGCTACGGTTGCTGCAGGGGCTGGCGCTGGGCGGCGAATACGGCGGGGCCACCACCTACGTGGCCGAGCACTCGCCCGACAAAAAGCGCGGCTACTACACCTCGTTTATTCAGACGACGGCCACGGTCGGCTTGCTCATCAGCATCATCGTTATCATTGCCACCCGCAACCTCATGGGCGAGGCGGCCTTCAAGGAGTGGGGCTGGCGCATTCCGTTTTTGCTGTCGGGCGCGCTGGTAATTGCCTCGTACTACATCCGGCTTAAGCTGCACGAGTCGCCGCTGTTTGCCAAGGCCAAGGCCGAGGGTACTACCTCCAAGAACCCGCTGCGCGAGTCGTTCGTGAACCCCGTAAACCGTCGGCTGGTGCTCATTTCGCTGTTCGGCGCTACCATGGGCCAGGGTGTAGTCTGGTACACGGGGCAGTTCTACGCCTACTCGTTTATGCAAAATACGCTCAAGCTCGATATCATTGATGCGGCCCTGGTACTGTGCGCCGCCCTGATTCTGGCCACGCCGTTCTTCGTGTACTTCGGCGGCCTTTCCGACCGCATCGGCCGCAAAAAAATCATCATGATGGGCCTGCTCTGCGGGGCCTTGTTCACCATTCCCATTTTCTACGGCATGAAGGCCTTCGCCGGCCCGCTCACCGAAACCGCCGCCGCCACCGTCGACGCCACCGGTAAAGCCGTGCCGGCCGTAATGAAGGCCCTGAACCCACAGTTGATACCGATGACGGCCCTGGTTTTCTGCCTGGTACTCTTCGTGACGATGGCCTACGGGCCGATTGCCGCCTACCTAGTCGAGCTGTTCCCGACCAAGGTGCGCTACACCAGCCTCTCGTTCCCGTACCACATCGGCAACGGCATTTTCGGAGGCTTTGTGCCCCTTATTGCCACGGCCCTCACGCTGTGGGCGGCCGGCAAACCCGACGGCACGTTTCTGAAGATGTGGAGCAGCTACGCCGGTCTGGTGTATCCGGTGGCCATCGCCTTCATCTGCTTCATTATCGGCTCCATCTACATGAAAGACGTGCGCAACGTCAAACTCATGGACAACGAGTCGGGCGAGGCAGCTTCCTAGCCGGGCCGTGCGGCCAACGCAAATCCGCCGGGCCGTTGGTTCGGCGGATTTTGCTTGTCTGGTTGGCTGGCCGGCGGTGGGAGGGGTAGCGGTGCTGGTACGTTGAACCGCTCCGTAGCATACCAGCCATTTATTCGCCTACTTAAACGCTCCATCAAGCTGATACGCCATGCCCAACCTCCAACCTCCTGAGCAACGCCCCGAGCAACGGCGCGGGCAACGGCTGCTGTTTCTGGCGCTGCTGTTCGGGGTGCTGCTCAACTTCCCGCTGCTCGGTGCCTTTAGCCTCGATGCGCGCGTGGTGGGCATTCCGGTGCTCTACCTGTATGTGCTGGCGGTGTGGGTAGCGTTGGTTGCTCTCACGGGCTGGCTGGTGAAGGGAATTAAAAATTGAAAAAAAACAGAACGTCATGCTTCATCTGGCGTCCGCTCAGTCGAAGCATGACGTTGCTTTGACTTTGTAAACAGTTTCAACGACTCATACCGTTAGATTTTTAGCTCAGAAAGCATGTCCCCGCTGCTGGTAATCGGTTTTTCGTTTGGTTACCTCGGGCTGCTGTTCGGGTTGGCCTACGCGGCTGAGCGGCGGGTGGCGGCGCGGCGCAGCTGGGTAAGCAACCCCTATGTGTACGCCCTAAGCATGGCCGTGTACTGCACCGCCTGGACGTATTACGGCTCAGTCGGCCGCGCCGCGCACTTCGGGTTGGAGTTTTTGGGTATTTACCTGGGCCCCACGCTGATGGCGCCGCTGGCCTGGCTGGTGCTGCGCAAAATCATTCGCATCTGCCGCGCCCAGCGCCTCACCTCCATTGCCGACTTCATTTCGGCGCGCTACGGCAAAAGTGCCAGCCTAGGCGCGTTGGCTACCGTGGGCTGCGTGCTGGGTGTGGTGCCCTATATTTCGCTGCAGATCAAAGCCATTGCGGCCTCGTTTGAGATGCTGACCCACGGACCCGATTCGTTGGGGCTGCCCGTTGAGAATGCGGCGGCCGTAACGTCGGCTTTCTATACCACTGTGGCGCTGGCTTTCTTCACCATCGTATTCGGGGTGCGCTCCGTAGAGGCCACCGAGCGGCACGAGGGCATGGTGCTGGCCGTGGCCGTCGAGAGCCTGATGAAGCTGGTGGCCTTTCTGGTGGCCGGCCTGTTTGTGGCCTACGGCCTGTTCAACGGCTTTTCCGATGTGTTCAAGCGGGCCGCGGCGGTGCCCGACCTGCGCCGCCTGTTCACGCTGGAGGGGGCCGGCACCACGCCCGGGCAGTGGCTGACGCTGCTGCTGCTGAGTATGTCGGCTATACTGCTGCTGCCCCGGCAGTTTCAGGTGAGCGTGGTAGAAAACGTGAACGAAGACCACCTGCGCAAGGCCATGTGGCTGTTTCCACTCTACCTCATCATCATCAACCTGCTGGTACTGCCGCTGGCTTTCGGGGGCCGCCTGCTCGATGGAGCCGGCCGCCTCGATGCCGACATGTATGTGCTGGCGCTGCCGCTACAGGCCGGCCGGCCCTGGCTGGCGCTGTTCATCTACCTGGGTGGCCTTTCGGCGGCCAGCAGCATGATTGTGGTGGAAACTATTGCCCTGAGCGTGATGATCAGCCACCACCTGTTGATGCCGCTGCTGGTGCGCGGGCCGGTGGGGCGCGAGCAGGGGCCGCGCTGGTTTGCCCGCCTTGGGCAGCTGGCCCTGCACACCCGGCGGCTGGCCGTGGTGCTGGTGCTGCTGCTGGCGTTTGCCTACTACGCCGCCGTGGGACATCTGCTGCCGCTGGTAAATATTGGCCTTATTTCGTTTGCTGCGGTGGCGCAGTTTGCGCCCGTAGTGCTGGGTGGCCTGTACTGGCAGGGCGGCACCCGGGCCGGCGCTACGGCGGGCCTACTGGCCGGGCTGCTGCTGTGGCTGTATACGCTGGTGCTGCCTACCGCCGTAGAGGCGGGCCTGCTGGCCGATACGCTGCTGCTCGAAGGGCCACTGGGCCTGGGTTGGCTGCGGCCGGGGGCACTGCTGGGCCTAACCGGCCTCGATCCACTCTCGCACGGGCTGTTCTGGAGCTGGTTTTTCAATGTGGGGCTGTATGTGGGCGTGTCGCTACTGGGGCGGGCACCCTCGGCGCTGGAGCAGCGGCAGGCCGGGCTGTTCGTGCACGTGTTCCGCCACGAGCCGGGTTTCGAAACCAGCCCGGCCGGCTGGCACAGCGTGGCCTCGCTGCCCGATGTGCGGGCGCTGCTGACGGGCTTTCTAGGAAAAAAGCGCACGGCGCAGGCCCTCGGCGCTTTTCAGGAGCACTTCCCCGGCCACATGGTTCGGCCTGCCGAGGCTGCCAGCCCGGCTGCGCCGGCAGCCGGGGCCGATGCGCCCGCCGACCCGCGGCTGCTGGCCTACGCCGAGAAGCTGCTGGCCGGGGCTATTGGCCCGGCCTCGGCCCGGCTGCTGTTGCGCTCCTCGGTGGGAGGGGTCGAGGACATCAGCTTCGATAATGTGGTGGTCATTCTCAGGGAAAGCCAGCAGCTGCTCGAAGCCAACCGCCAGCTCCAGAAGCAGCAGCGGCAGCTGCAGGCCCTCACCAGCCAGCTGCAGCAGGCCTACAACCAGCTGCGGGAGCTCGACCAGCACAAAGACGAGTTCCTCTACACCGTTACCCACGAGCTGCGCACGCCCCTGACCAGCATCCGGGCGCTGTCGGAAATCCTGAGCGACAACCCCGAGCTGGATGAGGACGAGCGCCACCGTTTTCTGCACACCATCACCCGCGAAGCCGAGCGCCTGAGCCGCCTGATTGCGCTGGTGCTCGACCTGGAGAAGTATGAGTCGGGCACGGCGCGCCTCAACAAAATGCCTCTCGATGTGGCCGACATCATCACTGATGCTCTGGAGGCTGTGGGTCCGCCGCTGCGCGCCAAGCACATTCAGCTGGACTTGGCCGTGCCGCCCGCCCTGCCCGCCCTGCCCGGCGACCGGGACCGACTGATGCAGGTGCTGGTTAACCTGCTCAGCAACGCCATTAAGTCGTGCCGGGCCGATGGCACGGGGCGTATTGCCGTGGGCGTGCAAACCACGGCCGGCGGCCTGCTGCTGTGGGTGCAGGACAATGGCAAGGGCATTGCGCCCGAGTTCCATCACCTGCTGTTCGACAAGTTTTACCAAGCGCAGAACCAGACCACCCGCAAGCCCGAGGGCACGGGGCTTGGGCTGGCCATCACCAAAAAAATAGTGGAGCTGCACGCCGGCCGCATCTGGGTGGAAAGCGAAACCGACCAGGGGGCCCGATTTTCGCTGGAGCTACCACTTACGGCTTTGGAGAGTGGCCAGTAGCAGAGCAAAGCCTTCCTTAATTAGCCCCAATACCAACCCGCCCCAATCAATACCCGAACGACTCTGCGTGCCTCTGCGAAACCCTCCGCGCTCTGCGGGAAATAGATAAAGAATCCCTCGCTATGAAAACGACCCCGCATATTCTTCTAGTCGACGACGAGCCCAATATTGTAATGTCGCTCGAATTTCTGATGCGCAAGGCTGGCTACCGCGTTAGTATTGCCCGCAATGGCAGTGAGGCGCTGGAGGCCATTGGCCAAACACCCTTCGACCTGATTTTGCTCGATATTATGATGCCCGATGTGGATGGTTACGAGGTGTGCCGACAGGTGCGCCGGCACCCTCGGCAGGCTGGCACGCGGGTGGTGTTTCTGAGTGCCAAAAGCAAGGAAGCTGATGTGCAACAGGGCTATGAGGTGGGGGCCGACCTCTACCTGACCAAGCCCTTCAGCACCCGCCAGCTGATGGCGAAAGTAAAAGAGCAGCTGGCTACGGCTACCGGCAGCCCCTGAGCCTGTGCTGCTGCCCGGCACCGCCCGCCACCGCTCTGCATTCCCTTCTTCCAAACGCCCCGCCCATGCCTACCTACGCCGCCGAATACGCTGCCAGCCTCGCCGATCCGGCCGGTTTCTGGGCCGGGCAGGCAGGCCGCCTCACCTGGCAGCGCGACCCGCCCCGACCAGTGCTGAGCCAGGACGAAGAAACCGGTTTCTACCGCTGGTTTCGGGGTGGCCAGTTGAATACCAGTTGGCTCTGCCTCGATTACCACGTAGCCAACGGCCGCGCCAACCAACCCGCCCTGCACTACGACTCGCCCGTGACCAACGTGCGCCGCAGTTACACCTACGCCGAGCTGCTCGACCTGACGGCCCGGCTGGCCGGGGGCCTGCGCGCCCAGGGCGTGGAGCCCGGCGACCGGGTGCTTGTGTATATGCCCAACATGCCCGAGGCGGTGGTGGCTATGCTGGCCTGCGCCCGGCTGGGGGCAGTGCATTCGGTGGTGTTCGGGGGCTTTGCGCCGCCCGAGCTGGCCGTTCGCATCGATGATGCGCAGCCCCGCGCCATTATCTGCGCCTCGGCCGGCATGGAAGTTGACCGCCCGATTCCATATCTGCCGCTGGTGCACGAAGCCCTGGCCCTGGCCACCCACCAGCCGGCCTGCGTGGTAGTTAGCCAGCGCGACTTCTGCCCCGCCGAGCTGCCCGAGTTGCCGGCCGCCGTGGCAGCAGAGGTGGCCGCAACAGCCCCGCGGTTTGTGGATTACCGCGAGCTGCTGCAAGCCGCTCCGGTGGCGGCTGTGCCCGTCGATGCCACGGCACCGCTCTACATTCTGTACACCAGCGGCACCACCGGCCGGCCCAAGGGCGTGGTGCGCGAGCATGGCGGGCACGCCGTGGCGTTGCGCTACAGTATGGGGGCCGTGTACGGGCTGAAACCGGGCGAAACCATGTTCAGCGGCTCGGACATTGGCTGGGCCGTGGGCCATAGCTACATTGTGTATGGGCCGTTGCTGCTGGGCGCTACCACCGTACTGTTCGAGGGCAAGCCCGTGCGCACACCCGACGCCGGCATGTTCTGGCGTGTGTGTGCCGACTACGGGGTACATGTGCTGTTCACGGCGCCCACGGCCATCCGCGCCATCCGCAAGGAAGACCCCGACGGCGAGCTGGCCCGACAGTATGATTTAAGCCGGCTGCGCCACCTCTTTCTGGCCGGCGAGCGGTGCGACCCCGCCACCTACGCCTGGGCCGGCCAGCTGCTGGGAATACCCGTGGTCGACCACTGGTGGCAAACCGAGTCGGGCTGGCCGATGCTGGCCTCCTGTGTGGGCTACCCCGATGCGCTGCCACCCCGTGCCGGCTCGGCCGGCCACCCGGTGCCGGGCTACCAGCTCGAAATTCTCGATGAGGAAGGCCAGCCTGTGCCGGCCGGTACCACCGGGCTGGTGGCGCTGCGCCTGCCGCTGCCCCCCGGCTGCCTGCCCACGCTCTGGCAGGATGATGCCCGCTTTCAGCAGGCCTACCTCGACCAGTTTCCAGGCTATTACCTGGCGGGCGACGGGGGCTACCGCGACGCGCAGGGCTACTGCTACATCATGGGCCGCGTAGATGACGTGATAAACGTGGCCGGCCACCGCCTGAGCACCGGCGAGCTGGAAGAAGTGCTGGCCGCCCATCCGGCCGTGGCCGAATGCGCCGTGCTGGGCCTACACGACGAACTGCGCGGACAGGTGCCGGTGGGCCTGGTGGTGCTCAAGGATGGCCAGTTGCTGCCTGAAGCCGAGCTGGAGCAGCAGCTCGTGCAGCTGGTGCGCAGCCGGGTAGGAGCCGTGGCCTGCTTCCGGCAGGCGGCGGTGGTGGCGCGGCTGCCCAAAACGCGCTCGGGCAAAATACTGCGCAAAACCCTGCGCCAGCTCGCCGACGGCGACGCCTTTACGGTGCCTTCCACCATCGACGATCCGGCTATACTCGACGAAATACGGGCCGTACTGGCGCGGCGCGGGATAGGGCAGGGGAAATAAGACACGAGCTCACCCCTGTCATCCTGAGCAGAGCGAAGGACCTGGTGAGAGGGTACTCCCTGGTGCTGCCGGCCGCTACGCAGGTCCTGAGCTGCGCTCAGGATGATATATTTTTCTCATCTTTCTCTCTCTATTGACTCAACCAGCAACCATATGCCTACACCTACCACCCCGCAACACGCCCGTATCCGCACGCTCGAAGACTACCACGAGGCTTACCACCTGAGCACCCGCCACCCCAACGAGTTCTGGGCCGCAGTGGCCGAGCCCTTCACGTGGCGCCGCAAATGGAGCACCGTGATGGAGTCGGATATGGCGGCGGGCGAAACGACGTGGTTTGCAGGCGGGCGGCTCAACATCACCGAAAACTGCCTTGACCGCCACCTGGCCACCCGTGGCAACAAGCTGGCCCTCATCTATGAGCCCAACGACATAAAGGAGCGCCACCTGCGCCTGACTTACCGCGAGCTGCACCAGCGCGTGTGCCAGTTTGCCAACGTGCTGCTCAACAACGGAGTAGAAAAGGGCGACCGGGTGTGCCTGTACATGCCCATGATTCCGGAACTGACCATTGCCGTGCTGGCCTGCGCCCGTATCGGGGCGGTGCACTCGGTTATCTTCGCCGGCTTCTCGGCCACGGCCATTGCCGAGCGCGTGAACGATGCCCAGGCGAAGCTGGTGATAACATCGGACGGCCTGAACCGCGGAGCCAAGCAGATTCCGGTGAAGCGGGTGGTGGATGAAGCCCTCGAAACCTGCCCTTCGGTGCGCCGGGTGGTGGTAGTGGAGCACCTGGGCTGGCCGGTGCAGATGGAGGACGAGCGCGACGTGTGGTACCACGAAGAAGCCGAAGATGTGGCCAAAACCTGCCCGGCTGAGGAAATGAAGGCCGAAGACCCGCTGTTTATTCTCTACACCTCGGGCAGCACCGGCAAACCCAAGGGCGTGGTGCACACCACCGCCGGCTACATGGTGTGGGCTGATTATACCTTCCGCAACGTGTTTCAGGTGGAGGAAAACGACGTGTTCTGGTGCACTGCCGATGTGGGCTGGGTAACGGGCCACACCTACCTGATATACGGCCCGCTGCTGGCCGGCTCGACCACCCTTATGTTCGAAGGCATCCCGACATACCCCGATGCCGGGCGGTTCTGGGAGGTGATTGACAAGCACTCGGTCAGCGTGTTCTACACCGCGCCCACCGCTATCCGCGCCCTTATGGCCGAGCCCCTCGACAACGTGCTCAGCTACTCGCTCGACTCGTTGCGCGTAATCGGTTCGGTGGGCGAGCCCATCAACGAGGAGGCCTGGCACTGGTACAACGAGCACGTGGGCAAAGGCCGCTGCCCGCTGGTAGATACCTGGTGGCAGACCGAAACCGGGGGCATCATGATTTCGCCGCTGGCCGGCATCACGCCCTCGAAGCCCACCTACGCCGGCCTGCCGCTGCCCGGCGTGTGGCCCGTGCTGCTCCGCCAGGACGGCACCGAAATCGAAGGCAACGAAGAAGAGGGCTACCTGGCCATCAAGCAGGCCTGGCCGGGCATCATCCGCACCACCTGGGGCGACCATAACCGCGCCGTGCAGACCTACTTCGCGGCCTACCCCGGGTACTATTTCACCGGCGACGGCGCCCGGCGCGACAAGGACGGCCTCTACCGCATCATCGGCCGCGTCGATGACGTGATTAATGTGAGCGGGCACCGCTTCGGCACGGCCGAAATCGAAAACGCCATCAACCAGAACCCCAATGTGGTGGAAAGCGCGGTGGTAGGCTACCCCCACGAGGTGAAGGGCCAGGGCATTTACGCCTACATTATCTGCCGCGAAGGGGCTTGCCGCAACGAGGCCGACAAGCCTCGTGTTGAGGCCAGCGTCATCGAAACGGTGGTAGCCGAAATTGGCAAAATTGCCCGACCCGACAAAATCCAGATTGTGACGGGCCTGCCCAAAACGCGCTCGGGCAAAATTATGCGCCGCATCCTGCGCAAAGTGGCCGAGGGCGACACCAGCACCCTGGGCGACACCAGCACCCTGCTCGACCCCGCCGTGGTAGACGAAATCATCGGGGGAGCCAAGTAGGTCTGATTCGTTCGTGAGCGTGCCGCTGTCCGGTATTCGGCCGCCAGTACCGCTACCCGCCCATAGCAACCCGCGTTGCCGTGGGCGGGTAGCGGTACTGGCGTTGGAAGAAAAGAAGCGTGGCAGATCAGGTCCTGAGTCCTGCTATGCGGGCTGCTCCGGGCGCCACAGGCCGGCGACGTGCAGGCTGCGCAGGAGGGTGTTTTTTTTGCTCTGGTGGGCCTCCATGCGTCCCAGAATGCCGGTCAGTGTCTGCACCGCAGCTACAATGCGGGGCCCTTTGTTGAGCATCACGCACTCGGCCCGGCTGCCCATGGCGGCATCGGTAATTTCGGCCCGCGCCGGCATACCGCCGCTGGCCAGGCTCTCGAGCACCTGCGTGGCCCAGATAGCGGGGATGTGCGCCGCTTCGCAGAGCCAGAGTATTTCTTCCTGCACCTCGGCCAGCCGCTCGAAGCCGCATTCCACTGCCAGGTCGCCGCGGGCAATCATCACGCCGCAGCTTTCGTCCTGCATAGCGCGCAGCAACAGGGCGGGGAGCTGCTCGAATGCCCGCCGGGTTTCAATTTTAAGCACGATGGGCAGCTCCCGGTCGGTGAGGCGGCGCAGGTGCTGGCGCAGCAGCGTTACGTCCGCGGGGCTGTTGACGAAGGAAAGCTGCACGACATCGGCGTGCTGAGCTACAAAGATCAGGTGCTGCAAATCAGTTTCCGTAAGGGCCGGAATGGAAAGCTGGCTGTCGGGCAGGTTGATGCCTTTGTCGTTGCGCAGCTTGTCGCCTTCGGCGCGGGCCTGCACTATGCGCACCTGCACCTGCTGCTCGTCAACGTGCTCCACCACGCCCCCAATTTTGCCGTCGTCGAACCAGATCCGCTCACCCGGCTGCACCGCATCGAATACCGCGGGCAGGGTGCAGCCGATAACGGCCGGTCCGGCCCTGGCAGCGGCCGTTGGGCAAGCGGCAGCCAGTTCGCCAAGGGTGCTACCAGCAAGGAGCTGGCGGCTGAGCCGCAGCTGGTCGTTGGGGCGCAGCAGCAGAAACGAAGACCTGGCGGCTAGCCCATGCGGGCTGGCCTGCGCCCCGGTAGGCCCGGCAAAAACGGTGGTAGGAGTGATGTACGCCGTTTTGTGCAACTCTGCCCAGCACCCGTTCGGCTCCACATGCACTACGCGCAACTCTCGCCGGGCTCCGCGCGCATCCTCAAACGATACGCGGCTACCTGCAACCAAACCCTGCAGCCAGGCCACCGGAAAGGCCAGCGTGGCGGCCGTGACCGGGTGCTGCCGAACTGCCAGCCACAGGCGGGCGGGGGCTGTTACCCGGCCCAGAGCATCGCGCTTAGGCTTTACCTTCAGCACGGCCGGTGCGGGCGGCAGGCCCTGGGTGCGCAGCTTGGGGCCGGCCAGGTCCATGCTTACCCGGCAGGTTTTGCCCAGCTCCTGCTCGGCGCGCCGCAGGTGGGCAATCATCTGGCCCCAGGCAGTGGCGTCGTCGTGGGCGCAGTTGATGCGCATGCAGTTCATACCTTCGCGCAGCAGGTTGCGCACCAGCTCGTAGTTGCCGGCCGCCTCGCCGGGCATGGTTACCATAATCCGGACGTTGTGCGCCGCCGGTGCCGGGCCCAGGCAGGCGCTGCTGTGTGCGGCCAATAGGCGCGGGCCGCCTTCAAAATCGGGGGCAGTTTCGGGAGAGGGGCCGGTGGCGGTTGGTGCCAGCAATGCCTGCACAATAGCCAGCACTGCTTCGACGGTGGCCAGCGCGTGGGCTTCGGCCCGGCCCAACGACGAGAGGCCCAGTGCAGCAAGCCGTTGCTGCAGGTCGCGCCGGTCGTGCCGGCGCAGGGCCAGATAGTGCAGTAGGTTGCGGGCACTGGCCCGGAAGTTAGGGTGCACGGCCTGCAGCTGCTCGGTGGCCTGCTCGGCCAGCTGCAGCATGTCGGTGCGCAGCGTGGTCAGCTCAGCCAGCAGCTCAGCCAAGGCGGGCGCGTGGCGTTGGGCATAGGAGGAGGGCTGGCTAAGTTCAGGCATAAGAAAGCAGCGTATAACTGCGGATACCGGAAGTGGTGAGGGCGGAAAGCAGGGCAGCCGCCGGTGCTGTATCAGCTCATGGAGGGCATCCAGTCGGGTACGCCCGGGGCGTGGGCGGGCAGCAGCAGTACGGGTACCGGACAGCCGCGCAGCACCTGCGCCGTTACGCTACGATGGAACAGCCGGCCCAGAAAGCTGCGGGGCCGCGCAATCAGCACCAGCAAATCGGCCTGTAGCTCGGCCCGGGCCCGCAGAATGTCAGCGGCCGGGTCGGCGTCGTCGTTGTAGAGGTGCGGTGCGGTGGCAGTGGGCAGCAGCTGGCGCAGCGGCTCGGCCAACCGCGCATACTGCTCTACCGGCTCTGCCGCCCCGCCCAAAGCCGCCCGGACATGTACCACCGAAAACGTGGCTTGCCAGCTCGCCAGCAGCGGAGCCAGGGCCAGCGCGGCTTCCCCTAATACGAAATGCTCGCCATCGACGGCGACCAGTACACGGCGCGGCAGATTGGGCGGCGGGCCGGCTTCGGGCACCAGTAGCAGCGGACGGTGTGTGCCCCGCAGCACTGGCAGGGCTTGGTTGTGCAGCAGCTGATCCAGCAGGCCCGGCTCGGCGCTCAGGCCCATGGCCAATAATAGTGGCCGGAAACGGGCAATAGCCTGCTGTACGGCGTTGGCCAGGGGAGGCATCAGCACCCAGGCACCGACTGCTGTGGGCAACTCTTCGGCCAACTCCTGCAGGGCGGCGTCGGCGTCGGCCTGCAACCGTTCCACGTAGGGCATCGGAACAAACGCCAGCTCCGACGACAGCACCGGTGCCTGGCAGACGTTGACCAGCTCCAGCCGTACCTGCCGCGGCGCGCCCAGCAGGGCCGCGTAGTGCGCAGCACGCGCGGCGCCGGCCGACAGATCGACAAAGACAACAAAGCAGGACTGCATGACGAATCAGAGCAAAAGTTTACGGACTCGATTGTAAAAACTTACTCCCTGGCGGGTAGCACCAGCACCGGAATTGTGCTGCGCTCCATGAACTCGCTCGTGACACTGTGGTGAAACAGGCTGGCCAGCAGGCTGTGGGGGCGGGCAATTACAACCAGTAGGTCGGCCTGCTGCCGGGCCGCTTCGGCCAGCACCCCATCTGCCGCCGACAGATCGGCCACTTCGGAAACCTGGCCAACGGCCGCCTCATCGGCTATGTTGCTGGCAGCTATGCTTTCCAGAATGGTATCGGTTCCCAGGGGAGCGTGGCCGCTGTCGGTCACCCGCACTACGTTCAGAGTACCGCCCGACAGGCTTAGCAACCGCCGGATAATGTCCTGGTAATGGTGCAGCACAAACCGTTGCCCATCGACGGCTAGGAGTAGGCGGCGGGGTAGTCCGCTGGTAGGCGTTAGGGCCGGCACCAGCAGCAGCGGGTAAGGAACGGTGCTGAGCAGCGTTTTGGCCGTGTCGACCATTACTTGCAGCGGTGTGCCGGGCCCACCAGGCGCCCCCAGCACCAGCAACAGCGGATTATGCTGAAGCACAGCGGCGCGCACGGCCTCGGGCAACTCCCGCTCCGATATTTCTACCTGAGTGGATACGGACTGCGTTGCGGCCAGCCGTTGCAACGCCTGCTTGGTGACCAAGGCATCGACGGGCACGTAGGCCGGGTCGTCGACGGGGGCCAGCAGGGCATCGTAGCGGGCGTGCAGCAGTACCAGCGCTGCCTGCAGAGGCCCGGCCAGCCCGGCAGCATACGCCAGCGCGCTGTTGGGGGCGGCATAAGAATCGGTGAGTACCAGGAAAGGCGAAACCATAGTGGGAGAAAATTGCAGGTGGAATAAGGCGCTACCAGAGTTGTTCGCTTATCAAAAAGACCTTAACAAGCAGCTGGCAGTGGCTTTAGGAAATGGGGAAGGTGCCCAGGAGCGCGGAACCCATCCAGATACAAACAGCTGAGCAAACAGGGCTGCAACGGCGAGCAGGCAACTGGCCGGCAACCGCACCGGGGCGGGGAAAGGACTTCCGGGAGCAGGGGTAGGCCCGGGCAGACACGCTGGCTGGCCTGATATCCTGAATATACGATATTAACTGGATAAACGACGGTGGCCCAGTCTGTAAGCGGCTTCTGTTGGTGGGTGAAGCTCAAACCGAAAAGAGTGCCGGCCAACCGGCCGGCACTCTTTAAAAATATCGAAGCTGTTTAGGAAGTCTGAAAATTCAAGATTGGACGTCATGCTGAGCTTGTCGAAGCATCTCTCCCGCTTCGTCAGGTTCGTTTAATGAAGCGGTAGAGATGCTTCGACAAGCTCAGCATGACCGCCTGACGACTTCCTAAACAGCTTCATCAAGTAATACGAAGGCAAATCAAAGGAGCCAATGCCCTCCGCGCCACTGTTGGTTTAGAATCGGCCCAGGTAGTCCTTTGTTTGGGGTTTGTTCTTCTTCTGCTTCTTGCTACCCGAAGAAAGCCACATGACCAGTCCCGCTGTAGCAGCACCTATAACAGCCATTTTGGTAATGAAGGCCGTGCGGTTGTACTTCCACTCCATATCGTAGCCTTTCTCAGCCCAGATGTTGGGTAGCTTGCCCTTGAATAGGTCCGTCACTACGCCCTCCACTACGTCTACGCGGTCGGCCATAATCAGCGGCAGCCAGTGCTTGTACTGGTTTTCACTGTACTTGAACGCCTGTCGGCGGATTACGCCGCTCAGGCCGCTGGGTGGGGCCGGCGTACCAAACACGGCCGATACTTTGGGTCGCTCAATCGACTTGAGCACTTCCTCGGTTACAGGCTGCAGGCTGTCGGGCCGACGTTTGGGAGTAGGGTCTTCGCCCACATTCATGCGCTTGCGCATGGGGTAAGTGGGGTCATTTTCGGGGTCGGCATCAATGCCCCAGCCCTTGATGGTTTTAGGGTCGATGCGGTTACTTACAGCGTTGTCTTTCATGGCGAGGCGAGGTTACTGGGTGACGGTTGGGGGGATGAGCACGGTTTTGATGCAGTTGTCCAGCTTGGCGGAGAACATGCGGTAGCCGTCGGCCACCTCTTCCAGCGGCATGCGGTGCGTAATCAGGCCCTTGGGGTTCAGTACGCCGTTCTGTACGTGGTCAATCAGGCGTGGCAGCAGGCGCTTCACCGACGTTTGGTTGCCCCGAATGGTGAGGCCCTTGTTCATGGCGTTGCCAATGGGCACCAGGTTATCGGTGGGGCCATACACGCCCACAATCGATACCACGCCGCCCTTTTTTACGGCATTAATGGCCCAGTGCAACGCCGTGGCCGAGCCGGCCTGCAACAGCAGCTTGCGGCCCGTGATGGTTTGCATGGTGTTGCCGGCTGCTTCGGCTCCTACGGCGTCAATCACGCAATCGGCTCCCATCCAATCGGTTTCCTTCTTGATGAATACCACCGGGTCGTTCATTTCCTTGAAATTGTAGGCCTCGCAATAAGCATAGTTGCGGGCAAATTCGAGGCGGTAGTCTTCCTGGTCGATGATGATGACGCGGCCCGCGCCAAACAGCCAGGCGCAACGGGCGGCCATGATGCCAATCGGCCCGGCCCCAAACACCACCACCGTGTCGCCGGTCTGGATACCGGCCATTTCGGCGGCCTGGTAGCCGGTTGGTACTACGTCGGTGAGCAGCACAGCATCATCGAGGTCCATATCGGCCGGAATGATAACCGGGCCCACGTTGGCGTAAGGTACGCGGGCGTATTCGGCCTGCCCACCATTGAAGCCGCCGGCCGTGTGCGAGTAGCCGTAAATGCCGCCAACCGCCGAAGCTTCGGTATTCGACTCGTGGCAGTTGCCGAACATGCCCTGCCGGCAGAAGTGGCACTCGCCGCAGGCAATGTTGAAAGGAATAATTACCCGGTCGCCCACTTTTACCTTGGTTACATCGGGGCCGGTTTCCACTATTTCGCCCACAAACTCGTGGCCGAAGGTGGAGCCCACGCGGGTGTCGGGCACGTTGCCGTTGTACAGGTGCAGGTCGGAGCCGCAAATGCAGGTTCTGAGCACCTTCACGATGGCGTCCTGGGGGTGCTGGATTTCCGGCATGGGTTTCTGCACGGCGCGGACCCGCTTGGGGCCCCGGTAGTCCATTGCTAACATAGAAATTTTGGAAAGGATATGGAGGAGTGAAACTGGCAAATACCCGGGTCAGGGGCAAAACGACGGCCGCTCGCAACCCCGGTATTCACCCAATCGTTTACCCCGGGCCCTGCCAGAAGGTTGTTACGGTGGCGCTTGAAAATGCCAGCGAGCAAAAAACAATAAGCCAGCAAACAGCGCGGAGCCGAATCGGTGCTACCGGGTGGTAGACGATTCGGCTCCGTTCTTTTTTTCGCTACGTGTCCTGTGCAGTCAGCAACAACAGGCGTAGCTGGTGCTTAGCGGGCCGTTGGTTTGCGCTACTGCCGCCTTGTGGCAGTGCCGTTAGAAATCCAGGCTGGGTGCCGGCAGTACCTTGCCCGTTACCTCACCGAAACCGATACGGACGCCGTCCTTTTCGGCAAAACCACGCATGGTTACCCGGTCGCCATCCTGCAAAAACTTGCGCTCCGTGCCATCGGCCAGCGGCACGGGGCGGGTGCCCTTCCAGGACAGCTCCAGCATCGAGCCCAGCGAGTCGGGCGTGGTGCCCGAAATGGTGCCCGAGGCGTACAGGTCGCCGATTTGCTGGTTGCAGCCGTTGGAAGCGTGGTGGGTGAGCTGCTGGGCCATGCTCCAGTACATGAGCCCGAAATTGGCATACGAAACGGCCGTTTCGGGCCCGCCGTCGGGCTGGATAGTGACTTCCAGGTTGACGTCAAAGTTGTGGTTGCCGGTCTGGCGCAGGTACAGCAGCGGCTCGGGCTCCTGCACCGGCCCGGGAATGCGGAACGGCTCCAGCGCATCGAGCGTGACCACCCAGGGCGCCACGCTGCTGCCGAAGCTTTTGCCCAGAAACGGCCCCAATGGCACGTACTCCCAGCTCTGAATGTCGCGGGCGCTCCAGTCGTTGAACAGCATCAGCCCGAAAATGTAGTCCTCGGCGCTCTGCACCGACAGCGTGTCGCCGAGCGCGGTGGGGCGGCCCACCACAAAGGCCATTTCCAGCTCAAAATCGAGCTGCTGGCTGGGACCGAAGGTGGGCGCCGCCGCATCGGGGGCCTTGCGCTGGCCGTTGGGCCGCCGGATGTCGGTGCCGCTAACCACAATGGAGCTGGCCCGGCCGTGGTAGCCAATGGGAATATGGCGCCAGTTGGGCAGCAGCGCGTTGTTGGGGTCGCGGAACATGGTGCCCACGTTGGTGGCGTGCTCAATGCTGGAGTAAAAATCGGTGTAGTTCTGAGGCTTGATGGGGCGCAGCATCTGTACGGCATCCTGGCGTAGCAGGCACTCGCGCATGGCTTCGGGCTGGTCGCGCAGGGTGGGGTTGTCGTGGCGCAGCAGCTCGCTTAGGCGTTGGCGCACGGCGCGCCACGCCGGCCGGCCCAAGGCAATAAACTGGTTGAGGCTGCGCCGCCGAAACACCTTGGGCATTTTGGCGCCCAGCTCCAGATCTTCAAAATAACCGAACTGGGCCACGGCGTACAGGTCGAGCACGTACTCGCCGATAGCCACACCCAGCCGCGGGCCCCGCTCGGGCGTTTCGAACACGCCAAACGGCAGGTTTTGAATGGGAAAGTCGCTGGTGGGGGCAATGTCAATCCAGGAGCGCAGGGCGGGGTCGTTGGGGTTGGGCATAGGGCGGAGTGGTTAGTGGATAAGGAGCAAAGGTAGCCTGCCAAAGCCAACAGGCGGCGAATGAGCCGAGAGGCCGGGCAAGCGGGACTGAGCAGCTAAGGACCGGTTGTGCCCCACCGCCAGCACCATTCCAGGCCGCATCCAAGCAGCACCCCCGCGCCGTAACACAGCACATCCGACCAAAGGAAGCCGAACCCCAGTACCAGACCACCCAAAGTGGTAGCGCGGAGAGCGTTAAGCCAGGGAGCCTGATACAGCTGACTGATTTCGACGGCTACGGCCAAACCGAAGGCCCAACGCCCCGCCCGCCCCACCGGCCAGCGGGGCTGCGCCAGGGTCATCAGCCAGAAAACCAGCAGTGCCCAGAGCGTATCGCCGGCGTACGCGGCCAGCCAGGCCGGCAGGGCGGGGGCGTAATGCCGGGAGCCCAGACCCAGCAGCCCCGTGAGCAGGGCTAGCGCCAGCAGCCGGAGCTGGCGAGTAGAAAAGCTAAAGGCGGGGCGTTAAGGCAGCATGGGCGAAAGCATGGCAACAGGAACGGGGTTCAACTCCCGGCAAAGTATACGGCAAAGCTACTGTATGCTTTGTATTCAAAAGTACTTTGATAAATTGCAACTCAATTTAGCTGCCAGCAACCAAATAGAATAGGGGCAGATTTACACTAATGCTATGGAATACTTTGTGCCGCCAGGCTCCGTCGTGCGTACCATTTGGGGCAAGGCCGATACCATCCTATTCATTTTTGCCGGAGCCGCAGCCGAGTTTGCCGTCAACAAGGCCGTCGACTGGCTGTATTTCACCGGCCGCCTGCCCGCCGACCCGCTGGGCCGCCTGTTCTCGACGGTGGAATATGCCCGCCAGATTGTGTTTGCCGAGCAGCACGCCGCCGAACGGGCCATCGACACCATTGTCGCCATCCACGCCGGGGTAGAGGCCCAACGTGGCCAGCGCATACCGGCCTGGGCTTACCGCGACGTGCTGTTCATGCTCATCGACTACTCCATCCGTGCCTACGAAGCCCTAGAGCGCCCCCTGACCGCCGCCGAAAAGCAGGAAGTAGTGGCGGTGTTCGGCCGGGTGGGGCAACGCATGGGTATTCCGGAAGTGCCCCTCACGTATGGGCCCTGGCACGCCGCCCGCCAGCAGCACTTGCGGCAGGACCTGGCCCCCAGCCGCTACACCACCGACCTCTACCGGCAGTACCGCCGCCACCTCGGCCCGGTGCGCTACCGGCTGCTGCGGGCCGCTCAGGGCTTAATCGTGCCGCCGCTCGTGCGCCAGCTGCTGCGCCTGGGCTCCGGTTGGGAGATACGCCGGCTGCTGCCCCTGTACCACCGCACCCAGCACCTGGGCCCAAGCCGGTGGGCCCGTGAAGCTCTGCTGCCCACCGCCTATAAAGCGCAGATTCAGGCGCTGGATGTGGTGCCGGCAGTGGCCGCGTAGGAATTGCCAGGAGCTTCGCCATAACTGGCGGGCTGCGCCGTTGGTTGCATACCTGAAGTATTTGCCAGCCAGGAGTGCTAGACTACCGAAAGCGGTTTGTTCGGATATTTACGGCCGTACTAGCCACCACTCTCATGCACTACCTCCCCAGCCCCGCCCGCTACGCCGCCATGCCCTACCGCCGCTGTGGCCGCAGCGGCCTAAAACTGCCGGCCGTCTCGCTCGGTCTCTGGCACAACTTCGGCGACGTGGACGTGCTTGAAAACTTCCGCGCCATCCTGCACCGCGCCTTCGACTCGGGCATCACGCACTTCGATCTGGCCAACAATTACGGCCCGCCGCCCGGCTCCGCCGAAACCAACTTCGGCCGCATTTTGAAGGAAGAGTTCCGGGGCTACCGCGACGAGCTGGTGGTTTCGACCAAGGCGGGCTACGACATGTGGCCCGGCCCCTACGGCGAGTGGGGCTCGCGCAAGTACCTGCTTTCCAGCCTCGATCAGAGCCTGAAACGGATGCGCCTGGAGTACGTCGACATCTTCTACTCACACCGTTTCGACCCCGACACGCCGCTGGAAGAAACGATGGGTGCGCTGGCCCAGGCCGTGCGCCAGGGTAAGGCCCTGTACGTGGGCATCAGCAACTACGAGCCGGCCGAAGCTGCCGAGGCCATCCGGCTGCTGCGCGAGCTGGGCACGCCCTGCCTGATTCATCAGCCCAAATACTCCATGTTCGAGCGCAGCCCCGAAAACGGCCTGCTCGACTTGCTGGGCCGCGAGGGCGTGGGCAGCATTGCTTACTCGCCGTTGGCCCAGGGCCTGCTCACGGGCAAGTACCTGCAGGGCATTCCTGCCGACTCGAGGGTAGCTAAGGGCGTGGGTTTCCTCACCGAAGGCAACCTTACCAAAGAGCGCCTGACGCAGATTAAGAATCTGAACGAGCTGGCCCAGGAGCGAGGCCAGAGCCTGGCCCAAATGGCCCTGGCCTGGGTGCTGCGCGACGAGCGGGTAACGTCGGTGCTCATCGGGGCCAGCCGCCCCGCCCAGCTCGACGACTCGCTGCGCTGTTTGGAGAACTTGGCGTTTAGTACGGGGGAGTTAGGGCGGATTGAGGAGATAGTGGGGGAGTAAGTTTCCTCGTAGCGGCTTAAGAAGGGATGCGTGGAGGTTAAAAGAAACAATTCTTGTTACTTCAGCGCATTCCTCTGTAAGACTATGTGGGAAAGATGATTACTATTTACTCCGAAGCCACTGTACGGCCCGTTCCAGCGCCGCATCCTGCTCGCGCGCCAGCTGCTGCCGGGTAGGCTTCACCAGAATATCAGGAGCCAGCCCACGGCCCTGGTATACCTCGCCCGTAGGCCTAACGCAGCGGCCGGTAAAACTCAGCTTATAAGTGCGGCCGATTGTAG
The DNA here is from genome assembly GCF_018613725.1 of Hymenobacter sp. ISL-91. Lineage (GTDB taxonomy): Bacteria > Bacteroidota > Bacteroidia > Cytophagales > Hymenobacteraceae > Hymenobacter. The sequence continues at coordinate 186,082 of NZ_JAGGPS010000026.1, forward strand.
CGAAGTTCATTTCGCCGTTGGTGCCGCCGGTGGGTTGGCCCAGCAGCAATCCGAGGCCGTTGTTGCGCACTATGGCGGCTACCGTTTCGCCGTAGCTGTAGGTATCAGGGCCGGTCAGGAATATCTTGGGCATAGCCAGCAGCGGTAGCTGGGGTATTTTGGGCGTATTTTCCCGAAATCGAAATACGGCATGACGAAAGTTGGGCTGCCGCAATTGCGGCGTGGCCGTACTGATGAAAAGCAGCGGTTCGGCTGAGAAGTGAGGTAAAATGCGCGATAATTCGTAGTGAGGTCGGCGGCGCAGATCAACTACCAAGCCCCGGGCCGCCTGTAGCTGCGGCAGCGCCCGTTGGAAATCCTTGTAGCGCAGGCGGGCCGCATCAAGGTACACAAGGCCTCCCGCCAACTCCCGCACTGGTGGCAGTTCGTGGTAGCTGCTGCCGCGTAATTGCCGGAACGTCCAGCGGTAGGTGCGAAACTGGCCCGTGGAATCCTGAAAGGTGAAAGCAGCTGCCCGGTACGTGGCACCCAGTTTCGACACGAGTTGCTGAGCCGCCAACTGGCGGGCTACAGCAGGCGAGGTGGCCGGAAGTATGAGGCGTATTGAGTCTAACAGCCGGCCTATGGACTGGCTGTTCAGGTGGGTCAAGACCGCCCCAGGAGCCACGAACGGCCGCAGTTCAGCGGGTACCTGGCGCACCACTACCGCGCTGTCTGCCAACTCCAGTTGCAAGGCGTACGGGGGCGGGCTGATGTGCAGACCAGTAAGGGTGCTGGGCACGAAGTTGATGTGGCGGTCAGGCAGGTGGGCCAGCATCCGGTGGATGGCAGTCATTAGTGCGGTTTCAGAAGTGGCGCGGGCAGCTTGTGGCAGGGCCACGGTCAGCGCATCGGTCCACCCGGCGCTATGGAGCACGATGCGGTAGGGGTAGAAATGGCGGATGATGTTCCAGGTGAGGATGGTTGTGGCCATCCGCTGCTCCGGGGTGTCAGCCCGCAACCGCCGTCTCCGCCGGCCCGGCTGGTAATGCAGCCGCTGCTGGTGCTGAGTTTCTGTGAGTATCAGCGGTAGCGTCAAGCTCACCGAATCGGTGAGGAGCTCGGTGTATTGCGGCTGTCCGACCGGAAAGGCTCCTGCCACTTCCGCTGCTGAAGCGGCCCGAATCCGGCTCTCGTAGCGTAAGCCGCCCAAGCGCATAATTCCCGTTGTCAAGCCTAAACCAGCCTTGTCAAGCCCCAAGCCGTGGTGTTCCCAGAAGTGGCCGGCGGTAACCCTTGATGGATCGGCTGGGGCGGGTGTGGTCGGTGAAATTGTGAAAGTGGCTTTGGGAGCCAGCGGCCGTAGCAGGCTGTCGAGGGTGGCAGCCAGCAACTGGTCGGTACGGGCGCGGCGCACGGCCGGAATGGCGCGGGTAAGCACCGTTTCCCAGCTTACGCGGGCCGTGTGGCGGTTGGGGTAGAAGTACTTGAGGTCGCCCACCGCCCGGGCCAGCGCCGTAAGGTTACGGCTTTCACGGGCCGTTAGGGAGTCGGGTAGGGCGGGGCTGGCGGCGCAGTGGCCGGCTAGCAGCAGTGGGAGGAGTAGGGCGGTCAATGAAATAGACAAGTGGATGACCCTGACAGGAGTCCGACGGCTGGTTGGAAGTTGCAGCTGCGGCCGCAAACCGAAGCGCAACCAAAGCCACCGGGCGGGTACTGGGTTTCCCGTGCTACCTTACCGCCGCTTGCCACCTCCCAAACCCTTCCTGCCCGTGACCAAATTCTACGCATTGCTGCTGAGCCTGCTGCTGCTCGCAGCCCACGGCCTGAAGGCCCAGACGCTGGCTGAAAAAACGAAAGGCCTGCAGAAATTTGAGGGCTTTTTCCCCTTCTACTGGGATGAGAAGACCGGCCGGATTCTGCTCGAAATCGACAAGCTCGACCAGGAAATTCTTTACGTCAGCAGCCTGCCCCACGGCGTGGGTTCCAATGATTTGGGCCTGGACCGGGGCCAGATCGGGCAGACGCGCATCGTGAAATTTGTGCGCAGCGGCCCCAAAATTCTGCTGCTCCAGCCCAACTATGACTACCGCGCCGTGAGCCCCAACCCCGACGAGCGTAAGTCGGTGGAACAGGCCTTCGCGCGCTCTGTTATCTGGGGCTTCAAGGCCGAAGCCCGGGAGGGCAACCGGGTGCTGGTGGACCTGACGCCCTTTCTGCTGCGCGACTCCCACCAGCTCGGCGACAAGCTGGAAGAGCTCAAGCAGGGCAGCTATAAGGCCGAGGAAAGCCGCTCGGCCGTGTTCCTGCCCAACACCAAGGGCTTCCCGCAGAATGTGGAGTTTGAGGCGATGGTCACGCTGACAGGTAAGGCCAAGGGCCGCGAAATCAGCTCCGTCACGCCCGACCCGAGTGCCCTAACGGTGCATCTGCACCACTCCTTTATTCAGCTGCCCGACGCCAACTACCAGCCCCGCGCCTTCGACCCCCGCGCCGGCTACTATGCCAACGAATTCGCCGACTACGCCACCCCGATCAACCAGCCGCTGATGCAGCGCCAGCTGGTGCGCCACCGCCTGCGCAAGCAGAGCCCCGCAGCGGCCGTGAGCGAGGCCGTAAAGCCCATCGTGTACTACCTCGACCGGGGCGCGCCCGAGCCCGTGCGCTCGGCCCTGCTCGAAGGGGCCGCGTGGTGGAATCAGGCCTTCGAGGCGGCGGGCTACCGCAATGCTTTCCAGGTGAAGCTGCTGCCCGAAGAAGCCGACCCCATGGACATCCGCTACAACGTCATTCAGTGGGTGCACCGCTCCACCCGGGGCTGGTCGTACGGGGCGAGCATCGTAGACCCGCGTACCGGCGAAATCATCAAGGGGCAGGTGTCGCTCGGCTCGTTGCGGGTGCGCCAGGACTACCTGATTGCCGAGGGGCTGCTGCAACCCTACGGGGATGACGGGCAGCCCACCAACCCGGCCATGCTGCAAATGGCTGTGGCCCGCCTGCGCCAGCTGGCCGCCCACGAGGTGGGCCACACGCTGGGCCTCTACCACAACTACGCCGCCAGCCCCCAGGAGCGGGCCTCGGTGATGGATTACCCCATGCCCCGCATCCTGCTGCGCCCCGATGGCAGCATTGATTTAAGCCAGGCCTACGCCACCGGCATTGGCAGCTGGGACAAGCGCGCCATACTCTACGGCTACCAGGATTTTGGGTCGGTGGACGCCGAAAAAGCGGCCCTGCCCGCCATTATGCGCCAGACGCTGGCCGACGGTTTTGCCTTCATGGCCGACGCCGATGCCCGCGCCGCCGGTGGCGCCCACCCCACGGCCCACCTCTGGGATGATGGCACCAACGCCACCGACGAGTTGAACCGCCTGATGGATGTGCGCGGCCAACTGCTGGCCCGCTTCTCCGAAAAAGCTCTGGCCCCGGGCCAGCCCATGGCGCTGCTCGAAGAAGTGCTGGTGCCCATTTACCTGCTGCAGCGCTACCAGGTTGAGGCGGCGGCCAAGCAGGTGGGCGGCCTCTACTACACCTACGCCCTCAAAGGCGACGGCCAAACCATCACCAAACTAGTGCCGCCATCCGAGCAGATGAGAGCCGTGGAGGCTTTGCTGCGCACGATTTCGCCCCGCGAACTGGCGCTGTCGGAGGAACTGCTGGCCAAGATTCCGCCCCGGCCCGTGAACTACGGCCGCTCCCGCGAAACCTTTCCGAGCCGCACCGGCCTCACCTTCGATGCGCTGGGCGCGGCCGAGTCGGCGGCGGCTACTACGCTGGAGTTTCTGCTGCACCCCCAACGGGCGGCCCGCCTGGAAGACTACCACGCCCGCCACCCCGAGCAGCCTGGCCTGAGCGCCGTGCTCGACAAGCTGCTGACCGCTACCTGGGGCGCCCGCCCCGAAACCGGCCCGGCGGGCCAGCTGCAGCGCCTCGTGCAGCAGCTCACACTTCGGCAGCTGCTCACGCTGGCTGCCACCCCCACGGCCCCAACGGGTGTGCGGGCCATGGTGATGTTGAAAGTTGAGGAACTGAAAAATCAGCTTCAAAAAATCCAGAAGTCAGCTAAAAACCAGAGCCAGAGGGCCACCGCGCTGCTGGCGTTGCGCACCATAGCCCAGTTTGAAGAAAACCCCGGCAAGTTTGAGCCCGCGCCCGCCCTGCCCATGCCCATGCCCGACGGTGCCCCCATCGGCTCCGACGACTGCGGGGTGTGGTAGGGTCGTTTTCTTCGTTGTTCTGGCGGGCGCCTCACCCCTTAGCCCCCTCTCCGAAAAAGGAGAGGGGGATTAGCCTGTAGTTTTCTAGCGCTAGAGCAACTATCACTGAGCTAAAAATCCAGCATCTAGTTCTCTCTCTCCTTTTTCGGAGAGGGGGCTAGGGGGTGAGGCGGACGTGAGGTGCAACGCCCTAGCCTTACTGCCCCACCGGCGTCCAGCCGCCGCCCAGGGCCCGGTACAGGTCGATGAGGAGCAGGAACTGCTGGCGGCGGGTGTTGGTGAGCTCCAGCTCGGCTTCAAGCACATTGCGCTGGGCGCTGATGACTTCGAGGTAGGTGGCGTAGTTGGCCTTGAACAGGTCGTCGGAGATGCTCACGGCCTGCTGAAGCGCTTCTACCTGCTGCTGTTGCAGCTCGAATACGCGCTGGTAATTCTCGATGCCGCGCAGGTTGGTGGTTACTTCCTCAAAACCTACCTGAACGGCCTTTTGGTAGCTGCTGTAGGCAATCTGCTGCTGGGCTACTGAGCGGCGGTAGTCGGCCTGCAGCTCGGCGCGGTTGAAAAGCGGAGCCGAGAGGCCCGCCAGCAGCCCGTAGGCCAGCGAGCCGGGCGTGGTGAACAGGACAGAGGCGCGGTAGGCGTTCAGGCCCACGTAGGGCGTGAGGCGCAGCGAGGGCAGAAAGGCGGCCCGGGCCGCCGATACGTCGGCGCGGGTGGCTACCAGCTCCAGCTCGGCCTGGCGCACATCGGGGCGGCGCAGCAGGGTGGTGGCAGGCAGGCCGGTTGCCAGGCTACTGGGCAGGGGTTGCGCCAGAAGTGGCAGGGTGCGGGCAATAGGGCGGGGGTAGCGGCCGAGCAGGCGGTTGAGCGTGTTTTCGGTGGCGGCAATACGCTGGCGGGTTTCGGCCTCCAGGGCGCGGGTGCGCAGCAGCTGGGCCCGGAACTGCTGCACGGCCAGCTCGTTGGCCCGGCCGGCCCGCTTGAGCGTGCCCACAATGTCGAGGGCGCGCTCCTGCAGCTGTTGGTTTTTGCTGAGTACCAGCAGCTCGTTGTCGTAGCTGAGCAGGGTGAAATACTGGCGGGCCACCTCGGCTACCAGCTGCGTTTGCACCAGGTGGCGGCCCCGCTCGGTGGCCAGCAGGCGCAGGTAGGCCGCCTGCCGACGCTGGCGCAGCTTGCCCCACAAGTCAATTTCCCACGACGAGCGTAGGCCCACAAAAAAGTCGGGCGTTGGCGTCGGAATCCGTTGCTTACCCTCGATGTTGGGCGAAAGGTTGGTGTCGTAGTTGCCGATGCCGTTAAGCGTGTAGTCGCCGAAACGCTCCACGCCGGCACTAACGACTCCATCTACCTGGGGCAGCAATGCCCCGCGCCGCACCCGCAAATCGGCCCGCGCAATTTCAATGCGTTGCAGTGTAATGCGCAAGTCGGGGTTGGCTTGCAGTGCCGTATCAATCAGGGCCACGAGGTTGGAGTCGGCGAACAGCTCGCGCCAGGGCTGGCGGGCAAACGAGGCCGAGTCGGTTGCAGCCGAATCGGCTGCCGGGGGTAGCGGGAAGGCCAGCGGCACGGCTGCGGTGCGGGGCAGGGCGTCGGGCGCGGCTACCCGGCAACCTGTGGCCGCCAGCGAGGCAACCGTGAGAAAGGAAAGAACGGAACGGGAAAAGCGGGGCATGGATTCGGTATTTAGCCGTTAGCTATCAGCTGATAGCGGTTAGCTTCAGTTCAGGTGGAAAACAGTGGTTCTGTTTGGAACATCACCCTGAAATCCGGCTGTAAGTAGGGAGTGGTTGAAAAAGTTAACAGCTAAATAGCTGCTGGCTAACAGCTCAGAAAATTAGGCCAGTACGGCCGGCTCCGGCTCAGCCACCTTTTCGCTCACCGGCTTGGCGGGCTTGTTCTTCTTCCTGCCCCCGCCCGAAAACAGCACGTACAAACCCGGAATGAGGATAACGCCGAACAGGGTGCCGATGAGCATGCCACCGGCCGCGGCCGTGCCAATGGAGCGGTTGCCCAGCGCGCCCGCGCCGGTGGCAATGGTAAGCGGAATCAGGCCGGCCACGAAGGCGAAGCTGGTCATCAGGATGGGGCGCAGGCGGGCGTAAGCTCCTTCCACGGCCGCCTCCAGGGCCGAGAGGCCTTCCTTGCGCTTGAGCACCGCGAATTCGATGATGAGAATGGCGTTCTTACCCAGCAAACCAATCAGCATCACTAGCGAAACCTGGGCGTAGATGTTGTTTTCGAGGCCCAGCAGCTTCAGGGCCAGGAAGGCGCCGAAGATGCCGGTGGGCAGGCTCAGTAGTACCGGCAGCGGCAGTAGGAAGCTTTCGTATTGGGCCGCCAGCAGCAGATACACAAAAATGAGGACGATGCCGAACACGTACAGCGCTTGGTTGCCGCTCAGAATCTGCTCGCGCGTCATGCCGCTCCACTGGTAGGTGTAGCCGCGGGGCAGCTCGGTGGCGGCCACTTTCTCGATGGTTGAAATCACGTCGCCCGATGAGTAGCCGGAGGCCGCATCGCCATTGATCATGGCCGAGGTGTACATGTTGTAGCGCGTGAGCTGCTCGGGGCCGTACACCCGCTCCAGCCGCACGAACGAGGAATAGGGCACCATCTCGTTGCGGTCGTTTTTAACGTACAGTTTCAGTACGTCCTCGGGCTTGGTGCGGAAGCTGGGGTCGGCCTGCACCATCACCTTGTACATCTGGCCGAAGCGGATGAAGTTGGAGGCGTAAAACGAGCCCATCAGCGTCTGGAGCGTGCTCATCGCCTTATCCACGGTCACGCCCTTTTTGGCGGCCTGGTCCTGGTCCACATGAATCAGGTACTGCGGGAAGCTGGCGTCGAAGCCGGTGAAGGCCGAGCCGATGGCCGGCGACTGGCGCAGGGCGGCCACGAACTCCTGGCTGACTTTGGCCGTCTGCTGCAGGTCGCCGCGGCCGGTGCGGTCCAAGAGGCGCAGCTCGAAGCCGGCCGAGTTGCCGAAGCCGGGCACGGTGGGCGGCGGGAAGAACTGGATATCGGCGTCGTTGATGTCCTTGGTTTTCTCGTTGAGCTCGGCAATCAGCTCGTTTACCGACTGCTTGCGGTCTTTCCAGGTTTTGAGGTTGATCATGGCCATGCCGTAGCTGGAGCCGGCCACCTCGTTCATCAAACTGTAGCCGGCCAGCGTCGACACCGACTCGACGGGGCCGAGGCCCGCAGCTACTTCCTCAATCTTATCCAGTACCCGCTCGGTGCGCTCCACAGTGGCACCGGGTGGGGTGGTTACGTTCACGTAAATCATGCCCTGGTCTTCGGTCGGGATGAAGCCCGAGGGCAGCACCGACTGTACGCCCCAGGTAGCCAGGCAAAAGCCAATGAGCAGGCCTACGGTGATGACGCGGCGGTTGGCCACGTAGCGCACCAGCCGCTGGTAGCCCTGGGCCAGATTCTCGTAGCGGCGGTTGAAACCGGCGAAGAAACGGTTAATGAGGCCCTTTTTGGCCTCCTCGCCCTCGGCCATCGGCTTGAGCATGAGCGCGCACAAGGCCGGCGTCAACGTCAGCGCGTTCACGCCCGAAATCACAATGGCAATGGCCAGCGTGAGCGAAAACTGGCGGTAAAACACGCCCACCGGACCATCCATGAACGACACCGGAATAAACACGGCCGACATCACGAGGGTAATGGCCACGATGGCCCCCCCGATTTCGCTCATGGCTTCCAAGGTGGCATCCATAGCCGAGAGGTGCTTTTCGTGCATTTTGGCGTGCACGGCCTCCACCACCACAATGGCGTTATCGACCACAATACCGATGGCCAGCACCAGCGCAAACAGCGTGAGCAGGTTGATGCTGAAGCCCAGCAGTTGCATGAAAAACAGCGTACCCACCAGCGCCACCGGCACGGCCAGGGCCGGAATCAGCGTCGAGCGCCAGTCCTGCAGAAACAGGTATACCACGATAAACACCAGCACAAAGGCCTCCAGCAGCGTGATAAGTACGGCGTTAATGCTGGCGTCGAGGAAGCGCGACACGTCGTAAGCTACGTTGTAGGTCATGCCGGGCGGGAAGCTGGTGCCTTTTAGCTCGGCCATGCGCGTTTTCACGTTGGCAATTACCTCCGAGGCGTTGGAGCCGGGGCGCTGCTTAAGCATGATGGCGGCCGAGGGCCGGCCGTCAATCTTGGAGGTCATGCCGTAGTTGAGCACATCGAACTTGACTTCGGCCACGTCTTTGAGGCGCAGCACCGAGCCGTCGGGGTTGGCCCGCAGCACCACGTTTTCGTACTGCTTGGGCTCGAACATTTTGCCCGTATAGCGCAGCACGTACTGCAACACCTGGGCCTGCGAGCCCGAGCTTTCGCCCGAGCGGCCGGGGGCCGCCTCCACGTTCTGGGCCCGGATGGCGTCCACCACCTCGTCGGCCGACACGTTGTAGGCCACCATGCGGTCGGGTTGCAGCCACACCCGCATCGAGTACTCGCGCGAGCCCATAATTTCGGCGAAGCCCACGCCATCAATGCGCTTGAGTTCCTGCAGCACGTTGATGTCGGCGAAGTTATAGATGAACTTCTCGCCCACCTTGGGGTCGTCGCTCATGATGTTGAGGTAGAGCAGCATGCTGTTCACCTCCTTCTCGGTGGCTACGCCGGCCTTGATAACTTCTTCGGGCAGCTCGTCGATTACCGTCTGCACCCGGTTCTGCACGTTCACGGCGGCCAGGTCGGGGTCGGTGCCCACCTCAAAAAACACGGTAATCAGCGTCGTGCCGCTGTTCGAGTTCACCGACTGAATGTAGGTCATGCCCGGCACACCGTTGATGGCCCGCTCCAGCGGCGTAGCCACGGCCTTGGCCAGCACCTCCGAGTTGGCGCCGGTGTACTTGGCCGTCACCGTCACCGAGGGCGGCACGATGTCGGGGAACTGGGTGATGGGCAGCGTAAACAGCGCCAGCCCGCCCAGCAGGGTAATAAACAGCGAAATAACCAGCGACAAAACCGGCCGGCGAATGAAGAGTGCGAGCATTAAGGTTAGGTATTAGGGCTTAGGGGCTTAGGGCTTAGTAGTGAGACATGAGAAGTGAGACATGAGTAGTGAGAGGAGAACGTCATTCAGAGCGGAGCGAAGAATGACGTTCTCCTCTCACTACTCATGTCTCACTTCTCTCCTCTACCGGTTCAGCGCCTGCTTCATGGTAATCAGGCGGGGTTTGATAACGGCGCCGTCGCGCAGCTCCTGGATGCCTTCGTACACCACTTTGTCGCCGGGTTGGAGGCCGGATTTCACCACGTAAAAGTCGGAGAGGCGCGCCTCGGGCTCGAAAGCCTGCTGGCTTACTTTGCCGCCTTTGCCCAGCAGGTACACGTAGTTCTTGTCCTGCACCTCAAACACCGATTTCTGGGGCACCAGCACGGCGTCTTTCACGGTGTTGGTGAGCAGTACCTTGCCCGTAGCACCATGGCGCAGCAGAAACTTCGGGTTTTCGAAGCGGGCCCGGAAAGCAATGGAGCCGGTGTTGGGCGCAAACTGCGACTCAACGGTTTCTACCTTGCCCTGCACCGGGTAAGTGCTGCCATCGGCCAGAATGAGCGTGGCCACGTTGGTAGCGCGGGCCGAGTCCTGGCGGCGGGTTTTCACGTACTCCAGGTACTCGGCCTCCGACACGTTGAAATAGGCGAAGATGTCGCGGGCGTCGGAGAGAGACGTGAGCAGGGTGCCGTCCTCAATTACGCTGCCTTTCTTAAGCGGAATGCGGTTGATAACGCCATCAAACGGCGCTTTTACCAGCGTGTACGACAGGTCGAGGCTGGCCTGGGCCTGGGCCGAAAGCTGCTGCTGCACGGCGGCCTGGGCGGCATTCAGCTTGGCACGGGCCACATCGAGCTCGGTTTTGGAGATGATGTTTTTGCTTACCAGCAGTTGCACGCGCTCCACTTCCAGCTGGGCCACCCGGGCATCGGCGCGGGCACTGCCCAGGGCCGCCTTGGCCTGGCTGACGCGGCTGCGGTACTCGGTATCGTTGAGGCGGAAAAGCGGCTGACCCCTGCGCACGGTCTGGCCCTCGTCCACGTAAATTTCTTCCAGAAAACCTTCCACCCGGCCCCGGATTTCGACGTTGCGCACGGCCTGAATATCGGCTACGTAGGCGTGGGTGAGCACCGTGTCGCGGGCATTAAGGGCTGTTACCAGAATTTCGGGCAGCGTGTCTTTTTTGGGCGTATCGGCCTGGGTGTCGGCCCCGCAACCAGTCAGCGAAGCGGCGCAAATTGGCAGCAGCAACCAACGGAAACGGGAGAGCAGGGGCAAGGGCATTGGGCGGTAGTTGGAGACGAAAGAAGTGCGTCGGAAGGCAGCCCGACGGCACAAAAGTCGGTTTACTGGATTAGGGTCAGGTTAAGGCTACATTAAAAAGCGTTAATGCCTCCTGCACCCGCCCCTGCGGCTCCGGCACTCAATCCTGCCCCGGCAAATAGCGCCGCGCCCACTCTTGCGGCCCACTACCGAAACCGGAGTATGCGTCTGTAGGGACAGGCGCAACAGTGCTGATTATCAGATTATAAGAGGAATAGTCGCTATTCGTCAGCAAGGCCCCGGCACCTGGTTGGCCAACGTGGCCCGCACCAGCCCGCGCCGGGCATACCTACCCGGCCGGAACCAAGCCGGAAGCCAAAATGTGCCGCCGGACTGGCAGCGGATTAAAATTCATTTCAGGAAGCCGTAAGCCCGCCAAGGCTCCTGCCGAGGCTTGCCCGCCGGACCGGACTGAGGGGCGCTACTCGAAAAAATCGGTGGGGTCGGCCTGGGCCAGATACTTGCTTAGCGCACCCAAATCGGCAAACACAGGCTGCACCAATGCCAGCAGCCGCGCCGTGGCGGCCGGCCCGTCGGTATAGGCCCGAAAAATCTCGCCCGCACCGGCCAGTTCCACATGGTCGAGCAGTTCGGGGTCGTGCTCCTCCAGTATGGTTTCGATGTGCTCGGCCCAGCTGGCCCCGCCGCCGCCAAAGCCGTAGCGCTCAAACACCACGTAGTACTCGTCCATCTCCGAAAGGTCGACCAGCAGGCGCTGCTGCCGCTCAGGCGTCCTCAGTTCCGACGGAACCTCGGTGAGCAGGAAGGGGTGGGTGTCGGGGGACGTTGTGGGCATAGGGCCGCAAGGTACGGCAGGATGGCGGGCTATGTGTTAGGCCGCAGCGCAGGTTTTAAGGGCCAGAAACCATGAGGTCTTTTTGACGCAGTGGAAACCTGCGCAAAGAAAAACAGTCGTGTCGTAAACATACGGCATAAAATGTCGTATGTTTACGACATAGTTACTTGGTTCTCCTTATGACATACGCCAAAACCGCCGCCTTCACCGCCGAGCAGCAGCAGCTGGCCCGGTTGGCCAAAGCCCTGGCCCATCCGGCGCGAGTGGCCATCATCCAGCTACTGGCCAGCAAGCACACCTGCATTTCGGGCGATATTGCCGCCGAGCTGCCACTCTCGCGCACCACCGTTTTCCAGCACCTGCAGGAGCTTAAGGCCCTGGACCTGATTCGTGGTGAAATCGACGGGCTCACGGTCTGCTACTGCCTCAATACCGAGCTGCTGCTCCAGGTACAGCAGCAGTTCACCGTTTTCTTCGCGGCTGCCACTACCGGCGCGGCCTGCGGCCCGAACGATGGTTGCGCGTGCTAACAGAGCGTCATTCTGAGCGCAGCGAAGAATCTCACGTGCAGTGGTAACCCACTGATTAGAAATGTGCTCCAACGAGTTCAAGCGTCATTCTGCGTTGCGCTCTGAATGACGTTCCTTCAACTATTCAACCCACTCTTTTTCCTAATTCATTCAATCATGAATATTTCTGACATGAAGCAGGCCCTGATGGGGCTCAGCGCCGTGAATTTCCGCCTGCCCACCGGCGAATACCTGCCCCCGCATTTCCACGTTACCGAAGTAGGCCTGGTCAGCAAGCACTTCATTGATTGCGGCGGGGTGGAGCGTCGCGAAACGGTGGCCAACTTCCAGCTCTGGGAGGCCGGCGACTACGACCACCGGCTGGCTCCCCAGAAGTTCCTGCACATCCTCAATCTGTCGGACAAGATTCTGGGCAGCGAGGAGTTAGCCATCGAAGTGGAGTACCAGCAGGCCACCATCGGCAAGTTCGGCCTCACCTTCGACGGCACCGATTTTGTGCTTACGGCCAAGCAAACCGCCTGCCTGGCCCAGGACGCCTGCGGCATCCCCGACGCTCAGCAAATAGCCCTGCCGCAGCTGCAAATGGCGGCCTGCACGCCCGGCGGCGGGTGCTGCTAAGCCTTGGCATACCCGCTGTAATGGCCCATCGCGTCGCTACAGGGGGTAAATGGCCGTCGATACCGCTTTAAGTTCTTCTTTCTCCCTGTCTTCTTGACTTCGCACCCATCCATCCCGGCCGCCCCGGCCTCCGCTGTGCTGGCTGAAAAAAAGCTTTCGGGCCTCGACCGGGGCCTCACGCTCTGGATATTGCTGGCCATGCTGTTGGGCGTGGGCCTGGGCTACTTGGTGCCCGGCTTCAACGACGCGGTGAACTACTTTTCGGTGGGCACCGTGAACGTGCCACTGGCCATTGGGCTAATACTGATGATGTACCCGCCGCTGGCCAAAGTCAAGTACGAGCAGTTGCCCATGGTATTTCGCAACACGCGCATTATCGGGCTCTCGTTGGTGCTCAACTGGGTGGTGGGGCCGCTGCTCATGTTTGGGCTGGCCATTTGGCTGCTGCCCGACAAACCCGAGTACATGATGGGCCTGATTCTTATCGGTATTGCCCGCTGCATTGCCATGGTGCTGGTGTGGAACGATTTGGCCGACGGCAGCCGCGAGTACGCGGCCGGGTTGGTGACGCTTAATTCCCTGTTTCAGGTGCTGTTTTATGCGGTGCTGGCTTGGCTGTTTATCACGGTGCTGCCGCCGTATTTCGGGCTGAAAGGCTACATCGTCAATATCGGCATCTGGGATATTGCCCAGAGCGTGCTGGTTTACCTGGGCATCCCGTTTGCGGCCGGGTTCCTGTCGCGTCTGGTGCTGCGCCGGCTTAAGGGCGACGCCTGGTACGAGCAGGTGTACCTCCCGGCCATCAGCCCGATAACGCTGGTGGCGCTGCTGCTGACGATTGTGGTCATGTTCAGCCTCAAAGGCGAAACCATTGTGCAGGTGCCGCTCGATGTGCTGCGTATTGCCCTGCCGCTGGCGCTGTACTTCGGCATCATGTTCGTGCTCAGCTTCGCGGCCGGTAAGTGGCTGGGGGCCGATTATGCCGAAAATGCCAGCATTGCCTTCACCGCCACCGGCAACAACTTCGAGCTGGCCATTGCCGTGGCTATCGGGGTGTTCGGGCTGAACTCGGGCCAGGCGTTTGCCGGCGTTATCGGTCCGCTGATTGAAGTGCCGGCCCTGATTGCGCTGGTGAATGTGGCTTTCTGGTTTCGCCGCCGTTGGTACGGCGGCAAAACGGCAGCGGCATAAGCTGCTGCCTCTGGGTTTACGCAGAACGGCTGTAGCACGAAGCTCCAGCTTCGCGCACCATTGAACGGCCGCGTTTGGCAATCAGCAACGGCACGCGAAGCCGGAGCTTCGCTATCCTTCGATTCGCGCTCCAAATTCTCACTTCTTATCGCTCATTTCTGATTATGGAAAGCAAGAAAAACGTGCTGGTGCTCTGTACCGGCAACTCCTGCCGCAGCCAGCTGTTGCACGGCTACCTCGAACAACTATTGGGCGAACGGGCCGCCGTGTACAGCGCCGGCGTGGAAGTGCACGGCCTTAACCCCCGCGCCGTGCGCGTGATGGCCGAGGACGGCCTGGACATCAGCCACCACACCAGCAACCACTTAGACGAGTACGCGGCCGTGCCCTTCGATTACGTGCTGACTGTGTGCGACCATGCCCAGGAAGTGTGCCCGGTGTTCCCGTCTACGGCCCAGAAACGCCACCACAACTTCCCCGACCCCGCCAAAGCTACCGGCACCGAAGAAGAAATCAGCCAGCAGTTTCGCCAGGTGCGCGACCAGGTAAAGGCCTACGCCCACGATTTCGCCCGGACCGAATTCTCCATTACCTGACGCCTATGGCTGCCGTTACCGCTGATTTTAGTATTGATGTGCTCGTCATCGGGGCCGGCCAGAGCGGGCTGGCGGTGGGCTACTACTTGCGGCGGGCGGGGCTGAACTTCGTGCTGCTCGACGACCAGCCAGCTCCCGGCGGGGCCTGGTTGCACGGCTGGAACTCGCTCCGGCTGTTCTCGCCGGCCGATGCCAGCTCCCTGCCCGGCTGGCTTATGCCCCGCCCATCCGCCGCCGACAGTAGCTTCCCCACCCGCGACGCGGTGCTTGACTACCTCACCCGCTACGAGCAACGCTACGAACTGCCGGTGCGCCGGCCCGTGCGCGTGGCCGCCGTGCGCCTGGCGGCGGCGGGCCGTGTAGGCGGGTTTGTGGTGGAAACCGACTCTAGTACCTATCAGGCGAGGGTCGTGGTATGCGCAACGGGCAGTTGGCGCAACCCCTTTGTGCCAACCTACCCCGGCCAGGCTAGTTTTGGCGGCGTGCAGCTGCATTCGGGCCGGTACCAGCAGGCGGCCCCGTTTGCCGGGCAACGGGTGCTGGTGGTGGGCGGCGGCAACTCCGGGGCCCAGGTACTGGCCGAAGTTTCGCAAGTAGCTCGCACCACTTGGATTACTCAGCAAGAACCCCGCTTTCTGCCCGATGACGTGGATGGCCGGGTGCTTTTCACCCAGGCCACCCAGCGCTACCACGCCCAGGCCGGCGAAGCGGCGGCCCCGCCGCCCACGCTCGGCGACATCGTGATGGTGCCGCCCGTGAAGGAAGCCCGCAACCGGGGCGCGCTGGGCAGTGTGCGGCCATTCGGGCGGTTCACGCCCACGGGTGTGGTGTGGGCCGACGGGCGCGAGCAGGCCGTAGACGCGGTTATCTGGTGCACCGGTTTCCGGCCCGCACTGGCGTTTCTGGCCGCCCTGGGCATACTGCAGCCCAACGGCCAAGTGGCTACCACGGGCACCCGCGCCACCACCGTGCCCGGTCTGTGGCTGGTGGGCTATGGCACCTGGACGGGTTTTGCGTCGGCCACGCTCATCGGCGTAGGCCGCTCGGCCCGCACTGCCGTGGATGAAATCAAGGAGTTCCTAGCCCTCCGCCAAGCGTCGACTAAATAGGCCAGTCGGTGTCTTTGGGCCGGATTCTGGAAGTGAGTCTATTGAGAAAGCACAAGGCGGTCATGCTAAGCTTGCCGAAGCATCTCTACCGCTTCGTTGAATAACTGCTACGAAGCGGTAGAGATGCTTCGGCAAGCTCAGCATGACCGCCTTGTGCTTTCGACCTTTGAAACAGCTTCTCTAAAACTCCACGATAAAGCCAATGGTGGGCAGTACGGTGGTGCCGGTGTTATCAAGCAGCACCGGAATACCATTGCTGCCGTCGGGGCGCAGGGGCTGGCCGTCGGCAGACACGAACTCGCTGTTGTCGGGCGTGCGCTGGAAGACGTAGCTGGGGGTGGCCGGCGACTTCAGGGCCAGCGCGTTCTGCACATCCACGTAGAAATCGAAGGTGAGGCGGCGCAGGTTTATTTTCTTGTCGAGCCGGAAATCGAGCTGCTGGAAGGTGCCCAGGCGTTGGGTGTTCAGGCGGCCATAGTCGAGCACGCCCTGGCCCACAGTGAGGTAGTTGGCCCGGGAGGCGGCGTTGTCGAAGGGCGTGTAGGGCGCGCCGCCCGCCAGCCGGTACTTCAAACCCAGCTCCCAGCCCCGCCCAAATTTGCGGCCCAGCAGCGCCGAGGCCAGGTGGCGGGTGTCCCAGGCCGAGGGCTTGTAGCGGCCATCGGCCCCGGTAAACTCGCTGTTGAACAGCGTGTAGGAGGCCACCGCGTAGAGGTTGCGGGTGAGCTGCTGCTGAAAAAACAGCTCGCCCCCGAAGGCCCGGCCCCGGCCGGTGCTCGTCACGGCCTCGTTGCCCAGGGCGATAAAGTCGCCGCCCAGGTTGGCCAGCGAGATGCCGTCGCGCACGTTTACCGGGTAGTGGTCGTACTGCTTCCAGAAACCTTCCAAAGTGAGGCGGCGGCTGGGGCCGGGCAGAAACTCCAGGCCCGCCACGTAGTGCGTGCTGCCAATATAGCGGTTGGATTGGTTCACTAGCCGGCCGGCGTTGTCGCGGAAGCCGAGCAAGGTGGAGGGCGGAATTTTGTAGTAGCGGCCCACGCTGGCGTTCAGGTTCCAGCGCGGCGTGAGGGCGTAGGTGGCCGAAATACGGGGCGAAACGGTGCGCAGCAAATTGGCCCCGCCGTCGGTGAAGCTGTTGCCATCGGTGCGCACCCCGGCCGAGAGCGTGAGCCGGTCGGCCGCCAAGAACGAGCGGGTGAGCTGGGCAAAGGCGCCGAAACGGGCGAAGTCGAGGCTGGAGTTGAAATTGACCGTAACGGCTGGCTGCTGCTCGGTGCCATCGGGGGCCAGCACGGCCTGGCGCAGGCGGTTGAAAAAGCGGTTGTCGTAGTGAATCAACTGGCCCACGGCCCCGTAGGCGTAGCGCCAGCGGCCGGCGCTGCGGTTCACATCAAGGCGCAGCTTGTTCTCGGTTTCACCCGAGCGGGTCAGCAGCACCCGCTTGCTTTCATCGCCCCGGTTGGCCGAGCCGCCCTCAAAAAAATCGACCTGATTGCTTAGCTGAGTGCGGCTGAGGGCCAGGTTGAGGTAGCCCCGCGGCAGCAGCTGGCGCAAACTCAAACCCACAGTGTAGTTCCATTGGTCAATGGTGGGCGTGTTGCGGATGATGTAGGCCTTCTCGGGCGTGGTGGAGCGCGGTACGGCCACCTCGAAATGGTCGAGGGCGCCCAGCCCCAGGGCGGTGAGGGTGGTTTTGGGGCCCAGCTTCGAAGTTATTTTGAACTGCGAATCCCAGTAGTCGGGGCGGATGGGCAGGTCAATCAGCTTGAACAACACCTGCAGGTAGGAGCGGCGCACGGAGGCCAGAAACGTGGTGTTGGGCGCCAGCGGGCCTTCCAGGGTGCCCGCCACCTCGGTGCCGCTCAGCCGGATGTTGCCCTGCACCCGGTCGGGGTTGCCCTCGCGCTGCCGGAACTGCAGCACGCTGCTGAGCACGTTGTCGTAGCGGGCCTCGAAGGCCGAGGTGCTCAGTGTCACCTCGTCGATAAAGCTCACGTTGAGCATGCCGGCCGGCCCGCCGGCGCTGCCCTGGGTTTGGAAATGGTTGATAACCGGCACCTCAATGCCGTCGAGGTAGTACACGTTTTCGTTGGGCGCCCCGCCCCGGATGATGATATCGTTGCGGAAGCCGGCGGTGCCGCCCGTGCCGCCGCCGCCCACGCCGGGCAGCACCTGCACCACCTTCGAAATATCGAAGTTGCCGCCCGGGTTGCTCTTGATTTCCTGGGCGCTCAGCCGCTGCACGCTCAGCGGCGTTTCGGCCGTCGCCACCCGAATGGCCCGGCTGGCCACTACGTTCACCTCGCCCAGCTGCTGCTGGCCGGACACCAGCTCCAGGCCCACAATGTTGGCGTTGCCGCTGGTGATAACCACGTTGGCGCGCAGCAGCGGCTCGTAGCCGATAAACGAAGCCCGCACGTTGTAGCTGCCGGTCGGAATATTGGCCAGCCGGAAACGGCCCTGCTCATCAGCAGCCGTGCCCAGGCTACTGCCTTCCAGCGTAACCGTGGCGCCCGGCACCGGCTGCTGGGTGGCCCGGTCGCGCACCGTGCCGCTGAGCACGCCTGTCTGGGCCCAGCTGATGAGCGGCAGCAGCCACAGCAGCAAAATGGAGAGAAAGCGCATAAGTAGTTGAATTTCAGGGATAAAAGGTAGGACAGCCTTAGTGCGAAGCTGAAGCTTAGCGCTACGGCTGTCCTACCTCAGCTCTGTAATTAACCCAA
>NZ_JAGGPS010000026.1:204233-297561 GCF_018613725.1 Hymenobacter sp. ISL-91
AACCCAAACCCGACCGGCGTGCAGAGGTTTCAGGCTGCCTGTTCTCGCTACCGCCGCCGCACGGCTTGCAGCATTTGGCGCAGTTCGGCCGCCGAATACACCCGGCCCCGGGTTACCACGGTATGCGGGCCGCGCAGGGCCGCCAGGTTGGCCAATGGGTTGCCGTCGAGCAGCAGCAAATCGGCAGCTTTGCCGGGGGCTATAGAGCCGGCCGTGGCTTCGAGGCCGAAGAAGCGGGCGCCGTTGAGCGTGGCCGTGCGCAGGGCCTCAGCGGGCGTGAGGCCGGCGCGCACCAGCTGGTCAAGCTCGCCCAGCAAAGCCGCGCCGGGGTACACGTAGGAGTTGGAAGCCCCGCTGTCGGAGCCGGCCAATAGTAGCACGCCGGCCTTTTGCATCTCCGGAATCAGGCTGCGGAACCGCGCTCCGAGGAGCTGGTTGAAGGCCCTGGTAGCGGCCGACTGCTGCCGGGCTCCGGCTAGGCGGCGGGCGTAGGTGGCCTCCAGCTTTGGGTCGATGTAGGCCAGCAGCGAGTCGCGGGAGTGGTCGGTGGTGGGCAAATCGGCCAGCAGCTGCTGAATGTAGAGCGTGGGCACCACGGCCGTGCGCCGCTCGGCCAGCATCCGGAACGTGCGGGCGGCGGTGGCGGGGTCGTAGGTGCGGTACACGGCCGGCAGGGCGGCAAACAGCCCAATAGGCCGGGCAGTGCCCTGGCTCTGGCGGATGGCGGCCGTGATGCTGTCTTCGCGCGAGGAGCAGGCCTTGAACACATAGTAGAGGTGCTCGGAGGCATCGAGGCCCGCTGCCGCCGCCTCGGCCAGCGTGGCGGTGTAGGGCATGTGGCCGGTGGTACGCATGCCCCGCTTTTCGGCCTGCGCAATGGTTTCTAAAAAGGCCTCCCGCGAAATCGTGCTTTCGTAAATCTTCACGTAATCGACCTGTAGCGCCTGCAACGAATCGAGGGCTCGGCTGATTTGGGCGGGCGTTACCACTTCCAGCGAGCCGGCCCAGAACGCGCCCGGCCCGTCTATTTTCGGGCCCGAGGTGAAGATGGTGGGCCCCGCCAGCTGACCGGCCGCAATCTGCTGCTGCCACTGCTGCAGGGCTGGGGTCAGGTCGCCGCCCGCGTCGCGCACGGTGGTAATGCCGTGGGCCAGATACAGGGGCAGCAGGTTACGGTTGGCGGTTACCAGCGAGTCGCCGCCCCGAAAGTGCACGTGCATGTCCCAGAGCCCCGGCATGAGGTAGCGCCCCTGGGCATCGAGCGTGCGCGTGGCCCGCGGCGCACTAGCCGCAGTAGGGCCAAGCTGGCGGATGAGGCCCCCGGAAACGGCCACCGTCTGGTCGGGCCGGATGGTGCCGGTTTCCACGTCTACCACGTTGGCGTGGGTGATGACGAGGTCGTAGGTTGTGGTGGTGGGTGGGGTGATACAGCCGGCGGCCAGGAGCAGGGCGGCGGCGAGCAGAAGGCGAGTGGGGTGGGGCATGAGGTTGGAGTTTATAAAGTCATTACGTCGTATCGTCCTCCGCGTGCGCCTCACCCCCCCGGCCCCCTCTTCAAAAAGGAGAGGGGGAGCGTTCAACGAACTTTGGAATAAGTTCTTGAACGCACTGTCGTCTGGCTCCCTCTCTCCTCTTTTGGAGAGGGGGCTAGGGGGGGAGGCGCAACGTTCGCGCTACAGCCCCAGCGCCTTGAGCAGCACCGCGCCGCTGAGGTAGCTCATCACCAGCACCACCAACCCCCCGAACACGGCCAGCACCAGCGGGTGGCGGTAGCGGCCCACGATGGATGGACGGTAGGCCGCCACCAGCAAAGTCCCCAGGGTGAGGGGCAGGATGAAGCCGTTGAGGGCCCCGGCCCACAGCAGCACCTGCACCGGCTGGCCGATAGTAAGAAACACCAGCGTCGAAAGCACAATAAAGCCGATGATCCAGCGGTTCTCGTGGGCCGATACCCGGGGCAGCAGGGCTTTGAGAAATGAAATGGACGTGTAGGCCGAGCCGATAATGGACGTAACAGCCGCCGCGAACATCACCACCCCAAACAGCCGGTAACCCAGCTCGCCAGCCGCCAGCCGGAACACCGAAGCGGGCGGATTGGCCGCATCAATGGCCAAGCCCTGACTCACTACGCCCAGCGTGGCCAGAAACAGGAACACCCGCACCAGCGAAGCCACCGAAATGCCCAGCACGGCGCTGCGCGTTACTTCGGGCAGGGCTGCCTCACCCCGGATACCGGCGTCGAGCAGGCGGTGGCCCCCGGAAAACGTGATGTAGCCGCCCACCGTGCCGCCCACCAGCGTGATAATGGAGGTAAGGTCGAGTTGCGTAGGGGCGAGGGTGCGCCGCGCCGCTTCGGCCAGAGGCGGATGGGTGGCAAAGGCCACATAAACGATGGTGAGCACCAGCACGAGGCCCATGAGTTGGGCAAAGCGGTCCATGAGCCGCCCGGCTTCCTGCACTACAAACACGCCCAGCGCCACGCCGGCCCCCAGCCCGGCGCACACCGGCACCGGCAGACCCGTGAGCACCGACAGGCCCAGGCCAGCCCCGCCCACGTTGCCCACATTAAAGGCCAGCCCGCCGAGCACAATCAGCACCGAAATAAGGCTGCCCAGGCCCGGTAGCACCCGGTTGGCAATGTCGGGGGCCCGCAGCTCGGCCACGGCAATTACGCGCCACACGTTCAGTTGCACCCCGATATCGAGCAGAATGGAAGCCAGAATCACGAAGCCAAAGCTGGCCCCGAGCCGCTGCGTAAACACGGTAGTCTGGGTGAGGAAGCCGGGGCCCACGGCTGAGGTGGCCATCAGAAAGGCGGCCCCCAGCAGCACGCCCCAGTTGCGGCCCGGCTTCATACGCGGAGCCCGGAAGGCGTTTGCACCGCCACGCCGGCCGCCGCCAGCGCATCTCGCAGCCGCCGGGCAAATTCCAGCGCGTGGGGCCCGTCGCCGTGCAGGCACACGGTATCGGCCCGAATAACCACGTCTTCGCCCGACAGGGCCCGCACCCGACCCTCGCGCACCATGCGCAGCACCTGGGCTTCGGCCTGGGCGGGGTCGGAGAGCAAAGCGCCGGGCTGGCGGCGGGGCGTGAGCGTGCCGTCGGGCTGGTAGCTGCGGTCGGCGAATACCTCGTGGGCGGTGTGCAGGCCGAGCTTTTCGGCAGCGCGGGGCAGGGCGCTGCCGGCCAACCCATAGAGGCAGGCCTCAGGCGCCACGCGGTACACGGCTTCGGCCAGCGCCTCGGCCAGGGCGGGATTCACGGCCGCCATGTTATAGAGTGCGCCGTGAGGTTTTACGTGGTGCAGCGTGCCGCCCTCGGCCCGCACAAACGCCAGCAGCGCCCCCAGTTGGTACACCGTCATATCGTAGGCCTCCTCGGCCGAAATGGCCATTTCGCGGCGGCCGAAGCCCACCAGGTCGGGCAGGCCGGGGTGGGCACCAAGGGCCACGCCGTGGTGCAGCGCCCGGCGCACAGTGTGCTTCATCACGGCCGGGTCGCCGGCGTGGTAGCCGCAGGCAATGTTGGCCGACGTTATCAGGGGCAGAATGGCGTCATCCTGACCCAGGGAGTAGGCGCCGAAGCTCTCCCCCAGGTCGCAGTTGAGGTCGATGGTAGCGGTTGGATTCATAGGCGGGCAAGATAGGGGGAAGCGGCCGATGTAGGGGCGGGGCTTAGCTTCGCTGTTCTTCGGTTGTCCCCGTCCCTACATCGACCTCCGCAGCGCCACGGCCCGCTCCAGCTGCCGCAGTTGCTGCTCCTGCGCCAAGTACAGTTGCTGGGCTTCGGGCAGGCCGATTTCCTGGAACCGCAGACTGCCGCCCGGCGGCACCTGGGCCAGCCGAGGCCAGTCGGCGGCGGCTACCAGGGCCAGGCGGGGGTAGCCGCCAGTGGTCTGGTGGTCGGCTAGTAGCACAATGGGCTGGCCGCCCGCCGGCACCTGCACCGTGCCGAAGGCAACGGCGGCCGAAAGTAGCTCGGGCGCCTGGGCGGAGCGGAGTAGGGCTGGGCCTTCCAGCCGGCTACCCATGCGGTTGGAGGCGGGCGTCACTTGGAACTCCTCTTTCCAGAAAGCCTGCTGGCTGGCCGCCGTGAATTGCTCGTACTCCGGCCCCCGCAGGGCCCGCAGCACGGGTGTGGGTTCGGGCCGGGGCGTCAGGGCCGGGGCCGGAAACCAGGGCGCGGCTACCCAGGCTAGCCCGGGCGAGCGGCCCAGCAGCTGCCGGCGCAGCTGAACGGCGGCGGGGGAGGGTTCGGCCACCGCCAGCACATCATCGGCCTGCAAAGCCCGGCCCGCCAGCCCGCCGATGCCGGCCGCCAGATAGGTTGCGCGGCTGCCCAGCACCGCAGGCACAGCCATTCCCCCAGCCACGGCCAGGTAAGCCCGGCAACCTGCCCGGGGCCGCCCGAAGGCCAGCTCGGTGCCGGCGCGCACGGCCACGGCCCGGTTCAGGGGTAACGGCTGGCCGTCGAGGATAGCGCTGAGGTCGGCACCAGTGAGGGCCAGCAGGTGGTCGGCAGTAAAGCGAAGGGTGGGGCCAAGCAGCGTGATTTCGAGGGCTGCCGCGCCGGGCTCGTTGCCCACCAGCGCGTTGGCCACCCGTAGCGCCCGGGCATCGAGGGGGCCGCCCACGCTTATGCCCGCCTGCCGGTAGCCGGGCCGGCCGGCATCCTGAATGGTGGTGAGCAAACCGGGGCGCAGTACGTGCAGGCTCATCGGGCGGCGGGCCAGTGGTGGAACTGCTCGGCCGTGATGGGCACGAACCGCAGCCGCTGGCCCGCCCGCAGCAGGCTGGGGTCGGCCGCCTCGGGCCGAAAAAGCCGTGCCGGAGTACGGCCAATCAATTGCCAGCCGCCCGGCGTGGGCAGCGAGTAGATGCCGGTTTGCGCGCCGGCAATTCCCACCGCGCCGGCCGGCACCTGGGCCCGGGGGCTGGCGCGCCGGGGCGTGGCCAACCCGGCGGGCAGGCCGCCCAGGTACGGGAAGCCCGGCGCGAACCCGATGAAATACACCTGGTAATCGGCCCCGGCGTGGCGGGCCACTACGTCGGCCTCGCTCAGGCCACAATGCCGGGCCACCGCCGCCAAATCGGGCCCAAACTCGCCGCCATAGCACACCGGAATTTCCACGGCCGGCCCGGTTGCCACCTCGGCCCTGGTGGCGGGCAGCTGCGCCAATTGGTTGCGCAGATGGGCCGCCACAGCCTCAAACGGCGACTCGCCCCCAACTGTGCCCACCTGCCAGGGGGCGTAGAACACGGTGAGCGTGGTGAAGGCGGGCACCAGCTCCTGCAGCCCCTCGAAGGGGTGGGCCAGCAGGTACGCGGCCACGGCCTGAATGCTAGCGTTGGTAGCCTCGCTGATACCGGTGCCGAACTCCAACACTACGGCCGTCTCGCCGAGTGGGTACAGGCGCGGGGGCGGGATGGTAGTAGGCAGGCGGGTGGGCAGGGGCATAAGCATGGTTGGGCAAGATAGGGCTGTGACCTGAACTTTAGTCCGGCCCCCAGACGCTAAACGGCCGTATCTTGAGCCGCTTCGTTCTGCTGCTTTTCCTGCCCGCATGAGTTTCCTGACCTGCCCACGTGCCGTTTATCCGCTGCTTTCACTGCCGCTACTGCTGGCCGCCTGCGCTCGTGCGCCGCTGGTGCCGGCCGGGGCGCCCGCCTCGTCAACCGCCGAAATCGTCGAAACCGCCGGGCCGGCCGTGGTGCCGGGCGTGAGCCGGGAGCTGGCCGAGGACCGGGCCCGCCGGGTATCGCGGCTGGGCTATGAGCTGAGCCTGAACGTGCCCGCCGACCGGACTGCGCCCATAGCAGCCACCGAAACAGTGCGTTTCCACCTGACCGATGCCAGCCAGCCGCTGCAGCTTGACTTTCGGGAACGGACTGCCAACCTGCACGCGCTGCGCATAAATGGCCAGCCGGTGCCCATCGACCACCGGGCCGAACACTTGGTGCTGCCCGCCGCTCAGTTGCGAACCGGCCCCAACGAGGTGCAAATCGACTTTACGGCCGGCAACCAGAGCCTCAACCGCAACGACGACTACCTCTACACCCTGCTTGTGCCCGACCGCGCCCGCACGGTGTTCCCGGTCTTCGATCAGCCCAACCTCAAGGCCGCCTTCACGCTCACGCTTACCCTGCCCGACAGCTGGCAGGCGCTGGCCAACGGCCGCCTGACGGATTCGACCCGCTCCAACGGCCGTAAAACCTACCGCTTTGCGCCCTCCGACACCATCAGCACCTACCTGTTCTCGTTTGGGGCAGGCCGGTTTTCGCGCCTTAGTCGAACCGTGGCGGGGCGTCCCATGCAACTGCTGCACCGCGAAACCGATAAGAGCAAGCTGGCCCTGAGCCTGGACCCCATTTTTCAGATTCATTCCGACGCACTTCGGTTCATGGAAACCTACACCGGTATCCCGTACCCGTTTCAGAAGTTCGATTTCGTGGTGCTGCCCGATTTTCAGTACGGTGGTATGGAGCACGTGGGGGCTATCGACTACAAGGCCAGCTCGTTGTTTCTGGACGAGGGTGCGACCCAGGACCAGAAAATTGCCCGTTCCAACCTGATTTCCCACGAAACGGCCCACATGTGGTTCGGCGACCTTGTGACCATGCAGTGGTTCAATGATGTGTGGATGAAGGAGGTGTTTGCCAACTTCATGGCCGATAAAATCACGCAGGTAGCGTTGCCAGAGTCGAACTACGACCTCAAGTTCGTCATCGACCACTACCCGGCCGCCTACGGCGTCGACCGCACCACCGGGGCCAACCCCATCCGCCAAAACCTGGATAATCTGAGCGACGCGGGCTCACTCTACGGGGGCATCATCTACCACAAAGCGCCCATTATGATGCGCCAGCTGGAGCGGCTGATGGGGGAGGAGCCCTTCCGCGACGGGCTGCGCGCCTACCTGAAGCAGTACGCCCACGGCAATGCCACCTGGCCCGACCTGATCAAGATTCTAGACGAGCGCACGCCCGCCGATTTGCAGGCCTGGAACCAGGTGTGGGTCAATCAGCCCGGCCGCCCGGTGTTCGACTACGAGCTGCAAACCGCTGCCGGAAAAATCACCCGCCTCACCCTCACCCAGCAGGCCGAAGACGGCTCTGACCGCCTCTGGCCCCAGCTGTTCGAGGTGCTGCTGGTGTACCCCAACGGCCGCACCCGCGAGCTGACCGTGAACCAGAACGCCCGCGAAGTGGCGGTGCCCGCTGCCGTGGGCGAGCCGGCCCCGGCATTTATCCTGTTCAACTCGACGGGCCTGGGCTACGGCGTGTTTCCGGTTGATAAGCCGCTGCCGGCCGGCCTGGCGACCCTGCCCACACCGGTGGCGCGGGCAGCAGCCTACATCAACCTCTACGAAAATATGCTCAACGGCCGCGCCCTAACGCCCGCCGAACTGCTAGCCATAATGCGTCGCCAGCTGCCCCTGGAAACCGAGGAACTCAACCTCAAGCTGCTCACGGGTCAGCTCACCGACGTGTACTGGAAGCTGCTGTCGCCTGCCCGTCGCGCCGCTCTTGCCCCCGCGCTGGAAGCAGAACTGTGGGCGGCGCTGGCGCAAAACCCGGCCCCTAATGCCAAAAAGCTGCTGTTCAAGGCCTACCAGTCGGTAGCGCTTAGCCAGCCGGCCCAACGCCGCCTTTATGTCATCTGGGACCAGCAGCAGGCCCCGGCGGGCGTGAAGCTGACCGAGGACGACTACACCAGCCTGGCGCTGGCCCTGGCTGTGCGCGACTACCCCGCGCCCACGCCGATTCTGGCCCGCCAGCTTACCCATATCACCAACTCCGACCGTCGCAAGCGCATGGAGTTCCTGCTGCCTGCCCTCGCGCCCGACCCGGCCACCCGCGACGGGTTTTTCGCCTCGCTTGCCGACGAAAAAAACCGCGAAAAAGAAGCCTGGGTGACGGCCGCGCTGGGCTACCTGCACCACCCGCTACGGGCGGCTACCTCCGAAAAGTACCTGCCCCGGAGCCTGGCATTGCTCGAAGAAATTCAGCAAACCGGCGACATTTTCTTTCCCTACTCCTGGCTGCAATCCACGCTCGGCAGCTACCAAACGCCCACCGCCGCCCGCACCGTGCGCGACTTTCTCACGGCCCACCCCAACTACAACCCCCAACTCCGCGCCAAGCTGCTCCAGGCCGCCGATGATGTGTTTCGGGCCGAGAAACTGGTACAGAAAGGGATGTAGCGTGAAGCTCCAGCTTCGCGCTACAGCCGCTTAGCGTGCCGTTGTTTGCACCGGCAACCGGCTACTTCCGCTGCCGGGCCGGCCGGGCGCTAAGCTGGCCGCGTAGCTTGAGTACGTAGGCCAAAAGCCCCGCCGCGAGCAGGGCCAGGGTGGCGGCCAGCATTTCGCGGCTGGTGCGGGCGCCGGTGGCGGCGTCGGCGGTGGCCTGCAGGTCGCGCATTTTTTTGGCCTGCTGCCGCTCGCGCTCCTGCAGGTTGGCTACCTGGTTTTCGAGGTCGTAGAAGCGCTGCTGAGTGCTGGTGCGGTCGGTTTGGGCCACCGTTACCTGCTGCTTAACCTGCTGATTTTCGGCTACTACGGCCGCCGTTTGGCGCAGGGTGGCTTCCTGCACGGCCTGGATCAGCTCGGTGTCTTTACGGATGATGCCTTTGAGGGCCTCCACTACTTCCTGCAGGTCTTTTTTGCTGGGTTTGTTGGCCAGAAAGGCGTTGCGCTGGCCATTGGCGGCCTCGTACTGGCTCACCAGCCGCTGGCGCTCGGCAATCAGGCGCGGCACGGCAGCGGGTTCTTCCTGCTGGGGAAGCATGGTGAGGAGAAGGAGTAGCGTTTTCATGGGGACAAGAATGGAAGTTCGGGTATTACTTACCGCAGAGAGGCGCAGAGGATTACGCAGAGGTCCGCAGAGCTGTTCTTGAACGACTCTGCGGACCCCTGTGTAATCCTCTGCGCCTCTCTGCGGGAAACCTATTGGAAGAACCTACCGGCTCATCTCCACGATATTGGTTTTGGGCGCCACGGCGTTGCGGATGCTCACCTGCCGGGCCACTTCCTCGGCCAGCTGCCCGAATACGGCGGCGGCCGGCGAATCTTTCTGCAGCATAACGGGCGTGCCCTGGTCGCCGTTCTCGCGGATGCTCTGCACCAGCGGAATCTGACCCAGCAGCGGCAGCTCGTGCTTTTCGGCCAGCGCCTGGCCGCCGCCCTGGCCGAACAGGAAGTACTTGTTGTCGGGCAATTCGGCGGGCGTAAACCAGGCCATGTTCTCAATCACGCCCAGCACCGGCACATTTATTTGGGGCAGCCGGAACATCTGCAAACCCTTCTCGGCATCGGCCAGCGCCACTTTCTGGGGCGTAGTCACGATAACGGCGCCCGTTACGGGCACGGTCTGCACCATGGTCAGGTGGATGTCGGAGGTTCCGGGAGGCATGTCGAGCAGCAGGTAGTCCAGCTCGCCCCAGTCCACTTCGGTGATGAACTGCTTGAGGGCCGACGACGCCATCGGGCCGCGCCACACAATGGCCGACTCGGCCGGGGCCAGGAAGCCAATGCTCATCAGCTTCACGCCGTGGGCCTCGATGGGCTGGATGCGGTTTTTGCCATCTTCACCCTGAAACACGTGGGGCCGGGCGGCTTCCTGCCCGAACATAAGCGGCATGCTCGGGCCCGAAATATCGGCGTCGACGAGGCCCACGCGGGCGCCGGTCTGGGCCAAAGCAATAGCCAGGTTGGCCGTAACGGTGCTTTTGCCCACGCCGCCCTTGCCCGAGGCCACGGCAATAATATTCTTCACGCCGGGCAGAATGTCGCGGTTCTGGCGCATGGTCGTCACCCGCGAGGTCATCACGATAACCACCTCCGCATCCTTGTCGACCATCGTATGAATGGCCCGCTCGCAGGCGTCGTGGATGAGCTGCTTGAGCGGGCAGGCGGGCGTGGTGAGCACGACGGTGAACGAGACGCGCCGACCCTCAATCTGCACGTCCTCAATCATGTTGAGCGTGACCAGGTCTTGGCCCAAATCGGGCTCCTCGACGTAGCTGAGGGCTTTGAGGACGGCTTCTTTGGTGATAGTGGACATAGGTTGCTGCGGATAGGGTACGAAGTGCAAAGATAACCCGGAAACCGGGGCGAATAAGGTTTGTCATCCTGAGCTTGCGAAGGACCTTTTCACAGCACCACCAATCGTTGTGCAGCATGTGCTACCGAAAGAAGGTCTTTCGCGCAAGCTCAGGATGACAGACTTTATTCGGCAGCCCTGCGCCAAGCCTCATTACCTTTGCCGCTATGGCCCTTATCCCCAAAGAAACCGTCGACCAGATTCTGCACTACGCCGATATTGTGGAGGTGGTGGGCGACTATGTGAGCCTCAAGAAGAAGGGCCAGAATATGTGGGCCTGCTGCCCGTTTCACCACGAGAAGTCGCCCTCCTTCTCGGTGGCTCCGTCCAAGGGATTCTTCAAGTGCTTTGGCTGCGGCAAGTCGGGCGATGCCGTGCGCTTCATCATGGAAATTGATGGCATCAGCTACCCCGAGGCCCTCAAGCACCTGGCCAAAAAGTACGGCATCGACATCAAGGAGGAGGAAAAGACACCCGAGCAGCAGCTGGCCCAAAACGAGAAGGACTCCCAGTTCATCGTCTCCAACTGGGCCAAGGACCACTTCCGCCACCTGCTCGAGCACGACGACGAGGGCCAGAGCGTGGGCTGGAGCTACCTGCGCCAGCGCGGCCTCAACCAGACCACCATTGCCACCTTCGAGCTGGGCTACTCGCTCGACCAGTGGGATAACCTGCTAAAATCGGCCACGGCGGCGGGCTACGAGCAGAAGTACCTCGAGAAAACCGGCCTCGTCATTGTCAAGGAAGACGACAACGGCCGGGATACCGGCCGGCGCTACGACCGGTTCCGGGGGCGGGTGATGTTCCCGATTCATAACGTGAGCGGCCGGGTAATTGGCTTTGGGGCGCGCACGCTCAAGCCCCACGACAAAACGGCCAAGTACCTCAACTCGCCCGAGTCGGAGATTTACCATAAATCCGACGTGCTGTACGGGCTCTACCAGGCCCGGCAGGCCGTGCGCAGCGAGGAGCAGTGCTATTTGGTGGAAGGCTACCTCGATGTGCTGAGTCTGCACCAGGGCGGCGTGAAGAACGTGGTATCGACCTCCGGCACTTCGCTCACCGACGGGCAGATCCGGCTCGTGAAGCGCTACACCGACAACGTAACGGTGCTCTACGATGGCGACGCGGCCGGCATCCGGGCCTCGCTGCGGGGCATCGATATGCTGCTCGAGGGTGGCCTGAACGTGCGCGTGGTGCTGTTTCCGGACGGCGACGACCCCGACAGCTACATCCGCAAAGTAGGCGACCAGCGCTTCAAGGACTACCTCGAAACGGCCAGCCAGGACTTCATTCAGTTCAAAACCGAGCTGGTGAGCCGCGAGGCCGCCCACGACCCGGTGAAGAAGGCCGAGGCCATCCGCGAGGTGCTCCAGAGCATTGCCAAGGTGCCCGACCCGATCAAGCGGCAGGTGTTTCTGCAGCAGACCTCGCAGACGTTCGGCATCGACGAGCAGGTCATCATCAGCGAATACAACAAGCTGGCCCGCCCGTCGGCCGGCAAATCTGGCAGCACCGGCAGCTTCAGCGGCGGCACCAGCAGCCCGAGCGGCGGCGGTGGGAGCGGGGCTGGCTTCCAGCCCGAAACCCGGACCCAGCCTGCCCGCACCAGCCGCCAGCTCAGCCCCGAGGAAGAGGCTGAAGCCCTCATGTACGGTGCCTCGCCCGAGGATCTGGCCGGCGGCAGCAGCGGAGCTACCGAGGAGGAGTTGGAGCCGGTGCCCGATGTGCTGGAGCGTTGCGAGCGGGAGGTGGTGCGGCTGTTGCTGCTGTATTCGGCCCAGCCGCTGGCCCCCGAAGTGAGCGTGGCCCAGTACCTGCTCGAGCAGCTCGACGACACCACGTTCAAAACCAGCATTTACGCCGACATGCTGCATCTGTGCCGCGAGGAGCTCAACCAGGGCCGCTGGCCCGAGGTGCGCACGCTCATCCAGCACGGCCGCGCCGATATCCGGAGCGTGGTAGCCGAGCTGGCCACCGAAAAGTACGAGCTCAGCCCCAACTGGACCACCCACCAGATTTACGTGCCCCGCGAACTGGACGTGCTGCAACCGGCCTGCGACAACGCCATTCTGCGCCTCAACAAAGTGAACGTGGAGCGCGAGCTGGCCGTGCGCCTCGAAGCCCTGCGCCACCCCACCGACGAGGCCGAAATGATGGAAAACCTGCAAACCATTCACCTGCTCAAGCAGATGGATAACCAGCTGGCCAATATGCTGGGTACCGTTATTCCGCGCCTGAATGGCTAAGGGGGCAACGTAACCCAAGTCGTGGCTCCGCATGCCCTAACAATAGGGGCAGTGGGGGGCGCTGGTGCTTCTTTTGTAGCTTTACACGGCCGCATCAGCCCTTATCGTGCACATTCTCCAAATCTGCCCGCGCGTTCCGTATCCGCCCACCGATGGCGGGGCCATTGCCATGTACGACGTGGCCGCCGGCCTGGCCCGCGCCGGCCACCGCGTTACGGTGCTGGCCCTTAACACGCCCAAGCACCGCCAACCCACCACCGTGCTCGACCACCTGGGCCCCCAGTTACGCCTGCTGACCGTGGACGTAGATACGCGCCTTTCGCCGCGCAAAGCCCTGCAAAACCTGCTTGCCAGCGCGTTGCCCTACAACGTAGAACGGTTTGTGAGTCAGGCCGTGGAAGCGCAGCTGGCCGAACTGCTAAAGCAGGAACAGTTTGATGTGGTGCAGGTGGAGGGCACCTTTGTGGCCTGGTACGTGGAAGTGTTGAAGCGGCTGGCCCCCACGGTGCCGGTGGTGCTGCGGGCGCACAACGTGGAGCATACCATCTGGCAGATGCTGGCCGACAGAACCCGCAATCCGCTCAAAAAGTGGTACCTGCGCCAGTTGGCCGGCCGGCTGCGGCGGTTCGAGCAGCTGGTGTTGCCGCGTTTCGATGCCGTGGCCGCCATTACCGAACCCGACCAGCAGCGCCTGCGCCGGCTGGGATGCTCCGAGCCGGTGGTATTTGTGCCGGCCGGTGTCGAGCTGCGCCGCTTCCGCCCCGACTCCACCAGCCGGCCCCGGCCGCGTACGCTGTGCATGCTGGGCTCGTTTGATTGGCTGCCCAACCAGGAGGGCCTCGACTGGCTGCTGCGCGAGGTATGGCCCGGGGCGCGGCGGCAGTTTCCGGAGCTGGAGCTGCATATTGGCGGCAAAAACATGCCCGAGCGGTTCCGAAAGCTGCAGGTGCCCGGCGTCACGGTGCACGGCTTCGTCGAGTCGGCGGCGGCCTTTATGCAGCAGTACGAGCTGATGCTGGTGCCGCTGCTGAGCGGGGGCGGCATGCGCATCAAAATCATCGAGGGTATGGCTCTGGGCAAGTGCATTCTCAGCACCACGCTCGGGGCCGAGGGCATTCATGTAAAGCCCGGTTTTGATATTGTGGTGGCCGACTCGGCGCCAGAATGGCTGGCGCAGCTGGGCCGCTACTACCGCGCCGAGCTGCCTGTAGCGGCCATCGGGCAGGAGGCCGCCCGCACCATTGCCCGCCGCTACGACAACGAGCGAATAGTGGAAAGCTTCCTCGATTTATACACCATTCTGCTGCCCGCCCGTGCCGCCACTACCTGACGTGCTGGCGGCGGCCACGTTCTGGATCAGCCTGCTGCTGGTGGCCCACACCTACGTGCTGTACCCGCTGCTGCTGGCCCGTCTGGCCCGCGGCCGCCGGCAAAACGCCGATGTGTACGCCCCCGGTAGTGCCGAGCTGCCGGCCGTGGATGTGCTGCTGGCCGTGTACAACGAGGAGCAGGTAATCGAGGAGAAAATCCGCTCGACTTTCGCCACCACGTATCCGCTGGACAAGCTCACGTTCTACATCGGCTCCGACAATTCT
Organism: Hymenobacter sp. ISL-91; assembly: GCF_018613725.1. Taxonomy (GTDB): domain Bacteria; phylum Bacteroidota; class Bacteroidia; order Cytophagales; family Hymenobacteraceae; genus Hymenobacter. The sequence continues at coordinate 218,181 of NZ_JAGGPS010000026.1, forward strand.
TCCGACCGCACCAACGCCCTCATCACCCGCCTGGCGGCCGAATACCCCGGCCTGGAGTTCCGGCCGTTGGGGCAGCGCACCGGCAAGCCCGGCGTGATGGAGGTACTGTCGGAGGAGGCTACCGCGCCGGTGCTGGTGCTTACCGATGCCAACGTGTTTTTCACGCCCGACACGCTGTATGAGCTGGTGAAGCACTTCCGCAATCCGGCCATCGGGCTTGTGGGCGGCCACATTCTCAACCCCGACCACCGCCAGGAGGGTATTTCGGGCCAGGAGAAGGCCTATCTGGAGCGCGAAAACCTGATTAAGTACCAGGAGGGCGTGGTGTGGGGCAGCATGATGGGCGCTTTCGGCGGCTGCTTTGCAGTGCGCCGCGCCTGCTACCACCCGGCCCCGCGCGGCTTCATCGTCGACGACTTCTTTATATCAATGGCCGTGCTCCAAAGCGGCTACCAGGCCATCAACGAGCTGGCGGCCGTGTGCCACGAAGACGTATCGGACCAGCTGCCCGAGGAATTCCGGCGCAAAGCCCGCATTTCGGCCGGCAACTTCCAGAATCTGGTGGCGTTCCGGCACCTGCTGTGGCCGCCGTGGCGGGGGGTAGGCTTTGCCTACTGGTCGCATAAGGTGTTGCGCTGGCTTACGCCGCTGCTGCTGCTGCTTATGCTGCTGAGTTGCGCGCTGCTGGTGGCGCGCGGCGGCGGGCTGTACCGGCTGCTGCTGGCCGGACAATTGGGCGTGCTGCTGCTGCCGCTGCTCGATGCCGCTTTGCACCGGCTGGGCATTCATCTGCGGCTGCTGCGCTTTATCTCCCATTTCTACTCCATGAACGCGGCCCTATTGCTGGGCTTCTGGCGCTACCTGCGCGGCATCAAAACGGCCGTTTGGGAGCCTACTGCCCGGTTTCAGGGGAAACAGTAATGTTCCTTTATTCCCTTTCCCTTTCCCTGCGCACTGCATCACCTTACTAAGCCATATGAAAGCACTGCGTATCGCCATTGTGGGCTGCGGCAATATGGGCCTGGCCTTCGCCAGCGCCTTTCTGCACTACAACCTGGTAGCCCGCCCCGATTTGCTGCTGGTGGCCCGCCACGCGGCGCACTGCCAGCGCCTGGGCCAGCAGCGCCCCGATCTGCTGGTGACCGAACTCAGCACCGCCATTGCCGAGTATGGCGTGGTGCTGGTAGCCGTGAAGCCCCAGGATTTCAGCCAGGTGGCCACGGCGCTGCGGGCGGTGCTCCGGCCAGAACAGGTAGTGGTATCTATTATGGCCGGTATTCCGATGGCGCGGCTGCAGCGCGAATTGGGTCACCGGCAGGTAATGCGGGCCATGCCCAACGCGCCGGCGCTGCTGGGCATGGGCATCACCGGGTTTTCGGCCGCGCCCGAAGTGGAGCGCAGCCGCTTGCACGAGGTGGAGAACCTGCTGAACGCTACCGGTCGCTCGATTTTTCTGGAAGATGAAAGCCTGCTCGATGCTGTAACGGCCGTGAGCGGCAGCGGGCCGGCCTACTTCTACTTTCTGGTGCAGGCCATGATGCAGGCGGGCCAGGAAATGGGCTTCTCCGAGTCGGTGGCCGGGCTGCTCGTCAAGCAAACCATGCTCGGTGCCTACCACCTGCTCAACAGTTCCGCCCTCAGCCCCGACGAGCTGATTGCCACCGTGGCCTCGAAGGGCGGCACCACCGAAGCGGCCCTGCGCGAGTTCAGGGCCGGGGGCCTGGCCGAAACCCTGATTGCCGGCATGAAGGCGGCCCAGCACCGCGCTACCGAGCTGGCCGGCGAGTAGGGCCACTGCTGCTGCCGGCTGCCAGTTGCGGCTTCGTAACTTCGCGGCGCTGCTGCTGGTTGTAGCAACGGCACGGTAGCCCGCAGGGCGCTACAAAATCCGTGCAATCCGTTAAAATCCGCGCTAATCCGTGATCCATGCTTGACTTGATTGAAGACGCCATTGCTGATATCCGCGCCGGAAAGGTGGTAGTGGTGGTTGATGATGAAGACCGCGAGAACGAGGGCGACTTTATCTGTGCCGCCCGCTGCGCTACGCCCGAAGTCATCAACTTTATGGCCACCCACGGCCGTGGCCTCGTGTGCGCCTCGCTGCCCGAAACCCGCTGCGAAGAGCTGGGCCTGGATTTGATGGTGGGCAACAACACCGCCCTGCACGCCACGGCCTTCACGGTAAGCGTCGATTTGCTGAAAAACGGCGTGACCACCGGTATTTCCGCCTCCGACCGCTCCAAAACCATTCTGGCCCTCATCGACCCCGAAACCAAGCCCGAGGAGTTGGGCAAGCCGGGCCATATCTTTCCGCTCAAGGCCCGCAAAGAGGGCGTGCTGCGCCGCGCCGGCCACACCGAAGCGGCCGTGGATCTGGCCCGGCTGGCGGGGTTCGAGCCGGCCGGGGTGCTGGTCGAAATCCTGAAGGAAGACGGCGAAATGGCCCGCTTGCCCGAGCTGCGCGAAATTGCCAACAAGTGGAACCTGAAGCTGATTTCGGTGCAGGACCTCATCACGTACCGGCTCGAAAAGGAAAGCCTGATTGCCCGCGAAATCTCGGTGCGCCTGCCCACCGATTTCGGCGACTTCGACCTGATTGCCTACACCCAGCGGAGCAACAACACCCAGCACCTGGCGCTGGTAAAAGGGGATATTTCGGGCCCCGAGCCGGTGCTGGTGCGCGTGCACAGCTCCTGCGTTACGGGCGACATCTTCGGCTCGTGCCGCTGCGACTGTGGCCCTCAGCTGCACCACGCCATGCAGCAGATTGAGCGCGAAGGCCGCGGCGTTATCGTGTACATGAACCAGGAGGGCCGCGGCATCGGGCTGCTCAACAAGCTGCGGGCCTACAAGCTGCAGGAGCAGGGTCGCGACACGGTGGAAGCCAACCTGGAGCTGGGCTTCGGCATGGATGAGCGCGACTACGGCGTAGGCGCCCAGATTCTGCGCGATTTGGGCATCAGCCAGATGCGGCTGCTTTCCAACAACCCCCGCAAGCGCACCGGCCTTATTGGCTACGGTCTGGAGGTGGTCGAGTCGGTGGCTATTGAGGTGGCACCCAACGAGCACAACCAGCGCTACCTCACCACCAAGCGCGATAAGCTGGGCCACACCATTCTGCACCAAACCGGCGCGGCCAATCCGGTTGTGGAAGTGCCCGGTGTTTCGGAGCAGTAAGCTCCTATAGCCTTTATTTTCAGCCGCTCGGCCCGGTCAGCATTTGCTGGCCGGGCCGTTGCGCGTGGTGCTGAGGGCAGTTTGTGCGAATATGGCAGCAACCCGCTAACTTCCGGATATGAGAAACTTGTTTCATTTGCTTCTAGTGGCCCTGGCGCTGCCGCTGGGGGCGCAGGCCCAGCGCGGGGGCGGGCAGGGCTTCACCCAGCAGTTCAACCAGGGCAGTGTGTTGCTTAGCTCGGGCGACACGCTCAACGGGCCGTTGGCGCTGCACCGGGGCGAGGAAACCCTGACCATGACGCTGGCCGACAACACCGTGCGCACGCTGCCCGCCGTAAATGTGCAAAGCTTCGCGGTGCGCGGCGAGCAGTACGACCAAAGCCGCGAGCGGCTCTACTACGACGACTTTTATGCCATGCGCCAGGGCTACTACTCGGGCCGCCCGGCTTTTGGGGCCACGCCACCGCCCCGCCGCCGCGAGCGGGCCGATACCAACCTGCTGCGCGTGTTTCGGGTGTACCGCTGGAACCGCAACAACGACTACAGCGACTTTAAAGCCCCTGGTTTTTTCGAGCAGCTCAGTGGCGGCCCCGTTATTCTGCTGCGCCGCGAAGGGCTGGTGGAGCGGCCCATCACGGCCGGTAGCCCCTACGGTTACGGTGGCTACAGCGGCATGCCCGGCCGCACCCTGGGCTACTACACCGAGGTCAAGGACAACTTCTTCCTGGGCCTGCCCGACGGTACCGTGCTGCCGCTGCGCACACCCAAGAAAGACCTGCCCAGCTACTTCCGCACCCACGCCCGCCAGCTGGCCCAATACGCCAAGACCAACAACCTCAACTACACCGACGCCCGCGACCTAGCTTATCTGGTGAACTATGCCAACTCGCTGGAAAGCAAATGAGTGATTTGGAGAACGAGTGAATGCGTGAGGTCTGGTTAACCCAAGTTGCGGAGGGCGTTGTAGGGGCGGGGCTTGTCTCCGCCCGCCATGTGCACGGGCTTTGCTGGACGTCCAAACAGCCGTTCAACATGTTGTTGCAACGGCGGGCGGGGACAAGCCCCGCCCCTACACCGACCTCCGCAACCATGATTGATAATTCGCTATTTCACCCTACAGCACCCGCAGCACGGGGTAGCGTAGGTGGCTGGGCTCGTAGTGGTCCGATTGGCGGTAGAGCCAGTCGAGCTGGGCGGAGCCGCTGGCGGCGAAGGCGGGGTCGGCCTGCTTTTTCTGGTTGAGCTGGGCCTGTAGCTCGGGCTTCTGGCGCAGCAGATTGGCAGCCAGGTCCTCGAACACATAGTCGGAGAAATACTCCTTTTGCTGCAAAATGCTGTCGAAAAAACCCCAAGCGAAAAACGAGTCGGTGGCCTGGGGTTCCAGCGTTTCGATGAGGTAGCGGGCGGCGGGCTGACTGAGGGAAATGTAGTAGTCGCCGCGCAGCAGCTGGCGGGGCTGGCGCACTGACAGAACCTGCACCCCCGAGTGCAGGTAGTGGCCCTCGTAGGGGCGGGGGCTGGTTTTGTAATCCTGGATATAGTAGGTTTCGCCGTTGATAACCGTGTCCATCGACAGCTGCCGCAGCTGCACGCCCGACAGGCGCAGACGCTCGGCCACTTCGCCCCAGGCCTGGGGCAGCACGTAGGCGCGGGGGCGCTGCACCTTGGCCGTGGGCACAAAGGTGTTGTAGTAAGGAATCGATTTGGTAAACGGGGCCTTCCGGTCGTAGTACAGCCGCGGCTGGCCACTTACGTCGCTGGGCCGGGTTTTGCCCTCGTAGCCGCGGAACGTGAACCGCTCGGCCTGGGTGGTATCAAGACGCCAGCCCAGGGCAAATTCCTGCTGCTGCTGGCTCAGGCGGACGGCCTCGGTGCGGGCCGTAGCCAGCGCGGCTTTTTGCTGCTGTACGATGCCAATCAGCAGGCTAAGGAAATCGTAGGTGGCCCGCACACGGGGCGTGTAGGCCTTCAGCATGTGGGTTTCCGTTACGAAACCAATGGTATTGAACAGCGTGGTGTAGCCCGTAGAGTAGCGCGGGCTTTCCAGGAAACCCGTGAGCCCCCGGGCATCGGGGGTGCGGCCGGCAAAGTCTACGTAAGGGCTCAAGTACCACTTTTGCTTGTCCATGCCACCGTACAGAGCCGGCAGCAAATCGCGCTGCATGTACTGGCTCAGGGCGGGGTGCAGCTTGTCTTTCTGGGTGGCGATGAGCGTGAGCGTGTACTGGTAGTCGGCGCCGTTGGAGGTGTGGGTGTCGATGTACACATCGGGCTGCCAGCGCTGGAACAGGGCCGCAAACGAGCGGGCATTGCGCGAATCCTGCTTGATGTAGTCCCGGTTCAGGTCGAGGTTGCGGGCGTTGCCCCGAAAGCCGTAGCTCTCGGGCCCGTTCTGGTTGGTGCGAGTGCTGGAGTTGCGGTTGAGCGCACCGCCCACGTTGTATATCGGGATAATGACCAGCACCACATCGTCGAGCTGGCGGCGCAGAGCCTTTTTCTGCACGTAGTCGCGGGCCAGCATCAGGCTGGCATCAATGCCCTCGGGCTCGCCGGGGTGGATACCGTTCTGAATGAACACAATGCGCCGGCCCTTGGCCCGCAACGAAGCCGGCTCCATGTCGCCATCGGCCGATACGACCACCACATGCAGCGGCCGGCCGCTGCATGTGGTGCCGGCTTCGCTTAGCTGGATTTCGGGATACGCCGCATCGAGCCGCTGGTAATAGGCGATACACTCGTCGTAGGTAGCCGTGGTATTGCCGTTGCCCCGCTCGAAAGGCGTGCGCCAGTCGGCCGGAGCCAGCGGGACGGTAACGGTTCTGGTAAGAGGTGTGGGGACCGTTAGGAGCAGGGAAAGCAGGGCGGGCAGAAGCATAGAGCAGCAATTGGGTGCCCGCAAAGATGGCTAAGCCCTGGCATTCGCCCACCATGCCGGATTACCGTACCCTTTCTCCGTTCTTAATACAGCCGCCGGGGAGCCGGGAACAGCACCTGATCGAGGCTGAAGCGGCCGGGGCCGATAAAGGCCAGCCCCAGAAACAGAAAGGACGATTCGAGCGCGTGCGAATAGCCGCTGAAGTCGTCGCCCTTGCTCAGGTGCATCACGGTGGCCATTACCATGGTGCCGAGCAGCAGCGCGCAGGTCCAGCGGAAGAACAGGCCCACCGCCAGCAGCTGCCCACCAATGGCCTCGGCAAAAGCAGCCAGAAAACCCCAGAAAACGGGGGCGAAATTGAGTCCCACCAGCTTCATCACGCCCCCGATTTCGGCCCACGCCGCCGGGCCGCCCGTGAGCTTGGGGTAGCCGTGTACCGTAAACATAAAGCCAATACCCACGCGCAGCAGCAGCAGGCCCAAATCGTGCGTGCGGTAACGATTTTCAAACAAAGCCATAAGCAGGTGACCGGGTGGGCCAGGGCAGAGAGTAGGACAAAAACGGCCCGCCACAAGGGCCAGGACGTATATAGGGGTGGCAAAATACATTATTTGTAGCATTGTCCAAGTAGCGGCGCTGCCAGAGGGGCAGTGGCTACAGTTCAGGCGGTTGCGGTGTGGGGGCCGGGCAGCAGGGGCCGGGCTGCAAAACATCCGGGCGCGGAGGGGCGTTAAGAACACGCCTGCCGGGCAGGGTGTACCTTCGCCCGGCAATTCCATCTTGTCCTCCTAAGCCTGATTACTGTGTCAACTTCCGCCCCTGCCAAGCCGCTTATTCTCATCTCCAACGACGACGGTATTACGGCCCCCGGCATTGCCATGCTCGTGCGCGTAATGCGCCGGCTGGGCGAAGTAGTGGTGGTAGCCCCCAACTCGCCCCAGTCGGGTATGGGCCATGCCATTACCATCGGTAAGCCGCTGCGCCTCGACCCCAGCCGCATTTTTGAGGGCATTGAGGCCTATGAGTGCAGCGGCACGCCCGCCGACTGCGTAAAGCTGGCCAAGCACCATGTGCTCAAAGACCGGCGCCCCGATCTGGTGGTGTCGGGCATCAACCACGGCTCCAACTCGGCCGTGAATGTGCTGTACTCGGGTACTATGTCGGCGGCCATTGAGGCGGCTATTGAGGGGCTGCCGGCCATCGGGTTTTCGCTCTGCGACTACGGCCACGAGGCCGATTTCTCGCACGCCGAAGAGTGGGTGGAGCGACTGGCCCGGCAGGCACTGGAGCACGGTATTCCGGCCGGTACGGCCCTGAACGTGAACATTCCCAAGAAATCGGATCAGCCCATTGCCGGGGCCATGGTTTGCCGACAGGCCCGGGCCAAGTGGCAGGAAGAGTTTGACCTGCGCCACGACCCCTACAAGCGGCCCTACTACTGGCTCATCGGTTCGTTTGTAAACGAGGACCCCGGCCAGGATACCGACGAGTACGCGCTGGCCAACAACTACATTTCCATCGTGCCCTGCCAGTACGACCTGACTTCACAGGCTGGGTTGCGGCAGCTGCAGCAAAGCTGGGAGCTGTCGGTGCCCGGCTCGGCTACCTCGTCGGCGCCGGCAGTGCCGCTGCACGCCGCTGGCAGTGCCACGCCCGCTCCCGGCGAATCGGCGAGCGGTCTGGGATAAGGACAAGCGGCTAAGGGAGTTGTCTGGGGGCGAAACGGAGGCCGGGTTGGCGGCGCTGAGGCAACAAACCGCTCGGCTGCCTGCCAACTGCGTATGTTAAGGCCCGATTGCGCCGCCTATTCATCTATTTCTCCATGCTTTCCGGCCCTGCCTCCCCGCCGCTTTTCGTTAGCATCATCATTCCCACTTTCAACGAAAGCGGCCATATCGGCCGGCTGCTGGCCCATCTGCACACCATTTGCGGGCCCGATGCTGCCGTGGAACTAGTGGTGGCCGACGGTGGCAGCACCGATGGTACAGCTGCCGAGGCCGCCATCCACGGGGCCCGGGTGCTAAACTGCCCGCGCCGGGGCCGGGCCGCCCAGCTCAACCATGGGGCCGCCCACGCCACCGGGCAGCTGCTGTATTTTCTGCACGCCGACTCGCTGCCGCCCGCCACGCTGCTACCCGATTTGCGGGCCGCCGTGGCCGCCGGGGCCGCCGCCGGCTGCTACCGTCTGCGCTTCGATGAGCCGCACTGGTTTCTGCGGGCCAACGCTTGGTTTACGCGCTTCAATTTCAACGGTATCCGCTACGGCGACCAGAGCCTGTTTGTGCAGCGGGCCGCATTCGAGCGGGCCGGTGGCTACCGCGAGCAGCTGCAGCTACTCGAAGACCAGGAAATTGTGGGTCGGCTGCGGCGGCAGGGCCCATTTCGGGTGCTGTCGGGCTACATCATTACCTCGGCCCGCAGGTATCGGCGCAACGGCATTTACCGCCTGCAGGGCGTGTTTGCGCTACTCACCGCGCTGTTCTGGCTCGGCGTGCCGCAGCCCCGGCTGGCGCAGCTGTACAAGTGGCTGGTGCGGGCCTGAAAGGGAATACGGGCATCGTAGACAGCAGCCAAAGCGGAATGGTATAGCCAATACAAGCGCCCCCTAAGCCGCCCCAGCTACCGCAGATGCGCGCTCAGCTCCGAGACCGTGCGGATACCCAATTGCTCGGCCTGCTGCCGGCGCATAAGCAGGGCATAGGTGTTATTGAAACCCAACGGCGCCAGCCACTCCAGGTTGTAGCGGCGGCGGTACTCGCGGCGCACGTAGGCCAGCACGGCCACCGGGTCGGGGCCCAGCGAGTCGAGCACGGCCGGCGGTGGCTGAAGTACCACCAGCAGCCCGGTGCCCGTGTATTCGGGGTAGAGGTCGATGGCGCCGGTACGCAGGGCATCGGCGCAGATGCTGGTGCCGCCCAGGCCTGTTTTAGCCTCCACCCGCAGGTTGGTGTAGCCTTTGATGAGGGCCGCATACATTTCGGCCAGAATGTACTGCTCCCCAAAAATCTTGGATCCCAGCCGGATAACCGCCCCGGTGGCGGGCTGCGGAGCGCGCCACAGCCCCCGGCGGCGCAGGAAATCGTGGGCCACGGCCCGGGGTGTTTCGTGGCGAATATCCACCCGGTAGTTCAGCTCCGTCATCACCGAATCGGAGAGCTGGCCGGCAAGGCGAGCCAGGGCAGGGGCCAGCTCGGGGTGGGCTTCCAAGGCCTGCCGACGCACCACGGGCACGGCCTGGTAGGGCGGAAAGGCATGCTGGTCGTCGCGCAGTACCCGTAGGTCGTAGGCCCGGATGCGGCCGTCGGTCGAGTAGCCGTCAATCAGGTCCACGTCGCCGCTGCGCACAGCCTCGTACACCAGCGCCGGGGCCAGCACCACCGAAGATGGGTTGAGGCCATAAAGCTGGCGCAAGCCTGGCAACCCATCAGCTCGGCCCACAAATTCGGGGCTGAAACCGGCCAGTAGCTTGCTGGCGGCGCGGGGCAGCAGGTACAGCCCCGCCAGCAGGGGCAGGGCCAGCAGCAGCGCCCGCCCGGCCCACAGCCGCCGACCGCGCAGGTGCTGCAGTCCGGCCAGCGCCCCATCAAACAGCAAGGCCAGTGCGGCAGCCGGAATAGCGCCGGCCAGAATCATGGCCGGGTTGTTCAGGGCAATGCCGCCAAAAATGAATTCGCCCAGGCCGCCCGCTGCCACATAGGCCGCCAGCGTGGCCACGCCCACATTTATCACGGCCGCCGTGCGGATGCCGGCCAGCAGCACCGGCAAAGCCAGCGGCAGCTCTACCCGGCGCAGCACCTGTCCGTCGGTGAGGCCCAGGCCGCGGGCGGCATCCACCACGGCGCCATCTACGCCCTGTATGCCCGCCAGCGTGTTGCGCACAATGGGCAGCAGCGAGTACAGAAACAGGGCCACAATGGCCGGCCCCGGCCCGATACCCAGCACCGGAATCAGAAAGCCCAGCAAAGCAATGCTCGGGATGGTCTGGAGTACGCCGGCCCCGCCCAGCACCCAGGGCGCCAGCCGTGGCCGGCGCGTGAGCAGCAGCCCCAGCGGCACGCCCACCACCACGCCCGCCAGCAGCGAAGCGGCAGTAAGCCCAATGTGCTGCAGGGTTTGCTGGCCCAGTTTATCGGCCTGCGCCTGCCAGAAGGCAAATAGTTCGGTCAGGATGTTCACGGTGAAATACAGAAAATGTGCCGCCCGAAGAACGTGGCAAGGGCGGAGCTTGCCCCCGCCCGCCAATGAATAAAATCGTTGAGATTGCGCGAACGGCGGGCGGGAATAAGTCCTGCCCCTACACGTTCTTCAGGCGCCGTAGGGCCCGCCCGAAGGCGGCCATGAGCGTGGCATTCGTGAGAGGTCGGAGGGTGCTTTTCGACACCTGTACCCACACCGTAGGCTCGCCGGAAACCGGGGCAGGGGTGTGGCTAAACTTCTCCAGGGTATCATGTATTGATGCTGTAGATGGGATGATGTTACTTTCTGATTGTGTGGTACTTGGTGTTTGAAAGTCATTGGCGTCCGGCAACTCGTCCAGCACGTCGGCCAGCCGCAGAACCCGGAGTTGCAGGGCCAGCTGATCGGCTCCAAAAAAGCGGCGCACGAAGTTGTTGGCGGGGCGCAGCAGCAGCTCGCGGGGAGGCCCCAGCTGCTGCACCTGGCCGGCATCGAGCAGCAGAATCTGGTCGGCCAGCTCGAAGGCCTCGGCCACGTCGTGGGTTACGAGCACCATTGTTTTGCGGCGCAGCTCGGGTAGCTCCCGGAACTCGCGCCGGATACTGGCCCGCGTGATGGGGTCGAGGGCACCGAAGGGTTCATCGAGCAGAATAATGGGCGGGTCGGCGGCCAGGGCCCGGGCCAGGCCCACGCGCTGCTGCTGGCCCCCCGAAAGCTGGTGGGGGTACTGGTGGGCAAACTGCTCGGGTGGCAGGTGCAGGCGGCGCAGCAGCTCCTCGGTGCGGGCGGCTACGGCGGCCGGGGCGTGGCCCAGTAGCTGCGGCACCACCGCCACATTCTCGGCCACCGTGTAGTGCGGCAGCAGCCCCACCTGCTGAATAACGTAGCCCATGCCCCGGCGCAGTAGCTCGGGCGGCTGGCTCCGGGCATCGTGCCCGTCAACCAGCACCACGCCGGCATCGGGCTCCACGAGGCGGTTGAGCATCCGCAGCAGCGTGGTTTTGCCGCAGCCGCTGGGCCCCAGCAGCACCAGCGTCTGGCCCGCTTCCACCCCGAACGACACGTCCTGCACCGCCGCGCGGCTTCCGTAGTGCTTGGTCAGGTTGCGGGCTTCGAGGGCGGGCATAGCGGCAGGGGTAAGGCGCTGAAAGGTAAGGCAGGAAAAAGCAGCGGGCCGGGCCGGGCCAGAAATTTCCGCTGCCCGTGCTGCAATTTTGGGAAGCTAGCCAGGCACTCCAAAATTGTCCGGTTCCGAATCTGGCTTAGCTTTGAGCAAACAATTATTGGCGGTCTATGCCCGGGCAAACGGGTGCGGCCGCCAGCACCCTCCGGCTGCCCAACCGGATTTAATAGCTCTTTTACTATGATACAACTGTCTGTCCGTCGGCTCCTGTTTTGTTTCGGCCTGCTGCTGGCGCTGGCCGCCTGCGTGCGTAAAGCAACGCCCACCGAGGCTGCCATCGGGCCCGTAACCCGGGTGTACATTGTGCGCCACGCCGAAAAAGACCTCACGCCCGGCCTCCCCGACCCACCCCTGACGGCCGAAGGGCAGACCCGGGCGCAGGCGCTGGCCGCTGCCATTCCGCGCCAGACGCGCCTGAGCGCCGTTTTTAGCACCAACACGGCCCGTACGCGCACTACGGCCCAGCCCCTGGCCGCTGCCCGCGCCCTGCCGGTGCTGCTCTACGATGCCCGCGACCTGCCCGCGCTGGCTGCCCGGCTGCGGCGCGACTACCCCAACCAGAACGTGCTGGTAGTGGGCCACTCCAACACCATCCTCGAAACCGTGGATGCCCTGGGCGCTGCCCGGCCCGTGCCCCTCATCCCCGACGAAGCCTACGACTACCTGCTGGAAGTGCGCCTGCCGACCGATGCCGCCCGGCCCGCCACGGCCGTAGCGCACCATTACGGCGTGCGAAGCCACTAAGCCGGCCCGCAGCGCTGCAACCCGACGGCCCGCTTACGCTTCTATTACCCCTCTACCGGTTTGTTTTCCTCCCTTTTCTCTCCTCCATGATGCTACCTGCCCTCCGTCGCCATGCTCTTGCGCTGGCGCTGCTGTTGCCTGCCGTTCCGCTGGCCTCCCAGGCCCAAACCCCCACCGCCACCGACTCAGTTAACATCCGCCGCATCTATGATGAGGCCCTGGCCCGGGGGCAGAGCTACGAGAACCTGCGCTACCTCACCGGCCAGATTGGTGCCCGGCTCAGCGGCTCGCCTCAGGCCGCGCAGGCCGTGCAATGGGGCCAGGCAACTTTGGAAAAGCTGGGCCTCGACCGCGTGTATCTGCAGGAGGTGATGGTGCCGCATTGGGTACGCGGCAAGCCCGAAAAGGCCACTATCAGGGCCGATAAGGGCAAAGGGGTGAGCCTGAACGTAGTTGCACTGGGTGGCTCGGTGGGCACGGGCGGCAAGCTGCGCGCCGGCGTGATAGAAGTGCAGAGTCTGGCCGAGCTGGCCGCCCTGCCCGAAGCGCAGGTGAAGGGGAAATTCGTGTTCTTCAACCGCCCCATGAACCCGCTGTATATAGAAACCGGCCAGGCCTACGGCGAAGCCGGCGACCAGCGCCGCTCCGGAGCGGTGGCCGCCGCCAAGCGCGGGGCCGTGGGCGCGCTGGTGCGCAGCCTCACGCTGGCCCAAGACGACCTGCCCCACACCGGCACCATGAGCTACCAGGAAGGCGTAGCCAAGGTGCCTGCCGCTGCCCTCAGCACCAAAGGTGCCGATGAGCTGAGCCAGTTGCTCAAGGCCGACTCCAACCTGAGCGTGGAGCTGGAAATGAGCTGCCAGACCCTGCCCGACGTGAAAAGCTACAACGTCATCGGCGAGATAAAAGGCACCAAGTATCCCGAGCAGATTATCACCGTAGGCGGCCACCTCGACTCCTGGGACCTGGGGCAGGGTGCCCACGACGACGGGACGGGTTGCGTGCAAAGCATGGAGGCCCTGCGCCTGCTGAAGGCCACCGGCCTGCTCCCCGAGCGCACCGTGCGGGCCGTGCTGTTCATGAACGAGGAAAACGGCAACCGTGGCGGCATTAAATACGCCGAAATAGCCAAGGCTAACAAGGAAAACCACCTGGCCGCTATGGAGTCCGACGGTGGCGGCTTTACGCCCCGAGGCTTCAACATTGATGCCGCGCCGGCCGTAGTGCGCAAAATTGAAGTCTGGCAGCCCCTGTTTGCACCCTATGGCAGCGGCCAGTTTTCCCAGGGCCACGCCGGCACCGATATCGGCCCGCTGAAGGGCCAGGTGAAAGCCCTGGTTGGCTACGACTGCGACTCGCAGCGCTACTTCGATATCCACCACACCGCCGCCGATACCTTTGATAAGGTAAACCGCCGCGAGCTGGAGCTGGGTGGGGCCAGCATGGCCTCACTTATATATCTGCTAAGCAAATACGGGCTGTAGCGTCTCGCCTGTCGGTCAGGAAATATGCCGCAACAAAAATGCCCGACTGCCATTGGCAGCCGGGCATTTTTGAGTTTACGCTGGTCAAAGGTGTTATTCGGCGGCGGCGTTTTTGCGCGGACGGCCTGGGCCTTTGCCGGTGCCGCTGGCGGCGCGTGGCTTACGCTCCTTCTTTTCAATCTTGTAATCAGGATCCAGCATAGCATTCATTTCTTCCATCAGGTTGTTGATTTTAGAAGCCTGCTTGCGGATACGGGTCAAAAGCGCATGATTATCTTCGGCGCTGTTGAGAATTTCCTGGAGCTTATTGAGGTCGTTGGTTGCCATTGGGGAAATAACTTGGTTGAGAAATTTTGAAGTTGCAAAATTGCCTGTTTATTTTTATTTCACAAGTAGTTTTGCGCTTGGAATAATTCCGATACGTGAAAAATAATAAAATGTCTGATCAGGTAGATAAATAAAGTGCCGCTATAAAAGCAGGTANNTACCTGCTTTTATAGCGGCACTGGCTCTGCAAGCTGGCTTATTTGATGCTGACAGCTGTAATTTTATTTTCCAAAGCACGCCAACTAAGTGGGTTGCCTTATCGATAAAACCACGTGGCTAGTAGTGGGTTAGTTCTGCTCCAGAATCTGGAACAGCTCGTCGAGCTTGGGCGTCAAAATAATTTCGGTGCGACGGTTAAGGGCCTTGTTGGCGGGGGTATCGTTGGCTGCAACGGGCACAAACTGTGCCCGGCCCGAAGGCGTTACCTGCGAATCTGAAAGGCCCGATTCAGTGAGGATACGCGTGATTTCGGTTGCCCGTAACACGCTCAAATCCCAGTTGTCTTTCGCCCCGTTTACCACGCCGCGCACCGGCACGTTGTCGGTGTGGCCTTCCACCAGTACGTTCACGTCCTGGTTGCCTTTTAAGGCGGCCGCCAGTTTCTTGAGGGCTTCCTGCCCTTTAGGGTCTACTTTGGTCGAGCCCGACTTAAAGAGCAGCTGCTCGGAAAGCGACACGTACACTTTGCCGTTTTTTACATTCACCTGCAAATCCTGCGCATTGAAACCGAGCAGCGCGTCGCCCACTTTCTGGCGCAACGCCTTTACGGCGGCTTCCTTCTGGTCGAGCACGCGCTGCATTTCGGCAATGCGCTCTTCCTTAGTTCGTAAATCAGTGGAAAGCTGCGAATTTTCCTGCTGAGCTCCGCTCAGGCTTTGGTTGAGCTGATTTACCTGCTGATTTTTAGAAAGCAGATTGCTGCGCAACGATTCTTCATTGCGCGCCTTCTCATTTTCGAGGGCCGTTTTTTCTACCTGCAGCTGGTCGCGGGCCTGGGCGGCCTCCTGAAACGAGCGTTGTGCAGCATCAAATTTTTTCTGCGATACGCAGCTGGCCGAGCCAACAAGCAGGGCAGCACCGCACAGCACTTTGGGTAAAACGGAAGAGAAGTACATACGAAGAGGAGAAATGAAAAACAGGAAATGACTGGCCAAAAGCGCCGCAAAAATTAATTTGGAGCAGCTACACCGCTACAACGGTTCAACCCGGGGGCTGGTTGCCAGCTGGCGCGCTGGTGGGGCTTCACCAAATGAGCCTTTATTGTACCTTCGAAGCTGAAACAGGTTTTAGAAAACAACAATTGCGGTTTCGTAAACATCTGATTTTGTGGCTGGGGTTGCTGGCCGCGCTGCCGGCCGCCGCGCAGCGCCCGGTGCCTACTGTGGCTGCGCCTGCGGCCCGCTACTGGGTTGCGTTCCGCGATAAAGCGGGCCAGACGCTGCAACCCGCCACCTATTTCGACCCGGCTGCCCAGGCGCGCCGCCGCCGCCAGCACCTGCCCGCCGCCGACAGCACCGATTTCCCGGTGCGCCCCGATTATCTGGCCCGGGTGCGGGCCCTCACCGATTCCGTCACGCTTGTCAGCCGCTGGTTTAATGCCGTGGCTTGCCGGGCCACCGCTGCCCAGGCCGCCCATATACGGCAGCTGCCCGGCGTGCGCAGCGTGGAGGCCTGGCCCGAGCGCCCCCTGCTGCCTGCCAGAATTCAACGCCGGCAACCCGCTGCTGTGCCACCGGCCGATTTGCCCGCGCCTCTCTCGCCCGCATCTCTCTCGCCCGCACCTCTTTCGCCCGCCGATTTGGCGCTGGCCCGCCGGCAAACGGCCGTGCTCGGGGCTGCCGGGTTCCGGCAGGCGGGGCAGCAGGGGCAGGGGCTGCGTATTGCCGTGTTCGATGTAGGTTTCCGTGCCACCGATACGCATCCGGCCTTCGCCCACCTGTACCGCCGCCGGGCCATAGCGACCACCTACGATTTCCTGCGCCGCACGCCCGATGTGTACCGGGGCGGCAGCCACGGCACCGAGGTGCTCTCGTGCCTGGCCGGCCAGCTGCCCGACAGCACGTTCCTGGGCCTGGCGCCGGCCGCCGAATTCCTGCTGGCCCGCACCGAGCAGCAGGGTAGCGAGCGGTATGCCGAGGAAGAAGCCTGGCTGGCCGCCGCCGAATGGGCCGACCGGAACGGAGCCGACATTATTAACTCCTCGCTGGGCTACACCGACCGCCGCTACTTTCCCGAGCAGATGAACGGGCGTACCAGCCTGGTAGCCCGCGCCGCCGCCATGGCCGTGCGCAAGGGCATACTGGTGGTGAATGCGGCCGGCAACGCCGGCGACGACCCCAGCTGGCGCACCATTGGTACGCCTGCCGATGCCGACTCGGTGCTGACCGTGGGCGGCCTCGACCCCGACACGTTTCTGCATCTGCCTTTCAGTAGCTACGGGCCCGCAATGGGCGGGCGGCTCAAGCCCAATGTGGCCGCTTTCGGGGTGGCCATAACAGCCGTGCCGGGTGGCTTCGAACGGGTCGAAGGCACCTCGTTTGCCAGTCCGTTGGTGGCAGGCTTTGCGGCTTGTGCCTGGCAGCAGCAGCGCGAGTTGCCGGTTATGGCGCTGTTTACCCGGCTGCAGCAGGCCGGGCAGCTTTATCCCTATTTCGACTATGCCCACGGCTACGGCCTGCCCCGGGCAGCTGCTTTTAGGGCTGCCGGCCAGCCGGCGGTGCTGCCAGATTCCACTTTCGATTTTATGGTTGCTGACTCGGCCGTCAGTGTCATCATCCGGCCCGAGGCGGCTGTTGTGCCTGCTTATTCGCTGCCGTTGCAGGCCACCGTTGAGCCCATGACCGATGCGCTGACAGCCGAACCTACTGCCACACCACCGGCCCCGCTGTACTGGCAGCTGCGCGATGCCGGCGGCTTTATTACGCGCTACGAGGTGCTGGAGGTAAGCCAGCGGGCCATACTGCGGGTGCTGCTGCGACAAATACCAGCCGGCGGTATGCTGCGGGTTCATTACCGGGGCTACACGGCCAGTTTTAACGCTTTATGAGAAGCCCCAGCCCAACTATGCCACTGTTGCTGGCTCTGCTGCTACTAGCGGTTTGGCCCCGCCCGGCAACTGCCCAGCGGGTGTTGCTGCGCGCCGACCCCGCCACCGATACCATTCCCAGACGCTATGGCCCCAACCGGAACTTCTACCAGCACCTGTACCTCGGCTACACCGCTGTAGTGGGCGCGGCCGACGGGCCCGGCGCCCCGCTGCGCTACCCCCAGTCGGGCGAGGTATTTGCCGGGCTGCGCAACAAGTGGCGCATAACGGGGGCTACAGCGGCCGGGCTGGACGCCCGCTTTGCCTATCTGCGCTACCAGCTGCGGCAAAGCAGCACCAAGCAGGTACCCACAGCCCAGCCGCACTACCGCGAATCGTTGGGCCTGACGCAGCTGCAGCTCGAACCCTTTATCCGGCTGAGTTTTGGGCGGCGCGGCAACGTAATAGGGCACTACCTTGACGTGAGCGGCTGGGGCAGCTGGGCGCTGAGCAGCAACCACAGCTACGAAGACCGGCCCGGGCAGGGGCAGGGCGCCCGGACACTGGTACGCGAGGTGCGCCCGGCTTACCTGCGCCGCTGGAGCTGGGGCCTGGGTGCGCGGCTGGGTACCGGCCGCTATGCGCTGGCCGGCCGCTACCGGCTTGCCAATACATTCAGTTCTCTGGCACCGGCTAGCTACCCCGAGTTGCCCCGCTGGCTGTTAGGGTTAGAAATAGGCGTATTCTGAAATCCAACCAAAAAAAGCTCCCCAAAACAGTCTGTCGACGAGCAGATTTCGTAAACAAGCAAAAATTTGGTCCTGCAGCTACGCAAGCGCAGGGGTGGAGTGCCTAATAATCAATTGATCTGGGCATCCTAAAAATTGGTCGAATGCGGGGAAATCCCGAACTTTCGGGGCTGGGGCCATTGTAAAGGCTGTCTGGCTGAATTGTTGCTGCGTCTGTTTACTCATGAAAAAACTATTAATCCCTGTTGTCGGAGCCGTTTGCCTGCTTCAGCTGTCGTCTTGCCTGAATACGGAGCGTGAAGTAGCTACCTCCCGCAACACCGACCGCCAGTTCACGCCTGGCCTGGAGGCCAACCGCGGCCGGGTGAGCGAGCGTACCGTTTTGCGCACCGTAACCGCCAGCCATAATTTCTCCTCGACTAAGAGCAAAGACTCGTTTGTGCTACAGTTGCGCGGACCTAAAATTGCTACGTCGCGGGCTTACTTTATCATCCTTAGTAGCACCGGCGATACGCTGCGCCAGGAGGTGATGCCCGCCACCGCCCTCATCCGCGACCAGGACATGACCGATCCGCAGACGGCCACCGTACGCGACAAGGAAATTGCTATCCTGCAGGGCATGAACAGCTTTTTCCGCGACGACCGGTTTGTGCAACCGGCTGTACCTAAGTCGGCTGTTCAACCCGAAAACGTAGATGCCCAGTCGTGGTCGTCGGTGAAAGCCGATAGCCGGGCTATTGGCTTCGACTATCCCGCAGCCGATGGCCGGGAGCGGCGCCTGGCCTTCTCCAAGTCTCTGAAACGTGCGGTAGTTATTGCCGAGTAAGCTAGGGCCAAGAGCTTCTTAGCGGCCTGCCCATAACGCCTGTCCGTGCGGGTAAATAACTGCTACAGAGCAAGCTGCTGACGCTGCTATAAGTAGCAAGTGCTCCTTCATTTTACAATAAAGCGCCGCCGGAGCTATTCCGGCGGCGCTTTATTGTAAAATGAAAGGGTTATAATCTGAGAATTGGCGACTGTTTGCCAGATTGCTTTAACACAGGACAGCATCGGTCCAGATAGTCCGTTAGCAACTACGCGCTTCGCAACTAACTATGGCGTTGGGGAGGTGCGGCCCGAATGGAGCACAACTACATGAAGGCCAAATGAAGCGCCGGAAAAAGCAGTTGCAACATAGCCTAACTCCTTATCCGGCCTTCACCCAGCCGGTGCGGCCATTGGCCTGGCGCACGAGGCGGTAGCCCCCAAACTCGCCCAGCACGGCCACGGCAGTTTGGGCCGGCAGGGCCGCCACAGCTGGCGCGCCGGGCAGCGGGAAGGAGCGTAGTTCGGCTTCGGTTGCCAGCTTTTCCCGGCGCAGCGGCACGGCAGTCCGTACGGCCGGGGCGGGCACGAAACCACTGCCCCCGCCGGGCAGCTGCACCCGCAGCCAGCCCGGCACGCTGCCCAGCACCAGCAGCGGAACGGTAGGCGCGGCGGTGCGGCCGGCCAGGCCCGTTGCGGTAGTGGCCGGCGTGGGCCGCAACTGGAGCCGCGGAGCGCGGGCCCGCACGTACTGGCCCAACTCAGCAGGTACTTTTTTCGGTGCTGCAGATGGCGCATCGGCCTTGCGCACAAAGGGTAGCGGATCGAGGGCGCCACTGCGGTACACGCCGAAGTGCAGGTGGGGTGGCGTAGTACGGGCATTGCCCGTATTGCCTACCAGCCCCAGCGTATCGCCGATGCGTACGCGCTGGCCGGGCTGTACCAGCTGCTTATCGAGGTGGGCATAATACAGGTGGGCATTGAAATCGGCAGTGGAAAGCCACACCACCCGGCCACCCAGCGGTGTTTCGTTTACCCGCGTAACAATGCCGGCGGCAGCGGCCACGGCGGGCGTACCACGGGGTGCAAAAATATCGACGCCCTCGTGGCGGCGGGCCCCACCATCGCGCCCCGCACCCCAGAACGAGCCAATGGCCTTATCGGACTTGCCCTGCACCGGGAAGCTGAGGGTGGGCTCGCGCCGGATGCTGAGCGTGTAGCGCCCCCCGCGCAGCAGCTCGGGCTGCACCCGCAGCAGGTGCTGGCGGTCGGCCTCCACCACGTAGCGAAACGAGAGGCTGGTTGTGTCGGCGGCCATCAGATGCCGGGGCGCGGGCTGGTCGGGGCTTAGCTCGAACGCGTCGAGAAACACGCGAGGCGCGCTGGTGCCGGGCGCCAGCGTGAGGCTGACCTGGATGGCCTCACCCGCCCGCACGCCATAGCGCAAGCCCAGCGCCACGGCCCGGTCGGTGGGGAAAAAGCCCGACTCCTGGTAGGGTAGCTTCACGGTGAGCGAGTCGCGCAGGGCCTGGTCGGCGGCCCGGAGCCAGTCGCGGCCCAGAGCCGTTTCGGCGAGGCCCGACTGTTGCAGGCGGCGGGCGTAGGTTTCGTGGGGCGTGGTTTGCTGAAAGAGGCCGCGCAGGGTTTGGTTCTGGCTGCAGGCGCTTAAAAGCGTAAGTACTAACAGAAATGGCAGGGCGCGAAGGCGGTGCAGCATGAAGCGAGTGGGGAGAAGAGAAGTAGCGCGTATAGAATGCAGTGACTGTCTCAACCCGTAAACACGCCTGGTAGTTCGGTTGCCTGCCGTGAGCCCCTTGCGAAGCCGAGGTGCGGGCCGCTAGCTGGCAGCGGGGCCGGGTTGTCGGGGCGGGGTTTATCTTTGCGCTCCACCCAATTTCCGCCCATGCTCTACCTCACCGAATGCCCCCGCGACGCCATGCAGGGCTGGCCCACGTTCATCCCGACCACCGATAAAATAGCCTACCTCAACGCCCTGCTCAAAGTAGGGTTCAGCACGCTCGATTTTGGCTCCTTCGTTTCGCCCAAAGCCATTCCGCAGCTCGCCGATACGGCCGAAGTGCTGGAAGGACTCGACCTGAGCCAGTCGGGCACGATGCTGCTGGCCATTGTGGCCAACCTGCGCGGGGCTGAAACGGCGGCCAGCCACCCGCAAATCCGTTACATCGGCTTTCCGCTGTCGGTGTCCGAAACTTTCCAGCAGCGCAACACCAACAAAAGCATTGCCCAGGCCCTCGACGACGTGGCCCGGATGCAGGAAATCTGCGCCCGCACCGGGCAGCAGCAGGTAGTGTACCTGAGCATGGGCTTTGGCAACCCCTACGGCGACCCGTGGAGCCCGGCCGTGCTCGGCGAGTTCACCCAGAAACTGGACGCGCTGGGCGTGGGTATCGTGGCCCTATCCGACACCATTGGGGCCAGCACGCCGGCCACTATTGCGCCCGCCTTCCGCGAGCTGACGGCCGCTTACCCGCACATTCGGTTCGGGGCCCACCTGCACACCACGCCCGATACCTGGCAGGAGAAAGTGCAGGCCGCCTACGAGGCCGGCTGCCGCCACTTCGATGGGGCGCTGGGCGGCTACGGCGGCTGCCCAATGGCCGCCGACCAGCTCACTGGCAACATGCCCACCGAGCGGCTGCTGGAGTTTTCCAACCAGGTTGGGCTGGAGCCGGGCGTGAACCTGGAGGCGCTGGCCGAGGCCGTGCGGCTGAATCAGCGCATCTTTGCGGGGCACTAGAAGTGTCAGCCTGAGTATGAATGGAATTTCCTTTCGCAACAAAACCGCTAGTAATTTACGGTTATGGATAGAACCGTAATGCATTGAACTGGAATTAGATAACGAGTATGAATATCGAATTGAAGTCGAGGAAACAGAGCTTTGGATAGATATTCTGGATGGAACGATTGAGATTTATTTAGATGAGGTATTCGGTCCTAAGGTATTTAAGCGGCTTTATTCGGCGAATCGGTTTGAACAGGCTGAATGGGATTTGATAGAAGATTATTCTGATTTCAAGTGCTGATGCTGAGTGCCACACTAACTTTTCCCCCTCTACTGCATGCCTGCTCCGCAAGTCGATATATTCATTCCCTGCTTCGTTGACCAGCTTTTCCCGCACACCGCTATGAACATGGTGAAGGTGCTGGAGGCCGTGGGCTGCGAGGTGCACTACAACGCCAACCAGACCTGCTGCGGGCAGCCGGCCTACAACGCGGGTTACAAAACCGAGAGCTGCGACGTAGCCCGCAAGTTTCTCACTGATTTCCCTACCGAGCAGGAGCGCTACATCGTGAGCCCTTCGGCCTCCTGTATCGGCATGGTGCGCAACACCTACGCCGACCTGTTCGAGGGCACGCCCGACGCTGGCCGCTACCACGGCGTGCAGCGCCGGGCCTTCGAACTCACCGAGTTCCTGGTGGACGTGCTGGGCATTACCAGCATTCCGGGGGCCGTGCTAGCCGGCAAATACACCTACCACGACTCCTGCGCGGCTCTGCGCGAGTGCGGCATCCGCGAAGCCCCGCGCCAGCTGCTCGATGCCGTTGCCGGCCTTCAGCGCCTCGAAATGGCCGAAACTGAAACCTGCTGCGGCTTCGGCGGCACGTTCGCCGTCAAGTTCGAAGCCATTTCGGTAGCCATGGCCGAGCAGAAAGTAGAACACGCCCTGGCCACCGGGGCCGACTACCTCATCAGCACCGACACGAGCTGCCTCATGCACCTCGACGCCTACATCCGCCGCGAGAAGAAGCCAATTAAAACGCTGCACATAGCCGACGTGCTGGCGAGTGGATTAAGCTAATAGCCCGATTATATGCTGAATTTCCTCCGCCGAAACCCCTTAACCACTGTGGCTATTGGGCTCTACGGCCTGGGATGGGCATTCGTGTTCAACTGGTTTGGTTCCGGCTCCGCTAGCTACCCCAACTCGTGTGGGGCCGCCAATGGCGGTCTGGTGTTATTGACGCTCTTAATCACCTGCTTCTATGTACTGATTTTGGCAGGGCTAAGCCTATTCAGTAATGGGCGAAAGCGCAAGGATTATGCACTATTCCTGAGTATAGTAGTGGCCCCTGCGCTATACTTGCTGTTCAGTTGAGGCCATATAAAAACTGCCTGCTCTCGACCATGTATCGGTCAAATACAGGGAATTTTTGGTGTTTTAAGCTGTTTATAAAGCCAAAGAGAACGTCGTGCTTCATCTAGCGTCCGCTTGTCGAAGCGTGACGTTCTCTTTGGCTTTCAGGGTAACGTCCTTTACATCAACTCCCCAATCCGAGCAGACAGACTCTCGCTGGCCTCCAGCAGCGGCAGCCGCACGGCATCATCGCATAGGCCTTGGGCGGCCAGGGCGGCTTTTACGCCTACGGGGTTGCTTTCCTCATACATGAGCGGGTTGAGCTGGGCGAAGCCGAACAGTAGCTGGCTGGCCTCGGCGAACTGGCCGTTGAGGGCGGCGCGGGTCATGTCGGAGAAGCGGCGGGGGAAGGCGTTGGCCAGCACCGAGATGATGCCTGCGCCGCCAAAGCTGATGAGCGAAGTCGTCATCATGTCGTCACCCGAAATCAACAGGAAGTCGGCGGGTTTGGCCGCGGCAATGGCGATGCACTGCTCCAGGTTGCCGCTGGCTTCCTTGATGCCGATGATGTTGGGGTGCTGAGCCAGTTCGAGAGTAGTAGCGGCCGTGAGGTTGGAGCTGGTGCGGCCAGGCACGTTGTAGAGCAGCACGGGTACCGGCGAGGCATCGGCCAAAGCCTGATAATGCGCGATAATGCCGCGCTGGCTGGGCTTGTTGTAGTAGGGCGAGGCCGAAAGCAGGGCGTCGTAGCCACGTAAATCGGTGGTTTCTAGGCTGCGAATCAGCGCGGCCGTATCGTTGCCGCCCAGGCCGTACACCAGTGGGGCCCGGCCGGCCGTATGCTCGCGGGCCACGCGCCGGATTTCGGTGCGCTCCTCCACGGTCAGGGTAGGCGACTCGGCGGTGGTGCCGTTGATGACGAGGTAGTCGGTACCGTTTTCGAGCTGGAAATCGATGAGGCGGCGCAGGGCCGGGTAGTCCACGGCGCGGTCGGGGGAGGGGAGGAAAGGCGTAACCAGGGCCACGCCGGTGCCACGGAGTTTGTCCATGCGGGAA
The DNA here is from genome assembly GCF_018613725.1 of Hymenobacter sp. ISL-91. Classification (GTDB taxonomy): domain Bacteria; phylum Bacteroidota; class Bacteroidia; order Cytophagales; family Hymenobacteraceae; genus Hymenobacter. Next base: position 241,878 of record NZ_JAGGPS010000026.1, read on the forward strand.
ATAAGCGGTTGCTTTGTAGAAGGAAGGACCGGCGGCAAGATACGGCCGCCGCAATTAAGGTTCTTCTGCTTTTCTTCCACCGCATTTCCCCTGTGGCCTGCCTCCTGGCAGCCCGCACTCCAAGCCTCCCATGAAGTTGACGAAGTACCCCGTGCTGGCCGCCGCGCTGGCTGCCGTAGCTGTGCTGCCCGCCTGCACCGAAACCAAAACCGCCGCCGGTACTGAGGCGGCCGCTGCCACCGCCGCCGTAGCTGCCGACTCGGCCGAAACCGCCGCTACACCTACTGCCGGCAACGCCACCGCCGCCAGCCTGAACAACGGCAGCCCGGCCACCATTCCGGCCAGCCAGCGGGCCGATGCCGCTACCATTCTGGGCCGTAAGCAGGTGCCCATTCTGTGCTACCACCAGATTCGCGACTGGAAGTCGTCGGACTCGAAAGGGGCTAAGGATTACATCATTCCGGTAGCTCAGTTCAAGGCCCAGATGAAGATGCTGGCCGACTCGGGCTACCACGCCATCCTGCCCGACCAGCTCTACGCCTACCTCACCACCGGCGCCCCGCTGCCCAGCAAGCCGGTGATGCTCACCTTCGATGACACCGACCTCGACCAGTTCACGGTAGCCCGCCCCACGCTCGAAAAGTATGGCTTTAAGGGCGTATACTTCATCATGACGGTAAGCCTCGGCCGGCCCCGCTATATGAGCAAGGCGCAGGTAAAACAGCTTTCCGACGAGGGCAACGTTATCGGCTCGCACACCTGGGACCACCACAACGTGAAGAAGTACCAGGGCCAGGATTGGGTGACGCAGATTGAGAAGCCCACCAAAACCCTCGAAGAAATTACGGGCAAGAAAGTCAACTACTTCGCCTACCCCTTCGGCCTCTGGAACCCCGAGGCCATCCCGGAGCTGAAGAAGCGCGGCATGGACGCGGCCTTCATCCTGGCCGAGAAGCGCGACCAGCAGGACCCGCTCTTCACCGTTCGCCGCATTATTGCCAGCGGCTACTGGAGCCCTCGCACCTTGCATAACAACATGGTGCAGAGCTTCTAAGCTGAAATCGACTGCAAGACGTAACAAGTAAAAGCCCCTGATGTCCATGCTGACGTCAGGGGCTTTTGGTATGGTGGGCTTGGCAATTTAACCGGAGGTCGGTGTAGGGGCGGGGCTTAGCTGCGCCCGCCGTTGAACGGTTGCCATTGAACAAGCACCGTTGTTGCGGCGCGAACGGCGGGCGGGGACAAGCCCCGCTCCTACATCGACCACCGAAACGTAGGCTGTTTACTTTTTCGCCTTGCTGTCGACTTTTACTTCATCCTTCAAATCCTTGTAAGCGCCGGCATTGATGACGTGCTTAAAGCCTTTTTCCTGCAGGAGCAGGGCCGTTTTGTTGCTGCGGTTGCCGGAAGCGCAGTAGAGTATGTAGGTTTTGCCGGGGTCAAGCTTCTGCAGCCGCGCGGCCAGGTCGGGGGCGCGGAAATCGAGGTTGGCCGCGCCGGGCAGATGGCCGCTGGCGTATTCCTCGGGCGTGCGCACATCGAGCAGCACCGCGTTGGGCTGGCGAAGCGTCTTGTTCACTTCCGCCACCGACGAAACGGGCACCGCAGCCGGTACGATGGCCCCGACTACCATTGGCCTGGGTGTCGGGTTGGGGGTGATGGGTAGCGTCTGAGCCAGCAAGGCCAGTGGGGCGGCGGCAAGGGCAGTCAGGAGCAAGTAGCGGAGCATGGTAAGATTTTAAGTGACAAGTATATAAGAACGCGGTCGGGTCGGCCACGTTGCACGGCCGGCCAACCGGACGTTAGAACAACGAGCCCTGCGAGAGAGTGCCCGGACCCTTGTCGGTGGAAGTAGCCGGGACTTCGTTGGCTGAGTTGGCTGGCATGTCGTCAGCTTTCGGGAGCATGGCCAGCAGGTCGGTTTCGCTGATGATGGGCACTTTCAGCGTGGTGGCTTTTTCGCGCTTGGCCGGACCCATTTTGTCGCCGGCTACCAGAAAGCTGAGCTTCTTGCTGATGCTGCCCGTTATTTTGCCGCCGTGCTGCTGAATGAGGTGTTGCAGCTCGTCGCGGCTGTGCAGCTCGAATACACCCGAAAGTACAAACGTGAGGCCCGCCAGCCGGTCGCTTTGGGGTTGGGGCGCCTCGCCCGTGAGAGCCAGCTGCACGCCCGCCGTGCGCAGGCGCGCCAGCAGGTCGAGGTTCTGGGGCTCCTGAAACCAGGCGGCCGCCGACTCGGCAATGACGCCGCCTACCTCGGGCACGGCGGCCAGCTCGGGGGCTGTTGCCGCCGCCAGCGCCTCCACGGTGCGGTAGTGGGCGGCCAGCTTTTCGGCCACGGTTTCGCCCACATACCGGATGCCCAGCCCGAACAGCACCCGATCGAACGGTACCTGCTTGCTGGTTTCCAGCCCTGCCACCAGCCGCTGCACCGACTTCTCGCCCATGCGCTCCAGCTGCGCCAGCTCTTCAGCCTTGGCTGGCAGCTCGTAAAGCGAAGCGGCATCGGTTACCAAGCCCAGATCGAAGAAACGACCCACGGTTTCGGCCCCCAGTCCGTCAATATCAAGCGCCTTGCGCGACACAAAATGTTCGAGTTTGGCCTTGAGTTGGGGCGGGCAGCCCCGGTCGTTGGGGCAGCGGAAGTGGGCCTCGCCCTCGGGCCGGATCAGCGGCGTGCCGCAGGCGGGGCACTCGGTGGGGTACACAATGGGCTGACTATCGGCGGGGCGAGCCTCCAGATCGACGCCGGTAATTTTCGGGATGATTTCGCCGCCTTTCTCCACGAACACCAAGTCGCCGATGCGCAAATCGAGGGCGGCAATCTGGTTGGCATTGTGTACCGAGGCGCGCTTTACCACGGTGCCGGCCAGCGGCACCGGGGCCAGCAGGGCCACCGGCGTAACGGCCCCGGTGCGGCCCACCTGGTACTGGATGGCCTGCAGGCGGGTACGGCCCGCCTCGGCCGGATACTTGAAGGAAATGGCCCAGCGGGGGCTTTTGGAGGTGTAGCCCAGTAGTTCCTGCTGCCGAAAATCGTCTACCTTAATAACGATGCCGTCGGTGGCAACTGGCAGACCGAACCGCTTTTTGTCCCACTCGTGCACGAAATCCAGGACCTGCTCAATGGTGGCGCAGCGCCGCCAAGTGTCCGACACGGGCAGGCCCCAGGCCGTGAGGGCCTCCAATGAGGCGCTGTGGGTTTCGAACTGCGAGCGGCCGGGCATCAGAAACGAATAAGCGTAGAAACGCAGCTTGCGGGCCGCTACCTGGGCCGAATCCTGGAGCTTGAGGGCGCCGCTGGCGGCGTTGCGCGGGTTGGCCAGCAGGGCTTCGCCGTTGGCTTCGCGCTCCTCGTTCAGCTCGGCAAATACGGGCAGGGGCATGAAAATTTCTCCCCGCACCTCGAACTCGGGCGGGCGGGCCGGGCCGGCGGGCCGCAGGTGCAGCGGCAGGTTGCGGATGGTGCGTACGTTGTTGGTTACCACGTCGCCGCGGGTACCATCGCCGCGCGTTACGCCCTGGGCCAGCTGGTCGTGCTCGTAGGTCAGGCTCATGGCCACGCCGTCGAACTTCAACTCGCACACATACTGCATTTCGGCACCCTCCAGGCCCTTGCGAACCCGCTCATCAAACTCGCGCAAATCGGCCTCCGAATACGTGTTGCCCAAGCTCAGCATGGGGTAGCGGTGCTCGGCCGTGGGGAACTGCCGGGTAACGGTGCCGCCTACCCGCCGGGTGGGCGAGTTAGGCCGGGCCAGGTCGGGGTATTCGGCCTCCAGTCGGGCCAGCTCGGCCAGCAGCGCATCAAACGCCTGGTCGGGTATTTCGGAGTGGTCGAGCTGGTAGTATTGGTAGTTGAGGTGGTGCAGCTGCTCGGTAAGGGCGATAATGCGCGCTTCGATATCGGGACTCATAGGGGAGGGGCAGGTTGGAGCCGCAAGCTACGGGTGACAGAAGAAAGTCAAAAGCGAAAGCCGCTCAACTAAACCCAAAAGGTAGTTGAACGGCTTTCGCATGCAGTTTAAATAGCGCTATTCCTGCACCAATACGCCGTCGGCCTCGAAGTTCAACTGCTGCTGGGGCTCGGTGATGGCCGCAATTTCGGCGGCCGATTTGCCGGCGTCCTTAGCGTAGTGCTGCAGGTCGGATACGGGCACGGTTTCGCGGTGGACCCAGCCGTTGATGACGATGGTTTTGCCGCTGATGTCCTTGGGCACGAAGAAGGCGTAATCCTTGAACTTGACGCGCATGTCGCGGCCGTCGGCCAGCTTCATGGTCATCCAGCAGCCCTTGGCCTGGCACACCTCCTGCACCGGGCCCACCAGCTTCACCTGGGCCGAATCCTGGGTGCCGAGCAGCGTAGGCAGGGCCGACAGGGGCTGCGCGCCGTCGCTGGTAATGGCTGCGCCGTAGGTTTTACCCTGGGGCGAAGTGGCAGTTGGCGAAGTGGCCTCCGCGGCAGGGGCGGTAGCTGCCGTGCCGGAAGTAGAAGCTGCGTTCTGACAGGAGGCCCCCAACAGCGACAGTAGCGCGGTGGGCAGCAGGAGTAGAGGGCGCATAAGCCGGAAAAAAAAAGCAGTTGAAAGCCGGAATTTAGGACTTTTTACGCTTACCCGCCGTCCCGCCAACTGCGCCGGCCGATTGGTCAAGCCCGGTAAGTACCCGCACCTGCTCCAGCCGGCCCTTTTTGTTGTACACCTCCGACTTCACCAAGCCAACATTAGGCGCGTAGTAATCAACCACACGCACCGTCGAAGCCAGCTTGAGGTCGGCGCGGGCCACGGTAGCGCTTTCCAGCTCGGCCTCCACTTTATAGCACAGGAAGGTGCCGGCAGGCGTCGTAACCGACTCTTGGCCCGTTACGCGGCGCTTGCTGACGGTGGCGTACACCTGGGCAATATCTACGGCCGAGCTACGCACATCAACCAGCATCCCCCCATTTGGCAGCTCTGAGCCCACGGTGGGCTGATTGGGCCAGGCCAGCGGGGTGGGGGTGTAGGTCAGGAGCCGGTCGCGGAAGGAGCTGAGCTTCTCCGGATTAAGCTGGTCGAGGCCGTCGGTAAAGGCTGTGTCTTGGCGGCAGCGGAAGGTCAGGTCGCGCAGGTAAAGCAGGCGTCCTTTGGTGTCGTAGGCCCCGCTTTTAAGCAGCACGGTGTTGGTGGTCAGGGTTTTCTTTTTGTTCTGCTCGGTGTCTAGGCGCACTACCCGCTGGTGCACATAGCCCATTGTTTCGCCCTTGGCATCCTGCAGGGTAAAGGTGCGGGCTGTGTTGTCTTTCAGGCCGAAAGGGTGGGGGCAGTTGGCTGCCGGATCAGGGGCGGGGAGGGTTTGGGCCTGAAGGGCTACCGTAGCCAAGAGGCCGGTGGCCAGGGCCACAAAGTACGTGGAGGACATAGAGAAGGACGAAGTGAAAACAGGAACCGGTAAACCCGACCGTACGCCCTGCATACGCAGGTCAGCCGGTTTGGATTCTGCCGGGTATATAACCCGTCAGGCAAAAGCCGTGCCCGCCCAAAACTGTAACTTGGCTCCCACAACAGCGTTTGCAGGGGTACCATCGTTGGACCGCGCAAGAATATTATGCACCGTTCAACGCAGCATAGCCTACTTGCTCCGCACACCAGCTACCAACCACTTATCAACCTAAACCATGCCTGACCAACCTACTTCCTGGGCCGATACGGCCGCCTCGCTGCTTTCCAAGCTTTCGGGCGGCGTAGAGCTGGCCCTGAATTTCGACCAGATGGAATTGCAGGTGCCCAACGCCCAGAACCCCGGCACCCCCACCACCTGGCGGCTCAATGGGGCGCTACGCATCCGTACCCGCGGCGAGAACCCGCCTTCCGGCAACCTGCCGCCGGCCAACCCCAACCCCGCCTCACTTGGCTAGCGGCCTCGATATTGAGGCTCAGCTGGTGGTAACGCTTGATGGCGACGAGGTACAGGTGGCGGGCACGGGTGGCTACCTGATCATCAACTTCCCCAGCCAGCGCGTGTTCGACAAGATAACGGCCGGCCCTCCCAAAGACCCGCACGCGCCACCCAAGCCCAAAGGCCCGCCCGGCCCCGACCCCCTGCAGCAACTCAACGACCTGGCCCGGCAGTTGGGCCTGGTGCTCGATTTGCGGGTGGCGGGCAAAACTCACGTGACGTTTGGTGCTGGCAGCAGCCCGAAAATTACCATAAACGCGGTATTCGGGAAAATTGGCTCCTTCTTCCGCAAGCTGTAAAGTATGATGAGCTGATTAGCTTTTGGTACTTTGTAAACAACTTGAGTATCCCAAGTTTCAGACTAAGCTATTAGCACGGCGTAGGGGTGGGGCTTGCCCCCACCCGCCGTCCGGACAACGCCTGGTGCAACCGCTCAATGGCGGGCGGAGGCAAGCCCCGCCCCTACAGCGTACTCACGCTTGGGTTAGCTAACGGCCTGCTAATCGAGAAGAAACAACAGAAAACCGGCCCGAAAAACGTACGATTATAGCAAGCCATTTCGCGTACTTCAGAAACTACCTGGGGAGCCTGAACCAGCCGTTGGCTCCCCGGAACTAAAGGCCCGCTGGTTGGTTTGCACTTCGTATGTCTGCCCGTTTTTCTGTTTTATGAGCTCCGACCAAAATTCTCCTAAAAAAGTGGGCTCCACCCGCCCGGCTTCCACTTTCCAGCGCATGGAGCGGATGCCGCCGCTGCTGATGATGTTGTACGTGGGCCTGGCCGGAATTACGGTGCTGTTCGTGGGGCTAGTGGGAGCCTATGCTATTACGCACTTCCGGACCGGGGCACCCAGCGGGCTGTTTGCGTTGCCGCGCTTCTTTTCTTTGAGCACCATTGTGCTGCTGGCCAGCAGCTACGTTATTGCCCAGGCCAGCCGCATTTATGCCCACGACGACCTGCCCACCCTGCGCCGCTGCCTGGGAGCTACCCTGTTGCTGAGCTGCGTTTTTGCGGGCCTGCAGGTGCTGGGCTGGCGCGAGCTCATGGCCCAGGGCGTGTTCTTCGACGGCATGGCCAGCGGCTCGTTCGTGTACCTGCTCTCGGCCCTGCACGTAGCGCACCTGCTGGGTGGCATGGTGTTTCTGCTGGTGTTGTTGATTCGCACGCATTACGCCGCCGCCGATGCCGTGCGCACGCTCGTGTTCATCCGCAACCCCTACCGCCGGCTGCAGCTGCGCATGGTCACGCTCTACTGGCACTTCATCGATGGCCTCTGGATTGCGCTGTTTGCGGCCTTTCTGTTTCTGTATTAGGCCCCTTTCTGTAGGCAAGCCACTAAACCACTACCGCCCCCGGTACCTAAACAGGTATCGGGGGCGTTTTTTGGATAACAGATTTTACGCTCAAAACGTGTGGTGCACAACTCCGGCTTCGCGTGTCGTTGCTGAATGCCGCGCCATGCGCCATTGTTCAACGATGCGCGAAGCCGAAGCTTCGCGCTACACGCTTTTGGTGTACGTCATGCTTGATACTGAGGTCAGAACGACCTGCCGTCCGCTATGTAAACCGGCACTCGGCACCCATGGCGGCGGCTGAGCACAAGCCGTTGATTTTGAGCGGCGAGAACGTACCTTAGTCCCGCATCCTGTTTCTACTCCAACCCCTTTATGCGCCTTTCTACCTTTCTGCTTGCAACAGCTGGCCTGCTGGCGGGCAGTTTGTCGGCCACCGCTCAGCTGCCCACCTACCGCCCCCTGGCCACCGACCTCGATGGCTCGGCGGCTGATGCCTGCGCCCGCGTGCATACTGGTGCGGCGGCCCGCCCGGCCTACGCCAGCCTTAGCCACCGTCAGAAAATGGCCGGCTACGATGTAAAATACTACAAGCTCGATATCCGGCTGAGCAACACCAGTCGCAACGTGGGCGGTACAGTCACCATCAAGGCCCGCACCGGCAGCCAGCCGCTCGACTCGCTGGCCTTCGAGCTGTTCAGCACCTTCGCCATCGAATCGGTGGTAGTAGACGGGCAAGCCAGCGCCGGGCTGGTACGCAAGGGCCAGGGCGACGTAACGGTGGGTCTGGCCCGGCCAGTGGCGGCCAACACGCTCTTCGAGGCCCGCATTACCTACAATGGCACGGCTCCCAATAGCAACGCAGGCGCCATCGGCAACGCCCTGAATACCCGTATTGCGCCTACCTACAACGTGAGCACCACCTGGAGCCTGTCGGAGCCCTACAACGCCTACGAGTGGTGGCCCTGCAAGCAGGTGCTCACCGATAAAGCCGATTCGTCCGACGTGTGGGTAACGACGGCCGCTGCCAACAAAGTGGGCTCCAACGGGGTGCTGGAGCGCGTAACCAATCTGCCGGGCAACGAGGTGCGCTACGAGTGGAAGTCGCGCCACCCGATTGCCTACTACCTGGTTTCGGTGGCCGTGGCGCCCTACGTCGAGTATGTGAATTACGCTAACCCCGTAGGTGGCCCACGTATTCCCATCGTCAACTACGTGTACAACCAGGCGGCGCTCAATTTTTACCGCGCCGATATTGACCGCACGCCGGGCTTCATCGAGAGCTTCTCGGCCCAGGTAGGCCTCTACCCGTTTGCCAACGAGAAGTATGGCCACAGCATGGCGCCCATTGGCGGCGGCATGGAGCACCAGACCATGACCACCCAGGACGGCTTCAATTTCACGCTTACGGCCCACGAGCTGTTCCACCAATGGTTCGGCGACAACGTAACCTGCGGCGCCTGGGAGGACATCTGGCTCAACGAGGGCTTTGCGTCGTATGGCGAGTACCTTGCCCTGAACGCGTTTTCTACGCCTGCTGCGGCCCGTAGCTGGCTCAACCAAGCTCACAGTTCGGCCATGAGCCAGCCCGGTGGCAGCGTGTTTGTGAGTGATACCAGCAACGTGGGCCGCATCTTCAGCTCGCGGCTCAGCTACAAAAAGGGCGCGTCCGTTGTCCATATGCTGCGCTACCTGCTCAACGACGACACCAAGTTCTTCCGGGTATTGCGCACCTTCCAGAGCACTTACAGCGGCCGCACGGCCCGCACCCGCGACCTGCAACGGCTTTTCGAGGCCGAAGCGGGCCGGTCGTTGCAGTACTTTTTCGACCACTGGTTCCGGGGCGAAGGTCATCCGACGTTTGCACTGCGCTGGAACCAGACCGGTGGCCAGGTGTACCTGAAAAGCACCCAAACCGTATCGATGCCTGCCGTTACGCCCTTTTTCCAAACTGATATTGACTACCGCCTCACCTTCGCCGACAACAGCACCCGCACCATTCGTTTTGCCCAGACGCAGCCGGTGCGCACCCTGGCAGTTGCCGAGTCGCGCGCGGTGGTCAGCGTCGAAATCGACCCCGAGCAGTGGCTGCTCAATGGCCTTGCCGGCCTGGTAGTGCGCGATGAGGGAGTTGTAACAAGTAACCAAGCGGCCCGTACGCCGCAGCTCAGTGTATACCCCAACCCTTGCCGCGACCAGTTGCGCCTGGCCGATTTCAGTGGCCCAAGCGCCCAAGCTGTGGTAACTGATGCTGCCGGCCGCGTGGTACTACGTCAAACCGTGCCTGCTGCCCGCCCTGTACTGCAAACCAGCACGCTACGCCCCGGTCTCTACCACCTGCGCCTGCTCAGCCCCGACGGTTCGGCCAGCCGTGCTCGTTTTGTGAGGGAGGAGTAAGAGCTGCTATTTTAAAACCGGTAAGGCCGCTGCACATCCTAACGAGGATTTGCAGCGGCCTTACCGGTTTTAAAGTCGTACGAGCGGCTACGCTATGGGCTTTTTGTAGGCCGTTATCAGCGCCTCTACCTCGGGTGGGGCGGGGGGCAGGTTGAAAACAGCATCTACCAGCGCATCAAAGGTCGCGGCCGGCGTAAAAATGTCGTCGGTGAAGGGGTTGTTGGCAAGCCGGATAAAGCCGGGTTGGCCATTGATGCTTACCAGATCGAGGGTTACGTTGCCGAAACGCTGGTTGCAACGGCCGGTATTCGTACAGTCGCTGGGCTGGGGCTTCAGAAAATACTTCTGCGTGCTCTCGGCGTACTGTTCGTGGTGCAAAGTGCGGTGGTCGGCCGCGCCCAACTGGTAGCCCTGCGCCAGCACCCGGTCGCGGACGAAGTCGAAGAAATGCTGGAAGTTGCCCGGTCCCATGCTGGGGTCATAGAGAAAAACAGCCCCGCGCTGGCCTTCTTTGCGCGCCAGTTGCACCCGGAACCGGGCCCCGGGCAGGCCGGCTTTCTGATAGTGATATGCCTTGAAATAGGGCCCCGCCCAGTTGAGGTACACCTGCTGCGCCAGCCACTGCTGCCTGCGCCGCTCCTGCGCCGGGCTGCGGTGCAGCGGCTGCCAAACACCCGATTGGGGGGCGGAGTCGGTAAAAAGCTTTTTGAGCAGGTCGAGCAAAATGCGTAACTATATTTAGGTAGTAACCACAGGCCATTCAAATGGTTTGCTGGCCAACTGGCTGCCAAAGTTCAAAAAACATGCCGGCACATGGCTCCGTAGGCCGCAAAAAAAGCGGGGCTCCCATTATTGGGAGCCCCGCCGAAGCTGATGCAGCAGCACGCCCTATTTCACCCGGGTCCAGGTCTGCGACTTGCCGATGAGCGAGAAGCCGATGTAGCCTTTTACTTCCATGGTATTGGCGTTCATCATCTTCATGTAGCAGGAGTAGGTCTTGCCCGATTCCGGATCGTAGATTTTGCCATCGTCCCACTTGTTGCTCTCGTCGTACTCGAAGCCGCTCATAAACACCATGCCCAGGCGGGGACGGGTACGAAGCTTGGGCTCGGGGTTCTGGGTGTCCATCTTGGGCTTGCCGGATGCGTCGTTGGGCACCGTCAGCGACACAATCTTACCGCAGAGCTTGGTGCCGCACTTATAAATCTCGAACGTGGCCTTCTTCTCCGCATTGGTCCATATGCCCAGCGGGGAGAGAGTTTGGGCCGAGGCCGAGGAGAGCAGGCCAAAGAGGATGGCTACGCTTAGAAGAAGAAATTTTTTCATGAAATGGATGATGGAGAAGTGGGAGTGAATTCGTGGGGAAAAGATAGTAAAATCCAACTGAACCGGCTGCTCGGTCGGATTTTAACCGCATCGGCCATATTGCAACTATAAAGCCAGATTCTGGCTGCACTTACCATGCGGAAAATCAAGATCAGCAAAAACCGGTGACTATCAGCCAGATGGGATTAAATGCGGCTCTGAAGCGTAAAAAAAGCTGTTTTTATTTTGAACCTTCCCTCTGGCGTTTAACTTTACCATGCGTAGCGAGTGCTACAGCCCCCGCCGGGCCGCCCTAAGGTGCTGGGCAGCGAAGCAGGGGTTATGTCGGATCTAAAGAAAGGAGGTACAAAATGTCTAGTAGTCCCAACCAAATCCTGCCAAGCCTGTCGAATGTAGTCCGCTTCACCGCCGGACGCGCTTAACAACAGCTTACGCGCGGAACCCTGTTAGCCCTTCAGGGTGGGTTCCCGCATTCTGGCAAGGTCTTACAAATAGATGGCGGGGCTGTACCCCAGTTCAGCCGCTTGGTAAGATTTGAAGGATTAGATGCCCGGTTTGCCCAGCAGCCTCGATAAGGAGGTCTGCACAGGCAGCCGGGCATCGTTGCGTTTAAGGGGTAGCAGAACAGGGCTGCTGTGCCAGCCTGCACACAACGGACCTCTACTTGTACAATAGGATGGCCTCTGCTTGTAGTGGTTAAAGCACCCGCCGCACCTGCATAAAGCGCCGTTCGTAACCGGAGCCTTCTACCTGACTGATTTTAACGCCCGATTCGCGGCGGGCCGAGGACGAATGCACGAACCGGATAGGCTCGCCGGGCTGGCTGATGACGATGCCCGCATGGCCCGGCGTGGTAGACGTAGCGGCCGTGCCGGTAAATACCACAATGTCGCCGGGGCGAGCGGCTGTGCGGGCTACAGGCCGACCCACATCAATCAGCATGGCGGTAGAGTGGGGCGTGGGTACCCCATAGCGGGCAAACACATACATGACAAACCCCGAGCAGTCGAACCCAATACTGGGCGTGGTGCCGGCGTACAGGTAGGGGGTACCTAGCTGCTGCAGGGCAAAGACTACAATACTATCGGCCTTGCTGGAAGGAGCCGCAGCCCGTAGGCCGGAGGCTGGGGGCACCGGCTTCGGGGGCGGCGAAGCAGGAGCAACGGCTGGTGTACCAGCTGCCGGGGCAGTGGTGGCTGGCGTGTAGGCGGTGGTGCGGGCCGGTGTAGTAGTGGTGGCGTACCCAGCAGCGGGGTGCGGCTGCCGCACCCAAACCGCCCGGCTCACCAGCAGAGCAATCAGCAGAAAAAAAACCGACCAGACGTAGCGCATTGCTTGAAAGTAGAGTTGCTGGCTTGCTTAACGGTTGCGGTGCGGTGCGGGTTCCGGCGGGCTGGGCAGGCATTCCCGGAGCATGGCTGCGGGGGTGAACAGGCGGCATAGTGCGCTGGTAGTTGCAGCCTTTCGGGGTTTTCTCCGTTCTTTGCCCAACCAGCCTGCAGGGCTGGTTCTGTCTGTTTGCCCACCCTTTTTTTCATTCTGAATGCTCCTGACTGCTCCTCGCCGCCGCTTGGCGGTGGCGGCCCTGGGTGTGCTGCTGGGCCACGTGGCTCCGGCTGCCCTGGCCGCGCCCACACTGCGCTACACGCTGGCCATGCCGGCTCCGCAAACCCATTACTTCGAGGTCGAGATGAACCTCGACGGCTTCAACAAAGCCTACACCGACGTTAAAATGCCCGTCTGGGCGCCCGGTTCGTACCTGATTCGGGAGTTTGAGCGCAACGTGGAGGACTTTGGCGCCACGGCCGGCAGCCAGGCGCTGCGCACCGAGAAGCTGGACAAGAATACCTGGCGCATCTATCACCCCAAAGCCCGCAACTTCGCGGTGCGCTACAAGGTGTACGCCTACGAGCTGAGCGTACGCACGAGCTTCATCGACGCCTCGCATGGCTACGTGAACGGTACAAGCGTGTTTATGTATCCGGCCGAGAACAAGCAGCTGCCCAGCCAACTGGAGGTGAAGCCCGCTGCCGGCTGGAGCCAGGTAAGCACCAGCCTCAAGCCCGCCGGCGGCACCTTCACGTACCGCAGCAGCAACTACGACGAGCTGGCCGATTCGCCCATCGAAATCGGCAACCAGAAAATCTACACGTTCACGGCCAACGGCACGCCCCACACGGTGGCCATGTACGGCGACACGGTAGTGGACGAGCAGCGCCTCACCCGCGACATGCAGCGCGTGTGCGAGGAGTCGCAGAGAGTGATGGACCGCAACCCGCTCGACCGGTACGTGTTCATTGTGCACAACATCGATCGGGGCACCGGAGGCTTGGAGCACCTATTCTCAACCACGCTGTCGGTGTCGCGCAACGCCTACTCCTCCGAAGCTGGCTGGAAGGGGTTTCTGGGGCTGGTGGCGCACGAGTATTTCCACCTCTGGAACGTGAAGCGCATCCGACCGGTAGCGCTGGGGCCGTTTGACTATGACAAGGAGAACTACACCCGCATGCTGTGGCTGAGCGAGGGCGGCACTGAGTACTTCTCCAACCTGATTATGCAACGGGCCGGCTTCGTGACGCCCGACCAGTACCTGGCTGATCTGAGCAACGGCATCAACCGCGTTGAGAACACGCCGGGCAATAAGGTGCAGTCGGCCGCCGAGTCGAGCTTCGACGCCTGGATCAAGCAGTACCGTCCCAACGAAAACTCGGGCAATACGGCCATCAGCTACTACGATAAGGGAGAGGTTATCGGGTTTGTGCTCGACCTAATGGTCATCAACGCCACCAAAGGCGAAAAGCGCCTCGACGACGTGATGCGCTACCTCTACGACCAATACTACCTCAAGCAGGGCCGCGGCTTCACTGATCAGGAGTATCAGGATGCGGTGGCCAAAATAGCCGGCCAGCGCTTCGACTCGTTCTTCGCCAAGCACGTGTACGGCACCGAAATGCTGCCCTACGAGCAGGCCCTGGGCTACGCCGGTCTGCGCCTGAGCGTAACGCCCGCCCCGGCCACCGAAGTTGGCCTCGGTGCCCGCATCAGCCCCGCCGGGGGGCGCCAGACGGTGGCCAGCGTCGTGCGCGACGGTAGCGCCTGGCAAGGTGGCCTCAACGTAGGCGACGAAATTCTGAGCCTTGATGGCGCGCGCGTGACCGACGACTTGAACAAGCTGCTGGCCGGCCGGGCCGTGGGGTCTACCGTTAAGGTGCTCGTAGCCCGCGAGGGCCAGGTGCAGGAGCTAAGCTTCCCGCTGCTGGCCAGCCCCGTCAGCCGCTACCGCATCGAGCGTCAGCCCAACCCCACTGCCGAGCAGCAGCGCGTGTTCGATAAGTGGCTGCCGGTGCGCGCCTAATTGTGCGTCTAGCTGTTAGCTTATAGCCGTTGGCTGTTAGCCTCCGTCTTCTCAAGGTTAAACGCCCCCGCCGGAATCCGGCGGGGGCGTTTTGGATGTGGCGCGTACTCGTGAAAATGGCTGTAGGGCCTACCCTTCCTCCACCTCATCTTTCACCTTTTCCTGCTCCACGGCCGGAATGGCTTCGTGGAAGATGAGGCCGGTGGCGGCGGCGTGCTCGGCGGCCTGTACGGTGTCTTGTACCAGCAGCATCTCTACCTTATCGTTCCGTAAGTCTTCGCGTACTTGCTCAACGAGGGCAGCCCGGTCGGCCCGGTTTACGTCGCGGATGTAGATGGCCAGGATGCGGCCGGGGTGGCGGCGTACTACCTCGCGGTAAATATTGGCGTCTTCCTGGCCCGAGTCGCCGATGAGTATGAAGGGCAGGAGCGGGTAAGTAAGCAGCAGGTTTTCGATTTCGTGCAGCTTGTGGGCGTGGTGGCTGCTGGCGGCGGCCGTCTGGCGTTTCAAGGACGCGTCGCGCAGCAGCAGCGGGCCGGGTGGAATGTTGTTCAGCTCCAGGAAATCGTCGAGTAGGTCGTAGAGGTTCCAGGGCGAGCTGCTGACGTAAAAGAACGGGTTGTTGCGCTTGCCATTGCGGCCCAGTTGCAGTTGGCGGTAAAACTCGGCAACTCCTTTAAAGGGCAGCCGCGAGCGGGCGTTGCGCAGCAGCACGGTGCGGGCCATGCGCAGCAAATTGGTTGCCGACGTCTCAATTACGGTGTCGTCGAGGTCGGAAATGATACCGTACTCGGCGTCGGGCGGCGGAATGAGCACCATGGCATTGGCGCGCAGCCCGGGCGGGGTAGGGAAGGGGGCGGGGGCCTGCTGCAGGGCTGCCTCCACCGGATACCACAGAAAATCGACCGGCACAGGCAACGACTCTGGGGCCAGGTTGAGGGTAAAGTAGCCTTCCTCATCGGTGAGGATGGGGTGGTTGGTACCGTCGGTGGGATTGATGCTGATTTGGGCCCCGGCAATCTCGTTGCTGTCGAAGCGGCGGTACATGTTCAGCAGGTTGTTCCAGCGCGAAGCAGTGGGGTCGGGCTCGTCAATGCCCTTATCGGTGAGCAGGCGGCCCTTTACGTAAAGGCGCTCGGGCGTGCCATAGCTGCGGTAAGTTACCAGCTGCAGCGGGTGCAACAGCCCCAAACGGCTGCGCAGGCGGGTCAGAGATTCGTCGGCGTTTTCGGCCCAGGTATGGAGTGTATCGCGGAAAGGAAGCATAGTGCGCAAATAAAGCAGGTTGCCGGAGAGCTGTTTACGCAGCAGCCGGCCGGTGGTGTTGCCCCGGTTGTAGGAGTGGGTCAGTATCAGCCATAAAAAAGGCTCCCGGCAAACTGCCGGGAGCCTGGAAATACTATAGCGTCCGTGGGGGCTACAACGCGTTTCGCAGCTGGTTGAAGTCGTCGGAGCCAGCCGTGCGGTTGCGGCAGTTGAGCTGGTCGGCCTTGGCCTGGATGCTCTGCACGCGGTTGCCGGGGTTGGGGTGGGTGCTCAGGAACTCGGGCGGGCCGGCCTGGCCGTCGTTCTGAGACTTTATGAAGAAGCCGGCTGCCCCGTCGCAGGCGTAGTAGTTGGTGCCGTTGAGGTATTCCACCGAATAGTCATCGGCCTCCACTTCGTAGTCGCGGCTGAACTTGAGCTGCCCCAGGCCGTTGGCCACATCGATCAGCGCGTTCTGGTTGTCGCCCAGCACCAGGCTCAGCAGCACACTAATGCCATACTGCTGCTGTAGCTGGCGGGAGGTGTGCCGACGGTCGGCGTGCGCAATTTCGTGGCCGATTACGCCGGCCAGCTGGGTTTCGTTATCAAGGTACTTTATCAGCCCCGAGTACACATAAATATGGCCGCCGGGCGTGGCAAAGGCGTTCCGGGTCTGGTCATCCTTGATGATTTTTACATCCCAGGGAAACTCGTTGCGGTACTGGAGCTTGCCCGAATTGAGCACCCGGAGCACGATTTTGTTGAGGGCTGCATAGGCCTGCGGGTTGCTGCCGGGTTCCAGCAGCTGGCCCTTGGCCCGGAAAGTCGAGTCGGTCTGGGCAGCTACCTGCTCGCCCAGGGCTTTGTCGTCTTCAATCGAGAACAGGAGCACACCGTCGCCGTCTTTGGAGCAGGAAGCCGCGCCGCCCAGCGTGAGGGCCAAGCCCGCCAGAATACCGGTTTTTTTGAGGAAATTCCGCATAGGAAGCGAAGAAAGTAATGGTTGGATAAGAGAGAGTTGGCTGGCTTGCTAGAAAAAATAGTGCCAGGGCCAGCGGTGCACTAACGGACCAGCCAGCTGAGGTGTTGCTTGCCCGGGCATAAAAACAGGCACTACGCCCGCAGGAGGCGGCTAATCAGGCAGAAAAAGATAGTTGGCCAGGCTGGCTACATCGTTGGATGGGGCACTGGGTAGCGGCCACCTTCTGCCGGGTTTCTGCGTAGAGCAAAACCCGCCCGCCAGTTCCGGCGCGTGCGGTATTCCGCCTGATTCCGCTATGGTTACCACCGCCACCGCCCGCCCCAAAACCAAGAAAAAGCGCCTCGACCCACTACCCGCTGCCCACGAGTTGTATAAAGACCCCGCCCGCCAGGCCGAGCTGGCCGGCCTGCGCTACCTCACCGACACCAAGCCCGGCCTGACCCGCGAAACCACCCGTGCCGGCAACGTGCGCTACCGCACCGCCAAAGGCGAGCTACTGAAGGATGAAAAAACGCTGGCCCGCATCGGGGGCTTCGTGATTCCGCCAGCCTGGACCGACGTCTGGATTTCGCCCTCGCCCAACACGCATTTGCAGGTAACCGGCCGCGACGCCAAGGGCCGCAAGCAGTACCTCTACCACGCTGCCTGGGACCAGGCCCGGGCCCTTACCAAGTTCAGCCGTCTGCGGGCGTTCGGCGAAAATCTGGCCGACCTGCGCGCCCGCATTCACAAGGATCTGGCCCGCCCACAGCTCGATAAAACGAAAGTAGTAGCCTTGGTGCTCACGCTCATGGACCAGTCGTTTATCCGGGTGGGCAACAAGGAATACGCCAAGAAGAACAAAACCTACGGCCTGACCACCCTGCGCGACAAACATGTGAACGTGAGCGGGGCCGATGTGCGTTTTAGCTTCGTGGGCAAGAAAGGTGTGCCCCACGACCTGACCATCCATGACCGGAAACTGGCCCGCATGGTGCAGAAGTGCAAGGAAATACCGGGCCAGCACCTGTTTCAGTACTACGCCCCCGACGGCCACCGCCAGGAGCTGGAATCGGGCGACGTGAACGAGTATCTGCACGAGGCTACCGGCCTGAGCCTCTCGGCCAAGGACTTCAGAACCTGGGGCGGCACCGTGAAAATGGTGGAGTGCCTGGAGCGGATTCTGGATGAGGAACCCGATTTCCCGCGCCCTAAAACCCTGAAGCGGGCCATTAAGGACGTGGCCGAAAACCTGGGCAACACGCCCACCGTGTGCTCCAAATACTACATCCACCCCCAGGTAATCGAGCTGTTCAACTCCAACAAGCTCGTTGAGTACCTGCGCCGCCACGACGCCGACCCCAAGCAAAACGACCTGCTTACCCCCACCGAGCACATGGTGCTGGAGATGCTGAAGGAGTTGGAAAAATAAAAGGTATCTAAATGCCAAAAGAACGTCATGCTTCATCTGGCGTACGCTTGTCGAAGCATCTCTACCGCATTTAACGAAGCGGTAGAGGTGCTTCAACAAGCGTACGCCAGATGAGGCATGACGTTCTTTTTTATCTCACCTTCCCGATCCGTCCCGGTCGAAGGCGTGGGAGAGAACGTCGTGGGCGGTTTTGTTCTTGATTTCGGAGCCGCGCTGAAAGTCGTTGTTGCGGGCCGTATCAAAAAAGCGGGTGCGCTTACGCAGGCCGGCTACCCGGGAGGAGTCGCGCACCAGGTCTTCGTGGGGGCCGCCGTAAATGTCGATGAAGGGCGAGCGGCGCACCTTGCCCGATACCAGGAACTCGTCTTTGCCCTTGAGGCCGTGCAGGCGTACCGTTTTGGTGTCGCGCGGGTCGAAGCTACGGCTATACAACAGCTGGCCCTGCAGCTGCCCCTCAGGCACTTTTTCCAGCGAATACACCGACACCACGGTGGCCGTATCACTCAGGCGCTCCACCACAAACCGCTCCTTTTCGTCGGTGCCGGCTACCATCACTTCTTCGGCCTGCAAACGGTAGAACTCGTCGGCTACGCGGGGCAGCTTGGCGCGGCGGGCCTTCAGGCCGGCAATCATGCGGGGGCCTTCGTAGGTGTACACGGCGGGCGGCAGGCCCTGGCGCACGGCTTGTTCTATCACGGTGTCGGTGAGGCGTTGCTGCAGCTCGCGGGCTGCTGCTAGGTAAGCGGCCCGGGGTACGGCGGGCAGGGCCCGGCTATCAATAAACGAAGCGTTGCGGGTGTAGCCGGCAATGCTTTCGTAGCGCGGCCCAAAGGTGCGGAACTTGGCCACGGCCTTGCTCACCACCCAGGAGGCCCAGCCATCATCGAACCGAAAAAACACCTGGTCGCGGTCCTGCGGAACGGGTTGCCAGCGCCGTTGCCGGTCGGGCTGCGGGTAGGCGGCCCAGCTCCACTGGCCTTCGTGCCGGTCCCAGTCGCCGAGCCACATGTCCAGTAGGCGGGCGCGCACAAAGGCCGCGCCATCGAGCTGGTCGCGCTGGTTTTCGTAGCGGGCGGGCAGCACATCTTCCGTCTCATCGAGGTCGGCGGCGCCGGCTACCGGTCCGTCAATGTTTTCCTTGCCCTCGTACCGGCGCTCCACCAGTACCACCCGGCCCTGAAACCGCTCGGATTCGGGGCCGAGCCCGGTTTCATCGGGGCGTACATAATAGGGTCGCGGGCTGCTGTGCGGAACGCCGGCCGCTTTGGCCAGCGGCGGCACCACAAAGGCCCCATACGGCATGGCCGCCGAGGTGGCGTCGCGCACGGCGCCGAATACAAAGGTGGACCGCAGAAACTTGGGTAGCGTTTTCTCGGGGTTCTTGTCGATGGTGCGCACCGCGTAGCTGCGGCCCGCGGGGTCGGCCATGGTCAGGCTGGTAGTTTGAAACCCTCCGCCCATTTTCACGAACTTCAGTCCGCCCGGCGCCAACTGCTCGGGCCGGAATACAGGCAGCGTTACGGGCTCGGCCCAGGCCCGGCGGTAGTGTGGGCCCAGCACGAAGCGGCCCACCAGCCCCCGCTGGTAGTGGCGGCCAGCCGTAACCAGCGCGCTATCGGCGCTGGGGGGCAGGGGAGTGGTGTGGGCCACGCGGGCATCAGGCTGAAAAAAAGGCTTGCGGCTGCAGGCAGTGGCACTCAGCAGCAGTAAGGGCAGGGCGTAACGGTAGTTCATGCAGGGCGTAAGGTTCGCGGCAATGGCTTCTGCTACGTAATTGGTCGCGGCATGTTGGTTGCGGCTTATGAGTTCCTCAACAACCGCCGGCCCCGGCTTTGCGCTATAAGGGTAGTTGGCGCGCCTGGCGGCGGCTACTTGTAGGTTCCCCTTCTCTGTTACTGTGTCCTTTTTCTCCTCTCCGGTCTGGCTGATATCCGGCCTTAGCAGCAGCCTGCTGCTGGTGTCCTGCTCGGCTCCGGCTCAGCCCTCTGGGGCTACTTCCGCAACCCGCCCCGTAATCGGCCCCGACTCGACGGTAGTGGTGGCGGCCGGCCCCCAATACGACCGGGGTGGTATCCATCGGTTTTTCTGGGGCACCCACTACCGCGACCTGTGGAAACTACCGGTGCGGGTTCCCGTGTTCAACCTGCGCACGGCCGTGCCCGGCGGCCTGACCCCCATTAAGGAGGGCGGCTCGTTCCAGACCAAAAACCTGCGCCTCGTTGACCAAAGCGGCCGCGAGTACGTGTTGCGCTCCGTTGATAAGGATGCCACCCGGGCCCTGCCCGAAGGGCTGCGCGACGGGCCCATCGGCCGCATCATGAAGGACCAGACCAGCGTCATCCATCCGTTTGGAGCCTACATTGCCGCGCCGCTGGCCACTGCCGCCGGCCTGTACCACACCAACCCCCGCCTCGTGTACGTGGCCGACGACCCGGCTCTGGGGGAGTTCAGGGAGGAGTTTGGTTATGCGCTGTATCTGTTTGAGGAGCGGCCCGAAGGCGACCAGACGACGGTAGCGAGCTTTGGCCGCTCGGCGCTGGTCGAAAGCTCGCGCAAGGTGTTCACCAACCTGCTGGCCAGCTCCCGCTACCAGGTAGATGCCCGCCAGTACCTGCGCAACCGCCTGTTCGATATGTGGCTCGGCGACTGGAGCCGCCGCGAAGACCAGTGGCGCTGGGCCAGTTTCCCGGCTCCGGCCGGCGGTACCACCTACCGGGCAATTCCGCGCGACCGGGACCACGCTTTCTTCAAGTTCGATGATGGCCTGCTGACGCACATGATTGGTTGGGTGAAAACCAACTACCAGAGCTTTCACGAGAAGATACGGCTGGCCGATGTGGAGGGCCTCAACCGGGCGGCCCTGCCCATGGATAAGTCGTTGCTGGCTTACCTGACGCGCGAGGACTTCCGGCAGGTGGCCGATTCGCTGACCGTGGCGCTGTCGGACGACGTGATTGCCCGCGCGCTGGCCGTGTGGCCGCCCGAAGTGCAGAAGATGAGCCAGGCCGAATTTACGCGCAAGCTCCGCGCCCGCCGGGCCCAGCTGCCTGCAGTAGCCAACCGGTTCTATGAGCTGCTGGCCCGCGACATAGAGCTGCCCGGCACCGACGAGGCCGAGCGCTTTGTGGTGGAGCCCGCCGGCCCCGATGCCGTGCGGGTGCAGCTGCTGCGCCGCACGCCCCGGGGCGATACGCTCCTGCACCAGCGTACTTTTTTGGCCCCCGAAACCCGCTCTGTCAAGCTCTTTGGGCTGGGCGGCAACGACGCGTTCGAGCTGCGTGGCGAGCCTACCGGCCGCATCCGGCTAAGTATCTACGACGGTTCGGGCCAGGATCTGATAGAAGCAGCGCCCGCCCCCCAAAAGCGCCCCGTCAGCCGCCTTACCATCTATGAGAGTGGCGACGGCAACACGCTACGGGTAGGCAAGTTCAACACCGAAGCCTACCAGCCCCAGGCGCATGAGTTTGACGCCGCCGGCTGGCTGCTGCGCCATCGGTTGTACTAGCACGTGCGGCAGCGGCCCCACCCGAGTCCTGGAATATCTGTGTTGATGATATTCCAGGACTCGGATGGGGCCGCTGCTGTGGGGCTGCTGCGCACTAGGCTGATTGCCGGCGTAGGGCAACGCCCCAGTAAAACTACTTGGTTGCCATTTGCTGAAGCCAGCTGGTAGCAACGCCCTCGTCGCTGAAAAGCTGCACCTGATACTCGGCTTTGGATGCCAGAGAGGAAGACTGCGCCAGCACAGCCAGGGGCGTGGCAGGGGCGTTACCTGGCTGCCAGGTAGCCCCCACCAGGCAAGCCAGGTATACCGGGCGGTTGTTGAGAGCAGGACTCAGTTCGGGCAGATACTCCCGGGCCAGCCAGTCCACCATTTCGGGGTTCGATTGAAAGCGGCGGCGCGAATCGACGAGCCAATGAGCCGCTTGGTACTGGATGGCGGCCTGTAAAACCTGGGTGTAGCCTTCCTGAAGCTCAGTTCTTTTTACATCACGCAGCCAGCGCACAATAAGTAGGTCGAGGTCTGAACGGAAGGTAATTGAAAGCGCAGAAGTATGAGCAGGCATGCAGAAACGAAACAATAAGGCAACTTGGTAGATCAAAGATACGGCCCGTTAGCTGAAGACTTTCACCTTGTCCTTGTGCTTGGTGCGCAGGTACTGGCGGATTATCTGCTGCACATCCTTGTTGTCGTTGTAGCGCGTGATGGCGTCGCGGAAGTCCTCGAAGCGGCGGGCCGAAAACGTTTCATCCACGTAGCCAAAGCCCAGGTAGCGGCCGTTTTCCACCACCACCAGGGTCTTTTCGTCGGGCCGGCGCCCTTCCCCAATCACCACAAACGAGCCGTGCTCGTAGGTAAACGACTCGACGGCCGCCTCCACGCGCTTGTTGTACTCCTCTGCCGGCTCCAGGCCCAGGCAGGCCCCCTGGCAGCGGTGTACCTGATAGTCAAAGCACGCGCCCGGCGTTTTGTACAGGTCGCAAAGCTTCTGGCACAGGTTGAACTTGGCCACCTTATGAAACAGAAAACCCTTGGCCTTGAACTGGTTGCCCAACGCAATCAGCGGGTGCGACTCGGCGTGGTCGTCGGCGCGGCCGTAATACAGGTGCTTGTAGCCCTTGTCGTCGGTGCGCAGGAAGATGCCCGCCGGAAACACCGAGCGGCGCTGCTGGCGGTTGTATAGCGGCTTCAGGCGCTTTATTTCGTGCGACTCGTACAGCAGCGCCACCAGCTCCGAACCCGTCAGCTCCCAGGTAATTTCCGATATCGAGTTCTTGAACTCGATGCTCTTGCGCGACTTGTAATCGACGGCAAAGTGCTGCTGAATACGCTTGTAGATATTGATGCTCTTGCCCACATAAATCACCTCCCCGGCCTCGTTGTGGAAGTAGTACACACCCGCCTCATGGGGCAGTGCGGCCACGTGCTGGGGCGTGATATTGGGGGGCAACAGCGCCGTTTTGATAGCCTCCTGCACGGCCTTCATCTGGCGGGGCGAGGGCGCTTTGGTGGCCGTAGCCGCAGTGGCCGCTGCCGGCCTGCGGCCCGAAGGAGCATTGGCGTCTACCACGGCCAGCGTATCGGCTGGGCTGAGGCCGCGGGCGGCGGGCGGCGTTTCCTGCTCCTGGCTGATGTTGAGCAGCCGCCCGAACAAAATGGCCGTAGCCGCCGCGTCGCCGGCGGCGCGGTGGCGGCCGTTCAGCGGAATGCCGATGTTCTGGCAGAGCTTGCCCAGGCTGTAGCTGGGCTGGCCCGGCATCAGCGAGCGGCTCAGGCGCACGGTGCACAGCGTTTTACGCGAGTAATTGTAGCCCAGGTCACCGAACTCCTTCTTCAAAAACGAGTAGTCGAAGCGCACATTATGCGCCACAAACACGCAGCCTTCGGTCATTTCCACCACCTTGCGGGCCACCTCGTGGAACTTGGGTGCCTCGCGCACCATATCGTCGGTGATGCCGGTGAGCTGGGTGATGAAGAACGGAATAGCCCGGCCGGGGTTGATGAGCGAGCTGAACTCGTCAATCACTTTCTCACCATCATGAATGTAAATGGCAATTTCGGTGATGCGGTCCTGCGCCGGCTGGCCCCCGGTGGTCTCAAGGTCGATGATGGCGTACAACGGCTTCTTTTTAGCTGTTAGCTGACAGCTGATGGCTGATAGCTTTTGTTGGTAAAGATGCGGGGCTTAGCTGGCTAAGCAGATTGGTAACAAAGATACCCCGCCCGAAGGTTGCACCATTCGCCGCACCCTAAATAACCTGGAGTACGATGTAAGGGTATCGGCTCGACGTAGGGGCGGGGCTTGCCCCCGCCCGCCGTTACAACGGACTTACCAAGGCCTCCAATGGTCGTTCAACGCATCGGGCGAATAGGCGGGCGCCCCTACGTCGTTCTTCGCAACCTGGGTTAGATAAGCCTGAGCCAACACCAAAAAAAAGGAGCCCACTACGAGAGTGGACTCCTTTTTAGAAAGCTAACAGCTTAAAAAAACTAGCGGCCTTTCTGACCGGTAATCCAGTTTTTGGTCGACAGGATTTCGCTGTGCTGCTTTTCGATTACACTGCGGGCCTGCGCCGGCAGCTCGTTCGACTGGAGTGCGGTTTCGTAACCCCGCAGCGCCGTAGCGTCGCCGGTTTCGCACTCGCCCAGAATGGCCGAATCGTCCTGGCCCGTAATGGCCGATTTGATGTTGATCCAGCCACGGTGTACAGCAGCAGCGGCGTCAGTCAGGGCACCTTCAACGGTGCTTTCATCTTCAGGGCTAATGCCGAACTGCTGGGCATTCTGGCTCAATTCCGAGGCAAATTGTGCCCGCTGCTGGCTGAACTGGCTTAGCTTGGCCTTCAGGTCGGGGCTGCTGACACCTTCAGCGGCTTCCTGGTAGCCTTTAGCCGCCGTTTTATTGAGTTCTACGAGGTCGTTGTAAGCGCGGGTGGTTTCGCCAGTGATAGTAGCCATGGGGAAGTAGGGTAAAGTAAATGATAAATGCCGGGCCGGATGGCGGCGGCAACTGCATCCTTATACTGCTGCGGCCCAAGTTGGGGTTGCGTGTAAAATTAGGGGCCGGCCTACGCCGTACCCCGGCCCAGCATCTGGTTCCAGAGTCGTTTAAGCCCGCCCGGCTCTTCTGAGTCAGGCTTGAGCGAGTCGTCGCCCTCAGCCGTGTCGCCCAGCAAAAAGCCCCAGGGCTCCGTCGACTTATTAGCGTCGAGTACCACCTTTATCACGGCCATCAGCGGAATGCTTAGAATCATGCCGGGCGTACCCCACAACTCGTTGCCCAGAATAAGGGCCAGAATGGCGGCCAGCGGATTGATGCTGACCTGCGAGCCGGTAATCATGGGCGTAATGAAGTTGCCTTCCAGAAACTGCACCACCACAAACACCCCGATAACCAGCGCCGCCTGCACCGGCGAGCCGGTTTCGACCAGCGTAACAATGGCCGGAACAGTGGCACCAATCAGGATGCCGATGTAAGGAATAATGGCCAGCACCGAGGCAAAAATGGCGAAGAAGATAGCGAATTTCACGCCCAGCACCAGCAAGCCGATGCCGTTGAGTATCGATACAATAACAATCACCTTGAACAGACCCGAAATATAGGCCTGCACCACCGTCTGGATGTTATCGACGGTGTGCAACACGTGGGTGCGGCGGTCGGGGGCCACAAACCGGAACATAAACTGGCGCAGGTGGTCGCGGTACAGCAGCAGACAGAAAATGTAGATGAGCACCTGAGCCAGGTTGCTGAGCGCCAGGGTTGTAGTGGTGAGGGTGGTGCCCAGGTAGGTACCGCCCGACTTTTTCAGGGCTTTAAGGGTCGACTCCTTTAAATCCTTCAGGCTCATGGGCTGGTAGCCAAACTTGCGCTGCGCCCACGTTTGCCCATCATGAAAGAACTCCAGCAGCTTTTCCTGCAGCTTGGGCAGCTCACTCTGAAACTGCGTCAGCTGCGAGCCAAAGGCCAGAATAACCCCCGCAAACAGGGCCAGCAGCAGCAGCAGGCACAGAATAATAGCCAGGATGCGTGGCACGCTGTGGCGTTCGAGCCAGCGGCAGATGGGCAGCAGTAGCAGCGAAAAAAGCGCCGCAAACAGCAGCGGCAGCAGAATATCATCGAGCTTGTGCAGCGTGTACACCAGCAGTACCGCCGACAGCAGCAGGAAGGCAAACTTTACGCTCGCTACCTGCTTCACTATGGGGGGCGGCTGTGGGGTAGTGGTAGGCAGGCGGTGCGGACTTAGAGGTGAATTCATTTTGCTAATTTTATTGGGAGAGAGAAGCTGGGTACGGGTTCAGAAAGAGAGATTTACTGACTTGTGTAAACCTTGGCAGGCCATCGTTTGGGATAATCCCCCGGTTTTTGCTAACTTTACTAGCGAAATGAAACGCGGAAAAGGTCGGTTTTCTGCGTTATTTTACCTCAACTTTTGAATGGCAACCCCTCGGCATGGCTGAAGAACAGATTTCCGTAGCTACCCACGGCTACACCGAAGACAGCATCCGCTCACTCGACTGGCGCGAGCATATCCGGTTGCGACCGGGCATGTACATCGGCAAGCTCGGCGACGGCTCGGCCTACGACGACGGCATTTACGTGTTGGTGAAGGAAGTTATCGACAACTCCATCGACGAGCACGTGATGGGCCACGGCCGCACCATTGAAATCAAGATTTCCGAAGATAAGGTACAGGTACGCGACTACGGCCGGGGCATTCCGCTGGGCAAAGTCGTGGACGTGGTAAGCAAGATTAACACGGGCGGCAAGTACGACAGCAAGGTATTCCAGAAGTCTGTGGGCTTAAACGGGGTCGGTACCAAAGCGGTTAATGCGCTCAGCAATTACTTTCTGGTACAGAGCGTGCGCGACGGGCTGCTGAAGTCGGCCGAGTTCTCGCAGGGCATGCTGACCAGTGACCCCAAGCCCCAGAAAACCAGCCAGCGCAACGGTACGCTGATGGTATTTCAGCCCGACGACTCGATTTTCAAGAACTACAAGTTCTACCCCGAGTACCTCGAAAATCAGATCTGGAATTACGTTTACCTCAACGCCGGCCTCACCATCCACTTCAACGGCCAGAAGTATTACTCCGAGCACGGCCTGCTCGATTTGCTGTCCCGCAAAGCCGACCCCGAGAGCCTGCGCTACCCCATCATCCACCTGAAAGGGGAGGATATGGAGCTGGCCCTGACCCACGGCAACGACTACGGCGAGGAGTACTACAGCTTCGTAAACGGGCAATATACCACCCAGGGCGGCACGCATCTGGCGGCTTTCCGTGAGGCCATTGTGAAGACCGTGCGCGAGTTCTACAAGAAGGATTATGACGCTTCCGATGTGCGCGCTTCGGTGATTGGGGCAGTTTCAATCCGGGTGCAGGAGCCGGTGTTCGAGAGCCAGACCAAAACCAAGCTCGGCTCGCTGAACATGGGGCCCGACGGCCCCACCGTGCGCGGCTTCATCCTCGACTTCATCAAGGAGCACCTCGACAACTACCTGCACAAGAACCCGGCTATTGCGGAAGCGCTCAAAAAGCGCATCGAGCAGAGCGAGCGGGAGCGTAAGGACATGGCCGGGGTGAAAAAGCTGGCCAACCAGCGGGCCAAAAAAGCCAACCTGCACAACCGCAAGCTCCGCGACTGTCGCTTCCACCTCGGCGACGGCAAGCACGACGAGGAGGCCCAGACAACGCTGTTCATCACCGAGGGCGACTCGGCCTCGGGCTCCATCACCAAGAGCCGCAACGTGCAGACGGAAGCCGTGTTCAGTCTGCGCGGCAAGCCGCTGAACTGCTTCGGGCTGAAGAAGAAAATCGTGTACGAGAACGAGGAGCTGAACCTGCTTCAGCACGCGCTCAACATCGAGGAAGGCATCGAAAACCTGCGCTACAACCGCGTGGTGATTGCCACCGATGCTGACGTGGACGGCATGCACATCCGGCTGCTACTGCTCACGTTCTTCCTGCAGTTCTTCCCCGATCTGGTGCGCAACGGCCACGTGTATATTCTGGAAACGCCGCTGTTCCGGGTGCGCAACAAAAAAACGACCATCTATTGCTACAACGAAGCCGAAAAGCAGGCCGCCATGCGCCAGCTCGGCCGCAACCCCGAAGTCACGCGCTTCAAGGGCTTGGGCGAAATCAGCCCCGACGAGTTCGGCAAGTTTATCGGCGAAAACATCAAGCTGGAGCCCGTGATTCTGCAGGCTGAGCGCTCGGTGCAGCAGATTCTGACCTACTATATGGGCAAGAATACGCCCGCCCGTCAGGAATTCATCATCGACAACCTGCGCCTCGAAAAAGACCTGATTACCTCCGACGTGCTGCCCGTGGCCGAGGTGCCCATTGAGCAGGCCGAAGCGGCAGAGGCGGCGTAGATTGCAATACCACACTTAATTATATTACAATGACAGGCCTGTTTCTTCAACCCGATATCATCGTATATTCTGCCAGCCAGGAGCCCCGGCTGCTAGTTGAGGTGAAGGTGCGGCAGCCAGTCACCAATAGTACCGACTCAGAACACTGGCCTAGTGAAATCAGGCAGCAGTTTGGGCGGTTCGATTGCTACTTCCTGCTGGTTACACCGGAGCGGATGGCGCTTTTCCTGCCCGGCGACCCATCCGGCGGAAGTACTATGGTGTGGGCCGATTCTTCTTCTGTGCTACGAGAGCAACTGGATACGGAGAAATTCCCCTTGCAGCAACTGGATAGGCAACAACTGGTGTCAGTGGTGTATTCTTGGCTGATGTTCAGCCAATTTACTCCGACCGAGGAGTTGCTGGCCGATCCGGCTCAGCAGTGGTTGGTAAACTCTGGACTGCACGAGGTTATTTTTCATGGCGATATTCAGCAGGCTGCTTGAATGAGGTACGTATTCGTAGAATCTAACTTCATCCTGGAGCTGGCTTTTCGACAGGAGGAGGCTACTGCCTGCGAGAAAATTATCGGTGCCGCTGAAGCTCGGGAAATTATGCTGGCTATTCCCACGTATTGCCTGACTGAGGTATTCCAAACGCTGGGTTACCGTCGGCAGGAACGCCAGCGGGCCGAAGATTTTCTGCAGAAGGAAATAAAGCAGCATCTTCGGGAGCAAGGGGCTGTCAACGCCGAAATCAAGCAGCTTAGCACTGCCCTGCGAGAGTTGTTGATTTCCCGAACTGCCACGCAAACCTCCGCCTTGTTTGGCCTCGCTTCCCGGCTTACGCAACTAGCGTATATCATCCCATTAACGGCCGAAGTGTTGCAGGCCGCGCCACGGGCTCAGCAGCAACATTCGCTGACCGCTCAGGACGCCTTGGTTTACGCATCAGTTCGCCAAGGCTTGGCTGGGTTGGGTCCGGTTGAACACCTGTTTGTTTCCCGTAACAAAAACGACTTTCAAAAGGAGGCCTTACTTGCTGAGCTGCGGGAGTTGAACTGTAGCTATATGAGCAGCTTTCAGGCCGTTGCAGGTAAACTAGGTTTGTAAGAGAGTAAGCGTAGAATCCTCCCGCTGCCACGTTGGCCGGGAGAGTGGTACAAGAACAAATAAGCGCGGCCCCGAGCCGCACCCCGTATGTCCGAAGAACTGAACCCCCAGGCCGCCCCGATGAACTCCGAAACCAACGCCGCCGAGCCGCGCTACGCCGCCGGCGACTCGGTGGAGCTGGGCGGCGCCGAACCTAATGCGGCGGCTGAAACCGACGGAATCCTGGCCGAGTCCGGCGCCGATGTGGAGGCAATTATCGAAGCCGAAGCCATTCCTGAGGACGAACTGTCGGAGCAGGAAGAGGAGGAAGCCAAGTTTGCGCCCGGCGAAACCATCCACGATGTGGCCACCGTGCGCGGCATGTACCAGAACTGGTTCCTGGACTACGCCTCCTACGTGATTCTGGAGCGGGCCGTGCCGGCCATCGAGGACGGCCTCAAGCCGGTGCAGCGCCGCATCATGCACGCCATGAAGGAGATGGACGACGGCCGCTTCAACAAGGTGGCCAACGTCATCGGCCAGACCATGCAGTACCACCCCCACGGCGACGCCAGCATCGGCGACGCCATGGTGAACCTGGGCCAGAAGGACCTGCTGATTGAAACCCAGGGCAACTGGGGCGACATCCGCACCGGCGACTCGGCCGCCGCACCCCGCTACATCGAGGCCCGCCTGAGCAAGTTTGCGCTGGATGTGGTGTTCAACCCCGACATCACGGAGTGGCAGATGAGCTACGACGGCCGCAAGCGCGAGCCCACCACGCTGCCCGTGAAGTTCCCATTGCTGCTGGCCCAGGGCGTAGAAGGCATTGCCGTGGGTTTGAGCACCAAGATTATGCCCCACAACTTCCGCGAGCTGTGCCAGGCCAGCGTGGCGGTGCTCAAGGGCAAGAGTTTTGAGCTGTTCCCCGACTTTTCGACCGGCGGCCTGGCCGACATCAGCAACTACCAGAGCGGGCAGCGGGGCGGCAAAATCCGGCTGCGGGCCACCATCGAGAAGGCCGACAAAACCATGCTCGTCATCCGCGACATTCCGTACGGCACTACCACCACGGCGCTCATGGAAAGCATCGTGAAGGCCTCGGAAGCCAACAAAATCAAGATCAAGAAGGTGGTCGATAACACGGCTGCCGAGGTAGAGGTGCAGGTGCACCTGCCGACCGGCGTGAGCCCCGACCTGACGATGGACGCGCTTTACGCCTTCACGGACTGCGAAATCAGCATCTCGCCCAACACCTGTGTAATTATCGAGGACAAGCCGCGCTTCGTGGCCGTGGAGGACATGTTGCGGCTGAGCACCCAGAAAACGGTGCGGCTGCTGGAGCGCGAACTGGAAATCAGGCAGGACGAGTTAGGGGAAAAGTGGCACTCGGCTTCGCTGGAGAAGATTTTTATCGAAAACCGTATCTACCGCAAAATCGAGGAGTGCGAAACCTGGGACGAAATCCTGCTCACGATTGAAGCCGGTCTGAAGAAGTTTACTAGGGTGGCAGGGGAGAAGGAGAAGCCCAATGACACGCGCATCTTGCTCTCCCGTGCCATCACCGAGGACGACCTGACGCGGCTGACCGAAATCCGCATCAAGCGCATCAGCAAGTTCGACGGCTTCAAGGCCGATGAGCTGATTGCCCGCCTTGAAGCCGAGCTGGCCGAGGTAGCCGACCATCTGCTCAACCTCACCCGCTACGCCATCAACTACTTCGAGGGCCTGCTGAAAAAATACGGCGCCGGCCGCGAGCGGCGCACCCAGCTACGCGCCTTTGCCGTGGTAACGGCCCAGAAAGTAGCCGTGGCTAACCAGAAGCTCTACGTGAACTACGCCGACGGTTTCGTGGGTTACGGGCTCAAAAAGGACGAAAAAGCGGTGGCCGTGACCGACTGCTCCGACCTCGACGACATTATTGCCATCCGCCGCGACGGCACCTTTATGGTGACGCGCATTGCCGAGAAAACCTTCGTCGGCAAAGACATTTTGCATGCCGGCGTGTACAACAAGAACGACGACCGGCTGGTGTACAACATGGTGTACCAGGACGGTGCCTCAGGCATTAGCTTCGCCAAACGCTTCCTCGTGTCGGGCATCACCCGCGACAAAACCTACGACCTCACCAAGGGCACTAAAGGCACCAAAACGCTCTACCTCACCGCTAACCCCAACTCCGAGTCGGAGCTGGTGGCCATTCAGCTGGCCGATAAGGCGGTGGCCCGGGTCAAGCAGTTCGACTTCGACTTTGCCGACCTCGCCATTAAGGGCAAAGGCTCGATGGGCAACATCGTCACCAAGCAGCCTATCAAGAAAATCACTCAGAAAGCCCTGGGCGACTCCACGCTGGGCGGGCGCGAAATGTTCTTCGATAGTGTGGTGGGCCGCCTAAACGCCAACGGCCACGGCCGCTACCTGGGCACCTTCGATACCGACGACACCGTGCTGGCTGTGTACAAGGATGGCACCTACGAGCTAACCGCGCCCGACCCGGCCATCGACTTTGTAGTGGCGAACTTAGTGCTGTTGCGCAAGTTTGACCCCAAAACAGTGCTGAGCGCGGTGTATCTGGATGGCGAAACGAAGATGCACTTCGTCAAGCGCTTCCAGATTGAAACCAGCACCTTGGCCAACCGCTTCACCTTCATTAGCGAAGCCAAAGGCTCGAAGTTGCTGGTGGCCACGCCCCACCCCGAGCCGGTGGCCGAACTCAAACTGCAGCGCGACAAGAAGGCCGAGCGTGAAACCGAAAAGCTGCTGCTCCACGAGTTCATTGATGTGAAAGGCTGGAAGGCCCGCGGCAACAAGCTCAACTACTACAAGCTGCACACCCTGACGCTACTCACCGACGAAGGCCCCGAGCCCGAGCGCAAAGCCGCCAAGAAGAAAGCCGCGCCGGCTGCCGCTTCGCAAACCGCTGCCGACCCGGCCGCGCCCCACGAGCCGCTGCCCGACCGCACCGACGAGTTCAATATCTCGGCCGATGAGGTAGCTCAGGCCAAGGCCTTGCTCAAGACGCCCAAGTCGCAGCTCAAGTTTTTCTAGCGCAGCTCAGGCACCAAAAGCCGGGAGGGGAAGCCGCAACCGGCTATGGTGTGGCTTCCCCTCCCGGCTTTCGGTGCCTCGGGTATTTGGGCAGTATTGCGCAATTTTACGTTAGCTGGCAGATTATGACGGCCGGGCTGTTGGGTATTTATGCTGGTTTTTCGTTTGCTTTTGGTTCGTGGTGCGCTGCTGGGGCTGCTCGTAAGTGGGGCCGGGCTGCTGGCGTGTCCGGCGGCGCAGGCGCAGCTCCGCCCAAAACGGACCTCGGCCGAAAAAGCGGCCGCCACGGCCGTGCTGGCGCCCCCCTGCGGAGTGCCGCCCGCCAACCCGGCACTGCGGGCCGGGCTGGCCGAAGCCGGCGAACTGCTGAACGCCTACCGCGAGTCGGAAGCGCTAAGCCGCTACGAGCAGGTGCTGGCGCGGGCTCCGGCCACCTACGAAGCGCTCTGGCAGGCCGCCGTGCTCAGCGTGCGTATTGGTAGCCGCTACACCGACGAAAGCCGCCGTTTTGCCTACTACGCCGCCGCCCGCCTCTACGCCAACCGGGCACTGGTAGTGTGCCCCAATGGAGCGGAAGGGCATTATGCTGCCGCTCGCGTGCTAGCTGCCCAGGCCCCTCTTCAGCCCTTGCGCAGCCGCCTGCTGGCCTACCGCGAAATGCGCCCGCATGTGTATCAGGCCACCGAGTTGCGCCCCGATTGGGCCGCGGCCTGGCAGCTGCTGGGCCGCTGGCACTACCGCGTCGACCATTACAGCCTGCCGGAGCGCATTTACAGCCAGCTGTTTATGGGGGGGATGCCGGCGGGGGGCAGCACGCTGCTGGCTATTGAGGCGCTGCGCCGCGCTTATCAACTGGATTCTCAGCGCATTGAGGTGGCCTACGATTTGGCCCGGGTATACCTCAACCGCAGCCAGGACGCCCGTGCCCGGGCGGTACTGCAGGCTGCCGGGCGCTTAAACCCCATCACGGCCGAAGAATTGGTTATCAGCCGCAGTTGCCAGAAGTTGCTCAACCAGCTCAACCGTCGCCAGCGTCGGCAGCAGGTCCGTTTTGGCCAGTCGCTCTGAGTGGTGGCGCGTATCTTTGCCGGCTCATCCCGTCTTTTTGTATTGACTGTGCGGTTTTTTCAATTTCGAGGAATGGCCGGGCTGACCGTGGCTGCCCTGCTGGCCGGCTGTGCCGAGCCAACTCCGGCGGCCCGGCCCGATACTATGGTTGACCTGCGCACGGTAGCCAGCGGCCCCCGCGTGCAGGCCGAGGAACTCGACGGCGCTATTGTTCGGCAGCCCCGCAATGCTTCCCTGTACGCCCGCCGGGCCGCTTTCCGTCTCGATGCCGGCCAGACCGATGCTGCCCTGAGTGACATCAACCAGGCGTTGGCGCTCGATAATGCGCCGGGCCAGTACTACTTCATCAAAGCCCGCGCCCTGCGTGCGCAGGGCTTCATTAAAGCAGCCCTCGATGCCACCGACCAGGCTGCCCGCCGCGGCTTTGCTTCGCCCGAGCTCAACCTGCTGGTAGGAGAGATGCACCTGGCCTCGCGCCGCTACCAGGATGCCCTCGACCAGCTCGACCGCGCCCTGCAGCAGGAGCCCGATTTAGCGGCCGCGCTATTTTACAAAGGCCTGGCGTTTGTCGGAATCAACGACACGGCGCAGGCCCTCGATTACCTGCGTGCCAGCGTGGCCCGCGCCCCGCGCGAACCCGAAATTCTGCATCAGCTCGCCTTCCTGTCCAATGCCTACCGGCAGCCCGGGCAGGCAGCTGTTTATGCTACCCGAGGCCTGAAGCTGGATTCGACTTATGCCCCGCTCTGGTATGACTACGGCCGCCAGTTCGAACTGCAGAATCAGCCCGAGCAGGCCCTGCGCAGCTACGCCCGCGTGGCGCAGCTCGACTCCACCTTCTACCGGGCCGACTACCGGCTGGGGTTGGCGGCCTATAAAGCCCGCCGCTACGCGCAGGCTGTGCCCCACCTGCAACGGGCCCTGCGCCGCGCGCCGCGCCTGCCCGATGCCCGCTCCATGCTGGCCGAAAGTTTCGAAAGCCAGGGCCTGTGGGCCGAAGCCGCCGACCAGTACCGCCTGCTGGTAACCGAAAACCCTGGTAACCGCCGCTGGACCTACAAAGTCTGGAAAGTGGGCAACCGCGCCCGCGGGGTCATCGTCGACGAAACCCCGCGTCCTGCACCCGTGGAGGCCATCGAGCCGCTTGACTTCTACAAGCCGGGGCTGTAGGAACTTAGGTTGATGGAGGGGCTAAGCGTAACCGGGCAACACGCCCCCTGCTGCAGGTTACCCCGGTTTTTGGATGCCAGATATGAAAACAGCTCCGACTAAAACTTCCTAACTTGCCTCCTCACGGCTGTTTGTATAGCCATTACGCTCCCTTTTTTATGTTGAATATCACCCTCCCCGACGGCTCGGTGCGCCAGTTTGTAGATGGCGCCACGGGCTACGATGTTGCCGCCGCTATCAGCGAAGGCCTGGCCCGCAACGCCGTGGGCGTGCGCGTTGATGGCGAAGTGCGCGACCTGCACCGCCCCATCGAGCACGACGCCCAAGTGGCCATCCTGACCTGGAACGACGCAGATGGTAAGATGGCTTTCTGGCACTCCTCGGCCCACGTGCTGGCCGAAGCCCTCGAAGCCCTGTACCCCGGCGTGAAGCTGGGCATCGGTCCGGCCATCGAAAACGGCTTCTACTACGACATCGATTTAGGCGAAGGTCGCACCATTTCGAGTGAGGACTTCCCGGAAATCGAGAAGAAAATGCTGGAACTAGCCCGCCAGAAAAGCAAGTTTGAGCGTCGGGCCGTTAGTAAGGCCGATGCTATTGCTTACTTCACCGAAAAGGCCGACCCCTACAAGCTGGACTTGCTGGAGCGCCTCGATGATGGCACTATCACGTTCTATCAGCAGGGCAACTTTGTAGACCTGTGTCGCGGCCCCCACCTGCCCGATACTGCCAACATCAAGGCCGTGAAGCTGCTCAACATCGCCGGCGCTTACTGGCGCGGCGACGAGAAGAACAAGCAGCTCACGCGCATCTACGGCATCACTTTCCCCAAAGCCAAGGAGCTGACCGAGTACCTCGAAAAGCTGGAGGAAGCCAAGCGCCGCGACCACCGCAAGCTAGGCAAGGAGTTGGAGCTGTTTGCGTTTTCAGACAAAGTAGGAGCGGGGCTGCCGCTGTGGTTGCCCAAGGGCACTATGCTGCGCGAGAAGCTGGAGCAGTTCCTGCGCCGGGCCCAAATCAAGGCCGGCTACCAGCCCGTGGTAACGCCCCACATCGGCTCTAAAGAGCTGTACGTAACCAGCGGCCACTACGAGAAGTACGGCGCCGACTCGTTTCAGCCCATCAAGACGCCGAACCCGGGCGAGGAGTTCTTCCTCAAGCCTATGAACTGCCCCCACCACTGCGAGATATACAAGACCAAGCCCCGCAGCTACCGCGACCTGCCGGTGCGCCTGGCCGAGTTCGGCACGGTGTATCGGTACGAGCAGAGCGGTGAACTGCACGGCCTGACGCGGGTGCGCGGCTTCACCCAGGACGACGCCCATATCTTCTGTCGGCCCGATCAAGTGAAGGAAGAGTTTACGAAGGTTATCGACCTGGTGCTCTACGTATTCCGGGCGCTGGGATTCCAGGATTTCACCGCCCAGATTTCCCTGCGCGACCCAGAGAATAAGGCCAAGTACATCGGCTCCGATGAGAATTGGGACAAGGCTGAGCAGGCTATTATTGAATCGGCCGCCGAGAAAGGTTTGACGACCGTGACGGAGTTGGGCGAGGCCGCTTTCTATGGCCCTAAGCTCGACTTTATGGTGCGCGACGCCTTAGGCCGCAAGTGGCAGCTGGGCACGGTGCAAGTAGATTACAACCTGCCCGAGCGCTTCGACCTGGAGTACGTAGCCCCCGATAACTCGCGCCAGCGTCCGGTGATGATTCACCGGGCACCATTCGGCTCGCTGGAGCGCTTCGTGGCCGTGCTCATCGAACATTGCGCCGGCAACTTCCCGCTCTGGCTCTCGCCCGAGCAGTTCGCCGTGCTACCCATTTCGGAGAAGTACCATGACTACGCCCAGCAGGTGTACGACCGCCTGATGGGGGCCGAGCTACGCGGTGCCGTCGACCACCGCGACGAGAAAATCGGCCGCAAAATCCGCGACGCCGAGGTATCGAAAGTGCCTTACATGCTGATTGTGGGCGAAAAAGAGCAGGAAAACGGCATCGTGTCGGTGCGCAAGCACGGCGAAGGCGACGTAGGCTCGATGCCCATCGACTCGTTCATCAAGAGCTTCGAAAGCCAAGTAGCCGCCATGATGGACGGCGCAGCCGGGTAGTCCGCTGGCGGGGTTCAGCTACTTGCTGAACCCCGCCAACATGGCTTTTTTCTACTTATGGAGGCCTTATTTTATATAGGGTTTAGTGAGATTTTGGAAAAAATGCCGGATATTTGCCCGCTAGCTGAACTCATTGGGTCCGCCCGGTGTGGTTACAGTTCCAGTCAAAATCGACTTTCACCTTAAGGAGAAACCGCCATAGCTACCCCTAACCGCCGCTATATCCCTCGTGCCCAGGTCGAGGAGCCGTTCAAAATCAATCATAAGATTACGGCACGTGAAGTGCGCCTCGTTGGCGACAACGTGGAGCAAGGCATCTATACCACGGATCAGGCCCGGCGCATGGCGCAGGACCAAAACCTGGACTTAGTTGAGATTTCGCCCACTGCTTCGCCTCCGGTGTGCCGGGTTATCGACTACTCGAAATTTAAGTACGAGCAGAAGAAGAAAACCCGTGAGTTGAAAGCCAAGCAAACCAAGGTTGTCATCAAGGAAATCCGCTTCGGACCCAACACCGACGACCACGACTTCGCTTTCAAGCTCAAGCATGCGCAGGAGTTTTTGAAGGAAGGCGCGAAAATCAAGGCTTATGTTCATTTTGTGGGCCGAAGCATCGTTTTCAAGGAGCGGGGCGAAATCCTGTTGCTCAAGTTTGCCCAGGCTCTCGAAGACTTGGCCAAAGTAGAGCAGTTGCCCAAGCTTGAAGGCAAGCGCATGTTCCTGTATCTGGCTCCAAAAGTGGTTGCGCCGCCCAAAAAAGTCGCTCCCAAAGAGGCTGATAAGGCTAAGTCAACCGATAAAGCTGCCAAAACTGCTGCCCCGGCACCAGTTGCCAAAGCCAAGGAAACAGCTTCGGTCGAAACCGACGCTGCCGATCAGGCGGCCGAATAACGCTTTCACAGTGGAGTTTTGCTCCGTTTTTTCGCTGGTGTACCGGCCCTAGGCAGCCGGTCGCCGCATTTTTCACCTTTTTTTACCACCACAATGCCGAAGATGAAGACCAAGTCCGGCGCCAAGAAGCGTTTTACGCTGACCGGCACGGGCAAAATCAAGCGTAAGCACGCCTTCAAGAGCCACATCTTGACCAAGAAAACCACCAAGCAGAAGCGTAACCTTACGCACGTTACGCTGGTTAGCTCGGCCGACATGAACCGCGTGAAGGACATGCTTAACATGTAATTATGAATTTTAGATTTTGAATTATGAATAGGGGATTTGCTCCTGAGTAATTCAAAATTTATAATTTTTAATTCAAAATTCCCCATTCAACCAGGCGTTCGGTAGGAACCCAAGCTGCGGCAGTAAGTCCGCCGCCGACCGCCAAAAACAACCCAGGTTATGCCAAGAAGTGTAAACCACGCGGCCTCGCGCCACCGTCGGAAGAAAATCATGCGTTTGGCGAAAGGCTATTATGGCCGTCGCAAAAACGTATGGACCGTTGCCAAAAACGCTGTTGAGAAAGGTCTTCTCTACGCCTACCGCGACCGGAAAGTAAAGAAGCGCGAGTTCCGGGCCCTCTGGATCCAGCGTATCAACGCCGGCGCCCGCGAGCATGGCCTGTCGTACTCCCAGTTCATGGGTGGCCTTAAGAAGGCTGGTATCGAACTCAACCGTAAGGTTCTGGCCGACCTCGCTCTCAACCACCCCGAGGCTTTCAAAGGCATCGTGGAGAAAATGAAATAACCACAAGCGGTTTTTTCAAAAAAGCGGCTGTTCCTTCTGGAGCAGCCGCTTTTTTGTTGTCTTTTATGTCGAAAACCTTGCAAGAGGGAAGTCAGTGCGCCGGTACTGGAGCGCTGGGGCTATGTTGCCCGCTCCAGCCGCTGCATTTCGCGCAACCAAGCAACGGCTTCCTCCATGTGCTCAAATAGCTGCAGGTGCAAATGCGACCCCACGCGCAAGTGCATATCCTCTACCGAGGCCTGCCCGAATACGCCGGGTGCAATAACATGGGCATAGTACGTCATGCCAGCGGCCAGGGCCTGCGGTATCCAGACCTGCTCCAGCCAGTCGTTGGCGTGTTTCCACGAGCCAAGCAAACGGCGGTTGTCAGTTAGCATATAGGGGCAATGCGTGAGCTGCAAGAGCTGCAGGATGCCACCAGAGCCTTCCTGAATGGATTCCAGCGTTAGCAGACCCTGCCAATCGTTGTAAATCCAGTTATTCTGCTCATCGAATTCAGTTAATAGAAACGTGGTACCAGAGTTCGTGTTGAATTGCTGCCGCATAGACTCAAAGGAGCGTAATTCTCGCTCAACCTCCTAGTTATTTAGACGAATACTGATAAATCGTCGGTTAGCGGCGTTTTTGGCAAAGCAAATCGGGATGTGGGTGAGGGGTGCCGAAGGGGCAGCCAGAAAAGCAAAAAACCGCGTTGGAATATTTCCGACGCGGTTTTAGGTATGTAGCGGGAACGAGAGTTGAACTCGTGACCTCAGGGTTATGAATCCTGTGCTCTAACCAACTGAGCTATCCCGCCCTGTTTTGGTGGTGCAAAGGTAGGCACAAGATTTGAAGCGACGCAAGGGGGGAAGGAAAAAAAACCCGCGTATATTGGCTGCCGGAGGAGCAGTCAAGCGGCGCTCCGACCCTAAATTCTTTACGCTGTACTGCTTATGTCCCTTTCTACTACTCGTCAAAAACACCGTTTTTCGGTAGAACACCCTATCAATGCCTCACCCAAAATCCTATATCCCTACTTGGCGACGGCTTCGGGCCTGGAACAGTGGTTTTGCCAGCGCGTGCAGATGGAAGGTGCCCAACAGTTCAACTTCGTGTGGGACAACCAGTCGCACTATGCCGAGATGAGTTCGCACCGCACCAACCGCTCGGTGCGCTTCTGTTTTTTGGATGAGCGCCGCCAGACGGTGGCCGATGCCAACTACCTGGACTTCCTGATTGAGGAGTCGCAGCTAACACAAGAAGTGTACCTGCGTGTGGTGGACTACTCGGAGGAAACGGATACGGAGGAACTGGAGGAAATGTGGGCCGGCTTGATGCAGAAACTCCGCGAACAAGTGGGAGGCTAAGCCAGATAATGGCCTTTAAACCGGGGAGCAGACGCGAAACGAGCCGTATCTTCGTTTTGCGTTTGCTCCCCGTTATGTTTTAGTCCGCCGGACTAAGGGCGGGCGGTTGCTTTTTATGAAAAAACTTGACAAGCTGATTTTGCAGGCCTTCGCCGGGCCCTTTCTGCTCACCTTCGCCGTAGTGCAGTTTATCTTCCTGATGCAGTTCATGATGAAATACATGGACGATCTGGTGGGCAAGGATCTGGGGCTGGGCGTAATTCTGCAGTTGCTGTTTTACTTCGGCGTGCTGATTGTGCCTATCTCGCTGCCGCTGGCCGTGTTGCTCTCGTCGCTGATGACGTTTGGTACCTTGGGCGAGCACCACGAGCTGACAGCCATTAAAACGGCTGGCATTTCGCTCACCCGCATCTTGCGGCCGGTGCTGGTCGTAAGCGTGCTACTGGCGGGCGGGGCATTTTGGTTCAACAACACCATTGTGCCACTGGCAAACCTGGAGGCTTTCAGCTTGCTGTGGGATGTGCGGCAGCAGAAACTGGCCCTTGACATCCGCGAGGGGGTGTTCTATAACGGTATTCCCGGTTTCACGATTAAGGTAGACGAAAAGCAGGGTAAGAACGGCGACGTGCTAATGGGCGTGATGATTTACGACCACACCGGCGGGCGGGGGGGCAGTACCGTAATTCTGGCTGACTCGGGCCGCATGTTTACCCGCTTTGGAGGGCAGTACCTGGGTCTGGAGCTGTTTCGGGGGCGCTCCTATACCGAGCAGCCCAACACCCAGAGTACGGCCGGCGCCAGCTTTATCCGCCAAAACTTCGACCGCAACCTGATTACGTTTTCCCTGAAGTCGTTTGGCCTTGATCGGACCCAGAAAGAGCTTTTCAATACCAACAAGATGATGCTCAACCTGGACCAGCTGGGCCATTACACCGACTCGCTCCAGAACCGGGTAAATCAGGAGCGCCGGCAGGTGGTGCGCCAGCTGACGCCTTATTACAGCTACCTGCGCCTCGATACGTTGGGAGTGGTGGCCGACCAGCGCGTGGCAACCTGGGTTGTGCCTCCAACTAAGTTGCCACCCGCCAGCAAAGCCACTACCCAGCAGGCCATCAACCGCGCCCGCAACGTGCAGTCGTTTCTGACCACAACTGATGAGCGTATAGCGAATCTGACCAAGGAGGCGGCCAATTACCGGATCGAAGTTTTCCGGAAGTATACCCAGTCGGCCGCCATTCTGCTTATGTTTCTGATTGGGGCACCGTTGGGGGCCATTATCAAGAAGGGTGGGTTGGGCGTGCCCATTCTGGTTTCGATTGTGTTTTTTATCATCTACTACGTCTTCTCGATTATGGGCGAGAAGTACGGCCGCGAGCAGGTTATGCCCGTTGCCATCGGTATGTGGATGTCGGGCGCCATTCTGCTCCCTATTGGCCTGTTCTTTCTCTACCAGGCCCGCCACGATTCGGGGTTGCTTGATGTGAATTGGAGCCGGCTGGTGCCGCGCTGGCTACGCTGGCCCCTGCGTGGCTACAAGAAGGCCCTGTAGCATGTGGTGTGGGTTGAATGTGCGGAGCTAAAGAAGGGTAGGTGAGGCGGAGTGCCGTAGTTGTGCCTGTACTGCAACATGCTTTTTTACATTACTGCGTGTTATGCGCATTCCACCGCATTAAATATGTACCTTTGCGGCCACCCCGAGGTGCGGGGTGGATTTTCTTTTCTTTTTTTAATCTAAGACGGGGCAACCTATCTGCCGATGATTCTGACTACCGAAGCAAAACAGGCCATTTTCGAGAAAAACAGCCTGCAGAAAACCTCCAACGACACTGGCTCGGCCGAGTCGCAAATTGGGTTGTTTACCCATCGTATTGCGCACCTGACTGAGCATCTGAAGGTGAACAAAAAGGATTTCTCGACCCGTTTGGGTCTTCTCAAACTCGTAGGTAAGCGTCGCCGCATGTTGGATTACCTCATGCAGCGCGACATCAACCGCTACCGCGCGATCAT
This sequence comes from Hymenobacter sp. ISL-91, assembly GCF_018613725.1. GTDB lineage: Bacteria > Bacteroidota > Bacteroidia > Cytophagales > Hymenobacteraceae > Hymenobacter. The sequence continues at coordinate 283,198 of NZ_JAGGPS010000026.1, forward strand.
CAAGGAACTGGGCCTGCGTAAGTAAGCTCACCTTCCGGAGCAGGGAGCCTTCCAACCGGAAGGTTCCCTGCTCTTTTTTTGTGCCAAGCCGGCTGCATCATTCCGCCGGTTTTGTTGTTTACCCTCCGATACATCTTTTTTTAGAGCAAAACGGGGCCATTGCCGGTCCGGTTTTTTCGGCTGCTCGCCCGCTGCACGCTTTCCCTTAAAGCACCCCGATGCCCAACTACCACGCCATTACCAAGCATATCACGCTGCCCGACGGTCGGCAGATTTCCCTCGAAACCGGCAAGCTGGCCAAATTCGCCGACGGCGCCGTAGTGGTGCGCCTCGGCGACGCCATGCTGCTGGCCACCGTTGTGTCGCAGCCCAGCGCGCGCGGCGAGGTGGATTTCCTGCCCCTGTCGGTTGACTATCAGGAGAAGTTCGGCGGTGCCGGCAACATTCCCGGCTCATTCCAGCGCCGCGAAGGCCGCCTGTCGGATCAGGAAATTCTGGTTTGCCGTATCGTCGACCGAATTCTGCGCCCGATGTTCCCCAAGGATTATCACTACGAGGTGCAGGTAATGATTACGCTGATTTCGGCCGACCGCACTGTGCAGCCCGATGCCCTGGCGGCGCTGGCTGCTTCTGCGGCTCTCTCGATTTCGGATATTCCGTTCGCCGGCCCTATCTCGGAGGTTCGCGTGGCCCGCATCGACGGCAAACTGCAGATCAACCCCCTGACTGCTGATATTGCCCGCGCTGACATCGACCTGATTGTGGGTGCCACGGCTGATTCGGTGGCCATGGTGGAAGGCGAAATGGACGAGGTGAGCGAAGAGGAAATGGTGGAAGCCATTGCCTACGCCCACGAGGCCATTAAAGAGCAGGTGCGCGTACAGCAGGAACTGGCCGCCGAAGTGGAGAAGTCGAAAGTAAAGCGCGACTACCCCAAGTACGTGGAGAATGAGGAGCTGAAGCAGCAAATTAACGACGCAGTTTACCAGGGCGCTTACGATGTAGCCAAGTCGGGCAACACCAGCAAGGCCGGTCGTAAGGAGGCGTTTGGTGCCATCAAGAAGCCGTTGCTGGCTAAGCTGCTCGAAGAAAATCCTGAGCTCGACCAGAAAATGTTCGGTCGCTACTACGCTTCGGCCGAGAAGAAAGGCATCCGCGACATGATGATCAAGGAGCGCACCCGTCTCGACGGCCGCGCCCTAACCCAGATTCGTCCTATCTGGAGCGAAATCAACTATCTGCCCGGCGCCCATGGTTCGGCCCTGTTCACGCGCGGCGAAACCCAGTCGCTGACCACGGTCGCCCTTGGCACCAAGCTCGATGAGCAGATTGTGGACACGGCCATGACGTCGGGTTACAGCAAGTTCATGCTGCACTACAACTTCCCGGCTTTCTCGACCGGTGAGGTGAAGCCTAACCGCGGCCCCGGCCGCCGCGAAATCGGCCACGGCAACCTGGCGCTGCGCTCGTTGAAGAAGGTGATGCCTTCGGACGACGAGAACCCCTACACCGTGCGCATCGTGTCGGATATTCTGGAGTCGAACGGCTCGTCGTCGATGGCCACGGTGTGCGCCGGCTCGATGGCGCTCATGGACGCCGGTATTCCGGTGCGGGCTGCCGTTTCGGGCATTGCCATGGGCCTCGTGCAGGACAAGGAAACCGGCGAGTACGCCGTGCTGAGCGACATTCTGGGCGATGAGGACCACCTCGGCGACATGGACTTCAAGGTAACCGGCACCGAGAAAGGTATCGTGGCCTGCCAGATGGACATCAAAATCCAGGGGCTGAGCGCCGAGATTATGACTGCCGCGTTGCATCAGGCCCGCGAAGGCCGCCTGCACATTCTGCGCGAGATGGCCAAGACCATTTCGGCCCCTGCTGCCGAGTTGAAGCCGCATACGCCCCGCTCGCACAAGATGCTGATCGACAAGGAGTACATCGGCGCCGTCATCGGACCCGGCGGTAAGGTTATCCAGCAGATTCAGAAGGATACCAACGCTACGGTTATCATCGAGGAGAAGGACGAAAAGGGCCATGTGAGCATCTACGCTTCCAATCAGGAAGACATGCAGGCTGCCATCAACCGCATCAATGCCATTGCGGCCACGCCCGAGGTAGGCGAAACCTACAAAGGCAAAGTGCGCAGCATTCAGCCCTACGGCGCGTTCGTGGAAATTATGCCGGGCAAAGATGGCTTGTTGCACATTTCGGAGGTTTCGCACGAGCGGCTGGCTTCGCTGGAAGGCGTGCTGGAAGTAGGGCAGGAGATTGACGTGAAACTGCTTGATATCGACAAGAAAACCGGCAAATACCGCCTCTCGCGGAAAGTGCTCATGGCGAAGCCGGAGCGTACGGCCGACTCCAACGGCGCGGCTTAATACCGCCTGCACCGAACTTTAGCGGGTACCGGGCCGTTGCATTAAACTGAGCCCGGTGCCCGTTGAACGGGCGGATTCGCCCGACGAATCAAAATCGACGTTAACAAGCACAAGCATTCATCATTTCATTCTCTCGCGCCCGCAATGAGACAGTTAAAAATCAGCAAGCAGATTACCAACCGCGAAAGCCAGTCGCTGGATAAATACCTCCAGGAGATTGGCAAAGTGGACCTGCTGACCCCCGACGAGGAGGTAACGCTGGCGCAACGCATCCGGGAAGGCGACCAGCTGGCGCTGGAAAAACTGACCAAAGCCAACCTGCGCTTCGTGGTGTCGGTGGCCAAGCAGTACCAGAACCAGGGCCTGAGCCTGGGCGACCTCATCAACGAGGGCAACCTTGGCCTGATTAAAGCCGCCAAGCGCTTCGACGAAACCCGGGGCTTCAAATTCATTTCTTACGCCGTTTGGTGGATTCGCCAGTCGATTCTGCAGGCTTTGGCCGAGCAGTCGCGCATCGTGCGTTTGCCTCTGAACCGGGTTGGCTCGCTGAACAAAATCAGCAAGTCGTTCTCGGAGCTGGAGCAGAAATTTGAGCGCGAGCCTTCGCCCGAGGAAATTGCCGAAGTACTGGAGCTGACTACCTCGGAAGTGGTGGACACGCTCAAGATTTCGGGCCGCCATGTATCAGTAGATGCTCCGTTTGTGCAAGGTGAGGAAAACCGCCTGCTCGACGTACTCGAAAACGAGGACGAGGAAAGCCCCGACATGGGCCTGATGAACGACTCGCTCCGCAAGGAAGTGCAGCGTGCCTTAAGCACCCTCACCAAGCGTGAAGCCGACGTTATCACGCTCTACTTTGGTCTGAACGGTGAAAGCTCGCTCACGCTGGAGGAAATCGGTGAGAAGTTCAACCTGACCCGCGAGCGGGTTCGGCAGATCAAGGAGAAGGCCATTCGCCGTCTGCGCCACACTTCGCGCAGCAAAGCGTTGAAGCCGTATCTGGGGTAATTTTTTACTCCTGCAAGCATTAAACCCTGACCCGCTGGTTGGGGTTTTTTGTTGTACTAGAGCATGTCTTACCCATTCTTCGTCTGTTATGAGTTGCGAAGTATGGCAGGAGTGTTCTTTCAAAACAACCCAACCGTCCGGGCTTCTTACCTTTGTAGCCCCAACCTTTATTCATCCCGGCGCGGGCCCGGCCTGCCGCCGCTACATACTGTATGGCCACTACCACTCCTGAACACATCCACTGCCTGATTATTGGCTCCGGTCCGGCCGGCTACACCGCTGCCATTTATGCCGCCCGTGCCGGCCTCAACCCCGTCATGTACCAGGGCCTGCAGCCTGGCGGGCAGCTCACCATCACCAACGACGTGGAGAACTTCCCCGGCTACCCCGACGGCGTGATGGGCCCCGAGATGATGGAGGACCTGAAAAAGCAGGCCGAGCGCTTCGGTACCGACATTCGCTACGGTATTGCCACGGCTGTTGACTTTGAGGCCCACCCGCGCCGCATCACGGTTGATGAGAAGCTGGAATTGACGGCCGACACCGTTATTATTGCCACCGGCGCGTCGGCCAAGTGGTTGGGGCTGCCCTCCGAGCAGCGCCTCAACGGCTCGGGTGTATCGGCCTGTGCCGTGTGCGACGGGTTCTTCTACCGTGGCAAAGACGTGGCCATTGTAGGGGCCGGCGACACGGCTGCCGAGGAGGCTACTTACCTGGCCAACCTCTGCTCGAAAGTGTACATGATTGTGCGCAAGGGCGAGATGAAGGCCTCGAAAATCATGCAGAAACGCGTGCTCGACAACCCCAAAATTGAGGTGTTGTGGAACACGGTAACCGACGAAATTCTGGGTGAGCACGCCGTGGAGGCTGTACGGGTGAAGAACGTAGTGGAAGGCACGACCCGCGAGTTGGCCATTGAGGGCTTCTTTGTTGCCATCGGGCACGAGCCGAACTCCAAAATTTTCCAGCCCTACCTGCACCACGACGAGCAGGGCTACCTCAAAACGTTGCCCGGCACCAGCAAAACCAACGTCGACGGCGTGTTTGCCTGCGGCGACGTGCAGGACTACACTTACCGCCAAGCCGTGACGGCGGCCGGTACCGGCTGCATGGCTGCCCTCGACGCCGAACGCTATCTGGCTGCCTTGGGCGACTAATTACTGTGGGGGAGTGAATGAGTTAATGTACAGCCGGCCGGATATACCAGTTGGTTGGGTGGGGCGTTTACTCTGCTGCACGCACTCATTCGCTTCTCCACGCTTTCACTTATTAACTTTTTGCTCTTGCTGAATTTTGTTAGACACTGGCTGCTGCCGCTGCTACTGATCGGGCTGTTTTTAGGCTTGCCCGGCCAGCTGCTGGCCCAGCGGCGCAAAGTGCCCGCCACTTCCAAGCCCAAAGCCGGCGACGCCGGTAAGCGCAAGGACTTTTTTCGCATCAAAACGCCCACCATCCGCTATGTGCGGCCCGATACGACGGTGCTCATCCAGACGGAGGAGCTACCCGACGATAACTCTGAAGCGGCCAAGTCCATTTTCTTTAACCCGGCCCGCAAGCTCTCCATCGTGAGTGAGGATACGACCACACTCAACGAGGGCGAACAGCATATTGTGGAGGTGAAGGAGCAGGTGCAGATTGATTCCAGCTGGATTCAGGTGGCCGGCTACTATGCCATCTGGGACACGCAGAACATCAACCCGTACCGGGTGGATGGGCGCCGCATCAAGGACACGCTTAACCTGCGGCTTATTGAGCCCGAGAAGCAGCGCTACGCCAAAATGCCGCTCACCAAAACGCCCATTACCTCGGGCTTCGGCTTTCGGGGCTACCGCTGGCACTACGGCACCGACCTCGACCTGAACACCGGCGACTCGGTGAAAACCGCTTTCGATGGCGTGGTGCGCCTGGTGAAATGGGACGGCAGCGGCTACGGCAACTACGTACTGGTGCGCCATTACAACGGCATCGAAACCCTGTATGGCCACCTGCAGAAGGCGCTAGTAACACCTGGTACCTTTGTGAAGGCGGGGCAGCTGATAGGCTGGGGAGGAAACACGGGCCGCAGCAGCGGCTCGCACCTGCACTTTGAGGTGCGCTATGAGGGCAACCCCATCAACCCCAACGAGCTGTACGACTTCCCTGATTACAAGCTCATCAAGGACAATTTTCAGATTACCTCGGCGCTATTCGACTACTACAGTAAGTCGCTTCGGTACCGGGGCGGTAGTGTGCCGGGGGCAGCCAGTAGCAGCAAGGCGCGGCCCACCCAGGCCCGCCGGGTGATAACGCACAAGATCCGGAGTGGCGAAACACTCTCGGGTATCGCCCAAAAGTACGGCGTTTCGCAGGCCCAGCTGCGCCGCCTGAACAGCAGCACCGGCACGTTGCGCATCGGCCGTGTGCTGCGCATTAAGTAACACCCAGCAGAGTATAGAAACGTCATTCAGAGCGTAGCGAAGAATCTCGCGTGCTGACATTGGGTTACTTCGCACCGTCAGCACGCGAGATTCTTCGTTACGCTACGAATGACATTTTTCTAATCTCTCAGTTCCCAGTTAACTCAGATACCTAATGAAACTTGACGTATTGGCTCTTGGGGCCCACCCCGATGATGTGGAAATGTCGTGCGCCGGCACGCTGCTGGCAGCAGCAGCGGCGGGCAAAACCATTGGCATCATCGACTTCACCCGCGGCGAGCTAGGCACCCGCGGCACGCCCCAGACCCGGGCCGAGGAATCGGCACGGGCCACGACCATCCTGGGCCTTGATGTACGCGAGAACCTGGGCATGGCCGACGGCTTCTTCCGCAACGACCGGGAGCACCAGCTGGTACTTATTGCCGCTTTGCGCCGCTACCAGCCCGATGTGGTGTTGTGCAACGCCATCCACGACCGGCACCCCGACCATGGCCGCGCCGCCCAATTGGCCACCGAAGCCTGTTTCCTGAGTGGCCTGCGCATGATTGAAACGCTGGGCGAAGACGGCCAGCCCCAGGCTCCCTGGCGCCCCCGCGTGGTGTACCACTACATCCAGGACCGCCAGATTTCCCCCGATTTTGTAGTAGACATTACGGACTACTGGCCCAAGAAGTGGGAGTCCATCCAGGCCTACAAAACCCAGTTCCACGACCCCAACAGCCAGGAGCCGGCCACCTACCTCTCCACGCCGGCCTTCAGCGACTTTATGGAAGCCCGGGCCCGCGAGTTCGGCCACCTCATTGGTACTGAGTACGGTGAAGGCTTCACCCGCGAGCGGCCTATTGGCGTGCGCGAGGTCACGGAACTGATTTAGCCTCTATAGGTATTGCTGGCCTACTGTATGGGGGAGCTTACAATCTTATCACAATTCTTGTTGATGTATCCGCCTCTATTACTGTATTCGACTGCTAGAAGCATCAGTGATAGTAACATCGTCTGGATACTAGCTTTTGTCCTCTGGATACCACAAATACTCGCAATTAACTACATTCTTAAAAAGAGAAAGAAAGCACGACCAAACCTTATCAGGGAAATGGTGCAAGTGTTAGCGCCCCTTGGCTTATCTATAATAGGTGTCTTCTCTGGTGGGGGCATCCTGGTGTTAATAGCAGCAATGTATGTGGACGTAGAATGGGGCCTTTGGCTACTAAGTCTCGCGTTACCAACTCTCTTAGGGTTACCCTTTGTAGTGGTTTCAAACCGACTATACTGGAAGTCTTTGGGAGAACCTGCACCACCCTTTTTGTCGTCTACGAACCCATTAAAGGACCCCGTATTTCACTGGGTTATCTTGCTCATCATCCTCGGACTGATAGCAAAGACAGTAGTTGATCTATTAACTGGTAGATAAGCTATTCTCCAATACCAGCCAACACCCTACACCAGACTTTACCAAAGATAGGTTTTCAGGCATATTTACCGCCGCGCTTGTAAGCTACCCCATACAGCAGGTCAGCCATACCTATAAAAGCCCTCTACCGCACGCCCAACCGGTTCCGCTTCCAGGCCGAGCCGGTAGCGGGTGTAGCTTCCGAGGTGGCGGCTGTGGTAGCGCCGGGCTTCTTTTCGGTTAGCAGCATGGCGGCCAGCGCGGCGGCTACCTGGGCAGTGGCTTCATCGGGAGCGGCGGGTTGCAGGGCGTCGGCCGGGAAATGGTCGCGGATGAAGTTGGTGTCGAAGTGGCCGCTCACGAAGGCGGGGTGGTTGAGCACGTAAGTTCCGAAGGCCAGCGTGGTCTGGATGCCGGTAATCTGGTACTCTTCGATGGCGCGCAGCATGCGGGCAATAGCCTCCTCGCGGGTGGCGCCGTGCACCACCAGCTTGGCAATCATGGGGTCGTAGTAAATCGGGATGTCCATGCCCTGCTCGAAGCCGTCATCCACGCGCACACCGGGGCCCTGAGGGCGCACGTAGGTGGTGAGGGTGCCGATGTCGGGCAGGAAGTTGTTCTGCGGGTCTTCGGCGTACACGCGTAGCTCCAGCGAATGGCCGGTAATTGTGAGGTCTTCCTGCGAGAAGGGCAGGGGCTGGCCCTCGGCCACCCGAATTTGCTCCTTTACCAGGTCGAGGCCCGTGATTTGCTCGGTTACCGGGTGCTCCACCTGCAGGCGGGTGTTCATCTCGAGGAAGTAGAAGTTGTGCTTGTCGTCGAGCAGAAACTCCACGGTGCCAGCGCCGGCGTAGTTGCAGGCGCGGGCCACGTCGACGGCGCAGCGGCCCATTTCGGCCCGCAGCTCGGGCGTAAGCACCGAAGAGGGCGCTTCCTCAATCACCTTCTGGTGGCGGCGCTGAATGCTACACTCGCGCTCGAACAGGTGCACGATGTTGCCGTGCTCGTCGCCGAGTACCTGAATTTCGATGTGGCGCGGCCCGGTCACGAACTTCTCGATGAACACGGCCCCGTCGCCGAAGGCCGATACGGCCTCGTTGATGGCCAGCTGCATCTGCTCCTCGAACTCGCTCTCTGAGTTGACGAGGCGCATGCCTTTGCCGCCTCCGCCGGCCGAGGCCTTAATCAGAATCGGGAAACCTACCTCGCTGGCAATGCGCTTGGCTTCTTCTACATCAGAAATAGCCTCGGCCGTGCCAGGCACCAACGGAATATTATAGGCCTGCACGGCCTGCTTGGCCGAGAGCTTGTCGCCCATGATGGTCATGGCCTCGGGCGAAGGGCCCACAAAAATCAGCCCCGCTTCCTTCACCTGGCGGGCAAAGTCGGCATTCTCGCTCAGGAAGCCGTAGCCCGGGTGAATGGCATCGACGCCCAGCTCGCGGCAGACTTCCAGGATTTTGTCGCCGCGCAGGTAGCTGTCTTTGCTGGCGGGCGGGCCCACGCACACGGCCTCGTCGGCGTAGCGTACGTGCAGGGCGTTGCGGTCGGCCTCCGAGAAGATGGCCACGGTTTGGATGCCCAGTTCCTTGGCCGAGCGCAGCACGCGCAGCGCAATTTCGCCACGGTTGGCTACGAGAAGCTTCTTGATTTTCGTCATGAGGTGGGAGGGGTGGGGCGTGGAAATAGCTGTCATCCTGAGCGCAGCGAAGGACCTTATCCCACTGGAATGATAAGGGTAGAATTCGCTCTTAACTGAAAAAGTCCTTCGCTGCGCTCAGGATGACAGGCTGTTTTTGGCAAATGAGGCCGTTCTGATACCCAAAGAAACGACCTTCCGGGCGCACCAAAAAACGGGTAGCGCGAATTCCATTAGCGTTGGATACCTTGTGGCGAAGGGTTACCTTTGCGGATTGCCATAACTTTGCACATATTCCGGCGGTTAAGGTCGCAATCAACCCCGTCGATTCCATTTCACATTCAACCCGTTCCCTCGTGGATCTATTTGAAAAGATTGCCGCCAACCGCGGCCCGCTGGGCTCCCACTCGCATTATGCACACGGTTATTTCGCTTTTCCTAAGCTGGAAGGTGAAATCAAGCCCCGCATGATTTTCCGCGGTAAGGAGGTACTAACCTGGAGCCTGAACAACTACCTGGGCCTGGCCAACCACCCCGAGGTACGCCGCGCCGATGCTGAGGCATCCGCCGAATTCGGGATGGCTCTGCCCATGGGGGCGCGCATGATGTCGGGCAACTCCAACCTGCACGAGCAGCTGGAGAACGAGCTGGCCGAGTTCGTTGGTAAGCCCGATTGCATGCTCCTGAACTTCGGCTACCAGGGCGTAGTGTCGATTATTGATGCCATGGTGGGCCGCCACGATGTGATTGTGTACGACGCCGAATCGCACGCCTGCATCATTGATGGCGTGCGCCTGCATGCGGGCAAGCGCTTTGTGTACGTGCACAACGACATGGCCAGCCTCGAAAAGCAGCTGGAGCGCGCCCAGCGCATCATCGACCAGACCGGCGGCGGCATTCTCGTTATCACCGAGGGCGTATTTGGTATGTCGGGCAACCAGGGCGACCTGCGCGGGGTGCTCAAAATGAAGGAGAAATTCCAGTTCCGTCTGTTCGTTGATGATGCCCACGGCTTCGGCACGATGGGCGCTACGGGCGCTGGAACGGGCGAAGAACAGGGCGTGCAGGACGGCATCGACCTTTATTTTTCGACCTTCGCTAAGAGCATGGCCAGCATTGGCGCGTTTGTAGCGGGCCCCGAGAACGTAATTGAATATTTGCGCTACAACATGCGTAGCCAGATTTTCGCCAAAAGCCTGCCCATGCCGCTGGTAGTGGGGGCGCTGAAGCGCCTGGAGCTGCTACGCACCAAGCCTGAGCTGAAGGATAACCTCTGGACCATTGTTCGGGCCCTGCAAACCGGTCTGCGCGAAAAAGGCTTCAACCTGGGCACTACTTCTTCGCCCGTAACCCCCGTGATGCTGGCTGGCCAGATTGGCGATGCGGTGCAGATAACCTTCGATTTACGCGAGAATTACGGCATTTTCTGCTCTATCGTGGTATATCCAGTGGTGCCCAAAGACGTCATCATGCTGCGCCTCATTCCAACGGCCGTGCACACACTCGACGACGTGGAGCAGACAATTAAAGCCTTTGAAATTGTGCAGGAAAAGCTCGCAAAAGGGCTTTATTCCAAAACGGAAGCGCCTGTCTGGCTGACAGAGTAGCTTCGCCCCGCCTAAATGCAAAAGCCAGCTTCTGCCCCGGAAGCTGGCTTTTATGTTTTGTACTTTATAAAGAGGCGTCTGTTGCTCTTCGGAGGCGGATGGGAGGGCGATTAGACTAAAAACGCCTTCATAGGGCCGTTATGGGGGTTTAAGAAAAAAACTTTGCAAGTTGCTTGTATTTGAAATCCCTGTATATTGGGACCGAATCTTTTCTCTTCCACACCACATACCCCCTCCCCAATGAGCAATTTTAGCAAACTGAAGGACCTCGTAATGTCGCTCGAAGGTGACTTCGAGAAGTTCTACGACAAGCAGAACTCGGCCGCTGGTACCCGCGTGCGTAAAGGCATGCAGGAGCTGAAGAACATGGCCCAGGAAATCCGCACCGAGGTGCAGAACAAGAAGAACGATGCTCCTGCTGCTCCGGCTGCTGCCAAAAAGGCTGCTCCGGCCGCCGGTGCCGCCAAGAAGGCTGCTCCTGCCAAGAAGAAGTAAGTAGCCTGGCCGCTCTGCGGCCGCTGGTATACGCAAAGAGGCCCCGCCGAATTTCGGCGGGGCCTCTTTTTTGTGCTTCGAGCTTTGAGGATAGTACGTAGGTCCTTCCTATAGAAACGACCTACGCACTATTCTCAAAGCACCAGACGCTAAAGTCTACACCAGCTTCAGCAGGAAGTAGTTCTTTTTGCCTTTCTGGGCCACGATGTATTGATTCAGCAGCGGCGTTACGTCGGTGGCCAGCTGCTCGGGGTTGGCTTTTTCGCGGTTCAGGCTCACGCCGCCGGCCTGCATCATCTTACGGGCCTCGCCTTTGGAGGGGAAGATGACGCCGCCGGTAGCCTCGCTCAGCAGGCTGACGACGTTCATATCGGCCAGCGCGGTGCGGGGCACTTCTACCCGGGGCACACCGGCAAACACGTCGAGCAGGGTGGCCTCATCGAGCGAGGCCAGCTCGCCACCGCCGAACAACACCTGCGAGGCCGCCAGGGAGGCTTCGTAGGCCGCTTGGCCGTGTACGCGGGTGGTTACCTGCTCGGCCAGGGCCTTCTGCAGAATGCGCTTGTGCGGAGCCTCGGCGTGCTCGGCTTCGAGGGCCTCAATTTCAGGCTGGGTCAGCAGCGTGAAGACGCGGATGAGGCGGGGTACATCGGCGTCGGCGGCGTTGAGGAAGAACTGGTAGAACTGGTAGGGGCTGGTCAGCGAAGCGTCGAGCCAGACGGTGCCGGTTTCGCTCTTGCCATACTTGGTGCCGTCGGCCTTGGTGATGAGCTGGCCGGTGAGGGCGTAGGCTTTAGCGGGCTGCTGCGCGCCTTCTTCCAGCTCGGCGGTGCCCATACGGCGGATGAGCTCGGTGCCGGTCGTGATGTTGCCCCACTGGTCGGAGGCGCCCATTTGCAGGGTGCAGCCGTAGGTGCGGAACAGGTGCACGAAATCGTAGCCCTGCAGTAGCTGGTAGCTGAATTCGGTGTAGCTCAGGCCCTCGGCACCCGAGTTTTCGTCGCCACTGATGCGGCGCTTCACCGAATCCTTGGCCATCATGTAGTTTACCGTCAGGTGCTTGCCCACTTCGCGCAGGAAACCCAGGAAGCCGAAGTCCTTGAACCAGTCGTAGTTGTTGACGACCAGCGCGCCGGTGGGCGAATCGTCGAACACCAGAAACTTCTCCAGCTGGGCCCGAATACCGGCCTGGTTGCGGCGCAGGGCCTCCTCATCGAGCAGGTTGCGCTCGGCCGATTTGCCCGAGGGGTCGCCAATCATGCCGGTGGCGCCGCCCACCAGGGCTACTGGGCGGTGGCCGGCGCGCTGCAGGTGCACGAGCAGCATAATGGTGGCCAGGTTGCCGATGTGCAGCGAGGGCGCGGTGGGGTCGAAGCCGATGTAGCCGCTGATGGGCGCATTCTGGCGCAGGTGCTCGTCGGTGCCGGGCATCATGTCGTGAAACATGCCGCGCCAGCGCAGTTCGTCAATCAGGTCCATGGAGGGAGTTGTCAGGAGTTGGTTGTCAGTTGTCAGGCAGGTAAAACCGCGCCGGGGCGGGGTGCCCGCGGTGCGAAGTTCCGGCGCAGGGCACAAAGGTAGCGGCTCGGCGGTACCTTTGTTACGACTGGCGGGCGGGCTTTCGGAAGTGCACGCAGGAGCCTGACAACTGACAACAACCAACTGACAACTCTTTATGCCTGTTTTCACGCCCGACGAAATCCTGGCGCAGCTTAAGCAGCGGCAGTTTGCGCCCGTGTACTTCCTGCAGGGCGAGGAGCCGTACTACATCGATCTGGTGGCCGATCTGCTCGAAAAGCACGTGCTGCCCGAGGCTGATAAGGGCTTCAACCAGGTGGTACTCTATGGCAAGGATACCGATGTGGCCGGCATTCTGGGCCAGGCCAAGCGCTACCCGATGATGGCTGAGCGCTCGGTGGTCATTGTGAAAGAGGCGCAGGCCGTGGCCGATCTGGAAAGCGAGAAAGCCTGGCCGTTTCTGGAAGCCTACCTCAAAAACCCGCTGCAAAGCACCGTGCTGGTGTTCTGCTACAAGCACAAAACCCTCGACGCCCGCAAAAAACTGGGCAAGCTGCTGGCCGGCGACAAGAAAACGGCCGCCCCGGCCGGCACCGTGCTGCTGACCAGCAAAAAGCTGTACGACAACCAGGTAGCGCCCTGGCTCAGCCAGTACGTGCGCTCGAAAGGCCAGCAGATGACGCCCCAGGCTACCGCTATGCTGGCCGAATACATCGGCGGCGAGCTGAGCCGGCTCACCAACGAGGTGGACAAGATGCTGCTCAACCTGCTGCCCGGCCACAGTATCGACGAAGACTTGGTGCAGCGCATGGTGGGTATCAGCAAGGAGTACAACATCTTCGAGCTGCAGAGCGCGCTGGTGCGGCGCGACGTGCTCAAGGCCAACCGCATCCTGCTCTACTTCGAGGCCAACCCCAAAAACAACCCCATCATCCCCAACCTCACGCTGCTATTCAACTTCTTCTCGCGGCTGCTGGCGTTGCACCAGTTGCCCAACCCCAGCGAGGCCGACTGGCTGAAAATGGGTTTGCGCTTCCCCATCCAGCGCCGCGACTACCAGACCGGCCTCAAGGTGTTCGACTTCGGCCGCTGCCGCGACATCGTGCACCTCATTCGCCGCGCCGATGCCCAGAGCAAGGGAATAGAATCGGGCTCGATGAGCGACGGCGAAATCCTGCGCGAGCTGGTGTGGCTGGTGCTGCACCCCGTACCGCTGCACGCTGTAACGGGGTAGGGCCGCCCGCCCAACGCCCCCGGGCTGAAGCCCTGGGCTACGGAGCGCAGCAGAACCAGAACTACCTGCTGACTAGCCCAGGGCTTCAGCCCGGGGGCTTGGGCTCGATACTAAGCAGGGTGCTACCTTGCCACTCGTATCAACTTTTTCCCATGCAGGTTCTCGACATCATTGCCATTTCGCCCCAGGAAACCTTGCTGGTGGGCTACCCAACCGAAACCCTGCGGCCCGGCCCCTGGGAGCTGCGCCGCAACGGCGAGCTGGTGGCCACCGTGGACGTAACCGGCCAGGCCGCCACCGAGGCCGACCAAAAAGGCAAGCTGGCCCCGCCCGGCGTGGTGATGTGCCGGGGCCGCATCGACAAAAAAGGCTTCGATTTCACCCGCGACGAGGTGACGCTGGTGCGCATAGGGTGACTGCCGCGCAGGGTGCGGGTGGGTGCCACACGCCCGCCAGAGCCGGGCGCCGGGAGGGGCACCCCGCAAAACAAACCCACCCCGACGCCAGGCGTTGGGGTGGGTTTGTTTTGCGGGGTGCCCGCTACGCGCTGAGCGTGGCCCGCTGAGCGGCAATGCCGGCCAGCGCGGCCGTGAGCACATCTACCTGGCCCTGCACCTGGGCGGCGTCCACGGTTTTTAGGAAGCGGTCGGTGCCGGCGCTGGTGCGGTTGCTGCGCAT
>NZ_JAGGPS010000027.1 GCF_018613725.1 Hymenobacter sp. ISL-91
GGCCCCGCGATGGTGGCCCAGCACGGCCTGCGCCCGGCGGCGCATGCGCGGGTGCGGCCCCCGGGCACAAGCCGCTTCCAGGGTGGTTATTTCGAGGGCTGTCAGCGGCAGAGGGGCTAAAATCATGGCCCAAAGATACGCCCATACGTACCACCCGTTTACTTATGCAACACTACTTAATCATGACGATTGCAACGAAGCGGTAGAGATGCTTCCACTACGCTGCGCTTCACTCAGCATGACTGTCTTTCATCAACGAAATCAACATAACCAGCGCGAATCAACGATTGTGAAACAACTTCTTGCCCAACTTTTTGATCAGCAGCTACTCACGCACGCCGAGGCCCACGAGGCCATGCTGCGCATCGGGCAGGGCGAAGCCAACGCTGCCGAAATGGCCGCTTTTATGAGCGTGTACCGCATGCGCCCGATTTCGGTGCCCGAGCTGGCCGGCTTCCGCGACGCGCTGCTGAGTTTGAGCCGCGACCCGGAACTGGGCACCCGCGACACCATTGACATAGTGGGCACCGGCGGCGACGGCAAAGACACGCTCAACATCAGTACGCTGGCCTGTTTTGTGGTGGCCGGGGCGGGCTACCACGTCACTAAGCACGGCAACATCGGCGTGTCGTCGGTGTGTGGCTCGTCGGATGTGCTGCGCGAGCTGGGTGTGAACCTGGCCGCCGACAACGACGCGCTGAAGCGGCAGCTGGAGCGGGCGAATATCTGCGTGCTGCACGCGCCGGCCTTCCACCCGGCCATGCGCCACGCCGGGCCGGTGCGCCGCGAGCTGGGCGTCCGTACGTTCTTCAATATTCTGGGTCCGCTCGTGAACCCGGTGCGGCCCCGCTTTCAGGTGGCCGGCACGTTCAGCCTGGAGCTGTTGCGCATCTACCATTACCTGCTGCAGCAAACCGATGCCCGCTACACCGTAGTCCATGCCCTCGATGGCTACGATGAACTCTCACTGACCGGGGCAGCCAAGCTGGCCACGCCCGCCGGCGAGCGGGTAGCCAACGCCGCCGACCTAGGCCTGAGCGCCACCCGTCCCGAGGAGCTGGCCGGCGGACACAACCCTACCGAGTCGGCCCGGTTGTTCGTGGACGTGCTCGAAGGCCGCTCCACTCGCGCCCAACGCGACGTGGTAACGGCTAACGCCGCCTTAGCCATTGCCTGCTGCGAACCAAATTTCAGCTTCGCCGAAGCCCTGGCCGCCGCTCAAGAGTCGCTGGATTCAGGAAGGGCGAGAAAGGCTTTGAAGCTTTTAGCTGACAGCTTTTAGCTGGTAGCTTTCGCTCGCGGCGCCTTTTACACCAAAACAGATTCCTATTAAAACAGAACATCAGGCTACCAGCTACCAGCTGTTAGCTAAAAGCTTAAAAAAATGACCATTCTGGATAAAATCATTGCCCATAAACGCCGCGAAGTAGCCGACCGTGAGAGCCTGGTGCCACTAAAACTGCTGGAGCAGAGCCTGTACATGGAGGCCAAGCCGCTGAGCTTGCGCCATTACGTGCTGCGCGACGATTTGAGCGGCATTATTGCCGAGTTCAAGCGCAAATCACCTAGCAAGGGCATTATCAATGCGCACGCGCCGGTCGAGCGCACCACGTTGGGCTACATGCAGGCCGGTGCGTCGGCGCTGTCGGTGCTCACGGACACCGAGTTTTTCGGTGGCCGCAACGAGGACCTGACCACGGCCCGGCGCTTTAATTTCTGCCCCATTCTGCGCAAGGATTTTGTGGTGGGCGAATACCAGATTATCGAGGCCAAAAGCCTCGGGGCCGATGCCGTGCTGCTGATTGCGGCTGTGCTCAGCGGCGAGGAAGTGCTGCGCCTGGGCCGGCTGGCCCGTAGCCTGGGCATGGAGGTGCTACTCGAAATCCATAACGAGCAGGAGCTGACGGCTACGCTGCACCCCGACGCCGTGAGCCTGGTAGGCGTAAACAACCGCAACCTGCACGATTTCGCCGTGAGCCTCGACGTTTCGGGCGAGCTGGCCCGCCAGATTCCGGACGAGTACGTGAAGGTGACCGAAAGTGGCCTGAACTCGGCGGCCGACATCCGGGCGTTGCGCGAGGTCGGGTACCGGGGTTTTCTGATGGGGGAGGCCTTCATGCGCCACGCCCGTCCCGAGCAGGCCTGCGCCGCGCTGGTTCAGCAGCTGTAAGGCGCTGCCGCTGCACTCGTTCCTGAACTTCGCTGCCCCTGTCCCGGTTGGCTCTTCAAAAACTACGGTATGGTACCTATTGCTCCCCTGCATTTGAAAGTCTGCGGCCTGCGGCAGGCTGGCAATATTTTGGAAGTGGCAGGCCTCGAACCCGATTTCATCGGTTTCATCTTCTCTCCCCAGTCCAAGCGTTTTGTGGGCGAAGAGCTGAGTGAGGAGCTGCTGAAGAGCCTGCCGGCCAGCGTGCGCAAAGTCGGTGTCTTTGTTGACCAAAGTACGGCTGAAATCATGCAGCAGGTGCGGCGTTTTGGCCTCGATTTGGTGCAGCTGCACGGTGCCGAGTCGCCAGCCCAGTGTGCCGAATTGCAAGCGGCCGGCGTGGGCGTTATCAAGGCGTTTGCGGTGGGCGAAGCCGTTGATTTCGCCACGCTGGAACCCTACGCGCCGGTGTGCAACTACTTTCTGTTTGATGCGGCCGGGCCCCAGCCGGGCGGCAACGGCACCCGCTTCAACTGGGAGCTGCTACGCCAGTATGCGTTGCCGGTGCCCTACCTGCTGGCCGGCGGTATCACCCCGGGCATGGTAGCCGAGCTGGCCCACCTGCGCCTGCCGGGTCTGTACGGCTTCGATGTGAACAGCGGCTTCGAAACGGCGCCGGCCCTAAAGGATGCGGCCGTGCTACGCCGGTTTTTCGCCGATTTACGGGAGTGATGTTCACTTCTTGATTTCCTCCGGCCAGCCCCTGTTTCTGGCTTGCCTTCCATCAGCATTTGTTTTCTCAACGAAAAGCTACCGGCTAGCAGCCAGCGGCTAACAGCTCAACCTATATTATGACTGCTCCAACCTACCAGCAACCCACCGAGCGCGGCTACTACGGCCAGTTCGGCGGCGCCTTCATCCCCGAAATGCTCTACCCCAACGTGGAGGAGCTGCGCCAGCAATACCTGGCCATCATGGCCGATCCGGCGTTTCAGCAGGAATACCAGCAGCTGCTGCGCGACTACGTGGGCCGGCCCACGCCACTGTTCGAGGCCAAGCGGCTGTCGGCCAAGTACAATACCCGCGTGTTTCTCAAGCGCGAAGACCTCTGCCACACCGGCGCCCACAAAGTGAACAACACGGTGGGCCAGATTCTGCTGGCCCGGCGGCTGGGCAAAACCCGCATCATTGCCGAAACCGGCGCCGGCCAGCACGGCGTGGCCACTGCCACCGTGTGCGCCCTGATGGGCATGGAGTGCATCGTGTACATGGGCGAGGTGGACATGGAGCGCCAGAAGCCCAACGTGTACCGCATGCGCCTGCTGGGCGCCGAAGTGCGGCCCGCCAGCAGCGGCAGCAAAACCCTGAAAGATGCCACCAACGAGGCCATCCGCGACTGGATTTCCAACCCCGTCGACACCCACTACATCATCGGCTCGGTGGTCGGCCCACACCCGTACCCCGATCTGGTGGCGCGCCTGCAAGCCGTTATCAGCGAGGAGATGCGCAAGCAGCTGCTGGAAAAAACGGGCTCCGAGCTGCCCCAGTACGTGGTAGCCTGTGTGGGCGGCGGCTCGAATGCGGCCGGGGCGTTCTATCACTTTCTGGAAGACGCTGAGGTGCAGCTGGTGGCCGTGGAAGCGGCCGGACACGGCGTGCATTCGGGCCACTCGGCGGCTACGTCGGTGCTGGGCAAGCCGGGCATTATCCACGGCTCGCGGACGCTGCTCATGCAGGACGAAGATGGCCAGATTACTGAGCCCTACTCGCTTTCGGCGGGCCTCGACTACCCCGGTATCGGGCCGCTGCACGCCTTTCTGGCCGATGCCGGCCGGGCGCAGTTCATCAGCGTTACCGACGACGATGCGCTGAAAGCGGTGGTGGAGTGTAGCCGCCTCGAAGGCATCATTCCGGCCCTCGAAACGGCCCACGCGCTGGCCGTGCTCGACCGAATTGGTGCCGGCCCCGACGATGTGGTAGTCATCAACCTCTCGGGCCGCGGCGACAAAGACCTCGAAACCTATATCCAGCAGGACTTGATGTAAGCCGTTGAAACGTCTGTCATCCTGAGCTTGCGAAGGACCTCATCACGATGAATGATAACCGCAGCAACGTGGTAAGGTCCTTCGCAAACTCAGGATGACAGTTTATACCAAAGCCATGAACCGAATTCAACAAGCCTTCCAGCAGGATAAAAAACTGCTCAACATCTACTTCACGGCCGGCTACCCGCGGCTCAACGACACAGTGCCCATCCTGAAAGCACTGGCCAGCGCCGGCGCCGACGTTATCGAAATCGGAGTGCCGTTTTCTGACCCGCTGGCTGATGGGCCGGTGATTCAGCAGAGCAGCAGCGTGGCCCTGCAGAACGGCATGAACATGCGGGTGCTGTTCGGGCAGCTGAAAGGCGTGCGCGAACAGGTGCCCAACACGCCGATTCTGCTCATGGGCTACCTCAACCCGGTGATGCAGTTTGGGGTCGAAAACTTCTGCCGCGAGGCCGCCGCGGCCGGCGTCGATGGCGTGATTCTGCCCGACCTGCCGCTCGACGACTATGTGGCCGAATACCAGGACATTTTCCGCCGTCACAACCTGCGGCCGGTGTTCCTCATCACGCCCCAAACCGCTCCCGAGCGCATCCGCCGCATCGATGAACTGACCGATTCGTTCCTCTACCTCGTGTCGGGCCCCGGCACTACGGGCGGGGCCAACACCCAGGCCGCGGGCGTGCAGGAAGCCTATTTCGAGCGGATTGAGGCCATGAACCTGCGCAACCCGCGCCTCGTGGGCTTCGGCATTTCCGACAAGCAGTCGTTTGAGAAGGCTTGCCAGCACGCCGAGGGCGCCATCATCGGTTCGGCCCTGATTCGGGCCCTGGAGGGCGCCGATGATGCGCCGGCCGCCGCTGCCGCTTTCGTTTCTTCCGTTATCAAGTAACCCAGGCAGTGAAGAACGACGTAGGGGCGGGGCTGTCCCCGCCCGCCGTTAGCGCCACATCAACGGTGCTTATTCAACGACAATCGTTCAACGGCGGACGGGGACAAGCCCCGCCCCTACATCGTGCTGCGAAAACCTTCCCTTACCACCCAATGATTCTCCAACTCGACCCCCGGATTTCCGCGCAGAACCAGCAAGAAATCGAAGCCCGGATAAAGGCCCTGAACTACAAATCCACCGAGGTGAAAACTCAGCGGGCGCATTACCTCGTGGCCATCGGCAAGGCCGAAATCGACCTGCGCAGCCTGGGCCAGCTGCCCGGCGTGCAGGATATCCACCGCGTATCCGACGATTACAAGCTGGTGAGCCGTAAGTGGCGCGTGCGCCCCACCGTGCTCGACCTCGGCGACGGCGTGCGCATTGGCGAGGGCACGCTGACGCTGGCTGCCGGCCCGTGCAGCATCGAGAGCGAGGCGCAGATGGAGAGCGTGATGCAGCACTTGCTGGACAATGACGTGCGCATTATGCGCGGTGGCGTGTTCAAGCCGCGCTCCTCGCCCTATTCGTTCCGGGGGCTGGGTATGGACGGGCTGAAGCTGTTTCATCAGATGGCCCGCGCCCGCGGCATCAAAATTATTACCGAAGTGATGCAGGTGTCGCAGGTGGAGGAGATGCACGACTACGTGGATGTGTTTCAGGTGGGCGCCCGCAACACCCAGAACTTCAACCTGCTCGATGCGCTGGGCGGGGTCGATAAGCCGGTGCTGATTAAGCGCGGCATTTCGGGCACGCTGGAAGAGCTGCTTTCGTCGGCCGAGTACGTGTTTTCGGGCGGCAACGAGAAGCTGATTCTGTGCGAGCGGGGCATCCGGACCTTCGAAACGGCCTCGCGCAACACGCTGGATTTGAACGCGGTGCCCATTCTCAAGGAGAAAACGCACCTGCCCGTCATCGTCGACCCCTCGCACGGCATCGGCCTGCGCGAGCACGTGGCCGCCATGGCCCTGGCCGGCGTGATGGCCGGCGCCGACGGTATCATCTACGAAACCCACGCAACGCCCGAAAAAGCCGCCTCCGACGGCGCCCAGACACTCGACTTCGACGAGTCGGGCCGCCTGATTCGTAACCTGCGCCGCGTGTACGCGCTGCGGCAGGAACTGGAGTAGTACACCGCTTTTTTCTGCGGTTCAGATTTAGATTTCGCTACTTGGCTGGAAGCCGAACTGTGCCGGTGCCAGGCCGTACTAACTGAGCCGAATGGGTTTCGGTTTCGGCCTTGTACTGGCTGAATTTCCTCTTCCGCCGGGCGGCACTATGTGCCCGGTTTCCGCGTTGCGGCGGACTTGTTTTCTATGCTGAATGCTTGATTTACTGATAAAAAACGCCCGGCTGGACAACCATGATGGCTGCGTGGATGTGGGTGTGGTAGCCGACAAAATTGAGCTGCTGGAAGCCAACATCACCCGCAAAGCCCGCACGACCATCGACGCCGAGGGCCAGTTTGTGTGCGCCGGCTTCTTTGAAACCCACATTCACCTCGACAAAGCCTGCATTCTGGACCGCTGCACCGTGCAGAAAGGCACCAAGGGCGAGGCCGCTTCAGTAACCAAGGAAGCCAAAAAGCACTTCACCGAAGAAGACGTGTTTGCGCGCGGTAGCCGGGTGGTGGAAATGGCCATCAAGAAGGGCACCATGGCCCTGCGCAGCTTCGTGGAAACCGACCCCCGTGCCGGCTTGCGCTCCTTCGAAGCCCTGAAGCGGGTGCGCGAGAAGTACGCCTACGCCATCGACATCGAGTTGTGCGCCTTCGCCCAGGAAGGCCTCACCGACGAGATGGAAACCTACGACCTGCTGCGCCAGGCCCTGCAGCAGGGCGCCGACCTAGTGGGCGGCTGCCCCTATACCGACGCCGACCCCGCCCGCCACATCGAGCTGGTTTTTGATTTGGCCCAGGAGTTCGACGTGCCCGTGGATTTCCACCTCGATTTTGACCTCGACCCCAGCCACACCAGCATCCCCAAAATTGTGGAGCAGACCAAGCGCCGCAACTACCAGGGCCGCGTGTCCATCGGCCACGTCAACAAGCTCAGCGCCATGCCCCCGGCCCAGCGCCTGAAGCTGGCCCGGCTGCTCCAGGAGGCCAATGTGGCCCTGATTGTGCTGCCGGCCACCGACCTGCTGATGATGGGCCAGGACCACTCGCACCTGATTCCGCGAGGCGTGGTGAATGCCAACGAGTTCAGCGCGCTGGGCGTTACCACGGCCATTTCCAGCAACAACATCCTCAACGCCTTCACGCCCTACGGCGACGCCTCGCTGGTGCGCATGGCCAACCTGTACGCCAACGTGGCCCAGCTCACCACCGACGACGAAATCCGGGACACCTACGAGATGATAAGTACTGATGCCGCCAAGCTGCTTTCGCGGCAGGCGCAGTTGCGGGTAGGCGGTCCGGCCACGTTTGTGCTGCTGGAAGCCACCGACGCCGTGGAGGCCATCCGCACCATTGCCCAGCCGTTGCTGGGCTACAAGAACGGGCGGCGCACGTTCTCCAATCAGAAGGCCGAAATCCACCCGCAAGCCTAAGTTGCGGGAGCAGAGGACTTCTCAGCTGAAAACTGTCCGCAGAGAAAGTACTAGCATCAGAAAAATATAGTTCTATATTTGCAATACCATGTTCAAACCAACCGCAACGCGCTTTATGTCGATTACCGTCTGCAATCTGCAGTATGGTAGCGGGCGGCGTGGCCGGTGCAACAGGTAGGGAATTTGAACAACCTCCTCCTCTGAACCTCAGCAAGGCCCGCTTCCGACAGGAAACGGGCCTTTTTTTATGCCTTTTGCCATGTTACAGCAACACTACGACCAGTACTCGGCCCAGGACCACTTGGTGTGGAAAGTATTGTTTGACCGCCAGACCGCCCTGCTACACAAGCGGGCCTGCGGGGCCTTCTGGCAGGGGCTGCGCGCCGCCGGCCTGCACCGCCACGCCCTGCCCGATTTCGGGCAGGTAAGCCAGCGCCTGCAGCAGGCTACCGGCTGGCAGCTGGTGCCGGTGGCCGGCCTGCTGGGCGATGCCGACTTTTACGGCCTGCTGGCCCGGCGCCGGTTCCCGGCCACGGTCTGGATTCGCAGCATGGCGCAGTTCGATTTCATTGAGGAGCCCGACCTGTTCCACGGCGTGTTCGGCCATGTGCCGTTGCTGATGGATGCGGCCTTCGCCGATTTCCTGCAGTTTCTGGGCCACGTAGCTACCCTGCACCTGCCCGACGCGGCGGCAATGGTGCGCCTGGAGCGGCTCTACGGTTTCGCGGTGCAGTTTGGGCTGGTGCGTGAGGGCGGCGAAACCCGTCTGTTCGGGGCCGGGCTGCTCTCGTCGTCGGGCGAAATTCATCACTATCTGTCTGAGGCAGCTCCGCGCCAGCCTTTCGAGTTGGCGGCCGTGCTCGAAACGCCCTACAGCGAGGCGCACCTGCAGGATGCCTACTTCGAGCTTAGCGGCTGGGAGCAGCTCACCGAAAGTGTGGCCGACCTGGCCGCCGTGCTGGCCGATGCCCCCCGACCAATGCTGGTAGCCAGCTAATGGGCTGCCAGTTCGATATAAAATTTCGGCTTTTCAGCCTGATCCTGGGCTGTTCAATTTTGACGAGCTACATTTGCATCCGATGACCCGCTTCACTTCCCGCTATTATGCTTATGCCTATTACGCCCCGCAAGGGAGCGGAGCGGCGGCGGCGTGCCGGAACCAGGAGTAGCAAATCCTCATCCAACGTCTTGTCAGGCCTGCTTCCGCTTCGTGCGGGGGCAGGCCTTTTCTTTTTCCCTCTTTTTCTTATTTGCAATGAACACGCTCCTCGAAACCACCGCCGCCCTCCAGCCCCTGCTCCGCCAGGAATATGCCCGCTACACCGCCGCCGACCAGCATGTGTGGCAGTTGCTTTTCGATAGGCAAATGGAGCTATTGCCGAGCCGCGCTTCTGATGCGTTTCTGGAAGGTGTACGCCAGGTTGGGTTTACCCGGGAGGCCATTCCTGACTTTAGAGAGGTGAACCCGCGCCTGCGCGAGCTAACGGGCTGGGAGCTGGTGGTAGTGCCTGGTATTGTAGACGATGCTATATTTTTTGGTTTGCTGGCCGAGCGCAAGTTTCCGGCCACCACTTGGCTGCGCACCCTGGCCCAGCTCGATTATCTGGAGGAGCCCGACATGTTCCACGACGTGTTTGGCCACGTACCGTTGCTGACGAACCCCGGTTTCGCGGCTTTCCTGCAGAACCTGGGGGCGGCAGCCGTGCAGCACCGTGAGCAGCCCGGCGCGCTCGAACTGTTCACGCGCCTGTACTGGTTCACGGCCGAGTTCGGTCTGATCCAGCAGCCCGAGGGCCTGCGCATCTACGGGGCGGGCCTGCTGTCGTCGCATGGCGAGGTGAAATTCAGCCTGGGCGAGCAGCCTACGCGCCTGTCCTTTAGCCTGCAGGGCGTGTTGGATACGCCCTTCGAGAAGGACAAATTCCAGGACCTCTACTTCGTGCTCGACAGCATGGACCAACTGCCGGAGAGCCTGATTGCGCTGGAGGAAATCATCGAGGCGAAATAGCAGGCCGGAGCATACCCGCTGGGTGTTCATGTGCCAACTCCCTCTCGAGTTTTTTCCTGAAGCAAATAAGAAAGGCTGCCTCATAGGGGCAGCCTTTCTTGTTGAGCAACACTGGGTTTTTAGGTGGGGCGCAGTTATATAGGTACCCGTTTACAAAATTTGCAGCCTATTTGAGCTTGAGGTTCTTTTTGAGGTAAGCGACGGAAGCGGCGTGAGCATCTTCGGCCATGGCCTTGCTATACTTGGGGTTCGAAGGGTTGGCAAAGGCATGGTCGGCATCGTAGGTTTTCACGGTGAGGCCTTTCTTGGCCGCCTTCATGTTCTTTTCGAACTCGGTTACCACTTCCTGATTGATCCACTTGTCCTGCTTGGCGAAAATCATCAGCACATCGGTGTTCAAAGTTTTGAGCTTGGCTACATCCTTTTCGGGCATGCCGTAGTACATCACCGCACCCACCGCCTGCTTGCCGGCCAGCAGCGCCGTCTGCAGACTCCAGCCACCCCCAAAGCACCAGCCGATGCTGGCCACCTGAGCCCGCGGGCCGGCATACAGCAGCGCCCCCTTAACAATGGCTTCGGCCCGCGCGGTCTTCACGGCCTGCATCAGCTTGCCGGCTTCGTCGGCTGTGGCGGCTACTTGGCCATCATACAGGTCGAGGGCAATGACGTTGGTGCCGGGCAGTTCCTTGGCCAAGCGGGCGGCCTCCTGCTTGATGTAGTCGTTGAGGCCCCACCACTCGTGGATGACGAAAAGGTACTTGTCTGAGCGGATGTTGGGCTTGATTTCGAAGGCCTTGCTCGTGCCGCCGTCGGTGGTCGTGAACTCTATCATCTCGCCGCCGCCGGCGTAGCGGAAGGGCAGGGGCGCATCGTGGCCACCCGAGAAATCCTCGTTGGAAGCCAGCATAGCGAAGGTTTCGGTGGCGTTGGGGCCGGCGGCCGGTTTGGCGCAGCAGCTCATGGAGGTTTGGGCCGAAGCCATGGAAACCACGCTCAGCAGCGCGGCGCAAAGGGTCCAGAATCTTTTCATGGGGAGAAATAAAAGGGTGCGAAAAATACCCCGACCCTTTTCGTGTAGCTACACTAATAGGCCAGGGTTGCTCTTAACCGGAAGACGGTAAATTGGTTTTGCGCCCCGCTATTCGGCGCCGGTGCGGATGCTGGCCCGGAGCTCGGTGAGCAAGGCGTAGAGGCCCACGTAGGTGCGGTTGAGGTAGATGAAGTGCTCGGAGCCGCGGGGTTCGCGCTGCTCCCGTAGCTCGGGCTGCTGCATCAAATCGTCGCCGAGGGCGTAGAGGGCCTGCATGTAGCTGGGGTCGCCGAAGTCGAAGCGGGGTTGGCGAAACGGGCGGCCCACCAGCTCCAGCGAGGCCCGCATGGTTTCCACGTAAAAGCTTCGCTGAGAGGGCGCGTCGGTGGCCTGGAGCACGCCGCCTTCTTCGAGCAGCGCGGCCAGCTGGGCCGGGTCGGCCAGGGTTTCGGGGGTGAGCAGGGCCGTGAAAAGGCGGTGCACATCTTCGGGAATTTCCTTCACGCAGCCGAAATCGAGCACGCCCACGCTGCCGCCGTTGTCGGAGCGCAGCAGGAAGTTACCAGGGTGCGGGTCGGCGTGCACCCGGCGTAATTCGTTGAGCTGGAACATATAAAAGTCCCAAAGGGCCTGGCCGAGCTGGTTGCGGATTTCCTGGCTGGGCGCCGTCAGCAGGAACTCGCGCAGGTGTTGACCGGGTAGCCAGTCCATCGTCAGGATGCGGGCCGCCGACAGCTCGGGGTAGTAGTGCGGGAACTGTAAATGGGCCAGATTAGCGCAGGCGGCGGCAATTTCCTGGCCCCGGCGCAGCTCCAGGGCGTAGTCGGTTTCCTCGATAAGGCGGGTTTCCACCTCCTGCATGTAGGGGCGCACGGTAGCCTCATCGAGCCCGAGTACGCGCAATGCCACCGGCTTCACCAGCCGGATGTCGGAGCGGATGCTGTCGGCCACGCCGGGATACTGCACCTTCACGGCCAGCTCGCGACCATCCTTGCGGGCGAAATGCACCTGCCCGATGCTGGCCGCCTGCCGGGCTTCGCGGTCAAACTCATCAAACAGCTCAAACGGCGACTTGCCAAACGCATCGCGGAAGGCCTTGACCACCAGCGGCCCCGAGAGGGGCGGGGTCTGGTACTGGGCCTGGGCAAACTGGTCGGCGTAAGCAGTGGGCAGCAGGTTTTTCTCCATCGCCAGCATCTGGGCCACCTTCAGCACCGAGCCCTTCATCTCGCTGAGTGTGCCATACAATTCGGCTGCGTTGGCGGCGTGCAAATCGGCCATCGTGCTGTCGGCGCCCACGGCCCGCT
The DNA here is from genome assembly GCF_018613725.1 of Hymenobacter sp. ISL-91. Taxonomy (GTDB): domain Bacteria; phylum Bacteroidota; class Bacteroidia; order Cytophagales; family Hymenobacteraceae; genus Hymenobacter. The sequence goes on from NZ_JAGGPS010000027.1 coordinate 12,018, forward strand.
TGGCGTAGTGCTTCACGTAGTTGGCCCCCACGTTGAGGCCGGTTTTGGCAAACCGCGCCGCCCGCGCCACTTTGGTGGTCGGCAGCGAGGTGAGGGACTTGGCAGGGCTATCGGACATGCGAAAAGGGTATCGAGGGATGGTACTAACGAAACTGAACGTCATTCAGAGCGAAGCGAAGAATCTCGCATGCAACGGTAACTCCTTGCGTCAGGAATACTTTAGCACGCGAGATTCTTCGCTTCGCGCTGAATGACGTTCCAGCAACTGACAACTAAAAACTACCGTCGGTGCCGCCGGCTGTGCAGCAAAAAGCGCACGAAATCCACGGCCGAATCGAGGGTGTTGCGGCCCACCAGGTCGAAGCTCAGGGTGACGGCCTTTTCGATGGCGGCATCGGTGCGCTCAAAGTCCACGGTGTCGTCTTTGGCGAAGAAGCCAAGCACGAACAGCACTTGCTGCCAGAAGAAGCGGGGGTAGCCGTCCTGCACAAGCTTGCGGCTGGCTACCTCGTCGGTGCGGCGGCCTTCGCGCAGAATCTCACCTACAAACTCCTCGAAATCCTGGCGGAAATCGTCGAGTACGCGGGGCGTGAAACCGGGCATCGGGCGGCGCTCGAAGGAGCGACGGACGCTTTGTAGGGCGTAGCTGCGGTTGCGTTTGAGAATCTCAATCAGCGTGTAATAGAAACCCAGCAGCTTTTCGCGGGCCCCGTACTGCTCCCAAACCGGCTCGCGGGCGGCCGTGTCGCGGGCTTCCCGGCCAAAGTCGGCCCAGATTTCGCGGTCGATGGCGTCGAAGTTGGCGTACACCCGGTAGAACTCCTGCTCGGGCAGGCCCAGCTTTTTGGTGAGCTTGTACACCGACTGCGGCGGGTAGCCCTTTTTGAGCACGTAATCGAAATATGCCTGCTTGATGCGGGCCTTGGGCGTGGCCGCTTCGGGCGCGGCAGTGGTCGGCTGTTTCATATCAGAGGTATAACAAGAAGCTGTACAGTAGGGTTTCGCACGCTACCCCGCGGCCCGGTAGGCCGCTCGCAGCGTATCAATAGCCCGCTGCCGGGCAAATTTGTGCTCCACGATGGGAGCGGGGTAGGCGGCCGTGCCGTACTCGGGCACCCACTGCTTCACGTAGGCCAGGTCGGGGTCGTAGGTTTCGAGCTGACTTTGGGGGCTGTACACCCGAAACCACGGGGCGGCCACCACGCCGGTGCCGGCCATCCACTGCCAGTTACCTACGTTCTGGCTCATATCGTAGTCGAGCAGCTTATCGGCAAAATACCGGTCGCCCCAGCGCCAGTCGATGAGCAGGTGTTTCACCAGAAAGCCGGCCGCCGCAATACGGGCCCGGTTGGGCAGGTAGCCGGTAGCGTTCAGCTCGCGCATGCCGGCATCCACGAGCGGGTAGCCCGTCTGGCCCGCGCACCAGGCCGCGAATTCGTCTTCGTTGTTGCGGTAGGGCACCTGGCGCAGGCGCGGGTCGAAGCTTTCGGTGGCCGTGCCGGGGTAGTGCCAGAGCAGCATCATAAAGTAGTCGCGCCACACCAGCTCGGCCAGCAGCTTGGGGTTGAGCTCCCGGGCCTGGCGCATCAGCTCGCGCACGCTCAGCGTGCCGAAGCGCAGGTGCACCGAGCGGCGGGTGCTGCTGTCGACGAGGCCCGGCCGGTCGCGGGTTTCGTGGTAGTTGCGCACCAGCGCCTCGGCGGGCAGCTCGTTGGCCGGCACGAACTGCTCGCGCCGCGCAAAGCCCATCTCGGCCAGCGTGGGCCGGGCCGGGGTTTTCGGTAAGGCGTAAAGCCGCTCTGCCATAAACAGATCGGCCGAAGGGTACGGCGCAAGGTCCTGCTCCTGTACCTTTTCCAGCCAGGCTTTGCGGTAGGAGCCAAACGTGCGGGCCGGCTTACCCGATTTACCCAGCAACTCGCTTTTGGCGAAAATTACCTGGTCTTTGAACGCGTGGAATTCCGCGCTGTGCTGCCGGGCCAGCGCCGCCACGGCCCCGTCGCGCTCAGCGGCGTAGGGCTCGTAGTCCTCGTTGGTGTAGATGGCGGCCACCTCATACTGGCGCAGCAGCTGCTCAAATACTTCCAGGGGCCGACCGTAGAAAGCCAGAAAAGAGCCGCCGGCGGCTGCGGTTTCGCGGCCCAGCCGTTCCACCTGGTCGTAAATGAACGTGACGCGGGCATCCTGCCGGGAAGGCAGCAAATCCAGGATTTCGCGGTCGTAGATGAACAGCGGCAGCACCGGATAGCCGCTTTGCAGAGCGGCCGCGAGGCCCGCGTTGTCGTGCACCCGCAGGTCGCGCCGGTGCCAGAAAAGGACGCATTTCATCGGTGGGCAGGATGAAGTTCAACCAAGGTGTTTACTTCAGATTGCCCATGCCGCCATCCACGTTCATCACCTGGCCGGTGATGAATGAGCCGTGGTCGGAAAGCAGGAAAGAGGCCATGTAGGCCAAATCCTGGGGCTGGCCGATGCGCTGCAGCGGGTGGCGCTTGGCGCCGGCTTCCTGCTTTTCGGGCGTGTTGAGCAGGGCGGCGGCCAGGGGTGTATCGGTGAGCGAGGGCGCCACGCAATTCACGCGGATGTTGCTGCCGGCATACTCGGCGGCCAGCGCGCGCGTGAGGCCCTCCACGGCCGCTTTAGCCGTGGCAATGCTGGCATGAAACGACATGCCCGTATCGGCCGCCACGGTGCTGAACAGCACGACGGAGGCGCCATCGGCTTTCTTGAGCCGCTTCATGCAGGCTTGCAGCACCTGCACCGCGCCCAGCACGTTCAGCTGGAAATCGGCCTGAAAATCGGCCAGCGGAATGCGCTCGAAGGGCCGCAGCTTGATGGAGCCGGGGCAGTACACCACGCCGTGCAGCACCTCGGGCAGCGCGTCGAGGGCGGTGCCCAGCGGTTGGGTCACGTCGAGCTCCACGAAGGTCGTGTTCAGCTCGGCCAGCTCGGGCGAGTGGGTGCGCGAGGCCGTGTAGAGGTTGGCGTTGAGCTTGCTGAGCAGCCGGGCCGTGGCCAGCCCGATACCCGAAGAGGCGCCAATGATGAGAATGTTCTTGTCCGCGAATTCCATGCGTGGGAGGTTAGGTGAGGGGGCGGCCAGAGAACTAGGACATGCAGGGAAGGTTTCTGGCCATTGGCAGGAAATGGCGGAGCGGTGAAATATCTGTCATTATAAATATAATTAAAGAGAGAAATAATTTTGTATTTTGATGTGCATCAGTCAGCCTTGTGCTTACATTGGGTTACTGATTTGTTTGTTTCGGTCTTCAATACATTCTTATGAAACGCTTCTCTAATTTCCTGCTGCTCGTTCTGCTGGGCCTGCTCAGTCTGGCTACGCCCGGAGTGGCCCAGGAGCTGGTGGGCATCGTCGGCAACGTGATGGCGCCCAACAACCAGGCCCTCGAAAAGGCGGCGGTGGTAGTGGTACACGGGCCCAGCCAGACCCGCACCACGACCACCACCGATGAGGCCGGTAACTTCGCCTTCAAGGGCCTGGCAGTGGGCGGGCCTTACCTGCTACAGGTCAGCCAGACCGGTTTTCAGCCCCAGAAAATCGAGAACATCTTTCTGCTGGCCGGCAAAACGGCCAACGGCACGTTCGTGCTTTTCCCCGTGGAAAAAGGGCCGAACCAAACGCCCAACCGCGACTACCTGACCTATATTCAGCAGTGCCGCATTATTCCGCCGGGCGAGGCGGCCACGGCTGCCCGCGCGAAGGCCGCAACGCCCGCCAAACCGGCCGCCCGCCCGGCGGCCGTTGCCGCCAAACCAGCCGCCGCTCCGCCAGCCACTCCGGCAGCAGTTGCAGCAGCCGCTCCGGTAGCTGCTGCAACTCCTTCGCCGCCTACCTCGGCCCAACCGGCTGCAGCGCGGCCAACGCCTCCTCTGCTGCCGCCCGCCGCCCGGAGCCGGCCGCGCTATCAGCCGGGAAGCCGCCGGGCGGGCACCATTGCGCCACCGCTGGTAGACGGGCACTACGACGCGAAATCGGGCTACTACATTTACCACACCGGAACGCCCATCACGCTGCCGCTGCCCAAAGGCCAGCAGGTGCGTAATGTGGGCCGCCAATCTACCGAAAGCCAGCTCTACCAGTTCCTGAGCAGCCCTCGCCAGCAGGTAGATACCGTGGACCGCACCCGGGGCTGGATCAGCTTCGACCGGGTGTTCTTCATGACGGGCCAGGCCACGCTCACGCCCGAATCGAGAAACCAGCTCAAAAACATTGCGCTTTTGCTGCAGAGCTATCCGCAGGCCCGCCTCAAAATAGGCGGCTACACCGACAGCGTGGGCAACTACCAGATGAACCGGCAGCTGAGTGAAGCCCGCGCCCGCACCGCCTGGACTGCCCTCGTGGAAATGGGCGTGAGCCCCTCGCGCCTCGAAGCCCGCGGTTACGGCCCCAACTACCCCATAGCCTCCAACGAAACCGCCGCCGGCCGCGCCATGAACCGCCGGTTGAGTTTGCGGGTACTAACGAAGTAGAGCGCTATTAGATGAATTTATTGATAATCAGTGGTGAAAACAGGCCGGCGACCCGGCCGGCATTCGGACGGCGTTATCAAAATTTCGCTGTCAGCAAATATTCGCTAACGTTTTTGCGTCGCCTTCCGTAGCTTGCGGCATCTTCCTTCGTGACCCCTATTCCTTCCTGCCGCATGAATATCCGTCGATTACTGGTCGCCAACCGCGGCGAAATTGCCATTCGCGTGCTGCGCGCCGCCACCGAGCTGGGCATCCGCACCGTGGCCATCTACACCTACGAAGACCGCTACTCGCTGCACCGCTACAAGGCCGACGAGGCCTACCAGGTGGGCCGCGACGACGACCCGCTCAAGCCCTACCTCGACATTGAAGGTATTATTCGCACGGCCAAGGAAAACCAGGTTGATGCCATTCATCCCGGCTACGGCTTCCTGAGCGAAAACGCCACGCTGGCCCGCCGCTGCCGCGAGGAAGGCATCATCTTCGTGGGCCCGCGGCCGGAGGTGATGGATGCGCTGGGCGACAAGGTAGCCGCCAAGCGCGTGGCCGTGGAGTGCGGCGTGCCCATCATTGAAAGCAGCGAGCAGGACCTGACCGACCTGGAAGTGGCGCTGGTAGAAGCCCACCGCATCGGCTACCCGGTGATGCTGAAGGCGGCCAGCGGCGGCGGCGGCCGGGGCATGCGCGTCATCCGCGACGATGAGCAGCTGGAGCGCGGCTTTTTTGAGGCCCGCAACGAGGCCCTGAAGGCGTTTGGCGACGACACCGTGTTTCTGGAGCGGTTCGTGGAGCGGCCCAAGCACATTGAGGTGCAGCTGGTGGCCGACAACCACGGGGGGCTAACCCACCTCTACGAGCGCGACTGCTCGGTGCAGCGCCGCTACCAGAAAGTGGTGGAAGTGGCCCCCTCGCTGCACCTGACGCCCGAAATGCGCGAGCAGCTCTACGAGTACGCCCTGCGCCTGGGCCGGGCCGTGGGCTACAACAACGTGGGCACCGTCGAATTTCTGGTGAACCCCGAGCTCAACCGCATCTACTTCATCGAGGTGAACCCGCGCATCCAGGTCGAGCACACCGTGACGGAGATGATTACGGGCGTCGACCTGATTAAAACCCAGCTCTACGTGGCCGCCGGCTACCGGCTCGACAGCCCCGAAATCAACTTGGGGCCCGAGGTGGTGCCGATGAAAAACGGCTACGCCATCCAGTGCCGCATCACCACCGAAAACCCCGAGCAGGATTTCAAGCCCGATTACGGCACCATCACGGCGTACCGCTCGGCCGGCGGCTTCGGCATCCGCCTCGACCAGGGCTCGGTGTACAGCGGCGTGCGGGTGTCGCCGTTCTTTGATTCGCTGCTGGTGAAGGTATCGACCCAGGCGCCCACGCTGGCCGATGCGGCCCAGAAGATGGCCCGCACCCTCGACGAGTTCCGGGTGCGCGGGGTGAGTACCAACATCCAGTTCCTGCAGAACATCATTGCCCACCCGGTGTTCATGGCCGGCGAGGCCAACGTCGACTTCATCAAGGACCACCCCGAGCTGTTCCGCTTTCAGCAGCGCCGCGACCGGGCCACCCGCATCCTGCGCTTTCTGGGCGACGTGAGCGTGAACGGCCACGCCGACGTCGCGGGCAGCGTCGACCCCAAAAAGGAGCTGCGCAAACCCCGTTTGCCCGAATCGGACCTCACGGGCCCGCCGCCGGCCGGCACCAAGCAGCTACTCACCGAGCTGGGCCCTGAGGGGTTCTCCAAGTGGCTGCGCGCCGACCCGCAGATCCACTACACCGACACCACGCTGCGCGACGCCCACCAGAGTTTGCTGGCCACCCGCATGCGCACGTTTGATATGCTGAAAGTGGCCGGCCGCTACGCCCACGAGCATCCGCAAACTTTCTCGCTGGAGTGCTGGGGCGGGGCCACGTTCGATGTGGCGCTGCGCTTTTTGCACGAAGACCCCTGGGAGCGGCTGGCCAAGCTGCGCGCCGCCGTGCCCAACATTCTGCTCCAGATGCTGATTCGTGGGGCCAACGGCGTGGGCTACAAGGCCTACCCGGATAACCTGACCGAGCGGTTCGTGCAGCAGGCGGCCGAAACCGGCATCGACGTGTTCCGCATATTCGACTCGCTGAACTGGATGCCGGGCATGGAGGCCTGCATTGGCTTCGTGCGCAACAAAACCGACCGGCTCGCCGAGGCCAGCATCTGCTACACCGGCGACTTGCTCGACGTGAGCCGCCACCAGAAGTACAACCTCAATTACTACCTGCGCCTGGCCCGCCAGATTGAGGACGCCGGCGCCCACATCCTTTGCATCAAGGATATGGCCGGCCTGCTGAAGCCCTACGCCGCCCAGGAACTCATTACGGCCCTGCGCGACACCATCAGCCTGCCCATCCACCTGCACACCCACGACACCAGCAGCCTGCAGCCCGCCACCTACCTTAAGGCCGTGGAGGCCGGCGTTAACGTGATTGATGTAGCCCTGGGCTCGCTCTCGGGCCTCACGTCGCAGCCCAACTTCAACTCGGTGGTGGAAATGCTGCGCGGCCAGCCCCGGCACCGCGAGTTCAACCAACTCTCGCTCAATGAGTTTTCGACCTACTGGGAAACGGTGCGCGAGTACTACTACCCCTTCGAGTCGGGCCTGAAGGCGGGCACCTCGGAGGTGTTCCAGCACGAAATTCCGGGTGGGCAATACTCCAACCTGCGGCCCCAGGCCCAGGCCCTGGGTTTGCTCGACAAGTTCGAAACCGTGAAAACCACCTTCGCTGACGTCAACCAGCTGTTCGGCGACATCGTGAAGGTCACGCCCTCGTCGAAAGTAGTCGGCGACATGGCGCTGTTCCTGGTGTCGAATGACCTGACGACGGCCGACGTGCTGGAGAAGGGCGAGACGCTCAACTTCCCCGAGTCGGTGCGCCAGCTGTTCCGCGGCGACATTGGCCAGCCTGAGGGCGGCTGGCCCCAGGATGTGCAGGCTGTGGTGCTGAAAGGGGAGGAGCCCTTCACCGACCGGCCCAACGAACACCTGGCCCCGATTGACTTCGAGCAGGAGCAGGCCAATTTCAAGGAAAAATTCGAGGTCGAAGGCAAGTTCACCGACGTGCTTTCGTGGCTGCTCTACCCCAAGGTGTTTGAGCAGTACTGGGACTTCCGCCAGCAGTACGGCGACGTGTCGGTGGTGCCCACGCCGGTATTCTACTACGGCCTGCAGCCGGGCGCCGAAACGCTCATCGAAATTGCCCGCGGCAAGAGCATCATCGTGGGTTTGCAGAGCATCGGGCCGGTGGATGAGGACGGCAACCGCACGCTGTTCTTCACCCTCAACGGCCAGACCCGTAACCTCAAAATCCGCGACCAGTCGGTGGAGGTCAAGCGCATCAGCAATCCGAAAGCCGATAAAGCCAACCCCCGCCAGTTGGGCGCGCCCCTGCAGGGCCTGCTGAGCCGGGTGCTGGTGAAAAGCGGCGAGCAGGTGCGCAAAAACACGCCTCTGTTCATCATCGAAGCCATGAAGATGGAAACCACCATCACGGCCCCCAACGACACCACCGTGCAGGCCGTAAACCTGGCCGAGGGCACGCTGGTAAACGCCGACGACTTGGTGCTGACGCTGGGGTAAGAATTTGGTTTTTGCGAAAAAAAGGTAGCTTTAGCATATCCATTACTTAAGTCCTTATCCAATGAAAATTCGTTACGTAATACCACTGTTATTAGCAGTAACGGCTGTGCAAGCTCAAAATCAGAAAACCGAAATTCCCAAGCTTAAGCAGGATGGGGTCTCAGGTAAGGATAACGTTCGAGCTCTCGTAGACGGAAATGCTGTATCACTACCAAGGGGTGAATCCTACGGTCTCAAAGGGTCACCTTATTTGGACCAACGGTGGCTTAAAACCAATGTGCAGTTAACCAATGAAACGAAAACCGAATCGATGCTGCTTAAATATGACATTCTGGAACAACGCCTATTGGTACGATTGCCCCAGTCACCGAATGATTCTATCCGGCTCAACGATGCTTCTGTTGTAAGTTTCACGATGGCCGTGCCAGGCGATTATAACCAGCCGGCGCACCAGCAGCACTTTCGCCGTTTTATGGAAGCTCCCACTCTCGAGCAGCAATTAACATATGTGGAAGTTGTATATGAGGGAAAGTATACCCTGCTTAAGCGATACAGCAAATTGAAGCGCAAGGCTAATTACCAAGGACCTTATAGCCCCGATCAACGATATGACGAAATAAATGATCAAAACCAATATTACCTGTTACGACCCGATAAGACGCTTGTTCTGCTGAAACTGACGCTAAAAACGCTGCAGGCTGCCGCCCCGGAACTGGCCCTGAAATCGGTGCCTGGTGCCGGGAAAGCTAGTACCGATGTCGAATGGGCTGCAGTGCTAGCGGCTGCCGAAAAGAAATAGCAGTTGCGTAGTACGGCCTACCAATATTTAAATAGTAGGATAGGTAAATAGGCAGCCCGCGCAGGAATGCATTAAATCCGGCGCGGGCTGCCTATTTTGCGTCATGTATAAAGCTATTGCGCTCGTTCTGCTGCTGGGGCTTGCCGGCCGCCCCGTATTCGCCCAAAAAAAACCCGTCAAGCTACCGGCAGCCCCCGGCGTTGCTGCAGCTACCGTAGAGCGGGTTGTCAGGGCACTGGCCGCCGATGATATGCAGGGCCGTGCCTCCGGCAAGCCCGGCGCCGAGAAGGCGGCCGATTTTTTGGTGGCCGAGTTTCAGCGGATCGGGCTGGAGCCGTTACCGGGCCTGCCGGGCTTCTCGCAGTCGTTTCCGGTGTATGAAGCCCGCACCAATGCCATGCTGGTTTCGGTAGGGGGGGCAGTGGTACCGGCCAGCCGATTCGTGCTGGTTTCGGGCCAGCCCAAACTCAACTGGATGCATTACGACGAACCCGCGCCCCGCATCATAACAGTTGGGCCGAAGGATAACCTGATGAAGGAAATCCGGCCGCTGCTCAACCCCCAGGCCAATACCATTGTATTCGTCGATTCGGCCCACCAAGCCGCGTTTAAGCGCGTGGCCGGTGCTGTAGAACGTGGCGGGCTACGGGCCGAAAAGCCCAATTCTTTTTCCACGCTGCTCGTGCTGGGCAAGGCTCCGGTTGGTCCGCTTAAGTTTCTGATAACGGCCACCACCGAAATCCGCACGGTACAGCTGCGCAATGTGGTGGGTGTACTGCCAGGCCTGGATAAAGACCGGGAAAACGAGAAAGTCGTATTCAGTGCCCACTACGACCACATCGGTACGCTGCCTGCCGTGGCCGGCGACTCTATTGCCAACGGGGCCGATGACGATGCCAGTGGTACATCGGCCGTAGTGGCTTTGGCAGAGTACTTCAAACAGCAGCGCAGCAATGCCCGCCCGCTGCTGTTCGTGGCCTTCGTGGCCGAAGAAATTGGCGGCTTCGGAGCGGGCCACTTCTCCCGGCAGCTGAACCCTGCCCAGGTAGTGGCCATGTTCAACATCGAAATGATTGGCAAGCAGGCTAAATTCGGTCCCAACTCCGCCTTTATTACGGGTTTCGATAAGTCTGATTTCGGGCCGCTGCTTCAGCAGAACGCCAAAGGCAGCATATTTCGGTTTGAGGCCGATCCGTACCCCGAGCAGAACCTGTTCTACCGCTCCGACAACGCTACCCTGGCCCGACTGGGCGTACCGGCCCATACCATCAGCACCGACCAGATTCCGACCGACAAGCTCTACCATTCTGTGAACGATGAAGTGGAAAGCCTCGACCTGGCCAACATGACGGCCGTTATTACGGCCATAGCCCGCGCTGCTGCGCCCATCATCAGTGGGCAGCAAACGCCAACTCGCATTGTGGGCGAGGAAGCGAAGAAGTAACGAAGCGGGATGCTGACTGCCGGTAGTTTACTTGCCCAGTCGCGCGCTCAGGCCGGCTCCTATATTGAAGCCACCGGCCGCCGGTGTAAGGCCGTGGCCGGCGGTTACATCGAGGCGCAGGCCGGGTAAGGGCCGATAGTACAGTCCCGAGCTGAGGCCCGGCCGCCAACCCTGCTGGCGTTGCCAGGTGGCATAGGTTTCGGCCAAAAAACCGAAGTGCGTACCTGCTCCAAGTGGACCGTTGAGTGCCAGCGTAGTCAGATACTGACCCTGTTTGGTGCCCTCGGCCTTAAAGCCCCGCTGCCGAAACCCAAAGTTGCCTTCCAAGCCAAACCGCTGACCGAGCTGCTGCGAAACCAGTAACCGGGCACCGGGCTCCAACTGCTTGTCCGTAAAGCTGGCGTTGCCGTTGCGCAAGTTCATATCGAGTAACACTACCACTTGCGAGCGGGCATTCTGCGTGCTGGAAGCCAGGAATTTTGCCCCTACGTTGAGGGGCGCGAAACCGCGCGGGCCACCAAGGGAGGGAGTCGGCACATCCCCCAGCAAGCGGTTGGCAACCGGGTCGGGTAGGTAGTTCTGGGTGGCGCGCAGCTCAATGTGGTTGAAGAAGCCCACCCGGAGCGTATTGCCCCACACCCGGCGGCCGGCGTAACCCACACTGCTGCCATCTGCGTAGCGCGTCAGGCTGGTTTCGAGCTGAAACTGCCCGGGATACAGCATGTTGGTGGTGATGGTTTGCCCGGGCCGGTCGGGGCGGATGAGCCGCACAAAGGGCGACTCCATGTTCGGGTTGAACTCGGCATCAGCAGCAGCCGATTGGGCCAGGGTGCGAACCGGGGCCGCCAATATGAGCAGCGCGCCGGTAGTCAGCAAAGTGGTTTTACGCATGGCAGCCAAGACGCCCACCAGCCACAAATGGTTCCGTTTGTTACTGCTTGGTCGTTAGTGCTTTGTGTTAATTTTATAGTAGTTTGTGCTCAGCTGATGACCACTCACAGCAGACCCAAAAAAGAAGGTCCCCACCGCAACCGCAGTGGGGACCTTTACATGCGCTTCTAAGCGCTGAGCTTTAGGCTATTGTGCTGCTTTTATGGCTTCTTCAGCAGCCATTACAACAGCTTGCTGGTCGGCGGGCTTGCCCTGCTTCACCTTTTCGAGCATGGCCAGAATGGGCTCGGCCACTCCGTACTGCTTGTATTGGATGGCCATTTTCTGCAGCCGGTCCACGCCTTCGCGCAGGATGGTTGGGTCGGAGAGGCGGGCCATAAAACCGACCAGGCTCTCCAGCATCTGAAACTGTGCCTGCGGGCCACCAGCGTCGAACTGGGTACGCACGTAGGGCCAGGTGCTGGCGTCGCCGGCCTCGGCGTACACGCTGGCGATGGCAGCGGCTACGTCGCCTTTGGCGCTGGCCTCCAGGGTCTTGGCGCGGGCCAGGGCCTGCTTGGGCTGCACGGCGGCCAGGCCCTCCAGGGCAGCGCCCTGCACGGCATACGACTGACTGCTGAGCGACTTCGTAAACAGTTTCTCGTCTTTTTTATCGCCAATAGCTGCCAAGGCCTGCAACATGCCTGCCTGGTTATTGGTGTTTTTCTCCTGCGCCAACTGCTTGCGAATCAGCGGGGCAGCTGCCTTCGCTACGGCTTTGTCGTCGAGCTTAAGCGAAGCAAGCGCGGCGCGGCGGATAAACTCGCTTTTGTCGCTCAGGGCCGCAAACAGCAGCTGACGGGCGGCGGCATCGGTGGGGGGCAGCGCGGCGGCAGCGGCCACGGCCTCGCGCCGGTCGACGTAGCGCGGGGCGTTGCGGTACTGGTAGGCGAACTGGGCGAAGGGCTTGTTGTCCTGCTTCTGCCACAGCGTTACCTTTTCGGCATCCACATTCACCAGCTCGGGTTGGGTAGCGGCGGGCAGGCGCAGCACTTCGGTGGCTTTGCGCAACACCACGTTGTGGCGGGTGGGCTTGCCTTTCTGGTACACATCAATGGCCAGCGGCAGCTCAAACACTTGGCCGGGCTGGTTCTGCTTAATGGTAACCACCTGCTCTTTGTTGAGCTGGTCGTAGCTGTAGTCGATGGCCACCAGGGGGTGGCCCGCGCCGAAGTACCACTGGTTGAAAAACCAGTTCAAATCCTGGCCCGATACAGCCTCAAAGGCCAGCCGCAGCTGATGGGCTTCGGCGGTGCCGAACTTGTTGTCGGTAAGGTATTTCTGCAGGCTTTTGAAGAAGACCTCCTCGCCGAGGTAGCTGCGCAGCATGTTCAGAATCTGGCCGCCTTTCTGGTAGCTCACCAGATCAAACATGTCCTCCTTATCGGCATACTGGAAGCGCACCAGCTTTTTCTGGGCGTCGCGGGGGCTGCGCAGGTAGTTGCGCATGTTCAGGTAGGCATGCGCGTCGCCGGCCTCCTGGCCGTATTTGTATTCGGCCCACAGCGCCTCCGAGAAGTCGGCAAACGACTCGTTCACCGTCAGGTTGCTCCAACTCTCGGCCGTTACCAGGTCGCCGAACCACTGGTGAAACAGCTCGTGGGCAATAACCGACTCGCCCCGGTCGTACTCGGCATCGAGTGCCTCGCGGGCGTCCTTGTGCAGGAAGTCGCCGTGCAGCGTGGCGGTGGTGTTTTCCATGGCTCCGCTCACGTAGTCGCGCACCACAATCTGCGAGTACTTGTTCCACGGATAATCTACGCCGAGCTTCTTGGAGAAGAACTCCAGCATTTCGGGCGTGTTGCCGAAAATCTGCTTGGCGAAAGGCGCGTACTTGGGCTCCAGGTAATAGTTTACCTCCTTGCCCCGCCACGTGTCCTTGGTGATTTTAAAGTCACCTACGGCCATCATAAACAGGTAGGGCGCGTGGGGCAGGTCCATCTTCCAGGTGTCGGTGCGGGTGCCGTCGGCGTTGGGCTTCTGGCTGACCAGGGCCCCATTGCTCAGCGTCACGTACTTGGCCGGCACGGTCATGGCAATTTCCTGGGTCGTCTTCTGGTTGGTGGCATCAATAGTCGGAAACCACACCGACGAAGCCTCCGTCTCGCCCTGAGTCCAGATCTGCACCGGCTTGCCAGCCACGCTGCTGTCGGGGTTGATGAAGTAGAGGCCTTTGGCGTCGGTAATGGCGGCGCTGCCCTTTGTTTTCAGCTCGTCGGGCTTGGCCACGTACTCAATGTACACGGTGTATGGCTGGCCGGGCTGGTAGGTTTTGTCGAGCTTGATGTTGAGCTGCTCGCCGGTGTTTTTAAAGGTAAGCGCCTTGGCATCCCCCTGGCCTACTAGGGCCACCGACCCAATATCCATCCCTTTGGCATCGAGGCGCAACGAGTCGGTGGGGTAGGCATGGGGCTGTAGGGTAAGCCACTCTTTGCCAATAAGCTGGCGCTTGGCATAGTCGAAGCGCACATCGAGCTTGGTGTGCACGAGGCTGTTGATTTTGGTGCGCGAGGCGCGGTAGGCCGTCAGGGCCACCGAATCGGGGCGGGCGGGGCCTTGCTGGGCCAGGGCCGGCGTGGCAAACAGCAGCCCAAGAGCCAGCAGGAAGGGTTTGTTCATGGCAATTATGAAGGAAGGGGAAAGTGGGTGCTAGTTGCAAACTTTTCGGCACAGATGCGCAGCTGGCTCAGGAGTTCTCACAGAGGCAGAAAGTGGTGGCAAGGTTGCCTGGCAGCGCGGTGAGTAGCGCAGTTTCAGGTCAGGCGCGTTCCAATGTGGCCCGGTCCCAGCCGGCCAGGTCGGCGGCGGCGGTGTACGTGCTCTGCAGGAACTCGTGCAGCGCAGCGGCCGGGTCGGGGGCAGTGCGTACGGCTTCGTAGGGCAGCAGAAACTCGCCCAGCTCGGTGCTATAGTACGCGGCTTCGGGTTGCACCGGGGCCTCGGCAAACCCCTTGGGGGCCGGTACGCAGTAGGCATAAAAAGCGGCCGCCTGCCCATTGCCGCCCGGCCAGAACCCGTGGCTGATGACTTCCTGCGAGTACGCTTCCCGGGTGATGGAATCGGCCTCGGGCTTCACCGGCGCGGGGCGGCCCGAAAAACGACTCACGGCCAGATCAAACGAGCCCCAGAAGAAGTGTACCGGGCTGCACTTGCCGGTAAAGCCACTCCGGAATTCCGTCAGGATGGGCGTCATCAGCGTGAGGGCCCGCCAGAAGCGGTGGGCTGCCTCAGCGTCGTAGCTGGCGTGCTGGGTGTCGTCGGGAAACCGGATGGGGTTTTCCACTTCCACCGGCATGGGCCAGATGGACACTTGCAAGTCCAGCTCGTGCAGCAGCCGCAGCACTTCTTGGTAAAAATCGGCCACCGAACGCGGCTCCAATGCCAGCTGCCGGGCGGCCCCGTCAGAGCACCGGATATGAAGCTGGTGGTCGATGAAATCGAACTCGATTTCGAAGCTGCGCTGCTCGTAGGGCATGGCCGAGGTGGTCAGGCCCCGGGCCGAAACGTAGAGCGGCACGTTCCAGAACTGGTTGATGAGGGGCGTTTGAGCCAGCCGGATTTTGCCCACTACCTGCGTCCACATGTGCAGGGTTGTGAGCGTATCGGCCCAGCCGGCAACGGGCAAAGCGGGCCAGGCAGCAGGAGCGGGGGTAGTTGGGGGCATGGGCAGAAGGGAGGATGTAGGAATTCGTAATTTCCGGCAAAAGCCAATCAATTCCTGAAAGTATGAAAACTCTTCGCCTGCTGATATGCCTGCTGCTATTGCTGGCCTCCTCATCGGCCCGTGCGGCCCGCGTCGATACGCTGGTTATTGCCAGCGCGTCCATGCAGCGTAGCTACCGGGCCGCCGTGGTAGTGCCGGCTTCCTACGCCAAAAATAAAAAGGCCCGCTACCCGGTACTGTACCTGCTGCACGGCGCCTACGGCCACTTTGCCGACTGGACGAGCAAAACGCCCGACAAAACCCTGCTCCACCGTCTCGCCGACCAGTACAACCTGCTCATTGTAACACCCGAGGGCGAAACGTTCAGCTTCTACCTCGACTCGCCGGTGAACCCCGCCAGCCAGTTCGAAACCTACATAACCCAGGACGTACTTGGCAAAATCGACCAAACCTACCGTACGGTGGCCCGCAAAGAGGGCCGCGTAATTTCGGGCCTTTCGATGGGCGGGCACGGCGCGCTGTACCTGTCGGGGCGGCACCCGGAGCTGTTTGCGGCGGCCGGCAGCATGAGCGGCGCCCTCGACCTAAGCATCACCAACCGCAAGCTAAACCCCTCGGAGGCCCGGCAGCGCCAGAGTCTGTTCAACCCCATCCTCGGTCCCGAAACACCCGCGCCCAGTGTTTACAGCGCCAACTCGGTGGTAAACATGGCCGATAAGCTGCTGGCCAACGAGCTGCCCCTCATCATCGACTGCGGCGTAGACGATTTTCTCATCGATATCAACCGCGAAGTCCACCGCCGCCTCGTGTACAACCGCACGCCCCACGACTACATCGAGCGGCCCGGGGCCCACACCTGGGAGTATTGGCAGAATGCGCTGCCCTACCAGGTGCTGTTCTTTCAGAAAGTGCTGGAAGCGGGTGGTGTGGCAGTGAAGTAGCCTTTGTCGCCGTCAGAACGATGCGCTGCATGCGTACTTGAGGCCCTGCGAAGCCTGTTGCAGCGGCGGGCGGGGACAAGCCCCGCCCCTACAGCGTGCGGATGGATGTATACCGTCGCTTGGGTTTGTTAGGTGTCCATACTACCAAAGCACCTACAATTAGTCCTCATCCTCATAATCGAGGCCCAGTAGCTGGTTGAGGGCCTGCTGAATTTCGCTGGCGGCGTGCAGCTGCCCGGCTTTGCGGGCTACGCGCAGGCCCTTCTGGTAAACTTTTTCGGCTTCGTCGGGCTTTTGCAGGTGTTGCAGCATCTTGCCGGCGTGGTAGTACGTACCCACATAATCGGGGTGCTGGTCGAGCAGCGTCTGGTAGTAGCGCATGGCCGTTTCGGGTTCCGTTTCGCGGTATTCGGTGGCCAGCGCATAGATGGTAAACGCGTCGGTAGGGTCGTCTTCGTAGAAGGCCAGGAGTTGTTGCAAACGGCTCGGCGCGGTTTCCATAGGGCAGGAGTTTTGAGTATCTTCGCCCAAATTTGACACTTTCTTTAGTTTCTTCCATATAAGCAGCCGTAGATGAAGTTTCTCGTTTGCATCAGCAACGTACCCGACACGACCACCAAAATCACCTTCACGCCCGATAACAAGGAGTTCAACAAGGCCGGGGTGCAGTTCGTGATTAATCCCTGGGACGAATATGCCCTCACCCGCGCCATTGAGCTGAAAGAAGCCCAAGGTGCTGGTACCGTTACCGTGCTCAACGTAGGCGAAGCCGACACCGAGCCCAATATCCGCAAGGCCCTGGCTATCGGTGCCGACGACGCTATTCGCGTGAATGCGCATCCCAAGGATGCCTTTTTTGTGGCCAAGCAGATTGCGGCCATTGCCAAAGAAGGTGGCTACGACGTCATCCTGATGGGCAAGGAAAGCATCGACTACAACGGCTTCCAGGTACACGGCATGGTGGGCGAGCTGCTCGGCATCCCAACGGTAGCTCCGGCCATGAAGCTCGATATGAGCGGCAACACCGCTACGCTGGAGCGCGAAATCGAAGGCGGCAAGGAAATCGTGGAGGTGAATGCGCCTTTCGTGGCTTCCTGCCAGCAGCCCATGTGCGAGCCCCGCATTCCCAACATGCGCGGCATCATGACGGCCCGCACCAAGCCGCTGAAGGTAGTAGAGCCTACCACCGATGCGGCCCGCACCGAGGTAGACACCTTCGCGCTGCCCCCTGCTAAGCAGGGCGTCAAGCTCATCGCGGCCGAGAATGCCGGCGAGCTGATAAAGCTGCTTCGTAACGAGGCGAAAGTAATTTAATGTAGAAGTGAGTACGAAGAGGCGAGAAGTTTGCCCTGGCATTGATTGGGCTGCATTCTACTCGTTTCTCACCAGCGTCTCACAACTCATTTCTCACATCTCATGTCTAAATAAATGTCTGTATTAGTAGTTGTTGAATGTGACGGCGGCGAGGTAAAGAAGTCCTCGTTAGAGGTGGCATCTTACGGCAGCCAGGTTGCCCAGATGCTGGGCACCACCGCCACGGCTATTGCCGTAGGCGAAGCTACCGAGGCCAACCTGGCCCTGCTCGGCGAGCAGGGCATTAGCAAGGTGTTGTATGACGCCGAGCCCCGCCTGAAAGATTTTGTGAATGGAGCGTATACCAAGCTTATTGCCGCCGCGGCCCAGAACGAGGACGCCAAGGTAATTGTGCTGGCCAACTCCAACATCGGAGCCGCTGTAGGCTCGCGCCTCTCCATCCGCCTTGAGGCCAGCATTGCTACCAACGTAGTAGAGCTGCCCAAAACCGATGGCGGCAAATTCGTGGTAAAGCGCGGTGCCTTCTCGGGCAAAGCCTTCGCCGACGTAGAGCTGGCCGGTGACCGGAAAATTATTGCCGTTAAGAAGAACTCGATTGAGGCCCTGCACGAAGCCGGTAAAACGGCTCCGGTCGAGTCGTTCTCGGCCCAGCTGACCGATGCCGACTTCGCCGATGCGCCCAAAGAGGTGATCATGCAGGACCAGGCCGGCGGCGTACTGCTGCCCGAGGCCGACCTCGTAGTGTCGGGTGGCCGCGGCATGAAAGGCCCCGAGAATTGGAACCTCATCGAAGACCTGGCCAAAGCCCTGGGGGCCGCCACAGCCTGCTCCAAGCCCGTTTCGGACGTTGACTGGCGCCCTCACCACGAGCACGTAGGCCAGACCGGCATCACCGTGTCGCCGAACCTGTACATTGCCTGCGGTATTTCGGGTGCCATCCAGCATCTGGCCGGCGTCAATTCGAGCAAGGTGATTGTGGTTATCAACAAAGACCCCGAGGCGCCGTTCTTCAAGGCGGCCGATTATGGTATTGTAGGCGACGTATTCGACGTGCTGCCCAAGCTTACCGAGGCTGTAAAGCAATTAAACTAGTATACCATCGGCAGCTGGATAGGGCGGAAGGACCAAGTGTTTCTTCCCGCCCTATCCAGCTGCACGTATGTACATCTGGTCCATCAGCACCAACCCGAAGACTTTGCCAGTGAAAAAAATACCGCTCGAAATCCTGGGCCTCTCGTCCAGCCAGTCGCAGTCGGGCTCGTTCGCGCTTATTCTGGGCGAGAAGACCGGCAACCGCCGCCTGCCCATTATTATCGGCATGTTCGAGGCGCAGAGCATTGCCATCCAGATTGAGAAAATCAGCCCCAACCGGCCCCTCACCCACGATTTGTTTCGCTCGTTTGCCGAGCAGGTGCATGTGGCGGTGCTGGAAGTGGTGATTTCCGACCTCAAGGAAGGCGTGTTCTACTCCAAGATTGTGTGCTCCGATGGGGCCAGCACGTTCGAGCTGGACTCGCGGCCTTCCGATGCCATTGCCATCGGTTTGCGCTTTGGTGTACCCATTTTCACGGTGGAAAGCGTCCTCAGCGAAGCGGGCATCATCCTCTCTGACCTCGATGAAACCGAAGGCGACGACGCGGACGACGACGATGATGATGACGACATTGATACCGACGAGCCCCGGGCAACTCCGCCACCGCGCGAGCCCAGCGGCCAGGTGTCGCTCGACGAGCTGACCAAGATGCTGGCCCAGGCCCTGGAACGCGAGGACTACGAAAAGGCCGCCAAAATTCGCGACGAGCTGAATAAACGCAACGACTAGGTTTCGACTGTTGCTGCACAGTGTACAGCTGAAAACCCCGCCCCAGCCCCGTGTTGGGGCGGGGTTTTGCTTTGTGACGTACCTTGCCGGCCCATCTGATTTCTTCGCTTTGGCTCTCATGCAAGATTCTGCCCCCGGTTCTCCCGATCTGCGCTACCCCATCGGCCACCCAGTGTTGCCCGACGCTCCGTTGGAGCACGGTGCCCGCACGGCTTATATGGCCCACCTGGCCACGCTGCCCGACTTAGTGCGGGCCACTGTAGCTGGCCGCACGCCGGCCCAGCTCGACCAGCCCTACCGCCCCGGCGGCTGGACGATGCGCCAGCTGCTGCACCACCTGCCCGACTCGCACATGCAGGCGTACACGCGCTTCAAGCAGGCCCTCACCGAAGACAACCCCACCATCAAGCCCTACGATGAGGCGGCCTGGGCCGATCTACCCGATAGCACGGCCACGCCCCCGGCCGTGTCGCTGGCGCTGCTGGAGGCCCTGCACATCCGCTGGGTGCGGCTGCTGCGCCACCTCACCGACGAGCAGTGGCAGCGCACGTATTACCATCCCGATGCTAACCGCACGTTTACGCTCGACCAAGCGCTGGTGCTGTACTCCTGGCACGGCCGCCACCACCTGGCCCATTTGCGGGGCAACGAGGTAGCTGGTGAGTAAATAGTTGTAGCGCAGGGAGCAGCAGAACTGCGCCGGTGTATAAGCCTGTATTTCCCTTCACCAAAAGCCCCCACAGCTAGAAGGCTCCCGACGTACGCACGCCGGGGGCCTTGTAGCTGTAGGGCATGTAAAAGCGGAAGCCGGCTTCAGATGCCCGCTACCCCTGGGTTTTTAGGGCTTGACTAAGCCGCTGTGCGTTTCGTCATCAATGCGCTTGGCGGCGCGTACCAGACTGCTGCTGAAAATGAACTCCTTGAGCTCGGGTACCTGCGCGTTCAGAATTTCGTCCTTGGTGCCGTCCCAGAGCTTAAGGCCCTTATAAAGGAAGATGATATGGTCGCCGATTTCCACCACCGAATTCATATCGTGGGTGATGATGACGGTGGTGATGTTGTATTCGTAGGTGATTTCCTGGATGAGCTCATCAATTTTGAGGCTCGTCAGCGGGTCTAGGCCGGAGTTGGGCTCGTCGCAGAACAGGTAGGTGCAGTTAGGAGCAATAGCGCGGGCAATGCCCACGCGCTTTTTCATGCCGCCCGAAATTTCGGAGGGCATCTTTTCGCCCGCGTTTTCGAGTCCCACGCGCTTAAGGCAGAACTCCACCCGGTCGCGGCGCTCCTCGCGGCTCATTTCGGGCGTCAGCATCTGCAGCGGAAACTCCACGTTCTTGGCCACCGTCATCGAGTCGAAGAGAGCCGAGCCCTGGAACAGCATCCCGATTTTACGTCGGATTTCCTGCCGCACCTGCACCTTATTGTTGGAGAAAACAGTGCCGTCGAAGGTGATACTGCCCAGATCGGGCTGCATCAGGCCCACCACGCACTGCAACAGCACCGATTTGCCGGTGCCCGAGCCGCCGAGCAGCAGGTTGCACTTGCCCGTTTCGAACGTGCAGCTGATGCCCTTAAGTATCGGGTTGCCGTCGAAGCTCTTTTCAATGTTATGAATCTCAATCATATAAATCGGAAACGTGGGGCTGAAAGTAGGAGCGCCCTAAACTATGGTGGCGGTGCAGTGCTGGGTTGCGCATTGCGCCCGCCGTAAAGCTCAGAACCCTGAACTCAGTTACAGCAGTACCGCCGCCAGCACAAAATCGGCAATGAGAATGGCGATGATGGAGTTGTTGACGGCCGTAGTGCTAGCCGTTCCCACTTCGAGCGCACCGCCCTCGGTAAAATAGCCCTTAAACGCCGATATGGCCGATACCAGGAAGGCAAATACCACCGACTTGATGAGGGCAAACACGATGTTGTAAGGAATAAAATCGGAGCGGATACCCTCGATGTACTCCTGGCCCGAAATGGAACCGGTAAGTGAGCCGGCCAGGTAACCGCCAATAATAGACAGGGCCATGGCCAGAACCACAAGCAGCGGAAACATGAAAATAGCGGCCAGGATGCGAGGCAGCACCAAGTAGGAGGCCGAGTTGATGCCCATTACCTCCAGCGCCGACACCTGCTCGGTGATGCGCATAGTACCCAGGCCGCCGGCAATGCTGGAGCCCACTTTGCCGGCCAGCACGATGCTGGTGATAGTGGGAGCCAGCTCCAGAATGGTCATTTCGCGCACCATGTACCCAATGGTGCTCTTGGGAATGAGCGGATTCACTAGGTTATAGGCAATCTGGACGCAGGTTACCGCCCCGATAAAGGCCGATACAATAGCGACGATGAAGATGGAGTTGACACCAATGGTGACGCACTCATCGATAGTACGCTTCCAGAGCACAGCAAAGCGTTCTTTGCGCACCAGCATGCTTTGCATGAAAAGCAAAAACTGACCAAAAGATTTAACCATAAAAAGGAAAAACAGAAAGTAAAATCGGATACTTGTGCCGGGATAAGGCAGGCAGAAAGCTCGGCCGTCGACCGGCGCTGATTTCCCTACGTAAAAACGGCTATGCTAAACAAAGGAATGCAAAAAAATATCGTCGTAACGGGCGGCACCAAAGGAATTGGGCGGGCGCTGGTGTTTCGGTTTCTGCGGGCCGGCTACCCGGTTATCACTTGCGCCCGCTCGACCGAGGGGCTGGCCGAGCTGCAAACCGCTGCTGCTGCCCTGGTGCCCGGCGCCGTGTTGCACACCCACGCCGCCGACCTGAGCGAGCAGGCGCAAACGCAGGGCTTTACCGAGGCTGTGCGCGAACTGGGGCCGGTAGCGGTGCTCATCAACAACACGGGCGCTTTTATTCCCGGAAGGTTGCAGGATGAGCCCGCCGACGGCTCGCAGCTGCGCCAGATGCTGGCCGTGAACCTGCTGAGCGCCTACGACACTACGCTGGCGCTGCTGCCTGGCATGCTGACGCAGCGCGAAGGCCATATCTTCAACATCTGCTCGACGGCCAGCATTACGGCCTACCCCAACGGCGGCTCCTACGGCATTGCCAAGCACGCGCTGCTGGGCTTCAGCAAAAACCTGCGCGAGGAACTCAAAGAAAGCGGGTTGCGGGTGACGGCAGTGCTGCCTGGGGCCACGCTTACGGCCAGCTGGGAAGGCGTAGACCTGCCAGCGGAGCGCTTCATCAAGGCTGAAGACGTGGCCGATGCCATTTTTGGCGTCTTCAGCCTCTCGGGGCAGGCGGTAGTAGAGGAGTTGCTGATTCGACCCCAGCTAGGCGACTTATAGCGCGTTTTTGCCAGCCGGCCGACGGATGTAGCGCACATACACGAAATCGAGCAGCACGGCCCATAGGCTCATCAGCAGCAGGCTCCTCAGCCACGGCAGCAGCGGCCGCCAGCCCAGCCCCAGCGCCGCCGCCCACATACCCAGGCTAAGGGCGTAGCTTAGCTTGAGCAGGTCGAGGCGGGTTTTGGTGGGTTTGCGGGCGAACCACGCGCCGTAGAGCCCGATCAATGCCACACCGCTACCGACGAGCAGCACCATGCTGCCCTCCGAGTGCTGCACTTTAAACAATAGCCTGACAAGTAGCACTGCCACCGTGCCGGCTACTGGAAGGGCAAATCGGCTACGGCGCAACTGCCCGTTCCAGACAACCCACAGCAACAGGCTGTAGGCAGCTATAGTCAGCAGAAGTTGCCAGGAAGGGTAGGAGGCGGCCATACTAAACAGATAGCGCTATTCGGGCCGAAGTTGGCCGCGGCCGGTAACAGCCAGGCTGAGCGTTGTGGGAGCGGGCGGAGCGTAGAACACGGTGCCGGTGCCAGCATGCGTGCCTACCAGCAGCCGCGAAGGGCGCAGGCGGGCATTGCCGTCGCTGCCGGAGTTGGTTTGTAAGTAGGCGTCGCGGAGCCCGAATTCCTGGGCGTAGAGGCTGCCGCTGCCGCCCAGCGTGTGGTGCAGCTCTTTGGCAGAGCCGCTGAGGTAAATGTTGCCCAGCTCGTACTGGTCCATGTTTACGTAGTGGCTGATGAGATGCAGGCGCAGGTCGCCGGCCCCCACTAGGTGGGGCGAAATGGTGTCCTGCCGAAATGGCCCTTCGGTGCGGATGTCGGCCTGGCCGCGCAGGAACAGGTCGGTGAGTCGGGGCACGTGCAACGTGACTTCGCGGGGCGTGTTGTAACGGCGGACCCAGTTGCAGCGGCTGCTATTGCGCACCGTCAGCATGCCGTCGGTTACTTCCAGCCGGATATCATCCTGCAGGTTTTTGCCGGCCCGCACTTCGGCGTAGGTTTCCGAGTCCTGCACCAGAATCACCGTGATGTTGTCGTAGGTGGTAAGCTGCTGAAACGGGGATAGGCTGCGGCGCTCAACTACGATGTTGCCGGTGCTGGTGAAGCAGCCGGCCTCGTTGTCTTTTTGGCAGCCGCCCAGCGCGGTGGCGAGGGCCAGAACTGCGGCCACGCGCAAAACCCGGCCGGGGGCGTTACCTTGCATCTTCAAACAGGAACCCCACATTTTAGCACTTCGCGCAATGGATTTGAGCGGCAAGGTAGCCATTATCACAGGCGTCAGCAAGGGTATCGGACTGGCCACCGTTGAGGCGCTGCTGGCCAAAGGCATGCATGTAGCCGGCTGGGGCCGCAACGCGCCCACCGATTTCCAGCACCCACGCTTCCACTTCATCGAGTGCGACGTGCGCGATGAAAAGGCCGTGCAGAAGGCTTTTAAAGCCACCCAGAAGCAGTTGGGGCAGGAGGTACACGTGCTGGTAAACAACGCCGGACTGGGTATTTCGGGGGCCGTTGACGGCTTTTCGGCTGATGACTGGCGGCTGATGTTCGACACCAACGTGCACGGCACTTTTTACTGCACCCAGGCCGTGCTGCCCGCCATGAAAAAGCAGCAGTTGGGCCACATCTTCAACATCAGCTCCATTGCCGGCACTACCGGCATCGAGAACATGGCCGGCTACTGCGCCAGCAAGTTTGCGGTTCGCGGCTTCTCGCAGTCGGTATTTAAAGAGGTGCGCAAAGACGGTATCAAGGTTACCTGCATTTACCCCGGCTCTACGCAAACCAATTTCTTCGACGACATTCCTGGCGTGGAAGCCAACGAAGGCATGATGCAGCCCCAGGACATTGCCGAGACCATGGTGTATGCACTGGAAACGCCGTTCAACTTCCATCTAGTAGACATTGAAATGCGGCCTTTGCAGCCGAAGAAGTAAGTTGGTAAACCAGCTGTCATCCTGAGCGGAGCGAAGGACCTTATCAGGAAACAACCAACAGAGACGTGATAAGGTCCTTCGCTCCGCTCAGGATGACAGCTGCGGGGGCATCCGTACAACGTATAACGCAACTATGGTAGAAGTTCAGCACCTGACCAAAACCTTCGGCTCGCAGGCCGCCGTCGACGACATCAGCTTTTCGGTGGGCAAGGGCGAAATCCTGGGCTTTCTGGGGCCGAACGGGGCGGGCAAATCCACGACCATGAAAATGGCGCTGGGCTACCTGCCGCCCTCGGCCGGCACGGTGGTCGTGGAGGGGTTCGATGTGCGCACGGCCCCGCTGGAAGTGCGCCGCCGGGTGGGCTACCTGCCCGAGCACAACCCGCTCTACCTTGATATGTACGTGCACGAGTACCTCGAATTTATCGGCTCGGTGCACGGACTGGGCGGCAGCGGCCTGCGCCAGCGGGTGCGCCAGCTGGTGGAGCGGGTAGGGCTTGGCCGCGAGCAGAACAAGCTCATCGGCGCCCTCAGCAAGGGCTACCGCCAGCGCGTGGGCCTGGCCCAGGCCCTCATCCACGACCCCGGCGTGCTCATCCTCGACGAGCCTACCACCGGCCTCGACCCCAACCAAATCGGCGAAATCCGCCAGCTTATCCGCGAGTTGGGCCAGGACAAAACCGTCATTTTTAGCACCCACATCCTGCCCGAAGTAGCCGCTCTGTGCAGCCGGGCCGTCATCATCAGCCGCGGCCGCCTCGTGGCCGATTCGCCGGTAGCCGAGCTGGGGGCCCGCGCCGCCGGTGAAACCGTTATCCGCGCCGAGTTCGAGCAGCTAATTGATACGGCGCCGCTGCTGGCGCTGCCCGGCATCCTGGCCGCCGACCTGGAAACCGGCACTACCTACCGCATCCGGGCCCGCGCCGGCTCCGACCAGCGCGGCGCTATTTCGCGCTTGGCCGCCGCCCAGGGCTGGGTACTGCTGGGCCTGCGCCAGGAAGAACAGAGTTTGGAGCAGGTGTTTCAGCAGCTGACAGAAGGCGGGAAGAAGTGAGAAAAGAACGTCATTCAGAGCGCAGCGAAGAATCTCGCATGCTGACGTTGCAGCAGCAACCCTAAAGAGTGCGTGCGAGATTCTTCGCTGCGCTCTGAATGACGTTCTCCAGTACTGCTTTCTTTCCCTTCAGCACATCAAAAAATCAACCCCCAACCATGCTTGCCATTCTGCGCAAAGAATTCAACAGCTTCCTGAACTCGCCCGTGGCTTATGTGGTGCTGGGCGTGTTTCTGGTGGCTACCGGGCTGTTCGTGTGGGTGTTCCCTGACAGCTCGGTGCTCGACTACGGGTTTGCCGACTTGCAGACGCTGTTCAATATCGCGCCCTGGATTTTCCTGTTTCTGATTCCGGCCCTCACCATGCGCACGTTTGCCGAGGAGAAGAAGGCCGGCACCATGGAGCTGCTGCTCACGCGCCCGCTCACCGATACCCAGCTCATCGGCGGCAAGTACCTGGCCTGCCTGCTACTGGCGCTACTGGCGCTGCTGCCCACGCTGCTCTACTACTACTCGGTGTACCAGCTCGGCGACCCGCAAGGCAATATCGACTCGGCGGCTACGGTGGGCTCGTACCTGGGTCTGGCGCTGCTGGCGGCAGTGTTTGCGGCCATCGGCGTGTTTGCCTCGGCCCTCACCCGCGACCAGATTGTGGCCTTTCTGGCGGCCGTGGTGGGCTGCTTCCTGGTGTACTCGGGCTTCGATTCGCTGGCTTCGGTGTTCGATGGCGCGCCGGCCTACTACATCGGCCAGCTCGGCATTGCGGCTCACTACCGCGACTTGAGCAAGGGCCTCATCGATTCGCGCGACCTGCTCTACTTCTTCACCCTTAGCGCCGCCATGCTGCTGGCCACCCGGCTGGCGCTCCAAAGCCGCAACTGGTGATTTCTTAAGCTGATAGCTAGTAGCTGATAGCTGCTAGCTTTCTGTGCTAATGGCTCTGTTTAGGGCTGTCAGCTATTGAGAGTGAGTTTGAATAACTTTTTTGCATGCATTCGTGAGTATTGAACCAGAACAGGAGCTAACAGCTAACAGCTCTCAGCTAACAGCTCAAAACCCAACAGCTCAAACTAAAAAGCGCGACTTGACCCGGTTTGCGGTGCTGCTGGGCGCGCTGCTGCTGCTCAGTTTTCTGGGTAGTCTGTTCTTCTTCCGGCTCGACCTGACGGAGGATAAGCGCTACACCATGTCGGGGGCCACCAAGGAGCTGCTGGAGAAGCTGCCCCAGCCCGTAACCGTGACGGTGTACCTGGATGGCGACTTCCCGCCCGGCTTCCGGCGCCTGCAGCAGGGCGTGCGCGAAACCCTGAATGAAATGCGCGTGTATGGCGGCGCCAACCTGCATTTCGTATTCGTCGACCCCTCGGCGGCAGCCACCGAGCAGGCCCGCAACGAGTTCTACCAGACGCTGTTCAAAAAGGGCCTGACGCCCACCAACCTCGGGGCCAACGACAACGGCAAGCGCACCGAGAAAATCATCTTCCCCTGGGCCGTGGTATCGGCCGGGGGCAAGGAGGAAAAGGTGCTGCTGCTGCGCGGCAACCAGGCCGAATCGCCCGAAGTGCGCCTCAACCAAAGCATCGAGGGCCTGGAATACGAGTTGGCCAGTGCCATTGGCCGGCTTAGCCCCGGCAAGCGCCAGCGTATCGGGGTAGTAGAAGGCCACGGCGAGCTGACCAACCTCGAAGCCGGCGACCTGATTGGTTCGCTCAGCCGCGACTACGACGTGTTTCGGGTGAATCTGGACAAGTCGCGTCCCCAGGATCTGACCACGCTCAGCGCCCTCATCGTGGCTAAGCCCGCCCAGCCTTACACCGAGCCCGAGAAGTTCAAGCTCGACCAGTTTATCACGCAGGGCGGCAACGCGCTGTTCTTTGTCGATGCCATGCGCGTGAACCTCGACAGCGCCAGCCGCGGCGGTATGCTCGCCTTCCCACTCAGCCTGAACCTCGACGACCTGTTGTTCAGGTACGGTGTGCGCATCAACCCCGATTTGCTGCTCGACCTCAACTCGGGCGTTATTCCGCTGGTAACGGGCCTGAACGGCGATAAGCCCAAGGTGGAGCCCATGCCCTGGCAGTTTTACCCGCTTATCAACCAGTTCAGCCCGCACCCCATCACCCGCAACCTCGACGCGGTGTACACCAAGTTCGTGAGCAGTATCGATACGGTGAAGGCCGTGGGCATCCGCAAAACGCCGCTGCTGTTCACCTCGCGCTACACCCGGGTGCTGCCCTCGCCGGTGCCCGTGAACCTCAACGACGCCCGCCTGCCGCCCGACCCCAAGCTCTACACGGCCCGCAACAAGCCGGTGGGCTACCTGCTCGAAGGCCAGTTCCGCTCGCTGTTTGCCAACCGCGCCGCGCCCGGCACCAGCCGCTTCCTGCCCGAAACCAGCCCCGAAAACCGCCCCGCCAAAATCCTCGTCATCTCCGACGGCGACTTCGTGCGCAACGACATCGACCCCAAAACGGGCCGCCCCATGCGCCTGGGCTTCGACCGCCTCGCGCCCACCGAATTCGCCAACCGCGAGCTGGTGCTCAATGCCGTCGATTACATGCTCGACCAGTCGGGCCTGATAGCGGTGCGCGGCAAGCAAATCACGCTCCGCCCCCTCGATAAAGTGCGCATAGCGGCCGAACGGAGCCGCTGGCAGCTCCTGAACCTAGCCGCCCCGCTGGTGTTGCTGGGCCTCTTCGGAGTCGTGCGCGCCTGGCGCCGCAAGCGCCGGTATGCCCGGTTTTGAGATGCGAATAGGTGTTTAATTTGCAAGAATGGAAACTCCAGTTATTACAACATTGGTTACAGCCGTTTCGGCCGTAATAGTGGCTGGTTTGACTTATTATCTTACTAAGCGCCGTGAACAAGAAATAGAATGGAGGAAGCTAAAACTAGAACATTACAGAACATACATGGCCGCGCTATCGGGGGCTATTGGCTCGCGTACATCTGCTGAAAGTCAAATACGATATGCTGATGCTGTAAACACTCTGCAATTAGTTGCACCGGAGAAAGTGTTGGCCGCTCTCTATAATTTTCAGGATGAAATAAAGTACAGTAATAGCAGTAAGACAACAGAATCTCACGATGACTATCTCACCAAATTATTAATAGAAATGCGAGCTGACATCCACCCGTCATTGAAACACGATAAAGGATTGAAGTTTAGGATGTTTGATATTCCGCCGATTACAGCCTGATTGTTAACAAAAAATGATGCTCGGCGAATTTATAGGTGAAATACTCATTGAAGGCCTGCTAGGCTCCCTCAGCAACGCCGTGAAGGCCAGCATCGGCTTTGTATACCTCTATCTGCGCTACTGGCGGCCGCGGCGGGTGCGCGAGCAGCTGGCCGGGCGCTACGGCGGCCGCTACGCCACGGCTGGCTCGGCAGTGCTGACGGGACTGCTGCAGGGGCTGGGCGTGGCGCTGCTGCTGGCATTGGCGGCGACGGGGTTGCTGCTGCTGGGAAAGGCCCTCTGGGCCGCTATCGGGCAGTAAAATGCAGTCGTGCCATTGGCCGCTAACCTGCGGGCGGTGCGAGTGGGACCAGAGCCATAAATGGCTGTTTTGCGGTGATGGCACCACGGCTGCCACATTCCCGGCCCACGCCGCCCGCCGGCGTTAGAAAACCCCGGCCGCGTTGCCTATCTTTGCCTATTACCCCAACTGCCTTCCAACTCAACTCTTCCTATGAAGTTCATCGTCTCGTCTTCCGCCCTGCTCAAGCAGCTCCAGAGCATCAACGGCGTGGTTACGAACAACCCCGTGGTGCCCATTCTGGAGAACTTTCTCTTTGAAATCGAGGACGGCAAGCTGACGATTACGGCCTCCGACCTGGAGACGAGCATGATGACCGAGCTGCCCGTGGAAGCCCGCGAAAGCGGCCGCATTGCCGCTCCCGCCCGCATCCTGCTCGATACGCTCAAAAACCTGCCCGACCAGCCCGTTACCTTCACGCTCGACGAGGAAACCTACAGCATCGAAATTGCCAGCAGCAACGGTCGCTACAAGCTGGCCGGCGAAAACGCCACCGACTTCCCCCGCGTGCCGGTGGTAAAAGGCACGGCTCCGGTCGAAATGCCTTCTTCGTCGCTGAGCCGGGCCATCAACAAAACTATCTTCGCGGTGAGCACCGACGAGCTGCGCCCGGCCATGACCGGCATTCTGGTGCAGCTGGCCGACAACCAGGTAACCTTCGTGGCCACCGACGGCCACCGCCTGCTGCGCTACCGCCGCTCCGATGTGGGCGCGGGCCAGACCAGCAACATCATCATCCCGCGCAAGGCCTTCAATCTGCTGAAAGGCGCGCTGCCCTCCGAGGCCACGCCCGTGCGCATGGAGTTCAACGCCTCCAACGCCTACTTCAGCTTCAACCAGATGCGCCTCGTGTGCCGCCTGATTGATGAGCGCTACCCCGATTACGAGAACGTAATTCCGGTCAGCAACCCCAACAAGCTCATCATCAGCCGCCAGGAGTTGCTGAACTCGGTGAAGCGCATCAGCATCTATTCGAACAAGACCACCCACCAGGTGCGCCTGCGCCTCGCCGGTTCCGAGCTGACGGTGTCGGCCGAGGACCTCGATTTCAGCAACGAGGCCAACGAGAAGCTGGCTTGCCAGTACGACGGCGAGGACATGGAAATCGGCTTCAACGCCAAGTTCCTGCAGGAAATGCTCAGCAACATCGACTCGGAGGAAATCACGCTGGAGCTGAGCACGCCCAACCGCGCCGGCCTGCTGATGCCCACCACCCCCGACGACCACGAAAGCATCCTGATGCTGGTGATGCCCGTGATGCTCAACAACTACGTCTGATCACGGATTAGCGCGGATTAGCGCGGATTTCACGGATTTTGTAGATGGGCCCGTCGAACGACTGTTCCCAGGATACCATTCATGAAATCCATCCGGATTCGTGCTGCTTCGTGACCCGCCTACAAAATCCGTGAAATCCGTTTAAATCCACGCTAATCCGTGATGAAGAAATCTGAAATCCGCTTCAGCATTGCCCTCGACGACCAGAAGGTGCCCGAGGCCATCAGTTGGTCGGCCACCGATGCGGGGCCCGATATCCACTTTGCCAAAGCCATCAACATTGCCCTTTGGGACCGGGACGAGCGGGGCACGATGAAAATCGACCTCTGGACCAAGGATATGCCCGTCGATGAGATGAAGCATTTCTACGTCGATACCATCGGCGCCATGGCCGAAAGCGTGCTCACCGCCACCAACGACACAGTAATGGCCACCAAAATGCGCGAGTTGTGCCGCCAACTCATGGATCATATTGAGGACGAGCAGCAGAAGCAGAAGTAATTACTCGTTTCGCTACTCGGACATTGGGTTAGCTCAACCAACACAAAAGCCCCGTCGGCGCACTGCCGACGGGGCTTTTGTATTGATTGAGCAATACTACTACTATTTAGCCTTGGTAGCCGTAGCCGGGCCAATGGTAGCGCCCTTGCTGCTGGCCGGGGCCGGGTCCTTCACCGACTTCACGAAAGCGTCGTTGGTGGTCTGGATGTTATAGTTCATGCTAAATGCGTTGTACTCGCGGCGCGAACCATAGTAGTTGCTGTATTGGTCGGTGCTGAGCACCGACTGCAACTCCTTGTCCCGCTCACGGCACACAATGTCGCACTGGTCTTTGATGAGTTTGTCGTTGCCGGCATTCTGCTGAATGATAGCAATGATACGGGCCTGCTTGTCTTCATTAATGGCCTGAACGCGGGATTTCTGATAGCCGTTCAGGCGCAAGTCACGCGTCATCTGATACGACAGGTCCTGGGCCCGCTGCTGGCCGGGGCTTAAGCGGGAAGATGGTTTGGTTGCGTCCTGCTTGGTAACCAGCGGAGCCCGCTGCTGGGCATAAACGCCGAACGAAGTCAGAAGAAGGGCGGAGGCGAGGGCAAGTATCTTTTTCATCGGGAAAGAATAGCGTGAATAGATGGAATAAGGCCGAAGCGCTTTTAGCCGGCCGGCCTGTAGGTCGGGGCTTGCCCCATGCTAACGAAAAATGATGCCAGGTAGTTTACTTTGGCGTGTCGCCGCTGCTCCAGCTCCCTTTAAAAATGCGCAGCCCGCGCGGCAGCCGAGGCCGCCGCGCGGGCTGCATAAAGTGCCCAGGGTTCAGGTAGGCAGCCCTAAAATGTGTTCTTCCACATCATCGACTCAACAGGCTTCACGGTGCGCTGATTGTACTTGGCGTTGGGCTTGCTGTTGTAGAGGTTTTCCACCTCACCTTCCACTGTGAAGTAGATGAGCTGGCCCACTGGCATGCCGTGGTAAATACGCACGGGCATCGACACGCTGATTTCCAGCGTCCAGGTGTTGCAGAAGCCGATGTCGCCCTTGCCGGCGGTGGCGTGAATGTCGATGCCGAGGCGGCCGACGCTGCTCTTGCCCTCCAGAAACGGTACGTGGGCATGGGTTTCGGTGTACTCCTCGGTTACGCCCAGGTACAGGGTGCCGGGCTGCAGCACGAAGCCTTCAGCCGGGATTTCGAATACGTCGATTTGGTTGTGCTTGCGGGCGTCGAGTACCGCGTCGCGGTAGGTGGCCAGGTAGCGGCCCAGGTGCACGTCGTAGGAGTTGGTACCCAGGCAGCTCCGGTCGTAAGGCGCTATTACAATGGTGCCCCGCTCAATTTCGGCAAGAATCTGCTGGTCGGAAAGAATCATTTTATCAGGTGTAGGTGAAGGGCTGAAAACGGAAAATAGCAGCCAGTTCGGGTGTTGTGCCGCACTTTGGGCGAGGCGCCCGACGGGCAGACTCTTCCTCCATGCCACGGTTTTTTAATCAGCTTTCCTCTTCCTCTTCGTAGCGGTCTTCGGGCAGAGCCTTCGACGCGGCACGGCGCGGCCGTTGGGGTTCGGGCTCGTTGTCAGAGTCGGCGTAGGAAGGAGGCAGAAGAGCGTCGAGGCGCTGCTGCAGCGCCGGCGCTACACTGAGCACCAGGTAGAGGAGCAGCAGAAATGAGCCGATGAGCAGCATGAGGCTCAGGTAATCCATCCAGTCGTGGCGGGCGGGCACATCGAGGGGGCGGGGGCCGGCGTAGGCGGGGGCCGAGGCTAGGTCGGCTTCGGGCTGAGGGTTCGGGTCTTCGGCTACGGCCGCAGGCCCGCGCAGCGTGGCAGGAGCCGCTCCATCGGCCGCCGGCGGCACGGCCGCGCCATCGGCCGCCAGCTCGTCGGGGGCGGGGTCCTGGGAGGCATTGAACTGGGCTGCGCTCTGCTTGATAACCCGCTGCAGGGTGCGTACCAGCGCCACCCGCTCATCGCGGGGTAGCACCCGGATAAAGAACTCGAAGTTGCGGTCGACCAGCAGGCTGTTCAACTGCTTTTCGAACTCTAGCAAATCGGTGCGGCCTTTCCCAAACCGGCTCTTAAACCGCTCCGATACGCCGTTGTAGTTACGAAACAGCTTTTTAAGGTCGTCGCGGCCGAAGTAAGTGTCGAACTCGGCCCGGGCCTTGGTAGCGCGCAGGCTCACCGGATATTTAGCGCGGGCAAACGATTTATCGTACACTGTTTCCATCGTCCGGAAGTTCAGCTCGTCGACGGTGCGGTCGAAGAGTCGTTTGTTGGCAGCAGCCGGATCGGGAGTGGATTGGGCCGCCAGCAGCAGTGGCAGCATAAGGCCCAGCAACAGAAAAAGCAGTGGCAGCGGGCGAAATCGAAACATGTAAGCGCGGTTGATTCGCGCAAAGGTCGGATTTTTCGTGATTAGTTGTTAGCTAAAAAAGCGTCATTCAGAGCGGAGCGAAGAATCTCGCGTGCCACAGTACCTTCTGACGATGGGGGTACTTACTGCACGCGAGATTCTTCGCTTCGCTCTGAATGACGCTCTGTTATAATCTCTAACCCTACAGCCCGTGCGCTTCTATCATCGACTCGCGGCAGGCAGTGAGGTAGCGGTCTACCAGTTCGTCGGTGATGGAGATGCTGATGAACAGGGCTTCGTAGAGGGCCGGGGCCAGGTAGATGCCACGGTTGAGCATGGCCCGGAAGTAGCGGCCGAACGCCTCCGTATCGGAGGTTTTGGCGTCTTCGAGGTTGGAAACGGGCTGGTCGGTGAAGAAGACGCTGAACATCGAGCCGACGCGGTTGACGGTGTAGTTCAGCCCCAGGTCGGCGCAGATCTGGCGGGTGCCGTCGGCGAGGCGGGCCGTGATGCGGTCCAGCTCAGTGTACAGCTCCGGGTGCTCGTGCAGGTAAGTAAGCTGGGCAATGCCGGCGGCCGTAGCAATGGGGTTGCCCGAAAGTGTGCCCGCCTGATACACCTTGCCGGCCGGAGCCACCTGGTCCATAATATCCTGGCGGCCACCATAAGCCCCCACGGGCATACCGCCACCAATAATTTTGCCGAGCGTGGTCATATCGGGCACTACACCGAACAGCTCCTGGGCTCCGCCGCGGGCGAGGCGGAAACCGGTCATCACCTCATCAAAAATAAGCACGATGCCGTGGCGGGTGCATAACTCGCGTAGGCCCTGCAAATAGCCCTCGGCCGGGGCCACAAGGCCCATGTTGCCTACTACCGGCTCTAAAATCAGGGCAGCGACCTGACCCTCGTTGGCCAGTATCAGCCGCTCGGTAGCTTCCAGGTTGTTGTAGGGGGCAGTAAGGGTATCCAGGGCCACGCCCTGCGTGACGCCGGGCGAATCGGGCGCGCCGAGCGTGAGGGCCCCCGAGCCGGCAGCAATCAGAAACGAGTCGCCGTGGCCATGGTAGCAGCCTTCGAATTTGATGATTTTGTCGCGCCCCGTGTAGCCCCGCGCCACCCGAATGGCCGACATAGTGGCTTCGGTGCCCGAATTCACCAGCCGCACCTTCTCAATGCTAGGCACCATTTTCTTGATCAGCTCGGCCATTTCTACCTCGCGGCGGGTAGGCGCGCCAAACGAAAGCGAGTCGCCGGCAGCAGCTCGCACGGCATCTACCACGAGGTCGGGGGCGTGGCCCAGAATCATCGGGCCCCAGGAGTTGATGAAGTCGAGGTATTGGTTGCCGTCTACATCCGTCAGCCAGGCCCCTTTGGCCGACTGCATGAACACCGGGTGGCCGCCCACGGCCCGGAAGGCCCGTACCGGCGAGTTTACACCCCCTGGAATGTGGTGCTGGGCGCGGGTGAAAAGCGTATCGGAGGTGGAGAGGTTGAGAGCGGGCTGAGTATTGCGTACTGAGTCGGGAGACATGAGAATTGAAGTAAATGCAGGTTAAAATCAGATTCTTCCAGTTCGAGTAACGGATATATAACTACTCAATACCCACTACTCCATACTACCCAACCTACCGGAAGCCCACCGGGTTCAGCACTTCCACTTCGAGTCGTTCAAGCTTGGTGATAGGCACGTACTGGTTGTCGTGGGCACCGTTGGGGTAGCCAATGCCCTGGAAAACAGCTCCGGACACCGGCCCGCCATTGGCCAACGGCTGCTGGAAAGATGGGCCGTGCTGATGCAACTGGCTGCCGAAGTAGTATAGCAGCTCGAAGCCCGTGTAGGCGAATACCGAGGGCGGCAGGTTCAGCTGCTGAATGTATAGCTGGCGCACCCGCCGCACCCCGGCATTGTTGCGGTCGAGGTACTTGGGGTGGACAAAGTAAATGTCGCGCGAGTCGAGTTGATCGAGGCTGAGGCGGTTATTGTTGAGCCAGGACGCGTACGTAATGAGCGGCGGCTTGGCGTTCTGCACCCGCATAGCCGAGAGCGTGAACACGCCAGCCTTGGGGTTGTCCGAAGCCACTACAAGGTGGCCAATGGTCTTCAGATCGATGCCACCGAAGCCGGCAGCCAGCGTCGTCTCATCATCAGACTTGATGCGGCGCAGCTGCAGCACCTTGCCGCCCAGCGCCTCGTAGGCCTGCTTATAGGCCACGCCGAAAGCTGTTTCATCATGGGTATCTTCGTAGAGAACCACGGCCGTGCGTGGCCCGCCCAGGCGGGTGTAGGCAAACTGGGCCGCCTGCCGCGCCTGGGTGGCCGTGCTGGGCTCAAACAGGTAGTGCCAGGCGTTATCCGTTACCAGGCTGCCATCCTGCGAAAGCGGATTGACGACGGCAATCTGGTGTTGCAGGGCGTACTGGGCCAGTATTTTGGAACCCGACTTATAGATGGGGCCGATGATAAGATCCATGCCGGTGAGCTCGGGCAGCGTGAGTACCTGCTTAAGCTGTACAGTGTCGGCGCCGGTGTCGTAGGCGAAGAGCTGCACCGGCCGGCCGGCCCGCTGCAGCGAATCCTGGGCTAGGCGCAGGCCGGCATACAGGTCGGTTACGAACTGGTTACGGCGGCGCTTCTCCCAGCTGGTGTCGCCGAACTCGAAGGGTAGGAGCACGCCAATGTTGTAGCTGCTTTTTTTGGTGCCGCCCGGCCGGGGCGTGTAGGTGTTGCGGTCGAGCTTGAAGCGGCTGATGAGCTGGTCGAGCTGGGGCTGGTCGGCGGACGTGTACCAGCCGCCGCTCACCAGCTTATCGGCGTAGGCCCGGCCCAGGGCCGCATCTTGCGGGAAGTTCTTTACAAGACCCTGGAACACGGCCTTCTCGCTGATGCGGGGCAGGTACATAGCTTCCATGTTGGCCCGCTCAGTTGCCAGCGCGTTGGCGGGCAGTTCGTTGAGCACGGCCAGCGCGTTGGCATAGTCCTGCTGCTCGAACGAAATCTGGCCCTGCAGAAACAGCGCTTCGGGTAAGCCGCCCCAGCTAGGGTAACGGTTGCGCAGCAGGTTAAGCATCTGCTCGGCCTCGGCCCATTTTTTGGCTCGGCTGGCCGCTACCGCGTACAGATAAGCGGCTTCGGGAGCCCGCCCGAATTTGGCGGCCGGGAGCGTCAGGGGTTCCAGCTCCTGCATGGCCAGCGCGTAGCGGCCCTGCTCCACTAAAATCTTCCCGTTTTTGTAGCGCAAATCCTGGTCGGCTGAGCCCAGGCCGGCCGGTGGCGGCAGCATAGTAGCCGTTGTAGCCACCGCCGTTTTGGCCGTTGCTGGCTTAGCCGCTGCCGGCCCGGCTGGTTTGGCCGCCGGCCGCACCGCCTGGGCGCGCAACGACGGAGCAGCCGCCAGACCGGCGCAGAGCAGTACCGTGGACAGAAAGGCAGGTAACCTCATAGACCGAAAACCAGGGAAAAGCGGAACAACCACGCAAGTCGCTACCAGCGCAGCCTGCGTAGCAAAGGTACGCAGTTGCGGCCGGGTTGAAACCGGGCTGATGCTGGCTTGGCGGAGGCGCGCGGTGGTTTGCGCCTGGTGCAGCTGCCCTACACGCCCGGCCTCAGCCGCATTTACCCGCGTAACGGGCGTAGCGTACAGGTAGGAAGCGTTGCTGGGGAAGTGCTCCTGCTTCGGCAGCAAAAGGCCGGGCTGAGGCACGTTGTACAGGAACAAAGGATGGCAGGAAGGATGCTTTAATTGAAATTTAAGCTCCATTTAATTCCATCTTAAGCCAGCGGCCAAGCAGGGGAAGTACCTTTGCAGCAGGTTTTGAAAAGGACAAGCCTTACGGGCAACTTGTTCGGCAGGCGCCGTCTGGTTCCCGGTCTGCTAGTAATGCTATCAAAAACGAGAGTACTACCCCTTGCCGTCTCCACAGACAATGAATCCACTGCTTCGTATTGAGTTGAACGAGCGACTGTACCTGCGCGACCCGCAGGATACGGAACTGGGCCGCCGGCTGATTGGCGAAAGCGTACAGCTGATTGATGAAATCGGGCTGGAGCAGTTCACGTTTAAAAAGCTCGCCCAGCGCATGGGCTCAACTGAGGCCTCGCTTTACCGCTACTTCGAGAACAAGCACCGGCTGCTGGTGTACCTGGTGTCGTGGTACTGGGCCTGGATGCGCTACCAGATCCGCTTCCATACCCACAACGTGCCCGATGCCGCCCAGCGCCTGCGCCTGATTCTGGGCGTATTCACGCGGGCCCACCACGACGACCTGACCACCACCTCGCTTGATGAGGCGGCCTTGTACCGCATAGTGGTAAATGAAGCTTCCAAAGCTTATCTCACCCACGCCGTGGATGAAGACAACCAAGCTGGTCTGTTTCGCGAATACAAGCGGCTGGTTGCCGAAGTAGCCGCTGTTGTAACGGAACTCGCCCCCGCCTACCCGTTTCCGCGGACGCTGGTGAGCACCTTGGTGGAGGCGGCCCGCAAACAACACTTTTTTGCCCGACATCTGCCCGGACTCACCGACGCGCAAAACACTGACAGCGAAGAGACAGTTCTGTACCGATTCCTTGAAAACCTGGCCTTCGGGGCGCTACGCTAAGGCTGCTGCCTGAGTTCCGCACCGCTTTCCGCTACTTGCGCCAATCCGACATCCGTTTCATGCCCGACACCACCTCTTCGCTCAAGCCCGTTCAGCGACTCTTCAATCTGTTGCACGCCGAGCGGCGCGACATCACCTACCTCTACATTTATGCGGCGC
The DNA here is from genome assembly GCF_018613725.1 of Hymenobacter sp. ISL-91. Taxonomy (GTDB): domain Bacteria; phylum Bacteroidota; class Bacteroidia; order Cytophagales; family Hymenobacteraceae; genus Hymenobacter. The sequence goes on from NZ_JAGGPS010000027.1 coordinate 49,759, forward strand.
TGGCGGGCCTCATCAGCCTCACGCTGCCACTGGGCGTGCAGTCGGTGATTGGCTTTGTGAGCAGCGGCGACGTGAGCACCTCGCTGGTGGTACTCATCAGCTTCATCGTGCTGGGCACGTTCGGGGTGGGCGCCCTGCAGGTAATGCAGCTCCATCTGGTCGAGTTTGTGCAGCGGCGGTTGTTTGCGCGCATCAGCTTCGATTTTGCCGTGCGCCTGCCCCGGGTGCGTACCGAAGAACTCGATGGCCAGTACCTGCCCGAGCTGATGAACCGGCTGCTCGACGCGCCCACGCTGCAAAAAGGCCTTTCTACGCTGCTGATTGAATTTTCGGCGGCGGCCCTGCAAATCCTGTTCGGCCTGATTCTGCTCTCCTTCTACCATCCCATCTTCATCGTATTCGGCCTGCTGCTGCTCGGCATGCTGGCCGTGCTCATCCGCCTCACCGGTCCTGGCGGCCTTGATAGCAGCCTGGCCGAGTCGAAGTACAAGTATAAGGTAGTGGCCTGGCTCGAAGACGTGGCCCGCACCGTTAATACCTTCCGCCATGTGCCCCGGCAGCAACTCTCGCTGGGCCGCACCGACGAGCTGGTGGAAGGCTACCTGAAGGCCCGCGAAAGCCATTTTCGGGTGCTCATTACGCAGTTCTGGGGCTTCGTCGCCTTCAAGAGCCTCATTACAGCCGCACTGCTTATTATCGGGTGCTGGCTGCTGATCAGCAAACAGCTCAACATCGGCCAGTTTGTGGCCGCCGAAATCGTGATTATCCTCATCATCACGGCCATGGAAAAAGTGCTGCTCAAAATTGATGTGGTGTACGACGCCCTGACTTCGCTCGACAAAATCGGCCATGTGCTCGATTTGCCGATGCTGCCCGCCGCCACCGGTACGCTGGTGCTGCCGGCCGTGAGCCCGGTGGTTGGCCTGCAGGTAGAGGTGCGCGACCTGAGCTACCGCTACCCCGCCAACGAGAAGTTCACCCTCGAAAACCTCTCGCTCAGCGTGGCGGCAGGCGAGAACCTGGGTCTGGCCGGTACCGATGGCTCGGGCAAAAGCACGCTGCTGAGCGTGTTGGCTGGCCTGCTGGCCGACTATACCGGGGTGGTAGCCTACGATGGGCTGCCAATGCGCGACCTGACCCCGGACAGCCTCAGCAACGAGCTGGCCGACAATATTTCGCACCGCGGCCTGTTCGAAGGTAGTCTGCTGCAAAACCTGACCCTCAATCAACCCGGCGTCGGGCCCGACGACGTGGCCTGGGCCGTAGATTTGGTGGGCTTGCGCGATGAGCTGTACGCCCGCCCGCAGGGCCTGAATACGCCCGTAGGAGTGGGCACCCCCTTCTCCGACAGCGCCCGCCAAAAGCTGCTGCTGGCCCGCGCCCTGGCCAGCCGCCCCCGCCTGCTACTGCTCGACAACCCGTTGCTGAACGTGGAGCGCGCCGAGCGCCACCGCATCCTGAGTCGCCTGCTGGAGCCCGGCCATCCCTGGACAATAGTTATTGCCAGCCACGAGCCCGATACGCTCCGCCTCTGCCACCGCCTGCTGCTGTTGCAGGAAGGCCACGTAGTGAAAGAAGGTGATTATGAGACAGTAATGGGGAATTAAATGAGGGGAAAACGAACGGTCATGCTTCGTTTTGCATCCGCGAAGGCGGCGCCGCAACCCAAGCAACTCTGCCACTTCGTTGCCAAACCATCTCCCATGCCAAGAGGGGCATTGTAGTAGAGATGCTCCGGTTTCGTGGACACTGGATGTGGCATGATGTGGCTTTCTTACCCCGCCGACTTTGCCGACCCTCGCCACCCCGCTACCCACCCGCATTCACTCCCATTCCGCACACTCAACCCGAACATACCCAATGCCCTTTGCCGAAAATCCTCTGGAAGAAACCAACCCGCTAACGGCCGGTTTCCACTCGTTCCGGCGGGTGCAGACGCCGCGTACGGGGCGGGTGCTGGCCCGCTGGCTGGCCGTGCTGGGCGTGCTTACCATTGCCGCCGGCTTTCTGCCCTGGACTCAGAATATCCGCTCGACGGGCCGCCTGACGACGCTGCGGCCCCAGGACCGGCCCCAGCAGGTGCCCAGCACCATTGCCGGCCGTATTGTGGGCTGGAACGTGCGCGAGGGCCAGCGGGTACAGAAGGGCGATACGCTGGTCGAAATCAGCGAGATAAAGGAAAAGTACTTCGACCCCAAGCTGCTGGAGCGTACCCGCGAACAGCTAGAAGCTAAAATTTCGGCTCTGGAGCAGAACGAGGGCAAAACCGTAGCCCTCGGCGACCAGCAGGACGCCCTGCGGGCCGGGCTGGCCGTCAGCCTCGACAAGGCCCGCAACAAGGTAGCCCAGACGCGCCTGAAGGTAAGCTCGGAAGAAGCCGGATTGCGGGCCGCCGAAAACGACTTCGCCATTGCCCAACGCCAGCTCGACCGCCAGGAGGAGCTGTACCAACAGGGGCTGAAAAGCCTGACCGAAGTGGAGCAGCGCCGCCTCAAGTTTCAGGAGTCGCGGGCCAAGCTGCAGGAGTCGCAGAACAAGCTGGGGGCTTCCCGCCAGGAACTCACCAACGCGCAGCTGGAACTATCGTCGCTGCAGGCCGAGTATCAGGATAAAATTGCCAAGTCGGAGTCGGACCGCCGCTCGGCCGTGGCCTACCAGTTCGACTCGGAAGGCCAGATTGCCAAGCTGCGCAACGAGCTGGCCAACCTCAGTATCCGGTCGGGCTACTACGCCATCAGGGCCCCGCAGGACGGCTACGTGGTGCGGGCGCTCAAGCAGGGCCTGGGCGAAATAGTGAAGGAGGGCGAAGCGGTGCTGGTGGTGCTGCCTATAGCTCCCGAGCTGGCCGCCGAGCTGTACGTGCAGCCCATGGATATTCCGCTGCTGAGCGTAGGCCGCAAGGTGCGCCTGCAGTTTGACGGCTGGCCGGCGCTGGTATTCAGCGGTTGGCCCGGCACAAGCTTTGGCACGTTTGGCGGTCGGGTGGCCGTCATCGACAACATCGACTCGCAGGGCCAGTACCGGGTGCTGGTAACGCCCGACCCCGACCTGGAGCGCTGGCCCGAGCCCCTGCGCGTGGGGTCCGGCGTGTACGGCTGGGCTCTGCTCGATGATGTGCCCATCTGGTACGAGCTCTGGCGGCAGCTCAACGGTTTCCCCGCCAATTTTGTCGGCTCGCCCTCCGAGCAGCAGCCGGGTAAGGCGAAAGCAGATACCAAAGCCGAACAGCCGGCGGCTGAAGAAGCTGCGTATTAAAGGAGTACAAGGCTTCGGCTGGCCGTTGCAGCTGGCAGCGTTGGCCGGGGCGTAGCGCTGTTTCGATTTCGCTCCGACACTGGCTCCAGGCGCTATATACTCAGCATGACGACCCGATTACTGGTGGCGACTTCCCAAACAGCTTGCAGTGTTAACCAGACATCCATGATTTGCCGAACCCTCATTTTATTTTTACTGGCGCTTCTGCCCGCCTTACCGGTCGGGGCCCAGGGCAGGGTGGAGGCACCGGCGGTTGATTCGGGGCGGGTATTCGGGCTGGCCGACCTGCTGACCTACGTAACGCTACGCCACCCGGTAGCCCGGCAGGCGGGGCTGTTGCCCGAGCGTGCCCGCCAGGAGGTGCGCTACGCCCGCGGCCTTTTCGACCCCACCGCCACCAGCAAATACTACGGCAAAACCTTTAAAGGCCAGGAGTATTTCCACGACTGGGACACCCAGCTGCGGGTTCCGGTTTGGTATGGCTTCGACATAAAGGCCGGCTACGAGCGGGGAACCGGCCAGTACATCAACCCCGAAAACTCCACCTCTCCGGGCGGCCTGAGCTACCTGGGCCTGAGTGTGCCGCTGGCCCAGGGCCTGCTGATAGATGAGCGCCGTGCCACCGTGCGCCAGGCCCAGGCCCTGCAGGGCTTAGCCGAAGCCGAGCGCCGCGGGGCTCTCAACAAGCTGCTGCTGCAGGCCGCCAAAGACTACTGGGACTGGACGCTGCGCTACCGGCAGCTGGAGCTGAACCGCCAGAACCTGGTGCTGGGCGACGTGCGCTTCCGGGCCGTGCGCCAGCGCGTAATTTTTGGCGATTTGGCGGCCATCGATTCGGTGGAGGCGCTGGGCGAGCTGCAGAAGCGCCAGGCCGAGCTGAGCCAGGCCCGCATGGAGTTCCAGAATGCCACGCTGCTGCTGAGCACCTACCTCTGGAACGAGCAGCAGCAGCCCCTGAACCTGCCCCTGACCGCCCGCCCGCAGCTGCTGCCCGGCTCCGCCGACTGGCGCACGCTGCCCCCCGACTCGGTAGCTGCCCTCACGGCCCTGGCCCAGCAGATTCATCCGGAGCTGCAGAAGAGCCGGGCCAAGCTGCTGCAGCTCTCCGTAGAGAACCGGCTGCTGCGCAACAAGTTGCTCCCCAAGCTCAACCTCGATTACAACCTCCTGCAGGCCGGCCAGCCGTTCGCCCCCGAAAAAGCGGCCAGTCTGAGTGGCAGTTACCTGCAGAACAACTACAAGCTGGGCGTGAGCTTCGCCTACCCGCTGCTCGTGCGCCAGGAGCGTGCCAAGCTCCAGCTCAACCGCCTTAAGCAGCAGGATGCCGAGCTGGCCCTGCAGCAGGACACCCGCGAAATTGAAACCGGGGTGCTGACCGTGGCCAACAGCTGGGCCGCCCTGCGCGAGCAGCTGGCCCTGCAGCAGCAGGTGGTAGCCAACGCCCAGCGCCTGCGCGACGGCGAGCAAACCCGCTTCGAGAACGGCGAGAGTTCGGTGTTTCTGCTCAATTCGCGCGATGCCAAGCTGCTGGAGGCCAGCCAGAAACTGGCCGAGCTGCAGGCCAAGTATGCCCAGACCCAGGCCACCCTGCGCTGGGCCGCCGGCGGCATCGTGGAAGAAGAGCAACCGTAGCGCAGGCCACGTTCTGCCCCTGAAACCCCACGTTACGAGTTCGATCTACCACGTTATGGGTTCAATTCGCTGCGTTGCGAGCTTGATTTGCCGCGTTGCGGATTCGAACGGCCATGTTATAGGGTTGAATGACCGCGTTATGGGCTCAAACATCGGCGTTATGGGTCTGATTGGTCACGTTATGACCTCAAACGGCCGCGTTAAGGGTCCGAATGACCGCGTTGTTGCCTTGCTTATTGGCGGGACTGACTGTGCAGAGAAACGCGGCCGACCCCGACAGCCGGAATTTCCGTATTTGCGGGCATGTCGATGTCGGTAAGCACATTCTCCCAAACCCAGCTGCGGCGGCGCCTGAATCTGCTGCTGGTACTGGGCCTGTCGTTGGCCCTGAGTGTGGCCCTGATTACTGGCCGGGTGCTGCTCACGCGCCAGCTCACGTTTGTGTTTCTGCTCTGGAACCTGTTTCTGGCCCTGGTGCCGTTTGGGCTGAGCACGATGCTGGGCCTGAGTGCCGGCCGGCTGCGGGCCCGGGTGCTGCTGCCGGTGGGTGCGGTCTGGCTGCTGTTTTTTCCCAACGCGCCCTACATCCTCACCGACCTGTTCCACCTGCACCCGCGCCCCGGCGTGCCCTACTGGTACGATCTGGCCCTGCTGCTGAGCTGCGCCTGGAACGGGCTGATGCTGGCCTACGCCTCCTTGCTCGATATGCAGCAGCTCGTAACGCGCCGGCTGGGGGTGCTGAGTGGCTGGGGCTTTGCTGCGCTGGCGCTGCTACTCAGCAGCTTCGGTATTTACCTGGGCCGCTACCTGCGCTTCAACAGCTGGGACGTGCTTACCAACCCCATCAGCCTGTTCTACGATATCCTCACCCGCCTGCTGCACCCGCGTGCCTACCTCGGCACCTGGGGCGTTACGCTGCTCTACGGCCTGTTTCTGCTACTCGGCTACGCCACCGTGCGGTTATTAGATAGGGTGCAGGATAGGGAGGATTAGAGATTAAGAAACCAGTCCGTTTTCACGGATACAGATTCTATCATTTCAACGGTGACACCTAGCTTCAGCTCTTTCAGTTTATCACATAGCAGCTCTCCATCAATCAGGTCAATTGGTGGTGCTCCATCACGCGTGGCTTCCTTCGTGGCATCCCGGGTAAAATTGCCAGTTGTAATGAACAGCCCTTTATCAGAACGGCCTTGCATCGCCCCGCGAAAATCCCTTATCTGGCTGGATGAAATAGAGCCTCTGTAGCGCTTACATTGAAAAATTACATGAAAGCTAAGCAGGCCGCTCATGCGTACTATCCCTTTTCCATCGATACCGCCGTCGCCGGTTTTTCCAGTTACTTCGACCTGAACAAAGCCGCTTTCCCGCAAAATGCGTTTGGCCAACCTCTCAAAAGCATCAGGTGAAATAGTTAGCAGTGTTGAGAGTAATTTCTCCCGCCAAGTAGCCACTTCTTCTGATTCTTCGGCAGCGTAGGACTCTTGGGCTGGTGAGGAATCTATGGGATTATTTGTTTTCGTTATCAAGCGGTTAGCCCTAGATTCGGTTCGAATGTCCCGAACCAGCTTATTTACGTCTACTGCTTGAATGTTTATATCCTTGGAAACTAAAGCCCATACCTTCCGGGCAGAATTTTCGATGAGGCCTGCTTTACCCAAGTAGGTTCTGGCCCACGCTAATCGATACTCCACTTCAGTGCGCCCATTAGTGCCATGTGGTAGTTGGAGCTGCGTATCAGATAGTTTGAGGTCCGTATAAACTTGCTCGTTTATCTCTTCAATAGTGCCTGAGCCACCTAACTGTAGCAAAGCTTGTAGTACAGGCTTCATAAGCTTGTTATAAGTAGGCAGTTGAGCAATAGACATAATGAGAGAATAAGGGAGCTGGCGAAATTGAATCTGCTGCCAAAATAGTGCTTTAACCTTTACATTGAGCCAAAAATGCTCCACCTCACGCCTCCCGACGAAAACGCCCCCACCATGCGCTGGGGCCAGCTGCTGAGCCGCCGCCGCTACCCCGAGCAGCCGCAGCTGCACGTTGTGAGCGAGGCCGCGCCGGTGCGCGGGGCCTTCGTGGCCGACTACGACCGGGTGGTGTTCAGCTCGGCCTTCCGGCGGCTGCAGCGTAAAACCCAGGTCATGCCCCTGCCCGAAACCGATTTCGTGCACACCCGCCTCACGCACTCGCTCGAAACGGCCTGCGTGGGCCGTTCGCTCGGCCGCCTGGGGGGCCGGCTGCTGCTCGAAGAAACTGCGGGCCTAGCCGATGAGTTGCCCCACCTCGATTCGGATTTCGGCGATATTGTGGCCGCCGCCTGCCTGGCCCACGACATCGGCAACCCACCCTTCGGCCACTCGGGCGAAGATGCCATTTCGGCTTACTTCCGCAGCAGCGCCGCCGAGCCCTTTGTGCGCATGCTCAGCGAGGCCCAACGCGCCGATTTGCAGCATTTTGAGGGCAACGCGGCCGGCTTCCGGGTGCTCACCCACACCTACGCGGCCCACAGCAGCGGCTCGGCCGGCCTGGGCCTCACGTACGCCACGCTGGGCGCGTTCAGCAAGTACCCGCGCGCTTCGGTGGTACCCGAGCAGGCCCTCACGCAGAGCATCAGTGAAAAGAAATACGGTTACTTCCAGACGGAGGCCGTCCGTTTTGAGGAGGTGGCCCGCGAACTGGGCCTGCTGCCCAAACCAGCCGATGCGGCGGCCGCCGGCTTTTACCACCGCCACCCGCTGGCCTTTCTGGTCGAAGCCGCCGACGACATCTGCTACCGCATTATTGACTTTGAAGACGGCTTGAAGCTGGGCCTGATTCCGTGCGAAAAAGGGCTGGCGCTGCTGCGCGATATGCTGGGCGACGCGCCCACCCGCCGCGGCTCGGTGCAGTGGCGCGACTGGCGCGAGGAGCTGGGCTACCTGCGCGCCCGCCTCATCAACCAGCTCGTGCAGCAAACCGCCCGCCGCTTCGCCGACCGCGCCCCCGCGCTGCTGCGCGGCCACCTCGACGAGCCGCTGGTACACAAGCTCGACTGCTGGGAGCAGTTGCAGGAAGTGCACCGCCTCACCGTGGAGCACCTTTACCAGAGCCGGCCGGTGCTCGAAATTGAAGCCGCCGGCTTCGAAGTGCTCGGTGGGCTGCTCGATGCGTTTCTGGCCGCTACCTTCGACCCCCACGACAGTGCCCGCTCGCGTAAGCTGCGCCAGCTGCTACCCGGGCAGTTCTGCGCCATCGGCCCGCAACAGGATGCAGGCGCGTATGAGCAGATTATCCTGCTCACCGACTACATCGGTGGCCTTACTGACCAGAACGCGTTGAGCCTGTTTCGTACCATCTGGGGCATCGATCTGCCCAAAGGTTTCTAGCCACCAAAAAATGCCCTGTTAAGCCGTCCGTCGAGGCCCCGACCCTGGCAGCGCCAGACACCAGGGGCACAGCCAAGTCCCTAAGTCGCCAGTCAATATATTAGCGGCCTCATATGGCTGATGTGCATTTGAATCTGCGAATACAAGGGCTAGGCCGGCAGCTGTCTGCGCTGCTGGTTTTGGGGCTACTGCTGCTGGCGGGGCCGCTACAGGCCTCCGTGCCTAGCGCCCCGGTCGCCGCCATTGCCGCCGACACGATTCGGGTACAGCAACTCAACCAGCTGGCCTTCGAGTTGCGCTCCTCCAATCCGCGTCTGTCGCGCACCCGCTTCGAGGAGGCGGCCGCGCTGGCTACCCGCTTGGGCTACGCGCCGGGCCAGGCGCAGGCCTGGCTGGGGCTGGGCTATTATTACCGTAAACGCAACGAGTACGCCCCGGCGCTGGCCTTTACCCGGCAGGCCGCCCGCGTTTTCCGGCAACAGCACGACACGCTCAACCTGATTGGCGTGGGCTACAACCTGAGCTATATTTACTTCGGGCAGGGAAACTACGCCCGCGCCCTGGCCAGTGCCCAACAAGGCCTCACGCAGGCCGAAAAGCTGCGCGACAGCAAATGGCTGGTGCTCACCAACGCGCAGCTGGGCTTTATCAGCACGCAGCTCGGTGAGTACGGACAGGCCCTGGCTTACCTGGAGCAGAGCCGCACGCTGGCCCGCCAAACCAACGACAAAGGGGGCGTGGCCCAGAGCCTGCGCGGCCTCGGCGACTTGTACCAGGCCCAGGGCCAATGGACGCAGGCCCGCCACTATTACACCGAAGGGGCCATGCTGGCCCGTAGCCTCGGCGACAACCCCGGCCGTATTGTGCTGGAAGTGTACATAGCCGATATGGCCGAGCGCCAGGGCCGCTCGGCCGAGGCCCTGCGCTACGCCCGCCAGGCCCGCGCCGAGCTGCGCCGCCTCGATGTGGTGGGCTACCTGCCACTGGTCGATTTGGTGATGGCCCGCGCCCAGCTGCGCCTGCGCCGCCCCGATAGCGCCATTTACTACGGCCGGCCCGGCCTACTGGCCAGCCAGGAGCGAGGCGTGAAGGAGGATATCCGCGACGGCAGCCGGGTGCTGGCCGAGGCCAGCGCCCGGCTGGGCCGCTTCGCCGACGCTTACCGCTACCACCGCCTCTTTGCCGCCTACGACGACAGCCTCAGCAGCCGCGCCCTTATCCGGCGCACGGCGGCGCTGCAGTATAGTTTCGAGCTGCGGCAGCAGGAAGCCCGAATAGGAGAGCTAACGCGCACCACAGCCATGGTGCGCCGGCAAAACCAGCAACAGCGGTGGCTGCTGGGCGTGTCGGGAATTGGGCTGATGCTGGTAACGGGGCTGAGTGTGGTGCTGGGGCGCAACTTTCGCCAGAAAAAGCGCGCCTACGAGCTATTGAGCCGCCAGCAGGCCGAGCTGGTAGCCACCCAGCGCCAGCTGGTGGCAGCCGAAAAATGGGCCTTTGTGGGGGAGCTGTCGGCCGGAATTGCGCACGAGCTGCAGAACCCGCTCAACTTCATGAACCGGCTGGCCTTGGTCAGCAATGAGCTGCTGGAGCAGGAAGCGGCCGGGGCAGTAGGAGCGGGCGGGCCCGCTACCGGTGTTACTGATGAGCTGGGGCAGGAAATTATGAGCGGGCTACGGCGCAATCTGCACGAAATCAGCCAGCACGGGCAGCGCGCCTCCTCTATTATCAGCAGTATGCTGGCCCATGCCCGCACCGGCGCCGTTGCCCTGCAGCCGACCAACCTCAACGCCCTGGTAGCCCGGCAGCTGCGGCTGGCCTACGAGGGCCGCCCCGATACGGCCCTGTTGCTACCTGCCAACGTGCTGCACGCCCTGCTGGCCGACGACCTGCCCACGGTACCCCTGCTGGTGCCCGAAGTGGAGCGCGTACTACTCAACCTGTATACCAACGCCCTCTACGCGCTGGCCGACCGGGCGGCGCTGGCGGGACCCGGTTACGTTCCCGAACTGCGGGTCAGTACGGCGCTGCTGGCCGACCAAGTGCAGGTACGGGTGCGCGACAACGGTACCGGCATGAGCCCTGCCGTGCAGCAGCGCATCTTTCAGCCCTTCTTCACCACCAAGCCCGTGGGCGAAGGCACCGGCCTGGGTCTCTCGCTGGCCCACGACATTATCACCAAAGGCCACGGCGGTACGCTGTGTGTGGTTTCGGAAGAGGGCCACTTTACCGAATTCATCCTCACGTTGCCGCTGGGGTGAGGGGATGAAGAGGGCAGGGGGGAGGGGGAAATAACGGTCATTCTGAGCGCAGCCAAAGAATCTCTGCCGCCAAAGTAGCCCTGTCGCTGGGAGTCAGTTTGGCGGTAGAGATTCTTCGACTTCGCCTCCGGCTTCGCTCAGAATGACCGTTCTTTTACCCCTATCACCTCATCACTTAGTCTGCGAAAAAGCGCAGCAGGCGCTGGTACTTTTCCTGCACTTCGGCCTGTTGCTGGCGTTGCTGCTGCTTTTTAAACAGCTTCACTTTGTAACGGCTGCCGGGCTGCCGGTGCAGGTGCAAGTAGATGAGACCCCGGCTGCGGCGCTCCGTCGCCTCGCCGCTTCTGATGCGCTCAATGCGCTTGCGGTTGTTGCCGAACAGGGTTTGCAGCGGGCTAAGGCCTACAAACAAATTGGCGCGTCCATCGAGGCCATACTCGCCGGTTACCTGCATATCGGTCAGGTTGCTGCTCAGGTTGAGGCCCGGAATCAGTAGCTGGCCTTTGTCGAGCAGAAAATCGGCCTGCACCGGCTCGAAGAACAGGTGGCTGGTGCGGCGTGGGCTCAGCATCCGCAACGCCTGCATCAGCGCATCTACTTCCAGCAGCTCCAGGTCTACCAAATCGGCCTGCACCAGCGCGCGGGTAGTAGCCAGGCGGGGCAGAAAAGTCTGGTCGAGGTCGGTGCGGATAGTCGCATCGGCCTGCATACGGCCCCGCACGTTGCCGGGGCCCAGCACATCGAGGCCCAGCGGAATGGCCAGCGCAAACAGCTGGGGCAGCTCTACGTTGCGCAGCTGCATGTGCGCCCGCAACGGGTGGTGGTGGGTGCCGGAGTCGGTGCGCATAACGCCGCGCAGGGTCAGCTCGCCCCCAAACGCCTGCACCGAGCAGCTTTCCAGGCGGGCCCGGCCGGCTTCGAGCGTAGTAAGCAGGTCGAAATTGGTGCCCCGCAGTACGCCGTAGTGCATGCGGTTGGCCGTTACGTGTACCTGCCCGGTGATGGTGCCATCCATAAACGGCGACGTGGGTCGGCCGGGCCGCAGACCACGCGCCGCCCGGCGCCCTGGCAAGCCGGCCCGGTGGGCAGCCCGGCCGGCCCGCGTCTCGCGGCCCGACTGCCTTGCATAGCTGTCATCGGGTGGTGGTACAGTGCCTAGGTCGGCCAGCAGCTTCAGGAAGCGCTGGACGTTCAGCGTATCGTAGTGCAACTCCACTATGGCGCGCGCCCGGTCCAGCCGGATGCCCGCCAGCGTTGCCTGCGCCCGGATGCTGCCCTGCCCGCCGGTATTGGTACGAAATGTAAGGTCAGGAATCTGAAAACCGGGCCCGGTTTTGTCGACATGAAAGCGCAGCTGGTGGAGGCTGCTGGCATCCGTCAGCTGTAGTTGGCCGATAGCCACATCGATGCGGCCGCTGGTAGCCAGCAGCATCTCGCGCAGCGTAGGGTCGGTGCTGCTCTGCCCCGGCGGGCGGCGGGGTGGGCGCGAGATTCGGGCCAGCAGCCGCGCGTAGCTCAGGTGGGGTACCGCTACTTTCAGGCGCACCTGTACCGGCTCGGAGCCCGGCTGGCTGGTAGACCAGCTTGCCTGCCCGCTCAACTTCCCATCCCATACTTGCACCTGCAGGTTGCGCAGGGCTACCCGATTGCCATCATGATGCACGGTGGCAGCCAACTCGCGCAGGGTATCGTCGGCCAGCACCAGCCGGGCACTGCGCAGCTGCACGCCTTCCAGGTGCAGGCCGGCCGGCAACATGGTCAGCATATCGGCTGCCTGGGCCGGACCGGTGTCGGCGTCGGTGGTGGTGGAAGCCGGCCTGCGGGTGGGGTGGCGCGGCGGAGCCAGCAGTCGCCGCAGCTCGGGCAGGCGCAGCTCATCCACGCTCAGCGAGCCGCTGATGCGGGTAGTGGGGTGCTGGCCGCTTACGTAGGCCAGCAGGTTGGTGGTTGTAGCGTTGGCCTGCAGCTGCATGCCGTTGAGCTGGCCGGTCAGGTTTTCCAGTTGCCAGAGGCTGTCGTTTAGCCGAACCTGTACATGGAGCGCGCGCATTCGGGCCTGCCGGTTCGGAATATCAAAAAAAGCGTTTTCCAGACTCACAGTGCCTTTTACTGCCACCGGTAAAGGCAGCGGCCGCCGGCCCGGCCCGGGCCGCCGGGGCCGGAAGCTGGGCAGCCAGCCATCGAGTTCCAAATCGAGGGCCGCCTCGCCGCTACGGGCCCGCCATAAGTCGGGCACTACTACGGCCGCCAGGGTTTGCAGCTCGGTGCGCCCCTGCACCCGGCCCTGCACCCGGGGCCGGGTAAAGTCGCGCACGGTCAGCCGGGCATCAAGCTGGCCGGCCGTCGAGTAGATGCGGCACTGCTCGAAGGTGAGGTAGGTGGAGCGCGAGTTGTGGTTCGGGCCGTTATCGAACACGCCGCGGGCATCCCAGCGCCGAATGCGGCGGGCAGGGTCGGGCCACTGCACCTGGGCGTCGCGCAGCTCGAAGCGCAGCACCGTGCGCGGCCGCACGGTAGGCCCGGTCAGGCCCCGGATGGTGTAGGCTATACGGGCGCGGCTGGGGCTGGTGGTCCCTTCGAGGTAGCGCTCCAGGTTGTTGGGCAGCGCCACCCGCAGCACTTTTAGTAGCGGCTGGTAGCCCCGAAAATGCAGGTTGAGGCGGGCCCCACGGGGTTCGCCCGGCCCGGCCCCGCGGTGCGTACCGCTGATGTGCACGGTGTCGCCGCTGAGCGTAGCCCGGGTGCGCCGAAACGTGCCTTCGCGCCGACTGAAATCATAGCCGTAGCGTACCTGGGCCACCACGGCCTCCTGCGAAAAAATTAGGCTGCGGCTGCTGCGCAGATAGTTGAGCCGGCCTTCCAGCCGGCCCCTTACCCGGGCCACGCCGCCGCGGGTGCGCACCGCCAGCCGCCCGTGCGTTACCCACGCCCCAAAACCGCTATGATGCAGCTCGTTGCGGTCGGAAACCCGCAGGTTCACGATAATCAGCGAGTCGAGGTCGAAATCGGGGGGCAGCTGGGGGCGGGTGCGGTGCGGCCCACGGCCCCGCAGGCCCCAGTCGTGGCCGGCCGAGTCGGTGAGCTGCCGGAACTCGGCGTTGTGCAGTGTCAGGCGCTGCACCTCAAAGCGGCCATACCAGAGCGGGCGGAGCGCCAAGCGCATATCGGCCCGGCCCACCCGCAGCACCTGCACCGCCCGCCGCGCCGATGTATCGGTGAGCGACAAATGGTGCAGCGAGGCCGTCAGGTAAGGAAAATCGCGCAATAGCGAATAGTCCAGCTTCAGGGGCGCCAGCACCAAGTCGGAGTGGGCAGCCAAGCGCTGGCGCACCAGCTTCGTTACCCGCTGGTGCCCCCACTCGGAGTGCAGCGCCCACAGCCCCGCCCCCGCCAGCAGCAGCAGCCCCAGCACGAGGACGGCCAAAATGCGCAGCAGCAGGGAGAGAAAACGCATAAGTGAAGCTTATAGCTGTTAGCTGAGAGCCGTTAGCTTTTTCGTTGAACGGAAGCTAACAGCAAGTAGCTCTCAGCCAATGGCTCAGACACTAATAGTCGGTGCGGGCTTCGTGCTGCTCCCAGGCGCGGAAACCGGCCAGGGCTTCATCGCGCAACATTGGCTGCATGGGCAGGTGGCGCTGGCCGAGGGGTTTTTCCAGCTCTTCGTAAATGAACTGGTCGTCGAAGCCAATGGCGGCGGCATCTTCCTTGGTGTTGCCATAGAACACGCGGCGCGGGCGGGCCCAATAGATGGCGCCCAGGCACATGGGGCAGGGCTCGCAGCTGGTGTACAGGTCGCAGTCGGTGAGCTGGAAGGTGCCCAGCACGGTGCAGGCCTTGCGGATGGCATCTACTTCGGCGTGGCAGGTGGGGTCGTGGGTGCTGGTTACCTGGTTGAAGCCGCGGGCAATAATTTCGCCGTTGCGCACCACCACGGCGCCAAAAGGCCCGCCGTAGCCGGCCTGCATTTTATCGATAGAAAGGCGAATGGCTTCGCGCATGAATTCGGGGTTGGGAGCTTCCATAGGGTAGCAGCAGCGTGAAAAGTAGTAAAATTTTGGCCTTGCGGAAACCGCAAAAACCGCTGTCAGCACGCAAAATACGACTTTAGCCATTGCAGTGCGGTGCCAACCAACCGGAATACCCCGCTTTGCAGCAACCGGCTGTTGCGCCGGCCAGAACCTTCGCTCCAGTAAAGAGTTCCCTATTGACAATTCTTTTTTTACTTCATCCTATTCATCATGCTGCGAACCTTTACTTACGCCACGCTCAGCCTGTTGCTGAGCCTGCTGCTCCGGCCCTTCGCCGCGCAAGCCGACCACCTCCGCGCCCATCTGCTATTCGGGGCGCAGCTCAGCGGAGCCCAGGAAGTGCCCGCCGTAGCCACCACGGCCCGCGGTACGGCCAGTTTCACGCTCAACGCCGGCAAAGACACGCTCTTTATCAGCGGCTCGTTCACCGGCCTCAGCGGCCCCATTACGATGGCCCACGTGCATAATGGCTTCGAGGGTACGGCCGGGCCGGTGGTTTCCAACCTGTTCTCAATGATCAGGGGCAACCAGCTGAACGGCTTTCTGACCGGCCCCGATATTGCTCCGGCCAAACTTGACCGCTACCTGCGCGGCGCATACTACATCAACATTCATACGGCGGCCAACCCCGGCGGCGAAATCCGGGGGCAGATAAAGCTGGAGAAGGATGAGCAGTTTGTAGGCGTGTTGAGCGGCGACGAAGAGGTGCCGGCTGTTACGACCAATGCCATTGGCCTGGGTAGCTTTAATCTGGCTCAGCAGCAAAACAAGCTGAAGTTTCGGGTGGTGTTTTCGGGCCTGAGCGGTCCGGTTACCGTTACGCACTTCCACACCGGCGCTATCGGCGCTACCGGCCCGGTCATCGTCGATTTGATGCCCTTCCTTACGGGCAATGTAATTGAGGGCGAAATCACGCCCACGGCTGCCTTCCTCACGGCCCTGAACGCCGGCCAGATTTACATCAACGTGCATACGGCCGCCAACCCCGGTGGCGAAATCCGCGCCCAGCTCATCCGCGAAGCCCGTTTCCTGAGCCACGATGCCCGCCTCGATGCCGCGCAGATGGTGCCCGTTACTACCTCTGCGGCCAAAGGTGTGTCGTTTATCCGGCTGAATTCTACGCTCGACTCCCTGACGATATTCGCCACGCACACCGGCCTGAGCGGCGCGCCCACCTCATTCGACCTGTACGCAGCCAATGCCGGCCAGCCTAATTCGGTTGCTGCTCGTTTGGCCCGCGTAACGCTTCCTCCCACTGTGCCGGCGGCCTTTGCCATTACGTTTACCGGACTCGATGTTGCAGCTATTAATCTTTTTCTGCGTGGTGAGGTGAATATGGTGCTTAATACGGCGGCCAATCCTAACGGCGAAATAAGGGGGCAGATATACCGGCTGGCGCGCGAGGGCTACACGTTTGTGCTCAGCGGCAAGCAGGAGCGGCCCAATCCGGTGGCTACCGGCGGCTACGGGGCTGGCTTCGTGTCGATGGACCGCGACCAGTCGAACGTGCATCTGAACATGACTTGGGGCGGACTCTCGGGCCCGGCTACCATGGGCCACCTGCACAGCGGCCTTATTACCGAATCGGGT
Organism: Hymenobacter sp. ISL-91; assembly: GCF_018613725.1. Taxonomy (GTDB): domain Bacteria; phylum Bacteroidota; class Bacteroidia; order Cytophagales; family Hymenobacteraceae; genus Hymenobacter. The sequence continues at coordinate 65,890 of NZ_JAGGPS010000027.1, forward strand.
CCGGTGGTATTCAATCTGATGCCATTCTTCAATGCCACCACGCCCACCAGCGGGGCCGATGCCTACTGGAATGCCACCAACGAAGCGTCCAACGCTGCCAACCCCTTCACCGCTCGTCGGGCGCTACAGTTCCGGCGCGATAGTATTTATGTGAACCTGCACACGGCCGCCAACCCCGGCGGCGAAATCCGGGGCCAGGTACTGCGCGACTTCCGCCGGCTGAGTGTGCTGCTATCCGCTCAGCCATCTGCGCTGGTCGCCGAAGGCTTTGCCGCCACGCCCAACCCCTTCCGCGACGAGCTCAGCTTCCGTTTCGAGGCGCGTAGCAGCGGCACCGGCACGCTGCGGGTAACCGACCTGTTGGGCCGTACTGTACTCACGCAGGCCGTATCGGTACGCCCGGGCACCAACCGCACCGACGTGAAGGTGCCGGGTGCCGCAGGGGTTTACCTGCTGCTGATGGAATTGAACGACTCGCGCATCGTTAGCCGCATTACGAAGCAGTAAGTAGCTGAAATGCTGCATGAAACAATCCGTTTGAGACTGATTTGACTTCCTCAAAACGAGAGATACCCAGTTGTAAGAAAAAATAAGCGTTGCCCCTGCAACCTTTCGGCGTGCTTATTGCCTCTTCTTGCCAGAAGACCCTAACAGCTGTTTCAACAGAATCTGTCGTCGTCAGGAGGGCTTTGGCCTGATAGTTGACAGAACAGATTTGAAAGAATAGTTTATTAGGTGTTTTGGTTGTGGAAAAGTCCCTTGCTATTAGTGAGGGATTTTTTATTTCCCCAAGTCCTGGTCTTTCCGAGATACATCTGCCAGAGCTACATAACGCCCGATTCGGCCCAAACGCCACAACGCCGACAACCGCTACGGCCGAGGCCGCCGGGTTGCCGGCGTTGTGGCATTTGGCAAGGCGTAGAGCCTGCCCGACCCGTTGCCGTGCTAAATAACTACTCGCAGTTCGTAGCCGGTACCAGGAGCCGGCACGCCGAATGCCCCGACGCGGCTCGGTCCGTAGCCCAGGTTTACCTTCACCCACTCGTCGCGCACGGGCAACAGGTCGATGATTTCCTGGCGCTGGGCGGCTAAATCGTCGCGCAGGTTCTGCAACTCATTGGTCGTCTCATCAGTGGGCTCCGGAAAGCTGCCGGGGGCCGGGCGCTGGCCCAGCGCTGCGTTTGGGGCCGGTAAGGGATTTTGGCTAAGGTTGGTAGCGGCAATTTCGGCCTGTGTCAGGGCCTTTTCGGCGGCCAGATAGGCCTGCAGTTTTTCTTCGAGGGGCTTAAGTTCGGGAGCGAGGTAGTCGAGGTTGCTGGCCATGTGGCAGAGGAGTTACAAATGGGGAGGAGAGCCTGTCTGAACGCAGAACGCCGCCGCAAGGATACGTTGGCTACGCCTGAGCAAGGCCGGCCGGTATTGGCTTGGGGCGGTTGCGCTGGCATTTTTCGCCGCAGTACTTCACCTCGTCCCAGCAGTTGCGCCACTTTTTGCGGTAGGCAAAAGGTCGGCCGCAGGTGAGGCAAAGTTTGGTGGGCAGGTGGGTTTTACCGTGAGAAGTCAAGGCAGCGAGGGCAGAAGTGGAGTAGGTATACGGCCGCAGGCCGGGCAGGTATAGGGGCAGGTCTGCTGACACAACCGGCCCCGGCTCGTTTTGCTTTCCCGCGCCAACTTTCTACGCCACGTATCTTTGCCCCATGTCAACTCCCGAAACTACGGCCCCCGACCCCCTGGGCCACGCGCTGCAGGCCTACCAGCAGGGCCAGCTTAGCGCCACGCTAGCCGTGCACAGCTCCGTTGCCGACGAAGAAGTGCTGCCGGCTGCCTACTTTTTTCGCTCCCTCTGGGAAATGCCCGAGCTGGAGCGCACGGCCCTCGAGCAGTGCCAAGGCCGCGTGCTCGACCTGGGTGCCGGGGCCGGCTGCCACGCCCTAGAGCTGCAGGCACGCGGTTTTGAGGTGAAATCGGTGGATATCTCGCCCGGCGCGGTGGCCGTTATGGAGCAGCGCGGGGTGCGCGAAGTAGCCTGCCACGACTTGTTCGACCCGGCCCTGGCCCAGGGCGAAAAGTTCGACACGCTGCTCATGCTCATGAACGGCCTGGGCCTGACGGGCACACTGGAAGGGCTGGAGAAGTTTCTGCACCACGCCAAAAGCCTGCTCAACCCCGGCGGCCAGATTCTGGCTACTTCCTCCGACATCAGCTACATGTATGAGGACGAAGAAGGGGCGCTGGTGTTCGACCTCAACGGTTCGTATTACGGCGAGGTAACATATTCGATGCAGTATGGCACGGAGCAGGGGGCGGAGTTCGGCTGGATTTTCGCCGACCCCAGCCTGCTCCAGGATTGCGCCACCGCTGCCGGCTACGAGGTCGAGTTTTTAGAGGAAGACGAGCACCAGCAGTACCTGGTGCGCCTTAGCCTAAGCTTCTAGCTGACAGCTATTAGCTGGTTAGCGTACGTTCTCAAGCCCCAAACCACCCCATAATTAAAGCTGTCAGATAACAGGTCAATAACCCATGTTCGAGAAAACCTACACCGTGCGCTGGGCCGATATGGACCCCAACGGCCACATGCGCCACTCGGCGTACAACGATTACGCCGCCCAGCACCGCATCGAGTTTCTGGCCGCCAGCGGCTTCACGCTACCCTATTTTGCTAAAGCCGGCCTCGGGCCCATCCTGTTCCGCGAGGACACCCGCTTTCTGAAGGAACTGCACATCAACGAGGCGTTGCGCGTGGGCGGCGAACTGTCGGGCCTGAATGCCGACGGCTCCCGCTGGAACATCGTGCATACGCTCTATAAGCCCGATGGCCGCCCCGCCGCTACTGTCAGCGTCGAAGGTGCCTGGCTTGATTTGCGCACGCGCAAGCTCACCACTCCGCCACCCGAAATTGCCGCCCTCATGGCCGAACTGCCCCGCCACGAGTCATACCGGGAATTGTAGGGGCTAGGAGCTAAGATGCCGCTTGTCATGCTGAGCGCAGCAAAGGACCTCACCCCATCTGAACAGCTCTAACAACGGCTCGTTTTAATGGAATAAGGTCCTTCGCGCTGCTCAGGATGACAGGCGGCTTTAATTCCTAGCTCCCAGCTCCTGCCTTCTGAACAGACGCTGCAATGCGCTCCACCTGCTTTTGGTGGTGTAGCACATGGTCGAGCATAAAATCGAGGGTTTGGTGGATGGTGAGCATGCCCGAGCGCGGGTGCTTGAAGATGGCCCGGCTCAGCAGCTTGCCTGGATATTCGTTGAGCAGGCGCTCCAGGTGGCGGCGCGTGGCCTCCCACTGGCTGCGCAGTTCGGGCAGCGCGGGCACCTCGGCGGGCGTAAGCTCGGCCAGGTAGCGCGGTACTTTAAAGCGCAGCCCGGGCAGCCGCAGCGCCAGCCGCAACAGCCGCGACTTCAGGAAGCCCGCCAGGCCCGTTGGCCGGAGCGTATCCGCCTCTCGGAGCTTCTTTTCGATGTATTGCCCAACGCCGGTTTCGGCTACCAGCAGGTGCTGCACCACCTGCACGGCCGACCACTGCTCGGGCCCCGGCGCCACGGTAGCCCGCTCGCCCATTGCCTCCACGGTGTCCAGCAGGCGGTTGGTGGCGCGCTCCAGGTGTTCGAGGCGAAGGTGCAGGCGGTGGTTCATACAGAAGAAGGTTAGGAGAATAGCGCGTGAGGCTGAGCGCCGCGAGAAAAGATACGCAAAACCCCGTCCGTGTGGTCGTGGGCCTTTACCAATAGGCACTACGCAAAAAGGCCCGCGTCGGGCGGGCCTTTTGGTTTCTGGCAAAGCCGCTGGCCTGCCGCACAGCGGAAAAGCTGTTATTCGATTAACGCTTCACATATAACACGTCCTTCACGGCTTTTACGGTGCGCTCCACATTGGGCAGCGAAGCCTCGATGAGCGTGGGGGCGTAGGGCAGGGGCACATCCATGCAGGTGATGCGGCGGATGGGGGCGTCGAGGTAGTCGAAGGCGCGGTTCTGCACCATGTAGGCCAGCTCCGAGCTAATGCTGGCCAGCGGCCAGGCTTCTTCTACCACCACCATGCGGTTGGTTTTCTTTACTGATTCTACCAGCGTGTCGTAGTCGATGGGGCGCACCGAACGCAGGTCGATTACTTCGGCCTTGATGCCGTCCTGGGCCAGCTGGTCGGCCGCTTCGAGGGCTATTTTCATCATCTTGCCGAAGCTGACGATGGTCACGTCGGTGCCTTCGCGCACTACATTGGCTTTGCCAATCGGGATGAGGTATTCCTCCTCGGGCACCTCGCCTTTGTCGCCGTACATCAGCTCCGACTCCATGAAAATCACCGGATCGGGGTCGCGGATGGCGCTTTTGAGCAGGCCTTTGGCATCATAGGGCGTCGAAGGAACCACCACTTTCAGGCCGGGGCAGTTGGCGTACCAGTTCTCAAAGTTCTGCGAGTGCTGGCTCGAAAGCATGCCGGCGTTGCCGGTTGGCCCGCGGAACACGATGGGGCAGGAGTACTGCCCGCCCGACATCGAATAGATTTTAGCGGCCGAGTTAATCACCTGATCAATAGCGACCAACGAGAAGTTGAAGGTCATAAACTCGATGATGGGCAGCAGGCCGTTGATGGCCGCGCCCACGCCGATACCGGCAAAGCCCAGCTCGGCAATGGGAGTATCTATCACGCGCTCGGCCCCGAATTCGTCGAGCATGCCCTGGCTTACTTTGTAGGCGCCGTTGTACTCGGCTACTTCTTCGCCCATTAGAAACACGCGCTCGTCGCGGCGCATTTCCTCGGTCATGGCTTCACGCAGGGCTTCCCGGAATTGGATGGTCCGCATAGCAGGTAGAAAAATCGAAAAATCAGGAAAAGAAAAAAGCCGGCGCTAAACCGGCCCGTAAAGCTACAACGGGTAAATGGGAAGGGCAAACGGTGAATACGTGAGCCCGGCTGTCATCCTACCGCAGCGCCTCCAGAAACTGCTTGCCCTTGGTAAACTCGCGGAACTCCAGGTCCTCGACGGCGCGGTTGGCGTAGCTGCGGTCGAGGCCCACGGCGCGGCGCAGGTGCAGGGCCGTGGCGGCCTCGTTGTGCTGGCGGGCGGCCGTTATGGCCAGGCTGTAGTACACCAGCGGGTCTTGGGGGCGCAGGGCCAGGGCCTCTTCGTAAATGGCTGCCGCGCCGGGGTAATTGCCTTTCAGCACGTAGATGAGGGCCCGGTTCATGAGGTTCTGGTAGCTGCGTGAAGTGCTGTAGCTCAGGCTGCGCAGGGCCTCGTCGGGCTTGCCCATCTCGATTTCGAGGGCGGCTTTATCGGCGAAGGCCTTGCTGAGCATGGCCGGCGCGCCGCCCAGCTTGATGGCGTAATCGTAGCTCTGGCGGGCTTCGGTCAGGTCGTTGGCGCGGTGGTAGGCGGTGGCTACGCGGTAGAACAGCTCGGCCGTGGGGTTGCGGTGGGCGGCCAGCGTGAAGTTGACGGCTGCCCGGCGCTGATAGGCGCGCACAACCTTGGGGTTGGTTTCCTTTTCGGAGCGCATCAGCAGCACCGCGCCCAGGTTGTAGTAGGCCTGCCAGGCGCCGGTGTTGGCTACGGCGGTTTCAAAAATGCGCTGCTTTTCGGCCAGCAGCGGCGTAAGCGAGGCTGAGTAGCGCAGCTCCTCGGGCGTGAGGGCATCGGCTTCGGTCTGCTTCTCCACTATCTTCTTGGAGAGCAGATACACCTCCGAATCGTAGCGTTTGGGGGCCGTGTAGCGCACCGACACCGTGCCGAAGCGCAGCACCGGGTAGATGTACTGCTCCAGGTAATCGAAGAAGCTGAGCGAATGCAGGCGTTTTTCCTTCTCGGCGAAAGTGCCGGGCGAGTCGTTGATGAGCAGCACCACCGAATCAATCTGAGCCGGCTTGAGGGCCGACTGCTGCACCTTGCTCAGAAACAGGTCCCAACGGCGGCGGTAGGCTTCGGTTTCGAAGTCAATGTTGCTCACCTTATTGAGGTAGGAAGCTTCATTAACACGCTTCTTGTAGTAATTGGTAAGGGCCTGCACGCGCCGGTCGGGTAGGCGCGGGTCGTGGCGGTCGAGCGAGTCGGGCGAGTGGCCGGCCACAATCATCACCTTTTCAGTGCGCTGGTTGGCTTCAATGAAGTCTTCGAGGGCCGCTACGTTGGTGCCCAGGAAATTGCGAATTTCGGCCTTGCCGGCATCAAAGTAAAACGGTAGTACCCGCGTTCCGCTACGGTCGTTGCTCACGGTTTCGGGCAGCAGCGCCAGCAACGAGTCCTGGCGCACTACCAGCTGGCTGGTGGTGAGGATGCCCCGGGCCAGCACTATTTCCGGGCCTTTCAGGCGTGCACCGTTGGGCTTGGTCAGGCGGGCATCGGGGCGGGCCAGCAGTTGGCCGGGGCTTTTTTGGGGGGCGTAAGGAAACGTGAACTCGCGCCGGATAACGAGCATGTTTTTCTGCTGCTCGTCGTACACGTACTCGCCCGACAGGAAGGTGAGGCGGCCCACGGTGTCCTCGCGCAGGCCGTTCTGGTATTGGTAGCTCAGGGCCACGTTGTAGGCCGCACCCTTGCGCAGGTGGGCGGCCGGCACTTTGGCCGTTACCTCAAAGCGCACCTGCTGGCCGTTGCTTTCCAGCACGGCGGGCGCTACGGTAATCGACTGGCCGGTTTGGGCAGCTTTCAGCACTTTGGGCAGGGGCGAGCAGGCGGGCAGCAGGCCAGCAGCCAGCAGCAGGCTGCTGGCGCCAGACAGAAGGCGCGGAAGATGGGGCATAGGCAATGACTCCGGGGAATCAGGAAAATTTTAAACTCAAACGACGAAAGGTAGCCGATAGACGTATCTTGCCGCGGGCTTCTTGCGTAAGTGCTTGACACCGGGGCGAAATCATCGTATATTACTCCTGCCAATACTTAACTACGCCGCTAAAATTACCCTTATGCATCGAATAACTGACTTCATCGAAAAGCAGAGCTTTGGCGTTTGCAAGGCCATTGGCGACCGGGTAGGCTTTTCCAGCAGCAGCGTGCGGCTCTCGTTCGTGTACGCCTCGTTCTTCACGTTTGGCTCGCCCATCGTCCTCTATTTCGCGCTGGCCTTTTGGCGTAACGTGCGCCACGCCATGCGCCAGCAGCGCAGCACCGTCTGGGATTTGTAAACTGAGAAGCTAGGAGATTTTAGAGGTGAGAAGTGATACTCTCAGGGTCTGTTTGCCATGGCAAACAGACTTTTTTTATGCCCCTTACCCAACCTTAGGCCGCCGGCACTCAGTACCACTTCTCACTTCTCACTTCTCACTTCTCACTTCTCACTTCTCACTTCTCACTTCTCACTTCTCACTTCTCACTTCTCACTTCTCACTTCTCACTTCTGATTCCCAACTGCCGGAAAAACCGCTTGCTCTGCGCGAAATAGGCCCATACTAGGCTGCCGGCGTAGGTGCCGACGCGCTCATGCAGGCGCAGGCGGGGCGGAAACTGCCGCCGCCGAATGTTCCAGTAGCCCAGGCGGCCCACAAAATGCCCGTGCGCCCGCAGCACGGCCCGGAAGTCGGCTGTCTGGCCCTGCAGCAGCAGGCGCAGGGCCGCTACCCAGTCGAGGGCCACGCGGCCGATGAGTACGGCGGGTAGCTCGGCCGGGTGAGTGTTGAGGTACACCAGCGCCAAGCCGTTGCGGAAGTTGAGGTAGGTTTTGCGCGGGTTGGACTTGTGCAGCGTGCCGCCGCCTACATGGAATACCATGCTGCCACCCTGGTACCACACCTGCCAGCCCGCGTTTTGCAGCCGCCAGCAGAAGTCGATTTCTTCCATGTGGGCAAAAAAGGTGGCTTCCAGCCCCCCCAGCGCATGCCAAGCTTCGGCCCGCACCAGCAGGCAGGCCCCTGTCGCCCAGGCCACCGGCCGGGCATCGTCATACTGGCCGGTGTCGGTTTCGAGCGTGTCGAAAAGGCGGCCGCGGCAGAAGGGGTAGCCCAGCGAGTCGAGGTAGCCCCCGCCCGCCCCGGCGTACTCGAACAGTTGGCGCGTGGCTGGGTCGGGGCTGTACTGCCTGATTTTGGGCTGGCAGGCGGCAATGCGCGGGTTGGCTTCCAACAGCTCGCGCTGGGGTGCGAGCCAGCCGGGCGTGACCTCTACATCGGAGTTCAGCAGCACGTAGTACCTGAAACCGGACCCAAGCCGGGCCAAGGCACGGTTGTAGCCCTCGCAGAACCCCAGGTTGCCGCCGTTTTCCAGCACCTGCACAGTCGGGAATTCAGCCCTGAGTAACGCCACCGAATCATCGGTTGAGGCGTTGTCGGCCACGAACACGGCAGCCTCGGCCGAGTGGGCCAGCACAGCGGGCAGGAACTGGCGCAGAAAGTCGCAGCCGTTCCAGTTGAGGATGACCACTGCCACATCGGCGCACGCCGTGTCGGAGGTAGCGGTGGCAGCGCTTTCAGCAGATGATGCTGAATCAGCAAGCGGGTCAGGTAATATTTGCAGAACGCTGTTTTTCAAAAAGCCAACTGCTATCAGCTAACCGCTGATAGCGAAAAAAAACCTACATCCCAAAGCCGCTCAAGTCCATGCCGGGGATGTTAGGAATGAGGCCGGAAGTAGTCTTTTTTAGCTCCTCCTGGGCCTTAGCGGCGGCCTCATCCATTACCTTGTTCACGGCGGCCACTACTAGGTCGGCCAGCATGTCGCGGTCCTGGGGCTGGAGCAGGCTGTCGTCGATTTCGAGCTTGAGCAGGCGGCGCTGGCCGTTGGCCGTGGCCTTCACCAGCCCACCACCCGATTCGGCCGTGACCGTCAGGTACTGCAGCTGGTCCTGGGCCTGCTTCATCTTTTCCTGCAGGTCCTTCATTTTGCCCATCATTCCGGCCATATCAAACATAGTCGCGTCGTTTCAAGAGGTGAAAAATATCTTCTCAAAGATACGTTGGTAGGCCGTAAACAGACTAGAAACACGCATCAGCGCAGAATCGTGACGGTACCGTATTGCTTAACCCGCTGACCCTGCTGGTCGAGCGCCTCAAACTGCCAGGCGTAGGCCCCGGGCACCGGTGCGGCTCCTTTTATGCGGCCGTCCCAGCTGCGGGTGCGGTCGGAGGTCTGGAACACAGTCCGGCCGTTGCGGTCGATGATGGTGAAGCGGAAGTTGTCAAGGAACCGGCCTTTGAGCTCCAGCACGTCGTTGAGGCCGTCGCCGTTGGGCGTAAAAGCCGTGGGCAGCACCAGTTTCACTGGGCGCGCCACTTCGGCCACATTCGAGTAGGAAGGCTCGGGCAGCCCCGCCCCGCTGGCCTCGATGCGGTAGCGTACGGTTTGCCGGTTGGGGTCAGGTTGCAGATCGAGGTAGGTCAGGTTGTTGCCTACTGCAACGCTGGAAACCACGGTGTTGTCGGCGGCCAGCCCCAGTACCCGGTAGCTTACCGGCGCGGCCATATCCGGCCCCGTGGCTGTCAGGGCCGACCAGGTCAGGCGAATTTCGGGGGCGTTAGAGCTGGCGGCTTCGGCCTTCAGCTGCACCACGCATACGCCGGCGCCAGCCGGGGCGCGGTTGCCGCACGCATCCTGAAAATCAACTGTGTAGCATAGTGGTACGGCCGGGTCGGGCGCAATCAGCGAATCGAGCAGGCGGCGGGCGGGCGTGGCGGCCAGCGGCGCGCCGTTGCGCTGGTAGCTGAGCTGGCCACCGGCGGCTACGCCCGGTACCTCAGCCCGCAGCTCTACTTGGTTTCGTAGGTTGAAGCCGGCCCACAGCTGCGGCCGGGCCGGTGGTGTAGTCGAAAGAGCCGTCAGGCCGACCTCGTTGGAAACTGAGGTGGCCGGCCCGCTGTTCAGGCTGACCTGGTAACGGTAGGTGGTGCCGCAGCTCACGTCCGCATCGTCGTAGCTGGTCGCGCCGGCCAGCAGCGGCAGTACCACGCTGGTGCTGCCCTCGGTGCGGGTGAGCGTGTAGGTGCCGTTGCCGGCGCTGGTCCAGCTGAGCTGATTGCGGCCGTTGGTGGCCGCGCCAGTTAGCTGCACCGAGCAGATGCTATTGGAAGGCAGGCTGAAAACCGGGGGCTGGCACTGGTCCTGCAACAGCAGCCGGTAGCAACCCGGCAGCGGCGCGGCGGGCAGCGTAAGCGGGCTGGCGGCCGTTACGGCCATTAGGTTGCGGTAGTCGCCTTGTGTAGTAGCTACCTGCAGCTGGTAGCGGTACTCGGGTTGAAGGGCCTCAAACTCCAGCTGCACGGTGCCCTCGGCGGGCCGCGTAAGGCGGCGTAGTACCGGCGCTATAGGGGCGGGCAGGGGCGTAAAGGGTTTGGTGCTGGTGCCCTCGCACAGATTAGCCTGACCGTAGCGGCCGGTTACAGTAACTGTATAGGGGCCGCCGCTTATCGGATAGCTGACCGTTTCGCCGGACGCAGCAGGCACTGGCGCGGCCGAACCTACCTGCACAAAATAGGTGGCGTAGCTTTTATCGGTAACTGTTACCTGCACCAGCCCGGGCGAGCAGATGCTGAGTTCGAATGCGGGCTGAGGCGAAGCTAGGACCTCGTAGGTTTTGGAAAAAATAAAGACGTCAGCCGAGTTAGTAGGATTTGTATTTTGTGTAATAACTATTGGCCCAGGCTCATTAAAAGTGAATGTTGTTGACGTATCGTTGCCGAAGCCTCGGCAGATAGTAGACGGCCCAGCGAGATAATAAATCTTGTCTAAATCAACCTGATTCTTGCTTCGGTTACGCAGTCGTATCGGCCTGCCCACACATAGTAACTTCGGCAGCAGCAAACCGGTTTTTGCATCGTAGGCATCAAAATTGGCCCCAGAATCGGGCTGGGACACGCACGGCGCTTGGGCACGCAACGGCGTACTGCCGAGCAGGTGGGCCAGCAGCAAAAACCAAAACAGAAGAGCAGTTTTCATCATGATAAGCCTAATGCCGAACGGGCCGTAATCCATGCACTAAGAACGCGAAATATCGGCGCAAGTGCCAACGCCGTTGCCTACTCCCAGACGTAGCTACGCACGAAATCGGCGGCGGCGGCCAGGTCGGGATGCAGGACCCGGTCGTGGGCTACGAAGGGCACTTTTTCGCGGAAAGCCGCTACCAGCGCCTCCAGCGGCGCTGAGCTGCGGGCCGGCTGGCGGAACTCCAGGGCTTGGGCCGCATTCAGCAGTTCGATGCCCAGCAACTGCTCCACGTTGACAACCACACGCAGGGCCTTGGTGGCGGCGTTGGCGCCCATGCTCACGTGGTCTTCCTGGCCGTTACTGCTCACCAGGCTATCCACCGAGGCGGGTGTGCACAGCTGCTTGTTCTGGCTGACGAGGCCGGCGGCGGCATACTGCGGAATCATCAGGCCCGAGTTGAGGCCCGGCTCGGCCACCAGAAACGGCGGCAGCCCCCGCTGTCCGCTGATGAGCTGAGCCGTGCGCTGCTGCGAAATGCTGCCCAGTTCGGCCACGGCAATGGCCAGCATATCGAGCCCCAACGCCAGCGGCTGGCCGTGGAAGTTGCCGCCGCTCAGAATGGCGTCATCCTCGGGAAAAATGGTGGGGTTGTCGGTGACGGCGTTGCACTCTATCTCGGTGGTGCGCTCCACGTACGCCAGCGCATCGCGGGAGGCGCCGTGTACCTGGGGCATGCAGCGCAGCGAGTAAGGGTCCTGCACGGCGGTTTTGGGTTGCTGCTGCAGCTCGCTGCCGGTCAGCAGGCCCCGCAGCCGTTCGGCCACCAGCAGCTGGCCGGGGTGGGGGCGCAGGCGATGCAGGCGCTCATCAAACGGCTCGCGCAACCCATTAAACCCCTCCAGCGACAGGGCCCCGATAACGTCGGCGGCGGCAGCCAGCCGGCGGGCCCGCAGCAGCCCGTATACGGCGTAGGCCAGCATGAACTGGGTGCCGTTGAGCAGGGCCAATCCTTCTTTGGCTCCCAGCACAATCGGTTCCCAGCTGAACAGGCTCAGCGCATCGGCGGCGGCCAGCCGGTAGCCTTCGTAGTTGACTTCGCCCAAAGCCAGCAGCGGCAAACAGAGGTGGGCCAGTGGGGCCAGGTCGCCGCTGGCGCCCAGGCTGCCCTGCTCGTACACCACCGGCAGCATGCCGCGGTTGTAAAAATCGAGCAGGCGCTGCACGGTGGCCACCTGCACGCCGCTGTGGCCGTAGCACAGGCTCTGGGCTTTCAGCAGCAGCATGAGCCGCACCAGCTCGGCCGGCACCTCGGGCCCCGTGCCGCAGGCGTGCGACATCAGCAGGTTGGTTTGCAGCTGCTGGCGCTGCGCGGCCGGAATGGCCTGCCCGCACAGCGCCCCGAAACCGGTATTGATGCCATACACGGCCGTATCGGGGTCGCGCTCCAGGCGCTGGTGCAGGTAGCGGTGGCCGGCTTCGAGGCGCTGGCGGGCTTCGGCACTGAGCACCACCCGGGCCCGGCTATGCAGTAGCTCGCCGAGGGTCGATAGATCGAGGGAAGCGGAAGGGGTAAGCTCGTAGTCGGCGGCCATAGGGTAGGGAAGGAGGGCGGGAATGCTAAAAGTACTGAATGTACCTGCGCGACCCATTCAGAGCCGTCGTTTGCGCTGCCAGCTACTTGGATATAGGCCTGCTTGGCGGGGTAAATACGGAGTGGCGCCCGGTTGGAATCCGTATTTTTTGCGCTTGCTTCAAGAAAGTATTTTTCTGATATTTGAAGTATCGCCCTGACTTTTATTTCATTACGCTATGGAATACAACCCGAAGTTTGGTCCCGGCGCTCAGACGCCCTCCCAGCGACGCACCGTGCTGATGCGCCTGCAGGATGCTATTCCCAGCCTGCGCACCAAGGCTACCCCCTACGCCAAGCAGCTCTACAGCCGCTACGTGGCCGGCGAGCTAAGCTGGCCCGAAGTCCGGCAGGCCCTCAACGTGCAGCTATAGTTTTCGGTAGTCGCTTACCAACAGGAGGTCGGTGTAGGGGCGGGGCTTTTCCCCCGTTGAACGATTACCGTTGAAACGACGCGAGCGGCGGGCGGGGACAAGCCCCGCGCCTACACCGACCTCCGAAACTTAACCCTTAACCGCTTCCAGTTCCGTTAGGACCTGTTCCAGCGTCAGCGTCTGCTCGGTGCCGGTGGCCAGGGTTTTCAGCTTGAACAGGTTGGCGGCGCGCTCCTCGGGGCCTTGCAGCAGCACGTACGGAATACCTTTGCCATCGGCGTACTTGAACTGCCGGCCCAGCTTGCCCGACTCGGGGTACAGCTCGGCAGCAATACCCGCGGCCCGCAGGCGGGCCAGTACGGGCAGCACCGCTATTTCGCTTTCAACATCGAAGTTGGCCAGCAGGCAGCGCGAGGTGCTATTCACAGTCTCCGGGAATAGGTTTAGCTCCTCTAGGCAATCGTAGAGGCGGTCGACGCCGAACGAGAAGCCCACGCCCGACACACCCGGCAGCCCGAATGCGCCCGTGAGGTTGTCGTAGCGGCCGCCGCCGCTTACGCTGCCCATGTTTACGTTGTTGATCTTGATTTCAAAGATGCAGCCCGTGTAGTAGCTCAGGCCCCGGGCCAGTGTTACGTCGAACTCCAGGTTGTCCCACTTCTCGAAACCGAAGCCACGCAGGTAGTCGAGCACCTGGCGTAAGTCCTGCAGGCCTTTGTAGCTGTCGGTGCCGGGGCTATCGGGTGCTACGCCGGCCGTTGCGAAGGCGGCTAGCAGGCGCTCCAGCTTCTCGTCGAACGAGCCTTCCACGTTCAGCAGCTCGAACAGCTTGTTAACGGCCTCGGCCGAGAAGCCGCGTTCGGCCAACTCTTTCTCCACCCCCTCGCGCCCGATTTTGTCGAGCTTATCAATGGCCGTGAACAGGTCTACTTCGGTTCCCTCGCCGCCCAGCGCCTGGTAGAATGCGCCCAGTACCCGACGGTGGTTTATTTTGATGGTGTGGTCGGTGAGGCCCAGGGTGGTTAGGGCCTCGCTCATCATGAGCACGATTTCGGCTTCGCACAGCAGCGAATCGGTGCCCACCACGTCGGCGTCGCACTGGTAAAACTCGCGGTAGCGGCCGCGCTGGGGCCGGTCGGCGCGCCACACCGGCTGAATCTGGTAGCGCTTGAAGGGGAACACCAGCGTGCCCCGGTTCATCACTACATAGCGGGCGAAGGGCACCGTCAGGTCGTAGCGCAGGCCTTTTTCGGCAATTTTTGGCAGCACTGCCCGCGGGCCGGCCAGCAGGTCGTCGGGCGTTACCTGCTCTTTGATAACCTCGCCCTTCTGCTTTTTGAGGAAGTTTCCCGAGTTGAGCACCTTGAACAGCAGCTGGTCGCCCTCGTCGCCATATTTGCCGGTGAGTACGCTCAGGTTTTCCAGCGTTGGGGTTTCGAGCGGGGCGTAGCCGAACTTCTCGAACACGCGGCGGATTACGCCGAAAATATAGTTGCGGCGGGCTACTACGGCCGGGCCAAAGTCGCGGGTGCCTTGCGGAATGCTGGGTTTCTGAACGCTGCTCATCGGGGGCGAGGAAGTCGGAATGCGGTGGTACAGCCGCAAAATTCGTGCTTTCCGCCGGACTTTCCCCGATTCTTCTGTGCCGGCCCCAAATCAACTTATGCGGGAGGAGCCGAATTCGATTTCCTGCATGGCATCGAGTACCGAGGCAACTAGTAGCGGCTGCGAGTCGGGGTCGAGGGACTGGAAGCGGTGGCGGCTGGCCTGGGGGGTGTGGCACAGAATGAGTTGGCGCGACTGGGCCCGCAGCACGAAGGAGTAGGCCAGTAGCAGGTCGATGGCGTCGTTGCTAAGCATGTCCAGCAAACTCAGGTCGATTACCACGGCGGGCTTGTTGGCGCGGCTGGCACGGTGCAGGGCGCGGGCCAGTACTACGTTGTCGGTGGTGCTGGCAGCCACATACGACGGGATGAGCAAGTAGGCCTGGGGTAATTCTTCGCGCTGTACATCCAACATCTTCTGGTGCTCATTATAAACGGTACACTTCCGCTTGTAAGCGAGAATTGGCTGGTGCAAGTTACGGCTTCATCAAGGACAAAATATGATTTTAGAAGGATAATTTAATTTAGTCGATAAACATATCTTATTCAGCGAGATTTTTGGCCTGTTCGCCGAGTGTGCCATAGTACCGGCGCAGCCAGCGGCGACTTCAACGGGGCGCGCAGCCCGGCCCGGCGCAGGCTGCGGGTGGTCCAGTCGTTGCAGGTGCGCAGCGCGTGGTAGCGGCCCCGGGCCCCGAAGAAAAAGTCGGCACTACCGTAACCGGCAGACTGGCGCAGGGGCCGGCGGCCCGCCGAGTCGGGCGCGGCCAACGCGGCCTGCACATGCGCCACCAGCCGCCCGTATTGTGCGGCCGATACCCGCAGCGGTACCACCCGTCTGCCAGAGTCGGGCGCAGTGCGGTAGAAGCTGGCGTGTACTAGGGTGTTGGAGGGCAGCAGGGCGCGCAGCATGGCCCCCGGTCCGGGTGTGCGCCCGCCCATCGAGCCCAGAAAAAAGCCCTCGTTGCCCCAGCCAAAGCCCACATAAGGGTAGTGCCCGAACCGGGCCGTGAGGGCCGGCTGGTTGAGCTCGGCCAGCCAGTTGTGGCCGGTTTGGGGGGCGTATACGGGCAGTACCAAGTCGGTGTGCGTACCGTTGGATACGACAAACACTAGTACGCCGCCCGGCGTGGGCCGGAACTGCCGGTTCACGGGCACTGCGGCTCCGGTTATCAGCAAAAGAATAAACGCCACCAATGCCGCCATACGGTAAAGATACGGCGCGCTGCAAAGGCAACTATGGCCCGCTGGGTGTACATTTGCCGCTACTCCATGCTTTTCAGCCGTGTACCGCCTGCTCGCGTATCTGCTTTGCTCCCTGCTGCTGCTCCAAACCCTGGAGCAGGAGCTGCTGGTAGTGAACTACGAACTGAACCAGGCCCGCATTATGGCCCGCTACTGCGTAAACCGGGCCCGTCCGGAGCTTAAGTGCAACGGCAAATGCCACCTGGCCAAGCAGCTGCGCCAGGCCGAAGACGACAGCAGTAAGGTGCCCGCAGGCAGTGTCCGGCTGAAGTTTGAGCTGGTGCCGGCTCCGGCCCGCCTGGTGCTGGCCGCGCCGCGCCGCTGGCCCGCGGCCCCCGTCCGCTACGCCGCCCCCGCGGCCCTGCCCTACGCCGATGCCCCCGCCCGTGGGGTATTCCGCCCGCCGCTGGTATAAACCTGCTTCTGCGCCGGCTTCCTGCCCCGGAAGCCGCAACAACCGGCAAGCCGCCCCCTAGGGTGCGGCTCGGCCCTGCGTTCCGATACGCGAGCCAGCCGGCAGGTTTACCTCCTTCATCCTTCTTGGTTTTACAATGATTTTTTCGCGTTTTGCGGCCCTGGCCGCCTCGCTGGCCCTGGGCACTGTGCTGCTGGGCAGCTGCAACACTAAAGACAACGACCCCGCGGCCGAGCCGCAGAAAAGTGTGTTTTCGATAGAGCTGGAAAATACGGTGGGCAACCGCAGCCTCCGCCTCGATACCGACACGTACACCACCCCAGCCGGCGACCAGTTCACCATTAGCACCTTTAAGTACTACCTCTCGAATCTGGAGCTGCTCAAGGCCGATGGCAGCGCTACGTTGCTGCCCGATACGTACTTTCTGGTTGACCACGCCGACAAATCCAGCTACAAACTGCAGCTCACCGACGTGCCCGCCGGCGACTATACCGGCCTGCGCTTCGTGGTGGGTGTCGACAGCGCCCGTACCAAGGCCGGCGGCTTTACCGGCGCGCTCGGCGACGACCAGGGCATGTGGTGGGCCTGGAGTAAGGAGTTCATCAATGTGAAGCTGGAAGGCACCTCGCCCCAGGCACCCAAGGGTGGTTTAGTGTTCCACATTGCCGGTTTCAAGGGGGCCAACGGTGCCAATAACACCATCCGCACCGTTACGCTGCCCTTCCCGGGCGGCAGCAAGCTGCTGGTGCGCCCCGACCATACGCCCGAAATCCATCTGCGGGTAGATGCGCTGAAGATGTTCAGCGGGCCCACGACCATCCGCTTTGCTACGGTGAACAACTCGATGGGCGGCCCCGCCTCGGTGCAGATTGCCGACAACATCGCCGCCGGCATGTTCTCAGTTGAGCATTTACACGCTAACTAGCTGATTGCTATGGAGTAGTTGGTATGAAGTAGGGAGATGATGTTCTGACGAGCCACGAAGGATGGTCAAACGTCATCTCCCTACTCCATCCCAACTACTCACTGCTGACTATCAACGATGAAGTACTACTTCCGACTCCTGCTGGCGGGCCTCCTGATGGGGCTGGCCACGCCGGCCGCGCGCGCCTGCGACATCTGCGGCTGCTTTATGGGCATCACGCCCTACGACAACCAGAGTGGCGTTTCGCTGATGCACCGCTACCGGATTTTCAACGGCTACCGGGCGCAGGGCCAGTCGCCCGGTTTCCGGCCCGATGGGGCCCGCATCTTCTTCCCCACCAAGCTCAACTCCGACGACGGCTACGCCCACAGCCACCGCGCCGACCCGACCGATTTTGAGGCCTTTCGGGTGGTGGAGCTGCGGGGCAAATATTTCCTTTCGCAGCGCGTGGAGCTGAACGCTTTCGTGCCCTACGTGCTGAATACGTCGCAAATCAACGGCCGGCAGCTGAACGCCAGCGGCCTGGGCGACGTGACGGTGTTTGCCGGCTACCATCTCATTAGGGCCATCGAAACGGCCGGCGTGCAGAGCCGGCTGGTGGTGGGCGGCGGCCTGAAGCTGCCCACCGGCGAGTTCGACCGCCAAACGGAGCAGGGCCGGCGCTACCCGCTACTCAACCAGGTGGGCACCGGCACCACCGACGGCTTCGTGTACGCCAACTACATCGGCAGCTACCGCGGGGCGGGCCTGAGCGTGAACACCAGCTACCGGCGCACCACCGAAAACCGGTTCCGCAACAGCCTGGCCCCGAGCACGGCTACGTTTGCCAGCCTGTTCTACCGGGTGCCGCTGGGCGAAAACTGGCAGCTGTACCCGTCGGCGCAGTTTTTTTACGAGAAAACCAAGGGCGAAATGCTCGAAGGCCAGCTCACGGGCGAGCACGCCATGAACAACGCCCTGCTCGGCCCGGGCCTTGATGTGTACTACAAAAACTTCTCGCTGAACACCAGCGTGCAGCTGCCCGTGTACACCGCCACCACCGACCACCCGGCCAGTGCCGGCCGGCTGGTGCTGTCGGTGGGCTACAGCTTCAACCAAACCAAGTACCTGCTGCGCAAAAGGCCGGCCCCGGGAACCTGAAGTAAGCGGGTAGCTTTTTTGGGAAAACCCTTCAGTCAGAAACACCTACTTTAACCTAAGTACAGCAGCACGTTGTAGGGGCGGGGCTT
>NZ_JAGGPS010000028.1:0-68405 GCF_018613725.1 Hymenobacter sp. ISL-91
TCTACTTATCTAATACACGACCAAGCTGTTTAGAAAGCTCTAGAACGGCATGCCGAGCATGATACTCCCATTTTTTCAAGGAGTTTCTAAATAAATTTCCCATGTGATGACAATCAACAATCTGCATATTAAACTCATGCGGTTTCCGTTGACATCAATAATCATCCTATTCACATGATCCTTATGATGAATATATATCGAAACCCCACATTGTTCTTTACGGCTTTCATACTGCTCTTCTCTATTTGGTATACAGTCTTCCCTGATATTATTCCCTATAATGGCGGCTTTGGTTTCGAAGGTGCATTCTTCTACGAGGCAGTGGCCAAAAACTGCTATGAAGCGGTGGTAGTGCAGGGTATTAATGCTTACAGTATTCAGCGAATATTGCCGTTCGTGGTGGCTCATTACGTGTTGCGTGGACTACAACTTCCGCTTACCGATGCGGTGATTCTACAGTATTTTATGCTCTACAACGCGCTGGTCGCGGTAGCTGTTATCTACTATTGGCACCGTCTGAGCCAGTTCCTTGGGTTGGGCTTGGCTGCCGTTTGGGTGGGCTATTTGGGGCTGCTGATAAGCTGTGCCACCTTAAAGTACGATTTATATGTTCCCTTCACTTACGACCGTACTGCACTTCTGGTCGGGCTGATGAGCCTATATTATCATCTGGCCGGGCATACCATTCGTTTGTTGCTGGTGGCACTGGCTTCGCTGGCTGTCTGGCCTACGGCATTATTCTGCAACCTGCTACTGCTCTTACTGCCACCTTATTCCCAAATCCCTACTGCGGGCAACCGCAGTATAAGCAGGTTGTGGGCGCTAAGCAGTGGCTTCGGGTTCGTCGCGCTCTGCGTTTACGTTGTCTACATCAAGCGAATTCATGACGCAACAATTGCCCCTACGGCTACCGCATGGTTACCGCTTAGTATTGGTATAGCCGGGGCTTATCTAGTTATTACCCAATACGCCATAGCACGTGCATTGCTGGGTAACAGCGCGCAGTTACGCCAGATGGGGAAAGCTCTCTGGGTCCGCCGCGGGACGTGGTTAGCGGTGGGGCTTTTAGTAAGCTGTTACTTGTTGCTTACCAAGGTACTGGGTACTCAGGGCAACGAGCATCTGAACGGAAAGACCTTTTTGGTGAATATAGTGTACGGAGCCATCAACCGCCCCGCGCAGTTCCTGATTAGCCACGCCAGCTACTATGGTTTGCCGGTAGTACTAGCTTTGGTGTACTGGTGCCAAGTAGGAGGTATTATCCGGCAGCTAGGCCTTGCTGTAGGTGGGGTATTTGTACTGCTGCTGCTATTATCCGTTAACAGCGAAACCCGGCAACTCCCTAACCTATTACCGGTGCTGGTGCTGGTTACGGCGCTGCTTGTGCAACAGTTAGCTCCGCCGCCACGCGCCATTGCCTATAGCCTACTTATTGGGTTGGTCTTATCGAAAGGATGGCTGTATATCAACTGGTTTGATTCCACGTTGGGTCAACTAAATGACAAATTTCCAATCAACGTTGGGACGCCTGGAGCAGAATATGCTTGGAACTCCCCTTACCAAGCCTATTGGATGAACATTGGTCCCTGGACCAGCAACCAGTTTTTACTGATTCAAGGCATAGTGCTTTTGTTCTTGCTGGTTGTGGTGAGGCATTTATATGGAACACCACTATTAAAACAGAATAGTACAACTGCCGCACGGACAGAGCAAAAGCACTTGTTGTTTCGAAGCCGTCTAAGCCTATAACGCATTTTAAGTCAGTATACCAGCGGTGGAGATATCAACTGCGGTGTCTCCACCGCCGGTATACTGACTCTAAAGGTGCTCCAGTATGTCGTGCTGAGGCAAGTCAAGCCAACGACTATACTCAGCATTATTCTTTGATGGTTTACACTGACTTTCTAAGCAGTCTCAATAGCCCAGCCTACCAGTTGGCGACTGACGCTCAGCAAAAGGGTAAGCCAAGGCTAAGCACGGAGTGAAATGGACGCCGTACAACTTATTACCTGGTCAAGTTGCTTAAGCCATTGACTGATGGCCCATCTTTGGGCGCGTTAAGTCTTTATCAGCGGTCTGTTACCATCTTTTGCTTTTCCACAGTATGCCCAAACTTTCCGTTATTATCCCGTGCTACTTCAACGAACAAAACATTCCTGTTACTGCCCGAGAACTCATTGCCAATGAGGCCCTGTTTCCCCCAGAGGTAAGTTTCGAGTACGTATTAGTGGATGATGGCTCGGAGGACGGAACCTTAAAAGCACTGCTCGAATTCCGGGCCGCTTACCCTCACAGCGTACGAATAGTAGAGTTGGCTGGTAACGTGGGATCCTACAATGCCATCGTGGCTGGTATGGCCCAAGCCACCGGCGACTGCATGGCCATCATTACGGCCGACATGCAAGATCCGCCCGAGTTGATGGTGCAGATGTACGACTATTGGCAAAAGGGGCTTAAGCTCATTATTGGCAACCGGCAAGACCGCGAAGAAACTGGCCTCCAGCAGCTTTTTGCTAAGTTTTTTCACGCCCTAATGAAGAAAATCGCGCTACCTAATATTCCCGATGGCGGTTTCGACTTCGTATTCTTCGACCGGCAAGTAGCCGAGCATATTCTGCGCTTGCACGAGCGCAACAGTAACCTGTTTTACCTCATGGTCTGGCTGGGTTATCCGTACGTTAATATCCCTTATGTACGGCGCAAGCGCGAAATCGGAAAATCGCGCTGGACACTGAAGAAAAAGATGAAGCTGTTCATCGATTCTATTCTGGCATTCTCCTTTTTTCCGATCCGTGCCATTTCGGTGCTGGGGTTGGGGCTGGGGTTGGCTGCTTTCGGTTACGGCTTATATATTATTGGGCTACACCTGTTTGGTAGTCAAAAGCCAGAAGGCTGGTCGGCATTAATGGTGGTAATCCTGTTTGTATCTGCTTTCCAGATGACGGCCCTGGGCGTTATTGGCGAATACGTGTGGCGAGGCCTTGATGCTGCCCGTAACCGACCGCTTTATGTAGTGAAGGAGGTGTATGAGTAATCCTTGCTATGGCCAAGATAGTTTTTGAAGTAAAAGCTTCGGATTTCACTTGGTTCAATGCAGTAAAACAGAATGTTACAGAGGTTTCGTAAACCCTATGCCCTCGCCCTAACATCCCAGGGCTAAAGCCCTGGGCTACGGAGTAGATAGAAAAGTATGCGATTCGCAAAACCGCTATGTACTGGCTGCGAAGCGCCTTGCTAGTAACTATAGCGTCGGGTAGCTGAACGGCTCCCACGAGTACTGCCAAGGATTTATATTCAGCGGCGAGGCATGGTGGACTTACGGACATCTTGTTTTCGCAAAGCATGGTACTTTTATGAACTTATGATAGTCCGCCACCTTAGGAGGCAACTATATAGCAGTTGACTATATCTTTCTACTTCCGTAATTGAAGCTAGCAGCGGCGTTAGGGTTCACAGCAACTGCGCGTGGCCTAAAGCCGATGATTACGAGTGATACGCTACTTTTGCTACGCCCGCTATGAGGGCTGCCTGTAGCTGTACTTGTTCGCCGATTTATGTCTGAATACCCTAATCCGTACCTGATTAAGTTTCCTAAGCTGGGAGAGCCGGGTATTGGCTACATTTCCGTCACCGAGCAGAGCCAGCTGGTTCCCTTTGAAGTACGCCGGATTTTCTGGACTTACTACACGCCCGAAAGCATTGTGCGCGGCCGCCACGCCCACCATCGTACCGAGCAGGTTTTGGTTGCCGGCGCCGGCCGCATTACGGTGACGACTGAGCTGGCTGATGGTACAATTGAGCTATTCCGGCTCGAAGACCCCCACGTTGGTCTCTACGTACCACCTCACGCTTGGCATACAATGCAGTATTCGCACTCCGCGGTACAATTGGTACTGGCCTCAGCGGTGTACGAAGAGAGTGATTATATCCGCGAACACGATGAATTTAAGCGGATATGGACCCCGAAGTAATAACCATTCCCTCAGCCCAGTGGATAAAATCCCGCGCTGATGTACTGTTCCGGTATTCCCCCACGCATTTTCTGCGGCATCTACCCACGGAGCCCCAGCAGCAACGGTACGGCACCGGGGTGGCAGCCACCTTTGGCGTTGGGGTGGGGCAGCAGGTGTTAACAGCGGCCGATGGCCGCAGCCAGTGGCTGCTGGAGCATTTACCCTGGGATACAGAATTTTTTGGTACCGATACCTACCGCCTGTTTACGGGGCTGTTCGATGCCGACGTCCTGCCATCTGCGCTGGCGTTGGCGGCCCAGGAGCTGCGCGCGACGCTGGCTGCCCGTGGGCCGTACTATGCTTTCAGTGTAGTGCCAGCCGAAGACACCGCATTGCTACAGGCCCTGACCGCCGGCGGCTGGCGACTTGTTGAAACCCGACTCAATTTCCACTGCCCCGTGGCCGAGGCTACGCTGCCCGCGCCTGCATCGGTGCGCCTGGCTCACGCCCACGAGGCGGCCCACATTGGCCGCATTTCGGCCGCAACTCGCAATGAATTCGACCGATTTCACGCCGACCCCTGGTTTGGCGAGGCCCGGGCCGATGCGCTACTGGCCCGCTATGCCGAAGCTGCTACCGAGGGTTCTTACGCCGACGCCATGTTGGTGCCTGATGTGCCGGGCCTACCCATCGATTCGTTTTTGGCTATCGGTGACACGGCTGCGGAAGCTGGAATACCAGGTAGCGGTTTGTCGCGGGTGTTGCTGACCGCCGTAGGGCCCACTAACCGAGGCTGGCACCTGAAGCTCGTGGCCGAAACCGTGCGTCGGGCTGCCGCGCTATCCTTACCCCAAGTGCTGATGACTACGCAGGCTACCAACGGGGCCGTGTTCCGCACATGCGAGAAGCTGGGTTTCCGATTGGGCAGCACGAGCCATGTATTAGCGTGCCACGGTGACTTCAACCGGTAGCCTTTTCCAAAATCTACTCGCGTACCGGGTTAAAACGTGAGAACAGCCTTGAGGTAGTTTAATTTGACGACCCAGAGCTGGGTAATATTCTCCATCTCTGGTGACGGCTTGAAACTGAAGAGCTCATTTATTACCTATGCGTAACCGTTAGCACTGCTGCGTTCCATTACCGCAAGCAATTACCTGAAATGAGCTCCACAAAAAAACTGTCCGCCCTGGAGTAATCCGGGCCGGACAGTTTTGTTTGGAATAGCCTCTACAAGCTGGCTTTGCGGGCAGTTATGGCTGCTATGAAAGCCTCGACTTCTGTTACCTGCGCCTCGGTTTCGGCCAGGTCACGCTCGCGGGTGAGCAGTGCTACGGGTCCGCGGGCCTCCTGCTTATCTGTGAGCCGGGCCCGCCGGTAGGTGGCGGTGCGCAAATCGATTTCGTTGTTTTTGCGCGCCTTGGTTCCTTCGGCCAGCGTCGGAATGACGGAGGTTAGGGCCTGAATCTCGGCGTCGAGGCTTACCAGCGTTGCTTGGGTTTCGCTGGTTGCCTCACTGGTTGAGTCACGAGCGTAATCCAGGTTGGAAGCCCGGTGCCGGAGCGCCTTCAGGTCGCTCTCGGCGTCGACCAGCAGCTTGTCGCAATCGGCCGCGGTGGTTAGTGCACTTACGGTGTAAGCCATAGAATAAGGGGAAAGAGGTGGAAGATGAAGTACACTCCCTGAACGCCCCGGATTTATTCGTTATTGTTTGACCTGTTACGGCCCGGCAATTATTTACCCGGCAGTGGGTTAGCGCCGCTTAATCCCGTCAGTAGCTTTTCCAGTGCCCTGGCCTCTGCCGCCAAAAATTGGATGCGAAGCATCAGCAGCTGCCGCTCCGCCACGGTGGCTGGCGCCAACGCATCGGCGGCCATAGTCGCCCACTCCCGTAACAGTCGGTCGCGCCGTATTGCGGCCTCATCGGGGGCTTTAGTCGGTGGCTCCGGTGTAGTAGCTGGCAGAGCCTGCCAGCGCAGGGCCAATTCGGCCTGCTTCTCCGACTGGTCGAGCCGTTGCTGGAGGTTCGCCAGTTGCCAGCGGCACTTAGCCCAGCGCCTTAAAAGGGGCTTTTCCGCCGGAGGTAGAGCCGTTTGCTTGTTAACCGCTTCTATGTTTGCCCCGCCGACCAAATCTGGCAGTGGTAGTAGCGCTGCCAACCTCCGTAGCAAGCAGGCTGCCTCAGCCCGCAAAGGCCGTCGCCCCGCTTCCACGTGTGCCACCTGCCCCCGCGAAACGCCCAGATAGTCTGCCAGCTGCTCCTGCGTCAAGCCCAGATAAGCGCGAACGGCCGCGGCTAAAGTGTTTGAGGGAATGGCTTTCTGTGGCATCGTGCCCTTAAAACGAGTTGCCGGTTTTCGTAGCATTCCCAAATGGAAATATTTTGAATGCTACAAAAAGACAAGAGAAAAATTATCCCTAATCAGTTTGTAGGACTTTGGCCATTGTCAGGCGAGCAACTGCTTAGCCCAGGTTGCGGAGTAGGAGCTGGCTTTTGTTTCTGGTGTGCAACTTGAGCTACTTAGGCTCGCCACCAAAAACCATAGGCACTTTCGGGGTAGGCTTAACAGCAAATTATAATTATTCAGACTCTAACAGTTTTATTCAACGGCGGGCGGGCAAAGCACCGTGCCCTGCTGCGCAGTGGTAACAGCCACAACTTAAGAATGCCGCCAGAATGAGTGTTAACGCTCTGTATTCGGCTTACCAAGATTAGCACCTATCTTTGCGTCTTAATTTTAGCCGTTGTCCGTTGTCTAATATGAGCGTTCCGTTTCTCTCTTTCTCTCCCCAGCACGACCCTATTCGCTCCGAGGTGCTGGCCGCTATTGCCGACGTATACGACAAGCAATGGTACGTACTGGGCGAGCAGGTGAAAAGCTTTGAAACCGAGTATAGCGCCTTCAACCAGGTTGCCCATACCATAGGCGTAGCTAATGGGCTCGATGCGCTGCATCTGGCCCTGTTGGCGCTCAATGTGCAGCCCGGCGACGAGGTTATTGTACCCAGCAATACCTATATCGCCACCTGGCTGGCCGTGTCGTACGTGGGCGGCGTGCCCGTGCCCGTCGAGCCCAACTCGCAGACCTATAACCTTGATCCGGCCCGCCTCGAAGCAGCCATTACACCCCGTACCAAGGGCATTATGCCCGTGCACCTGTACGGGCAGGCCTGCGAAATGGGCCCGATTATGCAGGTTGCGAAAAAGCATGGCCTATGGGTGGTGGAAGACAACGCCCAGGCCCAGGGCGCGGCCTGGGAGGGCGGCCTGACGGGCACCTTCGGCAACGCGAACGGCACAAGCTTCTATCCGGGTAAAAACCTGGGCGCGCTGGGTGATGCCGGAGCCGTAACGACCAATGACGAAGGGCTGGCAACCAAAATCCGGACCCTGCGCAACTACGGCTCGCAGCAGAAATACTACAACGAAGTAATCGGCCAGAACTCACGTCTCGACGAGCTGCAGGCCGCTGTGCTGCGGGTGAAACTCCAGCACCTGCCCTCCTGGACGGCCCAGCGCCAGCAGGTTGCCGCCTGGTACGATCAGCACCTGGCGGGCCTGGGCGATTTGGTGTTGCCGGCCGTAGCAGCCGGGGCTACCCACGTGTATCACCTCTACATCGTGCGCACGGCCCGGCGCGAGGCGTTGCAACAGCACCTGACGGCGCAAGGCATTGGTACGCTCATCCACTACCCCGTGCCCCCGCACCGGCAGCAGGCCTATGCACACTTGGCTATGGCTGCCAGTAGTTTCCCCATTGCCGAAGAAATTGCGAATACTGCCCTCAGCCTGCCCATGTGGCCGGGCATGAATGAGGAGCATGTAGCTGCTGTTGCGGCTACGGTGCGCGGGTTTTATTTTAATAATTCTAAAGGATGAGTTTAGAGGAAGAATAATTTGATTCGGTGTAATAATACGGATTGCACATTATAGGTGAAGTTTATAATGTGCAATCCGTATTATTATAACACTGCAAAAAAAACACGATTTGTGAAATACTGTTCTTTTTGTATTAACTATATTGATATTGAATAATTGCGATTAAATACAAGAAATTAATTTGGACTCGATTAAACTAGCAAAGTACGAACCGGATAATTGTTATTTAGATAAATAACTATTTTATCTGTTCTTCTTCTTGATTTCTTAAATGCCATGTCTTTGCCACTTGTTAGCATTTGTATGTCCTCATACAATAATGCTCATTACATTGTCGATACTTTAGATAGTATCGCTAAGCAAGATTACCAAAATATAGAGCTTATTGTTGTTGATGATTGCTCTACTGATAACTCAGTGTCAATTATTGATTTATGGTTTAGTAAGAATGATATCAGGTATAAATTTATCAAAAACGAAAAAAATCTTGGACTATGTAAAGTGACTAATTTATTGATTGAAAATAGTTTAGGTGAATATGTATCGATAATTGCATCGGATGACTTAATGATTTTTGATAAAATAAGTCGGCAAGTATCAATAATGCAGAATGAATCAGCTGATGTAGGTGGACTATATAGTGATGCATATCTAGTTGATAATTCAGGTGACATTCTCTTCGGTAGATTTATTCAATGGCACAGGCATTTTTTTAAAATACCTGAAGGTTATATATTTGAGGAACTTCTTGAGGGTAATTTTATCCCAATTATGAGTATGTTATGGAGGAAAAAATGTTTTGAAGTATGTGGCAGATTTGACGAAGAGCTAGCTTATGAAGACTACGATATGCTGCTCAGAGTTTCATTGAAATTTAAATTCGTTTTTTCAAATTATCCCTCTGTAAAATACCGTGTGCATGATGCAAATATGCATAAATCACTGCAAGGTATTTCTGGAGTTGAATCTAATTTCGCTATATTCTACAAACATATTGGTATTGAGAATGGTAAATACGATGAAATTATTAGAATAAAATTATTGGCTTATTTGGTTAGAATGTATGATTTGAAATCACTTAAAATAGAGAAATATTATAAGAAATATCGTCTATATTTCTCTCGTGAAATTCCTTTGGAAATAGCTTTATCATCAGGACTGTCATATTATTATTTAACGCGGATTAAGCGTATTTTTGGTAAATTTATAAATTAAGTTTGGTGTAATTTAATTGCGCTTTTTTTGTGCTTAAGAATAAGCTTGTTCATTCAAGCCTATAATTGGTATTTTGATTTTGCTATTCAATCTTTAACAATTAGAAAGCCAGCTTTGAGCCACATCAATAATTTTGATTTTCTCCGACTCTTCTTTGCCTTGGCAGTGTTGGTGACCCATTCATACCCACTTATTGGTATGAGAGAAGAAGACTTGCTGTTCCAATTCAGCCATGGACAAGCCTCACTGTCGCACACTGGAGTACAGGGATTTCTGATTATCAGCGGTTTCCTTATTGCTAAAAGCCTCTTCCGTAGCCAGGGTTTGCTTGATTACTATTACAAGCGTGCTCTGCGGGTTTTCCCTGGCTTATGGGCTATGCTAGGTATTACGCTAATAGTATGCTTTTTTTTTAGCGGAAAAACGCTGCTGGGCTACCTCACACACTATTCTACTCGTGACTACGCTATCTATAATGCTCTGCTGAAAACGCAGTATATCATAGATGGTGTATTTAGTAACAACCCTTATCCTGATGCCGTGAATGGGTCTTTGTGGACGATTCCGTATGAATTTTTCTTCTATATCGTATTGTCCGTCTGCTTCTTCATCCGTACGCATACCCGCTTGTTGCGCTGGGTTTTTGCCGGGCTGTTCATTGGACTGGCAAGCCTCTACTTAACTGCCACACCGTCTTTAAAAGCATTTCAATTGCCTTTCTGGCCATTGCAGGGACAACACCTAGCTGAGTTGGGCGCATTCTTTATCAGTGGCGCAATCTGGGCCTTAGTGCCGATGCCTACCGTGAAGATTCGCCGTCTATTGGCGCTGGTTGCAGCCGTTGCATGGGTGACCAGCCTTTTACTTGGTGGGTATAGCTACGTGCAATTTGTAGCCCTTCCCGTGCTGGTTATCAGTTTTGGTACGCTAAATACGCCCATGCTCTCGTGGGTCCGCAACTACGGCGATTTTTCTTATGGGATTTACCTGTACGGCTTTTTCGTCCAGCAAACGCTTATGGCCTTATTTCAACTTTCGCTGCTCGAGCTGATGACTGCCTCCATCGTTGTCACATACGGCTGCGGTGCGCTCTCGTGGCACCTTATTGAAAAACAGGCATTGCGTTTCAAGCTCCGGATGCAACCATCATCCCCAAGTTTGTAGTGTTGTCTTAAGTATACTTCTGGTTCGGATTGATAATCAAGCAACTACATAATATGTAAAAAAGTGGAAAACAGCTTCGACTATTATTTGAAATCTTGCGCAAGAACTAATTCTTTTGCTCTATTTAATGATTAATCAATCCACGAAGGCCTACTTCCCAGCCTTAACTGGTATAAGGGCCGTAGCTGCCTACCTAGTATTTATACATCATTTCAATCCATTCGAAGGTTTTGCTAACAACTATAGTATTGAAATTGGCAAAGCAATTGTCGATCAACTACATATAGGCGTTAGCATATTTTTTGTTCTTTCAGGCTTTCTAATTGCCTTTCGCTATGTTGATCGGATCGAGCCTACAATCACTTGGGCAAAGAAATACATGATTAATCGCTTCGCCCGCATTTATCCTCTATTCTTTATTCTAACATTAATTACTTTTATCGTAATGCCAATTCGGGACGTACACCCGGATTATGAGTGGAATGCAACAACTACCTCAATCGACAAGGTAATATCGGTATTTGCAAATTTTACGCTGACTCGTGCTTTCTTCAAAAACCTGCTCTTCATCGGAGTGCCAACTGCTTGGTCGCTGACAGTTGAAGAGTGCTTTTATCTCTCTGCGCCTTTCATTCTCATATTCGTGCGTAAGCGTCCGACCCGCTTAGTCTTAGTTGCATTATTACTACTTAGTAGCGGCTTCTTACTCACGTTCATGTCTACGCTCACGGACTTATACGGCTCATTCATGAGGCCAGTCACGTTCGTTTTGGGATACACCTATTTTGGGCGATGTGTAGAATTTATGATGGGTATCGGCCTTGCTCTTTGGATTCGTAAGCGTGGGAATGGACCAGCAAAAAGCGGTACGACACTAATAGGTGTTCTTTTTATTGTTGTATGCTTGGTATTTATGGTAATGACCAATTGGGGATATCAAATTGCCGACAATTTGCCATTGTCATTTAGTACTTTAATGATTAATAACTTAATATTACCTCTAGGAGTCTTTGTCTTATTTCATGGCTTATTGCATGAGGAAACGTGGTTTCGACGTCTATTAAGTACTCCTCTTTTTAATATACTAGGAAAAAGCTCTTATGCCTTCTATCTAATTCATCTTGGCCTATTTAGTGATTTGGTAACTCAACTGATAGGAGGAAATGTACTTGTTTTATTTTTGCTGTCAAATATTGCATCAATTCTACTTTATAAGCTTGTAGAGCACCCATTTCATACAGCCATATTGCGACGCTTCAAAAGCCAGCATGTGCTAAACCCCCAGCAGTAACCTTATAAGGATAGAATAAATCCTCTACATCGGTCAACCACTCAGCGGTAGGCATCATACTTATTTTCGTGATTAGTTTATTTTAAATAAATCTTAATGTGAGCATTAGCTGTCTCCGCCTAAGTTTTTAAGTGGTTGTTATTAAAGATGTCGCAACGTCATGGGCGGAGATAGCCTAATGTCAGCGGAACTAGGCCACCTCAGTTCGAACTTATGGGCGCTAACACGACCTATCCCTACTCCGGCTCGAGATGCATATTATGCTAGGAATACCTGCTGTAGTCTGCATATGTTGGTAGCAGAGCTATTAAGCCTGTCTCGGCCGACGGCCAACTGATGCTTACCAAGCGCTGCCTAAGTGTCACTAAGGGTAAGACACCGGGCTCTTACCAACCTGTGTAACGCGGATTAATCACTTACCTTTGCGGTGGCAAGCAATGTGCCCCAGGCTTTCGCTGCGGGTGTGATTGTTGATGCCTACTTCTTGTTGGTTGCGCTATTAAAGTATGACAGTTAAAGCTGAGAAAGGAATCATAGGCCGTAGTATCGGCAGCATTCGATACTACCTTACCCGTTCCCAGAAAGTAAAAACAGTCTGGATGTTTGTCCTGTCGCTGGTCGCCTCCGTGTTGGATGTGGCAGGCCTGGCCTCCCTGATTCCGGTGATGCTGGTGGCCGCGGAGCCAGGCGGGGTACTCAAGAACAAGTATTTCGCTTATGTGTATCACCTGCTCAACTTTCAGGCGGAGCGCAACTTCCTGTTGTTTCTGATTGCGGCGCTGCTGGTATTTTTCCTCCTGAAAAATCTGTTCTCTGTCTGGGTCAACTACATGCAGACCAAGCTCACGGCCGAGATAGGGGTCACCATCACGGAAAGCCAGTTAGCCAAGTATCTGAATTTCCCTTTCTGGAACTTCAACGATTTAGGCTCGGTGGGCCTGATCAATAGTGTGCTCAATATCCCGGCGGGCTACGTTGCCGGAATACTGCGACCCTTGATAGTGGTTTCTTCGGAGCTGATTATTATTGCGGTTATCGTTATTAGTATTCTCCTGTACAAACCTTTGCTAATCGGGCTGTTGGCACTAATTCTGGGCCCAACCATGCTGCTTACCTACCGCTTTTTACGGGTCCGTTCCCAAGAGGTAGGCCACAACCTGAACAGGCTACGTCCTACCTCGTTCGCTATCAGCAACAACCTGTTCACGGGCTTCGTTGAATTGAAGCTGGCGAACAAG
The DNA here is from genome assembly GCF_018613725.1 of Hymenobacter sp. ISL-91. GTDB lineage: Bacteria > Bacteroidota > Bacteroidia > Cytophagales > Hymenobacteraceae > Hymenobacter. The sequence continues at coordinate 12,739 of NZ_JAGGPS010000028.1, forward strand.
CAGGACAAGCTACGTGATGAGCTGATAAGCAATCAGCGCGACATTCAGGGGCTCGAAGCTACGGCCTACCTCTACGGGCTATTACCGTTGCGCATTATCGAGATGGTGGCCATCATGGGCGTACTGATCATCTTTCTGTATTCTATCCTGCTGCCTAACGCCACTGGTAATCTGATTACGCTGGTAGGGCTGTTCGCCGCGGCGGCCTACCGGCTCATGCCTTCCATCAACCGGATACTGACAGGACTGGTAACGCTGAAGCAATACCAGTACACGGTGGAAAACCTGGAGCTGTACCGGGACGAGGAATACCGCGAACCTTCGCACCCCGAACAATTGCCGTTGAATTTTGAGCACAGCCTGGCATTCGAGCACGTTTCTTTCAGCTTTCCCAACACCACTGTGCCCGCACTGCGCGATATGAGCCTCACTATCGGCAAAGGCGAGAAGGTGGGATTCGTGGGCAGCTCTGGTTCGGGTAAAACCACGCTCATGAACGTGCTGCTGCGATTCTACCGGGAGCAGAGTGGTCAGATTTCCGTGGATGGCCAACCGCTTACTCCCCAGTACCTGCACGCCTGGCATGAGCTTATTGGTTACGTAAAGCAGGATACTTTCCTGATGGAAGGATCCATCAGGGATAACATCACGCTGGGTGATGAGCAGGTAGATCAGCAACGGTTGCTCTATGCGTTGGAACAGGCGTCGCTGCAAGAGTTTATTGCCAGCTTACCTGCTGGTGTCGACACTCCGATTGGGGAGCGTGGCTCCAAGCTTTCGGGCGGGCAACGGCAGCGCATCGGTATTGCGCGCGCCATGTACAAGCGGGCCCAAGTGCTGATTCTGGACGAAGCAACCAGTGCATTAGACAATGAAACCGAACGGGAGGTGAGCGAAGCCATCAACAAGCTGTCGCATACCGATATTACGATTCTCATTGTCGCGCATCGCATCACCACGCTCCGTGATTGCGACCGTATTTATGAGTTGAAAGAGGGAAAAGTGTGGGCCGAGCATCAGTATGCAGAATTGGTGCAGAAGTTTATTTAGCTGGCATTTGTCAACGCTAGCTCTTGCTTACTATAGCTATACAGGCCCTATTGTACCAGTATTTAGCAGAACATTAGCCAGCAACTAGTTACCTGCTCAACCTAGAAAGATGGTGGACCGTCCTACAGTTTCCGTTCTGGTACCCAACTACAACCACGAGAGATATTTGGCGGCCCGAATAGATTCAATCATAAATCAGACTTATACTGATTTTGAGTTGATCCTGATGGACGACTGCTCAACTGATGCGAGCCGGGCCATTCTTGCTCAATACACTATTGACCCTCGCGTTCAACTAGCATTCAACGAAAAGAATAGTGGTAGCACCTTTCAGCAATGGAAGAAGGGAATTGCCTTGGCCAGGGGTAAATATTTGTGGATAGCAGAAAGTGACGATTATGCTGATTCGTTCTTCCTGGAGACGCTGGTGCCAATTCTTGAGAAGGACGATGCTATCGGCTTAGCATACAGTAATTCTATAATAGTGGATGATGAGAGTCATGTTACAGGAAACATGATAGACTGGAAAAGGGAGTTCTTTAATTCAGATCGTTGGGAGAGGTCTTTCATCAACGATGGAGTAGCTGAAATCGAAAGCTACTTAGGCAGCACCTGTACTATTAATAACGCAAGTGCCGTGCTATTTCGCAAAGAAGCATTGCTAAGCATCGGGGACGTGGACACCAGCTTCCGCTATGCCGGTGACTGGCTCACATACTTGAAAGTGGCGATGAAGTACCAAATTGCATACTCGTCAGCTCCATTGAACTTCTATCGCAACCACTCGCAGAATGTTAGCAAACAGGCAGAAGAAAATAGTGCACTACTTCTGGAGCGCGTTCTTTGTCTTGGCTTCATCTATGAGAGGGCAGACTCGGCAACTCACCAGCAACAGCGGCTGGAACAAGCTGCTAATGAATATGCTACTATTATCTACCGTTGCACCCGCACCTATTGGGAGCCGATGCTGCTAGCTAAATACATGAAACGGCTATTCTTATGGTCGCCACTATTCGCAGTTAGGCTTCACGCACAGCTTGCCTTACGAATGATTAAAGGTAGCAATTAGGTTGCTAAGCCGCTGATAAAACTACCGAGGAATTTTTCCAAATTAAATATAAAATCAGCAATTATAGTACGAACCACTCCTACCTTTCACTTATAGCATTTGCTATGCTGTCAAGCACAGGTTATACTATAAATCACAAGATTGGTTCACCGTATAAATGAGGATTTAATATGTGTATTTCCATCGTAATACCCTCTACAGGCAAACGAGTAGGGATACTGATAGATACGATAAATTCAGCCTTAGCTTCTCTTGGTAGCGTATCAGGAGAAGTAATTGTTGTTAAAAACAAATCTAAGGTTATTAATATTATTGATTCAAGGCTTAAATTAATCGATGTAGATTTCAATAATGTTTCAGCTAGTCGCAATTTAGGTGCTAAATTAGCTGCCAATGACCTGCTATGTTTTATAGATGACGACATGCTTCTCTCGGTAGCTAATATCCGTCGGTTTCAAATGGTTGAAGCTAACACATTTGTGCCGTATGTAGTATCAGCAGTGTGGGAGCATTCACCTCGCGTACAAGAGCTAAAAGAAACTACGTTTCTAGGATATATGTTGGGTAAACAATTACCCAACGATTCGTTCAAAACACGTTACGAAGCTGCTTCAATAGTAGAAGACTGGCAGGATGAAGCAGTCTTTCAAAGTGCTATGACGACAATGTTCTGGGAAGCCTGCTTCTCAATGCGCCGTGTTGACTACTTACGGATCGGTGGTATGAATGAGCAGTTTGACTTTGGCAGCGAAGGTGTAGACTTTTTGAAACGAATACTAGGCGCCAAGATTAGTTACTTTGTAGACCCTACCAATGTCTTGCTACATAATGAATGGGATAAATTCAATGATTGGCAAATTCCAGAGCAGCGGTGGCGTATAGAAGCTAAATTAGTCAACGAAGGCAAGAACCGACTGGCGCCTTCAAATCGTAACTACTGCTATAAGTTGTTCTATGGAGTCACCGTTTACGCATTTTTAGAGCCATTGAGAGACCTGTTAAGCAAAGCATCCAGTAAAAGGCAATCTTCATCTTTGTACTTCAGATTATTCAATGTTTACTCAACTGCAATTTATTGGCACGAAATACGCTGGAACACTATCAGGCAGACCCTTTAATAGTGGGTGCATTTGTACTCACATCAATATAGTAAAACAGTGATGCTTTGGATGCTACTGAGATGATTCACCCCGTAGTTAGTATAGGTATTGGTTCTTATAACAATGAATTGTATATAGAAGAACTGCTGGATAGCATAAGATTGCAAAGTTACTCTGCTATCGAGTTGATTGTAATTGATGACTGCTCCACTGATAACTCAGTTACTGTTATAGAGAAATGGATTGCGAAAACTGGTTACCCGGTAATTTTTATAAAGCGCGAAAAGAACCAGGGCTTAGTTCGTACATACAGCGCTTGCACCCAGTTAGCTACCGGCGACTACGTATCGTTGGTAGGTTCTGATGACATATTAGATCCTGATTTTGTCGCTGCAACGGTAGCGGAATTTAATCGCCGAGGACCTAGATGTGGAGGCATATACACTGATTGTCGGCTAATAGATGCACAAGGGGTAGAAATTGCTCCTAGCTTTATGCGTTACTTTAACCCTAGCTACGCCGAGAGCCCGCCGGAGGGGAATTTAATTGTAGCTTTACTAAGAGGCCTATACCTGCCGACTGTCACCACTACGGTGCGACGGGAGGCATTGATTGCCGTCGGCCCTCATGATGAAAGTCTCTTCTCCGAAGACTTGGATATGTGGCTGCGGATCTCACGCTTGTTTGATTTTGCCTATATGTCGGGTAATTTTGGGGCTTATCGTGTACATCGCCTCTCTGCGGTGCATACCAATAGGTCAGCGCTTAACGAAACCTATTTTAAAATTTACCGCAAAGGCTATTTTGAGGGACCAGATGAGTGGGCTGCTGCCCGCTATAATTTAGCTAATCATGCGGAGCATTATTATGCGAGTGGCGGAAGATACGCCTCAATAAACCTTTTATTTGCGTTCAAAGAGACTAAGATAATGAAACTAGCTTTATTCTACTTGCTTTCAATTATGCGAATTAAGTACAGCTCATTTATTGGTTTGATTAAGCGCTTTCACTAATTTATTTCATAACATGGATGGGTCTTATATCCTGTTGAAAGTAAAACGCTAGTCATGTTTGTTTGAGCAATTGTTTAGCTGGTAAGCGGGGCAATGGTTTGTATGATTCAATCAATAAGTTTATACAATGAAAAAATTTCTCTTAAATCGTTTTAAGAATTTGGTAGAGGTTTTGGAAACCAAGATTCCTATTGATTACTTGCCGCAGAGCGAATGGGAAAAATATTATATGCACTCTGAGTCGGTAACGCACCTATACTCCAATCAAGGCTTGGATAGTACTCCAGGTATAGTGAAAGAATATTTCGAAAAATGTCAAACAGAATGGCGGTTTGATAAATTTTATTTTATTTATAACGAAACCTGTACTGTCGAGCCTATATCAGGGTGGGTAGTGAATAAAAAGATGCAATTTATTCCTCAATCTCTTTGGAATAATTACGTTAATAATATTAAGCCCTCTTATTTAAGATTTAAACTATCTAATAGGAAAAAGGTTTATTTAGAGTCGGCTATAATTCTGAGCTATGCTTGGAATAATTATTGGCATTTCTATAACGATATATTAGGTCAATTGAAGATTGCAAACGATTTTAAAGTTCCTCTTAGTGTTCCTATTGTTGTTAATTGTGGGTTAGAAAATGCAAATTATTTCAAGCAGATTGTTAAGGAGTCAAAAATATTTAATGAAAGGAAGTGGATATTTCAGGAAAAAGATACTGAAATAGTTTGTGAATCAGTTCATCTGTTCAATACGTTTTGGGCACATAAGGAAAATTTTGACTATGTTGTAAATTCAATTGGCTTGGGTGCTGTAAGTACTTCCTCGAATAGAAGAATATTTATCTCCAGGAAGTCTGCGCGAGGTAGGAACATAACGAATATAGCTGAAGTTAAGCGTGTGCTAAATAATTTCAATTTTGAAATAGTTGAATGCGACGATATGACTGTGCAACAGCAAGCGGATTTATTTTCTAATTCGCTATATGTTATTGGTATTCATGGAGCAGGGCTAACTAATATTGTTTATAGACGAGGCAAAGAAATGTCCTTGTTAGAAATATTTTCAAAAGATTTTTTTAATCCTCCCTACTTTTGGATGTGTCAGCAATATGGTTATTCTTATCATAGTATGGTAGCAGGCGGATCTGATACCCCAGACGATCCTAATGGGAATTTTTCAATTAGTATTGATGAGCTAGAAAGAAGAATAGCCCATATGATACAGTGAGTTTAGTTCGTATGAAAGTTCTCATAGTCCTAGAGGATATCCGCACTGGAGGTGCCCAGACATTTGCTTTGCGGTTAGCGGAAGCTTTACATTCAACAGGACACACTGTGTGTTTGTATAATCAATACGCCCACTTGAAGAACCAGGCTCTGCTGCAACAGTTAGCGCCCAGCGTGCCTGTTGTTTCCTTTGGTGCAGAGTCACCGCTACTCGATGTGATGCTGCGAAAAGCGGCTGGATTAGGGCGTCGGCTGGGGCGGCCGAGTTGGTTGTGGGAGAAGCAGATGATTCGGCACCTTCGGCAGACGATCAAGCGGCTCGGTCCAGATATAGTAAATAGTCATACCATTAAGGCTGACTACGCAGCGGCCAAGGCACTACAAGGGCTGAGCATTCCGCTGGTGGTTACTATGCACGGTTGCTACGAGTTGTTTCTACACAAGGCTGATGCGCCAGAAGTGGCACCTAAAGGCAAGTTTGCGCTACAGCAGGCCTCGGCTTTGGTTTATCTAACCGGCAAGAATCTGGAGATTTTTGAGCAGCCTGGTGTCCGGCCCCTGGGTTCATTACTTAACCAGAAGATTTACAATGGCTTCGATGGGCAGTTGTCTGCCGACAAGTCGAATTATAGCCGGGCAGCACTGGGAATTCCAGCCAACGCCTCGGTATTCGGTATGGTCGCCCGCGGTATTCCCGAGAAGGGCTGGGGCCACGCCGTAAATTCGTTTTTGGCTCTTGAAACAGCTCATCCAGAGCTACACCTGGTATTGGTAGGGGAAAGTGACTACCTCACAGAACTGCACAAGCAACATCCGCATCCCCGCCTGCACTTCACCGGCTTCTCGCACAATCCCATCGACTGGGTGGATATGTTTGATGTTGGTTTACTACCCAGCTATTTTCACGCCGAGAGTTTACCCAATTCCATTGCTGAATACCTATCGTGCGGCAAGCCGGTTATTGCCAGCCGGATTGGTGAAGTACCAGCTATGCTGGAGTCAGAAGCGGGCTTGGCGGGCGTAGTGCTGGATCAGGCCAATTGGCAGTTAACTGACCCTGGTCAACTCACTGAGGCCATACGGGATTACCTTACCCAGCCCGCTCTGCTAGCCGAACATCAGCGGCGGGCAACTCTGGCATTCGAAAAATTCCGCATGATTCATTGCTTGGGGGCATATGAAGAGCTATTTCGACAGGCTCGTACCATTTAAAAAGAATTCGTATGAGCTCTACAAACTCGGCCAAGTCTCTACCCAACCTGCTGATGCTGATTCCGAACTTAGGTTTAGGCGGTGCTCAGCGCGTTTTTCACGACCATAGTGTAGGGCTAGCCAAACATTACGCCGTTACTGAAGCTGTATTCAATCTGGAGGGCGGTGACTTGTACCCCAGTGGTAACCCGGTAGTGAGTCTTAACGTGCAGGGGGGGGGAGGCCTGTTAGCCAAGGTGCAAAACTTCAGGCGGCGCATCGGCGGGTTGCGGCAATTGCGCGAGCGACTCCAGCCCGCCGTAGTTATCAGCCACTTGGAAGGGGCCGATTATGTGAACCTGCTGAGCGGCGGCCCTGGTAAAACTATCCTCTGCGTGCATGGCTCCAAATTGCACGACGCCAACATTCGGGGCCCGGTGGGCTGGCTGCGTAAGAAAGTGCTCATCCCCAAGCTTTACAATCGGGCCGACAAAATCGTGACCGTAAGCCGGGATATTAATCCGGAATTGATTGAAGGTTTTGGCGTAAAGCCGGAGAAGCTGATAACGATTAACAACTTTTTCGAAGTAGCCCAGATTGAGCAGAAGGCTCAGGAGCTACTTTCGACGGCGGAGCAGGCCGTCTATGATTCGGCTCCTATACTTGTAACATCAGGGCGTCTCACTATTCAGAAGAACCAAGCCCCGCTGCTCGACGCTTTTGCGGCACTTATAAAGCGCCGGTCGGCCAAGCTGGTGTTCGTTGGCGACGGCGAATTGCGTGACGAGTTGACAGTGCACGCTCGGCAACTGGGCCTGCGCGTTTATGAGGCATGGAACCGGGACGCCAAACTTACGCCCGAATACGACGTGTATTTTCTGGGGCTTCAGCAGAATCCGTTCAAATATATCCGGCCCGCGGCTCTGTTCGTGTTTCCTTCGGCCTGGGAGGGTTTTCCGATGGCACTAGGCGAGGCTATGATTTGCGCGGTTCCCGTCGTGACCACTGATTGTCCTACCGGACCGCGCGAAATGTTAGCTCCTAGTACCGCTACTCCTAAAGAGGCCATACGGCAGGCTGAACTCGCTGAGTTCGGTATGTTGATGCCTATGCTCAACCAGCCCGCTAGCTTGGCTAGTGACCAGCAGGTATGGACGGAAACCTTACACCAGCTGCTTGATGACGCGGCCGGGCGTGAACGACTGGGCCGACTTGCCGCACAACGTATGCAGGATTTCACTCGGGAGAGGATTTTCAGTCAATGGGTAACCCTATTGGAAGAGGTACTCACCAAGTAGGTGGTTATAGCAGTTTCGTGAACGATGTAGACTTGGTAAGCCACTACATAGCCTAGGAGTTTAGCCCTGGGGCATCAGGTAGAATCGGTCTGAACACACCGTTCACGAAACCGCTATAGAGGAAATTTTAGTATAAAAAATCAACCATCCGATTGTTTTCTCTTTTCTACTAGTCGCTTTCACCTTCGATGAGAACATTTGTAATCAGTCTTCAGCGCTCAATAGAACGCCGCAAGTTTATCCAGCAGCAGTTAGACAAGCTTAGTTTACCCTTTGAGTTTTTTGACGCGGTGGATGGCCGGGCCATGACTGAACAATATATAGAAGAAAACACTAATATCGTATTAGTGCGTCAAGAAATAAACTTTCTTAATCGTGGCGCTATCGGATGCGCCCTTAGTCATTATGGCATTTATAAAAAAATGGTAGAAGAGGGTATTGAAGTTGCGCTGATTATGGAAGATGACGTGATAATATCCCCATCATTAAAAGGTATTTTGCGACGGGTTAAAGATACCATAACAACAGAGGATTTAATAATGCTGTATTTTCAATCTAAGAACCCCGTTGAAATTACTGCTCAGAAAGCCGTTGACATGTCTGACGGCCATAAATTACAATATATGATAAAGTATGGATGGGTAGGCGCTGCTGGTGCATATATACTAACGAAAAGTGTAGCGCAACGGATGATGCAGATCATACATCCGATCCATACTGTAGCTGATTCATGGACTACGTTTAAGCAGGAAAGAGCATTTAATTATTTTCGGTGTGTATTACCATTTCCAGTTCGTCCTGCTGGACTGAAAAGCGAGATTGACTATCTTAAAGAAGGCTCACTGTATGCTAGATTGGCAAATGCCATTGATAAGTATAAATTTCCAGTGCTCAAGCAAGTTCTAGGTGCAAAACGGAAAAGGTCATTGCGTAAGATGCAGAACTATTTATTAGTGGACGAAGATCCATTCAAAACGCAAATTTTCTCTATTTGAAAACCTGCTAAAATTGATTAATCGATGCTTTTATATGAAAGAAAATCATCAATCTGTTCCCATTATTTTGATTGTAGATAATTCCCGGGCCCTTACGGGAGCTTTACACGCTATTTTACATACCTGCCAAGCTTTGTCGTCAGAGTATTCATTTAAATTTGTACTGCCGGCTGGTAGTCAAGCACGTGCTACGCTAGCGCACAGGGGGTACGCGACGTACGAAATACCATTCATTGAGATTAGTCGCCGCCCCAAAGATTTGCTGCTATATGTACCCATGCTGCTGCTTAACGGCTGGCGGCTGGCGGCGCTGGTGCGGCGGGAGCGGGCAGCCGCCGTGCACATGAATGACTTCTATAACCTGACGGGCGTAATAGCGCGGCTGCTGACCGGGCGGCCGCTGATTACGCACGTGCGGTTCCTGCCGCATACGCAGCTGCAGCCGCTGGCCCGCACCTGGCGCTGGGTGGCGGAGCACCTGGCCCAGCGGGTCGTCTGCGTGTCGGAGGCAGTGTACTCGTATTTTCGGCCGCTGCCCCAGGTACAGGTCGTTTTCGACCCGATTCCCGAGGGCGAAAAGTACCCGCCCACCGACCTGGCTCCGCGGCCCGACGGTACCGTGCGGTTGTTGTTTCTGGGCAACTACATTATGGGCAAGGGGCAGAACTTCGCCGTGGAAGCCTTTAAAGCGGCTTATGCGCAGCAGCCCAACCTGCGCCTGCACTTCGCGGGTGGCGACATGGGCCTGGAGAAAAACCGGGCCTACCGTCGGCAGCTCGAAGCCACAGTGGCGGCGGCCGGCTTAACACAGGTGGTGACCTTCGGCAGCTTCGTGCAGGATGTGGAAGCGGCTATCAAGCAGGCCGACATCGTACTGAATTTCTCCGAATCGGAGTCCTTTTCGCTCACCTGCCTCGATGCGCTGTACTTCGGTACGCCCCTTATTGCCACCGACTGCGGCGGGCCGGCCGAGCTGTTCGAGTCGGGCCGCTCGGGCCTGCTGGTGCCCAACCGCGACGTGCCCGCCATGACCCAGGCGCTGCTTCGGCTAGCTGCTGATGCGGAGCTGCGCCGGGAGTTTGCGGCGGCCGGCCGGGAGTTCGTGCGCCATAAGTTCCGGGCGGCGGCTACATATGAGCAGCTCGGGAAGCTGTATAGCGAAGTGCTGAAAAAGTGAGGTGCAGTTGCCGGTATAGCTTGCCCGCTACTGTTCTTCAGAAAAGTTATCTGAGTTAAAGTCGTTTTCGAGTTCGTGTGGCGGCTGTAGAGACGCGATGAGTCGCGTCTCGGCGTTGAATGAGCCGCGCGTTGCGGCCTAAACAACGTCAGCAACGCCGAGACGCGATGGGTCGCGTCTCTACAGCCCGTACTACGGCAACCTGAAATTTGCGGTGGATTAGCTTGATTGTCAGCAGTGACTAATCAGCCGCATAAAAACTCCTTATACCTGCCACTACCCGTTCCTGCTGTTCGGATTGCAAGTCATGGTAGAGCGGCAGGCGCAGTAGCGTCTGGCCAAAACGGACGGCGTGGGGGAGGGGGCGGCCGTCGTGGCGGGCGGCGAAGTAAGGGCTGGCGTGCAGGGGCAGGTAGTGAAAAACGGCCAGAATATGCTGGCGGCGCAGGTGCGCCAGCAGGGTGTCGCGCTCCTTCTCGTCGCTACAAAGCAAGGCAAACAGGTGCCAGTTGGGCCAGGTGTCGGCGGGTGAGGGGGGCAGCAGCCCGAAAGCCCCGGCCGCAGCCAGCGGGGCCAAGGCTGCTTCATATTGCTCCCATAGTTGCTGCCGCCGCTGCTGGATAGCATGACGGGCTTCGAGCTGGGCCCATAGGTAGGCGGCGTTCAGCTCGGAAGGTAAAAAGGAAGAGCCTATGTCCACCCACTCGTAGCGGGCGGCCTCGCCGCGGGCGAAGGCGGCGCGGTTGGTCCCCTTCTCCCAGATGATTTCAGCGCGGGTCGCCAGCCGTGGATCGTTGACGGCCAGCAGGCCCCCTTCGCCCGCACTCAGATTCTTGGTTTCATGGAAGGAGAAAGCGGCCAGATGACCGAAGGTGCCCAATGGACGGCCCTGGTAGCTGGCTTCAATGCCCTGAGCGGCGTCTTCCACCACCCACAAATTGTGGCGCTCGGCCAGTGCCAGCAGGGCTGCCATATCGCAGGCCTGGCCACCATAATGCACGGGCACAATAGCGCGGGTACGGGGCGTGATGAGGGGTTCAAGCTGCACAACATTCAGATTGGGATGATCGGGGCAACTGTCGGCAAACACGATGCGGGCCCCACGCAACACAAATGCGTTGGCCGTGGAAGTAAAGGTGTAGCTGGGTACAATAACCTCGTCGCCGGGCTGGATATCGAGTAGCAGGGCCGCCATTTCCAGCGCCGCAGTGCCACTGGTTGTGAGCAAAGCCTTCGCAATACCGTACTGCTGCTCGAAAAACTGCTGGCAGCGGCGGGTGAATTCGCCGTTGCCCGAGAGCTTGCCGGCGGCGGCCGCCTGCCGGATATATTCGAGCTCCGGCCCGGCTAAGTGCGGGTGGTTGAAGGGAATAAAATCTGCGGGCAGGGGCGAGGGCAGCATGGGGGTAAGGGGGCTAGCTCAAAGATACCAGTCGGTGCCGAAGCATAGGCTGCACGGCCGGGCAGCGTATCGAAGCCAACCGCGTTACCTTTGTTGCCTACTGCCGGATTGCGCCTCCGCCCGGAGTTTATCGTTACGTATGCAGATTCTTTTTCTGGTTCCTTATCCCACTGGCAAGGCCCCATCGCAACGGTTCCGGTTCGAGCAATACTTCGACGCCCTTGATAAAGTTGGCTATAAGTACCGGGTAGCGCCGTTTATTTCGGAAGCTACCTGGCGCATTCTGTACCTGCCCGGCCACCAGGTACGCAAGGCGCTGGGCATCCTTGGCGGTTTTGTGCGGCGTACGGCCCAACTGCTTACGGCAGGCAGCTACGACTATGTCTTCATTCATCGGGAGGCCTCGCCCATCGGGCCACCCGTATTCGAGTGGCTGCTGGCAAAAGTATGGGGCAAGAAAATTATTTATGATTTCGACGACGCCATCTGGATTCCCAATACCTCGGCGGCCAATAAAATCGTGGCGGGTGTCAAGTGGCATCACAAGGTGGACAGCATCTGTCGCTGGGCCTACAAGGTGAGCTGCGGCAATGCCTACCTGCGGGACTATGCCCGGCAGTTCAACCCAAGGGCCGTAATCAACCCTACTACCATCGACACCGTGCACCTGCACAACCAAGTGCGCGACCAAGCTGCCCCGGGTCGCCTGATTATTGGCTGGACGGGCACGCACTCCACGCTCAAGTACATTGCGCAAGTGGTACCGGTGCTGGCTAAACTGGAACAGGAATTCGACTTTGAGTTCCGGGTAATTTCCAACCAGCCTCCCGAACTACCTCTGCGCAGCCTAGTGTACCAGCCTTGGCGCAAGGAAACGGAAATTGCCGACCTATTAGCATTTCACGTGGGGCTGATGCCGCTGGAGGATGACAAGTGGGCCCAGGGCAAGTGCGCGTTTAAGGCCCTGCAGTACATGTCTCTGGGCGAGCCGGCCCTGGTTTCGCCGGTTGGTATGAACACCGAAGTGGTAACGGATGGCTTGAACGGTAACATCTGCACGACGCCGGCCGAGTGGGAAGCTGCCCTGCGCCGTTTGCTACTTGACTCTGCTTTGCGCACCCGAATGGGGCTGGCGGCCCGCCGGACGGTGGAGCAACGCTACTCGGTAGTGGCTAACGAACCAAATTTCCTGGCTTTGTTCAGCTGAACCGCGGTGCCTGTTTTGGGCCGGCTCCTGGTTTGAGCCATCGACTGCATGATGTACAGCGCTGCTAAGTAAAACGGCATCAACGGGATTTTGTAGCGCACCAAAGTGCCGAAATTACCGCTATTGACGCCCACACCAATGGCGAAGATAAGACAGAATAGAAAACTGAATAATAGAATAGGACGCGCCGCAATTAAGCGTAACCCCTTAAAAAGGCCCGTTCGATAGAATAAAGAGACTGTTAGGTAGATAAAGAGCGATGCTTCCAGGGCAGATAAAAGCATAACGGGATTACGCGCTTCAAAGAGAAACGGGCGGTATAGGGAGACGATGATAGCCTGTGGTGCAACTTTTACAATAGAGCCGAGAGAGCCATCTAATTCCCCAATATTATAAGCGGATCCGCTACTAACATATGTGCTTAAATACTCCTGCGTGATTTTAGTGCGTTCCCCTATTTTATCAACATCAAACCGTTCATCGCCAGCGGTCAGGTTGGTGGCACCAAAATAAGCCGAGCCCAGGCCTACCAACAAAAACAAAGGCTTTAGTAGTAAGCGCACCGAAGCACTTTTGATGCGCTGGTTATTCTCGTTGAATACCCATAGCAGAGCTGGTGGCATAAAAGAGAGCAGGATGTACACTTTCACCGAAATCAGCACATATATGCCAATGCTACCCAGAGTGAGGGCAGTCGGTATGCTTTTGCGTTCGATGAGTGCATGATAGAAACCGTAAAAAATCCATCCTAATGCCCCCATACACAAGGAGTCTTTTAATAGTCCGGAGCCCCAGAAAAACACCGAGGGTAAAAAGAATACGGCAATAGCAAGTTTCTTGTAGGCCAGGGGATATATGCGAAGAAATGTAAGATACATTGCCCACATTCCCGAGAAACTAAGCGCCGCGAAAAACAGACCAATAATAGAATACGTGTTAAAACATAATATAGCAAATGCTGCCGCTACCCGGACGACAAAGTATTCAGTTGACGAGTCGTACCAGTACATTTGACCGGTGTATTTTATCGTTAACGGATCGTAAACTGCCGGCCCGAAGATTAGCTTGAGGCCTAGTGCAGGGGAGTCGCTAAAGGCCTGGTAAACTATTTTTACGTGGTCATAATAGTTAAACGTGTCCCCTCCGCCATAGTAAAACTGGTAAATCAGGCCCAGCGAAACAGCACCCAGAAATTTGACCGACAGCGCAGGGATAAAATACTTTTTTGTTAAGGCGTTTGTAAACCGCTTACGTACCGTGAAAGCCAGCCCATAGAATAGGGCTAGATAAAACGGCGTCAGGAAGAGGTCTTTTAAATCCATTTGTAATTATTCGCTTGTATTTAGCAGGAAGGGCCAACCTAAAACGGTGCTCTTACTTCACCTTCAAATACTCCCGGGCTTCCTTGAACTGGTCGGACTTACGGTCGGATTTTTCTAGTACTACAGTATAATAGCGGCGGGCAGAGCGAGTATCCTTGCTGTCGGCGGCGAGCCGGGCAAGAGCAAGGTTGGAGAACACGTAGAAGCCGTAGTTGGTTTCACCGTTCTGTTCGGCAAACACAATGCAGCGCTGGTAGTAGTCGCGGGCCTTGGCAAGGTCCTTATACTTATGTTGCATGAAATAGGCCAGAAAGTAGGTAGCGTAGCGGCCACCGTTGGCCTCGTAGCCGGGCAGGCCGCGACCTAGCTTATCGAGTAGGTCTCGGCTGACTCGTTCGCACTCGCGGAATTGACCTTCGCGGAAGCAGGCGTTGGCGTAATGCCGTTGGAAATACGCATTTTCAGGGTAAGTAGTGGCCAGATACCGGGCTACGGGCAGGGCTTCGGCTGGCTTGTCTTCCTCGATGAGCAGAATACGCATGAGGTAGGTGCGCGCCTCCGGGCCAACATAAAACCCATTCTCCGCTACGTTACGCAATTGTTGCAGGCCTAATTGTTTATTCCCTTTCGGAAAGAACAGCAGTACTGGCTTGAGCAGCGGATAGTTTTCGGGCACCCACACGGCGTAATAGTTAAATAGCGCCTGGCCAAACAGAAATTCGGGACTCAGACCGTTGGCTTCCCTGCTTTTTTCGAGGTAGTCGAGTGCGCGTTTGGCGCTGACGGTAGCTTTGCGCCAGTCGCGCCGCTCGGCATGCAGGCGCGCATCAAAGCCATAGCCGGCGGCCAGAAAAAAGCAGGCCTCATAATTTCTGTTATCCTTTTTATAGAGTGCTTCCGCCCTAGTTATCGTGGTATCCATATAGGCAAAAAACTGCCGGTCGTAGAGTTTGGTCTGGATACCAGTGGGCACAATTTTCCACCAAGCGCTAAGCCCCAGCAGAAAATAGGGCATTGGATGGTTAGGGTAGCGGCGGCGCAGGCTCCTGAATTGCCGCTCGGCCTTGTCGTATTTAAAATTGTAGAGGTTATATACGGCTCCTTCTAACTCAGTCTGGATATCCTTATCGAGTAGCAGCCAACCCGAAATGTCAACGGCTGCTGGGGCTACATCAACATTTTCCAGCTTCACTTGCCGGGTCGAGTCGGGTAACAAGTCAGGGCGCGTAAGATCGGGGGCCATGGTTTCCGAGCGCGTGGCCTCAGAGGGTGGCGGTGAAGGAGGACTACCAGCTGGATCCTGGGCACGGGCCACCCAGGGAAGCAGTAGTAGCAGAAAAAATAATAATTGTAACAATTGGTGCATACGCTCGGCAAATTGCGGCGGCAGGCTGAAGTGGAAATGAGCCCGCTGCGGCCCGACGGAAAGGCTAAAGTAGAACTTTTAGCGCTATTTTGGACAAAAAAAATATACCGGATGGAGCTTTTACGCACTATGTGCCATATTCAGGCCCCTGCTGGGCACGAAACCCAACTCACTGATTTTGTGCTCCGCTACGTGGAGCAAAACATGGGCCAGTGGTGTACTAAGCCTGTTGTACTGGCAGGGGATAAATTTCAGGATTGTATTATTCTGGTGTTCGGTAGTCCGCGTACTGCTGTTTTTGCTCACCTCGATAGTATAGGCTTCACTGTACGCTACGGCCGGCAGCTAGTACGCATTGGTGGGCCGGCTGCCGAAACCGGCTACCGATTGGTAGGTGAGGACTCACGAGGCAAAATTGACTGCACCTTGGTGGTGGATGAGAATACCGGCGCGCTGAGCTACGATTATAGCCGGGAAATCGACCGAGGTACGGAGCTAACGTTCCATTGCGACTTTCGTGAAACCGAAACCACCGTGCAGAGCTGCTACCTCGACAACCGCTTGGGTGTCTGGAACGCACTGCGGCTGTGTGAAACAGTGGAGCACGGCATCGTCGTCTTCTCGTGCTGGGAGGAGCACGGCGGGGGCTCGGTGGCCTACTTGGCCAAGTATATTTACGAAACCTACGGCGTGCGCCAGGCCCTGATTTCCGACATCACCTGGGTAACCGAAGGCGTGCAGCCCGGCCAGGGTGTGGCCATCAGCCTGCGCGACTCGCTGATTCCGCGCCGCGCCTACGTCGACCGTATCCGTCGGATTGCCGAAGCGTCCGGCATTGCGCA
Organism: Hymenobacter sp. ISL-91; assembly: GCF_018613725.1. Classification (GTDB taxonomy): domain Bacteria; phylum Bacteroidota; class Bacteroidia; order Cytophagales; family Hymenobacteraceae; genus Hymenobacter. The sequence goes on from NZ_JAGGPS010000028.1 coordinate 29,001, forward strand.
CCAGCTGGAAGTGGAGGGCAGCGGCGGCTCCGATGCCAAAGAACTGCAGCACGGCGCCCAGCCCTGGGACTGGTGCTTCGTTGGAGCCCCCGAGGATAACGTGCATTCTCCCGATGAAATCGTGAACAAGCGCGACATTGAAAGCATGCTGGCGCTTTATCGGGTGTTGATGCGTGAGCTATAGGAGAAGAAGCGGGGTAAGTATGCATGTCTTCCGTATGATAAGCCTGATTGTAGCAGGCGAGTAAAACCAAGGCCGCGTCCGACGATTGTTTGGGCGCGGCCTTGGTTTTTAGGGTGGCAGGAATCTGGACTATAGGACGGGAAGTATTGGGTATTAGCGAATAAGCTCTATTTTACCCCATCTAAACTCTTCCTCAACCAAAATCACTTCCCACCGCTTATGATGCCTGTTCTTTACGCTGTGCCCGTACTGGGGCTTTTTGCGCTTGTGTATACTTGGGTGCGTTCGGGCTGGGTAAGCCGGCAGGACGCCGGCGACGAGCGGATGCGCACCATTGCCGGCTACATTGCCGATGGAGCCATTGCCTTCCTGCGGGCCGAATACCGGGTGATGGGCATCTTCGTGCTCATTGCCTCGGCCTTCCTTTTTTACCTGGGTAGCACCGGCGAGAAATCAAGCCCGGTGATTGTCATTGCCTTCATTATCGGGGCCTTTCTGTCGGCACTGGCGGGGTATATCGGGATGAAAATTGCCACCAAGGCCAACGTGCGCACAGCCCAGGCGGCTCGCACCAGCCTGAGCAAGGCATTGAACGTGTCGTTTTCGGGGGGCTCGGTGATGGGTATGGGCGTGGCCGGCCTGGCCGTAATGGGGCTGGGGTCGTTGTTCATCGTCTTCTACCAGCTGTTTGTGGTAAGTAAGGGAGGCACGGCCAACGGTATTGAGATGGAAACAGCCCTGGAGGTGCTCACCGGCTTCTCACTGGGGGCCGAAAGCATTGCGTTGTTTGCCCGGGTGGGTGGCGGCATCTACACCAAAGCCGCCGACGTGGGGGCCGACTTGGTTGGTAAAGTTGAGGCCGGCATCCCGGAAGACGACCCCCGCAACCCCGCCACCATTGCCGACAACGTGGGCGACAACGTGGGCGACGTGGCCGGCATGGGCGCCGATCTGTTCGGCTCGTACGTGGCCACCATTCTGGCTACTATGGTGCTGGGGCGCGAGGTAATTGCCCGTGGCGACCAGTTTCAGGGCCTCTCGCCGATTCTGCTACCCATGGTAATTGCCGGCATGGGCATTGTGGCCTCGTTGATTGGCATTCTGCTGGTGCGCGTGAAGGAGGGCGGTAATGTACAGGGCGCGCTTAATTTCGGTAACTATGTGTCGGTGGCCGTTTCGGCATTAGCCTCGTTCTTCATCATCCGCTGGATACTGCCCACCGAAGACCTTGTGATTCGGGGTGTTACATTCAACGCCATGAGCGTGTTCTGGGCCGTGGTTGTGGGTTTAATAGTAGGCACGTTGATGAGCATTATCACCGAGTACTACACGGCCATGGGCCGGCGGCCGGTGCTCAGCATCGTGCGCCAAAGCTCCACAGGCCACGCTACCACCGTTATCGGTGGGCTCTCAGTGGGTATGGAAAGCACAGTGCTGCCGATTCTGGTACTGGCGGCGGGCATCATCCTCAGCTACGAATTCGCCGGCCTCTACGGCGTGGCTATTGCCGCGGCCGGTATGATGGCCACCACGGCCATGCAGCTGGCCATCGATGCTTTCGGCCCCATTGCCGACAACGCCGGTGGTATTGCCGAAATGAGCGACTTACCCAAGGAAGTGCGCGAGCGGACTGATATTCTGGATGCGGTGGGCAACACCACCGCCGCCACCGGCAAGGGTTTCGCTATTGCTTCGGCGGCCCTTACTTCCCTGGCCCTATTTGCCGCCTTTATGGGCACGGCCAACATCACGAGCATCGACATCAGCAACGCGCGGGTGCTGGCAGGGCTGTTCGTGGGGGCCATGATTCCATTCATTTTCTCGGGCCTGGCCATTTCGGCCGTGGGGCGGGCAGCTATGGCGATGGTGCAGGAAGTACGCCGGCAGTTTCGCGAGATTCCGGGCATCATGGAAGGCACCGGCCGGCCCGAGTACGAAAAATGCGTGGCTATTTCTACCGACGCCGCCATCCGCGAGATGATGTTGCCGGGGGCCATTGCCCTGCTGGTGCCAGTGCTGGTGGGCTTCACTTTCGGGCCCGAGGTGCTGGGCGGCACGCTGGCCGGCGTAACAGTAAGCGGCGTGCTGATGGCTATTTTCCAGAGCAACGCCGGTGGGGCCTGGGACAACGCCAAAAAATCGTTCGAGAAAGGGGTGATGATTGACGGCGTGATGCAGTACAAAGGCTCCGATGCCCACAAGGCCTCCGTAACCGGCGACACAGTAGGCGACCCGTTCAAAGACACCTCGGGCCCCAGCATGAACATCCTCATCAAGCTGATGAGCATCGTTTCGCTGGTTATTGCGCCCCACATTGCCGCTCCCTCGCGCGGCGTGGTGCAGGCTCCCGAGGTGCCGGCCACCCACGTACGGACCGTGCCAACGGCAACTGCTGCGGTGGCGGTAGTAGCAGCGGCGCAGTAGAGAAACCCGCCTGTCATCCGGCGCTTATGAAGGGCCTTACCATGCCAGAAACGTTCGTTTTGGTGTAGTAAGGTCCTTCACAGGTGCAGAATGACAGCTGATTTTCAGCCCCCGACTCCTGCCATCCCGGTACTAAACTCTACCTTTGACCTGCCTAGTGACTTCGAGCCCAACCTCAAGCGGATGAACCCCGACCATATTACGCTGCACGACAAGGAGTTTAAACCCTATTTGTCGGCCCGGGAGCTGACGGCGGCCATTGCCGACGTCGCCGGCCGCATCAACCAGGATTATGCCGGCCGGCAACTGCTGTTTGTGGTAGTACTCAACGGCTCGTTCATGTTTGCGGCCGATCTGCTCAAGCACATCAGCCTGACCTGCGAAGTGTGCTTTATCCGGGTGGCCTCCTACACGGGCACCAGCAGCAGCGGCGAAATCAAGGAGGTGCTGGGCCTGACCGAGGAGCTGCAGGGCCGCCATGTGGTGCTGGTAGAAGACATCGTGGATACGGGCCACACTATGCGCATGCTCCTCGATACGCTCGGCGCCAAGGCGCCGGCCTCGCTGGAAGTTGCTACGCTGTTTCTCAAGCCCGAGTGCCTCCAGCACGAGTTGCCGCTGCGCTACGTGGGCCTGCCCATTCCCAACGACTTCATTGTGGGCTACGGCCTCGATTTTGACGGTCTGGGCCGCAACTACCCCGACGTCTACCAGGCCGTATAAGCCGGATATTCGCCTCCGATACCGGATTCCGGCCGTAGCTTTGCGCGGGGCGTTTGCCGTTTCGTGCTTATATTTCCCAAACCCGCCCATTTCAACCTTTCCGCGTAACTCCTCGCTGCTCATGCTTAATCTTGTACTATTTGGCCCTCCCGGGGCCGGTAAAGGCACGCAAAGTCAGAAGCTGATTGCCCGCTACAATCTGGTGCACCTCTCGACCGGCGACCTGCTGCGGGCCCAGATCAGCCGCGGCACCGAGCTGGGCCTGCAAGCCAAAAAGCTCATGGACGAGGGCCTGCTGGTGCCCGATGAAGTGGTGATTGGCATGATTGGCTCGGCCCTCAAAGAGAACGAGCAGGCGGCGGGCTTCATCTTCGACGGCTTCCCGCGCACTGTGCCCCAGGCCGAAAGCCTCGACCAGCTGCTGGCCACCCACAATACCAAGGTGTCGTGTATGGTGGCGCTGGAAGTAAAGGAGGAGGAGTTGGTAAAGCGGCTGCTGGAACGCGGTAAAACCTCGGGCCGCCCCGACGACCAGGATGAAGCCAAAATCAGCCGCCGCGTAACCGTGTACAACACCGAAACTGCGCAGGTTGCCGGCTATTACGCCACGCAAAATAAATTTCATGCCCTGAATGGCATTGGAGAAATTGAGGATATTTTCGGCCAGATCTGCGCCATCCTCGATCAGCACTTGCCTGCTACTCCCAGCGGCAGCCAACAGGCTGCCCAGGAAGTAAAAGCGTAACTTTGTAGCTGTGGCCCTCCCAGGCTGCGGCAGAATATTTCTTCTGTCATCCTGCGTACTCCGCTCAAATAGCGGATTGGGCAGGATGACAGTCCTTTTTAAGGATGGTAGTGCTTCTGTCTCCTGCCTTCCAACTCCTAGCTCCTCAAATTTTGGCTTCCAATAACTTCATCGACTACGTTAAAATCAATTGCCGCTCGGGCAGGGGCGGGGCGGGCTCGCACCACTTCTTCCGGGCCAAGGGCCTGCCCAACGGCGGCCCCGATGGCGGCGACGGCGGCCGCGGCGGCCACATTATTCTGGAAGGCAGCTCTCAGCTCTGGACGCTGCTGCACCTGCAGTACAAAAAGCATTTGATTGCCGAGGCGGGCGAGGGCGGGGGCGAAAACCTGCGTTCCGGCAAGCAGGGCCAGGATATTATTATTCAGGTGCCCCTGGGCACCGTAGCCCGCGACGCCGAAACCGGCGAAAAGAAACTCGAAATTACCGAAGACGGCCAGCGCCTGATTCTGACGCCCGGTGGCCGCGGGGGGCTCGGCAACGACCACTTCAAGTCGGCTACCAACCAGGCCCCACAGTATGCGCAGCCCGGCGAGGATGGTATTGATGAGTGGGTGATTCTGGAGCTGAAGCTGCTGGCCGATGTGGGCCTGGTGGGCTTCCCGAACGCGGGCAAAAGCACGCTGCTCTCCGTCGTGTCGGCCGCCACGCCCAAAATTGCCGATTACGCCTTCACCACCCTCACGCCCAACCTGGGCGTAGTGGCCTACCGCGACTACAAGTCGTTTGTGATGGCCGACATTCCGGGCATTATCGAGGGCGCGGCTGAGGGGAAAGGCCTGGGTCATCGTTTCCTGCGCCACGTCGAGCGCAACTCGATTCTGCTGTTTATGATCAGCTGCGACTCGCCCGACATCAATGCCGAATATCAGGTGCTACTCAGCGAGCTGAAGCAGTTCAACCCCGAACTGCTGGACAAAAAGCGTCTGCTGGCCATCACTAAGTCCGATATGCTTGATGAGGAATTAGAGGAGGAAATCAGGGCCACGTTACCCACGGAGCTACCTACCGTGTTCATTTCCAGCCTGACCAACAAAAACATCCAGCCGCTGAAGGACATGATCTGGACGGCGCTGCACGCGGAGTAGAGTGCCAACTACAACGGGCCGGGTGCAGGAACGACTCCTGCGCCCGGCCCGTTGTTTGTGCCAAACTGACAGCCAACACGCTTTGGCCTGTTGCTTGCACCCCGCCTCTTGCCTATCGGCTAATCCAGTGAAAAACCCCTTCCGACGATATTTTACGACTATGGCTGACGACCAGAACCTGCCCCAGGACGACAACCTGACCGACCCCGCCGCCGATGTGGCTGGCGAAATGACCGACGAGACGACGCCCGAAACCGACGCATCCGCGTCCGGCACCGAGCTGACCGACCTCAAGGACAAGTACCTGCGTCTGGCCGCTGAGTTTGAGAACTACAAGCGCCGCACCAGCAAGGAGCGCATCGATTTGTTCAAGAGCGCCAACCAGGAGTTGATGGCGGTGCTACTGCCCGTGCTCGACGATTTAGACCGGGCCCGCCACCACACGCAGACCACCGACGATGCCGGCACCGTGCGCGAGGCCTTCGACATTATCCAGAACAAACTTGGTAAGACGCTGGAGCAAAAGGGCCTGACCCCGATGAATGCTGTGGGCACTGCCTTCGACCCCGAGCTGCACGAAGCTATTACCCAGATTCCGGCCCCATCAGAGGACATGAAAGGTAAAATAGTAGACGAAGTAGAAAAAGGGTATTATCTGGGTGATAAGGTGTTACGCCACGCTAAAGTGGTATTGGGTCAGTAGAACTTGAGCTGTTAGCTGATAGCTTTCGTGCTGTTTGACCATAGACTGTGCTTGAGCTCAACAAGAGCGAGTAGGCGCTCATGAACAACTACATGCCGCTTTCGATTTAATCATCAGTCGAAGACGAGAAGCAGAACAAAAGCTAACAGCTAGTAGCTGTCAGCTAAAAGCTTAACAAACATGGCAACGAAGCGAGATTATTACGAGGTGCTGAGCGTGGCCAAAAACGCGGCGGGCGACGAGATCAAGAAGGCCTACCGCAAGGTGGCCATCAAATACCACCCCGACAAAAACCCCGACGACCCTACTGCTGAGGACAAGTTCAAGGAGGCGGCCGAGGCGTACGAGGTGCTCAGCAACGAGCAGAAGCGCGCCCGCTACGACCAGTATGGTCATCAGGGCATGGGTGGCAATGGTGGCGGCAACCCCAACATGGAGGACATCTTCAGCCAGTTTGGTGATATTTTCGGTGGCGGCGGCTTCGAGAGCTTCTTTGGGGGCGGCCGCGGCCAGCAGGGCGGGCGACGCGCGCGCAAAGGCTCTAACCTGCGCATCAAGCTCAAGCTCGATCTGGAAGAAATTGCCAACGGCGTTGAGAAGAAAATAAAAGTGAAGCGCTACGTGGCCTGTGAGCCCTGCTCGGGCACCGGCGCCAAAAACGGCACCGACCTGAAAACCTGCGGCACCTGCAACGGCCAGGGCCAGGTGAAGCGCGTGGTGAACACCATGCTCGGCCAGATGGTAAGCGCCAGCACCTGCCCAACCTGCGAGGGCGAGGGCAAAGTAGTAACCAGCACCTGCGACACTTGTAAGGGCGATGGCCGCCAGCTGCACGAGGAGGTCATCCCGATCAACATTCCGGCGGGTGTGGCCGAAGGGATGCAGTTGAGCATGACCGGCAAGGGCAACTACCCCGAGCGTGGTGGTGTGCCCGGCGACCTGCTTATTCAGATTGAGGAGGAGCCGCACGAGTTGTTGCGCCGCGAGGGCAATAACATCATGTTCGAGCAGTACATCTCGTTCGTGGACGCCGCTTTGGGCTCCAACATCGAGGTGCCTACCATCGAGGGCAAGGTGAAAATAAGGGTAGAGCCGGGCACCCAGCCGGGTAAAATCCTGCGCCTGCGCGGCAAGGGCATCAAAGACATCAACGGTTACGGCCGCGGCGACCAGCTCATCCACCTCAACGTCTGGACGCCCAAGAGCGTGAGCAACGAGGAGCGGGAACTGCTTGAAAAGCTGCGCGACTCGCGTAATTTCATGCCCAGCCCCGGCAAGAATGACAAAGGCTTCTTCGAGAAAGTGAAGGAGTATTTCGCGTAGAGCTATCCTCGTCGAAAACGTTGTTTGACAAAAAAGCCCGCTTTCCTTGACTGGAAAGCGGGCTTTTTTGCTGCCTGAGAGTTATTCGAGGCTACAGCAGGGGCTTTACCTGATACCCTTGCTGGCGGAGCAGCGCCAGCACGCCGTTCGAGCCACCCAAGTGGGCGGCGCCAACGGCAAAAAAGGTCGGTTTGCTGGTGGCTTGCTGGGCCATCAGGGGTATCCAGCGCTTATTGCGGTTGGTCAGCAGCTCGTCCTCGTACTCCTTCATGCCGAACTGGCTGGCTAACGTTGCCTTCAAAAGCTCCTCTACATCCTGGGCCTGATACAGCTGGAACAGGGCCTTAAATTCCTGCTGGGCCTCGCTGCGCTTAACCACCATATCCGACAGCATTTGCGCCTGCTTATCGCAGGGGATTTTATCGAAAATGCCCATCTGGTCTGCCACCGTTTCGAGGCCGATAACTTCCACTTGCTTGGCTTTGGCCATGCCTATCAGTGTTCCTTCATAGCTGCCGATTGGGCAACCCAGCATTTTGGGGTACATCAACGACGACAGGATGAAGGGTTTCATGGTGCCCATTTGGGCGAAGGGCATCTTCAGCTCGTTGGTGTAGTAGTCGTTTACGGCGGCGTACTCTTCCTTGGTCATGCAGCCCTGCACGGTCTGGCCGGCCGGTAGCATCATTTGCCCGCGCATTTCCTCCATCATCGTGGGGCTGTCCATATCCAGCTCCAGGGCAATTTGCTGCGAGTTGTCGATGGCCTTCTTCACCACCTCGCTCACCTTGAGGTCGTCGGCGCAGAGCAGGTGGATAGTACCGAACACATAGGATGGCTTAGCAAGCTTGTTGCCCGAAATTTCCCAGAGCAAGGACTTGGTGGTTGCCGCAGTAGCCGCTGTTTTGGGGGCTTTTGCTGTTTTTTGGGCTTGCGCCAAGGGGCTGGCTAGTAGAAAGGCAGCAGCCAGTGAAAGGGTAGTAAGGCGCATGTTTGATGGGAAAAGATGAGGAAATAAATGCGTGAAAATTACGAACCGACAGCTTTGTTCTGTCTGTATATCGGCCGAGTACAGCGTACATTACACAACCCGGCAATATTTATTTGCAGCAGATAGTGAAATGAGCAAAGAGCAAGGCTAGGCGGCCGCTAACGCCGCATACATAGGTATCAATTTCTGCCAGAAATTTTTTCGGCCCGGCGTGTAATGCCTGCTGAGTTTGGCCGATATACCTGGCAAAACTACGTTGCATGTCGCCGACTCCGGTAGCCCCCGATTTTCTGGAACTCCTGAATGCCCACCAGCCCCGGCTGCGGCGGGTGGCACGCCTGTACTGCGCCGATGCCGACGACCGGCAGGACTTATACCAGGAAATGGTGCTGCAGTTGTGGCGGGCGTGGCCACGCTACGAAGCCCGGCCCGACGTGCAGGTGGGCACCTGGCTCTACCGGGTGGCCCTGAACGTGGCTATATCGGACCTGCGCCGCCGCACCCGTCGCCCTGCCGCCGACCACCTGCCCGGCCCCGAAGGTTTGCCCGAGGTACCCGCACCCCCGCCCGAAGGCCCCGACCCCGACGACCTGGCCGAACTCTACCGGGCCATTACCCGCCTCTCCGACGTCGAAAAAGCCTTTGTGCTGCTCTATCTCGAAGAGAAAACCTACGCCGAAATGGCCGATATCCTGGGCATCACCCCAAACAATGTGCGCGTGAAGATGCACCGCGTGCAGGACAAGCTCCGCCAACTCCTAACCCAACCCGCCTGATGGAACTCGATGATTTTCGGAGCCGCTGGCAGGACCAGCCCGTTGTTCCTTCTGCAGATACCCTTACCTCTGAACAATCCCTCCGCGCTATGCTCATGTCCTATACTTCCTCTAATCCGCTGGTTAGGCTGAAGAAAAACGCTTCCCGGGAGCTGAAATTCGTAGGTATGGGGCTGGTGCTAATCGTTTTCGATGCGCTTATCTTCTTCCGTGACGCGGTAAAGCTGCAGCTCTTTGCGGCGGGCATCTTTGCCGTGCTGTGTCTGGTGGGCCTGATTGTGTACCAGCGGCTTAAGCTTATCGGCCAGATGGAACAGCAGCAGCCCAACCTGTATCAGTTCCTGACTACCCGCATCATCCGGTTTCGGCACCTGATGCGCCTGCACGACTATGTGGGCGTAGGGTCGCTGGCCTTGCTGGCAGTTTTTGTAGTAATAGTGCGCCGAACCTATTTGTGGGCCTATCTGCAGCCCGGCCAACCCAACTGGGGCTGGCACCTGAGCATTGCGGCCGGGGGCGTTGTGCTATTGCTGTTGCTGCTATACGCGGCTTACCGCATGGGCCAGAAGGAGCACCAGCGCCGCTACGGCCGCTACCTCGACCAGCTGGAAGCGGCTCTGCACGAGTTGCGGGACTGAGGCGGCCGGTTGGTTGAAATTCGCCAAACCAAGAATTCAGAAAACGCTACATTTAAGCGTCCGCAAGTTTTCCCGAGTCTTACTCCTTCCGAACGAAAGCTATTAGCAATCAGCTAAAGGTTAACAGCTCAAAACAAAAATGCAAGCAGCCCTCGAAGCCCTGAACGTGCGCAAAACGTACGGCGAGCACGTCGCCCTGAACGATGTAAGCCTGGAAATACCGGACCGCAGCATTTACGGTTTGCTCGGACCCAACGGCGCCGGCAAAACCTCGCTCATCCGCATCATCACCCAGATAACCGGGGCCGATGGTGGCGAAATCCGCATCCGCGGTGAGAAGCTGGCTCCGAAGCATATCGGCGAAATCGGCTACCTGCCCGAGGAGCGCGGCCTGTATAAGAAGATGAAAGTGGGCGAGCAGCTGCTGTACCTGGCCCGCCTAAAGGGCCTGAGCCGCTCCGACGCTACCCAGCGCATCAAGGCCTGGATTCAGCGCTTCGACCTGGCACCCTGGGTGGAGAAAAACGTAGAGGACCTGAGCAAGGGCATGCAGCAGAAGGTGCAGTTCATCGCCACCGTGCTCCACGAGCCCAGCATCATCATTCTGGATGAGCCGTTTTCGGGCTTCGACCCCATCAACGCCAACCTCATCAAGGACGAAATACTCGCCTTGCGCGACAAGGGCGCGACCATCATCCTGGCCACGCACCGCATGGAATCGGTAGAGGAAATGTGCGACAACATTGCCCTCATCAACCGCTCACGCAAGGTACTCGACGGGCCGGTAAGCACCGTGAAGGACACCTTCCGCACCCAGACCTACTCGGTAGAGGGCAAGGGCCGGCTGATGGTGATGCACCCCGATTTCGAGGTGCTGGAGCATCATGAGCGCGAAAACAGCCACTTCCACGACATCATCCGGCTGCACGCCGGCACCACGCCCAACGATTTGCTGCGCTACCTCATCGGCAACGTGGAGGTACACGCTTTCCGCGAGCTGATTCCGAGCATCAACGAAATCTTCATCCGTCGGGTGAAGGAAACCATGCCCGAAACGCTGCTGGAAGAAATGCCGGTAGCTTAGGGTTTTAGCCATTAGCTGATAGCGGATAGCTTTTTCCTACATGCGTTTAATAAGAATTCGTACCGGAGAATCTTTGCGCCACGTTGCTCTTAGCATAATTATCACTGCTGTTACGCAGGGGGAAGTAGCGCGAACTTTGTAGTTCGCGTCCCTGCGCCATTAAAACAGCGTGAACGGCGCGGGGGACGCGAACTACAAAGTTCGCGCTACTTACCTAGCAGCACTTCAACGAAACCACTGCGTAACAGCAGTTATCAATCAACCGAAACAAAAGCTAATAGCCACCAGCTAAAAGCTAACAGCTCAGAAAACTATGCCTTCCAACTTCTGGCTCATTGCCCAGCGCGAATATCTGACCCGGGTAAAAAAGCGCAGCTTCCTGATTATGACGCTGCTCGTGCCGCTGATTGTGGCCGCGTTCGGCTTTTTTATCGTCAAGATTGCCACCTCCGACAACGACACGCAGGACGTTGTGCAGGTGCTCGACATGAGCGGGCAGCGCCTGGGGGCGCGGCTCATATCGACGAAGCAGATGCAATTTACGCCGGTGCAGGGCCCGCTGGAAACGGTGAAAAAGGACTACCTCAAATCGGAGGATGACGGGCTGCTGTACCTGCCGGCCGGCCTGAGCCTGGAGGCCCCCAAGGGGGTGCAGCTGTATGCCAAGGGCAATGTGAGCATCCGCAAGCAGCAGGCCGTGGAAAACGCCCTCGATAAGCTGTTTTCGGAAGATAAAATGCGCGCCTCGGGCCTGTCGCAGGAAAAGCTGGATGCGCTGAAAACCAACATCGATGTGGCCAGCATCAACCTCGACGAAACCGGTAAAGAAAAGAACAGCAACGCGCTGGCCACCTCGGGCATTGCCTACGCGCTGGCGCTGCTTATCTACCTGTTCATTTTCATGTACGGCGTGCAGATTATGCGCGGCGTGGGGGAGGAAAAGTCGAGCCGGATTATGGAAGTGATGCTGTCATCGGTGAAGCCGTTTGACCTGATGATGGGCAAAATTGTGGGTATTGCGGGGGTGGGCCTCACCCAGTTTCTGCTCTGGGGCTTGCTGTCGGTGGGTGCCACCTCGGCCATAACTGCCCTTTTTGCCGATAAGCTGACTGCCACGGCCAAAACCGAAATGGCGGCCAACCCGGGCGGTACCGAGCGGGCGGCCCAGGTAATGGGCGGTGCCGAAGTAGCCAGCGCCGACAACGCCGCCACGCCGGCCGATCCGGCCGCCGCCGTATCGGAGCGGTTCAGCGTGTTTAAGGCCCTGCGCGGTCTGCCGCTGGGCATGATTGTGGTTGGCTTCGTGATTTACTTCCTGGGCGGCTACCTGCTCTATGGGGCGTTGTTCGGGGCTATTGGGGCAGCCGTCGATGACCAGACCGACACCCAGCAGTTTATGTTCCCGATTACCATGCCCCTGATTCTGAGCTACATCATCGGCGTGAGTGTGATTCTGCGCAACCCCGATGGGCCGGTGGCTTTCTGGATGTCGATGATACCGTTTACCTCGCCCATTGCCATGGTTATCCGGCTGCCGTTTGGCGTGCCGGTGTGGCAGCTGGCCCTGTCGGTTGCGTTGCTGATTGTGGGCTTCATTGGCACCGTGTGGGTGGCCGCCCGCATCTACCGGGTGGGCGTGCTCATGTACGGCAAGAAGGTTACCTACAAAGAGTTGTCGAAATGGCTGTTTTATAAAGGCTAACCGAACAGCACTGCGCCTTCTGCGAAAACACTGCGTCCTCTGCGGGCTAAAATCGTAACAACGACTTAGCCCGCAGAGGACGCAGTGTTTTCGCAGAAGGCGCAGTGGCAGACGTATCTTTGAGGTATGCGTATTCTCCTCTTTATGCTACTGCTCATCGGCCCCATGCTGGGCAGGGCCCAGGACCGGCCGGCTTACCGTCTGTTTGCGGCCGCTGGCAAGCCGGTGGGCTATGAGGCCATGCTGAAAAAGCTGGCTGCCGCCGATGTGGTGTTCTTCGGCGAGCAGCACAACGACCCCATGGCGCACTGGCTGCAGCTGCAGCTCACCAAAGATTTGCTCCGCCTGAAACAGGGCCAGCTGGTGCTGGGCCTCGAAATGTTCGAGCGCGATGTGCAGCCGCTGGTCGACCAGTACATCACCGGCGAGCTGGACGATAAGGCCTTCGAGGCCAGCAGCCGCCCCTGGCCCAACTACCGCACCGACTACAAACCGCTGCTGCAACTGGCGCGCCAGCAGAAATTTCGGGTGGTGGGCACCAACGTGCCGCGCCGCTACGCCTCGCTGGTGGCCAAAGGCAGCCTCGCGGCCCTCGACACGCTGAGCGCCGCTACCAAAGCCTGGCTGGTTCCGCTGCCGCTAACGGTGGATTACGAGCTGCCCGGCTATAAGAATATGGTGAAAATGTTCGGGGGCGATGCGGCCCACGCCGCCGGGGTGCAGAACATCATCCAGGCCCAGGCCCTCAAGGATGCCACCATGGCTTTCTTTCTTAACCAGGCCCGCCCTGCCAGCCACCTGCTGCTGCACCTCAACGGCAGCTACCACTCCGACAACCACGATGGTATTCTGGCTTACCTACACCAGCAGAACCCGCAGCTGAAGGTGCTCACCATCAGTACGGTGTGGCAGGAACAGTTAGCCAGCCTGGAGAAAGACAACCAGCAGAAAGCCGATTTCGTGTTGGTAGTGCCGGCCGATATGACCAAAACGTACTGAGCCGCCGGTTTCGGTAGAAGCCCGTGGGCATACGCCCGGCGCTAGCATCCGTTCTGTTCCACCCGATCATCAGCTAACGGCCACCAACTGTCAGCAAAAAGCTCCAGAAAATGATTTCCAGCCTCAACCCCGCCGCCCTGCCGTCCGCCGCCGACCTGCAGCGCCTTGGCCAGGCCCTGGCCATGCTCGACGCCATCAACTCGCCCGACCCCGAGTACCGCTACTACACCTACGACCCGCAGTGGGACGCCGACGAGCAGCTGCTGGAAATGAATGACGGCGAGGGCGACCAACTCCTGGTGCTATTCCGGCCCGAGGGCTGCTGCATCAACGGCTCGCTTTCGGGATATGAGGCAGCCGATAAGGGGCAGCTTACCCGAGGCTTGCCGGCTGCTTTCGAAGAGTTTATGTTCGGTGAGCCGGTGGCCTCTATCGGTACCAACTTCTGCCTGTGGTACACGCCCGCCCACGGCTGGCAGACCGGCATAGTGGATGAGGCGGAGGACGACGGTTCGGAGGATTTGCTGGCCATGTTCGACCATAACCCCGAAACCTACGCCGACTGGGCTAACGGCTACTACCTCGACGAAACCGAGCGCGAGCCGCTGGAAGGAGCCGATGTAGCCCGCTTCTACCGCCACGAGCCTCTCACCCAGGCCACCGCCCAGGCCCTGAATGCCGACCTGACCGACTGGGCCCAACTGGCCGCCGAAGCCGAAATTATCGGCTACCCGCACGCACTGGATTAGCCGGCATAGTGCTTATTGCCGGGCGCTATAGCACGTAGCCCCGGGCCAGCTCCGTGAATTCTGCCACCTGCTGCTGCTGCCAGGCGGCATCGTGGCCCAGTTCGTGGGCCAGCAGTTCGGCTACGGCTGGCGCGGCGCGGCTGGCGGCGCGGGCATCCAGAAACAGCAGCCGCACCCGGCGGGCCAGCACGTCTTCCACGGTGCGGGCCAGTTCGTAGCGGGCCGCCCACACTACTTCGGCCCGTGTGAAAGCGAACTCCGGCACCAGCTTTTCGGCCAAAGCAGGCTGCTCGCGCATGAGCTGGCGCAGGGCCGTGGCATCGGTACCGTAGGCGGCCAGCGGCGCGTGGTGGTCGGGGGTGGGGTGGGCCCCGTGGATGGGCTGCTGGGCAGTGCGGCTGAGGGCCGGGGCCAGCCTGCCCAGCAGTATGGCGCGGTCCACTACGTCTTCGCCCATACGGCGGTAAGTGGTCCATTTACCACCCGTAATGGTGAGTAGGCCGCTTTCGGAAACAATAATCTTGTGGCTGCGCGAAATCTCCTTGGTGCTGGTGGTGCCGTCAATGGGAGCGGCCAGAGGGCGCAGACCGGCAAACACACTCAGCACATCGGCCCGGCCGGGTGCGCGCGTGAGGTAGCGGCCGGCGGTGCGCAGGATGAAGTCGATTTCTGCCTCCTGGGCCCGGGGTTCGGTGCTGGCGGCGGGCAGGGGCGTGTCGGTGGTGCCTAGCAGCACCCGGCCCTGCCAGGGCACGGCAAATAGTACCCGGCCGTCGTCGGTTTTCGGAATCATCAGCGCGCAGTGGCCGGGCAGGAAATCGGCGCCTACTACCAGGTGCACGCCCTGGCTGGGCTGCACCAGCGGGCGGGCCGTGGGCTCATCGAGGCGCAGCACCTCATCCACGAACACGCCGGTGGCATTCACTACCACCTTTGCCCGCAGCTCGTAGGTTCGGCCGGTTTCCTGGTCAAGCGCCTCTACGCCAGTCAGGTGGCCGGTTGTGTCTTTGCGCAGGGCGGTTACGGCGCAGTGGTTAAGCAGGGTGCCACCCGCTTCGAGGGCAGTCTGGGCCAGGTTCACGGCCAGGCGGGCGTCATCGAACTGGCCGTCGTGGTAGAGCACACCCCCGCGCAAGCCACTGGGGCGCAGGTTGCCGAGGCGGCGCAGGGTTTCGGTGCGGCTCAGGTGCCGCGAGTCGCCGAAGCTGCGGCGGCCCGCCAGCCAGTCGTACAGCTTCAGGCCAACGGTATAAAACGGGCCTCCCCACCAGCTATAACTGGGAATGATAAACTCCTGATTGCTGACGAGGTGCGGCGCATTCTGTCGCAGCAGGCCCCGTTCGTGCAGGGCCTCGCGCACCAGCCCAACATCACCCTGGGCCAGGTAGCGCACGCCCCCGTGCACAAGCTTGGTGCTGCGGCTGCTGGTGCCCTTGGCAAAATCGTCGCGCTCCAGCAGTAGCGTGCGGTAGCCCCGGCTCAGGGCATCGAGGGCCACCCCCAGCCCCGTGGCCCCGCCCCCAATAACAAGTACATCCCATTGGGGCTGGCTGGTGAGCCGGGCCAGTAGGGTAGGGCGGTGGAAATGAGACATGGAAGAGCGGGAGTGATAAGGAGAAAAGTGGAGTGGCAAGGGAGAAGGGAAAAACGGTCATCCTGAGTGAAGTCGAAGCATCTCTACCGCTTCGTTGCATTCGACAGAATTACCATTGCAGTAGAGATGCTTCGACTTCGCCTCCGGCTGCACTCAGCATGACGTTCTATTTACTCTACATTCACCCTCGCACTCACCCTTACTGCCCCGGCGAATACGTGCGCTTGGCGTTCTGCTTGATGTCTTCGGGATAGAACCAGATGTCTTTGAACTGCTGCTGCACATACAGCGGGGCTTGGTCGGTGAAGTGGGGCGAAGCGGGCTGGCCGCTAATGCCGCCGGCCAGCACCGAGCGGGCCCGCACGCGGGGGCCAAACTCGACTACGGCCACAAAGCTGTTGCCCACGTCGCCGTAGCGTTTCTGGGTGCCGGCCCGGGCCCGCGAGCCAAAGGCAGCCAACGAGCCCCAGGCCGAGGAGGTGAAGGCCACCGGCAGGCTGGGCTTTTTATCGTCGTACACTTCCTCAATGCGGCCGGTGAGGCGCTGGAAGCGGTTGATGTCGCCCCAGGGCTGGCGCCAGTTGCCGAACGAGGCGGTCAGCTCATCCAGGGTTTCCTGCAGGGCGTTTACTTTCTCGGGAGCCGTGGTGGTTTTGATGGCGAACCGAATCAGCGCCAGCTGGTCGAGGGGCTGGCCGGGCTTCACGCGGGGGCGGGCCAGGCGCAGCAGCCGCTCGGCCCAGTAGGTGGCCACGGTTTGGGCCACCGAGGTGGTGGCATAGTTGTGGTTCCAGGCCCGCAGCAGCGCTATAGCCTCTCGGATGTCGCCCTGGGGGGCATCGGGGCCGTCGGCTACGGTTTGGTAGGCCTCGCTTAGTGCCGGCAGCAGCTCGTCGAAGGCCGTCAGGTGCGGGTCGCGGGCGGCGGCCAACAGCGTATCGAGGGTGAATTTCGACTTTGACTTTTCACTCAATACCCGCACGGCATTCAGACCGCGGTAGTTTTCGGCGTCGGGAGCCATGTAGGCGGGGTAGGCGGCCGGGGAGGGGGAGCTGCCGGGGCCGGCCACCGTGAAAGGCGTGGCGTTGCAGTTCTGCAGCCAGCCGCTGGCCGGGTTTCTCGCCTGTACAATGTCTTCCACCGGGTGCAGCCCCTGCCACTCGGTTTGGGGGTTGCTACCATCTACCGGCCGGCTCCAATTAAACTGCGGGTCGCGCCGGGGCATGAAGTTGCCGTGCCAGTAGGCAATGGTGCCCTTACTGTCGGCAAACACTGTGTTGTTCGAGGCGTTGCCGTTCAGCTTCATCACCTGCCGAAAGCTGGCGTAATCGGTGGCCTTGGTGCGCAGGTACGACTGCTCCAGGGCCGCTACGGGCGTGTCCATCATGCGCACCGTCAGCCACTGGCCGTCGGGCTGCTGGCCTACTACCGGGCCGTGGTGGGTGTGGTAGGTAGTAAACTCGCGGTGCTTGGTGGTGCCATCGGCGGCGCGGTAGGCCACGCGCACGGGCGCCTGGCGTACGGGCCGCTGCTCGGCGCCGTAGCGGTATGTATAGCGGCCGTCGGGCTGCTGAGCCACGGTTTCGAGATACTCGTCCATCGAGTCGGCGTAGCTGGAGGTATGCATCCAGCCGCAGTGCTCATTGAAGCCCTGGTAGATGAAAAACTGGCCCCACGTGACGGCTCCGTAGGCGTTCAGGCCGGCCTGGCTGGTCATCTGCACTTCGGGCCGGAAATAGAACGAGGTATGTGGGTTGATGAGCAGCAGTGGGTGGCCACTGGCGCTGAGCTGCGGCGTGATGGCAAAGCCATTGGAGCCCAGCGAGGAGCGGTCCAGCAGGTCTTCTTTGACGGGCAACTGCGGAGGCTGCCAGCCGGTGCCGGGGGCCAGCTGGCGGCTGTAAAAGGTCTTCAGCCGCTCGACAGGCACTACGCTTACGTTGCCTCCAATACTGCCTTCCGAAAACAGCAGCGGCATCCAGGGCTGAAAGCGGCGCAGCAGTTGCGGCTTGGTTTGGGGGTGGGTGTGCAGGTAGTAGTTGGTGCCGTCGGCGAAAGCCTGGAGCAGCTGCCGCATCCAGGCGGGGCTTTTCTGGTAGAGCGCAATGGCCCGGGTACTGTCCATGAACAGGCGGGCGCGCAGGTCGTGATACAGCACGCTTTCCCCCTCCACTTCGGCCCGGCGGCCCAGCGCATCGAGGTAGTTGGCCTCTACGCGCGCGAAATCGTCTTCGCACTGCGCGTACAGCAGGCCGAACACGGCATCGGCATCGGTTTTGCCGCTTACGTGGGGTACGCCCCAGGTGTCGCGGGTGATGGTGACCTGCCGGGCCTGGCGCTGCCAGCGGGCAATTTCGGCGGGCTGAAAGGCCTGGGCCCGCGCCCCGAAGGCGCTCAGCAGCAGGAGTGGAGCAAGGATGGGAAGGCGCATGGGCGCAATATAGGCGGCAACGGCTAGTTACCCGTGCCCGGCAACTGACAACCAACGCCCCCGTACACACAGCACCACTTACACTATTACGCCATCCGAATGTCCGACGAATTCAGTCAGGTAATCAATACTTATTGGGAACAGCTCCTGTACATGCTGCCGCGGCTGCTGATTGCGGCCGTTGTGATGGGCGTGGTATGGGTAGGGGCCAGTCGGCTGCGAACCTGGCTGGCAGCCAAGCTCAGCGCCCACTCCGACGACCCGCTGCTGACCGATTTTCTGACGCAGGTAGGCCGTTGGGTGCTGGTGCTGGTAGGGCTGGTGGTGGCGCTCAACATCCTGGGTTTTTCGGGCGTGGTGGGCGGTATTCTGGGGGCGGCGGGGCTGTCGGCTTTCGTGGTGGGTTTTGCTTTCAAGGACATTGCCGAGAATTTCCTGGCCGGCATCATCCTGGCTTTCAACCGCCCCTTCGGCGTCAACGACACCGTGAAAATTCAGGACATGTTTGGGCAGATTACCAAGCTCAACCTGCGCACCACCGAAATGGGCACCTTCGACGGCCGCGACATCTCCATTCCCAATGCCATTGTGCTCAAGGAGCCGCTCATCAACTACACCCGCGACGGCTTCATCCGCCAGGAGTTTGTGGTAGGCGTAGATTACGACGACGATGTGGCCGCTGCCATTGCCCTCATTCTGGAGCAGGTGCGCTTAGAGCCGGAAGTGTTAACTGAGCGTGAGCCATTTGCCGTCGTCGATGAGCTGGCCGCCAGCACCGTGAACCTGAAAGTGTTTTTCTGGACCGACACTGATGATTACCGCCGGGCTACACTGGAACTGCGCAGCCGGGTGATGAACCGGGTGAAAAAGGCCCTTATGGCCGGCGGCTACGCCCTGCCACCCGATATTCTGGAGTTGCGCCTGCCCACCAAAATGCCGGCCGTACCCATTCAGGTGGCCATGGCCGAGCCCGGTACGCTTGCCGACCCGCCCGAAGACCCCAAGAAGCCGGCCGTTAAATCGGGGGATAGCCCGGGGGCGGTCTAGCGGTTCATTTTCACCAGAAACCTATGGAAAAATTCTTCTTTACCAATTGGAGCAGCCTGCTTCGGATTGTAGTAATCGGCGTGCTGGCGTACGTCGGCCTGATTTTGCTGCTGCGCACCTCGGGCAAGCGCACGCTCTCCAAAATGAACGCCTTCGACCTCATCGTGACGGTGGCTTTGGGTTCCATGCTGGCTTCTACCTTGCTCAGCAAAAGCGTGGCCCTGGCCGATGGCCTGTTGGGCATGGGGCTGCTTATTGGCCTGCAATACGGCATTACCTGGCTGTCGGTGCGGTTTCAGACGGTGGACAAGCTCGTTAAATCGGAGCCTGCCCTGCTTGTGTACCGGGGCCAATTCATACCGGCCGTCATGAAAGCGGAGCGCGTTACGGAAGGAGAAATCCTGGCCAGCCTGCGCGAGCGGGGCATTGCGTCGTTGGCCGATGCCGCAGCAGTGGTACTCGAAAACGACGGAACCCTCAACGCCATCGGGCAAGTGGCCGACGCCCCCGATTCGGCCCTGCGTAACGTTTCCAAGCCATAGCAAAACCAGCTGCCAGGCTGCTGCTGCCCCTGTAAATCCTGTTTCCTGCCCACTGCGGTGGCGCCTCGTGTATGATAAGAATTAAGAGCTGGTGGATCAATATCAATGCAAGCCTGTGGTTTGTGCCTACCCTGATGGTGTTGGCGGCGTTGCTGCTGGCCTATGGGTTAGTGCTGCTTGATGCCGGTACCAGCAATAAATGGACGCGCGATTATCCGCTGCTATTCGGGGCCGGGGCCGATGGGGCCCGGGGGATGCTGTCGGCCATTGCCAGCTCTGCCATTACGGTAGCCGCCCTCATTTTCTCGCTCACGCTCTCCACGCTGGCCACGGTTTCGGGGCTGTACACGTCGCGCATCCTGCGCAACTTCATGCGCGACCGGGCCAACCAGGTGGTGATGGGCTTCTTTGTGAGCATCTTCGTGTATTGCCTGGTGGTGCTGCGCACAGTCCGTGGGGGCGACGAAAGCGGCTTTATTCCGCCGCTGGCCGTGTCGTTTGCCCTGCTTATGGCGCTGGTGAGCATTGGCATGCTGATTTTTTTTATCCATCATATTGCCACGTCTATTCAGGCGGGCAATATTATTGCCGAAGCCGCCCGCGAAACCATGAAGGGCATGAGCCGCATCTTTCCCAAGCAGGTGGGCGAAGAAGCCGGCTCCGAAGCAGAAAAGGACTTCCGCGAAGCCGACCTGCACTGGCATCCTATCGTGGCCAGAGCATCGGGCTACATTCAGGGGGTGGCCAGCGAGGAACTGCTCCAGCACGCCGAAGACCAGAACCTGGTGGTGCGCCTCGAACACCGCCTCGGCGACTTCGTTACCCAGGACACCCCCCTGCTGTCGGTGGCCAGCTACGGCGCCGACCACGAGCCCTCCAACGAAGAGCAGCAGCAGTTCAACGGCTATTTTACCATCGACACGCAGCGCAGCATCAACCAGCAGGATGTAGCCTTTGGCTTCCGCCAGATTGTGGATATTGCCCTCAAAGCGCTGTCGCCTGGCATCAACGACACCACTACCGCCGTTATGTGCATCGACTGGCTGGGCACGATGCTGACGTTTCTGGCCAACCGCGAGCTGGATCAGCCCCTGCGGGCCCAGGCCGGCCAGGTGCGCGTAATTGCCCGCACCCGCAACTTCAACGATTTTGTATGCCTGGCCTTCGACCAGATTCGGAGCAACGGTGACGATAATGTGGCCGTGCTGATGCGGCTGTTGTCGGCCCTCGAAACCGTGGCCCGCCGCACCGGCTCCTACACCCGCCGCCAGAGCCTGCGCCAGCAGTGCAACCTCATCGAGCAGGCCATCGACACCACCCTCACCCGCGAGTACGAGCAGATTCAGGTGCGGCAGCGGCTGCTAGAGGTGCGGGCATTTCTGGCCCAGGCTCTACTGCCGCAAATACCGATGGTTTAGCCACCGCCGCCATACATATTGTTGCCTGCCGGGCCGATACAGTGACAGCCTGAAAAAGAAAAATCCTCCACCGATGCATTGGTGGAGGATTTTACCATTGGCAGAAAGCAGCCGGCAACTGCCAGCCAACCGCCTGAATTAGGCCGAGAACGAGGAGCCGCAGCCGCAGGTGCTTTTGGCTTGCGGGTTGCTGAAGACGAAGCCGCGGGCGTTGAGGCCGTCCTGGAAGTCGACTTCCATGCCCAGCACGTACATGGCGTGCTTTTTATCCATGATGAGCAGCACCCCGTCGATGTCGAAGGTCTCGTCCTGCTCCTTGGGCTTATCGAAGCCCAGCAGGTAGCTCATGCCCGAGCAGCCGCCGCCCTGCACGCCAACGCGCAGGCCGTATTCGCCGGGAACCGCCTTTTCAACGAGAATATTGCGAACCTCCTCCAGGGCGCGGGGAGTGAGGCTGATGGGAGCAAGTTTGGTGGAAACGGCCGTTGCCATAATGCGTTCGGTTTAGAAGAAGAGGGGCAAAGATACAACGCCGCCGGTAGTTGGGCAGAAGCCCCGGCAAAGACCTCCCGGCACACTCGGCGGCGGCAGGATGGCGTTTGAGGCTACAACAACGGCTTGGCCCCGGCGGTTCACCGCCTATCTTTACCTCCGCAACGAGCTGCCCCGGGTACCGCTTAGGTACTCGTTTCTACTTCTAATTAGCTGCATGGACACTACCGCCTATATCTTCGACCTGCTCAAAATCATTCTGCCGGCCCTTATTGTGGCCGGCGCCATTTACTTCCTGTTTCAGCAGTTTCTGGAGCGCGAGCAGCAGCGCCGCCTGATTGAGATGCGCCTGGAAGCCAGCAAAACCACGCTGCCGCTCCGCCTGCAGGCCCTGGAGCGCGTGACGCTGCTGCTCGAGCGCCTCAGCCCCCAGAACCTGCTGGTGCGCATCAGCAGCGCCAACCAATCGGCCGCCGATTACCACCGGCTGCTGCTCCAGGAAATCCGGGCTGAAGTGGAGCACAACCTCAGCCAGCAGCTATACATGCAGCCCGAAACCTGGGCGGCCGTCCGGCTGGCCCAGAATAGTGTCAGCAACCTCATCAGCAGCCAGTTTCAAAAGCTGCCCAACTCTGCCGAAGCCCGCGGCTCCGAGCTGGCGCGCCGCATCCTCGAAACCATGATGAACGATGAGCTGCCCGACCCCACCGCCGCCGCCATTCTGGCTGTGAAGCGCGAGGCTGTGGCTATGTTCTGATGCGGATGCGCAACCGGTTAATAATAGTTGTTATGGCAGGGGTATTGATGAGTGGCTCCGCACATGCTGAAATGCTTAAGGGTCAGTCAATGGGCTCAATACTATGGGCCGTTATTCTGCTGGCAGTGGGTGTTCCACTTGGAATAGGACTGCTGGTGCCGGTAGTGGTAGCTAAGGCAACCAATAAGCGTCCCAGTTGTGTTGCCACCCTGCTCATGGCCTTCATCAGTTGGTGGCTAGGAATATACCTCGCTATGGGAAGCAACTCGGGCACTACGCCGCTGCTACTGTTTCTAGTTACGCTAGCAGTAACGGCCGGTATGGCGTACATAAGCGCCAGCCCCGCGTCTACGGATGAAGATTTGTAGTGCGCAGCCATGCAGCCCGTGTCCAGAACGATTCGTTGCAAATGAAAAAGCCCCCGACGCCAGCACGGACGTCAGGGGCTTTCTGCTTATAAGGGCTTTGCGCTTTACCGAACGGATTGCTTCGTCGTGCCTCCTCGCAATGACAGCCCTTATACACCCACCGCTACCGCGTCGATGGCGCGCTGGTAGCAGGCTTCGTAGAGGGGCACTACCGTATCGAGGGCGAAGGTTTCGGCGCGGGCGTGGGCGGCGGCTTTGAAGCGGGGCAGGTTTTCGTCTTCGAGCACGTAGAGGGCATTTTTTACCATGTCGGCCACGTCGCCCACGTTGCTGACCATGCCGGTTACACCGTGCTCGTTCAGCTCGGGAATGCCGCCGGCATTGGTGCTGATTACGGGTACCTCGCAGGCCATAGCCTCCAGCGCGGCCAGGCCGAAGCTTTCCTTCTCGGAAGGCATCAGGAACAGGTCGGCAATGCTGAGCACTTCCTCCACGGCTTCGAGCTTGCCCAGGAAACGGATATCCTGGCACAGGCCAATGTCGCGGCAGAGCTTTTCGATGCGCGGTCGGTCGGGGCCGTCGCCGACCAGCAGCAGCTTGGCGGGCATTTGCTTGCGCACACCGGCAAAAATGTTCACCACATCGTCCACCCGCTTCACCGAGCGGAAGTTACTGGTGTGCACCAGCAGCTTTTCGCCCTCGGGGGCAATAGCCGCCTTGAAGTGGTTTTTGGCCTGCTTCTGAAAACGCTCCAGGTTGATGAAGTTCGGAATCACCTCAATTTCCTTCTCGATGGCGAAATACTCGTAGGTTTCGCGCCGCAGATCGGCCGATACGGCCGTTACACCATCACTCTGGTTGATGCTGAACGTAACGACCGGCTCGTAGCTGGCATCTTTGCCTACCAGCGTAATATCGGTGCCGTGCAGCGTGGTGACTACCGGAATGCGGATGCCGCGGGTAAGCAGAATCTGCTTGGCCATAAAGGCAGCCGAGGCATGCGGAATGGCATAATGCACGTGCAGCACATCCAGCTTCTCGTTCTGGGCAATGTCCACCATTTTGCTGGCCAGCGCCAGCTCGTAGGGCGGGAACTGAAACAGGGGGTAGGGCGGAATATAGACCTCGTGGTAGAACAGGTTCTCGTTGAAGAAATCCAGGCGCACCGGCTGGCTGTAGGTGATGAAGTGGACGCGGTGCCCACGCTGCGCCAGGGCCTTACCCAGCTCGGTGGCCACGACGCCCGAGCCGCCGAAAGTGGGATAACAAACGATGCCGATGTTCATGAGAGGGAGTGGGCGAGAAGAAGCGTAACAGCGCTACGCGAAAGAGAAAAAAACCGGCGGCGAGTTGCGTTCTATAAGCAGAACGCCTCGCCGCCGGTTGCGGAGTCAAATAAACGGAAATGCCGGACAACAGGTCATGACTTTTGCAGTGCCTTGTAGATGACGTCGTGGATGCGGGTGCGGATGTTGTACTGCACCAGCTTCTTGTTGCCGGCGTCTGGATATACGCGGTTAGAAAGAAAAATGTAGAGGATTTTGTTTTCCGGGTCCATCCAGACGCAGGTGCCGGTGAAGCCGGTGTGGCCGAACGTGCTGGCCGGCGACAGGTTGCTGGTGGGGCCTTCGGGCTTGCTTGGGTCGCCCCGGTCCCAGCCTAGGCCCCGGCGGCTGCCGGCCTCTACGCCGCGGGCAAACTCGGTTACTATCGGCGTCTGGAAGAACCGCTGCCCGCCGTAGCGGCCGTTCTGCAGGTTCATCTGCATGAGCACGGCCAGGTCGTTGGCGTTGGCAAACAGGCCGGCGTGGCCACCTACGCCACCTACGAGGGCAGCCGTCTGGTCGTGCACGCTGCCCTGCAGCAGGGTGCGGCGGTAGTAGGTGTCGTTTTCGGTGGGCGCAATGCACGACTTCGGAAACTTGGCCAGCGGGTTGTAGGTCATCGAGTTCAGGCCCAGCGGACGGTAGAACTGCTTGGCCAAAAATTGCTCCAGGGGCTGCTTAAGCAGCTTTTCGGCCAGCCGCTTCATCACAATAAAGCTCAGATCGGAATACTCGATGGGGTACTTGCCCTTGACTTTAGGCAGCAACGCCGACTCCTGCACCCAGCCCCACACGGCATCATCGGAGGAGGTGGCACTGAACAGGTTGGGCGTTACCTCGCGTGCGAATTTGGGCGATTCGGTGCTGGCGTAGAACTCGGGTTTAGGCCCGGCGCTGGTAATGGTTCGCTCCCAGGTAGGAATACCGGCCTTGAGGCCTGCGTGATGCATCAACACGTCGCGCACCGTCATATCCTTTTTATTGGTCGTTTTCAGCTCCGTGAGGTAAGTGGCTACCTTTTCGTCCAGGTTGAGGCGGCCTTCATCCTTGAGCCACATAATGGCCTGGAGCGTGCCGGCAACCTTGGTTATCGAGGCCAAGTCGTAGAGCGTACCGTTGTTGACGGCTTGCTTCTTGTCGTAGGTGTAAAAGCCGTAGCTTTTGTCGAACACCACCATACCGTCTTTGGCAACCAGCACCTGGCAGCCGGGGGCGGCGGCGTACGCCACGGCCTCCAGGGCCACGTTATCAATCTGGGCCAGAATGCGCGAGTCGAGGCCTACTTCCTCGGGCGTGCCGTAGCGCAGGCGGCGGAAATCGGGTGTGGGCAGGCCCTGGCCGGCTTTCAGGGTTTCCGACACCGTAACCGGCAGGCGGCCTTTGGCGGGCAGCGCCCCAAACAGCACCTGCGGCACGACCAGCTGCGAGGCAAAATTGTCTTCGTAGCCGCACACCAGGTTGCGGCTGGTTTCCACATTTTTGAGGGCGTACGCGTTGCCAAACACGACCACCACCGTTTTCAGACGCGGGTTGGCCTGCAGTGTTTTCAGAAACCTGAGTGCCCCGTCGCCGAGCCCGTAGTTGTGGACCGGCGTGTTGTTCATGTTGTGCAGGCTCACCACCACTACGTTGTAGGGCGCCAGCTGCCGGCCAATACGCGCAAAGGTAGAGTCGGGGGCGTAGCGGTTGGGCACGGCATATACCGGCCCGTTCTGGTACTTGCCCATCGTTTCGCGGTAGGTGTCCGCCTGCGAGCCAATGGTAATGGAAGCAATACGCAGTGTATCGAGGCGCTGAAAGGGCAGAATATCGTCGTCGTTCTTCACGACTGTTACCGCGTGCTCATAAATCTGCTGCTGCACCATGCGGCTCAGGGGCCGGTTCAGGTTGGCCATCAGGTTGGGCACATCGATGGGGCGGTAGTGGTTGAGGCCGGCCCAGAACTTGGCCCGCAACATTTTGCGCACCCGCGCATCCACGTCGGCCTGCGCCAGCCGGCCGTCGGCAATAGCCTCCTTTATCTTCTGTACGGCCATCGGCACATCCTCCGAAAATAGCAGTACGTCGTTGCCCGCCAGCAGGGCCAGCGCATCCAGCTCGCCGCCCTTATACAGGTTCGATACGCTCTTCATATTGAGCGCATCGGTGAATACGAGGCCCCGGAAGCCCATTTTCTCCTTGAGCAGGCCCGTAACCAGGTTGGGCGAAATGGTAGCCGACAGCGTGCGGCTGGTATCGAGCAGCGGCACATAAAGGTGGCCCACCATCACGCCCATTACGCCCTGGTCGATGGCGCGGCGGAAGGGGTAAAGGTCGATGTTGGTGAGCCGGGCCAGGTCGGAGTTGATAACTGGCAGGGCTACATGCGAGTCCACGTCGGTGTCGCCGTGGCCGGGGAAGTGCTTGACCACGGCCATTACGCCGTGGTCCTGCAGGCCGCGGATGTAGCGCACGCCGCGGGCCGCCACCTGCTCCTTGTCTTCGCCAAACGCGCGGTTGCCGATAACCGGGTTGCTGGGGTTGGAGTTGACGTCGATAACGGGCGAGAAGCTCACGTGCACGCCCAGCGTTTTGAGGTTGAGCGCAATTTCGCGGCCCATCTGGTACACGTACTCGTCGTCGTCCATGGCACCCAGGGTCATGCCCTTGGCAAAGTGCATGCTCGAATCGAGGCGCATATCGAGGCCCCACTCGGCATCCATGGCAATAAGCAGCGGCACCTTGGAGGCGGCCTGGTAGCGGTTGGTGAGGTGGGCCTGTCGGCGCGGCCCGCCCTGCAGAAACATCAGCCCGCCAATGCCATAGTTCTTCACCAGAAACTCGGTGTACTGAACGTGCTTACGGTCTTTGTTGGAGTAAGCGGCCACCATAAACAGCTGGCCCAGCCGCTGTTCGGGCGTGAGGCCCGTGAACACGCTATCGACCCAGTGCTGCTCGGCCGCAGTCATGGGCCGGCCCATGTCGGCCGGCGGTGGGGCGGAGGAGGAAACAAACAGGCCGGTGAGGGCCAGGACCAGCAAAAAAAGCCCAATCCTAAATTCTTTGCGCATCGGCCCCGGTGATTCTGACTAAATTGGTACTAGCGGATGACGAGCCGAAAAACAGTAATTTTGCTCCTTCAACCAAGGTCTGGACAATAGTTGGCCGCGTGTTACACCACCGCCACTGCCTTTACAACCCGGCCGCTCACCCCGCCCAACGCCGAAGCTAGCCGATTGGTGTCGGCGCGGCCTGCCAAAGTTGGCTACAAACTTACGGAGAATTTC
This sequence comes from Hymenobacter sp. ISL-91, assembly GCF_018613725.1. Classification (GTDB taxonomy): domain Bacteria; phylum Bacteroidota; class Bacteroidia; order Cytophagales; family Hymenobacteraceae; genus Hymenobacter. The sequence goes on from NZ_JAGGPS010000028.1 coordinate 56,430, forward strand.
CCGACGCCGGTTGTTATCAGGCGGATAACCCCGCGGAGAGGCCGGAAAAAAAGCCTAAAAAGTCTCGTCATGCTGAGCGGAGCCGAAGCATCTCTACTGCAACAGTAAACCTTAAAATCAGGAATGCTTTGGCGGTAGAGATGCTTGGGCTACGGCTGCGCCTTCGCTCAGCATGACAGGTCCTTTATCTCTCCAGCTCCTATCTTCTGGCTCCCAACTCTTAGCTCCTTCCAAAATAAAATGCCCGATATTATTCAACTGCTACCCGAGTACCTGGCCAACCAGATTGCGGCCGGCGAAGTGGTGCAGCGCCCGGCTTCGGCCGTTAAAGAGCTGCTCGAAAACGCCGTGGATGCCGGTGCCACCCAGGTGCAGCTGATTGTGAAAGACGCCGGCAAGCAGCTGGTGCAGGTGGTGGACAATGGCGCCGGCATGAGCCCCACCGACGCGCGCATGAGCTTGGAGCGCCACGCCACCAGCAAAATTCGCACCACCGACGACCTGTTCCGCATCCGCACACTGGGCTTCCGGGGCGAGGCGTTGGCCTCTATTGCCGCCGTGGCCCAGCTGGAGCTGCGCACCAAAACCCGCGACCAGGACACCGGCACGCTGCTGCTGGTAGAAGGCTCGCAGATTACGAGCCAGCAGCCCGTGGCCTGCCCCGACGGCACGAGCATCAGCATGAAAAACCTGTTTTTCAATGTGCCGGCCCGCCGCAACTTTCTCAAGAGCAACGCCGTGGAGATGCGCCATATCCTCGACGAGTTTCAGCACGTGGCGCTGGCCAACCCGCAGATTGCGTTTTCGCTGTTCCAGAACGATTTGGAGGTGTTCAACCTGCCGGCCGGCAAGCTCGGGCAGCGCATTGTGGCCCTGCTGGGCAACGGCTACAAGGAGCAGCTGGCGCAGGTGGAGGAGGAAACCCCGTTTCTGACGGTGCGCGGCTTTATCGGTAAGCCCGAATCGGCCAAGAAAAGCCGGGGCGACCAGTTCTTCTTCGTCAACAACCGCTTTATCCGCTCGGCCTACCTCAACCATGCCGTGCTCACGGCCTACGAGGGGCTGTTGCCCAAGGACACGCATCCGTTCTACGTGCTGTTTCTCGACCTCGACCCGAAGAGCATCGATATCAACGTGCACCCTACCAAAACCGAAATCAAGTTCGAGGACGAAAAAACGGTGTACGCCATTGTGCGCTCGGCCGTGAAACAGAGCCTGGGCCTGCACAACATGGCCCCTTCGCTCGATTTTGCGGGCGACGTGAACTTCGGGGCCATCCGGCCGCTGCAACTCTCGGGCTCCGAGAAAAACCCCTTCGACGACGGTACAGGCAGCGCCCGGCCCGACGCGCTGGCTGCCGCTGCCAGCGCCGCCAACAGTCTGGCCAACCCGCGTTCCGGCCGCAGTAGCAGCGCCAGCGCCTTCGAGCGGCCCCTCACGCCTCGGCCAACCGAGCAGGCCAAGCAGGAGCTGGAGGATTTTTACCGCAGCCTGAGCCGCGTGAACCTGCCCGACGTGGAGCACGAGGCCACCGCCGCCGGTGTGCCCGTGCCCAAGGTGCCGGTAGCCCCGGCCGCCGCGCCCATAGCCGCGCCGCCGGCCACCCCCGAGAACGTAGACCCAGAAACGGGCGAGCTGCTGCCCGTCACACCAGCTGCCCAAAATCCGGCAAACGTTGCCGCCGCCGCCGCGCCGCCGCTGGAGGTGCTGCCGGGCACGGCCGCCGCGCCCGAGTTGCCGCTGCGCGAGTCGAGCACGGGGCCGGGCAACAAGGTGCTGCAGCTGCACCAGCAGTATTTATTGGTGCCGGTGAAATCGGGCGTGATGCTGATTGACCAGGTGGCGGCCCGCGAGCGGATCCTGTTCGAGCAGTACGCCCAGGCCCTGGAGCGCGACGTGAGTGCCTCCCAGACACTGCTGTTTCCGCGCACCATCACCTTCACGCCCCAGGATTTCGCCATTCTGCGCGAAGTGGAGGACGCGCTGCGGGCCCTGGGATTCCGTTTCACCGATTTCGGCCGCCACACTATTGCCGTCGAGGGCATTCCGGCTGATGTGCCGGCCCGCGACGAGAAGGAGCTGCTGGAAGGCCTGATTGAGCAGTTCCGCAGCGGCGGCGGCCCGGTCAAGCTCGACCGGCGCGAGCAGATGGCCCGCGCCCTGGCACGCCGCGTGGCGGCCAGCGCCGCTGGGGCCCGCCTCTCGGAGCGTGAAATGACCACTATTGTCGATAAGCTTTTTGCCTGCACCGTGCCCAACTACACCCCCGACGGCCGCCGCACCATTGTGATGCTGGAGCTGGGCCAGTTGCGCGAGTTGTTTGGGTAGGAGGGGAACACGCCGGAAAAACCGACATCATGCTGAGCGAAGGCGCAGCCGCAGTCGAAGCATCTCGCGTGCAACACTAACTCTAACATTAGGTTTAGTATGGCAACATCAGCACGCAAGATGCTTCGACTGCGGCTGCGCCTTCGCTCAGCATGACGTTCCTTTGTATTCTTAACTATCTGCTGCTCGCAGTTCCTCACCTCTCGCTTCTAATATCCAGTCTATATGTTCCAACTCACGCCGACGGTCCGCAACCTGCTCATCGCCAACGTGGTATTTTTTCTGCTGGCCAACACGCTGCCGGGTGGGCTGGGCCTGCTGGCGCTGTACCCGGTGGGTTCCGAGTTCTTTCAGCCCTGGCAGTTTCTCACCTATATGTTCATGCACGGCGGCATCGGGCACATTTTCTCCAATATGTTTGGTCTGATGGTGTTCGGGCCGTTGCTGGAGCAGCGCTGGGGCGGGCAGCGGTTCCTCATCTTCTGGCTGATTTGCGGGTTGGGGTCGGGCATGCTGTATTCGGGCCTGCGCTTTTACGAAATCAGCCAGATGCGCCACAACATCGAGGTTTTTCAGCAGGATCCTTCGGACGTGCATTTGCAGGATTTCGCGGAGGCGCATGCCCAGCAGCTCAATGAGGGCGCCTTTGATGCTGTGGTGCGGCAGCTGCACGCCACGCCCGACGACGCTGGTTTGGTGCAGGGCATTCTCAACAGCATGCAGGAGTTGTACGAGCGCAGCCTCAATATGCCCATGGTCGGCGCTTCCGGGGCGCTGTTTGGGGTGCTGTTCGCTTTTGCCTACCTGTTCCCGAACACGACGCTCTTTATATTTCCGCTGCCGGTGCCCATCAAGGCCAAGTACTTGGTGCCGCTTTACGGCCTCTACGAGCTGTACAGTGGCGTCAACCAAACGCCCGGCGACAACGTGGCCCACTTTGCCCACGTAGCCGGTTTGCTGGTTGGGTTTGTGCTGGTGATGCTCTGGGAGCGAAACCGCAAGCAGTTTTATTAGTATTTCGGTTTCCGTTGCTCGTTTTTTGCTTTTCGTTGTTTAGGTAATTCAACAGAAAGCAGCAGTGGCCGGCAAGCCACCGGCGGCGGTACACCAACCACGAGAAACAACCAACGAAATGAGTGTTATCAACGATATCCGCACCGCATTCAGTCGCCGCGACAATGCCCTGAACCAGCTGCTGCTGCTCAATGTGCTGGTGTTTGTGTTTCTGGTGCTCACCGAGGCTATTATGCGCCTTACCGGCACCTACGCGCAGTATTACCCCAACCTCATCCGCCAGTTCCAGCTGCCCTCCGACCTGCCCGGCTTGCTGCGCCACCCCTGGACGCTGCTCACCTACGCCTTCACTCACGAGGGCTTCCTGCACATCCTCTTCAACCTGATAAACCTGTACTGGTTCGGGGCGTTGGTGCGCGAGTACCTCGGTGACCGGCGGCTGGTGAGCGTGTATATTCTGGGGGCGCTGGCTGGGGCGCTGTTTTTCGTGCTTTCCTATAACCTGATTCCGGCGCTGCGGCCGGCCCTGGGTATCCCACTAATTGGGGCTTCGGCGGGCGTTACGGCCATTATTATGGCTGCCGCTACGCTCATGCCCGAGTACCAGTTTTCGCTCATCCTGATTGGCCCGGTGCGCATCAAGTACATTGCCGCCGTGGTTATTCTGCTGTCGGTGCTGGCCATCAACCAAGGCAACCCCGGTGGCGGCATTGCCCACATTGGGGGGGCTGTGCTGGGCTACATCTTCATCCGGCAGCTGCGCGCTGGCCGCGACCTGGGCCAGCCGGTACAGGCCGTGGGCGACTGGGTGAGCCGCGTCTTCTCCAAGCGTCCCAACCTGCGCGTCACGCACCGCACCCCTGCCGCCGCCTCGGTTTCCACCGCAAAGGGTACCGCGCCCGCCGCCAGCCGCAAAGCCAGCGCCACCCACCCCGCCGAGGACGAAATCGACCTCATCCTCGACAAGATTTCCCACTCCGGCTACGAAAGCCTGTCCAAGGAAGAAAAGCAGAAGCTGTTTAAAGCCAGCCAACAATAAATCACAGATGTTGCAGATGATGGGATAACACAGATTCGTTCTGGCAGCGGATTTGAGCTGATTGGTTGTAGGCCTACGTTTTTCCGGCTCGACAGAAGCGCCAGTTTTAGTTGAAATGGCTTCAGCTGACCCCATACTGAAAAAGCGAAACGGCCGCCCTGCATCGTGCAGGGCGGCCGTTTGGCATTAGCGGGCGGGAGCCTAAGGAATGTCGTACCTGATATCAGACTCATTGTGGGTGTAGAAGTAAGCGTAGTTGCCGCACATTTCCTCCCAGCCGGCCACGGTGGCGTATTTCTGCCGGTACACGTCTTCCCAAGCGATGCGCATCTGGCGGGCGCACACAAGGGGGCGCACCTGACCTACGCCGGTGCCCAGGCCCGGCACGGCTACCGTCCGCACTACGTCACGGATGGGGCGACCATCGGGCAAAGTGCCGTATTCCAGTAGCAGGAGCAGGGCGCGCATGCTGTGGTACACATTAGGGCCGCGCGTGATGGTCATAGGAGTGCGCATAGTGGGGGCGGCTACCAGATAGGGGAATTGTGCGTGGCCGGTGAGCAATATTTCGGCCTGCCCCACCAGCAGCTCCCCGTAATATTTGGTGCGGATGACTGCCTGCAAGTCCTTTTCCAGGTGCCAACCCAGATTTTTGGAAATAGCGAAGTCGATGCCGCCATTCATGTAGCCAAAGCTGTTGGCCGGGCTAACCAGCACATCGGCCGGCACCTCAAAGATGGAGCCGTGGCGAATCGTGACCTGAGCTACATCGGCAAAAACCTGCTCCCAGGCCGCCGTGATTTCAGAGTTCGTGTCGGTAAAATAAAAGTGCATAGAATTGCTTTCGGTGGAAAAGTACGCATTCTATGCACCCCTACCAACGAACACGGCCGCCCTGCAAAAGCAGAACGGCCGTGGGGCTCAACTAGAAATCAGCAATCCAGTGTATTTCTAAGCGCTAAAATTAAGCGTTAGCCTGGTTCATTTTGTCGAGGGCGTCCATTACCTCCTTTACGTGGCCGCGGGAGGTTTCGAGCAGGGCTTTCTCGTCGTCGTTGAGCTGTAGCTCAATTACTTTCTCGATGCCGTTTCTGCCCAGGATAACAGGTGCACCGAGGTATACGCCGTCCATGCCATACTCGCCTTCGAGCTTCACGCACACCGGGAACACGCGGCGCTGGTCGCGCACAATGGCTTCTACCATCTGGGCCGCGGCCGCGCCGGGAGCATACCAGGCCGAAGTTCCCATCAGTTTCACCAGCTCGCCGCCGCCTACAGCCGTGCGCTGCACGATGGCGTCAAGCTCCTCTTTGCCGATGAGCTCGGTAACGGGAATACCGCCCACGGTGGTGTAGCGGGGCAGGGGCACCATGGTGTCGCCGTGGCCGCCCATGAGCACCGCCTGAATGTCTTTGGGGCTTACGTTGAGGGCCTCCGCCAGGAAGGCGCGGTAGCGGGCCGTATCGAGGATGCCGGCCATGCCGAACACCTTGGTGCGGTCGAGGCCCGAGGTGAGGTGGGCCTGGTAGGTCATCACGTCGAGCGGGTTGCTGACGATGATGATGATGGCATCGGGCGAGTGCTTCACCACCTGCTCGGTCACCGACTTCACGATGCCGGCGTTGGTCGAAATCAGGTCGTCGCGGCTCATGCCGGGCTTGCGGGGCAGGCCCGAGGTAATCACCACGACCTCCGAACCGGCGGTGCGCGAGTAGTCGCCCGTTACGCCCACGGTACGCGAGTCGTAGCCGATAATGGGGGCTTTCTGCCAGATATCGAGGGCTTTGCCTTCGGCGAAACCTTCCTTAATGTCAACCAGAACAATCTCGTTGGCAATTTCGCGGGTGGCCAGTACATCGGCGCAGGTCGCGCCTACATTGCCGGCTCCAACTACGGTAACTTTCATTGAGCGGTGGAATTTGGGTGTGAACTATTGGGTCGGGCGTAAAGCTACGGTATAGAGTTTAGAAGTGAGGGGCTAAAAGGTAGAAGTGAAAGGAAGGAGGGGAGAAAAGGTGTCATTGCGAGCGAAGCGAAGCAATCTGGAAGAGCAGAACGCCAAATGTTGGAATGCAGCAAGCCCCCGATGCCAGCACGAGCGGCAGGCGCTTCGCACTTCTCAGGGCTTGTCATGCTGTACAAACGGATTGCTTCGCTTCGCTCGCAATGACGTTTCCTCACTATTCACTTACTGAATTTCTCACTCCTAAAACGATGCCCGCACCGACACCAGCGCCTGGCGGGGGCGTAGGCGGTAATCGTTCTGCACCAGAATGAAGCCACTGAAGTAAGTGGTCTGGTAGCGACGGGCATCGAACAGGTTGGTGGCTTTCAGCTCCACGTCAATTTTGCGGGCCGTGGGCAGCGTGTAGCGGTAGGTGGCATCGGCGAAGACGTTCTGCACGGCCAGCCCCACGCCCTGGCTGCGGTAGTAATCGGTGGCCAGCTGCAGCAGGTGGCGCTCGGCGGGGTACCACGACAGCGCCAGGTGCTGCTGCTGCTGAGTGGTGCTAGGGCCGTAGCCGTCGGCGGGGCCTAGGCGGCCGCGCAGGGCCGTCAGGGTAGCCGAGTATTCCAGGTTGCCCCAGTCGAAGGCGCTCAGGTTGGCCTTGAAAACCGCCGTGCCGTTCTGGTTGCGGGCCGTAGTAAGCTGGCCATTGAGCAGCAGCGGCTGGCGGCTGAGCCCGGCGTTGAGCTGCAAACCCAGGCTCAGCTTCCACTCGCTGATAAACTTGCTGGCGCTGGCCGAAACCGACTGATTCTGGCCCCGATTGGATTCGGCCACGGCCACTGTGGTTTGGCTGCCATCGGGGCGCACCAGGGTTTGGGCGAGCTGGTTGCGGGCCGACGTGCTGAAACTGTAGCTGGCCCGGTAGAACCAGGCGGTGAGCGGGTTTTCGTATACCAGTCCGCCGTTCAGGCTCCAGCTGCGGGTTTGGGTGAGCGGGGCGGCGTTGCGCTCCAGGGTGCGGTAGTCGCGCAGCACGTAGCCGTAGGCCAACTGCTCGGGGCCGGCCAGCTCGTTGCGGAAGCCCGCCCCGGCCGTGGCGTGCCACAGCCCGCTCAGCTCGTAGCGGCCCGACAGCCGGGGCTCGGGCGCGAAGTAGCGCCGCTGCTGACTAGCACCCAGGGGCCCATCGGTGGCCGAAAAGGTGCGGTAGCTCAGCGGGGCCTCCAGCTCCAGGTGCCAGCGGTCGGTTTTGTAGTCGATGGTGGCCTGCGCGTAGTAGCGGCCCTGGGTGGCCCGCAGGTGGTTGCGCAGCGTGTCGGCCACTTCGGACCCTGGGCCAGCCGGCAACGGCATGAGCTTGGAGCGGAGCCGCTGGGTTTGCAGGCTGAAACCGGCCGAATAGGTGTAGTGCCAGTGCTGGCGGCCTGTGATGTAGGCCACCGAGTTAGCCGTGTAGAAGCTCTCGGCGCGGGCCTGCTGGCGGGCCTGGTCGTAAGCGAGTCCACCCGGAGCCAGCAGCGCCGGCAGCGGGCCGGGACTCACGCTTAGCTGCTGGGGCGTGGCCGCGAGGGTGACAACGGAATTCACCTGCACCACCCGCTGGCCCCCGGCGGGCCGCACCAGCCCCAGCCGGTTCGAGAGAGTGTAGTAGGGGTTGGTGGCCCTCTGCGTCACGGTGGCCGCTTCGGTGGGGCCGTTGCGGGTGAGCAGGCCATCCTGAGCCTCCCAGCTGCCGGCCGCGCTGAGCGTATTTTTGAGGTAGTAGCGCTGCACGTTGCGCACGTAGGCTAAATCAGTAGTGAGCTGGTTGATGTAGCGGGTGTTGTCCTTGGCTTCGAGCAGTGTAACGGGCGGGCCGTCGGGCAGCGTGAAGGTGGTGCGGGTGCTGCCGGTGTAAGTCTGGCGGTCGTGCAGAAATGAGGTATTCACGCGCAGCTGGGCCTCCTTGCTGAAGGGTAGCAAGTGGTTGGCGCTCAGCAGGTGGGCCCGGTTGAACAGGTAGCGGCTGGCGGCCAGGGGCGGGGCCCCCAGGCCCTGAATGCCGGTGAGGTCGGGCTTGACTGCGCCCGGCTCCCGCAGCCGCTGGAAGTCGCCCAGGCCCAGCGGCTTCAGCTCGGCGGCTACGTCCTGGCCGGTATTGTTGGTCTGGTACGAGTCGAGCAGCTGCTGGCGGGGCGTGAAGAGCATGGGCGTGAGATTGGCGTTCCACAGCGTCGGCGAGCCACCCGCCCCCAGCCGGCCCTGGCCGGTGGCGGTTACCTTTTTCTTCAGTTCCAGGTTGAGGGAGGCTTGCTCGGTGGGCTGCACGCCCCGCAAGGCCTTCACGGGCTGGTGGCGCTTGAGCACCTGCACGTCCTGCACGGCATCGGCGGGCAGGTTGCTGCTGGCCAGGTTGTAACGGTTCTCCAGCAAGTCGGCTCCGTTGATGTAGAACTTCTGGATGGGCCGGCCCTCATAGAGAATGCGCCCGTCGGCCTCCACCTCCACGCCAGGCAGCTTGCGGAGCACGTCGGCAATCACGCGGTCCTTTTTATCGGTGAAGGCCGAGACGCGGTAGCTGAGCGTGTCGCCCTCGCGGCGGGTAGGCGGGGCCTTGACGGTGACTTCCTTGAGCGGCGTAGGATTCACGGCCAGCGCCAGCCGCACGGCCTGGCTGCGGTTGGCCAGCCGCCGCACCTGCTCGCTAAAGCCCAGGGCGCGGGCGCTGAGCACGAGCGAATCGCCGGTCCAACTTACCTGTATCGTGAAGCGCCCGGCCTCGTCGGTGGTCGTTACAGCCGTAGCCTCAGGGTGGCTGGGACTTTGCAGTTCTAGCAGGGCCCCCGGCAGTGGCTCTTTTTGTTCCGTGAGGAGCTGGCCCGTGAGCGTGGTTTGGGCAATAGCGGGACACCACAGTAGCGTGATAAGAATAAGAGAAAGAAGATAGTCAGTTCTCATCCACGAATGATATAAACCCTATCGGTTTAAATAAGCATACATATGATTAATGAGCTGAAAATCTATTTAAGTTCAATAGGGTTATTCTTTCGCGCCTGCTTCTGTTTGTATTCCTCCATTTCTTTTGCATAATTATTAGGTGAGTTCTTGCGAGTAACCTGGCTCACTCCGTTATAAAGCCAATCAGACTTAGCCCTGGTATATTCTTTATATGTTGTCTGAGTGGTGTTAATAGGAAACTCGACTTTAACGGTTGATGTATTCCTTTTCAATTTTATTAATTCAAAAGCATAGCTGTTTCTGGAGTCTTTTAGCTCAATAATTAGACCGGGTAACCCAGAAAATTTGTATGGTCCATCAGATATAGGTATATCTTTAGTGAACCAAGCCTCCCAGTTTCGGCCGGCATAAGTTGTAGCTGCTTTCTGACAAGAAAAACCAGATATTTCCTTCTTTTCATTTAAAATATTCCATTTAATAGATTTATTATCCTGTTTAATATGGAAAACTTTCTGCCCTATTTTGTCATAATACTCTATTCGACTGCCCGTATATATTTTATATATTTTTTGTGTAAAAGCACTTCTAAGATAAGTTCCTAACAGATTGACGGATGATTGATTAAAGCTTGGGCTTTTTATAACTGAATCAGCTAAATGTGAATAATTGCTTTCGAAAAGCGAATAATTAGGCGTGATTGTAAGAGTCATTAACTCCGATTTTTTACCAATGTTAGTAGAATCTTGTTGATATGTGACATTATATACAGCTATGATAGTGGGTGATTCTAATAAAGGTAGATTATCTTGTGAAAAAGCACTGTAATAGTGAAAGAAAAGGAAGGGAACAAGGATTTTTTTCATTGTCATATCGGTTAAATGTAGTGGGTGGCAGGACTTTTTATAGTGTTAAAAAGTCCTGCCACCCACCATTTTTTACTGGTTTCGTATTAGCAATATCTATTTATGAGATATTCCATATATTCACCTGCCCCAGCAGCTGTGAGGCAACAAACGAACTCCTCATGGCCACATACTTCAAAAAGTACATCCGTCAGTGGTGGTGGCACTGCTTTAACCAACAAGATATCTGACTTGGCAGATGCCACAGTTTTGTCTGTCTTTGACTCAGAGTCAGCAGCCATGCTGCTAAACGATATGCCACACACGAGTGCGGCCAACAATGTAAGCTTTTTCATGATAAATGGGGTTAGGATGAAAGAATGAGCTGAAAGTAAGGGGGGGGGTGAATAGAAAAGCAAATGTTATTTCATATATTTTATATAAGAACTAAATCCTGTACATCAACTGTTTAGCTTCACATCCGCCGCACCAGCAGCACCCGTTCCGTCTCATCAGTTACCCTGAACCGCTCGTCGGGCCGCATCCCGACAACCCAGGCGATTTTGCCGTCGGCGGTGGCCAGTACCCACACGCTGTCTTTGAGGTTGAGGGGTACTTTCTGGTCGATGAGGAAGTCAGAGAGCAGCTTCTTGCCCTTCATGCCGATGGGCATAAACCAGTCGCCTTCCTGCCAGGGGCGCACCGTGAGCGGAAAGCGCAGCTTGTCGGCATCGAGAGCAGCCAGGGCCTTGCCGCGGGGCGGCTCGTAGCCTTCGGGCACTTCGAGCAGCTCGGTGCGCAGGTGCAGCCCATCTAGTTTAAGCACTTCCTGGCCTGCCTGCAGCTGGTGGGTACCGAACTGCGTCAGCCGCCGCGACGTGATGACCAGCTGCTCCCGGTCCTTCACCAACAGGTGCGTCGGCGACTCGAAGCGGCGGCCCGGCTCGGCCCTGAAGCTGCGCACGATGTCCTTCACCACCGGGTAGGCAAAGCCGAAGGGGCGCAGCAGCTCGTGCAGCACTAGGACCGTGGCGGCGGTATTTTGCAGCAGCCGGATGTCGAGGTAGGTGGCCTCGGGTTCGGTCCGCTGGGCCTGGGCGGCGGTATCGGCCACGTAGCGGCGCACGATTTCCTCGGCCCCGCCCACCCGCTCGGCCGTGGTGCTCATGGTCTGGTCGAGGTTGGGGTTGATGTCGCGCAGCACCGGCAGCACCTCCAGGCGCAGGCGGTTGCGCTGGTACACCGGCGAGTCGTTGCTGGCATCCTCGCGCCACACCAAGCGGTTTTCTACCACGTAGTCGAACAAATCGGGCTTGCTTACGGCCAGCAGGGGGCGCACGAGGTGGCCGGTTTTGGCCCGGATGCCGTGCAAACCGGCCAGCCCGGTGCCGTGGGTGAGGTTGAGCAGCATGGTTTCGGCCGCGTCGCGCTGGTGGTGGGCGGTGGCAATGGCGGCGTAGCCCTGCTGCTGGCGCACCCGCTCAAACCACTCGTAGCGCAGGGCCCGGGCCGCCATTTGAGTCGAGATGCCTTCCTGCTCGGCGAATTTCTTGGTCTGGAAAAACTCCACGAAGTAGGGCACCTTGTACTGCTGGGCCAGCTTGCGCACAAACTCCTCGTCGGCGTCGGCCTCTTCGCCGCGCAGCCCGAAGTGGCAGTGGGCAATGGCAAACGGCTGCCCCAACCGGTGCAGCACGTCGGAGAGTACCACCGAATCGAGGCCGCCACTCACGGCTACCAGCAGGGTTTCGGTGGGGGAGAAGAGGGCGTTTTCCTGAATGTAGGCTTGAATCTGGTCGAGCATGGGGCGAGTTGTGGGAGGCGCAGGTTGCGGCGTGTTCTGCCAGAACGGTGTAGGGGCGGGG
>NZ_JAGGPS010000028.1:68413-82494 GCF_018613725.1 Hymenobacter sp. ISL-91
GGGGCAAGCCCCGCCCCTACATTGTTCTTCGGCCAATATCCCACAAAGAAACACGTTAGCCACCCTGCTTGCCTACCTTTGCGCCGAAATGTCGTTGTCCAAGTCTCTTTTTCTCCTTTTACTGCTGACACTGCCGTTGCTGGGTCGGGGCCAAACCAGGCCTGCGGCCAAGCCAGGCAGCGGCCAGCCCATTGAGCTGCTGACGGCCAATTCGCTGGAAGGTGGCACCTTTAATGGCGTCGAAATCCGCAAGCTGCTGGGCAACGTGAGCCTGCGCCAGGGTACCACGCTGCTCTACGCCGACTCGATGTACCAGTATCTGGAGCGCAACGCTATTGAAGCGTTCAGCAACGTGCGCATTATCCAGAACGATACCATCACGATAACTGGCAACCGCGGCACCTACGACGGCGACACCCGCAAGGCCCGCATGACGGGCAACGTAATGCTTCGCGACCCGCGCATGACGCTCACCACCCAGCTGCTCGACTACGACTTAGCCAACAACCTGGCCTACTACAGCACCGGCGGCCACCTGCAGGACCCTAAAAACACGCTCGACAGCCAATTCGGTTACTACAACACCGTCAGTAAGGTGTTTAGCTTCAAGCGCAACGTGAAGCTGGTAACGCCCGAAAACGTCATCACTACCGATACGCTGCAGTACAACACTGTCAGCAAGGTGGCCTACTTCTTCGGCCCCACGCGCATCACGGGCAAAGACAAAAACCTGTACGCCGAAAACGGCACCTACAACACCATCACTAAGGAGGCCAATTTTGGCAGAAACGCTAAAATTGAGACGCCGGAATACCTGCTCGGCGGCGATAAGCTGTTTTACAACGAGCTGACTGCCTACGGCGTGGCCACGGGCCGAGTATCGATGATTTCCAAGAAAGACAACCTGGAAATTCGGGGCGACGTGGGGCGCTACTGGCGTGCCCAGGGCCGCGCTAAGGTGTACGGCAGCCGGCCCGTGATGCGCAACATTTCGGGCAAAGACACGCTCTACCTCACGGCCGATACGCTGGTCAGCATCGAAGGCAAGCCGCCGCTGAACAAGGGTGCCGTGATTTACGCCTACAAAAAGGCCCGCATCTTCCGCGCCGATTTGCAGGGCCGGGCCGACTCGCTGACCTATGACCGGCAGGACTCGGTTATCTACCTCAGCCGCGACCCGGTGCTGTGGACCAAAAAAAACCAGCTGATGGCCGACTCGATGGAAATCCGGCAGCGCCGGGGCAAAATCGACCAGATGCGGCTCTACGGCCACGCGTTCAGCATCGGGCTTGATACGATTGGCAACTACAACCAGGTGAAAGGCCGCACCATGGTGGCGTATTTCGGGGAGAAAGCCATTAAAAAAATTGATGTGGTTGGCAACGCCGAGAGCCTCTACTATGCTCTTGAGGGCGACACAGCTGTTTCGGGCGTCAACAAGTCGCTCTCGGCCACCATGGCCCTGCGCTTCGCCGACGACGAACTGCAAACCATCAGTTTCATCACCAACCCCGAAGCCAAATTCATTCCGCCCAACGAGCTCAAGCCGGAAGAAGCCAAACTCAAGGATTTTCGGTGGCGACCCGAAGACCGGCCCACCCGCCGCCAGACGCTGGGCAAGCACTTCGCGGCGGCTCCGGTCAAGGCCAAAAAGAAAGCCGCGCCGGCCCGCAAAAAGCCGCTGCCGAAAGCCCGGAAAAAAGCGCCGGTAAAGAAATAACCCCGGCCGTTCTGGTTTTCCTGGGCTGAAACCCTGGATTACAGAGCGGGCTCGGTCGGGCCGCTGATTAGCCCAGGGTTTCGGCTCTGGGAAACCAGAACGGCCGGGCCACCGGCAATTCAACACCACCAACCGATTATTTGTACCTTTGCGCCCTTATGCTGTCATTCCGTCCTGCTTTCTTTGTTCTGCTGCTGAGCGCCGTGCTTTTCAGCTCCTGCTCCGGCTACCAAAAGCTGCTCAAGAGCACCGATGTGAACAAGAAGTACGAAGCTGCCATTCAGTACTACGAGAAGGAGGACTTCTTTAAGGCCGGTACGCTGCTCGAAGAGCTGATTCCGCTGCTTAGAGGCCGCCCCGAGGCCGAGAAGGCCCAGTTCTACTTCGCCAACACCAACTTTCGCCAGCGCAACTACACGCTGGCCGCCTACTACTTCAAAACGTTCCACGACACGTATCCCAACTCGGAGTTTGCCCAGGAGGCGTACTTCATGCAGGCTAAGTCGTTGTTCAAGGATTCGCCCGAGTTCCAGCTCGACCAGACCAACACGTACACGGCCATCGAGGTGATTCAGGAGTTTCTGAACCGCTACCCCGAAAGCAAGTTTCGGTCGGAGGTGGAGGGAATGTCGCAGGAGTTGCAGAAGAAACTGGAGAACAAGGCGTTTCTGTCGGCCAAGCTTTACTACGATTTGCGCTATTACCAGTCGGCGGTTACGGCCCTCACCAATTTCCAGCAGCAGTATCCGGCTTCGGCCTACGGCGAGCAGGCTGCTTTCCTTAAGCTCAGCGCCCAGTTCGACCTGGCTACCGAATCGGTGGCGGAGAAGCAGTTGGAGCGCTACAACGAAACGCTGGCGTTTTATCAGAGCTTCATCGACACCTTTCCGCAGAGCAAGCAACTGAAAGACGCCGAGAAAATGTACGACAACGCCCGCGCCGCCGCCGACAAGCTGAAAGCGGCCGACACGGCCGCTGTTAAGTAAGGGCTTTCGGGCCCGGTATCACGTAAGAACCTCGAAAATTCATCATATGAAGACGCCCAACAACACATCCGCTTCCATCGTTACGCGCAACATGTCGGATTTCACCCCCGAAACCGGCAATGTGTACGAGAGCATTGCCATTATCTCGAAGCGCGCCAACCAGCTCTCCATCAAGCTGAAAGAGGAGTTGAACGGCAAGCTGGCCGAGTTTGCCACCACCGTCGACAACCTGGAGGAGGTATTTGAGAACCGCGAGCAAATCGAGATTTCCAAGCATTACGAGCGTCTGCCCAAGCCGACCAACCTGGCTATCGAGGAATTCCTGGACGGCAAGGTGTACCACAGCACGCCCGAGCAGGAAGCCGAGAAGAACGCGTAAGTTGGCCTTTCCGGTCGGCCGCAGCCTCCCCGCCACCCGGACCAACCCGGGCGACGGGGAGGCTGCGGCGTGTAGGGCAGTTCCTTGCCGTGCTGCCGGCCAATCCTAACGCCGCATTGAAGATGAAGTCCCGCTTCGCTAACTGCCAGGTATGCCGCTAACAGGTCGAAATATTATACTGGGCGTGAGTGGCAGCATTGCCGCCTACAAAGCCGCGCCGCTGGTGCGGCTGCTGGTGAAGGCCGGGGCCGTGGTGCGCGTAGTGTTAACGCCCGCCGCCACGGCTTTCGTGACGCCGCTCACGCTGGCCACGCTATCCAAGAATCCGGTTTTGCAGGGCTTTCTCAAGGATGAGCAGGCCGGCGAATGGCACAACCATGTAGAGCTGGGTTTGTGGGCCGATGCGCTGGTGGTGGCCCCGGCTTCGGCCAATACGCTGGCCCACCTGGCCCAGGGCCTCTGCGACACGCTGCTCGATGCCGTGTACCTCTCGGCCCGCTGCCCCGTGTTTGTAGCCCCAGCCATGGACCTCGACATGTATCAGCACCCCGCCACGCAGGCCAATCTGGCACGCCTGCGCAGCTACGGCAATACGGTATGGGAGTCGCCGGCCGGCGAGCTGGCCAGCGGCCTGAGCGGCCCCGGCCGCATGCTGGAGCCCGAGGACATTTTACTTAGAATTATGAATTATAAGTTTTAAATTCTGAATTAGCACCAGTACCCTTTTTTCGGTTCTTGAAGCAATTCAAAATCCATAATTTAAAATTTATAATTCAAAAGAATGCGCGTACTGATAACGGCCGGCCCCACCTACGAACCGCTCGACCCGGTGCGGTTTCTGGGCAACCACAGCACCGGCAAAATGGGCTACGCGCTGGCCGAAGCCTTTGCCGCGGCCGGCGCCGAGGTAGCCCTCATCAGCGGCCCCACTAACCTACCCGATCCTGCTAGTGCGCGCATCCTGACGACGCGGGTGCAGACGGCGGCCGAGATGTACGAAGCCGCCGCCGATGCGGCGCGGCTGGCCGATGTGTGGGTGTTTGCGGCCGCCGTGGCCGACTATCGGCCCGCCGAGGTGGCCGCCCAGAAAATCAAGAAAAGCGGCGAGCGGCTGACGCTGGAGCTGGTGAAAAACGTGGATATTGCCTTCGAGCTTGGAAAAACCAAGCGGCCCGAACAATTTTCGGTGGGCTTTGCGTTGGAAACCGAGAACGAGCAGGTCCACGCGCTGGGCAAGCTCGAACGCAAAAACTTCGACCTGATTGTGCTCAACTCGCTGCGCGATGCCGGCGCCGGTTTCCGCCACGATACCAACCAGGTAACTTTGCTCGAAGCCGCTGGCCGCGTAACGGCGTTCGAGCTGAAATCCAAAACCGCCGTTGCCCACGATATTGTGGGCGTCGTGCTCGCCCGTTTAGCTGCCCGCCATGACTAAGTTTCAGTTGCTGTTTTTGCTGCCGCTCATGCTGCTGCTATTTCCTGCCCGAGCCCAGGAGCTGCAGGCCGAGGTAACCGTTTCGACCGAAAACGTAACCATTTCGGACCCGCAGCTGGTGCAGAATCTGCGCAACGACATGCAGAACTTCCTCAACAGCCGGTCCTTCACCAACCGCGCCTACCGGCCCGAGGAGCGAATCCGCTGCCGGCTTTTTGTGGGCATCACCGAAATTCCGCAAAACGGCACCTACCGCGCCACGGTGCGTATTGTGAGCACCCGGCCGGTGTACGGCACCGGCTATGAGAGCAACGTGCTAAGTTTCGCCGATCGGGGCTGGATTTTCAACTACTCGCCCCAGAACCCGCTGGAGTACTCCGAAAACACGTTCGTCGGCAACCTCTCGTCGCTGCTCTCCTTTTATGCCTACATGATGATTGGGCTGGATCAGGACAGCTTTGCGTCGCTGAGCGGCGGCCCGTACTACGACCGGGCCCGGCAGATTCTGAACACGGCCGCGTCCCAGAATATCACCAACGAGTCGGACTCGGGCTGGAAGGATGAGAACAGCGGCAACCGCTACTGGCTGCTCAATAACCTGCAGGACCCGCAGCTGCAGGCCTTCCGCAGCGGCATGTACGCCTACTACCGCCAGGGCCTCGACATCTTCATCACCCAGCCCGAAGAGGCCCGCACCAACATGTTCACGGCCCTGCAGGACGTGCAGAAAGCCGTGCAGCGCCGCCCCGGCACGTTGTTCGCCCGCTCATTCTTCCAAACCAAGGCCGACGAGATTTCCAACATCTTCCGTACCAGCCCCGACCAGCAGCAGAAAGTCGGCCTCGTGACGCTGCTCTCCGAAACCGACCCCACCAACTCGGCCAAGTACGAAACGATTCTGCGCCAACCCTAAGGAGCTGCAAGCCGCAAGCTTCAAGCTGCAAGCCGATGTTCAACGTCAGCTTGCGGCTTGCAGCTTGAAGCTCAAAAAGGGCCTTTGCACATCAGCTTGCGGCTTGTAGCCTGAAGCTTGCAGCTCAAAAAACCTTTCTTGCGAAAATAACTGGCATTTGACTAACCGAACTAGTAGCTTTGCTAATGCTGCTAGGCCCGGCCGTTTGATACGGGGCCGTAGCTGCACTCTTGGTAGCCACGGCCGGCGCTCCGGCCCTCACGCTTTTTCGGTATGCTGGTTGACTTACGGATTCAGAATTACGCCCTGATTGAGAAGCTGGAGCTTAAGCCTTCGGCCCTGCTCAACATCATTACCGGCGAAACGGGCGCCGGCAAGTCCATTATGCTGGGCGCCATTGGGCTGCTGCTCGGCAACCGCGCCGACTCGCGCATGCTCTTCGACACGAGCAAAAAGTGCGTGCTGGAAGGCCATTTCGACATCAGCAGCTACCAGCTGCGCGACATTTTCGAGGCCGAAGACGTCGACTACGACCAGCAGTGCATTCTGCGGCGCGAGCTGAGCCCCAACGGCAAGAGCCGGGCCTTCGTGAACGATACGCCCGTGACGCTGGAAACCCTGCGCCACATCGGGGCCAACCTGATGGACATCCACTCGCAGCACGATACGCTGCTGCTCGGCGACGCCGTGTTTCAGCTGAATTTGCTGGATTTGTACGCCAACCTGGTGCCCACGCGCACGCAGTACAGCAACGCCTTCCGCCAGTACCGCAAGCTCGAAACCGACCTGCAGGCCCTCGAAAGCCAGGTAGCCCAGGCCAACAAGGAGCTCGACTACCATAGTTTTCTGCTGAACGAGCTGGAGGAAGCCAGCCTCGACAATGAGCGCCAGGACGAGCTGGAGCAGGAAGTAAAGGAGCTGGAGCACGCCGAGGAAATCAAGTACAAGCTCACCCACGCCCTGCAAAGCCTGAGCGAAGGCGAATACTGCGCCACCGGCGCCCTGAAGGATGCCGTAGTGCTGCTGGGCCAGATTGCGCCCTACTCGGAGCCCGTGAAAGACCTGCGCCACCGCCTCGACAGCTGCCTGATTGAGCTGCGCGACATCACCGATGAAATTGAGCAGGTGGAGCGCCGCACCGAGGGCGACCCCGCCCGCATCGACGAGCTGCAAAGCCGCCTGAACGTGCTCTACAGCCTGCAACGCAAGCACCAGGTGCGCGACGTGGTGGACCTGCTGGCCGTGCGCGCCGATTTGCGCGACAAGGTTAGCTCGGTGCTCAACTTGGATAAGCAGATCAGCCGCCTGCGCCGCGACGTGGAAGCCACCTTGGCCACCGTGCAGAAGCAAGCCCTGCGCCTATCGGAAGCCCGCCGCAAAACGTTCCCGAAGTTCGAGAAAGAGCTGGCCGCGCTGCTCACCGACCTGGGCATGCCCCACGCCCGCATTGTGGTGAGCCACGAGGCCGGCGCCCCGGCCGTTAGCGGCATCGATGTGGTGAGCATCCTGTTCACGGCCAACAAGGGCGCCGAGCCCCAGACGCTGAGCAAGGCCGCTTCGGGCGGTGAGTTCTCGCGCCTCATGCTGTGCATCAAGTATATGCTGGCCGATAAAACGGCCCTGCCGACAATCGTGTTCGACGAAATCGACACGGGCATCAGCGGCGAAATTGCCCTGAAAGTAGGCCGCATGATGCAGCAGATGGCTAAGAAGCACCAGCTTATCGCCATCAGCCACCTGCCCCAGATGGCCGCCGCCGGCGACGCCCACTACTTCGTGTACAAGGAAGACCGCGCCGACCGCACCGTGAGCCGCATCCGCCAACTCAACCAGGAGGAGCGCATCCACGAAATAGCCCAGATGATTTCCGGCGCCAACCCTACGCTGCACGCCACCCAGAGCGCCCGCGAGCTGTTGGCCCTGCGCGGCGTGGAAATGGCGGGGTAGTGGTGAGAGGATAGTGAGGATAAAAGACCGTCATGCAGAGCGAAGCGAAGCATCTCGCGTGCTGATGTTGCAGAGGTAACCAGACGTAGAAAGTCGCCATTGCAACATCAGCACGCGAGATGCTTCGCTTCGCTCTGCATGACGGTCTGCCGTTTTTTCGCCTTTTTTGTGGTTCCAATCTACATCTAACTCACCTCCCCATATGGCCAGTAACCTGCTCGCGGGCAAAGTCGGTATCATTTCCGGCGCGCTCAATGAAGAATCCATTGCCTGGAAAGTGGCCCTCAAGTGCCACGCCGAAGGGGCCCGCTTCGTGCTCACCAACGCCCCGCTGGCCATGCGCATGGGCGAAATCAACAAGCTCTCGGAGCAGTGCAACGCGCCCATCATTCCGGCCGATGCTACGTCGATGGAAGACCTGGAAAACCTGTTTTCGGGCGCCCAGGAGCAGCTCGGCGGCAAGCTGGACTTCGTGCTGCACAGCATTGGCATGAGCGCCAACATCCGCAAGGGCAAGCACTACGGCGAGCTGAACTACGAGTGGTACCAGAAGACGCTCGACGTGTCGGCCCTCTCGTTTCATAAGATGCTGGCCGTGGCCGAAAAGCAGGACGCCTTCAACGAGTGGGGTTCGGCCGTGGCCCTGAGCTACATTGCCGCCCAGCGCGCCTTCCTCGACTACACCGATATGAGCCAGGCCAAGGCCATGCTCGAAAGCATTGCCCGCAGCTACGGCCAGCGCCTGGGCAAGCTCAAGAAAGTGCGCGTGAACACCATCTCGCAGTCGCCCACCAAAACCACGGCCGGCACTGGTATCAGCGGCTTCGACGCGTTCTACGAGTACGCCGACCGCCTCTCGCCCCTGGGCAACGCCCCCGCCGAGGCCTGCGCCGACTACGTGGTGAGCCTGTTCTCGGACCTGACCCGCTACGTAACCATGCAGAACCTGATGCACGACGGCGGCTTCAGCACCACCGGCATCTCGGAGGAAATCGTGGAACTGGTAACGGCCGGCAAGCAGTAATTCGGCTGCTTTATACAGTTTAATTGCAACGCCCGGCCAGTTTGGTCGGGCGTTGCAATTTTGGAGAAAGTGGTTAGAAGCCGTATCTTTAGCTATGCTTCGCCTCGACCGTACTGCCACCCGCAAAACTACACTGCACGCCGACCAAGACGCCGAGGACTTAGCCTTTTGGCTTACTAAGACGCCGGATGAGCGTATGGCCGCCGTAGAAGTGTTGCGCCGGATAGGCTTCTCATTCTCCCACTCCGCTGCTCATGCAAGCCAATCAACTGAGCCCCGATTACAAAGAGTTTGTCGGGTTTTTAAACGCCCACGCGGTTGAGTATTTGGTCGTAGGGGCCTATGCCCTGGCCCGCTACGGCATAGTGCGCAACACCGGCGACATAGACTTCTGGATAAACCAGACGCCAGAAAATGTTGAACGCCTGTTGCTGGTGCTGAACGACTTCGGCGTAGGAAGTCTGGGGTACAGTGTGCCGGATTTGCTGGAGCCTGATACCGTTATTCAACTCGGAGTAAGCCCAATCCGGATTGACCTGCTGACTTCTGTTGACGGCGTCGAGTTCAACGAGTGCTATCCGGCCCGCCAAATTAGCGTGCTGGATGACGTACCTGTGGCCGTTATCAGCCTTGCCGATTTGCGGAAAAACAAGGGTAGCACTGGCCGGGCCAAAGATATTGAGGACGTGCGGTTGCTTGATTCAAAGGAGCAGGCCTAACAGACGGTCATTTGCATCAGCGCATCACTAAGCCTACCGCCGCCGCAGGTACAGTAGCGTCGACTGGCCCGAGGGGCCGTACTTGTCGTTGATGAGGAAAAAGCCGCGCTTGTAGGCGGCCAAACCTTCCCAGTTGTAGGTCTGGTACTCGGCGGGCAGCGTCAGCAGGGGCTTCCAGCTGAGGCGGTGGCGCTTGTAGCGGAGGCTGATGAGGCGTGAATAGTTCTGGTAGCGGCCGGCGCTGTCCTGAATCAGGCGGGCGTTGGGGTCGGGCGGGGCCATGCGGTACACGGCATCGGAGGCGCCGTTGAAGAAATAGTTGATGGCCGTGAAGCGGCGGCCACCGGCGGGCTCCAGATCGGTTACCCGGAAGGGCAGCGGGGGCAGGGCCACGGGCCGCTGCCGGCCGTTGCGCAGAGCTACGGCCGCGTTGCTGCGGGGCAGGTAGTTGTACTCGAACAGGGCCAGCAGCTCGCGGTTGCGGTAGGTGGCCAGCGCCTCGAAGCCGGCATTGTAGGCATGGGTGCCATCGGGCAGCAGCGGCTTGGGCAGGGCCATCAGGTAGCTGCTGTCGAGTTGAATGACATTTCGGGCCTCATCCAGCACGCCCCGCACAAGGTAGCAGTTGGCCGCAGCCGTTACGGTTTCGATGGAGAAGTAGGCGGTGTCGCGCAGCACCGTCAGGCCTTCCAGCCCTTCGTAAATGGGGCCGCCAGCGTCAATCCGCGCTCTGGCTTTATCGAGGCCCCGGATGGCGTATTTGCGGAAGGGCAATTGCACGGGCCGACCGGCGAGCTGCTGGTCAAGGTCGGCGAGGGCCAGGCTGTACACTTTGGCTTCGGCCTGTTCCTGGAGGCGGCTTTCGGAGAGCAGCAGCAATTGGCTGCGGTAGGTGCAGAGGCCGGAGAACTGATTTTCGCGCTCGGCCAGCTCGGCAGGTAGCTGGATGGTGCGTGCCAGGAGCGGGGAGGAGCCCTGGGCATGGCTGGCCCAACTAGGAACCAGCGTCAGCAGGAATGTAGAGAAAGCTAAAAACCGGTTCATGAGCGGCAGCAGGGGAGAGGGCGGCTTTGGAACTGCCAAAACCGAAATGCCGACAAAGGTAGGCGCCCGCAGTGGCGAAAGCTCATGGCCGAAGGCGGCAACGTTCCCGGTATCGTTTGCGGCAAAATAACGCGGCCATTGCTGTTATATGCCGGTCTGGCGCGGTAATATGGGCGTCGGGGGCGGTGCCAGAAAAGCCAGAGTATATTCCCGCCGTCCCGTTAGTCGATTGCCGCTGTTCTGTTTTCCTGCCTGCCTGCCTGCCATGATCCGATCCTTTAAAGCAACGCCGCCCAGAAGCCTGGCCCCGGGTTTTGGCTGCTACCTTTTTTTGCTGCTGTTACTGGCCGGGCTGCTACCGGGCCAAACCAAGGCAGTGCCGGCTCCGGCCTATGATTTTGTGGTGGCCCAGGATGGCAGCGGGCAGTTCCGCACAGTGCAGGAGGCCTTCAACGCCGTGCCCGATTTCCGCAAGAAAGTCACCACTATCTTCATCAAAAACGGTATTTACAAGGAGAAGCTGCTGCTGGCTGGCTCGAAGAACTTCGTGAAGCTGGTGGGCGAAGACGCGCTGAAAACCATCCTCACTTACGACGACTACAACCAGAAAAAGAACATTTTCGGCGAAGACAAGGGCACATCCGGCTCGGCCAGCTGCTACCTCTACGGCGCCGACTTCACGGCCGAAAACCTTACGTTCCAGAACTCCTCGGGGCCGGTGGGGCAGGCGGTGGCCCTGTGGGTGGCCGGCGACCGGGCCCGGTTTAAAAACTGCCGCTTTCTGGGCTTTCAGGACACGCTGTACACCTACGGCTACGGCAGCCGCCAGTACTACGAGAACTGCTACATCGAGGGCACCGTTGATTTTATCTTCGGCAGCAGCACGGCGTGGTTTGAGGGCTGCATTATTTTCTGCAAAACCAAGGGCTTCATCACGGCCGCTTCCACGCCCGACAGCACCCGCTACGGCTACGTATTTAACCAGTGCAAAATTAGTGGCAGCGCGCCCGCCGGCAGCGTTTACCTGGGCCGACCCTGGCGCCCGCACGCCAAAACCGTGTTTATCGGCTGCGAGCTGGGCCCGCAGATAGCGCCCGCCGGCTGGGACCCCTGGGGCAACGAAAGCAACCAGCAAACCGCCCGCTACGCCGAGTACCAGAGCCGCGGCCCCGGCGCCTCCCCGGCCCGGCGCGTGCCCTGGAGCCGCCAGCTAAGCGCCGCCGAAGCCCGCCAGTACACGCTGCCCGTGGTGTTGCGCGGTTGGGACCCCACCCAAGACTAGCACGATGAAAACTGCCCTGCTGACTGTATGTCTGCTGTTGCTGGCCCTGCTGGCAGCGGCCCGCCCGGTTGCCGAGCTGGTAGTGGCCCCGGATGGCTCCGGCGACTTCCGCACGGTGCAGGCCGCCGTGGATGCGGTGCCCGACCACTCGGCCGCGTCTGCCGTCATCCGCATCAAGAAGGGCATATACCGCGAAAAGCTGGTGATACCGGCGCGCAAAACCCACGTCACGCTTATCGGCGAAGACCGGGACCAGACGATTATCACCTACGACGACCACAGCGGCGCCAACGGCATCGATACGTACTCGTCGCACTCGGTGCTGGTACAGGGCAACGACTTTCGGGCCGAAAACCTCACGTTCCGCAACACGGCGGGCCGCACCGCCGGCCAGGCCGTGGCCCTGCACATCGAGGCCGACCGCGCCACGTTCCGCAACTGCCGCATCGTTGGCGACCAGGATACGCTGTTTCTGGCCAGCGCCTACACCCGGCAGTACTTTCTCAACTGCCACATCGAAGGCACCACCGACTTTATTTTCGGCGCCAGCACGGCCGTATTCGACCGGTGCACCATTGTCAGCAAGAAGAACTCGCACATCACGGCCGCCTCCACGCCCCCGGAGCAGCCCTACGGCTTCGTTTTTCTGGATTGCCGGCTGACGGCCGATTCGGCGCTGGCCACCAACGTGTCGTTGGGGCGGCCCTGGCGACCCGCCGCCAGCGTGGCCTACCTGCGCTGCGAGCTGGGCCCGCACATCCGCCCCGCCGGCTGGGACAACTGGAAAAATCCGGAAAATGAGAAAACCGCCCGCTACGCCGAATACAGGAGCCGTGGCCCTGGCGCGCAGCCCGCCCGGCGCGTAGCCTGGAGCCGGCAGCTCAGCCACAAAGAAGCCACACGTTACACCCTGCGGCGCATTTTCGGCGGCCCCCAACCCTGGCAGCCGCTTTGAGAAGTGAGATATGAGAAGTGAGATATGAGAACTGAGATATTAGAACTGAGAAAGAAGACCGTGATATGTAGTACTCCAAATGTATCAGGGACTCATTTCTCAGCTCTCATATCTCAACTCTAATATCTCACTTCTCACCTACGGGATCAGGCGGTCGGTGCGGAGCTGGGCGAACAGGTCGAAGAACGAGTTTTCGGTGGTCTGGTAGGCCAGAAAACCGTGTCGGCGGCTCTTGCTCATGTCGGTCATCACCTCAATGGGGCGCCCCAGGTCGAGGTCGGTGTGCCAGGGCGAAGCCAGCCGGCTGAGGTCGGCTTCGGCCAAGCGGTGGCGTTCGGCTATTGCGCGCCATACGGGGGCGTCGGCGCTCATCTCGGCTTCCAATGGGTGAATGGTACCCTCGAACCCCACCGCTTCCACCCCGAACCAGGCGGCCAGGCGGGGCCACAGCCAGCTCCAGCGGAATACGTCGCCGTTCACGATGTTGAAGGCCTCGTTGCGGGCCGTTTCGGCGGTAGCGGCCCAGCGCAACTGTTGGGCGATGATGCGGGCATCAGTTACGTCGGAGAGGCCATTCCACTGGGCTTCCGAGCCGGGCCAGCGGAAGGGCCGGCCGGTTTCGCGGCAGATGGAGGCGTACACGGCCAGCGTGGTGCCCAGGTTCATGAGGTTGCCCACGGCCTTGCCGATGATGGTGTGGGGCCGGTGGATGCTCCACATAAACCCGTTGCGGGCGGCGGCGGCGTACACTTCGTCTTCCTGGGCGTAGTAAAAGTTGTTGAGCGGCAGGCGGGGCTGCTCCTCGCGCAGGGGCGTGGGTGGCGGGGTGCCCCCGTTCACGTAGGCCTCGAACGGCCCCAGGTAGTGCTTGAGGCCGGTAACCAGCGCCACGTGCTGCACCGATTGCTGCGGGGCCAGCGCGTCGAGCAGGTTGCGCACCATCAGGGCATTAACGCGGATGTTCTCGGCCTCGGTGTCCTGGCGCATCCAGGTAGTGATGAATACGTGGGTGGGGGCGAGGCCGGCCAGGGCCGTTTCCAGGCTGGTGGGGTCGAGCAGGTCGGCGGCCACGGGTTGCAGGCCGGGCACGTCGTCGGGGCGGGGCGAGCGGGACAGGCCGTAGGTGGGCCAGTCGTTGGCCAGCAACTCGCGGGCTAGGTTGCTGCCAATAATGCCGCTGGCACCAACCACTAAAGCACGGTAGTTCATGTTTTTGGGTTTCAGATTCAGATAAGTTTCCCCACTGCACACGCGGCGGGAGGGGCTACAACAGCCGAAACCGCTAATCGGCCCACCGCTAAGTAAAATGGGCTGCTGCCGGGCGGGCTATTTGGGTTGGGCCAGCTCGTGCTCAAAAGCCGCCACCACCGGGGCAAGCCAGGAACGGTGCATTTCGGCCCGTTGGTCTTGCAGCAGGGCCCGAAACTGGGCTGGCGTAACGTGGGTGGCTACGTACTCCAGCAGCGCCCCGCCCACGGCGTAGAGCACTGCTTCGTCGGTTTCTTCGGGGTGTTCCCAGAGGTGCCAGACGTCGGTGCGGCCCCGCGTGAGTTGCCGGGCGCGCTGCATCCGGTTGGTGGCCGTCTGATCCAGGTAAGTAGTCATGCAAAAGTAATCGTGTATTGTTTGCCGACGTTGGTTAAGACGTCTTCGAGTCGTTGGAGCAGGCTTTGGTCG
>NZ_JAGGPS010000002.1:0-34817 GCF_018613725.1 Hymenobacter sp. ISL-91
AAAACACTGCGTCCTCTGCGGGCTAAAAACTACTGAACGAATGCGCCTCCCCGACCTGCCCATCACCGCCGCCCTGCCCGAGCTGCTGGCCACGCTCGAAGCCCACAGCATCGCCGTGCTGCAGGCCCCGCCGGGCGCCGGCAAAACCACGCTGGTGCCGCTGGCGCTGCTGGAAGCCGATTGGCGGGCGGGCGGCAAAATTATCGTGCTGGAGCCGCGGCGGCTGGCGGCGCGGGCAGCGGCCACCCGCATGGCCCAGCTGCTGGGCGAGCCCGTGGGCCAGACGGTTGGCTACCGCATGCGGCTGGAAAGCAAGGTATCGGCCAAAACCCGCATCGAAGTCGTCACCGAAATCATCCTCACCCGCCAGCTCCAGGGCGACCCCGCGCTGGAAGGCGTGGCGGCCGTGCTGTTCGATGAATTTCATGAGCGCAGCCTGCAGGCCGACCTCGGCCTGGCCCTGGCCCTCGACGCCCAGCAGGTGCTGCGGCCCGATTTGCGCCTGCTGGTGATGTCGGCCACGCTGGACGCCGACCGGCTGGGCCACTGGCTGAATGCGCCCGTAGTGAGCAGTCTGGGCCGCATGTTTCCGATTGAAACCCACTACCTGAGCCCCCGACGAGCCGCCAGCGCCTCACGCCGCCCCCACGAAAAGCTCCAGGACCTCGTGCCGGTACTCGTGCGCGAAGCCCTGCACGCCCACCCCAGCGGCGACGTGCTGGTGTTTCTGCCCGGCCTGGCCGACCAGCGCCGGGTGGCGGCCAAGCTGGCCTCGCTGCCCGCCCACATCGACCTGCACACGCTGCACGGCGAGCTGCCGGCCGAGCAGCAGGACGCCGCGTTGCGCCCCGCCCCGGCCGGCCGCCGCAAGGTGGTGCTGGCCACCAGCATTGCCGAAACCAGCCTCACTATTGAGGGCGTGAGCATCGTGGTGGATGGCGGCTTTGCCCGGATTCCGCGCTTCGAGCCGCGCACCGGCCTAACCACCCTGGGCACCGAGCCCGCCAGCCAGGCCGCCGCCGACCAGCGCCGGGGCCGCGCCGGCCGCCTCGGCCCCGGCACCTGCTACCGCCTCTGGACCGAAGCCGAATTCCGCGAGTTGCCGCTGCATCTGCCCCCCGAAATCCTGACCGCCGACCTGAGCCCGCTGGCGCTGGAGCTGGCCTTGTGGGGCGCGCACGAAGCCGGCACCCTGCGCTGGCTGGATGCCCCGCCGGCCCCGGCGCTGGCCCAGGCCCGCGAGCTGCTGGTACGGCTGGAGGCCGTTACGCCCGCCGGGCCGCCCACCGCCCACGGCCGCGCCCTGGCCCGGTTGGGGCTGGCCCCGCGCCTGGCCCACCTGGTAGCCCGGGGCCAGCAAATCGGCCACGGGGCCACGGCCTGTGCGCTGGCAGCCCTGCTCACCGAGCGCGACATTCTGCGCCCCGCCGACGGCTCGTTTGGCCCACCCGATTTACGCCTGCGCCTGGAGGCCCTGCACACCGGCCGCGCCCCATTGCCCGGGCTGCTGCCCGATGCGGCCGGCCTGCGCCGGGTGCGCGAGGCGGCGACCGTGCTGCGTCAGCGGGCCGGCGCCAAGGGTGAAATTGAGCCCGATGCGGCCGGGCTGCTGGCCGCCCTGGCCTACCCCGACCGCCTGGCCCAGCGCGAAACGCCCGAACGGGTGCGCCTGCGCAGCGGCCAGCGGGCCACGCTACCCGCTGAGCATTTCGGCCAGCAGGACCAATTTTTTGCCGTAGCCGCCCTCGATGGCTACGCCGCTCAGCCGCGCGCCAGTCTGGCCGCGCCGCTGAGCCGGGCCGAGCTGGAAGAGCATTTCGCGCATCAGATAGAAACCCGCGACGAAGTGCGCTGGGACGAGGCCGCCGGCCGCGTAACGGCCCGCCGCCTGCGCCGCCTCGGGGCGTTGGTGCTGTCGGATGTCAACCTGCCCAACCCCGACCCGGCGCTGGTGGCCGCGGCCCTGCTGGGCGCGGTGCGGGCCGGCGGTGTAGCCGGGCTACCCTGGAGCGAGGCCGCCACTCAGCTCCGGCAGCGGCTGGCTTTTGCGCATTACCATTTCCCTGGAAGCTGGCCCGACGTGTCGGACGAGGTATTGCTGGCGGAGCTGGACGACTGGCTGGGGCCCTATCTGGCGGGTGTGAAGTCGATGGCCGAACTGGGTCGGATTGACTTTGCGGAGGCCCTGCTGGGGCGGCTGCCGGGCGGCTGGGGCCAGCGCCAGGAACTGGACCGCCTCGCCCCCACTCACCTCGAAGTGCCTACCGGCTCGCGCATCCGCCTCAATTACGCCGTGCCCGAAACGCCGGTGCTGGCCGTGCGGCTGCAGGAAGTGTTTGGCCTAATCGACACGCCCACGGTGGCCGGCGGACGGGTGCCGCTCACGCTGCACCTGCTCTCGCCCGGCTACCGCCCCGCCCAAGTCACGCGCGACCTGCGCAGCTTCTGGACCAGCTCCTACTTCGAAGTCCGCAAAGACCTGCGCGGCCGCTACCCCAAGCACTACTGGCCCGAAAACCCGCTCGAAGCCCAGGCCGTGCGCGGCACCAAAAAGCAGAACGGGCTTTAGTGGTTAGTGGTTAGTGGTTAGTGGTTAGTGGTTAGTGGTTAGTGGTTAGTGGTTAGTGGTTAGTGGAAAATACGACCGTCATTCAGAGCGAAGCGAAGAATCTCGCGTGAATCGTTACAACGGTTGTTGTTCAACGACTCACGCGAGATTCTTCGCTTCGCTCTGAATGACGACCTCCTAAGGCTTAAAACCTAGCTCGGGAAATCTGCCGAGTTGCCGGTTTCCTCTACTTCGGCCAGCTCTTTTACCAGCGCTGTGAATTTCTCGCGGGCGCCTTTGACGGCGGCTTTGCCCAGCGGCAGGTGTAGGGGCGCGTCGCCGTCGGCGTGCACGAGGTCGTACATGATTTGGGCGGCGCGGTCGGGGTCGCCGGGCTGATTGCCGCTGTAGCTCTGGATGCCTTTGAGGTTTTCGCCCACTGTCGAGCGGTAGTCGTCAATGTTGGTATCGACGTAGGTGGCTGAGGCGCCGGCCCACTCGGTGCGGAAACCGCTGGGCTCGATGTTGGTGACCTTGATGCCGAGCGGTTTCACCTGCTGAGCCAGGCTTTCGCCGATGGCTTCGAGGGCAAACTTGCTGGCGTTGTACACGCCCACGCCGGGGAAGGTTTTCAGGCCGCCAATGCTGGTGATGTTGAGCACGTGGCCACTTTTCCGCTCGCGTAGGTGGGGCAGCACGGCCCGCAGCACGTGCAGCGGCCCAAACACGTTCACATTGAATTGGCGGTGTACTTCCTCAGCATCAATTTCCTCGATACTGCCCAGTGAGCCATAACCGGCGTTGTTTACGATGACGTCGAGGTGGCCGAGCTGCTTGATGGCATCGGCAATGGCTTTTTTAACCTGGGTTTCGTCGGTTACTTCCATCACGAAGCCGTGGCCCTGGCCGTTGGCTTTTTGGGTGAACTCATCGGCCTGTTCCTGCTTGCGGAAAGTGGCGGCCACCTGGTCGCCTTTTTCGAGGAGCAAGTCGGCCAAAGAGGCGCCGAAACCGGAGCTGACGCCGGTGATAAACCAGTTTTTGGTAGTTGCCATAGGTTGAAGGAGCGAAGTAAAGGCCGCGACGGAATGACGCGGCTGGGGTGTATAACTGTAAGCGCGGGCCGGAGGTTTTCGAATGTGCAACTCAGGCCCCATTACTGGTTATTTACGGGCGTTCCACGAAAAGCAAGCTGGGCTATAACTCAGAAACCAACTTTGCGCCCTAACTTTGACCCGCAACAAGCCACCTTCTAACTCTCTTGTTGCCATGGCCGACCACACCGCCAAAATTGCCTTCGAGGCCCTGACCTACGACGATGTGCTGCTGCTGCCCGGCTACTCCGAGGTGCTGCCCCGCGACGTTGACACCGGCGCCCCCCTTACCCGTCGTATTCGCCTGCAGCTGCCCTTCGTATCGGCGGCCATGGACACCGTAACGGAGGCCGAAATGGCCATTGCCCTGGCCCAGGAAGGCGGCATCGGCATCATCCACAAAAACATGAGCATCCGGGCCCAGGCCGAGTTGGTGCGCCGCGTTAAGCGTTCGGAGAGCGGCATGATTCTCGACCCGTTCACGCTCACCGAAACTGCCACCTTGGCCGAGGCTAAGCAGCTGATGCGCGAGCATAACATCGGCGGCATCCCCATCATCGATGAGCAGCGCCACCTGAAGGGCATTCTGACCAACCGCGACCTGCGTTTCGAGAAGGACATGAGCCGGACGGTGCGCGAGGTGATGACCGCCACACCGCTCGTAACGGCCAAGGCCGGCACCGAGCTGGCTGCCGCCGAAGAAATTCTGCAGGATTCCAAAGTCGAGAAGCTGCCGGTTATCGATATGGAAGGCCGGCTGGTGGGCCTCATTACCTACAAAGACATCCGCAAGCGCCGCCGCACACCCAACGCCTGCAAAGACGAGTTGGGCCGCCTGATGGTAGGTGCCGCCGTGGGCGTAACCGCCGACCTGGCCGAGCGCGTAACGGCGTTGGTGGAAGCCGGCGTCGATGTAATCAGCGTGGATACGGCCCACGGCCACAGCAAGGGCGTGCTCGACGCCGTGCGTAACCTGCGCCGGCAATTTCCTGATCTACAGATAATTGCCGGCAACGTGGCCACCGCCGAAGGGGCCCGTGCCCTGGCCGACGCCGGCGCCGACGCCGTGAAGGTGGGCGTAGGCCCCGGCAGCATCTGCACGACCCGCATTGTGGCCGGCATTGGCGTACCCCAACTGTCGGCAGTGCTCGAAGCCGCCCGCGGCCTCGAAGGCACCGGCGTACCGGTTATTGCCGATGGCGGCATCAAGTACTCGGGCGACGTGGTAAAAGCCCTGGCGGCCGGGGCCAGCACCGTGATGATTGGCTCGCTGCTGGCCGGCACCGACGAGGCCCCCGGCGAAATGACCCTGTTTGAGGGCCGCAAGTACAAAGGCTACCGCGGCATGGGCTCGGTAGAAGCCATGGAAGAAGGCAGCAAGGACCGCTACTTCCAGGATGCCGAGGACGACGTAAAGAAGTTGGTGCCCGAGGGCATTGTGGGCCGCGTGCCCTACAAAGGGCTGGCCGCCGAAGTGCTTTACCAGCTTACGGGCGGCCTGCGCGCCGGCATGGGCTACTGTGGCGCCGCCACCATTGAGGCGCTGCAAACGGCCCGCTTCGTGCGCATCACCGGGGCCGGCCTGCGCGAGTCGCACCCCCACGATGTGCAGATTACCCGCGAGTCGCCTAACTATAGCAGCCGCTAAGCTGCCTCTGTTCAGTCTTTTAGACTAGTGCTCCAGAATACTGCCTCCGGCGTGTTTGCTTATTCAACTGGCTGATTGTGGTGGCCTGCTGCAAGACGCTGGCGGTGGAATTGTCCTATATAACGGTGGGGCGCGTATCTTGGCCTGCTGTTTCCTTCCGCCGGGCTCCTGTGCCCGGGCGGGGTTTTCCTTACTTTGCTTACATGGCTGTTCTTCGGAAGCCTTTCTCCTTGCTGTCTGTTGCCGTGTTGCTGAGCTGGCTGGCGCTGCTGGCTGCCGCGCTGCTCTACGCCCATCCGGGCCTGGGCGGGGTAACCATTTCTCCTCCGGCCGGCCTTATTCTGATTCTGCAGGCCTTGTTTACGGCCGTCGTTTTTCTCTACGAGCGGAAATTACCGGAGCGCCTGCGCGGAGTTGATTTTATTGGGCTGCTGCAGCGCCTGCTGCTGGGGCCGGCACTGCTGGCGGTTGCCAGCGTGGGCCTGCACCAATTGCTGCTGGTGGTGTTGCCGGGTATGGCCGGTTCGGTGCTGCATACTATTTTCTACACGCTCAATGTGGCGCTGTTTGTGGGGCTGCTGGCCCGCACCAACTACGCCTGGCGGGCGCTGGTGCTATTTCGAGGCTCCGAGCGGCTGCGGCGGCAGTGGGTAGCCTTCGAGGTGCTGCTGGGCGCAATCCTGTTGCTGCGCCTGCTGCCTTACGCGCCCCCCATTGGCTTGTCGGCGGCGGTACTGGGCGTGCTGGCAGCGTTTGGAGCCTACCTGAGCGGCCGCCAAAAATGGGTAGCCTACCTCAACCGCCGCCAGAAAATGGAGGCTGTGCTGCTACAGCTGGCCATTATCGGGGTGATGAGCATATTCGTCGCCTACTTCCTCTACACCAAGCCTGCGTTCCGGCTGGTAGGGCCCGCCCCGCAAAACGCTTTCCTGCTGCTCAACGCCTTTTTTGCCGGTTTCTATGCGCTCATGGGCCTGCTCATCACGCTGTTCAACCTGCCCACCGCGGGCGTGTTCGAGCAGAAGCGCGAGGAGATTTTGAGCATGCAGCGCCTCACCCAGCTCATTCAGCGGGGCCAGACGACGGCCGAGGTGTACCAGATGTTCTTCGACTCGGCCATTCAGACAACCAGCGCCGACGCGGCCTGGCTGCATATTGAAGCCACCGACGAAGAGGACCATTACGACCTGTACTACCAGCTACCCGCCCACCAGGGCAGCACCATTCGCAGTACGCTGGCCGAGTTCAACCTGGGCAACCTCGAGTATTTCAACAACGACCTGTCGGGCGGTAGCTTTGGCCGGCTGCAGCTGCCTTTTGGCTCGCTGATGGTAATGCCGCTCAGCTCCAGCAAGCGGCAGTACGGCAATATTTACCTGCTTCAGGAACTTACACAGGCCTTCGACCGCGAAAGCCTGAGCATCCTGCAGACCTTCGCCAGCCAAACAGTGCTCAGCATCGAAAACCTGCAGCTCATTCAGGCCTCTATGCGCACTCAGCGGGTGCAGGATGAGCTGAAGATTGCCTCAGCCGTGCAGGACAGCCTGATTCCGAAGAATCTGCCGATTGATAACTGGTTTGAAATCAGCTCCTACGCGGTGGCCGCTACCGAAGTAGGCGGCGACTTCTACGACTTTCTGCACCTGCCGGGCCGCCGCCTGGCCGTGCTCATTGGCGATGTGAGCGGCAAGGGCGTAACGGCGGCCTTCCACGTGGCCCAGATGAAAGGGATTTTCCATGCCCTGATGCAGGAAAACCCGCTGGCCCGCAACGAGCGGGAGAAATATCCGGTGCCCAGCCAGTTCATGACCCAGGCCAACGATGCGCTGGGCCGCTGCCTCGAAAAGTCGGCCTTTATCACGGCTTCCCTGTATATCATCGACTATGAGCACGGCGGCTTCGTGTTTGCCCGGGCCGGCCACTGCCATACACTCTACTATCACTCCATCAAGGAAGAAGTGTCGTATTTCCAGACCCCC
Source organism: Hymenobacter sp. ISL-91 (assembly GCF_018613725.1). Taxonomy (GTDB): domain Bacteria; phylum Bacteroidota; class Bacteroidia; order Cytophagales; family Hymenobacteraceae; genus Hymenobacter. The sequence goes on from NZ_JAGGPS010000002.1 coordinate 7,270, forward strand.
GGGCTGGGGCTGGGCATCATCCGGCACGATGGGTACGAGAAGCATATCAAAAACCAGTTTTACGACTACAACCCCGGCGACGTCATGGTGATTTACACCGACGGCATCGTGGAAGCGCGCAACGCGGCCCAGGATGAGTACGGCGAAGAGCGCCTGCAGCAAATGCTGGAAAACTCGTATTACCTCGACGCCGACCACATTAAGGCCCACATTCTGGCCGATTTGCACGAGTTCACCAAGGGCCAGCCCATGCACGATGACCAGACTCTCCTGGTGATTAAATTCCGGTCGGCCCAACCCGAGGCCGGGCTTTAACGTAGCTTCAAGCCATGAAAATAACGCAACACGCCACCGATACCACGCTCACGCTGGCCCTCAATGGAGAGCTGGACGCCAGCTCCTCTGTTCTGCTCGATACCGAGCTCAGCAAGCCCGAAATTCTGCGTACCCAAAAGGTGCTCATCGACTGCCAGCAGCTCAACTATATTTCGTCGGCAGGCCTCGGCGTATTCATCTCTCATCTGCAAACGTTTCAGGATGCCAACGTGAAGCTGGTGTTCTTTAACATGCAGGAGAAAGTGCGCAACGTGTTCGAGATTCTGGGCCTCGATTCGCTGATGACCATTGTGCCCTCAGAGGCCGACGCAACGGCTGTTTAACTGCCCGAAACCGCTCCGCCCCCATTCCCAAGGCATGCAACAAGCCATTCGCATCAGCTGCAACCGTCGCAACCTGAAGGTGGTGCGCGACTTTGTGGGCGAGTCCTTGGCCGGGCAGCAGCTTTCCGAAGTACTCGTTAATCAGTTGATACTGGCCGTGGATGAGGTGGTAGCCAACTTTATCATCCATGCCAACGCCGAAGATGAAAAGCAGTTTCTCGACGTGCGGGTAACGGTGCTTAACCACGAGTTTGGCTTTGAGATTGAGGATGCCACCCCCTCTACCTATTCACCTGGCTCGTATCAGGAGCCTGATTTGCGTGAGTTTGTGCGTGTGGGCAAGAAGGGCGGTGTAGGCATGATGCTGGTAAACCGCATCATGGACCGGGTGGAGTACAGCACAACCGGCGAGCATACCATTTGCCGCCTCTACAAAACCTTGGCCTGAGCCGGCGGCACAGCGCGGGCAGCCAACTGCGGCCGCCGGGAAAAAATCCGTAAAATTGTAGTCATCCCCTATCCGGCCCGTCGGCCCGCTACGGAACTACGCCCGCTGATTTTCCTTCTTTCGCAAGTATGCATAACCGTTTTTTGTTTGCCGGCACTGCTGCGGCGGCCCTGCTCGCCGGGTGCCAGACCACCAAACCTGCCACAACTACGTCGGCTGCCGCCGTTGAAACCCTGGGTACTACCGCCGTTCCGGCTTCGGAGTTTGCCTACGTATACCGGAAAAACAACAGTTCCGACCCGGCTTTCGGCACCAAAGCCAGCGTACAGGAGTACCTCGACCTCTATACCAACTTTAAGCTGAAGGTACTGGCCGCCGAGCAGCGGGGCCTCGATACCACCCAAGCGTTCCGGCAGGAGCTGGAGGGCTACAAGCAGCAGCTGGCCCAGCCCTACCTCACCGAGAAAAGCGTAACCGACCAACTGGTACGCGAGGCGTACGACCGGCTGAGCAAGGAAATCAGCGCCTCGCACCTGCTGGTAACGGTAGCACCCGATGCCACACCCAAAGACACGCTGGCCGCCTACGAGAAGGCCCTGAGCCTGCGCCGCCGCGTAACGGAAGGGAGCGAGGACTTCAACATGGTAGCCCGCGAAAACTCCGACGACCCCTCGGCCCGCGGCGCGAATGGCAACGGCGGCAAGCTGGGCTACTTCACGGCCATGCAGATGGTGTATCCCTTCGAGTCGGCCGCCTACTCGACGACGCCTGGGCAGGTGTCGGCCCCGGTGCGTACGCGTTTTGGCTACCACCTCATCAAGGTAGATAATGTGCGCTCGGCACAGGGTGAAATAAAGGTGGCCCACCTGATGGTGCGGGCCACCCCCGGCATGCCCGCCGCCGACTCGGCTACGGCCAAGAAAAAGGTGGACGAGCTATACACCCGCCTGACGCGCCGCAACGAGAACTGGGACAAGCTGGTAGGCCAGTTTTCGGAGGATGCCGGCTCGGCACCCAACGGCGGCGAGCTACCCGCCTTCGGTACCGGCCGCATGATTCCCTCGTTCGAGGAAGCCGCCTTCAAGCTCCAGAAGCCCGGCGACCTTGCCCCGCCCGTACAGACGCCTTACGGCTGGCACATCATCAAGCTGATCGAAAAGCAGCCCGTACCGTCGTTTGAGGCCATGGAGCCCACGCTCAAGAGCAAGGTTTCCAAGGATTCGCGCTCCGAGCTCAACCGCGCCGCCTTCCTTAAGCGGGTGCGCCGCGAAAACAACTTCGTGGAAATTCCGGCCGTGAAGGAGTACGTACTGGCCAAGGCCGATACCTCGCTGGTGCAGGGCCGCTTTGCCTACTCGGCGCCGGTGGCCGCCACGGGCAAGGCCAGCAAGAACATCACCGACAACTCGGCTTTGTTCACCATTCAGGGCCAGCCTTATTTGGTGAAGGATTTTCTGACCTACGTTCAGCAGAGCCAGCGCCCGCGCGCCGCCAACGCCGAGCCGCGCTTTGCCATGCAGCAGCTCTACGACCAGTACGTAGACCAGCGCCTGACCGAATACGAAAAGAACAACCTCGAAAACAAGTACGAGGACTACCGCATGCTGGTAAAAGAGTACCGCGACGGGATTCTGCTGTTCCAGTTGATGGACGAGAAGGTGTGGAGCAAGGCTATTGAGGATACCCTGGGCCTGCAGCAGTTCTTCGCCGCCAACCAGACCAACTACCAGTGGGGCCCGCGGGTGCAAGCCACGGTTATCAGCGCGGCCACGCCCGAACTGCGGAACCAGGCGCAAGGCTACTTCCCCAATCCAGCCAAGCCAGAAAAGTCGGTTACGGTAGGCACCACGACTACTTCTACCAATATTGCCGGCTACTTGCCCACCAAGGAGAATATTCCGGCCGGGCTGAAATTTCAGCCCCGCACGGCTACGCTGGTTCCCAACAGCAAGGCCATGCTGGAGGAGTTGGCGGGCCGTATGCTGGAAGGCGATACGACGCTAGTCCTGATGGTAGAAGCGCCAGCCAAGGCTAAAACGTCTGGTGCGCTGGTTACGCAGCGCCAAAAAACCGTGCTCGATTACCTAACCAGCCAGGGCATTGGGGCCAACCGGGTACTTCGGACCCAGTTTGCTTCGCTAAAGAACGGCCGGCCGCAGCCCAAGGAGTACGCCACGGCCACTGATGCACTGATTCTGAAGGCCGTAACGCGTAACCCAGCCCAGATTGAGCAAAGCCTCAACCAGAAAAATCCGCTGGCTGTCCAGATTCAGCAGCGCAGCTTTGCCAAGGGCGAGAACAAAGTCGCTGACCAGTTCATGGACAAGGCCCCCGGCCTGTACCAGACCGAAATGGACGGCCGCTACTACACGGTAATCGTGGACAAGCAGCTTCCCGCCGGACCCAAGGCCCTAAACGAAGTCCGTGGCCAGGCCACCTCCGATTACCAGAATTACCTGGAAAAGCAGTGGCTGGAACAGCTCAAGGCGCAGAATCCGGTGAAAATCAACCAGGCTGAAGTAGACAAGCTGATAACCAAGTAAGGCACTATCAGCCTGAAAAAAGCGAGAAATCCGATTCAACCCGCTGGACGCTATTGTTCATCAGGTTGAGTCGGATTTCTCGCTTCTCTTGTACCGGCAGTTCTGCTCCCCCGATGCAACGCCTCGGCCCCGAACAGGCTCCTATAGCCATAAGCCTTGGTGGTTTTTGCCGGTGCAAGGATTTATAACGAAATTTACGGGCGGCTTTGAGCGTTGTGCCCTTTGCCAATCCTTTCCGGGCATATTGCCGGGATGGGCATTAGAACCAGATTCATGCATATTTTTTTGCGAGTACCAGCCCTTAAGGCCCTGTTGAGCCTGACACTGCTGGTTGTTACGGCTACGGCTGGCCACGCGCAGCTGGGTGTTGGGCGCCCCATGGGCCGCAGCATAGTTGATGGCATTATCGCCAAAGTCGACAACCAGATTGTGCTGAAATCGGACCTGGAGGGCATTTATGGGCAAGAGTTGGCCCGCGCCGAAGGCAAGCCGCTGCCCCCCGATACCAAGTGTAAGATTCTGCAAAGCCTGGCGCTTAATAAGCTGCTACTGGCCAAGGCCGAAACCGACTCGGTGGTGGTAGAGGAAAGCCAGGTAAAAAGCGAGCTGGACCGCCGTATGGGCTACTTCGTGCAGCAGATTGGCTCGGAGCAGAAGCTGGAGGAATACTACGGCAAGCCGCTCAAGCAGATCAAGGACGAGTTGCGTACGCAGGTGAAAGAGCAGCTGATTCAGCAGAAGATGCAGGACCAGATTGCCGGTAAGGTGTCGGTGACGCCGCGCGAGGTGCGCCAGTATTTCAACCGCATGCCCAAAGACAGCCTGCCCTACTACTCCTCGGAAGTGGAAGTGGGCCAGATTGTGAAAGTAGCGCAGGTAAACAACAAAGTAAAGCAGGCCACCCAGGCCAAGCTCAACGAGCTACGGGCCCGGATTGTAGGCGGCGAGGACTTTGCTACCCTGGCCAAGCAGTACTCGCAGGACCCCGGCTCGGCCGTGGAAGGCGGTTACCTGGGCTTTTTCAAGCGCCGGGAGCTGGTGCCCGAGTACGAGGCCGCCGCGCTGCGCCTGGAGCCAGGCGGTATTTCGCCGGTGGTCGAGTCGCAGTTTGGCTTCCACGTTATCCAGCTTATCGAGCGCAAAGGCGACTCGTATAGCACCCGCCACATTCTGCTCAAGCCCGAAACCGGTACCACCGACACCAACGAGGCGTCGTTGCAGCTGACCAAGCTGCGCCGGCAGATTATGGCCGACTCGCTCACGTTTGCGAAAGCCGCCAAAGACAACTCCGACGATAAGCTGACCAGCGGCAACGGGGGCCTGCTGCAAAACCGCCGCGACGCCAGCACCTACCTGCCCCTCGACCAGCTCGACCCCGCTATTTTCTTCACCATCGACACGATGAAAGTGGGCAGCATCAGCCCGCCGCTGCCCTACCGCACCGAAGATGGCAAGGACGCCGTGCGCATTCTGTACCTGAAATCGAACAGCCCGCCCCACCAGGCCAACCTCAACGACGACTACCAGAAAATTGCCGCGGCTGCGCTTAATCAAAAGAAAAACAAAGCCCTCGACGCCTGGTTTGCCCTCAACCGCGGTACCGTGTTCCTCGAAGTAGACCCCGAGTACGCCGGCTGCCAGCTGCTGAATTCGATTAACTAAAGAAGGTAGAAGTCCGGCGCTGGAATGCCGTTTTCACGTTGTCGGTCTGCTTTGCTTAACTGATTCTACCTTCTAGCTACCAACTCCTAGCTCCTCTTAGAATGTCCTTCGCCTCGGATAAAGAAGCCGCCGACGCGCTGGCCGCCGCTTACCAGAAGCTGCGCCGCGAAATTGGCAAAGTCATTATTGGGCAGGAAGACGTGGTGGAGCTGGTGCTGACCGCCGTTTTCTCGCAGGGCCATTGCCTGCTGGTAGGCGTGCCCGGGCTGGCCAAAACGCTGCTCATCCAAACCGTGGCCGATGCGCTGGACCTGTCGTTCAACCGCGTACAGTTCACGCCCGACCTGATGCCCTCCGACATAGTGGGCTCGGAAACGCTCAACAAAGAGCGCGACTTCCACTTTGTGCCGGGGCCGATTTTTGCCAACATTGTGCTGGCCGACGAAATCAACCGGACCCCGCCCAAAACGCAGGCGGCCCTGCTCGAAAGCATGCAGGAGTATGCCGTAACAGTGGCGGGCAAGCGTTACAACCTGCCCCGCCCCTTCTTCGTGCTGGCCACCCAGAACCCCATCGAGCAGGAAGGAACCTATCCGCTGCCCGAAGCCCAGCTCGACCGGTTTATGTTCAACATCGAGCTGGGTTACCCCAGCTACGAGGCCGAGCTGCAAATCGTAAAAAACACCACCTCCAACCACCGCGTGCAGGTAGAAAAGGTATTGCACGCCGACGAAATCCAGGCGTTTCAGCAGCTTGTGCGGCGTGTGCCGGTAGCCGACAACGTGGTGGAATACGCGGTGAACCTGGTGCATAAAACCCGCCCCAACACCGGCCGCGCCGCCGCCCGTGCTACCCAGCTGCTGGAGTGGGGCGCCGGCCCACGGGCCTCGCAGCACCTCATTGTGGGGGCCAAATGCCACGCTCTCATCCACGGCAAGTACTCGCCCGATATCGAGGACGTGCAGGCCGTAGCCCTGCCCATTCTGCGCCACCGCCTTGTGCGCAATTTCAAGGCCGAAGCCGAGGGCATTACGGTCGACCAGATTGTAAAAGAATTACTTTAACAAGGTCTTAGGGATTAGAGACGTAGGGTTTGAATGACGTTTTATCATCATAACCCTTATGCTGACTAGCACGTCATCTAAGCCCTACGTCCCTAATCCCTAAGACCTCAACATGGAATCAGCCGGTTACTACGAGCAGTTTGAGCGCAACCTGATCATCATCCTGAGCGCCCTCGACGCGGGCCTCGACATCCGCACGACGGCCCTGAACGTGTCGTTGCCGCTGGAAGTGTACGTGCTGAGCGAGGTGCTCAACCAGGGCGGCGGCCAGTTCCGCCTCTCAGCCGACTTGGCGCCTCGCGAGCAGGTGCGTGAGTTTCTGGCCCAGTTTCAGCAGCACGAGGCTCACAACGAAGCGCTGATGCAGCGGATTCTGGCCGACAAAAAGAGCCTGATGCGTACGCCCGAGGGCCGCGTACTGACCAAGGAAATGCTTATCCGCCGGCTCGAATATTTCAACGAGGCCGCCCGCCAGGTAAACGTGATGCGCAACCAGCACTCCCTGGGCAGCCCGCCTCAGTCGCGCTCCGGCGTTGGCCTGGTGGCTCAGGCCAAATAAGCCCCGGATTTTGTAGCCGATTAACAACAAAAGAGGCTTGCCGAGTGGCAAGCCTCTTTTGTTGTTAATCGGGTGGAGTAAAGCAGCGTAGCGCCGTTTTCAAAACCTGCTCAACCCATTAAAATCAGCGTTATGTCGGGCTTAGCCCATCGAAGCAGCAGCCTCTTTGCGCACTTTTGTGTTGCCTTCCTGGCTGTGTTCGAGGCCGAGGTGCTGCGGGGGCTGCTGCTTGAGGTGCGAGGGCACTTCCTCACCCGCCGAGCTTTTGGAAATCGTTACGCCGCCATCAACGAAGTATGTGGCGCCGGTAACGTAGCTGGCTTCATCGGAGGCCAGGAACAGGTACACGTTAGCCACCTCTTCGGGCGTGCCGCGGCGGCCCAGCGGCACGCCGTTCACGGTATTTTTCTCCATTTTCGAGTTCATCGGGCCGGTTTCCTTGTGGGTCCAGGCCGTGTCGATGGGGCCGGGCCCGACGCAGTTGACGCGCACGCCGTGCTTGGCCTGCTCTACGGCTAGGCCCTTGCTGAAGGTCATCACCCAGGCCTTGGTGCCGCCGTAGGGCGTAATCATGGGCGAGCCCATATGCCCGGCCTCCGAACCAGCCGACACGATGTTGCCCTTGGTTTTCTGCAGCTCGGGCAGCGCCGCCCGGCTCATCATAAATACCGAGTAGATGTTGTTCTTGATCATGTACTCGAAAGCGTCGACCGGGTACTTATCCAGTTCGGCGGTGGCCGGAAACACACCGGCATTGTTGATAAGGATGTCGAGCCGGCCGAATTCATCGACGGCAGCCTTTACGCAGGCCTTAGCCGTATCCTGCCGCGAAATGTCGCCGAGGTAGCCAATGGCGCGGCCGCCGCGGCTCAGAATCTCGTCGACTACTTCGCGCACCGGGTCCGAGTCGAGGCCCACGACCACCACGGCCGCACCCTCGCGGGCAAATCGTTTGCTGATGGCTTCGCCGATGCCCGAGCCGCCGCCCGTTACAATTGCTACTTTATCCTGGAGTCTGCCTGTCATATCTGGGGGGAGATTATAAGTGAGAAAAGAGCCTGCCGGGCCGCAGCCGCGTACAACGCCGAAGCGGACCGCGCGCCCGGAGCACTCTTTTTGAACGACCAGCGCCGCCGCTGGTTTCCAGCGTCGAGCTTACTCAAGCACCCGAAGACGTTTTTTCGGCCTGCCGGCTCATTATTTCCTCAATCCGCCTAAAATTTTACACGCTGCCTTGCCCGCTCCCGCTGCTGCTCCCGACTCTGCCCCGCGCCTGACGCCGCGCCTGCTGCTTCGCCCCTACCTACCCCAGGATGCGGCAGAATTCTTTGCCCTGATTGCTGACAACCGGCTGCGGCTACGGCCATCTTTCCCAGCCCGCGAGGCAGCGGCCAGCTCCGCCGAGGCCAGCGCCCGGCTGCTGACGCAGTTTGGCCGCGACTGGCGCATTGGCCGGCTCTACGTGCTCGGCATCTGGCACCGCCCCAGCGGCCGCTACCTCGGCGACATCAGCCTAAAACCCAGCTGGAGTTCCCCCGTCACCCTCGAAATAGGCTACTACCTGGCGGCCGACGCCGAGGGCCAGGGCTACGCCCGCGAGGCATTGGCGGCGGCGGCGGCCTTCGGGTTCGAAACGCTTGGGGCGGCCCGCCTGCTCATCCGTTGCCTGCCCGATAACCCGCGCAGCGTGGCCGTAGCCGAGGCGTTGGGCTTCCGGCCGCTGCCGGTGCGCCCCCGCCCCGCCTGGCTGCGCCGGGTTTTGGGCGCTACGCCGGTCCTGTACTACATTTTGCGGCGCGACGAGCAGGCGCAAGCGTAAGCTACCCTGTTCTTCGGCTCTTACGCGGCCGCTTTCTCCAGGCAGGCTCAGCTTACACTAGCTGACTCAAGTTGCAAAAACGATGTAGGGGCGGGGCTTGTCCCCGCCCGCCGTTGAAACAAGGCGTCAGCGAGCCGCAAGTAGTTGTTTGGCTTGCCATTCCAGAGGCGGGCGGGGGCAAGCCCTGCCCCTACATCGGCCTGATTGACCTGACGCAACTTGGGTTAGCTAGCGGTTAGGGCGCAGCGTGGTTAGCAGGAAGCTCTGATTGAAATTCAGGTAGAGCGCAAACGAGAAGTCGAACAGCCCGTTGTTGAGGTCGTAGAGGGGCTCGAAACGGGTGGTCAGAATGACCTGGCCCGGTAGCCGGTAGTCGCGCAGCACCCGCAGAATCAGCAGTTGGCGCTGCCGCTCTGTATAGTTCACATCCACAGCCGAAGACGATACCGACTGGTAGAGCCGACCTCCGAGGGGTGAAATGTAGCCATTCCCGCTCCAGTAGGCCACTTGCAGATTGGAAAGCCGCGTATCAACTCCCGCATTCAGGTAGATGCCCGTTCCGCTCTTGAAGGGCAATTCCTCGGTGAAAGAATAATCGTTGAAGTATGTCAGATAGCCATCAAAATGCACGGCCTGCACCAAGTTGGAAGTCAGCCCGCGCCGCACCCGCAGCCCCGTGGCGACGTTAAACAACGTCTGCAACGGCTTCTCGATGGTATCAATCTGGCCGCCGCGGTGCGTAGCCGTAAACTGAAACGGCAACGCCACCACCCACCGGGCCGAATCGGCCAGCAGGCGGTGTTCCACCGTAAGGCCCCCGGCCACTTCTTCCTGGAAATTACTGAACCGGTACTGTTGCCGCACCCAGTTCACCCACGCATCCAGGCTGGTGCGCGGGGTTTGCAGCTGGTACTGTAGGCCTTCTTCCAGCCGATGGGTTATCATCCGCTCAAAATCAAATAGCGGCTCGATGTAGCCGTGGTGCAGGTTGCCTTCCAGGTTACCAAACAACAGCGTGTGCGGCCCTTGGCGGTATTTGAGCGTGAACAGCGGCCGCACCTGTCGCAGCCGGGGCGTTCCGTAGTCTTTCCACAGAAACACGCCCGCTTCTAGGCGCAGGTTGCCGGCCGGGTAGTACACCAGCCGCGGGGCCAGTTGTGCCCCGAAGTAGGTCAGCCCAGGGTCAATCTTGTTGAAGTACTCGTTGTCTTTATTGAACAGAAACCCCTGCACCTCCAGCCGCAGCTGGTGTTCGTAGCCCGGGCCGAGCGGCGCCCGGTGCAGAAAAGCCCGGTTATCAAGCTGGGCGTACGTGGCAGAGCTAGCGGCCAGCGCGGCTAGCAGCGTCAGTATCAGGGGCCTGCAGGCAGCGCAGAATTCTAAAATTTTTAGCACAGAAAAAAGATGCTGAATCGGACGAATTTCTTTAGCATTGCGGGCACAAAATATAGCCGGGCGGCGTTACCAGATGCCAGCCCCTCCGGCGGCCCCTACGGGCTTGCAGAGGCTGGCAAAAAGCCTTACATTCACCAAACCTAAGCAAATCTACTTACCCCTTTTCTGATGGCCTTAAACTCCAACAAAGCCGATAAGGCTGAGAAAGCAGACAAAGCTGACAAAGCCGATAGCAAAGACCTGACCCCGCAGCAGCAGAAGCTGAAGGCGCTGGCGTTGACTCTCGAAAAGCTCGACAAAAACTACGGCAAGGGCACCGTGATGAAGCTCGACAGCAGCAAGGTGCAGGACGTGGAAGTTATCAGCACCGGCTCGCTCGGCCTCGATATTGCCCTTGGTGTGGGTGGTTTGCCCAAAGGCCGCGTCGTGGAAATCTACGGCCCCGAGTCGTCGGGTAAAACCACGCTCACTATGCACTGCATTGCCGAAGCCCAGAAAAAGGGCGGTATTGCGGCCTTCATCGACGCGGAACACGCCTTCGACCCGGTGTACGCCCGCAAGCTCGGCATCGACACGGCCAACCTGCTGATTGCCCAGCCCGACAACGGCGAGCAGGCCCTCGAAATTGCCGACCAGCTGATTTCCAGCGGCGCCATCGACATTATTGTCATTGACTCGGTAGCCGCCCTGGTGCCCAAAGGCGAACTGGAAGGCGACATGGGCGACTCGAAAGTGGGCCTGCACGCCCGCCTCATGAGCCAGGCCCTGCGCAAGCTCACCGGTACCATCAACAAAACCGGCTGCTGCTGCATTTTCATCAACCAGCTGCGCGAGAAAATCGGCGTGATGTTCGGCTCGCCCGAAACCACCACCGGCGGTAACGCGCTCAAGTTCTACGCTTCGGTACGCCTCGACATTCGTCGGATTGGCCAGATCAAGGAGGACAAGGACAACATCACCGGCAACCGCACCAAGGTGAAGGTGGCCAAGAACAAGGTGGCCCCACCCTTCAAGGTGATTGAGTTCGACATCATCTACGGTGAAGGCATTTCCAAAGTAGGTGAAATCCTCGATTTGGGCGTTGATATGGGCATTATTGCCAAGTCGGGCTCGTGGTTCAGCTACGATGGCAACCGCCTCGGCCAGGGCCGTGAGGGCGTGAAAACCATTCTGCAGGACAACCCCGAGCTGGCCGACAAAATCGAAGCCCAGATTCGGGCCAAGGTGAAGGGCAACCCCGAGGAGGCCCTGGCGGCCCTCGACGAGGACCGCACCGTGGACGCCGAAGAGGCACTGGAGCCCGTAGAGGCCGAAGACGAGGCCTAAGCGTCTGTCTGCATTTTATAAGAAAGCTCCTCCGGCAACCGGGGGAGCTTTTTTTTGTGCCGGGCGGCCGAAGCCGGGCAGTCGGTAAATCCGGAAGCGGCGCGCGGCCGTTTACTGAAGGCGGTTTTTGCTCCGGCTAAAACCGAGTATCTTTACTGGCACCGCTTTTGAAATGAATCGGCCGATTCATCGTTCTGTACCTGCTCATGGTTATTCGCCACCGGCTTCTGCTTTCATTTGCCTTCTGCTTACTGATTACCGGTCTGCTGGCCTTTGCCCCAACCAAACAACCGGCCCGCTCGGCTGAAAACACCAGCTTCCAAACGGGCGAAACGCTGCAGTATAAAGTGCATTATGGCCTCATCAACGCGGCCGATGCGACCATTGAGCTCGACAACAGCCTGCACCGCATCAACGACCGGCCCTGCTACCGGGCCACCGTTACGGGCCGTACCACGGGCTCGTTCGACTACTTCCTGCGCATCCGCGACACCTGGCGCTCCTACATCGACACGAGCAGCATTCAGCCCCGGCGCTTCTTCCGCAATATTGAGGAAAACAGCTACCGCAAGCGCGAAACCGTCGACTTTGACCGCCTGCGCGATGTTGCTGTCGTCGAGAGCTACAAAAAAGACAAGAACGACGTCAAGCGCGGCACCTTCAAAGTACCCGACAATGTGCAGGACATCGTTAGTGGCTTTTATTACCTGCGCACCCTCAATTACGACCTGCGCCGGCCGGGCGAGGTTATCCGGGTGCAGGGCTTCTTCGATGAGGAAATGATGCCCATGGACGTGATATACAAGGGCCGCGAAACGGTAAGCACCAAGGCCGGCACTATCCGCGCTATCCGGCTGGTGCCCAGAATGCCTAAAAACAAGCTATTCAAGGGCGAAAATGCTGTTTCCGTGTACCTCTCCGACGATCAGAACAAAGTGCCGGTGCTCATACAGGCCGATATGCTGGTAGGGGCCGTGAAGGTCGACCTCTACAAGTACAAGGGCCTGCGAAACCGGCTCAATATGGTGGCTCAGAAATAGCACGTATCAGTAGGCGGCTCCCAACAGGGGCCGCCTTTTTTTTGCCTTTCAGAGTTCATCCGGCTGCTCCTTTCACCTCTTTCCCTGCTTTGCTTCCGATGCTGCTATCTGCCCCCGTTCGCTGCCGCCCGGTACTGATAAGCGCCGCCGCTACTACTTTAGCCCGCCCGCCCGGGCTGGCCGATTTTGTGTGGCCCATTCCGAACCCCGTGCCAGCCAAGCTGCCGCGGCCGGCGCTGGTGGGCTGGCGCCGTGGCCCGGGTAACGAAACGATAACACGCCGGTCACGCCGGCCAGCCGTACTTTTATCTGCCCGCCTGCTGTTCTACCCTAAACCGCCCCTGCCCGTGCAACCAGCTGCCAACCCCAACGCCTACAAAATTCTGGTAGTTGATGACGACCCCGACATCGTGGAGCTGCTTGAATACAACCTGCGCAAAGAAGGCTACACCGTGGCCAGCGCCACCGACGGCTACCAGGCCCTCGAAATAGCCCTCGAATTCAGCCCCGACATTGTGCTGCTCGACGTGATGATGCCCCACCTCGACGGCATTGCCGCCTGCCGCCAGCTGCGCGAGCAGCCCCGGTTCAAAGACACCTACATCATTTTCCTGACGGCCCGGGCCGAAGAGTTTTCGGAAGTAGCCGCCTTCGATGCCGGGGCCGACGACTTCATTGCCAAGCCCATCAAGCCCCGGGCCCTGCTCAGCCGCCTCGCCGCCTACGTGCGCCGCGACAAAGAGCCCCAGCACGTGTCCGATACCATTGAAATAAACGGCCTTACCATCGACCGCACGGGCTTTGCCGTGTACCAGGATGGCCGCAAAATCACGCTACCCAAAAAGGAGTTCGAGCTGCTAGCCTTCTTGGCTGCGTCGCCCCACAAGGTGTTCGGCCGTGAGGAGCTGCTGCAGAACATCTGGGGAAGCGACGTATTCGTGCTGGCCCGCACCGTCGATGTGCACGTGCGCAAAGTGCGCGAAAAAGTAGGCGACCACCACATCCAGACCATCAAGGGCGTAGGCTACAAGTTCAATATTGATTGAGTCTGGAATGATCGGCCAGACACATCACAGGGAAGCGTTTAGAAAGTATCAGGGGTCAAATAGAGCGTCATGCTGAGCCTGCCGAAGCATCTCTACCGCTTCGTTGAATTACTGTTGAAACGGAGCGGTAGAGATGCTTCGACAGGCTCAGCATGACGCTCTGCTAGACTTCCTAAAATGCCTCGCCAGCAGCAGAGCCTGCTTCCCAAACCCTACTATCCATTACCCGAAAAATGCGCTTGGTTTTATCCTCCCGCAGCATTGCGCTGCTACTGTCGGGGCTGGTAGCAGTGGTGCTGACGGCGTTGGTGCTGGTGGCGCCCACCATGCCGCGCGAGCAGGCCGTATTGGCGGCCGCCATTACGGTGGCAGCGTGCTTTCTATTGCTGTATCTGCTGTTTGAGGCTCTCATCTTTCGCGAGGTCAACAACATTTATCAGGAGCTGGACTATATCAAGCGCAAGGATTTCCGGCGCCTGTCGAACAAGCTGCTATTCCGGCCCGAGCCACTCAAGCGCATGCGCGAGGAAATCCTGGATATGGCCCAGCGCAAGCAGCAGGAAATCGACGAGCTGAAGCGCCTGCAGGAGCTACGGCGCGAATTCCTGGCCGATGTGTCGCATGAGTTGAAAACGCCCATTTTCGCCGCACAAGGCTTCGTGCATACGGTGCTCGACGAGGAGGAAGACAGCCCTGACGGGAGCATGGACGCGGCCACGCGCCACAAGTTTCTGCGCAAAGCCGCCACCAGCCTCGATGCCCTCGATCAGCTCGTGCAGGACCTAGTAACCATTTCCCAGCTCGAAAAAGGGGTACTCCGGATGCGCCGCCAGCCCTTCGACTTATCCCAGCTGGTGCGCGATATTTTCGAGCAGCTGGAGTTGCAGGCCGCTCGCCGCCAAGTACACTTGGCATTACAGGTAGCACCCGCTGAAGCTGATGGTCCTGAAGCGCAAATGCCCGAGGCAACACCCTCTTTACTAGTGTTAGCCGACCGCGGCCGCATCCGGCAGGTGCTCATCAACCTGATTGACAATGCCATCAAGTACGGTCGCGAGCAGGGGCAGGTGGTCGTGCGCCTAGAAGCCGGACCCAAAAAAGTACTGGTTCAGGTGCATGATGACGGTGAAGGCATTGCCAAGCAGCACCAGCAGCGCATTTTCGAGCGGTTTTACCGCATCGATAAAAGTCGCAGCCGCGAGTCGCGGACGATGGGTGGTACGGGGCTGGGGCTGGCCATCAGCAAGCACTTGGTAGAAGCGCACAAATCCACTATACGGGTGCAAAGCGAGCCAGGTCAGGGTACAACCCTCGAATTCAAGCTGGCCCGGCCTAGGCAAAATCGAGAAGTGAGAAGGGAGAAGCCAACCGAACACAAATAGCACGTCATTCAGAGCGCAGCGAAGAATCTCGTAGGATGACGATGACATTGAAATGACAGCCGGCGAGACTCTTCGCTGCGCTCTGAATGACGTGCTAAGTTCTCACCTATCCGCTTCTCACTTCTCTACCCCTTACCTTTGCAGCTCTATATGAAGCTGCCCAATTTCGAAGACCTGATTCTGTTTGAAGACGACGATTTCATCGTCATCAACAAACCCCCATTCCTGGCCACGCTCGATGAGCGGTTTGGTGGGGCTCCCAACATCCTGCGCCTGGCCCGCGAGCACCACGACGACGTGCAGGCCTGCCACCGCCTCGACAAGGAAACCAGCGGCGCGCTGGCGCTGGCTAAAAACCCGGCCGCCTACCGCCACCTGGCCATGCAGTTCGAAGACCGGCAGGTGCGCAAGGTGTACCATGCCGTAGCCTGGGGCGTGCATCACTACGACGGCCTGCGCGTGGACCGCAGCATCGAAACCACTACCAAGGGCAA
Organism: Hymenobacter sp. ISL-91; assembly: GCF_018613725.1. Taxonomy (GTDB): domain Bacteria; phylum Bacteroidota; class Bacteroidia; order Cytophagales; family Hymenobacteraceae; genus Hymenobacter. The sequence continues at coordinate 22,707 of NZ_JAGGPS010000002.1, forward strand.
GGCCCGGCTGGCCTACAAGGGCAAACCGGCCGTAACGCTGGTGCGCACCCTGGAGCCCTACGCCCGCCACACGCTGCTCGAGTGTCAGCCCATCACGGGCCGCATGCACCAGATCCGGCTGCACCTTGCCTACCTGCAGGCCCCCATCGTGGGCGACACGGTATACGGCGGCGAGGACTTCTACCTGTCGACGCTCAAGAAGAAATTCAACGTGAAGCAGGGCGAGGAGGAGCAGCCGTTCATCAAACGCTTTGCCCTGCACGCCGCTCAGCTCACGTTCGCCAGGCTCGATGGCGAGTCCGTCACCATCGAGGCTCCCTACCCCAAGGATTTCCGGGTGCTGGTGGAGAACATGCGGCAGTATAGTTAATTCAAGTTTCGGACAATGAATATAGTCCGAACTCTGACAACTGCTGGATGAACCACCATATAAGTTTCACAATCAGCTCTATATGAAATATTTCAATAAAATATTTTACTTTACTTGATAATGTAGTTCATTGCAGTTTACTTATCATCGCAAACTATAGCGGTTTCGTTAACGGTGTAACTCGTTTGATGTAGAGACGTGTATTCCTGTCTTGTTGGCTGCGCTACCTGCACAGTTTCGTTCAATAATGAAACGCGAATGCACAATTCTACATCTGGTACCTACGGTTCGCGAAACTGATTTAAGGGCATCATGAATAATAACGACTTATCAAGCAGTATACGCCTTCATTCACACCAGACTGGTGAATGCTTAGAAATTGGAGGAGATGATAGATACAGAAGGGGACACACTGCTAACTTATGGGGATATTGGGGAGGAGCAAATCAGCAATGGATCATACAGAAGGATAATAATGAGCTTCATCGATACAGAATTATTAATAGAAATAGTAAGCAGGAACTAGCAGTCGGCTCTTCTAATACTGGTTATTCTATAAGGACAAATATAGATTACGAAGAATACAACGCCATCCAGGATTACAAATCTCAAATTTATATATACCGCAGCAGTTCGGGTTATAAAATCACATCTTACTATTATGGTGTTGAGTCACAACTGGTTTATAATCTACCTACAAGAGGTTACGTACCTGTAGTCAGTTTTTCCAGCAGGTATGAAGAATCTTGGGATATCGTAGATGTCAGCACCAATCAAAATGTTTACCAAGTAACCAATGCTTTTAGCGGCAAAGCCCTTTCTGCTACCGCCAACGGAAGTAACAGAGTTTCACAATGGACGAATTGGAGTTTAGCTGGCCAGCAATGGCTTTTTGAACCTGCTGGCGCTGATCCACTCTATCCAGGTCATCAGCTTTGGGCGGTACATGCACGCACTGACTTAGGCACGTTAGAAATTGGTGGCGGTTATAACGAAACTCTACAAGCTGGCCGAGGCGCGAATACCTGGAGCTTCTGGAACCGTGATTTAAATAGCAGTAATCAGCTCTGGCGTATCCTCGATGATAACAATAATGATCTTAGCCTTACTGGCTCTGTTGGCCCATATCGTTTGCTCAATGTTCGCACTGGGTATGCTTTAGAAGTGAGTGGTAGCACTAATGAGGCATTACAAGAAGACAGATCCGTGGTACAATATTATTATTGGGGTGGCGACAAGCAGAAGTGGTATATCTCTTACGCTGCCGCTAATCGGCCTGCCAATCCTGGCACTGTAACTAGTACATCTTCTACCAAAGCAAAAGAATCGTTAATTACATTAGCTCCCAATCCGGCTCGTAATCAATTAACTTTGGCACTGAGTGCCGGTAAGATGCCGGCCAAAGTGGAATTGATAGATGCAAAGGGTAGTACTCGTTCCTTATCTGTGCAAGCAGGCGGTCAGATCGATATTTCTTCTTTGTCAGCCGGATTATATGTGCTGAGAATATTTAATGGATTTCAAACCTTGCAAAGCAAATTTATCAAAGAATAATACAAATTACTTGCTGTGTATGTCCAAAAAAAACTAGTTCCTCTTATCTAGAGGAACTAGTTTTTTTTGGACATACACATACCGCTTTACCAAAAATATGGCTGAAGTTCTCTCTGCACCTGAAGTATTATATAGCCGCTTCCGCATCTGGTTTTGGGCCATGCTCGTGGGCCTGAACTTTCTGCTGCACGCTCCTTATTTCTCCTTGCCGCCGGCCAGCGTGCATGTGTGGCGGCAGAGCGACACAATGGCGGTGGCGCGAAATTTCTACGAGGAAGACATGAATATCCTGCGGCCTCGGGTGAATCGGCGCGGGGCTACCGATGGCGTTACGGGGATGCAATTTCCGGCATATGAGTGGCTGGTGGCCGGCGCGTATTCTGTTTTCGGTTTCCACGAAGCCCTGCCGCGGCTCCTCAACTGGCTGATTTATATGGCCGGGGTAGTGGCCTTCTACCACTTAGCGCGCCAAGTGAGCGGCGCGAAACATCTGGGCTTTGTGGGGGCCTGGTGCTTGGCCTGGAGCCCGGAAATGTACTATCACGGCATTAATGCTTTGCCCGATATACTGGCCCTGACCTGTTCCGTCGCGGGCTTGCTGTGGTTTGTGCGTTGGCGCGAAACCCCACGGCCCAGCCTGCTGCTGCTGAGTCTGCTGGCCGTAACGCTGGGCGGCCTCACCAAGCTGCAATACCTAGCGGTCGGCTTTCCAATAGCTGTTTTCGTAGGGCGCGACGCGCTGACCCGGCGCTACTCGGCGGGGCAGTTAGGGCAACTGGCCGCTTACGCGGGGCTGGCAGTGGGCCTGCCGCTGGCCTGGTACACCTACGCCCTGCGGCTCATCGAAACGTCGGGCTTGACTAGTTTCGGGCTGGAACTGCGGCCGGCCGCCGACCTAGCTACGGGGCTTAAAATTATCAAACGCAATCTGCTCTCCGACTGGCCCGAATTGCTGCTGGGCTATGGTTCGTTGGGACTACTATTGCTGGGATTAGGACGATTGGTGCGCCGGCCCCCGGTGGCACATCCGTGGTTTGTACCGGGGCTGGTGTGGGCCGCGGGGCTGGCGGCGTACTACCTGATTGAGTTGCACCAAATGCGGGGTCATACCTATTATATGCTACCGCTGCTGCCCTTACTGTTGCTGCTGGCCGCATGGGGGGCAGCATGGTTACAGACTAGCGCTGGAATAAGCGTTTACCTTTTAATCTCGCTGCTGGCTATACAGCCCCTTTGGGCCCTTGCGCGCGTAAACTGGGGGCGCTGGATGCAACCGCCCGATGTACCGACGGAATTATTTGCTTCGGCCAGCCGCATCGCCCTCTCGGCTGCCATTCCCGATTCGGCCCTATGTGTGGTTGGCCCCGATTATACGGGCTGCGTATATCTTTACTTTCTGCACAAGAAAGGTTTTGTATTTGAAGATCCAGCGCTGCTAACTGCACCTCAACTCGCCGCTTTCCAACGGCAAGGAGCCCGTTACCTCTATACTAGCGACTCGACACTAATTCAACAGCCTACTTTACTACCTTACTTGGGCCAGGAGGTACGGCGGGTCGGCAGTTTCCGGGTGTTAGAACTGCGCCCAGTGCCGTAAGCGCCGGTACGCTTTCCGGCTGCTTTCCAGACAATTATTAAGCTCTAGGCTTGAATATTTGCCGAAAGGCGGTAACTTTGTGTCCGTTTTGCCCCCACGGGCAGCGGCTTCTTCTTCATTTTCAAACGTTTATCCTCCTCCCCAATGGATCATCTGAGCTTCAAGACGGTTGCCGTCAACAAAGCCAACGCCAACAAGGGCTGGGTTGTGGTTGACGCTGCCGACGCCACGCTGGGTCGGTTGTGCAGCCAGATTGCCAACATGCTGCGTGGCAAGCACAAGCCCTCCTTCACGCCCAACTCGGATTGTGGCGACAACGTCATCGTCATCAATGCCGACAACCTGCGGGTAACGGGCAAGAAGTTGACCGACAAAATCTACATCACCCACTCGGGCTACCCCGGCGGACAGAAGCGCATCAACCTGCGCGACAAGAAGGCCAAGGACTCGACCCGGGTGATTGAGCACGCTGTACGCGGCATGTTGCAGGGCAACAAGCTGGGCGCCGAGCAGTTCCGCAACCTGTTTGTGTACGCCGGCAACGAGCATCCGCACGAAGCCCAGCAGCCTAAAGCTCTTTCTTTCTCGCATCTGTAAGCCGAACCCCGGCTCATTTTTTTCTAATTCTCCACCTAATGGAAATCCTCAATACCTCTGGTAGAAGAAAAACCTCGGTGGCCCGCATCTACATGCAGGCCGGGCAAGGGAATATCACTATCAACGGCCGGGAAATGAAAGCCTATTTTGGCAATGAACTCCTGGAAAACATCGTGAACCAGCCTTTGGCGACGGTCGAGCAAGTCGGCCAGTACGACATCAAGGTGAACGTGCGCGGTGGTGGCATTTCGGCCCAGGCCGAAGCCATCCGTCTGGCCATCTCGAAAGCCCTCGTGGGCGACAACGCGGAGGTTCGCCCCGCCCTGAAGAAGGAAGGCTTCCTGACCCGCGACCCGCGCATGGTGGAACGCAAGAAATTCGGCAAGCGTAAGGCGCGTCGTTCGTTCCAGTTCTCGAAACGCTAATCTTCCAGAGGAACCCTATCATGGCCCAGACTACCACCTATAAAGAATTGCTGGACGCCGGTTCGCATTTTGGTCACCTCACCCGCAAGTGGGACCCCAAAATGGCTCCGTACATCTTCATGGAGAAGAACGGCATCCACATTATCGACCTCAACAAGACCCTTGCTTCGCTCGAACACGCGACCAGCGCTATTCGCAACATCGCGAAGAGCGGCCGCAAGATTATGTTCGTGGCCACCAAGAAGCAGGCCCAGGAGATTGTGACCGAAGAGGCCAAGCGCCTGCACATGCCCTATGTGACCGACCGTTGGTTGGGCGGCCTGCTCACCAACTTCGCCACCGTACGCAAGTCGCTGAAGAAGATGAGCACCATCGACAAGATGGTAAAGGAAAACACGGCGTACGCGGCCCTCGCTAAGCGCGAGCGGCTGATGCTGTCGCGCGAGCGGGAGAAGCTGGATCGGGTACTCGGCGGCATTGCCGACCTGAGCCGCCTGCCCTCGGCCCTGTTCGTAATCGACGTGAAGCGCGAGCACATTGCCGTGAAGGAAGCCCAGAAATTGGGTATCCCGGTATTCGCTATCTGCGATACGAACTCGAACCCCGAGTCGGTACAGTTCCCGATTCCAGCCAACGACGACGCCTCGAAGTCTATCCAGCTTATCGTGGGCATCATGGGTAAGGCTATCGAAGATGGTCTGTCGGAGCGCAAAGTCGACAAAGAGGACGCCGACAAGAAGCAAGCCGAAGAAGAAGGCATCAAGGAAAAGCAGGACGCCGACGAATAGTCGTTTCGCTGTTAGAAGCTAGAAGTTAGGAGCTAGGAGCTAGAATCAGAGGGAAACCGACTGGCCAATTCTAGCTCCTGGCTCCTGACTTTTTTTGCTTTTGCTCGCATCTGCGCTTCCCTTTTAATTCAATTCCAACATTCAGCTTTCAGCTACCCGCTTTATCCTTCGGGATTCTGCCTTGTAGCTTCGAGCTCCTAATTCCTACCAAATGGCCGCTATTACCGCCGCTGACGTAAATAAGCTCCGCACCATGACCGGTGCCGGCATGATGGATTGCAAGAAAGCCCTTGTTGAGGCTGAAGGCGACTTCGAAGCTGCCCGTGACCTGCTCCGTAAGCAGGGCCAGAAAATTGCCGACAAGCGCTCAGACAACGAGACGTCGGAAGGCGTAGTGCTGGCCGCTGTAAGCCAGGATGGCACCAACGGCAAACTGGTGTCGCTGGCTTGCGAAACCGAGCCGGTTTCGAAGGTTCCCGATTTCAAGGAGTTGGCCCAGCGCATTCTGGACACGGCCGTGAAAACCGACGCCGCTACCAAGGAAGAGCTGCTGGCTGCTTCGCAGGAGGATGGCCGCGCCTTGCAGGAGCACATCACCGACCTGATGGGCAAAATTGGCGAGAAGCTGGTGGTTACGGCTTACGAGAACATCACGGCTGAGAAAGTAGCTTCCTACATTCACTCCGACAACAAAAAGGGTGTACTCGTAGCCATGAAGAACGTAGGCGGTGCCGACGTTTCGACCGTAGGCCGCGACGTAGCCATGCAGATTGTAGCCATGAAGCCCGTTGCCCTCGACAAGGACGGTGTGGATGCTGCTACCATCGAGCGCGAAATTGAGATTGGCAAGGAGCAGGCGCGTGCCGACGGCAAGCCCGAAGCCATGCTGGAGAAGATTGCCCAGGGCAAGCTCAACAAGTTCTACAAGGAAAGCACCCTGCTCAACCAGGAGTTCGTGAAGGACAACTCGATGACCATCGCCCAGCTGCTCGACAAGACCAGCAAGGGCCTGACGGTTTCCGACTTCAAGCGCGTAGCTATTATAGGCTAATTGAGCGGCAAGCTGTCAGCCACAAGCTGCAAGCTTGCCGTTCAGAATTAAGAAAGGCCCCGCTGGCAGATGCCAGCGGGGCCTTTTCTTGTATGCGTTCCTTTGGGGAAACCGCTTATTCTCACTTCGCCCGCTCCTGCCAGGCCCGCACGCGCGTAACGGCATTCTGGCGGATGTTGGCGTAGAACAGGCCGTAATCGGCAATGTGGAAGGAGTGCCAGAGCTGGGGTTGGCCGGGTATCAGGAAGCGTGGGTAGCCAGAGGGCTTGGGCGGGTGCACCCACAGCAGACCCTGGTGCACCTTGGCATCGACCACGCCCACATCGAGCCGGTTGAAATCCTGCCCGACGCCACCGCGGTTGAGGCGGGCGGGCGCGGCCAGCGTGTCGAGCGTCCAGGTGAGCGGGTTCACGGCCACGCCGTTTTCAAATGGCGGGTAGGCGTTGCCCCACGAAACCGTATTCCAGGCTACGTAGCAGCCGGTTTGGGTCGAGTCGGCGCAGGGTTTCAGGGTTTGATACTGCTTAGGGTCTACCTTGAAGCCGATGAGGTAAGCTGCTACCAGCCGCTGGCGCAGCTGAGGGTCGGTGTCGAATAACTCGCGCAACAGCCGGGTGGCGTGCACGGTGCCCTGGCTGTGGCCGGCAATGATGATAGGGCGGCCCTGGTTGTAGTTCGCCAGGTAGTATTGGAAAGACGCCTTCACGTCGGAATACGCCAGATTCAGCGCCTTCTGGCCGTTTTCGGCCTTGGTACTATCCACGAAAAAAGCGTAGAGCGTGGCCTGGCGGTAGCGGGGCGCGTATACCCGGGCCGCCGCATTGAAAGCCGAGGCCTGGTTCCGAATCACGTCGTCGTCGGTGAACTGGTTGACCCGGTCGTTGCTGAGGCTAGCGTTCCACTGCTTGCGCCAGTAATAAGTAGTAGGGTGCACGTAGAACACGTCGGCCGCGGCGGTGGCCTGCTGGTCTTTGAACGGCGTGTTGCGCGGCACCGCGTCGGCCGAGTCGCGGCGGGTGGGCAGGGCGGCCCAGCTGGCCGGCAGGGCATAATCGGGGGCTACCGGATTGTCGTACTGGCCGAAATCCTTGCTCGGCTTGATAACTTTCAGGCAGGAGCCCAGGCTGAGCAGGGCAGCGGCGGATATCAGAGCGGGACGGAAGCGCATAAGTGAGTGGGGAGTGCCGAACAACGCCGGACCGGCAGTGCTACTCCTCGAAGTTGTTTTCCAGCAGCTTTTCCTGCCGCAGGTACACGATTTTAAAATCCTTGTCGAAGCGCACCCGCACCTGGGCGGCCGTTTGCTGGCGCTTTTGCAACGACTGTCGCAGGGCCGAGCTGTTCTCCACAAAAGTAACCACCCGCGAACCGTCGGCGACCGGCGGACTCACTTGCAGCGTGCCGGGCCGGATACTGGTCTGGGCCTCCAGAAATTCGGGGAAATGGGTTCTGGCCAGCTCGGCATTGATGGCGGCCGGGGTGGCGTTCTGCATCAGATAAAACCGCTCGACCTGGGGGGCGAAGTAGGTGGCAGCCGTGAATGGCGCCGACTGCAAATCGGCGTAATAGCGCTGCATAATCGTTTCTACGCGGGCCTTGGCAGCACTGGCCGACAGCCCGGCCGAGGCATCGGCGGGAGCAGGTGTGGCCGCCGCCGGGCTGGTAGCGGCCGGAGCAGGCGCTTCGTCAACCACCGTATCGGCGGGTGCGGCTACAACAGGCGCAACCACAGGGGCCACGCGAATGGTTTCGGGGGCGGCAATAGGCAGCAGCTCAATCTGCTCGGTCTGAGGTCCTACTTCCGGCGCTACCGCCACCGAATCGGCCGTGGTGCGGGAGGTGCTGGTGAGGCGCTCCGAGTCGCGGCCGTCGGAGAGCAGATACGCCACCAGGGCCAGCAGGGCCAGAATGGCGGCTACTACCACAATTGTCATCAGAGGGCTTTTGCGCGGGGCGGTGTAGGCATCCTCCTCCACGTACTCCTGCTCGGCGCCGCTGTAGGGTTCGGGAGCCGGGGAGTGGGTAACCGGCGGCAGCATGGGCATCATTTCTACCGGCGCCACGGTAGTTGGCTCGGGCCGAACCGGGGGCGGCAGTTCGGGCAACAGACCAGGCACCGTGGCACCAGCAGCCTCCGGCGCGGTGGGCGTGGGTTCCGGCAGTTTGGGGCTGGGTGGCTCGGGGATGGGAAGCTCGGGGGCGGCGGCATCGGGCGCCACGCCCGGAGGAGCCGGCGCAAATACCAGCTTCTGCTTCAGCATCTCAAACTCGGCGGGCGTGATGGTGCCGGCATCGAGCCATTCTTTCAGCTGGCGAAGCGTATCGAGGGGCGAGGGGTCTTTCTGCATGGGGAAGCGCGGCAAAAACGGCGTTACGGACGGTCGAGGTTGAGCAATCGGGTCCGGCTGCGTTCCAGCTGGGCCTGGCGTAGCTCCAGCAGCCGGGCATTATCGAGCAGCTTCACCGAATCGTCGGCCGATTTACGCTGGTTGTCGAGGTTTTGCTGCTTGAGCTGCTCGATTTTTTCGAGGTTGGACTTGGTGTTGCCGGCCAGGCTGGCGCGGTTCTTTTCCAGCTTTTCTTTGTCCTTGGTTGTAGCAGCCAGTTCCTTCTCGGCAGTTTCTACCCGCTCGCGGTAGGCGCGCTGCCGGGCGGCCGTACCGAAGCTCTGCACAATGGAGCGCAACGACGCAAACTCGCTGCTCGAAGCGGCTAAAAACGTGTCGGGGCCCGTGGCAGCCCACACCGATAGCTCGGTCACCGTATCGGCCGGGGCCAGTATGGTTGAGTACAGGTCGATGAGCTGGCCGCTGACGCTCGATATGGGCACCTGCTTGGCCGTGAGGTTGTCGCGCTTGCCCACGCCAAACACGCCGTCGCCCTTCAGCTTGATGTTATAGGTATCCTTGAGCCAGCGCTGCCAGAACTCGCGGGTCCAGTCGGCCGAAGCCTCCACCTCTACCTTCACGGCGTCGCGCGTGCGCTTCTCGAAATTAACGCTGCTTGTGCGGGCCTCATACAACTGGGCCTGGGCGAAGGTGGCAGTCAGCAGCAGCGCCGGGAGTAGCAGAAGATGTTTCATTGCAGATATTGGGAGGGCGAGTAGGCGGCGAGTGGGCTTGAAACGGGTGTCCTGCTTCGACAACTCAGCTCAGCAGAACACCCATTCCGTAAACCTTCCTCAAATATCGTGGCGGTCGAAGGCGGCCTGCAGGTCGGTTTGCATGGCGGCGAAGCGAGCCACGGCGGCCTGCACAAACTCGTTGTCGAGCAGCCGGTGGATGTCTTCCTCGCCGGTCAGGTCCAGCTCACTCACCTTGTACGTTTGCTCAAACGAGCCCTTTTCGAGCTTGATGAGGTACTTGCCGTTCCAGCTGAAGAGCGTGATTTTGGCGTGCGGATTGGGGATGATGGCGAGTTGGCGCATAGATAGCAGGCAGCAAGACGGAACGGGCGCAAAGATACGCAGTCCGGGCCGGGGCTTGCCCAAAATGCTGAAAGCCGTGACTGCCAGCATGGGCAGCCACGGCTTTTAATGCCGTAGGTGGAGTTGCCCGCTTAGATAGTGCGTGTTCCGCTGGCAGGGCCACATTCCGGCACGCCTATCTGGGGCGCTACAGCTTCACAATAACGTACAACGATGCGGCCGATATAACCACCCACAGCAGCACTCCGAGCCCAAACGGCCGCGGCCCCACGGCCTTTATGGTTTTAAACGACAGGCCCGCCCCGATGAAGAACAGCGTTACCACCAGGCCCAGGCGGGCCAACTGTACCAGCCAGGGTCCCACAACGTGGGTGGCGGGCACGTAGGTGTTCAGCAGCATGGCCCCAATAAAGCCCAGAATAAACCAGGGCAGCTTCACTTTCACATCTTGCTGCTTGAAAAAGTACGCCGTGCCCAGCGCCACCGGAATAATCCAGAGGGCCCGCGCCAGCTTCACGGTAGTGGCCACGCCCAGCGCCTCGGAGCCGTAAGCCGCTGCCGCGCCCACCACCGACGAGGTATCGTGGATGGCAATGGCGCACCACAGGCCAAACTGCTGCTGCGACAGGGCCAGCGCGTGCCCGATGGGCGGAAAGGCGAACAGGGCCACCGCGTTCAGCACGAACACCGTACCCAGCGCCACCGACATTTCTTCATCCTTCGCGCCCACTACCGGCCCCACCGCGGCAATGGCCGAGCCCCCGCAAATGGCAGTGCCACACGAAATCAGATGAGTAGCTACGCGGCCCAGCTTCAGCCAGCGCCCCACCACATAGCCCAGTACCAGCGTCCCGAAAATGGAAACAACAGTAAACAGGATGCCCTCGCGGCCGGCCTGCACTGCGGCGTGGGCATTCAGGCCGAAGCCCAGCCCGATAACCGAAAACTGCAGCAGTTTGGCCGTGTACTTTTTGGTGAAACCCAGGAAAGGGTTGCCCAGCGTTTGGGCCAGCACCAACCCCAGCGCCAGCGCCAGTGGCGGCGACGCCCAGGGCGTGAGGCAAAAAGCAAGCAGCAGCCCGAACACCACCTTGGGCAGCAAAGCGCCAGGGGTTCTGCGACCACCTGAACCTGCTGCACGAACTGCCGTTTCGGGTGGGGCAAGCAGGATTTGGGGCATAGCTGGAGTGGGTTGGTGTACCGCTGCAAAGGTACGCTTGCCCCTCTCCGTTCGATAATCTAAAATAGTTATGCAGTATTACTTCAGGTTATACGCTAGTGGCGTTTGGTTTCGCTTTCACCCCGATCAGGAATTAGGCGCCTGCTTCCTGTCCGTACTGCTGCCGGGCGTAGCGCCAGAACAGCTCGGCGGGGCGGCTCAGGGGCTGGCCCTGCACCCACAGCGCCTCGAATTGCCGGGGCAGGTGTAGGCCGGCTATGGATACCACCTCCAGCCGGCTGGCCGCCAGCTCCCGGGTCAGGGCCCGGCGCGACACGAAGCCCAGGGCTTCGGGCGCGGCTTCGAGGTAGGTTTTGATGGCCTCCGTGTTGTCGAAGTAAAAGGCCACGCGCAGGTCGGCGAGCCGGATTTTCTGCTCGCGCAGGGCGAATTCGAGCACTTCGAGGGTGCCCGAGCCTCGCTCGCGTAGCACCAGCGGGTGGGCCAGGGCCTCGGCTAAGGGCAGCGGCGTGGGCGGCGGTCCGGTGGGCGTGGCCCGGCGCACGGCTACCAGCTCGTCGGCCAGCAGCGGCTCGTAGTGCAGGTCGCGGCTCTTGGCCCGACCCTCCACAAAGCCCAGGTCGAGCTGGCCAGCCAGCAGGGCACTGGCAATCTGCTCGGAATTGGCATTGAGCAGCGTCAGCTCGATTTGGGGGTAGCGGGCCTGGAAACCGGGCAGCAGGGCGGGCAGCTCGTACTGGGCCAGGGTGGTGCTGGCGCCCAGGCGCAGGCGGCCGGCGGCCTCGCCGCGTAATCCGCGCAGCTGTTCGGCCAATTGTTCGTGGCGGGCGGCTATATCGTCGGCGTGGGCTAGCAGCAGCGCCCCGGCGGCCGTGAGGCTGATGCGGTTGCCACGCCGCTCGAACAGCCGCTGCTGGTAGGCGCTTTCCAGCTCGCGCACATGCTTGGTAACGGCGGGCTGGCTGATGTACAGCTCGCGGGCGGCCTTGGTGAAGCTGAGGTGCCGGGCCACGGCCTGGAAAACCTGGAGGCGGAAATCGGGCATGGCTGCAAGGTAGAATGATTGCCGAGACGTTACGCTGGGAGCTTCTGTGCGAAATCCAGCACGGTGTAGGGGCGGGG
>NZ_JAGGPS010000002.1:34827-80579 GCF_018613725.1 Hymenobacter sp. ISL-91
ACACCCCCCGCCCCTACCCGTACCCAAGTCTTGGTTATCTTGCCTGAAGTTCCACCCGTTACCCTGATGATGCACAAACCACTCATAACTGCCCTGCTCCTGCTACCCCTGGCGGCCGCGGCCCAGACTACCTACACACCCGAACTGCTGCTAAAACTTGGCCGCCTGGGCGAAATGCAGGTGTCGCCGGACCAGAAAACGGTGGCCTACACCGTTACGCGCTACTCACTGACGGATAACAAAGGCCAGTCGGATATCTGGGTGGTGCCTACTGCCGGCGGCGCGGCCCGGCAGCTTACCAATACGCCAGCCTCTTCGGAAAATTCGCTCAACTGGCTACCTGATGGCCGCTTGTCCTATTTGGGAAACGAAAGCGGCACCGACCGCCTGATGGTGATGTATGCCAATGGTACGGGCGCTGAGCCGTTGCGCAATCAGTTTTCGGAGGACGAAGATTTCAGCAATTTGAAATTCTCTCCCAAAGGAAATTTTGCGCTTTACACCCAGGATGTAAAGACGGGCAAATCGGTGCAGGACTGGTACCCCGACTTGCCCAAGGCCGACGCCAAAATCATCGACGACCTCAACTACCGCCACTGGAGCAGCTGGGACGACTATAAGGTGTCGCACGTTTTCTTCCAGCCTTTGGGCCGTGACTACAAGCCCACCAGTCTGGCCAAGGACATCATGGCCGGCGAGAAGTTCGACGCGCCGCTACAGCCCTTCGGCGGCTCTGAGCAGCTGGCCTTTTCGCCCGACGGCTACCAGCTGGCCTACACCTCGCGCAAACTCACGGGCAAGGCCGAGGCCGAAAGCACCAACTCCGACATCTACCTCTACGACATCCGCACGGGCCAGACCACGAACCTGAGCGAGGGCCTGGGCGGCTACGATACCGAGCCGGTTTTCTCGCCCGATGGCAACCAGGTGGCCTGGCTAAGCATGGCCACGCCCGGCTTCGAGTCGGACCGCAACAGCATTGTGGTGTATGATTTCAAGACCAAAAAGCGCCAGGACGTAACGACCGGCTCGGAGCAGGCGGCGGGCAACGTGCGCTGGAGCCCTGACGGCAAAACGCTGTATTTCGCCAGCGCGCTGGCCGGCACCCAGCAGATTTTCTCGGTGCCCGCCAAAGGTGGCAAGGTGAGGCAACTCACCAAGGGCGCTTTCAACTACAACGGCTTCGAGCTGGCGGGCAAGGACGCGGTTATCGTGAACAAAACCACCCAGGCCAGCCCCGCCGACCTCGTGCGGGTGGACCTGAAATCGGGCCGCGAAACGGTGCTCACCAACATCAACCAAGCCGAGCTGGCGGGCGTGAAAACCGGTAAGCTGGAGTCGCGGATGGTGACGACCACCGACGGCAAGCAGATGCAGGTGTACGTAACCTTTCCGCCCGATTTCGACCCCAGTAAGAAGTACCCGACCCTGCTCTACTGCCAGGGCGGCCCTCAGAGCCCGATTTCGCAGAGCTTTTCGTACCGCTGGAATTTCCAGCTGATGGCGGCCCAGGGCTACATTGTGGTGGCCCCCAACCGGCGCGGCCTGCCTGGCTTCGGCACCGAGTGGAACAACAGCATCTCGGGCGACTGGGGCGGCCAGCCCATCCGCGACTACCTCTCGGCCATTGATGCGGTGAGCCAGGAGCCCTACGTAGACAAGGACCGGCGCGGCTGCGTGGGCGCCAGCTACGGCGGCTATTCGGTGTACCAGCTAGCCGGCAAGCACGAGGGCCGCTTCAAGACGTTTATTGCCCACGCCGGCCTCTACAACCTCACCAGCTGGTACCCCAGCACCGAGGAAATGTTCTTCGCCAAGCACGACATCGGCGCCGCCCCTTGGGAAACGCCGCTCCACAAGAGCTACACCGCCTTCAACCCCCAGCAGTTCGCCCAGAACTGGGACACGCCCATCCTCGTCATCCACGGGGCCAAAGATTTCCGGGTGCCCGAGGGCCAGGGTATGGAGGCCTTCGGCACGGCCCAGCTGCGCGGTATCCCGAGCCGCTTCCTGTACTTCCCCAACGAGGGCCACTGGATTCAGAAGCCCCAGAACGCGGTGCTTTGGAACCGGGTGTTTTTTGAGTGGCTGGGCCGCACGCTGAAGCCTGAGGGGCAGGCGCAGCGGTAGGTTGCCCGATACCAATATGAACAGAAAGCCTGCCGACGGTTATGTGTCGGCGGGCTTTTTTTCGGCTGATTCGGAGAGGAACGGGCACTGGTAGCAGTTGGCAGCGTTGGGCAAGGCAACCCCGGGGCCGTATCTTAGTCCCTGGTTTTCCGTATTATTTCTGCTGCATGAAACAACTTGTACTTCTTCTGGCCCTGCTGACCGGGTCCTTGGGCCTCCGCGCCACTCCGCTTACGTTTCGGGTCGATATGCGCCAGCAGACCGTTCCGGCCACTGGGGTGCATGTGGCGGGCACGTTTCAGAAAGCAGCCGGCTACGCCGCCGACTGGAACCCGGCCAGCACCGCCCTCACCGACCCCGACGGGGACAAGGTGTACGAGCTGACGGTGAACGTACCGGCCGGCACCTACCGCTATAAGTTCATCAACGGCAACGGCTGGGGCGGCGCGGAGCCCGTGCCGGCCACCTGCGGCCAGGACGATGGCGGCGGCAACTACAACCGCATGGTAACGGTGGGCGCCGTAGCCCTGCGCCTGCCGGCCATTGCCTTCAACGGCTGCGCCACTCGCCTGCGTTTTGTAGTGAACATGCAGGGCCAGACGGTTTCGGCCGCCGGAGTGCATGTGGCCGGCAACTTCCAGGCCCTGGCCGGCTATGGCACCGACTGGGACCCGGCCGCCACCACGCTCACCGACGACAACGCCGACGGCGTGTACGAGGCCGAAGTGCAGCTGCCCGCTCCCGGCCGCTTCCAATACAAGTTCATCAATGGCGACACCTGGGCCGGAGCCGAAATCGTGCCGGCTGACTGCGGCCAGGATGATGGCAGCGGCAACCGCAACCGCACCGCCGAGGCCCTCCAGGACAGCAACGTGGTCGGGCCGGTGTGCTTCAGCAGCTGCGCCAGCTGCGGGGCTTCGCCCACCAACTATGCCACGCACTGGTGGAACGACGCCGTGTTTTACGAGGTATTCGTGCGCAGCTTCTACGACAGCAACGGCGACGGCAAAGGCGACTTTAAGGGCCTGATGCAGAAGCTCGACTACCTCAACGACGGCGACCCGGCCACCACCACCGACCTAGGCGTAACGGCCCTGTGGCTGATGCCCATGATGGAGTCGCCGAGCTACCACGGCTACGACGTGACCAACTACCAGGCCACCGAGCCCGATTACGGCACCATGGCCGAGTTTGAGGAATTCATGGCCGCTGCCCACGCCCGCGGCATCAAAGTGATTATCGACCTGGTGCTGAATCATTCCTCTGAACAGCACCCCTGGTTTACGCAGTCGGCCAGCAGCCCCGCCAGCCCCTACCGCGACTGGTACCGGTGGTCGGCCACCAACCCGGGCTACTCGGGGCCTTGGGGCCAGCAAACGGTATGGCACCCGCGCAATGGCAGTTACTACTACGGTATTTTCTGGAGCGGTATGCCCGACCTGAACTGGAACAACCCCAGTCTGAAAACAGCCATGTGGGACGCCACCCGTTTCTGGCTGAACAAAGGTGTGGACGGGTACCGCCTCGACGCCGTGAAGTACCTCGACGAAAACGGCCCGATCCTGGAAGATACGCCCGCCACCCTCGACCTGCTCCACGAGTTCAACGGCGTAGTGAAGCAGGCCAACGCCAATGCCTTCACTGTGGGCGAGGCCTGGTCGAGGACTCCGGCCGTGCTGCCCTACGTGACCAACAACCGGCTCGACGTATGCTTTGAATTTGATCTGGCCGACGCCATTGTGAACGGGGTCAATTCGGGCAACGCGGCCGGGTTGCGCAGTCAGCTGCAGCTGGTAGATGCTACTTATCCCAAGCTCCAGTACGCCACCTTCCTCACCAACCACGACCAGAACCGGGTGCTGGGCCAGCTCGGCGGCAACCTGGCCCGCATGAAGCAGGCGGCAGCCCTCTACCTTTCCATGCCCGGCGTACCGTTCCTGTACTACGGCGAGGAAGTGGGCCTGCTCGGCAGCGGAGTGGATGAGGAAAAGCGCAAGCCCATGCAGTGGACGGCCGGAACCAATGCCGGTTTCAGCACCGGCACGCCCTGGCGCAGCCTCAACCCCAACTACGCCCAGTTCAACGTGGCAACCCAGGCTGCCGACCCGGCTTCGCTGCTCAACCATTACAAGAAGCTGATTGCCCTGCGCACCACCCACGAAACGTTGCGCAAAGGCTATTTACTGCCCGTAACCACCACCGGTACCAGCCTGCTGAGCTACGCCCGGGTGTACGGCACGGAGGCCGTTGTAGTAGCCGCCAACCTGGGCGGCAGCGCCATCAGTCAGCCGAAGTTCATGCTCCCGCTCTCGTCGTTGCCGGCGGGTAGCTACCGGGTTACGGAGCTTTACTCGGGCCAGGCCGTGGGTACGCTCGTCCTCGATGCCCAGGGCGGTTTCAGCAACTGGCAACCCAGCACCACGCTGGGGGCCAACGAAACCTGGCTGTTGCACCTGACGCCCCAAACCGTTACCAGCACCCAGGCGGCTCAACAGCTTTCGGCCCAGCTTTACCCCAACCCGGCCCGCCAGCAGGCCCAGGTGGTAGTAGCCGACCCGGCCGGCCGCAGCACCGTTACCGTGTTCGACCTGCGCGGCCAGCTCCGCCAGCAGGCCACCTTCAGCGGCCCCCGCTACCAGCTCGACACCAGCTCCTGGCCCGCCGGCACCTACCTGGTGCGGGTGCAGTCGGGCAAGCGCACCACGGTGCAGCGGCTGGTAGTGGTGCCGTAGGCAGGCGGCCTGCTGAGGGCCAGTTTAGGGCTAAACGCAACGCCCATTTTCCATGCTGAAAACATAACAACCACTACTGAATAAAATCAAAGCGCCACCCTGTGACTCATCACAGGGTGGCGCTTTATTGTTGCTGTATGGCTCAGGAAACGACTGTAAACGTTCCCGCACCAATTACTATGCTACCTATGCAAGCTGGCAACATAAGTCAGCAGTTTAGTGAGCGTGGAAACTTACTGGGGCATCAATACCTGATTGATTACGTGCGTTACGCCATTGCTCGATTTTACATCGGCTTTCACCACCGTAGCACCGTTAATCATCACAGTACCACCGCTAACGCTTACTTTCAGCTTCTTGCCATCAACCGTAGTAATTTCCTGACCATCAGTCAAGTCGGCGGCCATTACGCTGCCGGGTACCACGTGGTACGTCAGGATGCCGGCCAGCTTCTCCTTGTTCTCAGGCTTCAGCAGGTCGTCGAGCGCGCCGGCGGGCAACGCATCAAATGCTTCGTTGGTAGGAGCAAATACTGTGAACGGACCACCACTGGTGGCTTTATCGGCGAGGCCGGAAGCTTTCAGGGCAGCGGCCAGGGTGCTCATCTGCGGCACGGCCATGGCATTTTCGGCCAGGTTTTTTCCGCTCGTGTCGTCCATGGCCATATCTGTCCCATCCGTTGCGGCTGGAGCCGTGGCCATATCCGTCGTTGCCATGTCCGTGCTAGTGGTATCGGTAGCGGCAGTATCGGCGGTGTTGGAACAGCTGGCGCTGCTGAATGCCAGGGCCGAGGCAACGAATACGGTGGCCAGGGTGCGGGCCGGGAAGTTGAGGGGTGTCATTTTCATGTGAAAGGGGCTAAGGTTTTGGTTTATAAGGTGTACAAAGCGGGACATAGGATATAATGTTTAAATAATTTTATTGCACTTAGTAGCCGAATAGTCGACAGCCCCAATTAGTTGTCCCAATTTTGCGCCCATACATCCTGCACGTATACCAAACCTGATACCCGCTTCTAAGTCCCATCACACCTGCGCATCCATGGCCCCACGCTTACCCATTTTGCTACTCACTGGTCTGCTACTGACGGCCACCGCCACATCGGCCCAGAAGGCCCGGCCGGCCCCGGCCAGCTCAGCCAGAAACGCCGATTCGGCTATAAAAGAGGCCGACCTCAGGCGCGACCTGTTTGCGTTGGCCGGCGACAAATACCGGGGCCGCGAAGGGGGTACGCTCGATGAGCTACGGGCCTCCAGCTGGCTGGCTGAGCAGATGCGGGCCATTGGTATGCAGCCCGCCGGCGACGATGGCACGTATTTTCAGTGGTTTAACCTGCGGCGCACCCGCCTCACGCCCGCCAGCATCCTGCGTATCGGGAGCCGAACGCTACGGCCGGGCCACGAAGCTGTGGTGGTAGCCCCCGTAAATGCCCAACTGAAGGCTAAACTGGTGTTCGTGGGCACAGGCACGCCGGCAGAAGTGGCCAAGGCCAAAATAAAAGGCAAAGCGGTAGCCGTACAGCTCTCGGGCGAGCCCACCAACGGCATCAGCTACCGCCGCTACCTGTTTGGCAAGCTGCGCGAGCAGGCCGCCGAACTGGCCCGGGCCGGGGCCGTGGCCGTGGTATTCGTGTCCGACGATAAGGCCCAGGCGATTTACGAGCACTGGAGCCACATTTTTGAGCGCGGCCGCTACGGCCTGCCCGCCGACGAGTCGTTGAAAATTGTGGGCGACCAGCTGCCGGTAGTATGGCTGCCGATGTCGGAGGCCGAGGCCCTCAGCAAGTCGGGCCAGGAGCTGGTGGCCGATTTACGGGCCGAAACGTTCCTGTATCCGTCGGTGAACATCGTGGCTAAGCAGCCCGGCACCGATGCGCAGCTCAGAAGCCAGCACGTTCTTTTCAGCACCCACCAGGACCACGACGGCGTGCGCGCCCCGGTGGCAGGCGACTCGATTTACAACGGCGCCGACGACAATGCCACCGGCTGCGCGGCCCTGCTGGCCGTTATGCGGGCCTTCAAGCAGCAGCCGGGCAAGCGGTCGGCGCTGTTTGTGTACCACGGGGCCGAAGAGCGCGGCCTGCTGGGCTCGCGCTATTTCTCCAACAAGCCCACCGTGCCCCGCGAGAGTATCGTGGCCGTGCTCAACGCCGAAATGATGGGCCGCAACGCCCCCGACTCGGCCGCGCTGCTGGGTTCCATCGCGCCGCACCTGAATTCCTCGGACCTCGTAAAAACCGCCCTCACTGCCAACCAAACCGGCCCCAGGTTCAAGCTGGACACCGAGTGGGACAAGGCCACGCACCCCGAGGGCTGGTATTTCCGCTCCGACCACCTGCCCTACGCCCGCCTGGGCATTCCGGCCGTTATGTTCACCTCGCTGCTGCACGCCGACTACCACACGCCCGACGATGAGCCGGCTACCATCGACTACGGCAAGCTGCGGCGCATGACGCAGTGGCTGTACCTCACTGGCTGGGCCGTGGCCAACCGCCCGGCGCCGCCCGCCCGCGAGCCGGGCTTCCGACTGGAGCGGTAGTAGCAGTAGCGGCCAATGAGGGAATAAAAGAGAACGTCATTCTGAGCATGTGGCGCATAGAGCCAGAGACGAAGAATCTCGCATGCCAAAGTAATCCGACTGTCAGGGGTTACTGATGCACGCGAGATTCTTCGTCTCTGGCTCTATGCGCCACATGCTCAGAATGACGTTCATTTTTTCGCATTCAATCCCCCCGCCACGGTTTCGGTTACCCGATTGATGTCGCCGCTGAGCTTCTGGATAAACTCCAGCTGCTCGCCGAGCTGGGCATCTTCGGTGTCGGGCGTGGGGGCGGGCGGCGGCGTGAGGGCCTGGGGCTCTTCGGGTAGGTTGGCCTCGCCGAGACGGAGCAGGCCGCGCCGCAGCTGCTGCTGCGCCTGGCGCAGGGCCTTGAGGTCGGCGGCCGATAGCGTGGGCCGGATTTCGCCGGCCAGCAGGGCCGAGGTAATGGCCGCCACGTTGGCCGCCAGAATGTGGTTGAGCACTACGAACTCGTGCACCTCGGCCGGATGGCGCTGCTTGGTGCGGGGTTCAGAAAGCATGCGCTGAAAGGCCGCGCCCAGGTTGGCCGACGTCACGTACACTTCCTTGCGGGCCAGCTTGTAGTCGAGCAGGGCTACGGGCGAGCCTTGCAAAGCCTGCTGCAACGTGCGCAGGTACTCCAGGTTGGCCCGCAGCACCGGCCGCAAAAAGCCCTGCAGCTGCTCCGACTCCCAGCGCGGAAACAGCAGGTAGCCCACCGCAAAGGCAATGCCGCAGCCCAGTACCGTATCGAAAATACGCTCCTGCACCACCCGCACGTACCCTTCGCCCATAAAGCTGAACAGAATGAGCACGAAGGGCGTCATGAAAACAACGGTAATCAGGTAGTTGAGCCGGGCAAAGCTGAACGACACGATCATGAAGCCCACCATCAGGGCCAGCAATACCAGCCGGTCCGAAATCAGCCAGAGCATCAGGGCCCCCAGTATTCCGCCGAGCAGCGTGCCTAGTATGCGTTGGGCGTTGCGCTGCTTGGTCAGGCTGAAGGCGGGCTTGAGCATGTAGGTTATCGTCATCAGCACCCAGTAGCCGTGGTAGCCGGCCAGCATTTCGGTGATGATGAAGCCGATGAGGGAGGCCACGAGCATGCGGAGCGCGTGCCGGAAAATACCCGAGCGCATGGTGAGCTGGCCCGTAAGCTGGCGGGGCGTAAACTGCTGGTGGGCCACAAACCGGTCGAGCTCCAGGCCGGTTGCCCCATTGGCTTGCAGGGTGAGCAGAGGCGCGGCGGCTTCGGCAAAGTACCCCTGCATGCTCTGCAGGCGGGTTGTGAGGTTGCGCAGGTTTACCAGAATTTTGCGCAGCGGCAGCACCGAGCCAGTCTGGGCGGGGGTGGCTTCGAAGGCATCGAGGCGGGCTTTAAGCTGGTTGAGGCCGGCCAGCAGATCGGGGCGGGCGGGGCGGTAGGTGTAGTTGCCCTGAATGGCGAAACCCACCCGCTCCAGCTCGGCGGCCAGCGCGTCAATTTCGCTGGCAAAGGCATCGAGCAGGCCACTGGCTTCAAAGCGCCGGTGGAGCTCGGCGTAGTCGTAGCTCGTGATGGTTACCTGCTCGTAAAGGTCTACCAGATCCACGAACGTGAGCACCAGCCGGCGGCCGGTGTCGGACGATTCGCTGACCAGCTGGCGGGTTTTAAACAGCAGCTCGCGCACCCCGTCCTGTTTTTCACTTACGCGCACCTGCTGGGCCACCAGGTGGCGGTAGGCCTGCTCCAGGTTGGTGCCGCTGTGGTAAAACCCGGCCTTCAGGCGCAGGAAACCCGCCACTGCCAGCACGGCCTCGCCCAGCGCCTGCTGGGCCTCGCGGTAGGGCCGCAGCCGGCTGAGGGCCAGCGCCAATGCCAGGTACCACACCCCGCCCGCCACCACCAGGCCCGCATTGCTGAGCACCTGGCTGGGCGGCAGCGGCTTGTCGAGCATCAATATCATCACCAGCAAGCCGGCCGTACCCACGGCCCCGGCCCGGTTGCCATACACGAGCAGCATCGTAAGCCAGAAGCTGGCGGCCACCACCAGCGCCCCTAGCAGCCACGGATACGGCTGCACCAACCCCGTCAGTAGGGCCATCAGGCCCGTGAGGGCTACCGCCGCCAGCCCGCCATTGCGTTTGTGCAGCGGCGGGCCGGGCGTATCGGTCAGGCTCACGCACAACGCCCCCACCGACATGGCCACCCCGGTTTCGAGCCGCCCGAGCAGCCCCAGCACCAGACCCGGCACCAGTATGGCCAGCGTGGTGCGCAGGCCATCGGAGAACTCCTGGCTCGAAAAAAAGTAGCGCAGCTGGCGGACGTAGTGAGCGGACATGCGCGGCGGCAGACAGGGGTTGGAAAGCAGGCAGCGGGCTACGGCGCGGCCGTTTGGGTGCAAGTTGCAACGCCCGGCTCATATTCTGCCCCGGTGGCGGTTGTAATCTGGTGGCGGGCCGGTATCTTCGTTGCCCCACTTTTGTTTAGTTTGATTTTCAGCCCAACTTATGCGAGATGAGATGCGGCCGATACTACCAGCGGATGCTCCGGCTCCTGATGCATTGTTGAATACGCTGCTGGAAGTATCGCAGA
The DNA here is from genome assembly GCF_018613725.1 of Hymenobacter sp. ISL-91. Lineage (GTDB taxonomy): Bacteria > Bacteroidota > Bacteroidia > Cytophagales > Hymenobacteraceae > Hymenobacter. Next base: position 44,827 of record NZ_JAGGPS010000002.1, read on the forward strand.
CGGGCGTGATGCTGCTGCGCCCGATTTACGAGGCGGGAGGCAGCATCATCGATTTTGAGCTGGAATACCTCAATCCGGCCGCCCAGCGCCTGCTCGGGCAGCCCGAGCATCCGGCCCACACCCTGCTTAGCATTTACCCGCACGCGGGCTTCGCTACGGGTGTTTTTGCCTTCTACCGCGACACGTTTGAGTCAGGTGTCAGCCGGCAGGAGCACTTCAACTACCAGTACGACGGCATCGACGGCTACTTTCGGGTGGTGGCCCGGGCCCAGGGGCCGCTGCTGGTTGTGAGCATTGCCGACGATAATGACACCCCGCGCACGGCCATGCAGGAAGCGTTACGCCGCAGCCAGCAGGCCGAGCAGCAGGCCCGCGCCGCCGCCGAAACCGAGCGCAACCTGCTGCAGGCCATCATCACGCAGGCCACCGTGGCTATTGGCTTGTTTCAGGGCGACGAATGCACGGTAACTGCCGCCAACGACCTGATATGCGCTATCTGGAGTTATCCTAAAGGAGAGGTGTTAGGGCGGCCATTGCTAGAAGCCGTGCCCGAACTGGTAGGGCAGGGCTTCGACGACCTGGTGCGCGAAGTAGCCCGCACCAAGCAGCCCTACATCGGGGAAGAAATGCCGGCCCAACTACGCCAGCCCAATGGTCGGGTAGAGACACGCTACTTCAACTTTGCTTTTCAGCCTCTTTACGGCCCTACCAACGAGGTGATAGGCGTGGTGGATATTGCCGTAGACGTGACCGAACAGGTGTTGGCACGCCGGCAGGTACAGGAGCTAAATGAGCAACTGCAACAGCTCAATACCGAGCTGGAGGGCCGGGTGCAGCAGCGCACTGCCGAGGTGCAGCAGGCGCTGGCCGAGGCCGAGCACCAGCGCGGCCAGGCCCGGCTGCAGCAGGAACTATTGAGCCAGATTCTGGGTCAGGTGCCGGCCATCATCGTCACGTTCAGTGGCCCCGACCACCGCTTTACCTTCTTCAACGAGCACTACCAAACCCTGGCGGGCGGGCGGGCAGTACTGGGCCGGCCCTGGGCCGAATGCATCCCCGAAGCAGTATTGCAGGGCCTGGCAGCTATGGCAGATGGGGTGTACAACACCGGCCAGCCGCTTATTACCCGCGAAACGCCCGCCGAACTGGTCCACGAACCCGGCCGGAGCCGCTACTTCGATATTACGGCTCAGCCCCTGCTCGACGCGCAGCAGCAGGTGCGGGGCGTGCAGGTGTTTGCCATGGATGTAACCGAGCGGGTGCTGGCCCGGACGGAGCGCGAAACCCGCCAGCGCGAGCTACAAACCATTTTTGAGCAGGTGCCGGTGCCTATCACCATTCTGCAGGGCCCTCAGCTAGAAGTGCAGCTGGCCAACCGGGCCATTTGCGAACTGTGGGGCCGCAGCCCGGCTCAGGTACTGGGCCGGCCCTACTTCGAGGCCGTACCCGCCACTGCGGGCCAGGGATTCGAGGAGATTCTGGCGGGGGTAATGCAAACCGGCGAAACTTTTTTTATAGATGAGCAGCCCGTCCAACTCGACCGCGCTCATACTGGTCTGCCGCCCCTGGGGTACTTCAATTTTGCTTTCCAGGCCCTGCGCGATGCAACCGGCACCTTCAACGGCCTGGTGGCCATCGGAACGGAGGTAACCGACCAGGTACTGGCCCGCCAGCAGGTGCAGCAGCTGAATGACCAGCTGGCCGCCATCAATGAGGAAATGCAGGCTACCAACCAGCAGCTGGCCGATACCAACCACCGCCTCAGCCGCACCAACGCCGACCTCGATACGTTCGTGTATTCTGCCTCGCACGACCTTAAATCGCCCATTACCAACGTAGAGGGGCTGCTGCTGGCCCTGCGCGAACACCTGCCGCCAGAAGCCTATAAGTACGAGCACGTACCGCAGCTGCTGGCCATGATGGAGGACGCCGTAGCCCGTTTCCAGCAAACACTCCTCCACCTCACCGATGTGTCGCGGCTCCAGCAGAACACCACCAACCAGCCGCCCGAAGCCGTAGACCTGCCTTCGCTGGTAGAAGCCGTGCGCCTCGATATGGCCCCCGAGCTGGAAGCCGCCGGTGCCACGCTGGAAACGGAGCTCGACGGCTGTCCCACCGTCAAGTTTTCGGCCAAAAACCTGCGCTCTGTAGTGTATAACCTGCTTAGCAATGCCATTAAGTACCGCACGCCCCAGCGCCCGCCGCATGTACGGCTGCACTGCCGACACGTGGGCCAACACGTGGTGCTGGAAGTACACGACAATGGTTTGGGGCTGAGTGAAGCGCAGTGCCGGGAACTGTTCCAGCTGTTCCGCCGGCTGCACAACCACGTACCGGGCTCGGGTGTGGGCCTGTACATGATAAATAAGATAGTGGAGAATGCCGGCGGCAGTATTGAGGTGCGTAGCGAGCTGGGCGTAGGCACCACCTTTACCGTGTTTTTACCCGCCACCGAGTAGCTTCTCTACCCGTTCGTTGGGCTACGGCGCCCGACAGAACAGACAACTAGCCGTAACAATCCACCTTTAGTCAGCAGCACGAAACCCATTACTAACTGTATGCAAAAACTACCAAGTGTTCTGCTGATTGATGATGACCAGACCAACAACTTTCTCAACGAGCTGCTACTTAAAAAGCTGGATGTAACCGAGCGCGTGCTCGTGGCCGAAAGCGGCACCGACGCGCTGAGCCTGTTGGCCCATAACGCCCCCGATGCGCCCGACCTCATTTTGCTTGATGTAAACATGCCCGGCATGAGCGGCATTCAGTTTCTGGAGGCTTACCAGCAGCTACCCACCGACCAGCGGGGTGCCACCATCATCGTGATGCTCACGACTACCATGGACGCCCACGATCTGGGCCGCCTCGACGAACTCTCGATTGCCGGTTTAGTCAGCAAGCCCCTCACAAAGGAAAAAGTTGATCATCTGCTGCAGCTGCATTTCCAGCGGCAGCTGGGTAGTTAACCCAAGTTACGGAGCAGGTCTGTCGGCACGCTGTAGGGGCGGGGCTTAGCTTCGCCCCTACAGCATGTCAGCACCCGTTCTGCACCTTAAGCCAGTTAGACTACCGCGCTGTCCTTAGGTTTCCTTTCCGTCAGTCCTCCCCCACCTCAATGCCCATTAGGCGCATGAGCTGGCTGGCGTTGAAGGAGCGGCACATGCCGGGCGTGAGGTGGTAGTCGAAGCGCAGGGTGCCGTTGGGGTTGAGGTAGGAGTTGAAGCTGACGTTGCGCACGTGCGCAGGCAGGTCGGTTTCGAGGGCGGCCAGCTCCAGGTCGTGGGTGCTGATGAGGCCGCTGGCAGCCCGCTCGCGCAGCTGGAACACCAGCGCCCGCGCGCCCCGGTGCCGGTCGGCCGAGTTGGTTCCCTTCAGAATTTCATCGAGCAGGTAGAAAACGGGAAGTTCGGTTGACCGTTGTGCGTTGGCCGTTGGCAGGTCGTTGGCTGATGCAGTAGCAGTAACAGCAGTAGGTTCGCCAGTATCCGCAGCCACCGACACCACCCCGTTGTCAGTTCTTACTTCTTCCCTTTTCGTTTTCAACTCCTGCCCTTCCGTCATATCCAGCAGCAGGCGCAGGCGCTTGAGCTCGGCGTAGAACGAGGAGGTGCTTTCGGCCAGATTGTCGTGGCTGCGCATGGCGGTGAACACCTGCGCGGGGCCGCAGCGGAACGCGCCGGCCGCTACCACCGCACCGGCCTGGGCCAGCACCAGATTCAGGCCCACGGTGCGCAAAAACGTGCTTTTGCCCGCCATATTCGAGCCCGTTACAATCACCGTCTGACCGGTACCGGCCGTGCTGAAGTCGTTGCGCACGCCTTCGCCGCCGAACAGCAGCGGGTGGCCCAGCGCGGTGGCCTCCACCGTCAGGGCCGGGGCCGAGAGGTCGGGGGTAGCGAAGGCAGGGTTAGCAGCCCGGAAGGCGGCCAGGCTCACCAGCGCATCCAGCTCGGCAGCCGCTTCGAGCAGCGGCTCCAGGCCCCCACTAATCCGCCGCTTCCAGCGCTCCAGCTGCCAGATGCCCCATAAGTCCCAAAGCAGCAGCGTGTTCAACCCACCGGCTACGGCCGGGTTCTGGCGGGCCGAAAACCAACCGGCAATGTTGCTCAGGCGTTTCAGCAGCCGGGCGGCGGCGGTGTTGCCGGTGTCGTGCAGGGTGCGGTGCAGCCGCTGCAGCGCCGGGCTCTGCCAGGTGCCGGCCTCGAAATGGGCCAGCTGGTCGTGGGCGGCACGCAGCGCGTCGCGCATGGTGGTGGCGTGCGCGTAGTAGCGGGCCCGCACCTGCCCGAAAGCGCCATTGAGTACCACGGCCGGCAACAACAGCAACAGCCACTGCATGCCGTAGCCACCGAGCATCAGCCCCACGCCCGCCAGGCTAAGCAGCGGCACCAGCCCCAGCAGCGGCAGCACCCAGCCACGGCCCACAAAAAAGTCGGGCTCGCGCAGCCAGCCGGCAAACTGGCGCGGGTCGGTTTCCTGGCGCGGATAGTGGCGGGCGCGAGCCTGCCACTCCTGCTGCCAGCCCACTTCGGGGGCCAGCTCGGCGGCGGCCTGCTGCCGCTCCCGTACGGTTTCGGGTGGCGCCGGAGTCAGCAGCCAGCCCGCCAGCCAGTCCTGCCCCAACCGCGAGGTGCTGCGGTTGAGCAGCTGAAACAACGAGTGGTCGCCAAACACGTCGAGGTCGGCAGCGTAGGGGTGCTGGGCATCGAGGTAGCGGCGGCCGGGGTCGAAACCGGCCAGCTCGCCGGCCAGCCGGGCCAGCTCGTCCTGATTGAGCCGGGCCAGCAGCCGATGATGCTCGCGGCGGTAGCCCACGGCATCGTGCCAGCGCACCAGCCCGATAAACACCAGGTAGGCACCAAATCCCAGCCCCAGCGCGGCCGCCGTCTGGCCCGCGCTCAGCAGCATCCATAAGCCTGCCAGCGCCGCCCCAAACACGGCCAGCCGTACCAGCGCCACGGCCCGGTGCCGGCCGGCAAAATGGGTTTCCTGCGCCGTATGGCGGGTCAGGTTCTCTTGAAAAAGGGTGGTGGGGTTGGCAGGTAGCGGGCGGTAATCGGACACGTTGGCGGGGTGCTTGGAAGGTGGGGGCGGCGACAAAGATACTCTCATCCCGAACGGTGCGAAAGGAGGCATACTCGTACGCAGCTCCTCCCGCTCTACCGGCCCTACTCCTCTTCTGAGGCTCCTTCTCGTCTAAATTCCGAACTTGAAGGGCGGCGGGTACGGTTGTTGTGCCGGGCCGGCCGCATCTCGCCCCGCTTTACTTCTATGAAACAGCCTTTTCGTCAAGTTTTACTGAGCGCCCTACTGAGCGCCGCTGCCCTGGCCCCTGCTTTCGCGCAGCAGAAGCTCAAGTACCCCAAAGCGCCGGCCGCTAACGCCATTTACGACGCCGTGGAAAAACCCGCGCTGCCCGCCGGCGGCGTTGCGGCCTTTGCGCAGTACCTGGCCGACAACCAGCAGTACCCCACTGCCGCGCTGCAGGCCGGTGCTCAGGGCACCGTTACGGTTACGTTTGTGGTAGAAAAAACCGGCTCGCTTGGCGAGGTTGCTGTTACCCAACCCGGCAACGCCCTGCTCGACGCCGAGGCCGTGCGCCTCATTAAAGCTGCCCCCCGCTGGACGCCTGCCCGGCACCGCGGCGGTATCGTGCGCCAGCGCCAGACGGTGCCCGTTACGTTCCAGATTCCGGGCGAAGCAGGCGCGGCGGCTACTACCCCGGCTCCGGCCGGCGCGGCCGACGGCGGCGGCACCCAAGTGGTAACGGCCGACCGACCGGCGCGGCCGGTGGGTGGCACCGAGGCGTTTTTCGAATGGATTCAGACCAACCAGAAATACCCACCTTTGGCGCTGCAGCGCAAAATTGATGGCAAGGTGCTGATGGAATTTATCATTGAAAAGGACGGTTCGCTCACCGACATCAAGCCCATCAAACGCCTGGGCTCGGGGCTCGACGAGGAGGCCGTTCGGCTGCTGAAGGCGGCCCCCAAGTGGGAGCCGGCTCTGTACAAGGGCCAGCCGATAAAGCAAAAGATGGTATTGCCGGTTGTATTCTCTTTATAAGCCCAACCGTTCTTGAGTTGTCGGTTGTCAGTTGCCAGTTGCTAGGCTGTTCAACCACTAGCAACTGGCAACTGACAACCGACAACTAGTTATCCACTCCCCATGCTGTCTCCGTTGCCGCTGCTTTCTGCCCCGCCTGTTGCCTTCGGCACGCCTCTGCCCCTGCCCACCAGCCACCCCATCTGGCCCTACCAGGCGCGGTTCCGGCAGGCGGCCCAAACGGTAGCCAACGGCCTGTTCGATGCCCTCGACGAAGACCTCGACCCGTACGTGTATCTGCTGGCGCTGCCCCTGACGGCGGCCGGCCGAAGCCACAACGACCTGTACGCAGCGGCCGAGTTCGAGCCCGCCGATTCGGCAGTATCGGCCCACCATTTTGCGCGGGTGCTGGAGCGGGGCCAGGCCCTGCAACTGGCCCACAACTGGGAATTTACCACCGACCCCGACGTGGAGAGTGAGGACATGCAGCGCCGCAAGCAGTTTGGCCGGGGCGTGCGCCTGGCCGTGCAGGAGGTGCTCGACGAGCTCGACGCCGCCGACAAGCGGCTGTCGTTTGCCGGCTGGCCCGCCCAGATTGGCTCATTTGCGGTAATGCCCGTGCTGCGGCTCAACCGCAAGGTGTACAACAGCTACCCATCGTTGCAGCCCAACCGTTTTTATACCGACGGGCGCCAGCTGCCACACTCGCTTATTCAGGCGGCCATTCTGCGCTTCAACGAAGACTGCATTAAGTCGCTGACCGAGCCGGAACCTGGCTCCGGCCTGCTCATCCGCCCCCGCGACACCGACGAGATTATCCGCTCGGCGGGCAAGCTATTTATGGATACGCCGGCCCAGGATATGGGCATGAACCCCGCGGCCACCAAGCTGTTCGCCACCTGCAACACTATCTCGTCGTTGCGTTATGAGGGGGCCGAGGGCGTGGGCAAGCTGCTGCTGGCCCGCCGCGGCCACCCCAACTTGGCCGAAGTATTCGCCCTCACCTGCCCCACTCCGCTCACCGATTACCGGGCCGTGCGCAAGCTGCTCGAAATGACGACGTCTGACGTGAGCCTGCTGGCCGACGGCGAGAACGTGTACGCGCTGGGCCGGCAAATCGGCCAGTACGATGCCGCCCGCGAGGATTTGTTCGTTATCAGCTTCGTCAACCACTACGCCTGGGAATTTCAGCACGGCGGGCAGGTGCTCATGCGCGCCCACTATGGCCACCCCAGCCTGCCCCGCGCCCGCCTCAACCGCACCAAATTCCGCCGCGACCTACGCCGCACGTTCCAGCTCACCGACTCGGCTAAAGTGGAAAAGCTCTGGGACGTGGTGCTCGAAGCCAGCCGCCAGAAACACGGCACGCTACTCGTCATCACCACCGAGGCCCTGGCCGAAGCCGACCGCCTCAAGCTGCAATGCACCCTCATCGAGCCCGTCCCGCTCACCCCACTCATCACCCGCCTCGTCACAGCCATCGATGGGGCCGTGCTGCTCGACCCGGACGCGTACTGCTACTCCATCGGCGTGATTCTGGATGGCAAGGCCACCGGCCGCGGCACCAGCACCCGCGGCGCCCGCTACAACTCGGCCATCCGCTACGTCGAAAGCAGCCCCTACCCCTGCCTGGCCATTGTAGTGAGCGAGGATGGCCTGATGGACGTCATTACCAAGGACAGTACGCTTGATGAGTAGATTTTGGCGGGGAACGTCATTCAGAGCGCAGCGAAGAATCTCGCGTGAGTCGTTACAACGGTTGTTGTTCAACAATTCACGCGAGATTCCTCGCTACGCTCTGAATGACGTTCTTTTTTAAGCCAAAAAAATCACCGCTTCGCCCGAAACGACCACGTAATCCGGAAGGTCGCTACCGTGTCGCCGGCTTCGTCGGTGCCGGTGCTGGTGGCCAGCACGGTGCGGCCCTCGCCGGTGGCGCGGCTTTCGGCAATGGCCCGGCCGATGGCCGCCCCATCGGGGCAGGTGAAGCGGATAAGACCCACTGCTTTCTTCGTAAAATCGGCCTCCAGGCCCACTACCAGCATGGAGACTGGCGCGCCGCTCTGCACGTGCATCATGGCCAGCAGGCCGCTGGCCATTTCGGCCGCCATGCTCAGGCAGGCGAAGTAGATGCTCCGAAACGGATTCTGGGTCAGATACTTGTAGGGCACCGTGATGGTGCATTGCTCCGGCCGAACTTCCGCCACGCGCAGGCCGGCCAGGTAGGCCATTGGCAGCTTGCGCAGCATAAACAGCTTCAGCTTGAGCGGGTTGCTGATGTCGCGGCGGAATTTTTCGAGGCGGGCAGTATCGGGCGCGGCAACGGAAGCGGGTTGGCTGGGCATAGCGGGCGGGTTTTCCACAAGAAACGCAATTTGCTCGTCATGCCGAGTAAATGGGCCATAACCACCCGCTCGCACAGCGGCTGGCAAACAACTATCCTCCAAGTAGCTGCGGCTTCTGGCAGCTGGAGAAGCTACTTTCGGCGTTTTTTGACTGGGGCTGGCTGCTGGCCGGGCGCTCCGGCCGGAGCCGCCGTGGCGGGCCGCACCACCAGTTCCTGGTAGCCAAAGGTGGGGTCGGTTTCGCGCCGGAAATCCAGGGCCGGCAGTTCGCCGATTACCAATTCGGCGGTGGTATAGATGCTGTTGCCATCGAGCAGGTGTCCGCCCAGCGTGCGGCCCGTAGAGTCGGCCACTGAGAGGTGCAAGTGGCTGCCATTGACGGAGAGCGTACCAACCAGCGACACGATTTCGAAATGGCCCTGGTACACCGTGGGTCCCTCCTGATTGGCCAGCCGGAGCGTGGCAGTTGTCAGGCTACCTACGCCGGTGAGGATGCAGGCCGCCCGCAGATTATGGGCCTGCGCGAAGGCCAGCAGCTCGCGCCGCAAATCCTGCCCCGGCTTCAGCCGCAAGGCATACGTGCGCAAAGGCGAGGCAATGGCGGCATCGGTAGCAGGCATAGCAGGAATGGTTTGGGCAGCGGCCGGAGCAGTTATCAGCAGCAGCGCCGCGAGCAGCAGACGGGGCATGGAGGAAAACGTAATCAGCAGATTCGTCATCCTTGGTCTGGCTGTCGCCTGCGAAGGCTGTCGCTTAGTGTCACTGCCTGTTCCCCAGCTCACCTGTTGAAGCTGACGTTGCCGTAACGAACCTTGATATTCACGTTGCTGGCACTGCGGGCCGAAGCGGTACCAAACGTGCCCTGCGTGTCGGTGGTAGTGGGGCCGGATTCGGCCGAGGCTACTTTTACCAGGCGCTTATCGACCAGCAACTGGCCATGCTCGGTATTTACATCGAATCCAAAGGCGGCGCCGTCGGGGAAGTTGAGCAGAATGGTGCTGTAGCCGCCATCTAAGGTAATCTGACGGAAGTTGGGGCCGGTGTTGCGCACCTCGAAGCTGGGGCTGTACTGTACCTTCATATTGAGCGCACTGTTGAGCTTATCGACGCTGAAGCGCGAGTAGCCCGAGGTACCGCGCAGGTTCTGGACGGTGCCCAGGGCTACGTCGCCGTATTTGCTGTGCATGGTCAGGTCGCTTACCAGCCCAACATCAATATCGGAGTAGTTGCTGCGCAGTTCCACGCTGCCGCCTTCGGTGAGGCGCACTTTGGCGTACGAGGCATCGATGACGGCCCGGCGGGCGAAGGCTACGGCAGCACGGGCGTTGGTTAGCTTGAGGCTGTTGCGCGGTCCTTCGAGGCGGGCTGTACGTAGGCGGCCGTACTCCACGGCCAGCTCTGTAGCCCCGGTCAGGTCGCCGGTCAGGCTAATCTCGCCGAAGGCATTGTGCAGGGCCAGCGGGTTGTTGGCGGGCACCCACACGGTGTAGTTCACCTCATAGAGCTTCACCTGACTGCGGCACCCGCGGGGCAGCTCGCCAAAGCGGGAGCGGGCCGAAATGCCGCCCGTTTTGGGGTCGCGGGCCAACAGTTCCACCTCAATCATGGCCTGTAGCTCCTGCGCCTTCTCATCGGTTTCGGCCCGGGTGATGATGGTGACATCGGTGCGAATTTCGGGTCGGTTCCACACATTTACCTCCACCCGGCCGTAGCGGGTGTCGAGGGTGTAGAGCTTGGTAGGACTGGTCGGAAACGTGCGGCTCAGCGTCCGGACTTTCTCAACGGCTGGCACGGCAGCACCGTCGGTCTGCGCGGGCCCCTGGTCGGAGCCCTGGGCGGTGCTCGCGCGCGGTACCAACGCGCCCGACTGGCCAGCCAGGGCGGCGGCGGCCGGCTCGCAGAAATGGACGTCGGCGGAGCCGGACGGAGCCAGTACCTGCGCCTGAGCAGTGCTCAGGGCCAGACTCAGCAATGCCGTCAGCGCCAGCCCAAACTGGCTGGCCCTGTCGTTAATCATCCGAAACCAATGCATCCGTTAGGGTAAACGGCGGCTATCAGCCACCATGTAGGGTTGAGAGTGGTACTCGCGCATCTGCTCGCGGGTGCGCAGCTGCTGACCCAACAAATCGAGCCGGATCTGCATGTTGCGGTTCATGGCCTCCAGCACCATTTCGGGTTCGGGGTTCTGGTAAAGCTCTGTCTTCAACTGCTGGTAAGCCATATCGAGGGCCCCCAGCTCCTGCTGCCAGTCGGCCTGCGGGGCCTCCGCGCCAAACTCCTCATCGGTCAGGCGCAACTCCTGCTGGCGCTCGGTTAGCTGAGTGGCATAGTACGTTTCCATACGCTGCACGGCGCTGGCCAGGCGCTGCTCGGGGCCTACCGAAGCTGGTGAGGACAGCTGGGGCACGGTATAGGGCGGCAACTCGGCCTCGGGTCCGGCGGGCAGCGCCGCCGTAGCGGCCGTACGCGTCCAGCGGCTGGCCTGGGGCTGCTGCCAGGCCCAGGTACCCAACAGGAGCAGGGTAGCTACGGCGGCAGCAATACCGTAGGGCCGGGCCGAGCGCACAGCAGCAGCCGTAGCCGTAGCCGTAGCCGTGGCAGCAGGTGTTACTGCGGCAGGAACAGCTTGATGCGGAAACAGAGCCAGCACCCGGGCAGGTGCCGTTTCAGGTTGCGGCTCGGGGGCGGCAGAAGCCGCGTCCAGGTCCTGGGCAATGGAGTCCCATAGGTCCAGGCGCGGCTCAAACGCGTCGAAATCAGCGCGATTTTGGTCCACGAAGGTTTCCAGTCCGGGGTTATTGATATGCATGGCGAATTGAGTGGCGGAATCGGGCGGCTGGTCGGGCGAGGGGTGAGCCAGCGCCGCACGATGTTGTATGTGCTGGATGTTTGAGCGTGTGGGCGATAAAGTAATCCATGAAGAGGCGGGCAATGTGCCGCAGACGCGCCGCCTAGTTGCGTAGCCGTCAACGAACCAAAATCGGGAGAAGCTACCGGCCAGTTTGCAACTTTTCAGTAAGCAATTCCCTTCTCCGCTTATCAAAGTCCGTGTTGCCGGGCCAGTTCGAGGAGCTTCTTACGGGCCCGGCTGTATTGTGATTTAGAAGTGGATTCGCTGATGTTGAGAATACCGGCAATTTCGGCGTGGTCGTAGCCTTCGAGCAGGTAGAGCGTGAGCACTACGCGGTAGCCGTCGGGCAGGTCCTGTACGCAGCGGCGCACTACATCGGCCCGCCAGCTGGTTATTTCCGGCTCGGGACCGTAGTCGGTGGCTTCGGCGGCGGCATCGTGCTGCTCGCCCAGCGGCACCAAACTCAGGCGCCGGTTGCGCAGGCAGTTGATGCTTTTATTGATGACGATACGCTTCAGCCAGGAGCCAAACGACGAGTCGCCTTTATAGCTGTGCAGCTCCCGAAACGCGCTCAGAAACGCTTCCTGCAGCACATCTTCGGCCTCGGCATAGTCGCCGGTGATGCGCAACGAAGCGTTGAACATGGCCTTGGCGTAGCGCTTGTAGATTTCGGCCTGGGCGCGCCGGTCGCCCAAGCGGCACCGCTCGACCAGCGGCGCGTTGATGTCGGTGTAAGCAAAAGCTTCCATAGGAGGTGGCAGCAGTAACGAAACAAAAGAGTGGGAAAGTAAATATCCCACTTTCCGGGCGAACCGACACGCGCCGGCAGTTAAGTAGCACAAAGACCAACAGCCCGGCCGGTAGTTGCACTCAGTAAGTAAGACAGCAGCCGATTCCGGATTGTTCACTAACCAACAGCAGTTGTCGGACACTGCCTCATTTGTTGAACTCAGGTTATCGTGCAACATCCCGAAGCACTACCTTCGAATGGTTTTAGACCTTATCGTCCATTCTGTTCTATGAAGCGCTTTTACTCTTTGCCCGTGCTGTTCCTCAGCGCCACCCTGCTTTCTGCCTGCGAAAAAGTCAACTTCGGTGACGACGGCGGCATCACCGAAGTTGACAATCAGGGTCGTTCCACCGGCCATGTCGATAAGTCGGACTGGGGCTCTGACGCCACCTGGAAAAAGCCGGAGTTGGACTTGTTCAAAAGCCTGGACCTCGACCTGAACGGTACCCAGCAAGGCGGAGTCCGCAACATTGCTTTGTATCCTAACCCAGTAGCAACTCAAGCTGCCTTTCGCATCGGGCAGACTGGCAGCGCCACTCAATTCGCTTGGGTTGTAGTAGACCGGAAGTACAAGGTGGTGATGAATTTTGTAAAGGACGTACGCGTTTCAGGCAATGTCAGTGAGTACATATTTGACTTCAGTTCCCTTAAAAAAGGGGAAACTTACCGCATGTACTACGTTTTCTACACCGGCACCAACTTGGTCAGTAAAGGGCACGGAGACATCAAAATGCTCGACTAGCCTCGGCCGGATTCCTGGACCATTAAACGCCAAACGGCCCGCCCGGTAAAACCGAGCGGGCCGTTTGCGTAAGACCAAAGCAGCAGTTACACGTCGAACTTTATGCCCTGGGCCAGCGGCAACGTGGTGCTGTAGTTGATGGTGTTGGTCTGGCGGCGCATGTACACCTTCCAGGCGTCGGAGCCGGATTCGCGGCCGCCGCCGGTTTCTTTCTCGCCCCCGAACGCGCCGCCAATTTCGGCGCCGCTCGTGCCGATGTTCACGTTGGCAATGCCGCAGTCGGAGCCGGCCTGGCTGAGGAAGGCCTCAGCCTCGCGCATATTCAGCGTGAAGATGCTCGACGACAAACCCTGGCGCACGCCGTTCTGCAGGTCGATGGCGTTGGTTACCTCGCCGCTGTACTTAATCAGGTACAAAATAGGCGCGAAGGTCTCGTCCTGTACCGTGGCGTACTCGTTCTTCGCCTCCACAATGGCGGGCGTTACATAGGTGCCGGTTTCGTAACCTTCGCCTTCGAGCACTTCGCCACCGATGAGCAGCGTGCCACCTTCACTTTGCACGGCCTTCAAGGCTTTCTGGAAGCCAACTACCGAATCCTTGTCAATCAGCGGGCCGACCAGCGTGCCCTCCTGGAGTGGGTGGCCGATGGGCAGGTTGGGGTAAATTTTGAGCAGGCGCGCCTTCACGTCGTCGTAAATCGAATCGTGGATGATGAGGCGGCGCGTGCTGGTGCAGCGCTGCCCGCAGGTACCCACGGCCCCGAACACGATGCCCGGCAGGGCAATGCTCAGGTCGGCGTGCTCGGTGAGGATGATGGCGTTGTTGCCGCCCAACTCCAGCAGCGACTTGCCCAAGCGGGCACCCACGGCCTCCCCTACTTTCTTGCCCATGCGGGTGCTGCCGGTGGCCGACACCAACGGTACGCGCTCATCGGCGGCCATTTTGGCCCCGATTTCAGCGTCGCCAATAATCAGGTTGAAAATGCCCTCGGGCAGCTCGTTTTCTTCGAGCACGCTCTTGATGATATGCTGAATAGCCACGCCGGTAAGCGGAGTTTTCTCGGAGGGCTTCCAGATGCAGGTGTCGCCACAAACGGCGGCCAGCATGGCGTTCCAGCTCCACACGGCCACCGGGAAGTTGAAGGCCGAGATGATGCCCACCACGCCCAGCGGGTGGTACTGCTCGTACATGCGGTGGGCGGGCCGCTCCGAGTGCATGGTCAGGCCGTGCAGTTGGCGCGAGAGGCCCACGGCAAAGTCGCAAATGTCAATCATTTCCTGCACTTCGCCGAGGCCTTCCTGCAGGATTTTGCCCATCTCGTAGCTCACCAGCTTGCCCAGATCATCCTTGTGGTCGCGGAGCTTGTTGCCAATCTGGCGCACGATTTCGCCACGCTTGGGAGCCGGCACCAGCCGCCAGGTTTTAAAGGCCTCCTGGGCTTTTGTTACTACCTGCTCGTAATCTTCGGCGGTAGCCATGGCTACGGTGCCTATTACCTTACCGTCGGCGGGCGAGTGGATGGTGCGCGTGTTCTGGTTGTCGGTGCCGCCCCACTGCAGGCCGGTGCTCCAGGCGGCGTTGTGGGCCTGTACGCCCAGCGCGCGCAGCACCTGCCGGATGCCGTGGTGGTCGTGGTCCTGAACGTCGGTGCCGGTGGCAACTGCTTCTTCTAGTGCTTGCTTCATGGGAAAGGAAATAGGGGTGGGATGAGAATTTCAGAAGTAACGGGCAGCCGGAGCAGCCTCTTACAAAGCTAACAATTTAGATTAGGGGCGTTTTACCAGCCCGCCTGCCCGGCCTCCCCCAACCGTTCCGTTACGAAGGCCGCCAACCGGGCGTAGGCCGGTGGCGCACTGGTTCGTAACGCTTTCAATAGGCTCACAATTTCCGGTTGCTCTTCAGCTCTAATGCTCTTGGTAAATCCCAGAAAATCGTTCAGCAACTCCGGCAACTGATATGCCTGGGGCTGGAGGCCCGCAGCCCGCAGATTACCATATAGCCACCCGTCGCAGGCGGGGTCGAGCACAATCAGATACTGGCTCGCCAGCTTCCGGTGACGGTATACCACAAACAGGCAACCCGGCTCTTCACACCGCAACACCACCTGGTCGAAAGGCTTAAGTTTGGGAATCGAGAACAGGTGCTTGTCGTTATCTACCATCGCGATGACCACCCGCGAACTGCCATACCGCTCGGCCTGCTGGTGCAGCGCGTCGCCTACTTTGGGCGCGCCTTTAATGTGGGTGATGAGCTTTTGACGGTCGTATAGCAATGCCCGCATCAGAGCAGTATCGACGTGGCATTCAGGTAGAAACAGAATAGATTCAGGCATACGAATTACTACCTGGCGTAAAGCGGCTCAAATTATAAAACACGTCAATACTATCGTTGCGAATCTCCCGAATTTCTTCGTCGCTAAGTTGCTTTACTTTGGTCTGATATTCTTCGTAATAAGCCAGGAAAATCACCAATTCACCTTCCTGCCCTTCTTCCGGAAGCATCTGTTCCATTATTTCCGTTACCAAGTATGGGCTATATGTAGCAATAAAAAATTGGTTATCCCGACTTTCAGCAATTCTTCTACCTAAGTCAGAAACATATACAGGAAATGAATGTGCCTCTGGCTCTTCAAGTAAAATTACCGCTTCATTGTTGCTTTCTATAACGGACATATAAAATATCATCCTCTGTAATGTATCAGCAATACTTGAATAGGGATACGAGTATATAACTCCATCGAGGTCTTTTATAACTTCCATTCTTCTTTCATCAATTCGTATTAAAAGCTTCAACCCATACTTACTGAACAACTGTGATACTTCTTTCCTCAACGAAGGATATGCTTCTACTATTTGAACCAGATTATCACCATAGGGTGGCAAAAGGTACGGCATGTAATTCTCATTCATCACTGATTTAGGCTGTTTAAAAATATATGGCCTCACGTATCTATTTCCTGCATACGGGCCATTACCTTGCGAACTTACTCCATCACTTTTTTGGCCTACAGGCAATATTTGAGAATGAATATATTGAGGAAATGGTTTTACGTTTGAATCTTTCCATTCGATAAAAAAATTCAACATTCTATTTTCAGGTTTATCTTCTGGCATAGCAGAATATTTGTTAGTATATTCACTCCTCATCCTATTCCAAGTATCTAATTCAGCAAGGACATACCTGAATCCATTGCCAGTTGAATAGTCTCTACCCATTACACAAATATCATTATCTGTTTGAATAACAATGGGGTTATTAGTCATATTATCATGAAACAGTTGACGTACTTCATGATAACGTACAATACCTCCGTAATGCCTACCTGACTCATCTGGCCGACTTGCAAAATTTGATTGTGGAAACCTTCCCCCCAACAAGCTCATTGCCTCCAGAATATTCGACTTCCCTACGTTAGGCATCCCGATAATCAGGTTGACTCGGCGCGGGTTCATTGTCACGTCTTTGATGGACTTGAAATTCTGAATGCGCAGGGTGTTGATGGCGTTTTCCATAGGGCAGGTGGCTGGTAACCAAAGGTACTACGTTCAGGCTGATACCACAGGCAGCAAAAAGCCTCCGCTACATTCGTAGCGAAGGCCTTTGATATCAGCAGTTGCTTAGGATTTACTGGCCCTGCCCTATCGGGTAGTAAGCCTTGCGCCCGTCGGGGTACACGCCTTCTACCAGCGCGCCGTCAGTTTCTTTGGCGGCTTCGAGCAGGCGCTGCACATCCTGGGGCTTCTCGACGCGGTTCTTGTCGATGCGGGTGATGATGAAGCCGTCGGCAATACCGGTTTCGCGGAAGTTGGAGTTGCGGATGTTGCTGATTTTAGCGCCACCCTCAATACCCAGCTTGCCCTGCTCCTGGCGCGTTACCGGGCTCAGGCTGGCCCCCTCGTACTTGATGGCACCGCTTGACTCGCGCACCACATCGGTGGTGCCCGTGGAGTTGCGCAGCGTGGCGGTAGCGGTACGGCTGTTACCATCGCGCAGGTAGGCCACCTTGATTTTGTCGCCGGGGCGGTAACGGGCTACCTGCTCCTGCAACTGCGAAGACGTATTCACTTTTGCGCCGTTGATAGACGTGATAACGTCGCCTTCGCGCAAACCGGCTTCGGCAGCACTGCTCTCTTTGCCCGCGCCCATTACGTACACGCCGCTAAGCGTGTTGAGCTTCTTTTCGGCGGCCAGTGTGGCATCAATTTCCCGGATCTGCACGCCCAACAGGGCACGCTGCACCACTTTGTATTTGAGCAGATCGTCAATCACCTTGCTCACGATGGAACTGGGCACAGCAAACGAGTAGCCCACAAACGAGCCGGTTTGCGAGGCAATGGCCGAGTTAATGCCAATCAGGTCGCCGTTGAGGTTGACCAAAGCGCCGCCTGAGTTTCCGGGATTTACTACAGCATCAGTCTGCAGAAACGACTCGATGCCCATACCATCCTCGCGGCGCAGGATATTGATATTACGCCCCTTAGCTGAAATAATGCCGGCCGTCACCGTCGAGTTCAGGTTGAAGGGGTTGCCCACGGCCAGCACCCACTCGCCTACTTTCACATCGTCGGAGTTGCCGTAGCGGATAAAAGGCAGGTTGTCGGCCTTCACCTTGAGCAGGGCCAGGTCGGTGTTGGGGTCTTTGCCCACCAGCTCGGCCTCGAACTTGCGCTTATCGTCCATCACCACCTCAATTTTGCTGGCTTTGTCGATAACGTGGTTGTTGGTAACAATGTAGCCGTTGGCGGCAATGATAACGCCTGAGCCCGAGCCCTGCTGAGGCTGCTGCTGCCGGCCCCGGCCGCGGTACTGGTCGAAGTCGTCGCCGAAGAACTGGCGCAGGAAGGGGTCCATGCGCATAGCAGCATCATTCTGGCCGGCCTGTGGTGAGTACTCCGTCATCACGTGAACAACGGCCGGCGTTACCGTAGCGGCGGCGGCCGTGAAATTCAGCCCGTCGGGGATAGAGTAAGTACTGCTTTTCAGGGCGCTGGTATAGCGCACGTTGGGGTCGGCAGCCAGGGCCTGGGGCGAGTTGTCGCGCTCGGGCTCCAGCATTTTATAGCCGCCCACGGCCACGCCTCCGCCCAGAATGGCGGAGCCCAGCAGGCCGAGCATCAGTTGTTTTGCTTGCATGGGTATTGAAAAGTTAGGGGGTAGATAGCGAAAATTGAATTTACAATGAAAAGACGAACTGGCCAATACATAGCCGAGCTGTCTGGTGCTTGTCTAACGTCAGATGCCGGGCGAATGGTGTCCGGTTGCACCAGTGTTCAAGGAATAAAACAGCCCGTTGGTAGATTGTTTTGAACGAGTAGCACCCGCTGAGCGAATTAGCCGGCTGCCTGCAACAAAAAAGGGCGCTCTGCCGGAGCGCCCTTTTTAAGGTAGCGGCTAGCGAATTTCGATTTGCCGCTTGCTTACCTTTTTACTGTCGAAGGGTAGCGTCAGGTGCAGGATTCCGTTGGTGAGTTCGGCGCTGATGGCCGTTACATCCACAGTCTCGGGCAGGCGGAAGGTGCGCGAGAACGTGCCGTAGCCCGACTCGACGCGGCGGAATTTTGGGGCTTCTTCGGTGGCTTCCGGGGCCTTCCGCTCGCCACTTACAGTGAGCCGGCCCTCCTGAAAGTCGATTTTCACATCCTCTTTCGCTACGCCGGGCAGCACGAGCTGCACCTGGAAGCCCTCGGGGCCTTCGAGCACATCGGCGGCGGGGTTGAACGAGGTGGTGGGCTGATTCTGGGCCGGCAGCGTATCGCGCAGCATTTCATTGAGCGCCGAATGGAAAGACGGCCGGGCCGGACGGTTATTATACAGCAGCGTTGCCATAGTTGTACAAAAAGTAAGGTTGAAATTGAACAGCCGGTTTATCAACCAGCGACACCTCTACTTTATAAAATCTGTACCAATCAAGCATCAATGCCACATTGACATTACATTTAATTCACCCGCTCCTTTTCAATCAATTAAACCGCACCCAGGCAACCCGAAACAAGTTATTGCAAATGCCATATTGACACTGCGGGCTGCTAATGCTGGGTAGACAGCGGCAGGCGGTCAGCGTTGAGGGCATGTTTGCCCAGCGTTACGCGCAGGTCGAGGCCAACGGTAGGCGTCAGCAGGTTGACTTTGCCGCCCGATACAGGATTGCCATTCTGGTCGAACTGCTGTAGGGCGTTAATGTACTGGGTTTGCCAGGCCACCCAGGGCGTAAAGTCGAAACGGGGCGAAAGGCGCACGCCTACCTCCCCACGCAGGTTGCCGAAATCCACGAACCGTTCCTGCAACTCGTCCTCATCGCGCTGGAAACGCAGGTAAGCCAGGGCCTCGCAGGCAACGCGCGGCCGTAGCTTCACGGTAGAACCCACGGCAAACTCGCGGTCGAGGCCCAGGCGCAGGCGGGCGTGGGCGCGGTTGTTACTGCTGCTGTTGCCGTAAGAGTCATTGGTGACAATAGCGTATTCTGCCGCCAGTCGTTGCGTAAAGCCGAATTTACCCAGCATACCAGTGTGCCGCAGCAGGGCACCCGGCACAAGATTTCCAGGCAGCCCCAGGAAATCACCGTAGCTTCCACCCGCATCGCTCCCGATACGTAACGTGGTTCCCCAACTCCACTGCTTGTTCCAGAAGTGCTCATAGCCCAACCGGAGTTGCCCCCCGGCAAAGGTGCTGCCTCCGTTTCTTACTTGACTTAATAGGTTGAAGCCCGCAAAAACGTAGTCGTTGCCACTAAGTGCCAGTTCGGCCTGTACCTCGGGCAGCACGGCCCAGTTGCTGGTATAACGGCTCTGAGCGGCAGCAGGCTTAGTGGCCAGTGCCAGCAGCGAGGTGGCCGCACCGGCGGCAAGCAGAGAAAAGCGCATAGGTACAGGTAAGAAGAAGCTAGATGACAGCCTAAAGCCGGTGCCTCAATAGTATGGGAAAAAGCCGAAACACCTTCAGCCCACAAAAAATGTAACCGGTTATTTCTCCGCCAGCTCGCGCAGCGTCAGCCAGGCCAGCAGGCCGGGGCCCACTTCCAGGGCGTGCGGGTCGACGTCGAAGGTGGGCGTGTGGACGGAGGAGGTGAGCCGGCCGCTGCCGTCGGCGGCGGCCGTGCCGAGGCGGTAGAAGCAGGCGCTGGCGGCCTGGCTGAAGTAGGCGAAGTCTTCGGCGGCCATCCACTGGTCGAGCTCCACCACGTTTTCGGGGCCCAGGTATTCCTGGGCGGCCTGCTGGGTGCGGGCCGTGAGGGCAGGTTCGTTTTCGAGATAAGGGTAGCCGCGGCGGATTTCCAGCTCGCAGCTGGCACCCATGCTCTCGGCCAGCCCTTCGCAAAGGCGGCGCAGGTGCGCGTGGGCCTCGTTGCGCCATTCCTCGTTCAGCGTCCGGAACGTGCCTTCCATGTACACCTCGTTGGGAATAACGTTGGTGGCGCCCTGGGCCAGCACTTTGCCGAAGCTCAGCACCGAGGGCAGCTTGGGGTTGGCGCGGCGACTCACAATCTGCTGAGCTGCCACAATGATATGAGCGGCTACCAGCACTGGGTCTACGTTCTGTTCGGGCATGGCGCCGTGGCCGCCCTTGCCGCGTACGGTCAGGTACAGCTCGTCGGTGCTGGCCATGTAGCGGCCGGGGCGCAGGCCCACTTTGCCGGCCGGCAGCATCGGGAAAACGTGCTGGCCCAGCACACTGGCCGGTTTCGGATTTTCCAGCACGCCTTCGGCAATCATCAGCGACGCACCACCGGGCAGCCGCTCTTCGCCGGGCTGAAACATGAGCTTTACACTGCCTTCAAACTCGTCTTTCAGGGCCACCAGAATCCGGGCCGCGCCCAGTAGCGAAGCTGTGTGCACGTCGTGGCCGCAGGCATGCATTACGCCGGGCTTCCGCGACTTGTAGGGCACCTCGTTCTGCTCGGCAATGGGCAGCGCGTCCATATCGGCCCGCAGCGCCACGGTGCGGCTGCCAGAAGGGTTGCGCCCTTCGATAACCGCCACTACGCCCGTACCGGCAATGGCCTGCGTTTGCAGCCCCAGCTTCTGCAGCTGCTCTGTTACAAACGCCACTGTTTCGTGCTCCTCAAACGACAGCTCGGGGTGCATGTGCAGGTGCTGGCGCAGCGCCACAGTATCGGCTGCCGCCTCGGCCGCCAGTTGCTTTACACGGGAGAGAAGATCCATTTTTTAAGCTGTTAGCTGATAGCTATTAGCTAACAGCTGATGATTACTTTAACTCAAACAACCCATTCTTTGCACGAAGGCTAACAGCTACTTCGCAATATTTACCTGCATGGATTCCAGCTCGGCGCGGGGGGCCAGAGGGCGTAGGCGCAACAGAGCCTGCGCGGCTTCCAGACGGGTGAGGTAGTCGCCTATCTGCAGGCGGAAAATGGGGTTCTTATAGGTCAGGTAGTCGGTTTCCTCGGGGTAGCGGCTGATGATGGCCCGGCGGATGCTCATGGCTTTATCCTTCTCCAATCCCACATACGCCAGCACCCGGTAGCCCTGGGCATACTTCACATTGCGGTTGGTGTACGCCAAATCGCGCAGGCGTTGCTCAATCTGGGAGTTTACCTGGTTGGTAGGCGGCACCGGCCGTGCCCGCGGCGCGGTTGCCGCAGCAGTTGCCTTAGGGGCCGGAAATACCGGCCGGAAACGGCTCAGATCTTCGGGCGGCACCTGTGGGGCCCGGCGGGTTGTATCGGCTACAGGAGCAGCGGGCCCAGAGGCAGCGCAGGCACCCAACGACAGCAGGCCACACAACAGCAGCACGTTACGAAGCAGCGGAAGAGTTGTGGTCGGAATCATGAGCAGCAGTTTCAGGGGTAGTTTGGGCCAGTAAAGCTACGCCATCGGAAGCGCCCAGACGGTCGGCGCCCGCGGCTACCAGGGCCAGGGCAGCTTCGCGGGTGCGGATGCCGCCGGAGGCTTTCAGGCGGATATGGGTGGGCAGCGAGGCGCGCATCAGTTCTATATCGGCCACCGAGGCACCGCGACTGGCAAATCCGGTGCTGGTTTTCACGAAGTTGGCTCCGGCCTCGGCGCACAGCCGGCAGGCCTCAACAATTTCAGCTTCGGTAAGCAATGCCGTTTCGATGATAACCTTGAGCAGCGCCCCGCGCAACCGGCACAGCTCGGCCAGCTGCCCGATTTCGTCCTCCACTTCCTCATGCCGACCCGCCTTCAAGGCCCCGATGTTGAGTACCATATCCAGCTCGGTGGCCCCATCGTTCAGGGCCAGATGGCCCTCGAAGAACTTCACCTTGGCCAGCGAATAGCCCAGCGGAAACCCGATAACCGTGCACACGGCCACGCCCGAACCCTGCAGCGCGTCGGCGGCCTGGCGCACATAACAGGGCGGCACGCACACGCTGGCAAAGTGGTGCGTGGCGGCCTCGGTGCAAAGCCGCGCAATCTGCTCGGGCGTGGCGTCGGGCTTCAGCAGCGTGTGGTCGATGTAGGGCGCGAGGTTCATTGGTTGAGGGCTGGCTTGGTGGGGGAAACTGTCATTGCGAGCAGCGTGAAGCAATCTGTGGGGCAAAATTAAGCCCTTCCTGTAGCGAAAAGCCCCTGACGTCCGTGCTGGCGTCAGGGGCTTGCTGCTTAAGTGGACTTGTCATTGTACACGGACGGATTGCTGCGTCGTGCCTCCTCGCAATGACAGTGCTTTTATGGTGCCCAATTAGTCAATCAAAACGGCCCGGTCGTTCAGCAGGTCGTCTTCTACCTGCTTGAACTTCACGTCGCGCACGATGCGGCCGTCCATGTATTGCACGCTTACCTTTTCGTTGCGGTTGGCCACTTTCTGCGACTTCACGGGCTGCTGCTTTTCCAGCACCTGCGGCATGGCGCCGTCCTGCTCCAGGTCCTCGGGGCCGGCACCCAGCGAAACGGAGGAAGTTTCCTTCTCCATCGTGAGCTTGGGCTGGGGCGGGGCAACGGGCAGTTCGTCTTCGGTGAAGTACTCGTACTCCTCTTCGCCGCTCTGGCCGGCCTGCATCGGCACATCGGCGCGGAACAGGAACTGGATGGTGTCCTCGTTCACCTTGCTGATCATCTGCTTGAACAGCTCGAACGACTCGAACTTGTACACCAGCAGCGGGTCCTTCTGCTCGTACACGGCGTTCTGTACCACCTGCTTGAGGTCGTCCATGGCACGCAGGTGCTTGGTCCAGGCTTCGTCGATAACCGACAGCACCACCACTTTTTCCATGCCCCGAATCACCTCCTGGCCCTGGGTGGCCTGGGCGCGGCGCAGGTTGGCCACGGCCTGAATCTGCTTGCGGCCGTCAGTGAACGGTACGGCAATGTTTTCGTAGGGCGCGTTCTGGCTCAGCAGGTCGTTGATGAGCGGCATGGCGTTGCTGCCAATGAACTCGTTTTTGCTGTGGTAGTAACCCAGCGCCTCGTCGTAGAGCTGCTGGGTGAGCTGTCCGGCCGTCATGCCCGTCAGCTGCTGGGCCGTCAGGTGCGTGTCGTAACCGAAGATGCGGATGATGGCCAGCTTGAAGTCTTCGAAGTCGTTGCTGCCTTTGTGGCCCACCACGATGTCTTCGCAGACGTCGTAAATCATGTTCCAGATGTCCAGCTCCAGCCGTTCGCCATGCAGGGCGTTGCGGCGGCGCTTGTACACCACTTCGCGCTGGGCGTTCATCACGTCGTCGTACTCCAGCAGGCGCTTCCGAATGCCGAAGTTGTTTTCCTCCACCTTCTTCTGCGCCCGCTCAATCGAAGACGTAATCATCGAGTGCTGAATTACTTCGCCTTCCTCCAGACCCATACGGTCCATGAGCTTGGCAATGCGGTCGGAGCCGAACAAACGCATCAGGTTGTCTTCTAGGCTCACGAAGAACTGGCTGGAGCCCGGGTCGCCCTGGCGGCCGGCGCGGCCCCGCAGCTGCCGGTCGACGCGGCGCGACTCGTGGCGCTCGGTGCCGATGATGGCCAGACCGCCCGACTCCTTGGAGGTTTCGCGCAGCTTGATATCGGTACCGCGGCCAGCCATGTTGGTGGCAATGGTCACGGTGCCGGGGTAGCCGGCGCCGGCCACAATTTCGGCCTCACGCTGGTTTTGCTTGGCGTTGAGCACCTGGTGCGGGATGCCTTTGAACTTGAGCATCCGGCTCACCAGCTCCGAAATTTCGACGCTGGTGGTACCTACCAGCACCGGCCGGCCGGCCTGCACCAGCTCCTGGATTTCGTCGGCTACGGCGTTGTATTTCTCGCGCACCGTTTTGTACACCTTGTCGTGCTCGTCCTTGCGGGCAATGCCGCGGTTGGTCGGAATCACGACTACATCGAGCTTATAGATTTCCCAGAACTCGCCGGCCTCGGTTTCGGCCGTACCCGTCATGCCGCCCAGCTTGTGGTACATGCGGAAGAAGTTCTGGAGCGTTACGGTAGCATAGGTCTGGGTCAGCTCCTCGACGCGCACGTTTTCCTTGGCCTCCAGGGCCTGGTGCAGGCCGTCGGAGTAGCGGCGGCCTTCCATTACGCGGCCGGTCTGCTCATCCACAATCTTCACCTTGCCATCCTCGGTGAGGATGTACTGGTCGTCGCGCTCGAACAGCGTGTAGGCCTTCAGCAGCTGGCTGATGGTGTGTACGCGCTCCGACTGCTGCTGAAAACGGTCCATGAGCTGCTCCTTGGCATGCAGCTTTTCTTCACCGCTCAGCGTCGCGTTTTTCTCAATGTCGGCCAGCTCCGAGCCAATGTCGGGCATGATGAACAGGCGCGGATCTTCGCCTTCGCCGGTAATCAGGTCGAGGCCTTTTTCGGTCAGCTCAATCTGGTTGTTCTTCTCATCAATGGTGAAATACAGCGGCGAATCGGCCTGGGGCATCTGGCGCGAGTTGTCCTGCAAGTAGAAGTTCTCCACCTTCTGCAGGGCGGCGCGCATGCCGGTTTCGCTCAGGAACTTGATGAGCGGCTTGCTCTTGGGCAGACCCCGGTAGGCACGGAACAGAGCTAGGCCACCCTCACCTTCCTTGGGGCCGAAGTCACCTTCTTTAATGGCTTTGCGGGCCTCCACCAGATAGTTCTGCACCAGTTTCTTCTGGGCTTCCACTACTTTCTGAATCCGGGGCTTGAGCTGGTGAAACTCGTGCACGTCGCCGCGCGGAATGGGGCCGGAGATGATAAGCGGGGTCCGGGCATCGTCAATCAGCACCGAGTCCACTTCGTCAATCATGGCGTAGTGGTGCTTGCGCTGCACCAGCTCCTGCGGGTCGCGGGCCATGTTGTCGCGCAGGTAGTCGAAGCCGAACTCGTTGTTGGTGCCGTAGGTGATGTCGGCCAGGTAGGCCTTGCGGCGAGCGTCGGTGTTGGGCTGGTGCTTGTCGATGCAGTCCACCGTAATGCCGTGGAACTCGAACAGCGGCGCATTCCACTCCGAGTCGCGCTTGGCCAGGTAATCGTTCACCGTTACTAGGTGCACGCCGCGCTTGGCCAGCGCATTCAGGAACGAAGGCAGGGTCGAAACCAGTGTTTTGCCTTCGCCAGTGGCCATTTCCGAAATCTTGCCCTGGTGCAGCACGACGCCGCCAATTAGCTGCACATCGTAGTGCACCATGTCCCAGACGATTTCGGCGCCGGCCGCCAGCCATTTGTTGCTCCAGATGGCCTGGTCGCCTACAATCGTTACGTTGCCCTTGCGGCTGGCGTACTCCCGGTCGTAGTCGGTGGCCGTTACCGTCAGCTGGCCGTTTTGGGCGTAGCGGCGGGCGGTTTCCTTGGTGATGGCGAACGAGACGGGCAGCACTTCCATGAGCACCACTTCCAGCTCCTTGTTGCGCTGCTTTTCGAGCGTATCAATCTGGTCGAACAGCTCTTCCTTCTGCACCGCGTCGAGGCCGTCGGCATTTACCCGCTCGTGCAGGGCTGCAATCTGGTCATCGGTCGATTTCAGGTGGGCATTGATGCGGGCGCGGACCTCGTCGGTGCGGGCGCGGAGCTCGTCGTCGCTGATGGGTGCCAGTTTGGCATATTCGGCGTTAATAAGCGCCACGTACGGGACAATCTCCTTCAGGTCCTTGTCGGCTTTCGACCCGAATAATTTGG
Organism: Hymenobacter sp. ISL-91; assembly: GCF_018613725.1. Lineage (GTDB taxonomy): Bacteria > Bacteroidota > Bacteroidia > Cytophagales > Hymenobacteraceae > Hymenobacter. The sequence continues at coordinate 70,637 of NZ_JAGGPS010000002.1, forward strand.
CGACGGTCTTCCCTAAAAAATCAAGCATGTTGCGGTTACCTTAATTGAAACGCCGGGGCGCAGTTCAAATTTACGGCGTTTTTCGGGAATCACCCGGCTATTTTCAAGCCGCCACGCCGCTCCGGTTCCGAAACGACAAGTGGCCCATCCTCAAACATTGTGCACATTCGGTTGGGTCAGCCGGCTTGTCAGGGTAGATACCTGTCAGCCGGAAAACAGTAGCCCGAACGCAACAAAGGACCTNNAGGTCCTTTGTTGCGTTCGGGCCACCGTCTTCCGGCTGACCGCTACTGCCGGTTAAGGCTTGGCCGGGTCGCGCGAAACCAGCTTGTCGACTAGCTCGGTAGAGCCGGCAATAGCGGGCGTACGCGGCTTCTCGTCGGACTTTTCGGTGAGCTTCTTATACAACGTGAGGGCCTGGGCTACTACCTGGTCCATGTTGTAGTATTTATACGTGGCCAGGCGGCCTACAAAATGCACGTTGGGAGTGTTGTCGGCCAGTTTCTTATACTGGTTATACAGCTCGGCGTTTTCGAGGCGCGGCACGGGGTAGTATGGGTCGCCCTCGGCCTTGGGGTACTCGTACACAATGGCCGTTTTGGGGTGTTGCTGGCCGGTAAGGGCCTTGAACTCGGTGATGCGCGTGTAGAGGTTGTCGTTGGGATAGTTGACGACCGGCGCGGCCAGGTAGTTCTCAGTGTTCAGCGTTTCATGCTTGAATTCGAGTGAACGGTAGGGCAGCTTACCGTACTTGAAATCGAAGAACTCATCGACCGGACCCGTGAAAATCATCTCCTTGAAAGGAATAAAATCGATGATATCGTGGTAGTCGGTGTTCAGCATCACCTTGATGTTCGGGTGGTCGAGCAGGCGCTCGAACATGCGCGTGTAGCCGTGCAGAGGCATGGCCTGGTAAGTATCGGTGAAGTAACGGTCGTCGCGGTTGGTGCGGGTGGGCACGCGGCTGGTCACCGACTTATCGAGTTCGGATGGGTCCATGCCCCACTGCTTGCGGGTATAGTTGCGGAAGAACTTCTCGTACAGCTCCCGGCCCACCTTGCTCACCACCACATCTTCCGACGTTTTAATGACAGGTACTTTCTCGGCCACCGACTCGAAAAACTCTTCCACCTCAAAGCTATTCAGCTTCAGGCCATAAAGCTTGTTGATAGTATCGAGGTTGATGGGCATCGGCACCATTTGACCGTCCACGGACGCCAGCACCCGATGCTCGTAGGGGCGCCAGTCGGTGAAGTTCGACAAGTACTCGAATACGTCTTTGGAGTTGGTGTGGAAGATGTGCGGGCCGTATTTGTGTACCAGAATGCCCTCCTCATTGTAGTGGTCGTAGGCATTGCCGGCAATGTGGTTGCGCTTGTCCACGACCAATACTTTTTTGTTGGAGCGGGTAGCCAGCCGCTCGGCCAGCACGCTGCCGGCAAACCCGGCCCCTACTATCAGATAATCGAACATAAATCGGTGTTTGGAAAATGGATTGGATAGCCTCCCGCTTAACCGACAGGCGTGCGTACGGGGCATTCGTTACCGCAGAAGCGGGCTCTGTTTACTTGAACAAAGCAACCAGTGTTTTGATGCTATTTTTAGTAAATTCAGCCAAAATAATTGGCTATTTCAATGAAACTATTCCTGTAACTCTCGGGTTGCCAGCCACTTTTTCCCAAGCTTCTGCTGCATCAGGTCAACCATCTGCTGCCAGGTCTGGTCCCAGCTGATGGTGGCTAAGTAGTTGTCGGTACGTTGGCGCCAGTCAGTATCCTGGGCTTGGGTGAGGGCCATTTCAATGGCTTGGCCGAACTCTTCGGCGGTAGCGGCAATCTGCACTAGGTTCAGCTCGCCGTAGGGCCGCACCACGTCGCGGATGGGCGTGCTGACGACCGGGCGGCCGGCGGCCAGGTACTCGGGGGTTTTGGTGGGCGAAATGAACTTGGTACTCTCGTTGTCGGCAAACAGCAGCGTCGCCACATCCCAGCCCGCCAGGTAGGTAGGTAGCTCCTGATAATCCTTGCCGCCGAGGTAGTGGATGTTGGCCGACTGCGGCAGCGTGGCCGGGTCGATTTTGACAACCGGCCCGATGATGACGAACTGCCACTCGGAGTGCGCTTCGGCCAACTGGCCCAGCAGCTCAATGTCCAGCCGCTCATCTACCACGCCAAAAAAGCCGATGCGCGGGTGCGCAATGCCAACCTGATCGGCGGGCTCGGGCAGCGGCTGGCGGGCCTGGCCAAAGTGGTCTTTGTCGATGCTGCTGGGGAAGGGGTGCGCATCGGGGTGTTGCTGGCGCTTAGCTTCGTAGAGCGTGTGGCCGCCGGTAAACACGAGGTCGGCCTTACCGAACAGTTCCTGCTCCCGCTCGCGCAGCTCGGGCGGCGCAAACTTGAAGTTGGCCAGCTCATCCATGCAGTCGTACACCGTGAGGGCCGGCGCAAAGCCACCCGATTTGCCGAGGGCCATGGGCGTATAGTACCAGAACAGGTAGTTGGTGAGGTTCTGCTCCTGAAAATACCCCTGCAATAGTTGCTGCTGGGCCGCATCGGCCGCCGGGGCATCATGGCGCAGGCGGTCGGGCAGGTGGGACACCACTACTTTCAGGCCTTGGGGGCGCTCTTTTATTTCGAGGTGAGGCTGCACCTCATCGTTATCGTGGTAGAAGGCATCCTCTACATAAAATACGCGGCCCTGCTTAGCAAAACGCGACATCAGATGCTGAGGCCGCTGCCACACGAAATCCCAGTGTAAGTGTGCAAAACACACCACATCGGGCAAAGTATAGGGTGTAGTTTGACCAACGGAGTTGGCGGCAACGGAGCGCGCAGGCGCCTCCGCCAGCGGGGCAGATGGCATAGAAAGCTGTATAAAAGAATGAGGCAGGCCGGGGAGCTACACAAGCCTTTCTTCCCAGCCTACTTCGCCTATACGCCCGCCTTTTTAAAAGGATATTGTCGAGCTGCCACTATTTTCATTGCCTGCTGAAAGCCACCTGTAGCCCCCACCCATCGTGCAAACTTATACGTGAGGAAGCCGGTTAAGCGCGGCGCCTGGAACACCGCGTTTTGGCAGCGCGTTGCCCGCTATAGCAAACACTGCATTTGCACGGCATCCTGCCAGCTTTCGGTGGTGCGCAGCCACTCGCGCCACACGCCCACCCGCGAGAATCCTGCCGCTGCAAATAGCGCCAAGCTGGCCTCATTATCGGCCCCGATGGTGCAGTGCAGCTGGTGCAGGCGCAGTACCTGCCGGGCGTAGGGCAGCACCAGCGCCAACGCGGCCCGGGCGTAGCCGCGGCGTCGGTGGCTGGCCAGCACCGTAATGCCCACGCCCGCCCGCTGGTGCAGGGGCTCGAAACCAAACAAATCCAGCGTACCCACCGCCGCCCCACTGGCCACCTCTTCAAGCACCAGCCGCAATTGCCGGACCTCAAAAAAATCGGCCGCTGCGCTATTCAAGTACTGCCGCAGCACGTGCCGCGACACGGGCGCCAGCGTATCCGACACGCCCCACACGGCCGGGTCGTTTTCCAGCTGGTAAAGGAAATCGAGGTCGTCGGCTTCCAAAGGGCGCAGGCGGATGAGGTCGGATTGCAGCATTGTATGGATCGGGGATGAACGTCATTCAGAGTGAAGCGAAGGACCTCGCGTGCTGATGTTGCCAAAGTAATTCAACGACCCCAAACGAGATTCTTTGTTGTACTCTGAATGACGTTCTTTTCTACCTGCCAAAAGTACCGTTCGCCAGCTGTACCGCCACCGCCTCGCCGGCCACCACCGTAGCGGCGGGCAGGCGCACGCACAGCAGCGTGGCAGGCAGCTGGATTTCGGCTTCGTAGTAGCTGCCCATAAACCGCACGGCGCGCACGGTGCCGGCCACACCGGGGCTGCCGGCGGGGGCCAGTTGCAGGTGCTCGGGGCGCACGAGCAGTACCGGGCCGGGCAGGCGGCGGCGCGGCGCGGCCAGCAGGGCGCGCAGGTCGGGGCCTTCGAGGCGGTTGTAGTCGCCCAGCAGGGCGGCGGCGTATTCGCTCACGGGCTGGCGGTACACCTGCTCGGGCGGGCCCTGCTGCACCAGCTGCCCGCGCTCCAGCACCAGCAACTCATCGGCCCAGGGCAGCGTGTCGAGCGGATCGTGCGAAACGAGCAGACAGGTGATGCTTAGCTCCTCCCCCACCTCGCGAATGACCTGCTGAAGCTGCTGCTTGTGGGTGCGGTCGAGGTTGGAGAAGGGCTCGTCGAGCAGCAGCAGGCGCGGCGCCGAGAGCAGCAGCCGCGCCAGCGCCACCCGCTGCTGCTCGCCGCCCGAAAGCTGGTCGGTGCGCCGGGCCATGAGGCCCGTAATGCGGCAAACTTCATACACGGCCCGGGCCTCGGGGGCAGGGCGCTTGCTGGCGTAGCGCAGCACCTGCTCAACGCGCAACGACTTGGGCAAGCTGGGTTTCTGCGACAGATACACAATGCCCGGATGCCCCGGCACCAGCACCTCCTGGGGACCACGTACGCGGCGACCGGCGAAGCGCACCTCCCCCGCCGTGGGCTGCACCAGCCCGGCAATTACCTGCAACAACGTGCTCTTCCCCGCCCCCGATTCGCCCGCCAGCGCCAGCTTACGGCCGGCCGCCTGATTGAAGCTGATGCCGCTGAGTACCGGCTGGCCGTGCTCTTCGAGGCTGACAGCGTGAACGGTAAGAAACTCGGTTTCGGGCATAGCAAATAGCGCATGGTAGGTAGTACGTGGAAACGAACGTCATTCTGAGCGCCAGCTACCAAGCGCTAGAATAGATGTACCTAAAGTTGCAAAGAACGATGTAGGTGGCGGGGCCGCTGAGGTAGATGTTGGTAAATGAGCCGTTGGGTTGGGTTTCGAAGGCTACCTGCAGCTCGCCGCCGGGCGTGCGGAGTTGCACGGGGCTGGCCGCGCCGTGGCGTGAGGCGGCTAGCGCTACGGCCGTTACGCCGGTGCCGCAGCTCTGGGTTTCGTCTTCTACGCCGCGCTCGTAGGTGCGCACCGGCCAGGGCTGGTCGGGCGTGGCGGGCACCTCCACGAAGTTGACGTTGGTGCCTTTTTCGCGGAATAAGTCGCCGTTGCGCAGGGTTCGGCCTGCGGTTACCACATCCAGCCCGCTTAGGCTGCCGGCCGGCTGAAAGCACACAAGGTGGGGCGAGCCGGTGTCGAGGAACACGCCGTACTCGTCGATTTCCTGCTGGCCGCGCACGTCCTGCATGCGCAGGTGTACGGTACCATCGGCCGCCACGCGGGCCTCGTGGGGGCCGTCGATGGCCAAGAAGTGGGTATCGGTTTCGATGACGCCCAGCTGCCGGGCGAAGGCCACCGTGCAGCGGCCGCCGTTGCCGCACATCGAGCCCAGATAGCCATCGGCATTAAAGTACACCATCTCGAAATCGTACTCCGGGTGCTGGCGCAGCAGAATCAGTCCATCGGCCCCAATACCGCGGCGCCGGTCACAAAGCCGGCGCACCAACTCATGGTCGGTGGCATCGAACTGGCTGGTGCGGTCATCGACCATTACGAAGTCGTTGCCGGTGCCCTGGTATTTATAGAAGTGCAGCGTGGTTTCCATAGGCCAAAGGTAGGATTGTGCAACCCGTTTGTCATCCTGAGCGGAGCGAAGGACCTTCTTACGGTAGCACCAATCGTTGTTACGTTGTGCTGCCGTAAGAAGGTCCTTCGCTCCGCTCAGGATGACAAACGGGTTGTACCTGCATCCACCCCATCACCCAAATTCCTAACCCCCTACCTTTGCCTCAGCATGTATACTTTCCTTACCACGAGCCCCTGGGCCGATTACGAGCTGCTCGACGCGGGCAACTTCGAGAAGCTGGAGCGTTTCGGCCAGCACATTCTGGCCCGGCCCGAGCCGCAGGCCATCTGGGACCCGCACCTGCCGGCCTCGGAGTGGCAGCGCGCCAACGCCATTTTCACCCGCGAAAAGGGCAGCCAGGAGCGCGGCCAGTGGAAAATAAAGCCCGGCACGCCCGAGCAGTGGCACATAGGCTACGAGCGGCCCGATGGCCTGAAGCTGCGGTTCCGGCTGGGCATGTCGTCGTTCAAGCACGTGGGCCTGTTCCCGGAGCAGGACCCTAATTGGCAGTTTATCTACAACGAAACGCGCCGGCGCAAGGCGGCCCAGCCGCGGGTGCTCAACCTGTTTGCCTACACTGGCGCCGCTACGCTGGCCGCCCGCGCCGCCGGCGCCGACGTAACGCACCTCGATTCGGTGAAGCAGGTCAACTTCTGGGCCCGCGACAACATGGAAGCCTCGGGCCTCGATGGGGTGCGCTGGCTGGTGGAAGACGCCATGAAGTACGTGAAGCGCGAGGTGAAGCGCGGCAGCAAGTACCAGGGCCTCATCCTCGACCCGCCCGCCTACGGCCGCGGGCCCAACGGCGAAAAGTGGCAGCTCGAAGATGAGCTCAACGAAATGCTCAAGCTCTGCCAGCAGCTGCTCGACCCCGAAGACCATTTCTTTCTCGTCAACCTGTATTCGCTCGGTTTCTCGGCCCTGATTCTCGACAACCTGGTCAGTGAAATCTTCCCCACGATGCGCGACAAGCGGGAAATCGGGGAGATTTACCTGCACGACGCCGGGGCCCGCAAGCTCCCGCTGGGCACCTTCTGCCGGTTCGCCACCTGATTGGTTTCAGTGGAATAAACCGCACGTCATTCAGAGCGGAGCGAAGAATCTCGGGTGCTGACGTTGCAACGAATAATCCAACGTCAGCATGCGAGATTCTTCGCTCCGCTCTGAATGACGAACTGTTAGCCTACCAAAAAAATAACGATTATGCTGCACCGCCGCCTGGCCCTTATCGACATGGGCACCAACACGTTTCACCTGCTGATTGTGGAGCTGGCTGACGACGGCCGGACGGCGCCGCGCACGCTGTTGCGCACCAAAGTAGGCGTGCGGCTGGGCGAAGGCGGCATCAGCGCGGGCCGCATTGCCGAGCCGGCCTACGAGCGGGCCCTGCACGCGCTGCTGGGTTTTCGCGAGGAAATTGAGTTGCATCAGGTGAACGACGTGCGTGCCACGGCCACCAGCGCCATGCGCGTCACCGAAAACGGCCCCGCGCTGGTCAAGGATATTTTCGAGCAGACGGGTATTCGGGTGGAAGTTATTGGCGGCGACCGGGAGGCCGAGCTGATTTGCGCGGGCGTCCGGCAGGCCGTACCGCTGGGGCCCGAGTGCCACCTCATCATGGATATTGGCGGCGGCTCGGTGGAATTCATCCTGGCCAACGACACCACCATTTTCTGGAAGCGCAGCTTCGAAATAGGCGCCCAGCGCCTACTCGACAAGTTTTTCCCGGAGCCCAGCGGCATCATGCCCGCCGAAGCCATTGTGGCCGAGCAGCAGTATCTGGCCGAAACTCTGGCCCCGCTGGCCGCCGCCCTGGCCGAGTTTCCGCCGGTTAGCCTGATTGGCGCTTCGGGCAGCTTCGACAGCTTAGCCGATATGCAGTTGGGCCAGCTGCGCACCGAGGCCGAGCTGCCACCGAGCACCGAACTGGCTCTGGGCAGCTTCCGGCACAGCTACAACCAGCTGCTCAGCCTCAACCACGAACAACGAAAGGCCCTTCCCGGCATTCTACCCATGCGCGCCGATATGCTGGTCGTGGCTTCAGTGCTGATTGACTACGTGCTGCAGTTGACCGGCCTGACCCGCATCCGCACCTCGGCTTATGCGCTGAAAGAAGGGCTTTTGGCCGAAATGCTGTAGTTGAACGGAATCGTTGGCAGTCAGTAACGATACGCGAAGCAGAAGCTTCGCACTACAGCTGTTCTGCCATCTCGCGCTACAGCCTCTTCATTGGTTGTTCTTTTGTTGCCATTCCCCTTCCTATCCATGACCACCACGCTTCCCTACGCCCAGCTTTTCACCTTTGCCGAGTCCGTATTCCGCGCCATGGGCTGCCCCGAGGAAGACGCCACGCTGGCCACCGAAACGCTGCTTTCGGCCGATTTGCGGGGCGTTGATTCGCACGGCGTGGCCCGACTGATTGGCTACGTGCGCCTCTGGGAAGCCGGCCGCATCAACGCCACGCCCCGGGTGGGCGTCACGTACGAAACGCCCAGCACGGCCGTAGTCGATGGCGACGGGGGCCTGGGGCTGGTGGTGGGCCCCAAGGCTATGCGCGTAGCCATGGACAAGGCCCGGCAAGTAGGCACGGGCTGGGTGTCAGTAAAAAACTCCAACCACTTCGGTATTGCCGGCTACCACGCCATGCTACCGCTGGCCCACGACATGATTGGGGTGGCCATGACCAACGCCTCGCCCCTGGTGGCGCCCACCCACTCGCTGGAACGGCTGCTGGGCACCAACCCGATTGCCGTGGCCGTGCCCGCCGCCGAGCAGCCCGATTTCGTGCTCGACATGGCCACCACCACCGCTGCCAACGGCAAGCTCGAAATTGCCCAACGCAAGCAGCAACCCATCCCCGAAGGCTGGGCCCAGGACGCGGCCGGCACGGGCTCGACCGACCCCAACGCCGTGAAAAACGGTGGCGCCCTGCTGCCGCTGGGCGGGGCTACCGGCTCGCACAAAGGCTACGGGCTGGGCGCGGTGGTCGATATATTTTCGGCCGTGCTGAGCGGGGCCAACTACGGGCCCTGGGTGCCGCCGTTCGTGGCCTTTCTGCAGCCGGCCGCCAACCCCGTGGGGCAGGGCCTGGGCCACTTTTTCGGGACCATGCGGGTCGATGCCTTCCGCCCCGCCGCCGAGTTCAAGGCCGATATGGATAACTGGATTGCCACCTTCCGCGCCGCCCGCGCCACGGAGGGCCAGCGCGTGCTCATCCCCGGCGACCCGGAGCGCGAAACCGCCGCCGTACGCCTGCTAGAGGGCATTCCGCTGCTGGAGCCGGTGCTCCGCGACCTGGAAAGCCTGGGCCAGAAGTTCGGCGTGCCGCTGTAACGCGAAGCTCTGCTTCGCGACCGAGCGTGCTAAATGGACAAAACTGGCCTACCGCTACGTGCTGTTCTCGCAAGCGCGAAGCATAGCTTCGCGTTACAGTTGCCCGCTTGGCCAGCATCAGCAACAATGCGACGCAACCAGTTTTTGCGTAGTTTCTGGGCTGATTCTTGTTTTGCCCGCTGCCATGAAACGCCTTCTTCCCCTGTTGCTGCTGCCGTTGCTGGGAGCCGCACCCGCTATGCCTCCCGCACCGGCGGCCACGCCCGTCCGGCACCTCACGCTGCGCATCGACGGCAAAAATGTACCCGCCGATACGCTTAGCTCGCGCTTTTTTCTCAGTGAAGACCGGGCGTTGCGCCTCAACATCGTGCGCGCCGACGACCCCGACGGGCAGGGGCTCAACATCATCATCGACCGGTTTCCGATTAAAGTAGGCGCCTATAAATTCCAGGAAATTCTGAGTGGCCGCAACCGCGACGCCTCCTACCGCTACGGCGCCATATCGGCCTACTCCAAATCGTGCGCCGACAACCCCGGCCAGGTGGTGATTACGGGTGTCAATGCCGAGCGACACTGGCTGCGCGGCACCTACCGCTGCCAGGTGTGCGAGGTCGGCCGCGGCGCCCGGCGCTTCACGCTGGAAGGCGAGTTTGAGTTTCCGGTGGAGAAAGAATAGGTTGGGATGAATACATGCACGTCATGCAGAGCAGAGCGAAGCATCTCGCCCGCTTCGTTGCAGCGGTAAACCAATTGTCAGGGGTTAAGTAGTCATGCAAAAGTAATCGTGTATTGTTTGCCGACGTTGGTTAAGACGTCTTCGAGTCGTTGGAGCAGTGTTTGGTCGGTGGCATAGTCTTGTGGCCTTATCCAGTAATGCTTGCAGCGGTGCCAGAGCAATTCGATGTGGTTGAGTTCGGGACTGTAAGGGGGCAAAAACAACAGGCTCAGGCCTGCCGCTGCCCACTGTTTGTGGCAGGCCTGCACCACGTGGGCTTTGTG
>NZ_JAGGPS010000029.1 GCF_018613725.1 Hymenobacter sp. ISL-91
TATCCGTCAGTAGCGTGCGGTCTGCATTCATAGACGATGAACAGCCACTTAATTGAGAACAGTTCCTAGAGCTTCACCACAAGAATGGTATCAATAATGACCATTGGATTGCTAACTTGCAGGTACTTTGTCCAAACTGTCACGCTCAGACTAAGAACTACCGTGGCAAAAACCAGCAAATATAGTAAGCCGGAGTGGTGGAATGGTATACACGAGTGACTTAAACTCACTTGCCTTCAGTGGCTTACGGGTTCGAGTCCCGTCTCTGGTACAAGGTAAAGGCAGCTTCGCAAATGCGGGGCTGCTTTTTTGTTTACTGGACTAACAGACCCGCACTATGTAGAGCGAATAGCCCCTGAACAAAGGCAAATTTCTACCTTTAAGGCCTCGACTTCCGCTTGCTACCCTGTGCTTATGCCCTCCGCTATGCTTTCCCCTAACGATTATCAGCAGAAAATAAAGCAGGCCTTTGCCGAGATGAGCAAGGTGGTAGTGGGCCAGCAATACATGGTGAACCGGCTGCTGATTGGGCTGTTTACCGGCGGGCACGTGCTGCTGGAAGGCGTGCCGGGGCTGGCCAAAACCCTTACCATAAGCACGTTGGCCAAGGTGCTGCACCTGCACTTCCAACGGGTGCAGTTCACGCCCGATTTGCTGCCTTCCGATTTGGTGGGCACCATGATCTACAACCAGAGCCGCTCGGAGTTTGAGGTGAAAAAGGGGCCGATTTTCGCCAACCTGGTGCTGGCTGATGAGGTGAACCGCTCGCCGGCCAAAGTGCAGAGTGCCTTGCTGGAGGCCATGCAGGAAAAGCAGGTGACAATCGGCGAAACCACTTACCCGCTCGATTTGCCGTTCCTGGTGCTGGCCACCCAGAACCCGGTGGAGCAGGAGGGAACCTACCCGTTGCCCGAGGCCCAGGTCGACCGGTTTATGCTGAAAGTGCACGTTGATTACCTGAAGAAAGCCGACGAGCTGGAGGTAATGCGCCGTATGGCCAACCTAAGCTACATGGATGACGTGCGCCCGGTGCTCACGCGCGATGATATTTTCGGTATTCGCCACCAGATCAATCAGGTACAGATTTCGGAGACGCTGGAGAAGTATATTATCGAACTCGTGTTTGCCACCCGCAAGCCGTCCGAATACGATTTGCCCGAGTTCCAGCAGTACCTGCAGTTTGGCGTGAGCCCCCGGGCCAGTATTGCCCTGCACCGCGCCGCCAAGGCCGTAGCCTTCCTCGACGAGCGCGACTACGTGCTGCCCGAAGACATCAAGGACGTGGCCGCCGACGTGCTCAACCACCGCATCCTGCTCAACTACGAAGCCGAGGCCGACGGCATCCGGACCCAGGATATGATTGAGGCCATTTTGCGCAAAGTTCCTATCAGCTAAGGCTGTTGAATTGCGGCTGGTTTACCGTCAGTTTGAAGTGTCCGTTTTTAGCGGCGGCGCAGCAGTTGCCAGGCGTGGGCCGCATCGGCGGGGCCGGGTAAAAAAGAACTGGGGCCTTGCCCGGTAACCCGGTGGAAGTGCCAGAGCAGATAGGCCGTGGAGGCCGTGTAGGAGAGGGTGGAGGCCAGTGCTGCCCCCTCAATACCCAGGCGCGGAATCATTAGCAGGCCCCCGGCCAGAGTCAGGGCCAGACCTACCAAGGCGGCCGTATTGTTGATGCGATACTGAGTCCGGCCACTGAAGTAACTGCTAATCAGCATCTGGATGGCCATGATGATGACCCCCGGGGCCAGCAGCCGCATCACTGTTTGCGCGGGCCCGAATTCGCGGCCGAATATGGCTGTTAACATAGCAGGTGGCACCGCTATCAGTACCAGCACGGCCGCGGCCGTGCCCAAAACTGCCAGCCGGCCCACCCGCAATGCCGATTCGGGCAACAGGTTTCCACCGGGCGTGTTCACCAGGTCGACGTACTGTACCAGCGCCGCACTGCGCGGAATCAGCCAGATGGCTTCCATCAGGGCCACGCCCACCGAAAGAACACCCACGGCCCGGGCATCGGCGAAATAGGCCACAAAGTAGTAGCCAAGGCGGTAGTTGGCGAAGGCCAGCACATTGGAGAAGTGCGCCCCCCGGCTGTGGCGGGCCAGTTCGCGGGTGGTGGCCCGCAGGCGGCGGCCGTGGCGACGGCGCGGGTCGGGCAGGCGCAGCAGTGGTACCAAGCTCAGCAGCAGCGGTAGCCCGAAGGCCAGGTAAGCAGCATAGTAATAAGCTTCAACGGAAACCCAGCGCCCGCCGAGCCAAAAGGCCAGCAGCAACGCACCGGCCAACAGGGCTGCCTGGGTCAGGGTGAGCAGGTTGTATGTGGATTCGCGGCGGCGGCCCAGCAACAGGGTCGTATTTATTGAGAAGAAGGCCTGTAGCAGGCTTAAGGCGCCTAAATGCAGCAGGTACGAGGGTTCCGGCTGCCGCAGCAGGGCCACTAGGCCTGTGCCAGCTGCGCATACCAGCGTCGCCCAGGCATAGGCCGGCAGCAGCAGGTGCCAGAGGTTGCGGCGCGGGGCTAGGTAAATCAGTGAGGAGCCCCCTAGTAGCCCGATGAACAGCAGGATGGCCGCGCAATCGGTTACGAACAGGCTGATTGCGCCCCGGCCCGCGGCCCCCAGGTAGCGGGCCGTCAGCCATACTACCCCAAAGCTGAGCAGGGCCGCGGCCAGGCGGGTGGTAAAATTCTGAACGACTCGGCGCAGCATTTAGGCAGGAAGACTAACGAAACCGACGAAAAGTAGAACGAAATCAGTCAGCAACTCAACCCTAGCCACTAACCACCGACCCGTATACCTGCCGGAAGGCAGCACCCACGGCCGGGTAACTGAAGCGGGCCAGGGCCGTGGTGCGCATCTGCTGCTCGTTGAAATGACCGACCGGCGCCTGCAGCACTTCCAGCAAAGCAGCATAAAGCGCCTGCTCGTCGCCGGGCTCCACCAGCCGGCCGGCCGAGCCATCGGGTGGTAGCAGCTCGGGCACGCCGTTCACGCGGGTAGCCACGGCGGGCAGGCCGCTGGCTTGAGCCTCAATCAGCACGCAGGGCAGGTTTTCATAGTTTGAAAACAGCACGAAGGCCTTGGCCCGACGCATTTCGGCGGCCACCTGCTCCGAGGTTAGCTTGCCCAGAAACTCCACTGTGCCATCGGCCAGCAAACCCAGCTCGGCGGCCAGTTGGTGCATCTGCGCCTCGGCCGGACCGTAGCCGGCAATGCGCAGATGCAGGTGTAGCGCGGGATGGTCGGTATGCAGCCGGGCCACGGTGCGCAGCGTGCCGCTCAGGTTTTTGGCCTGCTCGTTGAAAGCGGCTACGTTCAGCAGGCCCCGGCGCTGGCCAGCCTCGGCGGGCAGCCCGAACCGGTCGGTATCCACTACGTTGGGGATGATAACGGTTTGCCGGGCCCGGCCGCCCAGGCGTTCCAGGGCCCGTTTTAAGTCGTCGGAAACGGGGGTGAAGGCGGCTGCTCGGCTCACCAGCTGCCCGGCCAGCCAGCCGCGCCACCAGCTGAGCCGATGGGCATTGACAGGCAGAAACGCAGTCCAGTTTTCGGTAATCAGGTACGGAATCCGGTAGCGCCATTTCAGCGCCAGTGCCAGCGCCGCGGTGCGCAGCATAATATGCGCATGCACCACATCGGGCCGCTGGCCCTGCCAGTGCCGGCACACGGCCCGCCAGCCCTTGCCCATACACACCAGCCATAGCCCCAGCTTCAGCAGCTTATCCAGCGGGGCCAGGCCCGTGAGGCGGGCACGGTAGTAGTAGCGCCAGGTAGGCACCGGGCCGCTCAGGTCCACTTCACTTTCAATGATGCCGGACAGCGGCCCCCGGGCCACAGCCGCAAATACCACTGCGCTCCGCAAAGGCTGTTCGGGCGTATCGGTGGCGGCAATGGCGGCTACGTGCCGGGCTACAAAGTCGCCATCCTGGTCGTCGTAGCGGTGCGGGTACCACTTGGGCAGGTGCAGAACATGCAGGGCAGATGGAGAAGCAGCAGACACGAAGCAAAAGTACACCAAGCTGCCATAGTGTGCCGGCCATAGCGACAACAGAAGAGCCGGCTGCCCTGGGGTAGCCGGCTCGAAATAACCAGGCTTATTTATGAGGCCACACAGAGTTTTCGATAAGAATATGCAAACGATTACACATTCCTGACATAGCTTGACAAGCCTAAAAGCGCCAGCGGACGAAGGCCTCCATGGCCTCGTAGTTGGCCATGCCCAGGCGCAGGTACTGCCGGGCCGTTTCGTGGTTGCGGTGCTCGGCGCGCACCCAGAACTCGCGCGCATCGTCGCCGGGGAAAACGGGCGTGTCCTTCTGGCTCTGGTGCTTGAAGATGGCGTTGCGCTTGCGCAGTACCTCCTGCGGCGACAGGGGCACGGCCATTTCAATCTCGTGCACCGGAAACTCGTGCCAGGCCCCGCGATACAGCCACACCCAGCAGTCGGCTACCCACTCCTCGCTCGCTTTCAGCCGGCGCAGCGCCTCGGCCACAATGTTGAAACAGACGATGTGCGTACCGTTGGGGTCGGCAAAGTCGCCGGCCAGAAACACCTGGTGCGGCTTAATCTGCTGCAACAGCTGCATGGTCAGCGCAATGTCGTCGTCGGTTACCGGGTGCTTCACCGTCTTGCCCGACTCATAAAACGGCAGGGCCTGGAAGTGGATGTGGCGGTCGGGCAGGCCAGCGTAACGGGCCCCGGCAATGGCCTCGCTCTTGCGGATGTAGCTCTTGACGTTGCGAATCTCCTGCGGGTCGACCTCGTTGGGCTGCTTGCGGGCGATAAAGGCGCGCATCTGCTCGTACACGCGCAGCAGCTCCTGGCCGTCGCGGCCCAGGCTGCGCTCCAGGTCAATGGCGAATTCCATGTAGCGCAGCACGTCGTCGTCCCACACGGCCGTGTTGCCGCTGGTCTGGTAGGCCACGTGCACGTCGTGGCCCTGGTCGATGAGGCGGATAAAGGTGCCGCCCATCGAAATGACGTCGTCGTCGGGGTGGGGCGAAAAGATGAGGCTGCGCTTTTTTTCGGGCAGCGCCCGCTCGGGGCGCTGCGCGTCGTCGGCGCCGGGCTTGCCGCCGGGCCAGCCCGTAATTGTGTGCTGCAGCTGGTTGAAGATGGCAATGTTGATGTCGTAGGCCGGACCCCGCTCGGTGACCAGCTCGGCCATGCCGTTGGTGTTGTAGTCTTCTTCGGTGAGCTTGAGGATGGGCTTGCCCAGTGTATTGGACAGCCAGATAACGGCCTTCTTGATCAGCTGCTCGCTCCACACGCAGTCCTTCACCAGCCAGGGCGTATCGAAGCGCGTGAGCTCGGCGGCGGCGGCCTCATCGAGCACGAACTCCACGTTGCCCGCCAGCTGCAGGTAGGTGGCTGGCACCTCGCCCGACACGTCGCCCTCCACGGCCTTCTTGACAATGGAAGCCTTCTTGCCGCTCCAGGCCAGCAGCACTAGCTCGCGCGCCTTAAAAATAGTGCCGATGCCCATGGTGATGGCCTTGCGCGGCACGTTCTCTTTGCCCCCGAACTCGCGGGAGGCGTCGCGGCGCGTCAGATCGTCGAGCGTGACCAGGCGCGTGCCCGAGTTGGGGGCTGAGCCGGGCTCGTTGAAGCCCACGTGGCCCGTGCGGCCGATGCCGAGCAGCTGCAAATCCAGCCCACCCGCTTCTTCAATCTGCTGCTCGTAGCGCAGGCAGAAGTCGGCTACGTCTTCGGGGGCCAGCGTGCCGTCGGGGATGTGGATGTTTTCGGATCGAATGTCAATATGGTCGAACAGGTGCTCGTGCATAAACATCACGTAGCTCTGGGGCGCGGTGGGCGCCATCGGGTAGTACTCGTCGAGGTTGAAGGTGACGACGTTGGCAAAGCTGAGCCCCTCTTCCTTGTGCAGGCGCACCAGCTCGGCGTACACCTGCACGGGCGTGGCGCCTGTGGCCAGCCCCAGCACGGCCGGCTGGCCGGCGGCCTGCTTGCGCCGGATCAGATCGGCAATGCGCGCCGCCACCTGCACCGAGGCCTGTGCGGCGCTGGCGAACACGCGCACGGGCTGCTTTTCGAAGCGCGTTTCTTCCAGCAGGTTCAGCCGGGATTTGACGGGGGCAGTCAGGTAAGCCATCGGGTCAGAAATTGGTAAGGGTAAGATGCCAGCCACCGAACTCGGCATTAGTTAGAAGCTACTCAGCTTTAACAGCAACCTGCTGGATGGCTAGCATTAGGGTGCTTTCCGATAGTTAGTTCAGAGCTGAAAAACTCAACCCTTAAATAACTACAGGTGCTTGCTTGAACCAAGTAAGGTGAATTTGTATTGCCTGAGCTTTGTGATGCAGTTATTGACTTAAGCTGGTAAGGCTTAAATCAGCTGCACAAAGTCGGCGGGGCGGTGGAAATCGGGAGTACTTTCGGCGTTTAGCGCCAAGCCCCAGAAACCGCGTGCCTGTGCCGGGCCGAGGCAGGCTGTGAGGTTGCCGAACAGCAGCGCGCCGGGCTCATAATCAGGGATGCGCACGCTCAGGCGGGTTTGCCAGGCATCGGGCTCCAGCAAAACTTCCTTGGTGAAAGCCAACTTGGCGGGCGGCGCGAACCGGCGGGCCGGTTCCTCTACCCACAGGGCGAACGGCTGCCCCAACGGCGAAATCTGTACCTCCAGGTAAGGTCCCGATTGAGCTTCGGGGTGGGGTCGGGGCTGCAGAAACAGTTCTACTACATCGTGCTCCCACAGGCCCCAATTCTCCCGGTAATCAGTGCGCGAAAAATCGGGGTTGCAGTTCCAGCAGGCGGCCCCCATGGGGCGCGTCACGCGGAAGGTAGCCGCAAACCAGCCCTCAGCCGACAGCTGCCAGCGCACCTGTACATGGGGCAAGGCCGCCGTACCCGGGGCCACCGAATGAGGCCGCAGCTGGGTGGCGTGGGGAAGAGGCGTAAAACGCATAGTTTTTGAATTTAAGCTGTTAGCTGACAGCTTTCCGTTTTTCAGCTAACAGCTAATTACATGAACATGAGCGCGGCCAGCAGCAGGCCGGCGAAGGCCAGCACCCAGGTGTAAGGCAGCGTGTTCCAGAGCACTTTCTGCACATCAACCCGCATTTCGTTGGCCAGCCACACGTTTTGGGTGTTTGTCGGGTCGCTAATGCTTTGGATAGGACCCACGGCCATTAGCAGGCCCATAATGGCTAGTGGGTTGAAACCCGAGGCCAGGAACACGGCTGCTAGGCCGTAGCCCATGCCCCACACGTTGAGCGGGCCGCGGTACAGGGCCAGTGGTGCGGCCAGCGTGAAAATCAGCAGGTAAGACCAGCCGTAGTGGGGCAGCACGAATTGCAACAGTGGCCGCAGCAGCCCCAGCACCGGCCAGCCATTTGGGTAGTTGGGCAGCGGGGTGCCGGGGCCCATAATGGCCACCAGCAGCATCCCGATGCCGAACATGAGCACCACGGCCGGCATCACCACGGCCCCGCCTTCCAGCACGGCCTGCGTCAGCACATTAAGGCTGCCGCGACGGTAGGTGCTGGCAAACGCATACAGCAGCCCCAGCACAAAAGCGGCAATGAAATTCACCCCGAACAGCAGAATCAGTAGCAGCGGCACGAGTGGCGCGAAGTAGGCCGACCAGTGTACTTCGGTGGTGCCAGCCGGGGCGTTTTTGCGCAGCACGGCCCGTACCGATACCAGCAAGGCCAACGCTAGCATGCCCGCCGCCGCCGCCCACTTAAGAGCGGTGCCCACCTGCCCGGCCAGAGCGTCGATTTGCTGCCGGGTAGCATCGGGAAGGCCGTAGGAGTAGCCCACGGCCAGGCCCGCCGCAACGAGTAGCAGCACGCTGCTAGTGACGATGATGCGGCGCAGGTTTAAATCCTGCCCGTCGCGGTGCAGCTGCCAGGTGATGTAGACCAGCGCGGCGGTGGTGCTCACGGCAAACATCAGCAGCGCGAAGGGCCGTACCTGCTCCAGCTCCAGGCCCAGCACGCTCACGTACACGGCCCAATTGGTGGCGTTGAGTGTGCCGCCAATACTGAGCCCGAACAGGAAAATACCCACCGTCGCCAGCCCGCTAATGCCCACCGATGAAAGGATGGGCAGCACGATAGTAGCCACCATAATAATGGCCCCCAAACCCGTAACGGTGGTGAACAGCAGCGCAATAATGGCCAGCATGCTCACCGCAATCAGCCAGGGGTTGTCGCCCGACAGCTCGGCGCCTTTCTTGACGAAGCTCTCCACGACCCGCGTTTTCTGCAGAATCACGCTCAGCATGCTGCCGAACAGGGCTACCGTGTAGGCCACATGTAGCTTCACGGCCCCGGCTCCGATAACGTGCTCCAGCACGTCGGGCAGGCCGATGCCGCCGACCAGGGCAATCAGCACGGCCATCAGGGGCAGGGCGAGCAAGGCAGGCAGCTTGCGCAGAAACATGAGCAGCGCCATCAGCACGAAAATGCCCACCAGGGCCACCAGTTGGAGTGTCTGCATCCGAAGCGCGCAGGAAAAGCGGAAGAAGGGAGAAACGAAGGGTTAGCTCAATAGACCTGCTTTGTCGGCTCTGCCCTTAAAAGATGGGGCTACGGGCTAAGCGGAACAGTCGGAAAGACGCAAGAATTTGCGTCTCCTTGCTGCTGAGGGCGCTGTTCAACAACGAGCTGCGGTGTGCAATGTCGCTACTCGCCTTCGGCGCCTTGCAACGCCTGCACGTACCATTCGGTGATGAGGGCGGGCCGGGTAATGGCCGAGCCGGCCACTACGGCCCAGGCGCCGGCCTGCCGGGCCAGCGCCGCGTCGGCGGGCGTATTGAAGCGGCCCTCGGCTAGTACCGGTACGCGCACCCGCCCCACCAGCTGCCGCAACAGCTCCAGGTCGGGGCCGGCGGTTTTGTGGGCCGCCGTTTCGGGCGTGTAGCCGCTGAGCGTGGTAGAGAGGCAGTCGGCCCCGGCAGTGGCGCAGGCTTCTCCCTCGGCCACGGTAGCAATGTCGGCCATCACCAGGCAGCCTACTTCGGCTTTTACCCGAGCAATAAACTCGGGGCCCGTGAGGCCCTCGCGGCGGCGGGCGGTGCCATCAATAGCCACCACGGCGCAACCCAGCGCGGCCAGCTCGCGCACGCCGGCCAGCGTACCGGTAATGCACACCGAGCCATCCGGGAACGACGATTTCAGCAGCCCGATTACCGGCAACGAGACTTCGGCCAGGATGCGGCGGGTTTTTTCGAGCCCTTCGGAGCGGATACCTACGGCACCGCCCTGGGCAGCGGCGCGGGCAAACAAAGCCACTCCCTCGGGGGTGTTAAAGGGCGAATCGCCTTCGGCCTGACAGGAAACGATGAGGCCGTGGTGCAGGGTAGCCCAGAGCCGGTCGGGAGAAAGAGGTTGCATAGCAGGAAAAAGCAGCCCGGGCACTGCGCGGAAATCAACCGGGAAAATGTTAGAACGGCTTAAGGGGTGGTAGGCCCGGCTGCGTCTTTGATGCCAAATGCAGACTCCGCACGCATCCATTACCACCGTCAAGACCTGTTTCCCTCCGGCTTCCCTTAAGCCCGACTGCCAGGTGCCTGCTAAATGGCTGGCCGCACTTATTTGCGGTTAATATAGATTATTGATAATATTAAGCTGAAAGTAGAAGAGGGCTAATTTGGTGGCGTATTAAGTGGGAAAAACTGGATTTTATTTTGGAAAATCGCAAAATAACAGGCCTTCAAGTGGAAATACTTGCTTTGTTCGAACAGAACCGGCACTTTTAGCAAAACGATTCTGATGGAAGCTGCCCTCCCGCCAACTGCCCTTCTAGTTCACCGGATTGCTACTGCCGACGACCGGCGGGCCTTCGGCGAGCTGTTCAATTTCTACCATCCGCGGCTGCTGAAGTTCTCGCTGCTCTACGTGAAGTCGCGGGAATTGGCGGAGGAGGTGGTGTCGGATGTGTTCTTCAAAATATGGCAGAAGCGCGCAACGCTGCCAGAGGTAAAAAACCTGGACAGCTACCTCTACATATCCATCAAAAATCAGTCGCTTAACTACCTGCAGAAAGCCGAAAACCAGCCCACCGTGGCCCTCGACGATTTGCCAGCCCACCTGACGGTGGAAACCCTCACGCCCGAGCGCACCCTGCTCGTATCGGAGCTGCAGGCCGAGATTCATCGGGCCGTGGAAAAGCTGCCCCCCCAGTGCAAAATCATTTTTAAGCTGATCCGCGAGGATGGCCTCAAGTACAAGCAGGTAGCCGAGATTCTGGGCATTTCGGTGAAAACTATTGAGGTGCAGATTGGCATTGCCATAAAAAAAATAAGCGCCGATTTGCAGGCTCATCTGGCCGCCGGCCGGCCCGGCGCAACCCGTACGCTGCGGCTGGCCCAGGCGCTGGTACCCCTGTTGCTGGCCGGAGGGCTGGTTGGCTAAAACTCTGCTTTTTGGCTGCGGCGCTCAAAGCCGGGCCTGCTTCCTGCCTGGCAGGAAGCAGGCCCGGCTTTCTGGCTTGTGGGTTTTTGTAGCCAGCTAGCCGGCCGCGTGCGGGCTGGCGTGCCTATTTTTCGGGAAAAAATTTAAGGGATAAGTGTTGCGCCCGTGTCTAGAAAGAAAACACGTCATCTGAGCCAAAACCGCGGAATGGAGATTTCCGAACTGTACGACCTTATCGGGAAAGAATTCGCCGGAGAACTCTCGGAAGTGGAGCGCGAGGTGCTGCACGCCTGGCTGGCCCAGGCATCGGAAGAGGAGTGCTTGATTTACAACGAGCTGCGCCTGTTTTGGCACGGCCCCCAGCCGGCCGCCGCGCCCGCCGCTACTGCCCGCGCCTTCGACCAACTGCTGGCCCGTCTCGATGAGGCCGACCAGCTTAGCGCTAACGAAACCAGCGCCTATCAAACCGCTTTGCGCGGCCCTTACCTAGCTACTGACCCAGCTGCCGCTGCGCCGCCAGCCGTGGCCCCTTCGCGCTGGCGGCGGGTGTGGCTGGCCGCAGCCTCGGTGGCCGGACTGCTGGCAGGCGGCGCAGCCTACCAGCATTATCAGGCCTCGCCGGCTGCTACCGGCGCCATCAGTTACGAGGAGCGCACGAACCCGCGCGGTACCAAATCGGAGGTGCTGCTGCCTGATGGTACTTCGGTGTGGCTGAACGCCGACAGCCGCCTGCGCTTCCCAACGGCTTTCCGCGGCGCCCGGCGTGAGGTGTACCTGGAAGGGGAAGCCTTCTTCGACGTGAAGCGTAACGAGCAGATGCCCTTCATTATTCATGTAGGCCCCAACCAGGTGCGCGTGCTGGGCACCTCGTTCAACGTAAAGGCTTACCAGGAGGACGAGGCGGTGGAAACGGCCGTGGTAACGGGTCGGGTGGCCTTCATCCGGGCGGCGGCTCCGGCGGCGCCCGCCGCTACGCTCGATACGGTGTACGTGGTGCCCGACCAGAAGGTGGTGTACTCCAAGACCAGCCGCGAACTGCGCGTAGAGCAGGTGAATGGGCGCGACTACGCGGCCTGGAACCGCCGCCTGCTCGTGTTTGAAGCCGCACCGCTGGCCGAAGTAGCCAAAACCCTCGAACGCCAATATAACGTGCAGGTGCGCTTCGCCGATGAGCGCCTGCGCAACTGCCGCCTCACCGGCCGCTTCAAAGACCAGTCGTTGCCCGAGGTGCTGCGCCTGATTGAAATGACGCGGGCCTTCAACTTTGAACTCCGCAACCAGATGCTCACCATTAAAGGTGCCGGCTGCGACGCCGAGCCAGCCGGGGGGCGCCCACTTATCTGACGCCGGCCGGGCCTTCCGATTGGCCCGGGCGGCATGCTCTTTATTTCCCACTTGCCTGCCTAATTCCCACTTCTCATGCATAAAAGGCTACTTCCGGTTTCCCGTTTACACTGGGGCCCAGCCCGCACCTCCGCCGGCCGGGCGCTGCTGGTAGCCGGCTCGCTGCTGCTGGCCAACCTGAGCACCGGCATTGGCCAGCAGTTGCAGGCCGCGCCCGTGAAGGCGGGCACCACCATCACGCTGCGCGCCCAAAATAAGGATGCTACCTATTTACTGCGCGAAATTGAGCGCCAGAGCAGCTACGTGTTTATCTACAGCGACAACCGCCTCGATAAGCAGCTGCGCCAGACCGTGAACCTGACCAATGTGCCGCTGGAAACGGCTCTGGAGCAGGTGTTGCGGCCGCTGGGCATGGACTTCCGCATCGTGGGCCAGCAGATTATCCTCACCAACCGCCGCACCGGCGCGGCGGCCGGGGCCGTACCGGTCGCGGCCGGCAGCACGCTGGTGGCCCTGAACGGCGGCCTGGTGCCAGCCAGCACCGTGCCGCAGTTAGCGGCCGTGGCGCGCACCATCAGTGGTACGGTAACGGCCGGCGACGGGGGCGGCCCGCTGCCGGGCGTGAACGTGGTGGCCAAAGGCACCACGGTGGGTACGGCCACCAACGCCGAGGGCTTCTTCACGCTCGAAGTGCCCGATGGCGTAACGGCGCTGACCTTTAGCTACCTGGGTTACATAGGCCAGGAAGTAGCACTGGGAACCGGCTCGACGGTAAACGTAGTACTGATTGCCGACACCAAAACGCTGTCGGAGGTAGTTGTAACGGGCTACGGCCTGGAGCGGCAGCGTAAGTCGCTGGGCTATTCGGTGCAGGATATCCAGGCCGAACAAGTGGTAGTGGCTCGCGAACCCAACATCATCAACTCGCTCAGCGGCAAGCTGGCCGGCGTGCAAATCAGCCGCAACGGCTCGGGGCCAGCCGGTTCCACCAACATCATCATCCGGGGTTATACTTCGCTCAACCGCGACAGCCGCCCGCTGGTAGTGGTCGATGGTGTGCCCATCGACAACACCAACCTGCAGCAAGCCAGCCGCTCGGGCGGCTTCGACTCGGGCGACGGCCTGTCGACTATCAACCCCGAAGACATCGAGAGCATTTCGGTGCTGAAGGGCGGCAACGCGGCGGCCCTGTACGGCAACCGCGCCGCCAACGGCGTGCTGATTGTGACTACCAAAAAGGGCCGTAAAAACCAGGGTCTGGGCGTATCGGTGAACTCGAACACGACTTTCGACCGGGCCCAGGTACTGACCGACTACCAGAACGAGTATGGGCAGGGCACGCAGGGCCGCTTTTTAAGCAACTTGGCCGGCCAGCCCCTGCTCACGCCCGAGGGCGTGCCCCAGATTCAGGAGGCACTGGAAAACATCGGCAGCTGGGGGCCCCGCATGGATGGGCAACTGGCCAAGCACTGGAATGGCGACATCAAGCCTTTCAGCCCCCAACCCGATAACATTAAGGACTTTTTCCAGACCGGCTACACTACCTCCAACACGGTAGCCCTGACGGGGGGCACCGAAAAATCGACGCTACGGGTGTCGCTGAGCGACTTGCGCAACCGCGGCACTTACCCTAACAGCAGCCTCACGCGCAATAATGTGGCGCTGCGCGGCACCACAGTGCTGGGCAGCAAGCTCTCGGTCGACACTAAGCTCAACTACACCTACTCGCGTACCTTCAACCGGCCCACGCTCGGGGCCAGCCCCGATAACGTGATGACGCAGTTCCTGTACATGCCGCGCAGCATTTACCTGGACGATTTGCGCAACTACCGCGACCCGGCAACGCTGCAGCCAGTGCTCTGGAACCGCAACACCCAGCTGGCGGCCGGCGTGCTGGCCTCGGGCACTCAGCGCCAGAACCCGTTCTGGGCCGCCTACCTCAACACCAACGAAGTCAGCCAGGACCGCGTGAACGGCTCGGTGGCCATCCGCTATGATTTCCTGCCCTGGCTGTGGCTGCAGGTGCGTGCCGGTACCGACTTCTACACCTCGCGTTCGGGCTACCGCTACGCCTCCTGGACCAGCTGGAACACGACGGCCGTGCCCGACCGCGGCGGCCTGTCGGAGCGCACGTTTAGGGTAAAGGAGAACAACATGGACTTCATCCTGAGCGGCACACGCAACCTGAATGAGGACCTGGAGCTGACCGTGCAGGCCTTCGGCAACCTGCTGCAGCGCCGCAACGAGCAGGTGGGCGCCTCCACCCAGGGCCTGAACGTGCCCAATCTGTTCACCATCGACAACGGGGCGGCCAAGGTGCCCATCTACAATTTCGAGCGGAACGAGGTGCAGTCGCTTTTCGGGCGGGCGCAGCTCAACTACCGCAACGCCGTGTTCCTGGAAGGTACCTTCCGCAACGACTGGGACTCGACGCTGCCGCTGGATGGCAACTCGTACCAGTACCCCAGCGTTTCGCTGGCCGTGGCTTATACCGATTTGCTCAAGCTCGATTCGCCGGTGCTGAGCCTGGGCAAGCTGCGCGCCTCGTGGGCCCGCGTGGGCAAGGGCGCCGGCCCCTACGAGCTGCGGACGCTTTACGACCTGGGTTCGGGCATTTCGAATGCCCCGGGCGTGGGCAACTCGCACCTGGGCCAGGCCTTTGCCAACCTGCAGGACCAGCTGCCGACCATCAACCTGAAGCCCCAGACCACCCGCTCGATTGAGTTTGGCTCGGAGATGCGCTTTTTCAAGGACCGCGCCGGCCTCGACGTAACGGTGTACCGCACCAACACATTCAACCAGATAACCAACATTGGTGTGTCGGCGGCCTCGGGCTTCCGCTCGCAGCTTATTAACGCCGGCGACATCCAGAACCAGGGCATCGAGATTATCGGCCTGGTAACGCCGGTAAAGCTGGAGAACGGCTTCCGCTGGGACCTGACGGCCAACTGGGCCAAAAACCAGTCGAAGGTGGTGCGGCTCAACGAGGGCGGCGTGTCGTACTTCCTGGGCAACGAGAACAACAACGTGTCGGTAGTGGCGGCCGTGGGCAAGCCCTTCGGCGACATTTTCGGCACCGTGCTGCAGCGCGAGCCCGAGTCGGGCCAGCTGATTCTCGACGCCAACGGCTTCCCGCTGGCTTCCACCAGCAACAACAACAAGCTCGGCAACTTCCAGCCCGATTGGTTTGGGGGCCTGAGCAACAATTTCAGCTACAAAGGCTTCAACCTGAATGTGCTGCTCGATGCCCGCTGGGGCGGCCAGATTTACTCGGTGTCGCAGCAGGTGGCCTCGGTGCGCGGCAATGCCGCGCAGACGCTGGAAGGCCGCGAGGGTTGGTACGCCTCGGAGGCGGCCCGCCTGGCGGCCAACCAGACGCCCGGCAACTGGACGCCCACCGGCGGCGTGTTTGTGGAGGGCGTGGTGAAAAACGCCGACGGCACCTTCACGCCCAAGTCGGGCTTCGTGAACCCGGAGTCGTACTGGGCGCGTTTGGCTACGGTATCGCAGCCGTTCGTGTACGACGCCACCTTCATTAAGCTGCGCGAAGTGGCCCTGGGTTACCGCCTGCCTTCCTCGCTGCTGGCCAAGACCAAGTTCATCCGCGGGGCCAGCGTCTCGATTGTGGGCCGCAACCTGGCTTTCTTGCGGCGCGACACCCGGGGCTTCGACCCCGAGTCGGGCTACAACCTGAGCCGGGCCCAGGGCCTGGAGTCGGGCGGCTACCCCAATAGCCGCAGCCTGGGCTACAACCTCAACCTCGAATTCTAATCCGGCCCTGCCGCTATTTGTATGAAGCCGAATTCCCGCTTTTCACTGGCCGCTCTGGGCCGCCGTCCGGCCGCCGCCTGGCTGCTGGGCCTGGGCCTGCTACTGACGGTGCCCGCCTGCACCGACCGCTTCGAGGATATCAATACCGACCCTACCAAGGCCGTAGACGTACCGGCCAACCTGCTGTTTTCGCGAGCCCTCAAGTACGGCACCCTCTACGACAACGATGAGCAGCTGGGCGAGCACCTGCACGCCAACATGTGGGTACAGTTCTTTGCCAACTCCACAGCCGCTTTTCAGACCGACCGCTACGAGAGTAATTTAGGTTGGGCAGGCACGTTCTGGAACAACTTCTATGCCGGCTACGGCATGGACCTGCAGCAGGCCATCCGCATTGTGCAGGATTCGCCCGAGGAAGTGAATAAGCTGAGCGAAGCGCGCATCTGGCGTGTGTTCCTGTTCCAGCGCATGACCGATTACTGGGGCGATATGCCCTACTCGCAGGCTTTTAAGGGGGTAACCGAAGGAATAGTTCGGCCCGCCTACGATCCGCAGCAGGCTATTTATGAGGATTTTATAAATGAACTGAAGGAGTCGGTAGCGGCCATCGACGACACCAAGCGCGGCAACTTTGGGCAGGCCGATTTGCTGTTTGGCAACACTGGCTCGCACGCAGCCAGCACCGGCTTAGCGGCCGTAAACAACCGCTGGCGCCGCTTCGGCAACTCGCTGCGCCTGCGGGTGGCCATGCGCATGAGCAAGGCCAACCCGGCTTTGGCCGAGCAGCAGGTGCGCGACGCGCTGGCTGCTGGTGTGATGCGCAACAACGCCGAGTCGGCCATCATGAAGAACACCGGCGGCAGCATCCGCATCAATCAGAACCCGCTGGCTGTGGTGCTCAACTTCGCCGACAGCCGCATCAGCGCCACCGTAGTCGACTACCTGACTCGCTTCGACGACCCGCGCCTGGACGTGTTTGCCGACCCCGTATCGAGCAGCAATCCGGCTCGGGTGGGCCTGCCCAACGGCCTGTCGGCCACGCAGCTGGCCCAGCCCCAGTACAACCCCTCGAACTTCTCGCAGGGCGGCGCCCGCTACAAGGACCGCACCAACGACCAGAACCTGCTGACCTACGCCGAGGTGTGTTTCCTGCGGGCCGAGGCCGTACTGCGCGGCTGGAGCAGCGAAGGCACAGCCCAGAGCTGGTACGAAACCGGCGTGCGCGAGGCAATGGCGCTGGCCGGCATCACCGACCAGGCAGCTATTACGGCCTACCTCAACGGGCCCCTTGTGAAGTTCAACCCCGCCAAAGCCCAGGAGCAGATCAGCACCCAGAAATGGCTCTCACTGTTCGGCCACAACGGTTTCGAGGCCTACGCCGAGTACCGCCGCACGGGCTTCCCGGTGCTGCAGCAGATTCCGAACCAGGGCGAAACCGAGGGCCAGGTGCCGCGCCGCATGCGCTACCCCAGCACCGAGGCCCTGCAAAATCCCGAAAGCTACCAGGAGGCCATTGCCCGCCAGGGCCCCGACCTGATGACGACCCGCATCTGGTGGGACAAGCAGTAACCGTATTTGCTCGGGCTGCCAGCCCGGCGTAGGGGCGGGGCTTGCCCCCGCCCGCCGTTGAACGATTCCCACAAGAACTGTTCAACGGCGGGCGGGGACAAGCCCCGCCCCTACAGCGTTTAGTATAAACAAACGGGTACTATTCACCCAGCATATCTTTCTCCTTCCATTGGTATGATGAACTACCTGCATAGGAGTGTGCTACTTGCCCTGCTCGGACTGGCAGCCGCCCCTCTTGCGTTGGCCCAGTCCGTGCCCGGCCTGCCCAATCCGCCCAAGCCCTTTAAGCCCGAGGTGTGGACTGCCGAAATATCCGCCTTCGCCCGCCAGGATAGCCTGACGCCGCCCCCGGCCCGGCCCATCGTGTTCGTGGGCAGCTCGTCGGTGCGGGGCTGGCGCACGCTGGCCGCCGATTTTGCCGGCTGGCCCGTGATCAACCGCGGCTTCGGCGGAGCGCGCCTCACCGATGTGAACTACTACTTCGACCGGCTGGTGCCGCCCTACCGCCCGCGCCAGGTGGTGCTGTATGCCGGCGACAACGACATTGCCGCCGGCTACGCGCCGGCCCATGTGTTCGACTCATTCCGCACCTTCGCCCGGCAGCTGCGCCGCACCTTGCCCGGCACCCAGCTCACTTACCTGAGCATAAAGCCCAGCCCCGCCCGTTGGGCCCAGTACCCGTTCATGCAGCAGGCCAACCGCCGCATTCGGCGCTACGCCCGCTGGCACCGCAACGTCGATTTCGTAGACGTGAGCACGCCGCTGTTGGGCCCTAACGGCCGCCCCAGGCCCGCTTTCTACCAGGGCGATAGTCTGCACACCACCCGCCCGGCCTACGAGCTGTGGACCGAGCTGGTGCGCCCGCATCTGGTGAAGTAAGGATGAACGTGTAGGGGCGGGGCTTGCCCCTCGCCCGCCGTTGCACGATAACGTTTGGTTTCGTTCCGGGGCGGGCGGGCGGGCGGGGACAAGCCTCGCTCCCTACCTCGCCCATATTGTTTCTTCTATGACGCCTGGCCGCTTATCAGTTTTAGTGTTCTGGCTGCTAACACTGGTCGGGCTGCTGGGGTGTGGGCGGCCGACGGCGCATTTGTCCGAAAATCTAGCGCGAGTCAAAGAGCCACCGGCGCTCCTACCCCAGCCGCGCGCCGTAGCTTTTGGTGGCCCCGGCTTCACGCTCACATCGCGCACCCGGCTCTACCTCACAGGCCCTACGGCCGATAGCAGCGCAAGAGCGGTAGGCCAAGAGCTGGCCATCTGGCTGCACCAGCGCGGTTTGGCTACGGGCCGCCTGCACAGCAGCGCCGACACCACGCTTGCTGGAGTCCACCTAACCATTGATGCCACACCAGTACCTGACTCGTTGCGCGAACAGTACACGTTGTGGGTGGGGCCAGCAGGCATTCATCTGCGAGCTTCAACGGCGACGGGGCTGCACAACGGCGTCCAGACGCTACGGCAGCTGCTGCCCGCGGCATTGGCAATAGGGGCCAGCGGGCCGGTTGCGGTGCCGGGCGTGCAGATTGAGGACCGGCCCGCTTACGCCTGGCGCGGGCTGCTGCTGGATGTGAGCCGGCACTTTCTGCCCCAGCCCCAGCTGCTGCGCTACCTCGATGTGCTGGCCGCCTACAAGCTCAACCGGCTGCACCTACACCTCACCGACGACCAGGGCTGGCGCCTGCCCGCCCCCGCCCGCTGGCCCCGCCTGAACACCGTCGGCGCCTGGCGCACCGATTCGACCGGGCAGCGCTACGGCGGCTTCTACACGGCGGCCAAAGTGCGCGAATTGGTCGCCCAGGCCCGAAAGTGCCACATCGAGCTGGTGCCCGAAATTGATATGCCCGGCCACGTGCGGGCGGCGCTGGCCGCCTACCCCGAACTCTCGTGTACCGGCCGGCCGGGGCCGGTGGCTACCGATTGGGGCGTACACGAGGACGTGCTGTGCGTGGGCAACCCGCGCACCTACGAATTCGCGGCCGACGTGCTGGGTGAGGTAATGGACCTATTTCCGGGCAAGTTCGTGCACGTGGGCGGCGACGAAACCCCCACCGTCCGCTGGCGCGAGTGCCCGCGCTGCCAGGCCCTGATGCGCCGCGAGAACCTGCACTCGGAGCACGAGTTGCAGACATATTTTTTGCGGCAGGTGGCGGGACTGCTGGCGGCGCGGGGCCGCCGGCCCATTGTCTGGGATGAGGCGCTGGGGCTACAAGGGCAGGAGGGAAGCCGCCTGCCGGCCGGTACGGTGGTGCAGGCCTGGCACGGGCTGACCCCGGCGGCGGCGGCGGTGCGGGCCGGCCATTCGGCCATCAGTTCGCCCAGCAGCTTTACCTATTTTGATAAGAACACGGTCATCATCGACCTGCCCCAAGCGTATCAGTTCAACCCCACCCCGGCCGGCCCGACCGCCGCCGAGCGAAGCCGGGTGCTGGGCGGCGAGGCGGCCCTCTGGACCGAGCGCCTCCGCACGCCCGCCCAAATGGAGCAGGCGCTTTTCCCGCGGCTGCTGGCGCTGGCCGAAGTGCTCTGGCGTGGCCCGCAACCCGTTACCACCTACCCAGCTTTTCGGGCTCGCGCCCGGCAGCACTACCCGTGGCTGGCCGTCCAGGGCGTGCAGGTGGGCTTCGAGACCCGGCCTCTGAGCGTGACGACCACCCCGGCACCTGGCGGCCTGCAAGCGGCCCTGGCAGCCGGTGGCCCCGATATCGAGCTGCACTACACGCTTGATGGCACTCCGCCAACGCTAACTTCGCCCCTCTACTCAGAGCCGCTGCTGATTGCGCGGCCCACGCGGCTGCGGGTGCTGGCGGCCCGCGCCGGCCGGCCGCTGGCCGAGCTGCCGGCCGTGCGCCTCCGGCCCCATGCGGCGCTGGGCCGGCCGGTGCAGTTGGCCGCACCCTTCCATCCGGCTTACTCAGGTGGCGGGCCTAATGCCCTCACCGATGGCCGCCTAGGCAGCGCCGACTACCGCGACGGAGCCTGGCAGGGCTTTGAGCGCACGGATTTTGGGGCTACGCTAGCCCTTGGGGAAGCCGGCCGTGGCGTCGACAGCGTAACGGTGGCCTTTCTGCAGGACTGGAACTCCTGGGTTTTCCTGCCCCGCACCGTGCGCTTCCGCTTCTCGGCCGACGGGCGCACGTTTGGGCCGGCCATTGAGCAGCAAACCACCGAGCCGCTGACGCTGGTAGGGCCGGTGCGGCGGACGTACCGGGCGGCGGTGCCAACGGCCGGGGCGCGTTTTGTGCGGGTGGAAGCCGCCAACGTGGGCGTGTGCCCGCCCGGCCACCCGGGGGCCGGCGGGGCGGCTTTTTTGATGGTGGATGAGGTAATTGTGACGGGTAGCAGATAATCCCGCCAGATAATCGGCCCAGGCTTAAGGGATTCGGCTCCAGAGCGGGTCAATAGGGTAGCGCCCGGCCGCTGGCCGGTTCGGGGCGCTTTCACTACCGACATTCCCTGCGATGAAAATACCTTTCCTCACCGTTGCCCTGGCCCTGTTGCTGCCCGCCGCTACGCTGGCCCAGGAAGTAAAAGAGCTGCGCGGCACCTGGCTGACGCGCACCAAGTATGCCAGCCGCGCCGCTATCGGCCAGCAGATGGACAGCCTGGCGGCGGCCAACTTCAACACGGTGTATGTGAACGTGTGGAGCCGGGGCTACCCGCTGTTCCAGAGCAACACGTTCTTCCAAGAAACCGGCCTTTACACCGACCCCGTGTACGCTGAGCGCGATATTCTGGCCGAGGCTATTGCCGAGGGGCACCGCGTGGGCTTGCGGGTGGAAGCCTGGTTTGAATACGGCTTCGTGGCCGGCTGGACCGGGGCCCTCAAGCCCGGCGAAGTGCGCGGCCCGCTGCTCGACAAGCACCCCGACTGGACCGCTACCATCCAGAACGGCCAGCAGCTCGACCCCGGCTCCAACTTCTACTGGATGGCCCAGAGCAACCCCGGCCCCCAGAACTTCCTCATCGGCTTAGCCACCGAAATCAGCCGCCGCTACGATGTGGACGGCATCCAGCTCGACCGCATCCGCTACGCCAACCTCAACTACGGCTACGACCCGTTCACGGTCAACCTCTACAAGCAGGAGCACAACGGCGCCGACCCACCCCAGACCGGCAACGACGCGGCTTGGATGCGCTGGCGGGCCGATAAAATCAACGCCTTCCACGCCCGCATCTACGACAGCATCAAAAGCGTGAACCCGCGCGTGATTTTGTCGAATGCGCCCAGCCAGTACGGCGCCAGCACCTACACGGCTTACAACCAGTATTTGCAGGACTGGCAGTGGTGGGTGAACAACAACAAGGTGGACAATGTGCAGGTGCAGAGCTACGCCGGCAACCTGGCCCAATACGACGGCTATATCACTTACGCCAAAAACCTGGTGAATGACCCCACCAAGGTCTACCCTTCGTTTGCCATAACGCCGGGCGCCACGGTGGTCCTCACCAACCCGCAAATGGTGAGCTACCTCGATTTGGCCAAGAGCAAAGGCTTTCTGGGCAGCTGCATCTGGTTTGCTGATGATTTGGCCGGCCGCTTCCGCTACCTGAGTAAAACCCGGTTCGCTACGCCCGCCACTGCCCCGTTTGCCCCCACCGACTGGCGCGTGTACCACGCCCTGGTGCCCGCCTCCGACCAAGCCAACGTGTTGCGCTCGGGCACCTGGCTCGCCAGCAACAACCCCGGCTACAACGGCCCCAGCATCTACGCCGACGGCACGGCCGGCAACACGCTCGACTACTACCTGACCGTGCCCACCGACGCCTGGTACGAGGTGTACGCCTACCAGGTGGTATCGAGCAACCGGAGCACCGCCGCGCCCTTCCAGGTGTTCGATGCCAGCGGCCAGCCCACCACTGTCACCCTCGACCAGACCCGCGTGGCCAATGCCGGCTTCGTGAAGCTGGGCGACTACTACCTGCGCGCCGGCCGCCAGCGGGTTGTGCGGCTCAACACCGAGGGCACCGCCGCCGGCCGCTTCGTAAGCGGCGACGCGGTGATGGTGATTCGCAACCGTCGCCTCGATGGCAAAACCGCCGTGCCCACCAGCACCCGCAAGGCCCGCAAGAATATGGGCGCCCTGCAGGTGTTCCCCAACCCCAGCCAGGGCAAGTTTACGCTACGCACCGAAACCCCCGTGCAGGCCGTGCGCGTCGTCGACCAGCTGGGCCGCGTGGTATACCAGCAGGCATTGAAGTTGAATGCCGGGGCCAGCCAGAAGCTGGAGCTGCCCGGCTCGCTCACGGCCGGCCAGTACGTGGTGGAGGCCCAGCAGCCCAACGGCCAGTGGCTCAGCACCCGTTTGCTGCTGAAGTAGTAACCTGAAATCGGGCCGGCCGCGGGCGTAAGTTAGCTGGTCGGCCCACCAATTTGCCTTTCCCCATTTTCTTATCACCTAAATCCCCACACTATGCGCGTACCTTCTACTCTTCAGCAACTGGCCAATCCTGGCCGCCTGGGCCGTCTGGCGGCTTGTGCGGCGCTGCTGGCCGGCACCTCGCTCTCGGCCCAGGCCCAGCTCGACACCAAAAACTACGTCTGGACCACCAAAACCGACGCCAGCCTGGCCACCACCCGTACCGGCGCCGTGGACATGAGCACCGGTACCACCCAACTGTTCGGGCCCAATGTGGGCAACGTCGACGGCTCGGCGTTCCAGCCTATCGGCTTCGATTTGTGGTTCTACGGCCAGCGGTTCAGCCAGTTCAGCGCCAACCCCACCGGCCTGCTGAGCCTGGCTGAGGAGAAGCTGGCGCCCAACGCCACGCTGACGGGCGGCTTGGAGCGCTTCGGCGCCTTCATGCGGGCATTCCAAGCGGCCGACATTACGACCATTGGCACGTCGGCTACGGGCAAAATCCACTACAAAACCGCCGGCACGGCTCCCAACCGAGTGCTGGTGGTGGAATACCTGAACCTGGGCGTGCTGGCCAACAGCGGCTCGGTAGATGCCACCTACCAGATTCGGTTCTACGAAACCAGCAACATCATCGAGTACGTGTATGGCGAGATGAACATCGGCAGCACCGGTGCCGCCAAGGGCTACCAGGTGGGCATCACCCACAAGATTGACGCTACTACGCCACCAACGGTGTACAACACAATTTATGTGGCCACCAGTATCCCGGAGGCCCGCTACAACGTGGCCGCCTTCTCGGGCGTGAATGCCCAGCCCGCCGGCCCTATCCTGAGCCTGACCAGCAGCACAGCCAACCAGCGCCGCATCTACACCTTCGACCCCACGCCATCCACTGCCGCCCCGCTGCCTGCCCCGGCCAATTTCACGGCTAAGGTGGGCGCCAACAACTCGATTGACGTCAGCTTCACTGATGGCGCCAACGAAATTGCCTACGAAGTGTACTATAGCACCAGCGCCGCCGATTTCGGCCTCAACCCCACGGCCGGCGCCGGTACCGCCGACTACGGCCGCGTGCAGGTACTGAGCCCCACCACTGGCGGCGGCACCGTAACGGCCAACATCCCCGGCCTGAAGGCGGGCGCCAAGTACTACCTCAAGGCCTTCGCCCTGCGTGAGGCCTTGTCGGCCCCCGCTTTGGCCACGCTAACCACCACTACTACCGGCAGCGTATCGGCCGCCCTCACGGCCGCCATCAACGTGTTCCCGAACCCCGGCAATGGTACCTTTACCCTCGATATCAACGACCGAAGCGTGCAGCGCTGGCAGGTGAGCGACCTGCAGGGCCGCATTGTGGCCCAAGGTGCTGCCGTTGCGGGCCGCCAGGAGCTGAAGCTGAACGGGCTGGCAGCTGGCGTCTATTCGCTGCAGGTACAGGCCACCACGGGCGTGGGCGTGCGCCGTTTGCTGGTGCAATAGTCGCGGCCCAGCATTTGCCTTGTTGTTAGTAAAAAAAGAAGAGAAACCGAGTTTCTCTTCTTTTTTTACTGCCTTTTCTTTCCGTTTTCCTTTCTGATTTCGCATGAATTTTTCGCTTAACCACTGGAAGCGCGGGCTGGCCCTGGCGGCCCTGCTGACCGGCACGCTAGCCACAGTGCGGGCCACCGGCCCTGGTACAACGCCCGGCGCAACACCCACCGGCCCGCCCGACAGCACCAGCGCCCGGATTCTGGCAGCGGCAGCCGGAGCCAGCGTCGAGCTGCCCGATTTTGCCTTTGGCAAGAGCCGCCAGCTGGGCTACCACAAGCTGGTGCTGCCCGGCCCCCAGTTCCTGATTTCCGACGACCCTGAGTACATCCGGGTGCCCGAAGCAGCCGTGTTCCGCGAGCAGGTGCAGCCCGGCACCGTGCGCTTCTACCTCTACAACGTCAATGGCGTGAAGGAGCCCCAAAAGATAGACCGCAAAATCACGGCCCTCATCAAAAATACCGGCTCGCGGCCCATGCGCCTCCAGATGCTTAAGTATTCGGCCCAGCCGCCGAGCGGCGACTACCTCAAAATCGGCCGCAACGGGCTGGCCGACTACTTCGCCTCGCAGCCCAGCGCCAAAGTGCGCACCGTAAAGCCCGGCCAGGCCGTGGCCATTGATGAGAAATGGGAGCAGACCACCGTCAAGTACGACGACCTGGTCCACGGCTTCTACGAGTTCCTGATTGACCAGCCCGGCGAAGTAACCGTGCTCCAGACCGACCCGGCCACGCCCGGCCCCAAAGCCTTGGCCCGCAACCCGCAAGTGCTGCCCGGCAAGAGCAAGAGCGGCGCCGGCCGCGGCATCTTTGGCGTCAGCAACTACCGCGTTCAGCCCGATTCGGTGTTCGACACTCGCTCGGGCGCGGCCGAAATAACGGTGGCCGACGGCCAGCGCGACCCCTGGGTGGAGGGCACCGCCAGCCACACCACCGAAACGGCCGTGCTCAAGGGCAACTACGGCGTCATCTACGACATCACCATCCGCTGGAAGAGCACCGACGGCCGCGGCCTGGCCCTGCTCACGCGCAACGCCCGCGGCGGCGGCGAAAACAACCTGTGGTGCAAGGCCATGGCCACCACCGTCATGGTGAGCCCCGGCCTGCACCCCGGCGGCATCGTCAAGCTGCCTTCCGACAAGCCCACCACCCGCCAGGAGCCCGAAGCCGTGGTTATCCAGGTATTCGCGCCGAAGGCGAACGGTGAGGAGCAGACCATCCACCTCACTTACTCGCCCCCCGGCGCCTCCTGTCTGCCCACGCCCATTACGCTGGTGCCAGTGCAGATGAACGCCAGGTAGCACCCCCCGGGCCCCTATTCCCACCAAGCCTTAAGGGATGAGCCGGCTCGGCCGGTCTGTAACGGCAGCTTCCCGCGTCCCATCCCGGCCAATCTTTCCTTTCTATGCAAATTCATTCGCTTGACCACCCGGCCGCCTACGACTACGTGGTGTACGGGGCCTCGGTGGGCGGCATCCTGCTGGCCCTGCACCACGCCGCGGCCGGCCGCAAAGTGCTCGTGCTGAATGCCTACGGTTTTCCCGGCGGCAGCATCACCGAAAGCCTGAGCTGCCTGCAACAGTGGCCCGAGGCTACCACGCCCCACGCCCGGGAACTGTTCGGGGAGTTGCGCGCCAACCCCTACGCCACCGTTTACGACGGCCCCGAGGGCTGGGTGCTCAACCCTGAGGTGCTGAAAATCGGCTTACAACGCGCGCTGGAGGCTTCCGACGCGGCGCTGCTGTTCCATGTGAAGGCCCACCGCCTCGACCAGCCCGGCCCCGATGGGTACGCCACGCTGCACCTGATCGGCAAGGAAGGCGGCTTGGAAATTACAGGACGGTGCGTGATTGATGCCTCGGATGCCGGCCACCTCACGCGCATCGTGCGGGGCACCGGCGAACTGACCGGGGCCCGGCTGTGCCTATTCACCAGCCCGCTGCCCGCCGGGGCCAAGCCGGTGGTGGAGGGGCTGCCCGGCCTGCAACAGGCCGTGCGCCTGCCCGATGGCCGCTATTGGCTGGCCCTGGCCCTGCCCGCCGATGCGCAAACCCTTGTCGAAACAGCCGCTAACGATAGGCTGGATGAGCTGACGCGGGCCCTGGCTCCGCACGAGGGCCGTTTGCAGATTGTACCCGCCGAAACACAACTGCTCTACCAGCCCGCCCCGGCCCCCGCCGCCGCGCCCTTCTACCACGTAGCCGACCTGCTGCCCGGCCGCACCTACGCCCCGCACCAGTGGCTGCAACAGGCCGCCGACCTGGAAGCCGCCGCCGGACAGGGTGGGAGAGGGGTGTAGAGACGCATCTTCGCGTCTCATTGTTGAACGACACCATAAGAACAGCGCGGTATGAAACGGGCAACATCAGCAACGACGAAACGCAAAATATTGCGTCTCCACCCCGTTTCGGCGGCTCAAGCAAATTCGAATAGCTAGTATGGAAATTCAGAAGAACTACGACGTGATAGTGGCCGGCGCGGGCATTGCCGGCATCGGGGCTGCCGTGAAAGCGGGGCGGATGGGTGCCTCGGTGCTGCTGGTGGAGCATTACGGCTTCGTGGGCGGCATGAGCACGGCCGGCATGGTGGGCCCGTTTATGAAGCACAGCATCCACGGGCAGCCGCTGGTACGCGGCGTGTTCGAGGATTTGGAAGACGGCATGCGCCGTCAGAACGGCATGATCGACAACGGATTCTACGCCAGCGCCTTTCGCTCGTCGGCCTACGAGCTACTCCGTCAGGCCGGCGTTACGGTGCTGCTGCACGGCGAAATCTCACGCGTGCACCGCGAAGGCAACCGCCTCACGGCCCTCGATATGCTCACCGACGGCCGCGAAGTTACCGTGGGTGGCCAGGTGTTCATTGACACCACCGGCGACGCCCAGCTGCTTTACCTGGGCGAGTTTCCATGGGTGAAGGGCGACGAGAAAACGGGCCTTCTGCAGGCGCTGACACTGTTTTTCCGGATGGGCGGCATCGACATCGAGCGGGCCACCGAGTACGCCAAGGCCAATAAGCACGATTTCTTTGACTGGATGACCTACGACTTCGACTTCTCGAAAATCGTGTCGGTGGCCGGCTACTGGAGCAACGTGCGCCGCGCCATTGAGGAGAAGCGCCTGCCCCCGGAAATCGAGTACATCTTCTTCACCACCCTGCCCGGCTCGGGCGAGGGCTCGTTCAACACCAGCAATGTGCTGGGCCTCGACGGCTCCTCCTCCCCCGACCTGACCGCCGCCGAGCTCACCGGCCGCAACCAGGTCGACCAGCTCGTGACCCTGATTCAGCAGGAGTTGCCCGGTTTCGAGAACTCCTACCTCGTAGAGACGGCCGTGCAGGTGGGCGTGCGCGAAACCCGCCGCGCCGTGGGCGACTACGCCGTTACGGGGGCCGATGTGCGCAACATGCACAAGTTCGCCGACCCGGTGGCCCGCTCCAGCTACGGCATCGACATTCACGGCCAGAAAGACGAAGATTCGGTGCTCGAACACGTGGAAGAGGGCGAGTACTACGAGGTGCCGCTTCGCTCGCTGCTGGTGCAAGAGGCCGACAATCTACTGGTGGCCGGCCGCTGCATTTCGTCCACCCGCGAGGGCCACAGCGCCATCCGCATCATGCCCACTTCCTCGGCCACCGGCGAGGCCTGTGGGGCGCTGGCCACCCTGGCCGTACGCGCCGGCACCCCGGTGCGCGAGGTGCCCTACGCGAGTCTGGCGGCGGAAATCGGGTATAATCTGACGCAAACGGAGGCGGCTTCGTAGGCGTGGTTGCGTTGCGTTGCACCCCACGGTGCCCGGCCCCGGTTCCATAGTTGATAAGTTCCCGCATGTCGCCCTCCGCGTGCGCCTCACCCCCCCGGCCCCCTCTCCTTTTTCGGAGA
>NZ_JAGGPS010000030.1 GCF_018613725.1 Hymenobacter sp. ISL-91
CGTTTAACGGCGGGCGGGGGCAAGCCCCGCCCCTACATCGTTCTACACCACATCCACGGCCAGCGCCAGCAGCAAACCGGCCAGCGTGGCCAGCAGCTTGCGGATGTTGAGGCGGTGGTCGGGGCTGGTTTCGAACAGAATGGTGGTGGAAACGTGCAGGAAGTTGCCGGCTACCAAGCCCAGCAGAGCGGCATAAAGGCCGGTTCCCAGCAGCTGGTCGAGCACCACGTAGTTGCTGAGCACGATGCCCGCCGGGCCGGCCAGCGCGAACAGCAGCAGGTAGGGCAGCGCCCGCCGGAACGAGCCCAGCCGCAGCCGCAACAGCGCCATCAGGGCGAAAGCAGCCGGAATGTGGTGCAGCGCAATGCCCGTAAGAATGGCGTAGAAGTTATGGCTGACGTCGCCGGCCGCGGGGTCTTTAATCAGAATGCTGCCTTCCAGAAACGAGTGGATGGCCAGCGAGAAAAGCAGCATAAACGGGACTTGGCCAACGTGTCCCGGGTGCTCGGGGTGATGGTGGACATGGCCGTGCTCGACGCCCTGCGAAAATACCTCCAGCACCATCTGCCCGAAAAAGCCCGCCAGCACGAAGTAGCCCACTTGGTGGCCGGGCCGTAACTCCAGGGCCTCGGGCAGCAGGTGCGTAACGGTGAGCGTGAATAGGTAGGCCCCACTGAACGCCAGCAGCGGCTTCATCCAGACGGTGCCGGCCGTGGGCACGAAGCGCGTCAGCCACCCGGCCCCCAGCACCGTCAGGAACAGCGCAAAAACGGCAAACCACATAGGCTAATGAGTTGATTTTTATGGTGTGGTGCGATGCTGACTCTGCATATGTTGCTATGCGCTGTGTAGCGGCACATCAATCAGACAGCCAGTATATTACCCTTGTTTTTTCAGCACGAACAGCATGCGGGGGCTGGTAGCCAGGTCGAAGGGGCGGAGCTGGTAGTCGCCCAGCGTTTCGGCCAGTCGCAGGCCCGCCAGCTGGAAATACTCCTCGAACCGCTCCCGCGTGAGGGCCCGCACGCGCTCCACGAAGTGTTGCGGCCGGCCCTGCTCATCCTCGAACCGGATGTCCTTTACGATAAAGCCGTGCTGCAGGTGGCGGTGTAGCTCGAACGTAATTCCATCAATGGTCTGGGTTTCGTGGGCTACCAGCTGCCGGATGGCCAGGTCGGTGTTGAGAAAGTCGATAACCAGCTTGCCGCCCGGCCGCAGTGCGTCGGCGGCGTGGCGCAGCGCCACCACGTTTTCGGCCTCCTCGGCAAAGTAGCCAAAGCTCGTAAACAGGTTCAGCACCAGGTCGAAGGGGCCGTAGGGCAGCTCGTCGCGCATGTCGTGCTCGTAGAAACGCAGGTGCTCGTGGGCAAACTGCCGGGCGTGCGCAATGCTCTGGGCCGACAAATCGACTCCCGTTACATCGAAGCCCTGCTCGCTGAGGTAGCGCGAGTGCCGGCCCTTGCCGCAGGCTAAATCGAGCAGCCGGGCCCCGGGGTGTGGGTGCAGGTGCTCCAGCAGCCGCCCCAAAAACTGCCGGGCTTCGGCGTAGTCGCGGTGCTGATACAGGCGGTGGTAGTAAGGCGAATCGAACCAGGTGCTAAACCATTCGGAAGCAGCAACAGACATAGGCAGGGCTGAAAAACGAAGAAGGGCGTAGCTACGCCCTTCTTCGCATTCGGGAAATCAGGTTGGCTGCGCCCCGCAAACGCAGGGCACGAGCCAGCGCCGTGGACTAAAGCGTAGCAGCGGGCTTAGCGGCCGGGTTGGGCTCCAGGTCCATGT
Source organism: Hymenobacter sp. ISL-91 (assembly GCF_018613725.1). Classification (GTDB taxonomy): domain Bacteria; phylum Bacteroidota; class Bacteroidia; order Cytophagales; family Hymenobacteraceae; genus Hymenobacter. The sequence goes on from NZ_JAGGPS010000030.1 coordinate 1,783, forward strand.
TACAAACCGGACACTTGCCGGGCTTGTCACTGGCGCTGCCTTCGCAGTTCATGGGGCAAATGTAGGCCGCAGTGGTCACGGGCGTCGCTTCAGTACCGGTAGCGGCAGGCGCTTCAGTAGCAGTAGCTTCGGTTGTGGTAGCCTTCTGCTCGCAGCTGGTTAGGACCAGCGCAGGCAACAGGCACAAGGCCAGGGCAACTTGCTTGAAATAGTTCATGAGCTTGATCAAAAAGCGTACGAGGTACAGCCGGCTACTGCCGCGGGCCGTCCAGGGCCTTGGTTGCAGTGGTGTCGGAGGCCTTTTTCACGCTCTGCATCGACTCGGGGCTGTTGGTGAGCGGAGCAGTGGGGTCGTTGGCAGTCCGCGACTCTTCGGCGTTGGTCCGCTTGCGCATGTTGGGCTCGTCGAGCGTCACCTCCGAGCTAACGGGCTCGGCAATGGCCCCGCCCTTTTCGTTATGCTCCATAGCGTTGTGCTCCATCTCGGTGTGCTCGAAGTTCTCGCTGGAGCGGGTGCCGGGGGCTACCATATCCAGCGACACTTTTTTGTCGGGCCGCCAATCCGACGGTTCGGCGCTGCAGCCGCCCAGGGCCAGCGCAGCCAGGGCAAAAGCGGAAATAGCGAGTTGCTTGCTCATGAGAAAAGTAGTGAGTAATGAGTAGTTGGTAGTGAGTACCTGGTGTTGGGCAAATAGTTGGCATCCGGCAAGGAAATCGACGAGGCTTGCTGGGGCATGTCCGATCCTGCGAGGGTAGGACCAACTACTGCCTGCTATACCAAAAGGCTTTTGCGGCGTAGCATGGCTTCGAACAGCTTCTGGTCGTTGCCGGAGTTGAAAATACGGTCGGGTACTTCCACAAAGATAGGCGCATCAAAGGTGCGGGCCATCCAGCGCTTAAATCCTTTGATTTCGTCCGGTAGCTCGGGCGTCTTGAGCAGCAGCAGGTAGCCAGCTGCCTCGCGCTTCACCTCGCCAATCATATCCCAGGTTATGCGCATGCCTTCCTTCTCGTTGCGCCGCAGCACAATCTGCTTGTTGTCAAACTCGTAGGCCATTTTCTCGAACAGCGGCTTGCTCTGCTCCACCTGCGTCATGCCCGTTACCTGGGCCGAGCGGAAGAGCACGTAGAGCAGCGTAAGGCCAGCCGAAAGGGCCAGCCACCACCACGAATGCCAGATAATAGCCGGCAGCAGCCCCACCGCAAACGGAATGAGGGCATACCACCACTCGCGCCGCCACACCCGGCCCATGGCTATGCGGGTGTAGGTGTTGGTATCGAGCTGGTGCTTTTTGGTCCGGATGGCCATCGGCGAGGGGCCCTGCTGTTGCTGCCGGTAGCTCCCGCGCTGGTTGGGTAGTTGCATTGGTGTGTAGTTGTCGGTTGTCAGTTGGTAGTTGTCAGTAATAGAGTGAAGCGAATTATTCGCCCCATCACTACCAACTGACAACTACCAACTGACAACTCATTAAAAGGCTTTCAAACTCATGTCCAGGCTGCGGACGGAGTGGGTGAGGGCCCCTACTGAGATGTAGTCGACGCCGGTGGCGGCTACCTCGGCAATGGTTTCCTCGGTAATGCCCCCGCTGGCTTCGAGCGGGAAGCGGCCGGCTACCAGGGCCACGGCCTCACGGAGCTGGGCCGGTGCCATATTGTCGAGCATGATGCGGTCGATGCCACCGGCATCAAGCGCCTGCTGCACTTCGGCCAGCGAGCGGGTTTCAATTTCGATGGGCAGCTGCCGGCCCGTTTGGGCCAGGTAAGCCCGCGAGGCTTCGATGGCCTGGCGCACTCCCCCAGCGTAATCCACATGATTATCCTTGAGGATAATCATGTCGAAGAGGCCGTAGCGGTGGTTTACGCCGCCGCCAATCAGCACGGCCCATTTTTCGGGCAGCCGGAAGTTGGGCGTGGTTTTGCGCGTGTCGAGCAGGCGGGCCTGGGTGCCGGCCAGCAAACTCACCAAGTGAGCCGTGTGGGTGGCAATGCCACTCATGCGCTGCATGCAGTTGAGCACCAGCCGCTCGGCCGTGAGGATGCTGCGCGCCCGACCCTCCACTGTGAGGGCCACGTCGCCATAGCTTACGCGGGTACCGTCCGGCAGGCGTACGTCCAGCACGAGGTCGGCATCCACGAAAGCGAAAATGTGGCGGGCCAGCTCCACTCCGGCCAGTACGCCGGCATCTTTGATGATGAGCTGGGCTCGGTTGCGGGCGTCGGCCGGAATAGACGAAAGCGCCGAATGGTCGCCGTCGCCGACGTCTTCGGCCAGGGCCGCTTGAATGAAGGCCGTCAGGGCTTCAGGAGTAAGGTAGGAAGGCGTTTTCACGGGACAAAAATAGCAAAAACGCCCCGGTTCCGGGCCGCCGTGCCCAAGTCTCTGCATTTCCGCCCCCATAGCCCTAAGCAGGGCTACTATAAATTGTCATGCTGAGGATGACTCGCCCTCCGTTCGGCCCGATCGGCCACATAAAAAAACCGCGCCCGGAGGCGCGGTAAGGGCGAGAGAATCGGTCCGGTGCCGGGCTTATTCTTTGTTGAATTCGATGGTAGCGATTTTAGGACCACTGTCCGCCGTTTTCATCTTCACAAACATGCGGTAAGTCCCGTCTTTGCCCGTGTAGCGGCCTACCGCGTAGGTTGTGCCCTCGTTGCTGCCGCCATAATGGATGAATTCGAAAGAGGCCGGGGCTTGCTTGGAGAAGAAGTCCTTCATCACAAATTCGGCCTGGGTGGCGCTGTAGTTCTGCTTGTCGCCATCAAAGCTCAACTCCACGCTGGGCGCAAAAAGCTGGGCCAGCTCGCGGGCATTGCTGTTGCGGATGGCGCTGCGCACCGGCCCGAAGGAATCGGCCTGGGCCATCACACCGACGGCCAGCAGCAACCCCAGTACCAGCACCGAAGCAAAAGAAGTTAGACGTTTCATGGAAAACAGAAAGAGTTTGATTGCCAGGCTGCGAAAATAGTGCCAAGCTGCCACCAGTTGAAACCGGATTCCGCCAAACGAGCGGGCCAGCCGGTAAGTTACAGAATAGGCCAGCCTTTTTGCCGGGTCTGCCGTATCTTTGCGCCCATGAACAAACAGGTACTGCTGGTGATTCTGGACGGGTGGGGCCTGGCTCAGGACAAGGAAGTTTCGGCCGTCGACCAAGCTCATACGCCCTTCGTTGATTCGCTGTTTGCGCGCTTTCCGCACAGCAAGCTCCAGGCGTCGGGCGAGGCTGTGGGCCTGCCCGACGGGCAGATGGGTAACTCCGAAGTAGGCCACATGAACATCGGGGCCGGCCGGGTAGTGTACCAGGATCTGGTGCGCATCAACAAGGCTGTGCGCGAGCGGAAGCTGGCCGCCGTGCCGGCCCTGCAGCAGGCCTTTGCCTACGCCCGCGAGCACCGCAAGCCCGTGCACCTGATGGGCCTGCTCTCCGATGGCGGCGTACACTCGCACATCGACCACCTGAAAGCGCTGTGCTCCATTGCCCACGATGAGGACGTGCATAACGTGTTCATTCATGCCTTCACCGATGGCCGCGACACCGACCCCAAGGGCGGCGTGAGCTACGTGAACGACCTGGAGCAGCACCTGCAGCGCGGGGCCAGCGGCAAAATTGCCTCCGTGGTAGGCCGCTACTACGCCATGGACCGCGACAACCGTTGGGAGCGGGTGAAGGTGGCCTACGACGTGCTGGTAAACGGTATCGGCACGCCCTCGCAGAACCTGATTCAGAGCATGCTCGACTCGTATAAGGAGGGAGCCACCGACGAGTTTATGAAGCCCATTGTGAAGGTGGACGCCGACGGTATGCCGCTGGCCACCATTGCCGAGGGCGACGTGGTTATCTGCTTCAACTTCCGCACCGACCGGGGCCGCGAAATCACCGAAGCCCTCACTCAGCAGGATTTCCACGCCTTCCAGATGCAGCGCCTGAACCTGCATTACCTAACCATGACCAGCTACGACGCCACCTTCACCGGCGTCATTCCCATCTTCGAGAAGGACAACCTGGAGCACACGCTGGGCCAGGTGCTGGCCGAGCACGGCAAGCGCCAGATCCGGATTGCCGAAACCGAGAAGTATCCGCACGTCACGTTCTTCTTCTCGGGCGGGCAGGAGGTGGAGTTTCCGGGCGAGAGCCGCATTATGCGCAACTCGCCCAAAGTGGCCACCTATGATCTGCAGCCCGAAATGAGCGCCTACGAGCTACGCGACGCGCTGGTACCGGAGCTGCTGGCTAAATCGGCCGATTTTGTGGTGCTCAACTTCGCCAACACCGACATGGTGGGCCACACCGGCATTTTTGCGGCCGCCGTGAAGGCTGCCGAAGCCGCCGACGAGTGTACCCGTGGAGTAGTGGAAGCCGCCCTGGCCGCCGACTACGCCTGCCTTATTATTGCCGACCACGGCAACGCCGACATGATGGTGAATGCCGACGGCTCGCCCAACACGGCCCACACCACGAACCTGGTACCCTGCATTCTGGCCAGTAACGACTACCGTGGCCCGCTGGCCGATGGCAAGCTCGGCGACATTGCGCCTACCGTGCTGGAGCTGATGGGTGTGCCGAAGCCTGCCATCATGACCGGCCAGAGCCTGCTGCACCCCCAAAACACCGGTCCGAATGCGTAAGCCCGGGCTTGTGCTGCCGGCAGTTCTGGCGCTGCTCCTGATGACGACGGCCTGCGGAACGGCAACGGATGCGCCGGTGCCCAACGAGGCGCTCCGCCAGCACACCAGCTACTTCAACCTGCTGGGCTTTCTGCACGAGCAGAGCACCGAGCTTAACCGCCGCAAACCCACCGTAGAGAAGCAGGTACTGCTGCGCGACGGGAGCCAGGAAACCGAGCGCCCCACGCCCATCGACTGGGCCAAGGAGCTGCAGATTTTCCAGCAGGCCGACATCGACAAGCCTGCTCTGCGCGGCCTCTACCTCGTCGATTCGGTGGCTACGCCCGACGGGCTGCTGCGGCGCACCTACCGCCGCCGCCCCGGCGTGGAGCAGCCGGTGCGCCAGCTCAGCGTCGTCAGCCGTGGCGGGCAGGTGCAGCAGGTGCGCGCCACCGTTTCGCAGGATAACCCGCTGGTGTACTCGGCCAAAACTCTGGAGCTGGATAGCCCAGACGGTCAGCTGCGAAGCTACCGCGTGCAGGGCGTGCAAAAGCTGATTCTGTTCGACTCGGTGCGCTACGCGGTGCGCGGAGTTGTGAGTGAGTAGCCCCAGCGGGGCGACAGATTGGTAGCAGCAACGCACCCAAAAGCAATAAAGCCCCAGCGGGGCGACACCCATCGTTTAACGGCTGGTGTCGCCCCGCTGGGGCTTTCTGCGGAATCGGTACCGGACTGCTACCGATCTGTCGCCCCGCTGGGGCTCAGTCAGTCACTTACTCACCCATCAGCGTGGCTACTACCCAGCGGCGGCCGCCGTGGGTGCGGTGCTCGCCCAGGTAAATGCCCTGCCAGGTGCCCAGCAACAGCTCACCCCGGCTGATGGGGACGCTGACGGCGTGGCCCAGCAGGCTGGCTTTGAGGTGGGCCGGCATATCGTCGGGGCCTTCTTGGGTGTGCTGGAAGTAGGGCGCGTTTTCGGGTACCAGCCGGCGGAAGAACTGCTCGAAGTCGGCCCGCACGGTGGGGTCGGCGTTTTCGTTGAGGCTGAGGCTGGCAGACGTGTGCTGAATGAAGAAGTGTGCCGTGCCCACCTGCAGTTGCTCCAGCTCGGGCAGCTCAGCCACCAGTAAATCGGTTATCAGATGAAAGCCCCGGCTTAGCGCCGGTAGCCGCAGCCGTTTCTGGAAGCAGTGCATTAGTCGGAAGTGAGAGGTGCGAAGTAAATAACGCGCTTATCCCTCATTTATAGCTCGAATTGCGGAGGTCGGTGTAGGGGCGGGGCTTAGCTGCGCTGTCCTGCGGTTGTCCCCGCCCGCCGTCACAACAAGGCATTGAACAGCTGTCGGCAGACCCCGCAAAGCACGGGCTAACTGCGGGTGGGGACAACCGCAGGACAGCGCAGCTAAGCCTCGCCCCTACACCGACCTCCAAAACGTGGGTTACCTAAGGGTTCACCCGCTCGTAGGCGCCTATGTCGGGGGTGGTGGGGTTGCGGGGGCGGTTGAGCAGGTCGGTGTTGAGGCCCGGCAGGGGCAGGGCGCGGTTGCTGGCCGGCGAAAGGGTGTCGAGCTCGAAGCTGAGTGCCGTGCCCCGGAAGCGCGACGGCGTGCTTTTGAAGATGGAAGAAGCAAACTCGTCGGGGTTGAGCACGTTGCCGTTTTTCTGCTGGCCGAGCGGCCCGGTGTTGTCGTACTTTTTGGTTTTGAGCAGGCTGTTGCGGATGCTGATATTGCCTGCGTACGACTCGCCATTGTTGAACAATAATTCATCTCCGTCCAAAATAGACCCCCAGATGATGGAGTTGCGTACCGTGAAGCTGGGTTGGGATGCGCGCAGGCGGCCATTTATAAGCAAAGTATCAGTCAGGCGCACAGAGGGCGTTAGGCGGCGACCACCGCTATAATTGGCGATGGTACAGTAGTCGAGGCGTAGGTTACTGCCCACCAATCCCTGTACCGCAAATTGCTCGCAGTTAGCCAGCAACACATTGCGGGCCGTGATGTCGCCGCCAATGGCCAGCAGACCAGTTCCTTCGAGGGAGGCCCCCAGGCCCCGACCCGACAGGGCCTGCCGGGTACTGGAAATGTTTTGGATAATCGAGTTCTCGACTATTACCGTTGGGAAAGGCCGCAAAATGTTCAAATTCAGCACCAGCAGCCCAAAAGCGCTGTTTCTGATTTCTGTAAAACGCACCACGTTGTTGCGGCTGCTCGACAGAAACCAGATGCCGCTCCACTGCCCTGGAATGTCTTGGTAAAATGCCTCCCGCCGGTCGCCCTGGAAGCGCACAAAACCGGCGTCAGTTGGCTCTATGGGGCCGTTGGGCTGAAAGGCTTCGTTGCACAGTAGCTGCCCCCCAATCACCAAAGCCGCGTCGGAGTGGGCGTAAATGCGGGCTCCCGGTTGGATGGTAAGTGTAACCAGCGAATCAACCACCGTGAAGCCGTAGAGCACATGCGGCTTGTCGGCCTTCCAGACGGTGTTGCTGGTGATGGTTTCGTTGTCGTGGAAGTAGGCGTTCTGGCCGTAGCTGAGCACTTTCACGGCCTGCTCGTTGCCGTTGGTGGTAAAGCGTAGGTCGTCTTCTACCAGAAACGGCTTGCCATCGGCCGGCGTGGGGTCAACGGTGGCCCGTACCAGCACCAGCAGACTATCCTTGCCCCGGATTTCGACATTGCGGGCTACAAGGCCGGCATCGCCGTTTATCAGCAGGCTGTACGTTACGGCTGGCCGGCTGGGCAGGCTGATTTCGGCTATCCGCACGGCCCGGGCGTTGCGGTTGTACACCCACAGGCGCTTGGTTACGGTGCCAGTGGCCACAAACACGGTATCAAACTTCACCGTGTCAAGCGAAAATTCCAGCTTCGCGCTGCTGTCAGTCGTTATCAGATCTTCCTTCGGCTCGCAGCCCGGCAGCAGCACCGTTGTGAGCAGGGCCGAAAACAGGAGCAGCAGCGGAAGCAGATAGCGCATAGGATGTTGGGTTTCGATGGAATGTCAATAGAACGTGTCATGCTGAGCGAAGCGGAGCGTAGCCGAAGCAGCTCTACCGCACTGGTAACCCCTGTAGTAGGATTAGCACTGCAGTAAAGATGCCTCGACTACGCTCCGCTTCGCTCAGCATGACACTGTTCTATGTATGTTCTGCTGGCGTTTCGCTTTCCTTTCCCAACGTCCGTTCAGCCAGAAAAATTACCCTACGCCTTCCTGCAGGCGCGCGGCGCTTTCGGCCAAGCGCAACTGCTCCACGAAGTCGTCGATGTTACCGTCCATGACATTGGCCAGGTTGTGCACCGTGAAGCCGATGCGGTGGTCGGTTACGCGGCCCTGAGGGTAGTTGTAGGTGCGGATTTTGTCCGACCGGTCGCCGCTGCCAATCATGCTTTTGCGCTGGGCACCTTCGGCTTCGTTTTTCTTGGCCAGCTCAATTTCGTAGAGGCGCGAGCGAAGCACGCCCAAGGCCTTGTCGAAGTTCTTGAGCTGCGACTTCTGGTCCTGGCACTGGGCCACGAGGCCCGTGGGCAGGTGGGTGAGGCGCACGGCCGAGTAAGTCGTGTTTACCGACTGTCCGCCGGGGCCGCTCGACATAAACAGGTCTTTGCGCACGTCGTTCATGTCAATCTGTACGTCGAGCTCCTCGGCCTCGGGCATCACCACAATCGAGGCCACGGAGGTGTGGATGCGGCCTTGGGTTTCGGTGGCCGGCACGCGCTGCACGCGGTGCACGCCGCTTTCAAACTTGAGCTTGCCGTACACATCCTCGCCCTTGAGGGCCAGAATAATTTCCTTGTAGCCGCCCGAAGTGCCTTCGGTGGCGTCAATGAGGTCCATTTTGAGGTTGTGCTTTTCGGCGTAGCGCATGTACATGCGCTGCAGGTCGCCGGCAAAAATGGCGGCCTCGTCGCCCCCGGCTCCGGCCCGGATTTCCATGATGACGTCCTTGCTGTCGTTGGGGTCTTTCGGAATCAGCAGTTCCTTGATAACGGCCTCCAGCCGCTCCTCTTCAGGATACAGCGCCTCCAGCTCGTCCTTGGCCATCTGGCGGAAGTCCTCGTCTTTTTCGGTGGCAATTACCTGCTTGGAGCTGTCGATATTGGCCAGCACGTTCTGGTAGGCCTTGTACTCGACCATAATCTTGCCCAGGTCCTTGTATTCCTTGTTGAGGGCCTTGAAGCGCTTCATGTCGCTCATGGCTTCGGGCTGGGTCAGCTCCTCGCTCACATCCTCGTAGCGCCGTTGGATGGCCTCCAGTTTATCTAGCATCTTGCCTTCTGAAATTTGTAGTAGGGCTACAAAGATACGGAAACGCGGCCGGCTAGAAATACGTCTTGCAGCGTTGACAAGCTGTACCTTTAACCGGTCAGTAAGAACGAGGTAGGCGCGGGGCTTGCCCCCGCCCGCCGTTCAACGGGAACAACCCGGTTCGTTGGATGTATACCGTTATAAGCGGCGGGCGGGGACAAGCCCCGCCCCTACCTCGTTTGCCCCGTCTCTATATCACTTCCCTATGCGCCCACTCCTGCCTCTTGCCGCCCTGCTGCTGCTGCTGCTGCTGTTTTCTGCCTGCCGCCCCGACCAGGTGGAGCACCTGAGCAACACCAAGGAGCTGGCCAAAGAATCCGTTAACTGGGAAGTAAAGCGCATTATGCCCGCCGATTTGCTGCGGGCCACCACCTGGGCCGGCGACTCGCTCACGGGCCGGGCCGAGCGGGAGCTGCGCCGGGTGCTGGCCGATAAGCTGGCCGCGGGTGGCGTGGCCGCGGCCCTGCCGTTCTGCCGGCCCGCACGCCTGCCTCGCACCGATTCGTTGGCCAAAGCCCTGCAGGCCACGTTAACCCGCGCCAGCAACCGCCCGCGCGACCCCGGCAACCAGGCCACCCTGAGTGCCGCCGAGCTGAACCCGGCCGACACCGCCCGGCAGGTGGCCCGCTCCAGCCAGGAGGTGTTCAGCTACCAGCGCCCACTGGTACTCAACGACCAGCTCTGCCTACGCTGCCACGGCGAAGTTGGCAAAGACATTGCGGCCGCCGATTACGCGCTTATCCGGCAGCAGTACCCCCAGGACCAGGCCACCGGCTACCGGCAGGGCCAGGCCATGGGGGTATGGCGCGTCAGCCTCGCCCGAACCGGCGCGGCCGCGCTCTGGACCCAGAAAACCCGCAAAATCATGAAGCCGCGCAAGCCGCTGTTCTAGCCGCTGGGCGCTTGAGGTCAGGAGCTAGGAGAACGTCATTCAGAGCGGAGCGAAGAATCTCATTCGCAAAAACTGTACTATGGGAATTCAATGTCTGCGAGCGAGATTCTTCGCTCCGCTCTGAATGACGTTCTTCCCAACTTTTCTTGAAAACAACCTTAGCGCCGCGTTTGCAGTTTGTTGGGTCTATGACGACTCCCGCTTCTTCTGCTCAATTACCTACCATCGTTATCGGGGCTGGCATGACCGGGCTGGCCTGCGCCAACTACCTGCACCGCGCCGGCCGGCCCGTGCTGCTGCTCGAAGCCGCCGATGCCGTGGGTGGCCGCGTCCGGACCGATGTAACGCCCGAAGGCTTCCGCCTCGACCGGGGTTTCCAGGTGCTGCTCACGCGCTATCCCGAGGTCGAGCGACTGATTGACTACGGCGCCCTCGACCTGAAAGCCTTTCGCTCGGGAGCCGTTATCCGGTTGCCAGATGGCAAGGAAACAACCCTGCAGAACCCGCTGCAACGGCCCATGGCCGCCTTTTCGGCCCTCACCTCGCGCATCGGCACGCTGCCCGACAAGCTGCGGATTCTGAGCCTCGTGAACCATGTGCGCGGCTACACCAGCGGGCAGCTGCTGAGCCGCAATTCCACCAATGCCCAAACGACCCTCGAGTTTCTGCGTCACTACGGCTGGAGCGAACAAATCATCGACAACTTCTTCCGGCCCTTCTTCGGGGGCGTGTTCCTCGACCGGAGCCTGAGTACGGCGGCTAATTTCTTCGAGTTTGTATTTCAGCAGTTTGTGATAGGCGAAGCCGTGGTGCCAGCCCTGGGTATGCAGCAGATACCCGAGCAGCTGGCCGCCCGCCTGCCCGCCGGCACCGTACGCCTGAACAGCCCGGTAGCCGCCGTAAACGGCACCAGCGTCCGGCTGGCCAGCGGCGAAACCATTGAGGCCGCTGCCATTGTAGTAGCCGTTGATGGCGAAGCGGCAACCAAGCTGCTGCCCGAAGCTCCCGAGGAGGCGCTGGTTTCTACCCCCCAGCCGCTGCGCTGGCGGCGCACCACCTGCACCTATTTTGCCGCTCCCGCTTCAGCCAGCCGTCCCGATAAGCTACTGCGTCTCAACGCCTCGCCCACCGGGCTGGCGCACAATGTGGCCTTCCCGTCGGATGTGGCCCCGGCCTACGCCCCAGCCGGGCAGCGGCTGGTTTCGGTGAGCACCCACGGCGAGCATGGCCTTTCGGAATCTGGCCTTACAGCCCAGCTGCGCCGGGAACTCATGGCTTGGTTTGGTGCCGAAGCCGCCAGTTGGCCGCACTTGCGCACCTACGAGCTGCCCTACGCCCTGCCCGAATACCCCGCCGGCCAGCCGGCCCGTCAGGCGCTCCGGCTTGGCGCCCGCTTGTACCGCTGCGGCGACTACGCCGCCTACCCCTCGCTGAATGCCGCCCTGGCCGCGGGCCGCGAGGTAGCAGAAATGATATTGATTGAGAAGTGATTGAAAAGGAACGTCATGCTGAGCGCAGCCGAAGCATCTCTACCGCAATGGTAACCCTATCGTTGGGTTTACTTGCACGGTAGAGATGCTTCGGCTGCGCTCAGCATGACGTTCCTTTTTTATAGTTCGTTTCTGCTAAAAACTAAGTTCCAGCGAAGCTGGGCAGTGGTCGGAGTGAATGACGTCGGGTAGCAGATCAGCGTGGCGGATGTGGGGCACGAGGCGGTTATCGACCAGTAGGTGGTCGAGGCGCCAGCCGACGTTGCGCGCGCGCGAACCGGCGCGGTAGCTCCACCAAGAGTAGCGTTGCGGGGCGTCGCCGTGGTGGTGGCGGAAGGAGTCTATAAAGCCGTCGGCCAGAAAATCCTGGAACCACTGCCGCTCCTCGGGCGTGAAGCCGGGGCTTTTCTGGTTGGCCTTGGGGTTGTGCAAATCCAGTTCGCGCTGGCAGCAGTTGAAGTCGCCGGCAATAACCAGGGGCGGCACCCCGGCGGCCCGCAATTCTGCCACATAGCGTTTGAAAAAGTGCAGCCACTCTACCTTAAACGCCTGCCGCTCGGGGCCGCTGGTGCCCGAGGGCATGTAGGTATTCAGCACCGAGACGTGTTCGAAATCGAGCCGTAGCACCCGACCTTCGGTGTCGTAGCTCTCCTGTCCGCAACCCTCGGTTACGGCCAGCGGCTTTTCCTTGGAGAAAATGGCCACGCCGCTGTAGCCGGGTTTTTGGGCTGGATGCAGGTAGGCGTGGTAGCCTAAATCAGTGAACTGCGACACGTCGAGCGGCTCGCGGCCGGCCTTTATTTCCTGCACGCACAGCACGTCGGGCCGGGCCGTGGCCACCCAATCGGCCAGGCCCTTGCTTAGGGCCGAGCGCAGGCCATTAAGGTTGTAAGAAATGATGTTCATCTGATGGGTTTTCCGGAGCAATAGAACGTCATGCTGAGCGCAGCCGAAGCATCTCTACCGCAGTAGTAATCAATGCTAATTCAACGAAGCGGTAGAGATGCTTCGACTCCGCTGCGCTGCGCTCAGCATGACAACGCTCTACTTCTTTACTCCTCCTGATTCTGCTCGTCGAAGTATTCCAGCACGTGCCATTTCAGCATGCGCTCCTGCTCCTTGAGGTTGGAGAAGGGCAGCGCCTGCAGCAGCCGATAGTGGGGCCAGCCTTCGGCGTCCACGCTCTCGCGCTCGTAGTAGCCCGAAATGCTGAACAGCCGGCAGGTGGCAATGTGCATCAGGTCCTGCTTCTGCTCTTTGGTGAAGGGGCCCGCGCCCTGGCCCAGCTCTTGCACACCAATAAGCAGCAGCAGGGCGTTCATGTCGGGCTTTTTGCCGAAGCGGATCTTCATCTCCGTCATCAGCTCCCACCAGCGGTGCTCGAACTGGGCTTCGGTTTCCTGCGGATCGAGCATGCTTAAACGGCGTGCGGGTGAACGGGGGGCGGGGTGACCGTCTCTTCCTTGAGGGCCTCCCAATATTCCACGGCCCGCCGGAAGTGCGGAATCACGATGCTGCCGCCGATAAGGTTGGCAATGGCGAACAGCTCATAAATTTCTTCTTCGCTCACCTTCTCCTCGTAGCATTTGCCGAGGTGGTACTTGATGCAGTCGTCGCAGCGCAGTACCATGGAGCAGGCCAGACCCAGCAGCTCCTTGGTCTTCACATCGAGGGCGCCCTCCTGGTAGGTGTTGGTGTCGAGGTTGAAAAACCGCTTGATAACCTTGTTATCGGCCGCCATGATTTTCTCGTTCATGCGCTGGCGGTAATCGTTGAATTCGGTGACGATACTCATGGGTTGAGGGACTGATGAATAAATGGGCAGGTGGGCTGATGGTGCTGCGCTGCTGATTGGCTGGACTATAGCCTGCAGTCAGGCAGGCGCTTAGCCAACAGCCCAAAAAACAGGACCGTGGAAGTTTCAGTATTAAGCGCTAAAATTAGGCAGAAGTTTCCCCAGGCCCACCCGTTGCCCTACCGTCATGCCGCTGCCCGTCATGCTGTCCGATTTCGTGAGCCTGCTGTTTCCGCGGGTGTGCCTGGCCTGCCAGGAGCCGCTGGCCCGCGGCGAGGACGACCTGTGTACCGACTGCCGCGCCCAGCTGCCCTACACCGACTACCACCGCCTGCCCCCGGCCGACAACCCGTTGGCCCGCCGCTTCTGGGGGAAACTGCCGGTTACGCACGTGCTGGGCTACCTCACGTTCCAAAAACACGGCCGCGTACAGCACCTGCTGCACGAGCTCAAATACCGCAACCAGCAGCAGATAGGCAGGGTGCTGGGCCGCCACTTCGGCCAAGAGCTGGCCGAGGCGGGCTACGTCGATACCTTTGGGCTGGTGGTGCCCGTGCCGCTGCACCCGCGCAAGCTGGCTCGCCGCGGTTACAACCAAGCCGACAGCTTCGCCGAAGGTCTGGCTACTTCACTCGGTTGTCTCTGGCACCCCGAAGCCCTGCGCCGCACCGCCGCCACCGAGTCGCAGACCCGCAAAAACCGCCTGCAGCGCTGGCAGAATGTTGCCACCGTGTTCGAGGCTGCCCGCCCCGAGCTGGTTGCCGGCCAGCACGTGCTGATAGTGGATGACGTGCTGACCACCGGGGCCACACTCGAAGCCTGCTGCGCCGTACTGCTCGCCGCCGGGGCCCGCGAAGTCAGCGTAGCCACCATCGCCGTCGCCTGATCACGGATTGGCGCGGATTTTAACGGATTTCACGGATTTTGTAGACGGTTTGGTTGGTCAAAAGTAAGCTTGCCAGTTAACACAACAAAAAGGCCACCTCGATGAGGTGGCCTTTTTTAATCGACTACAAAATCCGTGAAATCAGCTAAAATCCGTGCTAATCCGTGATCCTTACTTGTTCGAGCCGGCGTTGATCATGGCGCAACGGAAGCCGATGGTAGCCGTGGCCGAGTCTTCGGCCATAAAGCGGCGGGTACCAGGCGAGAGCCAGTAGGCTACATCGCGCCACGAGCCACCTTTGTACACGCGTACGTGGTCATCGATGAGCGACTGGTAGCCCTTTTTGTCGTATTTCTCGGAGGGGTCGAGGTAGCCGTTGCGGCGGAAGGGGTTCAGGTCTTCCACATCCTCGTAGGACAGCGGACGGTAGATGTCCTGCACCCACTCGTTCACGTTGCCGGCCATGTTGTAGAGGCCGTAGTCGTTGGGCGGGTACGAGAACACCTGCTCGGTAATCATGGCGCCATCGTTGAGCGAGCCGGCAATACCGGCGTAGTCGCCGCGGCCACGCTTGAAGTTGGCGAGGAACTGGCCCTGGTTTTTACCGTAGGGGTTCCGTACCTGACGGCCATCCCAAGGGTAAATGCGCTTGTTTTCCTGGTTTTCGTTGCCGGTTTCCTGGGTGCCGATGAGGGCCTGGGCCGCGTACTCCCACTCGGCCTCAGTTGGCAGGCGGTAGTTGGGCAGCGTGTTGCCGTTTTCGATGGCGATTTTCACGCCGCCGCCATCCTCGGAAGTACCCTCAGCAGCATCGCCGCCTTTGTTTTTCTTCCGGCCGAACAGACCACCCTTGCGGGAGCCGCCGCCATCCTCAGATGCGTCGCTGGCCAGTCGCTCATTCACCTTGGCCGTGCGCCAGGTGCAGAAGTCGTTGGCCTGCAGCCAGCTTACGCCCACTACCGGGAAGTAGCGGAAGCCGGGGTAACGCAGGTAGTAATCCACGTACGGGTCGTTGAACGACAGCTCGCGGGCCCATACAGTGGTGTCGGGCAGGGCCGACATATAAAACTCCTCGGCCGAGTCCTTGCGCACGTAGTGCAGGTATTCGAGCCAGTGGATGTTGGCTACTTCCACCTCATCCATGTAGAAGGAGGCCAGCGTAACGGTGCGCTCTAGGTTGTCGTGGCTCATGGCCACGTCCTCTTCGGCCGAACCCAGCACTGTACGGCCGCCTTCGATAAACACCAAACCTGGCCCCTCGGGGATGCCTTGATAATCAGACACCTTCATGCCCTCATCGGTGTTGTACTCGATGCCCGTGGTCGAGCTGTATTTGCCGGGGTTAGTAGCCGAGCGCCCGCCCTTGTTACAGGCAGTGAGGGTGCAGGCTCCGACGAGGGCCAGGCCCAGGTACTTGGAAATATTCATGATCAAGTTGAAACTACCTGTTAAGAAAGCATTTAGCCGAGGCAAGTCGGGTGCAATAATACAACATTTTAAAAAGCCGGGCAAGGAATTTTCGGGTAATTGCGTCGCTTTAGTCGGCGCCAGGCCGCTTCCAGCGCATCGAACTCGCGGAGCGTGAGCGAAAGCTCGTGCGCTCCGCCCAAATCGGCGCTGAACTGGCTGAGGCTGACATCGTAGCTATAACCAAGCCGAAATGTGCCCGCGCTGATGCCGGCTACGGCCGTAAGCACTTGCTGGGGCCGGGGAGCACCGGGCAGCGGCAGCCCCCGGTACACGGCTCCCAGTGTTAGTGGGGTCGTAGTAAAGTACAATCCAAGGTCGGTGCGCTCGGAGCTGCCCTGGCGGGTGTAGCCGGCCGTAGGACTGAGGCTGACTTCGCGCTGCTCGCGCACGGTATTGGTCTGGGCGAAATAGAATTTGTAGCCGCCCTGCACATTCAGGCGCATGGGCAGCACCGATTGGCCCGCGAAACCCAGGTTGGGTTGGTTGAGGTGGTGGGCCGCTACGCCCAGCCAGAACTGCGGCCCGAACAGCAGCCCACCCGCGCCGGCCGTGAGGTAGTTAACGGGGGCATAGTCGGCCGCTTCCTGGCTGAGGTTGCGCACCTGCCCGTCGTCGGAGAGCTGGTCGCCAAACGTGAGGTTGCTGTAGCCGACGCGCTGGCGGCCGTAGCTGAGCGTGGCCCCGCCGCTGAGATTGAGCTGGCGGTTGAGGCGCACATGATACGCGTATACGCCCCCGGCCTGCAAGCGGGTATAGCCCACGCTGCCCGTGCGGTCCTGGTTTATCAGCAGGCCAAAAGCACTGCGCTGGTTGAGCAGGCGGTAGTCGGCGGCCAGCTGCGTGGTTTGGAAGGTGCCGGCCAGGGTAGGAAACTGGTTGCGGTAGCTGAGCGTTACACCATAATCGTCGAGCAGGCCGGCGTAGGCCGGGTTGAGCTGCATGCGGTTGGCGAAGGGCTGCGCAAAGTACAGGTCTTGGGCCTGCGCGGCAGGTACGGCCAACAGCAGCCCGGCAGCGGCCAGCCACCGCCGCCGCTTTCCGGGTTCTGCTGCTGCTGACGTGCTGGTGCTTGGCATACGTGGGCGGCTAACGAGCGAACCGGCGGGTTTGGTACCTGGGGCTCTAAGAGAACTGTAAAGGCGCTGGCCGCTGCTGAGGCCTACCAGCGTTTCATCGGGGCTGAGGGGGCTAACGCGAACCGGTTACGTAAGTAGTCAGGCGCCGAAAGGCAAGATAGTGGGCCTGTACACCGTTTACCACAACGGTAGTCCGGTGGAGTTTCTCCTTACTTTTGCCCGGGTCGGCAGCCGGGTTGATGATGTTGATAGTCAGTTCGGCTGCCGGAATTTACCGCTTTTAAGTAGTCATTCTATGCGCAAGTTTTTCATTGGCCTCGGGGTTTTCCTGGTCGTTGTTGTAGCCTTCCTGGCCCTGGCGCCGCTGCTGTTCAAAGATAAAATTAAAGCTGCCTTCGACAAGCAGCTCGCCCAGCGGGTGCGGGCTGAGGTGCAATATGATCCGGAAAATATCGACGTAACGCTGCTGAGCACCTTCCCCGATCTGGCGTTGCGCATCAACCAGCTGCGCATTATCGGCCAGGACTCGTTTGCCCGCGACACGCTGGCTTACCTGCCCCAGACGCGCATCGGCCTGAACCTGATGAGCGTTATCAGCGGCGACCAAATCAAAATCAAGAATATCACCTTAGAAGAGCCCGACCTGAATATAAAGGTGCTCAAAAGTGGCCGCGCCAACTGGGACGTATTCGTGTCGGACTCGGCGGCGGCTACCAAAGGGCAGGATACTACGGCGGTGAGCCTGGCCATTAAGGGCTGGCAGATTACGAATGGCCGCCTGCGCTACGACGACCAAAGCATCCCGTTTGGTATGGAGCTGCGTGGCATCGAGCACACCGGCTCGGGCGACTTCGAGCAGAACGTCTTCGATATGGTGAGCCAGACAACGGCGCAGTCGGCCTCGCTGAGCTACGACGGCGTGCAGTACGTGAGCAACAAGCAGCTCGACGCCGACGTGACTATGGCCATGAACCTGGAGAAGATGCTCTTCACTTTCAAGGATAACAAGGTAAAGCTGAACGATTTTCCGGCCACCTTCCAGGGTACTATCGGCCTGCCCAACGCCACCGATATTGTGTACGACCTCACGTTTAAGGCGCTGGAAACCGATTTCAAGAACATCCTGAGTCTGGTGCCGGGTGCGTATACCGAGCAGTTCAAGGACATTAAAGCCGGCGGAAAGGTGGCCTTCGACGGCTATTTTAAGGGCGTGCAGAACGCGCTGCAAATGCCCGGCTACGGCGTGAATCTGCAGATAAAGGACGGCAGCTTTCAGTACCCGGCCCTGCCCGAGCGCGCCCGCAACATCAACGTGGATATGGTGGTGGACAACCCGTCGGGCTTCACCAACAACGTGAAAGTGAACGTGAAGCAGTTTCACTTGGACCTGGGCAAGAACCCGATTGACGGCAATATGGCCATCGACGGGCTGGCCCCGATGAAGGTGGACGGCCGCGTGAAAGCCAACGTGGATCTGGCCGAGATGCTAAAGGTGTATCCGGTGCAGGACCTGCTGCTGCGCGGCAAGCTGTTCGTGGATGCCACGGCCAAGGGCGTGTACTCGGCCACCCAGATGCCGGTTATTCAGGCCCGGATGAACCTGAGCAACGGCTACGTGAAGAGCAAGCAGTTTCCGGCCCCGATTGAAAACCTGACCCTGACCGGCACCGTCACCAACCCCACCGGTCAGCTCAACGACACCAAAGTCAACATCCCGCAGTTCAAGATGCTGCTCGACGGCGAGCCGCTGGAGGGCCGCGTGGCCACCCAGGGCGTGGACAAGCTGGCCTTTGACACCGATGTGAAAGGCACCGTAGACCTGACCAAGCTCACCAAAATTTTCCCGCTTGAAGGCATGACAGTGGCCGGCCGCCTGAACGGCAACGTAGCCGCCAAAGGCAACATGGCCGATATTGAGGCCGGCCGCTACCAGTCGGTGGTAGCTTCGGGTACTGTGAATGCCCGCAACATCGACTACAAGAGTCCCGACTTTCCGCAGGGTATGAAGGTGAGTCAGGCCACGGCTACGTTCAACAACGACCGGATCGTGCTGCGCGATATGCAGGGCTTCGTGGGCTCGTCGGACGTGGCGGCTTCGGGTACCATCAGCAACTACCTGGCCTACCTGTTTGTGCCCGGCCAGCCGTTGCGCGGCGACCTGACGGTGAACTCGCGCCGCTTCAACCTGAACGAGTGGATGGTAGACGAGGTGAGTGCCAAGCCCACGGCCGGCGCTACGGCCGCCACCAAAGCCCCCGCCGCCGCCACCCAGGCCGACGGCGTGCTGCAGATACCCAAAGAGTTCGACCTGACCATGAACACCACCGTAGGCCAGGTGCTCTACGACAACCTGAAACTGAACGACGTGAAGGGCACCGTAACGGTGCGCAATCAGGTGGCCACGCTCAAAGGCCTCACCTTCAATACGCTCGGCGGTAGTTTTGCCACCAACGGCTCGTATAGCAGCCAGAACCTGGCCCACCCGAAGTTCGATTTCGGGCTGAACGTGAAGGAGCTGAACTTCCAGCAGGCGTTTGCGGCCTTTAACTCCGTTAAGAAGCTGGTGCCACTGGCGGCCAATCTGGAAGGCATCTTCTCCACCAACTTCAATGTGAGCGGCGAAATGGGCCCCGACATGATGCCCCGCTTCAGCACGCTCACCGGTAAGGGTGTGTTTGATATTGTGCGGGCGGCCGTAACCAGCTCGCCGGTGCTCACCAAAATCAGCAGCCTCACGCAGCTGCAGGAGCTCAAGAACTTTGTGGTAACCAACAAGGATGTGGCGGCCGAAATTATCAACGGCAACTTCGTGGTGAAGCCGTTTGATGTGAACGTGGGCCAGATCAAGATGACGGTGGGCGGCTCGAACAACATCGACGGTGGCGGGCTGGAGTACGTGGCGGCCCTCGATGTGCCCACGGGCCAGGTAGGTAACGCCCTCAGCAGCCAGCTCACCCGGCTCACTGGCGTTTCGAACCTGAAAAGCACCGAGCGCGTGACGCTGGGCCTCACCATTGGCGGCACCATCACCAACCCCCAGGTGAAGCTGAGCAGCGGCAGCGTGAAGGGCCAGGCCAAGGATGTGGCCAAGGAGCTGGTTAGCGGCATTGTGCAAAGCAAGCTCGACGACTCGAAGGCCGGGCTGGCGGCCAAACTGCTGCTTTCGCAGGATAGCCTCAAAAAGGAAGCGTTGGTAAAGCGCCAGGAGTTGGAGGCCCGCGCCCAGTTGGAGCTGGAAAAGAAGCGCCTCGAAGCGGAAGCCAGGTTGCGCGAACAAGCCAAAAAAGGCCTTAACAGCCTCTTCGGCAAGCCCAAGCCAGCCGCCACCCCGCCCCCGGCGGCCCCGGCGACCCCGGCCCCCAAACCTGCCGAGCCCAAGGCCCCAGCCGATACGGCTAAGGCCGGAGAGTAGGTCTGGTACAGTTATGCTGAGCCTGTCGAAACATCTCTACCGCTTAGTAGCAGGCGCTTAATGGCGCGCCGGAGTGTTTCGACAGGCTCAGCCTGACTTTTGGTTGTGCCGCAACAGGCTACGGGCCGAAGCAAGCTGGAGCGCGCTCAAAGCCGAATTGTTACTCACGGCACCCATTTCCCTTTCTCGAAGAAAGCGGCTGCAAAGTCACGTATCACCCTGATAGCTACTTCAGTCTGGGCTGCTGCCACCTCTGGGCCACGGTATGTTTTACCAGTTTGGGCAGAATCTGAACCCCCGCTTAGGTCAGCTCGCTGTCTGTTTTTACTGTACTACTCCGGTTAATGGGCCGGCATAGTCTGCTTGCGTTAAGTGCGCTGCTTCTACCGCTGGTAAACCTTTTTCAGGAAAGAGTCAATAAAGCCGACTGTCGGCTCAAACCAGGGGTCGAATAAGGGAAAGGTGTGAGGGGTGTCCGGAAACGTATGCACCTCGGAGTAAATGCCATAGCGGGCCAGTACTTTTCTGAAGTCGTCGCGGCCGGCGTGCATCCGGGCTACCGAACTGTTGAGAAAGAGGAAAGGCGGCGTGTTTTTGTCTGCGTGGGTCAGCGGCGACGCCTGCTCCCAAAGAGCGAAATTCTCCTTCTTGGGATACCCCAGCCAGTACGTGGCGGCTGAGGTGGAGCGGGAATCGTCGCCCTCGCCGGATTCCGGGTGCACAAATGAAAGGATACCATCTATATCTACCACTGCCTGAACTTTACCCGAGGTGGCGACACGCTCGTGCTGCCCCGCATAGGCAGAATTGTGGTTGGTAGCGCCCAAGAAAGCCGCTAACTCCCCACCCGACGAAAACCCCAGCGCGGTAATTTGCGCCGTATCCAGATTGAACTGCTTCGCATTTTGCCGCATCCAGCGCACGGCCGCCCTCAAGTCATCAACCGGAGCTGGGTAAAGTGCCTCCGTAGAAAGCCGGTAATCCGCCGTAAAGCATGCGTACCCCAACGCTGCCAACCGCTGCGCCAGCGGATTGTGCTGCTGACGGCTGCCACTCCGCCACCCGCCGCCGTGAATGAGCAGAATAGCCGCGGCCTTGGTTTTGCCCTTTTTCTTCGGATAAAAGGCATCTAACCGCAATTTTCGGTTGCCGACAGTACGATACACCAGGTCGCGTTTCTCCTGCACGGAAGGCAGTGAGAACTCCTCTACCAGTTTAATGCCGGGGTGCTTTTTCCTCTCCTTCCTGTATGCTCCTGCGCTAGAGAAGGAGGTATCTCGCTTCCCGGTCAGCCCAGCAGTATGCTGAGCCAGAGCAGGTGCGGTGGCAAGCAGAGTAAGAAGACCCACAAGGTATAGTTTCATCGTTTCGAAGATGTCTATGGACTAGCCTGCGCTGCTCCTGCTAGATGTTCTCGGGCAGGCGGATAGCGTCCTCAAAGTTGCCCAGGATGAGCTTGTCGCCCTGCGTGACGGCCTCGACCAGCAGCGCCCCGCCCACGAAGGCGCCTTTCCACGACTCGCCCAACCCGCCGAA
>NZ_JAGGPS010000031.1 GCF_018613725.1 Hymenobacter sp. ISL-91
GGGCAGCTCGCGTTTACGGCCCCGTCGTAGCAGTACTGCTGGGCTAAGTATCAAGTAGAACGGCCCGTTCCCTCGTGTTAGAGAACGGGCCGTTTGACGTTTGTGGCTGCCTCGCGCTAATGCTTGGGGCCGGATACCACCTCAACCATGCTTGCAGGCGACAGGTACTCTTGTGCTAACTCCTGTAACGTGGCGGCATCGGTGGCTTGTACCTGCGCTACGAAGTCGGAGTAGTAGCTGGTGGGCAGGTGGTAAAATACAAGGTTCTTGTACTTGTCGCACTGCTCAAAAACGGTGCTGAGCTCATTGGCGAACTTGCCACTCATATAGTTCTTTACCGTTTGCAGTTCCGTCAGCGGCACCGGCTCTTCCTGCAGACGGCGAAGCTCTAGTTGTATTTGCTCGATGGCGGCGGGAGCGTTGGCGGTATTCACGTCGGAGCCAATCATGAAGCTGGTGGCGTATTCGCGCGGGTGTACGCTGGAGTAGATGCCGTAGGTGAAACCTTTGTCTTCGCGGATGTTCTTCATCAGGCGCGAGCCGAAGTAGCCACCCAGCACCTTAACCAACACTTGCAGCGCGTGGGTTTGCGGATGGCTCAGCGCCGGCCACAGACGCCCGATGCGCAAAGAAGCCTGCAGGCTGCCTTCCACGGTCACATAGTCACGCGGAGCCAGCACCGCGGGAGCGGATATGGAGGTTGGTGTGTTAATCTGGCTGCCGGGTAGGGTTCCTAGTCGTTCAGTCAGCAGGGCAATATGCTCGTCTGTGGCGTCGCCGCACAGGAAAATCTCTGCCTCGGCAAAGTTGTAGTGCTGCTGGAAAAAGCGGCGAACCTGCTCAGAAGTGATGTCCTGGAAAATGGATTCGTCGAACGTAACGCCGTAGGGGTAGCCGGGGCCGAACAGGTGGCGCGAGAAGCTTTCGGAGGCGAGGTAGCTGGTTTTCTGCCGTTCCACGCGTACGTTCTGGATGGTGCGCGTTTTCACCAGTGCCAGTTCGGTTTCGGGAAAAGTGGGTTCTGTTAGCACATCCTGGACCAGTGGCAGCAGTTGCGGCAGGTGGCGGCTGAGGCAGTAGAGCGTGAGCGTAGCCCGGTCGAAACCCTGCTCGCAGTCCAGCGAGGCGCCAAAGAAGGCTACCTCATCGGCAATCTGGCGGGCGGTGCGTGTGCGTGTACCTTCGAGCAGTAGCCGGGCCGCCAGTAGCGATACGCCCGCTGAGGGGTCGTACCACTTGCCGGCCTTGAAAACTACTTGCAGACGTATTACGGGCTGAGCATCGTTGCGCAGCACATGCAGGCGGGCACCGTTGGGGAGGAGAAAAACTTCAGCTGCGGGCAGCGTTACGCGGGCCAGCGGCTGGACAGGGGGAGCAACGGTTCGGTCGAGCATCAAATTAGCGAATTGGGTAGAATGAAAAACCAGCATTCCGAGCTGAGCGAAAAATCCGGGCTGAACCGCCATAGCGTCCAGTCAGATTCCTCGCTCGGCTCGGAATGACGATTATGCAGAGAACGAAAAGCTAGTTAACCGGGCTGTCGGACGGGCCGAAAGCTTCGCTTAGTTCGTTGAAGTTAAAGTGCAGCGACACCCGTAATGTTTCTGCGAGAGGATTAGCCTTGGAGTTAGGCACTAGGTAGGTGCCATCAACTCCAAATACCTGATAGCGTACGCCCGCACCAAAGCTTAGATACTGCCGGTTGCCCTTGGTGGGGTTCTCGTAGAAGTAGCCGGCCCGCACCATCAGCAGGTCGTTGTAGGCGTACTCGAGGCCGGCCGAGAGGTTGATTTCCTGGAGCTCCTCGCTGAAGCCACCCGGCGCATCACTGAACGAACTGGTGATACCTTTCACGATACCGTAAGCTCGGCGCTTATCGTTTTCGGCCCTTACGGCCGCAATACTGGCATTCGTATTGGCATCCGGTCCCTCCTCGTAATAAGGAGACGGTACGAGCAGCTTGTTGGCATCGAAGGTAAACGTAAGCTTGTTGAACGGGTCAAGTTCCTTGGTGATGGCCGTACCCAGCTTCAGGTTGGTAGGCAGGAAATCAGCGTTTCTAGGGTCGGTATAGGTGATTTTGTTGCCAATGTTGGACACCGCACCGCCAAAGGCCAGGTTATAGTCGCCAGCTCCGATGGTGAGGTCGGTAGTGTAATACGCACCTAAGTCTACAGCTACTGCATTACCAGGGGTGACATCTCCGCCATTGCCGGTGAGGTTGGAGCGAACATAGCGCACGTTGAGGCCTACGCCAAACTTATCGCTCAACTTCTGGCCGTAACCTATCGTCACGGCATACTCCTTGGGATTGAAGCCACCATTCGAGTTACCGAGGAAGTCCCGGTACTCAATCGCGCCCAAGTCAAAATACATCAGGTTGGCCGATAGCGTGCTTCGGTCGCTGAGCTTGGTGGTGCCGCTCAGGTAGCCCAGGCCCATATCATTGGTGATGCTGGCCAGCCAGGGCGTGTACGAAAGCGAGGCGCTGTGCTGGTAGCGCACAAAGCCCAGCTTACCGGGGTTGTGATAACCGGCATTGGCGTCGGGGCTGATGGCTACGCCGGCCTCTCCTAATGCTCCGGAGCGCGAATCGGGGCTGATGGTGAGGATGGGCACGGCCGTGGTGATGGTATGCTGGTCCTGGGCATGCGCGGCGGTGGCGGCCAGACTCAACAGCCCGGGCAACAATACCGAACGCAGGGACAAGTGGGGCAGGATCATAGGGGAGGGTGAAGGATGCAGAGTCGAAAAGTAGCGAAAAGCCAGAGAAGCAAGTTAATTGAGGAGCACCAGTTTCTCGTATTTGGAGGCTGTGGAAATATCGGTGCCGTTGGCCGCGCGGGTGCGCACCGTTACGCGGTACACGTACACGCCGCGAGCCAGCTGGTCTTGGTATTCGTCGCGCCCGTCCCAGCTTAGGGCGGCCACATGTGAGCCACTGCCCAGGGCCGTGCCCTGCAGGGTGCGCACCAGCCGGCCGGCCACCGAGAAAATCTGCACCTGAATATCGAGGTCCTGGCCGCTGCGGTTGTGGTCGAAGTGGAAGGTCGTATTCCGGGCGAAGGGGTTGGGGTAGTTGAGCACGTGCTGCAAGGCCAGCTTGTCGGTGGGCGCAGCAATGAACTCGAGACGCTGCTCGGCCGAGTTGTTCCAGGTGTCCCACGCCTTAAGGCGCAGCTCGTGGGGGCCGGGCGTGAGGTCCTTGAGCTCGTAGCGTACCCGCCCTACTTGGAAGCTGTCGGTTTTGGCCGTGTAGGACGAGTTTAGCACCAACACCTTGCTGGCGTCGCCGTCGAGCGTGAGCGTGAGGTCGTGGCCGATGCCGGTACCGGCTGTGTTGATGCCGCTGGCGTCGCGCAGCACGGCCAGCAGCGTGGGGCTGAGACCTGTGAGGCCCCCCGATACAAACTGCTCGTTATCCATGAACAGGCTGATGCGGGGCGCAATAGTGTCGCGGGCGGATAGCGGGGCCACGTCGCCGATGGGCAGCAGACGCTGGCCGTGGGCGTCGGTGCGGTTGGTGGGGTCGGCGGCGTAGAGGCTGATTTTGCCTAGACCCACGCTGTAGTTAATATCCTTCGGCACCACAAACTGCAGGCTGAATTTGCCGCCCTGCACGCTGGCCGGGCCGTCGTAGAGGATATTTTCGCGCAACTGCACCGCCTGGGGGGCATCTTCGTTGCCGAGCGTTTTCACGGTAGCCTGTTTCTCGAACACCTGCACGTTGGCCGTACCCGCAAAGGCCGAATTCAGCTGCCCGCCGCGCCGCACTTCGCCTTTCAGCGTAACCTGTTGCAGGGCCTTCAGGGTGTCGGGCATGTTCTGCGTTACCGGCTTGCCATCAATTTCAGTCAGGGCCACGTCCTGCTCGGGGTAGGCTAGGCGCATCGAGGGGTCGCCGAGCAGAGCGTAGTTGCGGTTGTTGTCGCCGATTACGGCAATGTTTTTGGCCGTGCGACAGACGTCGCCGATGCGGGGCATGGTGCCATCAGGCCGGGGCTTAAACAGGTCGTTGAAAAAGGCGACTGCCAAGGCCTGGTTACGGTCGGCGTACACCACGCGGGTAGTGGTAAGCAGGCCAATGGCGCCGCCCTGCACATCAATCAGCGCCTGCTCGCCGGCTGAAGTAAGATTAGGGTTGTCGTAGGTACTGAAGTCGCAGGTGCCGGTGAACATGAACGCGGGCCGGGTTGTGTTCTTCAGGTTTTCGATGGACGTTTTGGTTATAATCTGCTCCTGGGCTAGGCTAATGGGTCCGCCGTGGCCGATGTAGTTGATGAGCAGCGACCCTTGCTCGAAGGCTTCATCCACGGCCTTCTCAGCAGCCGGCGACCGTTCGCCGGCTGCCAGCTGCACCTGCGGAAACAGGTCGAGGTAGAGCTTGTACACATTGTAGCTGCGGGTGGCGGCCAGCGTGTCGAGCGGGTTGGTGAGCTGCTCGCTGTAGTACACAAACAGGTTGTTGTCGCCGTCGTCGGACAGGAAGGTGAGGCGGTTGCGCCACTTGCCGTAGCCGGCGGGACTGTCGTAGTCGATCAACTTCTGGGTTACGCGGGCGGCTTGTTCGGCGGTGCTCACCGGCAGGCGGCCCACGGCTATGTCGAGCAGCTCGTTGTTGGAACCCGGCAGCCAGGCGCCTTCCGAGTCGTCGAGCAGCCCGTAATAATCGTCGGACGAATACGTGAGGCCCCGGCCGTTGGGGCGGTTGCCCATCACTAAGTCGAAGCTCTCTTCCGACTCATAGACCGGCACAAAATTTTGATTTGTCTGGTTGGCGTTGGCTGGCTGGCGGCTATTCCACCAGTCGGGCAGCTGGGCTACGTCGTTGGTGGGGCTGGCTTTGTAGTCGTAGGAGGCGTCGCCGAACAGCAGCAGGTACTGGCGGCGGCCGCTGGTGTTGCGGTCATACACCATCTTCATCAGGTCGCGGATGGCTGTTACATCCTGTCCACCCGAGCCGAATTCGTTGTAGATCTGGAGCACGTTCACCACCTGCGCGTTCAGGCCGTCGTGGCTGGTGCGGTGGGCGGCCAGCTTGTTGGCTTCCTGCAGAAAGCGGGGGTGGGCTACAATCAGGAGCTCCAGCTGGCCATCGAGGTTGAGGGCGTGCAGGTTCTGGTTGGCCACTTTGCCAAAGCCACGGGGAGCCGGAAAATCGGTACCAGTAAAGGCTACAAACTCGCGTATGGTGTCGGTGCGGGCCAGAAACGTACCGCCCGATGCAGCCACCGCGGCTGGGCGGCGCGGGTTGCTCACGTCCCAGATAGTAGCGCTGGCCGCATTGCCCAGCTCGAACTGGCTGATGGCACCGGGCAGCAGGTTTTCGAGGCTGCGAAACTGCAGCAGGCCCCCGGCCAGGCGCAGCTGGCGGCGGGCGTTTACTTCGAGGTAGTCGAGGTAGCCCTGCGCGCCGGGGTCGGAGCCGCTGTTGAAGCTGAGCGTAATTTTGAGGTCGGTGGGAGAGGTGGCCGGTACCTGGTAGGCCAGAATGCTACGGTTGGTATTGGCCGCCTCGGGGTAGCAGTAGCCGCCACTGGTGCAGCTGAAGCCCGGCACCACCTGGGCATCCAGGGCCTGCCCGTTTACGCTGGGCTGAAACACGGTAGTCGCCGCCGAAGCCGCCACTACGGCCGAAGTAATCTGGGCCGTGGAGCCTGGCACCAGGTCGGCCACAGGGAGCGTAAAGGTTTGCTCGGGCCGGCCCGAAAAGGCCTCGCCCACCCAGGTCCGGCCGGTTTTCCTGAGGTTAAGCAAGTCACGCTCGTAGAATTGTCGGTCGGTGAACGTGCTGATGCGGGCACCGGGCGTGCCGCCAACGGCCGGGGCCGGGGCCACCCGGCGGCCGGCTGGGGCACCTACTGTCAGGAAATAGTAGGCCGTATCGGTGTAGGGGTTGAGTTGGTGGCGGAAGCGGGTGCTCAGGCCCTCGCGGCTCCAGGTGTGCGGGCCGCGGGCATAGAACAGGAAGTACTCGTCGTTATCAAAGGTCGCGTTGGAGTTGCCCACAAACTGGATGGCATTTTCCACCAGGTCGTCGGGGCGGTAGGCGCTGTTGGGCTGGGGCAGCGTGCCCATAGCGTTGCCGAATAGCCGCAGCCGGGCCGGGTCGAAGTTCTCCAGCCCGAAACTTCTGAGCGTAGCCTTATCGAGCTTGAAAATGCCACTGGTGGGTACTCCGATTTTAAACCACTCGCCCTGGCTCAAAACCGATGAACGGGCGTACGTGCGGGTAGCCCCGGGGCGGCCGCCAGTGGCGCTATACGTGTAACCAAAGCTGGTAAGGCGTTCGGCCTGACCCGTTTGTGGGTTGCGGCGCAGTGGCTGCAGGCGCAGCATCGTAACTGGCTGGCGGGCTTCGGTGCCCGGTTCTAGCTGTACCAGCGGCGAGGGGGGCAGAGCCGCCACATCGAGCTGGCCGGCCTGAGCGGGCAGCAGCGGTTCGTACTGCGTTTCGATGAGCTGGCCCACGGTTACGGTGCCGGCCAGCCGCACCAGCAGCGTGCCCACCTGCTGCTCGGTATCAAAAGCCGCCCCGCGGAAAGCAGGCACCAGCCGTTTCTGCCCCTTAATGCCCACCGGTACCGTGCCAGTCCAAGTGATGCGCCCACGGTACGTCTGCTCGCCGGATTGTGCCTGCGCCCGCGGGCCCATAGCACCTAGCACCAGGAGCGTAATCAGTAGCCAGACCGTAGAATAACGCATACGCACAACGCAAAAAAAGCCGGGAGATAAACCAGAAATGCCAACAGGTTGACCGGCAATACAGTTCAGCCCAAATGATAACAGCGCCGGCCGCAAATTATTGCGCCCGAGGCCGGAAGTAGCGAGCGAATGGCCTGCTTTAGTAAACGAAGCTGGCCCCTGCCCCGGATTGCCCGCCCCGGCTCAGGCCGCCGGCGCAGAGATAGTAGCCGGGCTCAGCACCGAGAGCAGCACGTAGAGCAGCACGATGAGCGGCACGGCCACCGCCCCAAGGCCAACGAGCAACCCCAGGCTTAGTAAAAGAAACACGAATCGCTGCTTGTTGGCCTGCCAGCTCAACGCTTTGAATTTAAGGGCGAAAAGCGGGATTTCGGCCACCAGCAGCCCCGATAGCAGCGCCGTGAGGCCCAGCAGCAGCCAAGGGCTGAGCAGGAAGGGCGTGAGGGCGAATTGGTCGTCGGCCAGAATGAGCGGCAGCGAGGCCACAACCAGCGTGCAGGCCGGCGTCGGCAGCCCAATGAACGATTCGGACTGGCGGGTATCGTTGTTGAACTTGGCCAAGCGCAGGGCCGAAAACACCGTTATAACGAAGCCTGCGTAGGGCAGCCAGTCGGGCAGGTCGGTGCCGGCCTGGTGCAGCAGCGCGTACAGGAACGCGCCCGGCACCACCCCAAACGACACCACATCGGCCAGCGAATCCAGGTCTTTGCCAATCGGCGACGACACGTGCAGAGCCCGGGCCAGCAACCCGTCGAAGAAATCGAACAACGCCGCCAGCGCCACGAAATAGGCTGCCAGCACTAGCTCATCGGCAAAAATGAAACGTAGCGCCAAACAGCCCGAAAACAGATTCAGACAGGTAACGGCGTTGGGAATATGCTTTTTCACGTGCGGACTTAGGGGGAAATCTTAAGAGAGGGGGCGTAAGGCAACGCTGGTAAAAATACTGCCTGCCCGGGGCTTGGCGCCTACGGCAAGTAAGCGCAGAAAACAGGAAACGCCGCTACGTCAGGAACGGATTGGTGCGGCGCTCCTGGCCAATAGTGGTGGCGGGGCCGTGGCCGGGGTACACTACGGTATCGTCGGGCAAGGGCAGCAGCTGGCTCTTGATGCTGGCAATAAGTGTCGCATGGTCGCCGCCGGGCAAATCGGTGCGCCCGATGCTGCCCTGGAACAGCACGTCGCCACCGATAACGGTGCTGGTAGGCGCGTGGTAAAACACCACATGGCCGGGGGCGTGGCCGGGCACAAAGCGCACTTCCAGCTCGGTAGTGCCGAAGCGCACGGCCTCGCCGGCCCGTAGCTGGCCGGTGGGCTCGGCGGGCTGGTAGCGCGGAAACCCGTAGTTGGAGGCGTAGCTTGGCACAGCGCGTAACGTGGCAAAATCGGCCTCGTGCAGCAGATAAGGCACCTTATAAGTATCGAGTACAAACTGGTTGCCCAGCACATGGTCGATGTGGGCGTGGGTGTTTACCAGCAGCACCACGCGCAGGTTCTGGTCGTCGATGTACTGGCGCAGCGCCTGCTGCTCGGCCGGCTCGTAGCAGCCGGGGTCAACAATAACGGCTTCGCCGGTTTCGTCGGAGAGCAGATAGGTGTTTTCGGCAAACGGATTGAAAGTAAAGCCGGCAACGGTCATGGCAGGGGAGAAATATTTTGAAAGGGCAAGATAAGTGGATTTTGGGTTGGTGGAGTTTACCGCACGACGTAGGGGCGGGGCTGCCCTAGCTTACCGCCCGCACAGGTCAACAAACGGCTGTGGCCGGGATTGTATAACGGTTGCCGTTCAATAGCGGGCCAGGACAAGCTCCGCTCTTACGTCGTTATGCCAACTCAACTTCTGCCAGCCTACCTTGCCAGCCCATGCTACACATTGACTACCTGATTATCGGCTATGGTATTGCCGGGGCCACGCTGGCGGCCGAATTGCGCGGGCGGGGCCGCACGGTGCTCGTGCTCGATACCCCCCAACCCGACTCGGCCTCGCGAGTGGCGGCGGGCCTCATGAACCCGGTGGCCGGCAAGCGCTTCGCGCTGGCCTGGCGCGCCGACGAGCTGCTGACGGCCGCCACCGCTTTTTATCAGGCGCAGGAGCAGCGGTTGGGCCGGCCGTTTTTTCAGGCCCTGCCTATTGCCAAGTTCTTTTCGTCGGTGCAGGAGCAGAACGCACTATTAGCCCGCAGCGCCGACCGGCCCTGGCTGGATTTTGTGGATGAATTCTCGGCCGGCGAATTGCCGCCGTTGCCAGGCGTGAGCCCGCAGTTTGGCGGGTTACTGGTACGGCGCGGGGGCTTTGTGCTGGTCGAGGAGCTGCTCACGGCCCTCACCGCCGAAGGGCTGGCGGCGGGCTGGCTGCAACACGAAACTTTTGACTGGGCCGCCCTTGTTGCCGAGCCGGCCGGCGGCTTCAGCTACGCGGGCCGGGTGCAGGCCCTGCACGTTATCAGCTGCGAAGGCGCGGCCACCATTCAGAACCCATATTTCAGCTGGCTGCCCCTCACCCCCAACCAGGGCGAGGTGCTGACGGTGGAGTGTGCCGGCCTGCCGGCCGATACGGTGCTCAACAAAAGCGCCTACGTGGTGCCGTTGGGAGGCAACCGTCTGCGGGTAGGAGCCACTTACCGCTGGCCTCCCTTCGCGGCGGGCATTACGGCCGAGGCCCGCGAGGAGCTTGGCCAGCGCCTTTCCGAACTCACGCCGCAGCCCTTCCGGGTGCTCGACCAGCGGGCCGGGGTGCGGCCGGCGGTGCGCGACCGGAAGCCGCTGCTGGGTACGCACCCCGAAATGCCGGGGCTGCACGTATTCAATGGCATGGGCTCGAAGGGCGTTATGCTGGCGCCCCGGCTGGCCCAGGTAATGGCCGACTGGCTGGAAAATGACGTAGAGCCCTGGCCCGAAGTCAATATCCGGCGGTATATTTCGTTGTACCCGGCAGGGCCGGCCGCGAAGTAGCCGGATTTGGTTACTTTGTTTTTGTGAAGAAGAAACTGGACAAACAGCATCCTGCGCATCGTCCAGCATAACGACCTGTCTTTTTAGTTGTATTGCCCTTATCCATCCGTCTCCCGCTCTCGGTTTTTGATATGAAGCACGTATCCTTTCTTTTCCGTCCGGGGCTGGCGCGGCCTGCCGGTTCGGTGCTGCTGCTGGCCGGGCTGCTGGCCGCTGCCCCCGCCGCCCGGGCCCAGACCGCCCAGGAACCCTTTGGGCGGGTCCGGATTCAGTATAAAAGCTTCGATTGGCTGCAGTTCAGCACCCAGAATTTTACCGTGTACTATTACGCCGGCGGCGAAGCCAACGCCCGCCACGCGGCCGAGTACGCCGAAAAGGAGCTCCAGCGCATTACCGGGCTGATTGGGTACTACCCGTATTCCAAAACCACTCTTATGCTCTTCAACTCGGTGGGCGACCTGCGGCAGAGCAACGTGGGGCTGGCTCCCGAGAAGTACACCAGCGGCGGCGAAACCTCCCTGACGCGCTCTACCAAGGTGCAGATTGCCTTCGAAGGCACCCAGACCCAGTTCAAGCAGGAGCTGAGCAAGCGCATTACCGAGGTGCTGCTCAACGACATGATGTATGGCGGCTCGCTGCGCGAAGTAATCCAGAGCAGCTACCTACTGCAGCTACCCGATTGGTTTATTTCGGGAGCTTCGGCCTACGCTGCCCAAGGGTGGAGCGTGGAGATGGACGACTACATGCGCACCATGCTGCAGGAAAACGAAGGCAACCGTACGGCTCCGTTTTTTCTGCGCAACCCCGAACTGGCCGGCCAGAGCGTGTGGAACTACATTGCCGAACGCTATGGCTACACCAGCGTCCAGAACATTCTCAACCTCACGCGCATCACCCGCGACGTGGAAGTAGGCATCAGCTCTTCGCTGAACGTGCCCTACAAGGTGTTTCTGAAGGACTGGCTGGCCTACTACCGCCAGCTCAACTCTCAGCCGCTCACGCCTTTTCAGGAGCTTGATGAAAAGAACAGCCTGGCTGGCCGCAACCGCCGTAACGTGCGCTACAGCCAGCCCGTGCTCAGCCCCGATGGCAAGCGCATGGCCTACGTGCAAAACGACCGGGGCCGCTACCGGGTGCTGGTAGTAGACCAGAACGGCCGCGGCCGCGACGTGCTGCACCGCGGCGGCTACAAAACGCCCGACCAGCGGGTAGAGACGCGGCTGCCGCTGCTGGCCTGGCGCGGCAACGAGCAGGTGGCCGTGGTGGAGGAGCAGCGTGGCCAGCTGGTGCTGCAGCTGCGCGAAGCCAACGGCGGCCTGAGCAACCTGACGGCCCGCCTCAGCAGCCTGCTGCCCCGTTTTGGGCGCCGCACGTCGCTGTTTTCGCCTTTCTCGCAGATAACGGCTATCAATTACTCGGCCGATGGCAAGTCGGTGGTGTTTAGCGGGGTGCGCCAGGGCCAGAGCGACCTATATCTGCTGCGCGCCGGTGGCCGGACGCCCGAGAAGCTCACCAACGACATATTCGACGACGTAGAGCCGGTATTCATGCCCGACGGCCAGAGCCTGCTGTTCAGCTCCAACCGCTGGCTCGATTCGGCGGGTACGGCCCGCGGCTCGTTTGCGTCGGTGGTGAACAACTACGACCTGTACCGTTACCACCTCGATGGCCGCCCCCAGCCGGTAGAAGTGCTGGTCGGCACGATTTCCAACGAAACCCGCCCCCGGCCCCTAAGCAACGACGAGATACTGTTTGTGAGCGAGGAAAGCGGCGTGCGCAGCATTTACCGCTACTCGTTCAGTGCCCGCGACTACCAGCCCGTAACGAGCTTTCTGGCGGGGGTGCACGAGTTCGACTACAGCGCCGCCACCGGCGCGCTGGCCCTCACGGCCACGGCCGATGGCCGCAGCAATGCTTACCTCTACCCCAGCTACACGCTGCCCACCGGCCTGAGGCTGTCTAAAACGGCTCGCCAGGAAATTCTGGAAGACCGTTCGCGACCTGCTAAGGCCCCGATTCCTAACCGGCCCGGCCCTACAGTGGCCCGCGCCCAGGGCACCGCCCCAGCCACCGACGCCGTACCCGCTCCCGCGGCTCCTGCTCCGGCTCAAAATGCGCCCGATAAGCCTGCGGGAAACCGCGTGAACCCCAACGACTACGAGTTCGACGAGGACATTCCGGCCTCGCGGGCCTCTGCGCAGGCGCCCACCCGGCGCCGGGCGGCTACGGTGGTAGCCCTGCCCAAGGCCGCCCCGGCCGAGGCGGCAACCCTGGCGGGCCCTTTCCGCTATGGTACTCCCTTTAGCATCGATAATGTGGTGTCGACGCTGACGTCGGATCCGCTGCTGGGGCTGGGCTTTTCGGCCCAGGTGAACATGTCGGACCTGATGGAGGATCATCGGATTCAGGCGGGCATCTTCGCCCTCACCGACCTGAGTACGAGCAATATATTTGCCGAGTATACCAACCTGCGGCACCGCTACGACTGGAGCATCCGGTACCAGAAGCAGGCCTATTTCCCCGACCTCGACCCTAGTAGCCGGGTGCGCTACGGCCGCCACGAAATTGCCCCTACCATTGCCTATCCGCTCACCCACAACCTGAGCGTGCGCCTGGGTCCGCGCTTCGTGAATGTGAGTAGACGCTTATACCGCGAACTAGCCAACGCCACCGATGTAAACACCAGCTACCTGGGTGGTGAGGCCGAACTCGTGTTCGATAACTCGGTGATTACCGGCATCAATATGCTGCAGGGTACGCGCATGAAGGCCGGCATCAACCAACTGCGCGACCTGAACGGCAACAACTCGGGCTTTACTAAGCTTACTGTTGATTTGCGCCACTACCAGAAGCTGCACCGCCAGCTTATCTGGGCCAACCGGGCCAGTTTCGGGCAGTACATTGGGGGCGGAGCCACGCCGCCCTTCTTCCGCCTCGGCGGCATGGACAACTGGCTGAACTACGAATACACCGATGCGCGCTACATCAATGAAAAAGGCGAAGTAGCCGCTGGCCCCAGTCAGCTCGACCCCACCCAGATGTTTTACCAGCAGTTTGTGACCAACCTGCGGGGCTACGACTACAGCAAACGGGTGGGTCGCAAGTACGTGCTCTTCAACTCCGAGCTGCGCCTGCCCATTGTGCAGTACTTCTCGCGGCGGCCCATCGAGTCGGGCTTCTTCCGGAACCTGCAGCTGACGGCTTTCGGCGACATGGGTACGACGTACTCGGGTGCCAACCCGTTCAGTGTCAACAACTCCAATAACACGCAAACCCCGTCCCAAGGCGGTTTTTCGGCCACGGTTATCAACTTTACCAACCCGCTGCTGTATGGCTACGGAGCGGGTATTCGCACTACCATGCTGGGCTTCTATGTGAAGGGCGACGTGGCCTGGGGCCGTGAGCAGTACACGACCAAAGGCCCGAAAATTTACGCCACGCTGGGCTACGACTTTTAGCGGCAACAGGGTTAAACGGATGGACAAGGGTCGGTTTTCCTGCTTGGAAAACCGACCCTTGCGCGTTTAGGCGGGCAATCAAGACGCAATCGGGGCTGGAAGGCAGGTAGTCCGGGGGTTGGGTTGTATCTTTGTGGTCCGTTGAACCAGCCGAGTTGCCGTGGCGCTGCTAAGTGAAATCTGGGTATTGATGCAGAAGGACTTTCGCCTGGAATGGCGGCAGCGGGCAGCGCTGAACGGTATGCTGCTGTACGTGAGTAGCACGGTGTTCGTGTGCTACCTCAGCTTTTCGTTGCGTGGCGGCCAGTTGCCCGCCCCGGCCTGGAACGCGCTTTTCTGGATTGTGCTGCTGTTTTCGGCTGTTAATGCCGTGGCCAAAGGCTTTCTGCAGGAAAGCCGGGGCCGGATGCTTTACTACTACACCGTGGTGCGGCCGCAAGCCGTGATTCTGGCCAAAATAGCCTACAACGCCCTGCTGCTGCTGGGGCTGGCGCTGGTGGCCTTCGCGCTCTATGCCGTGGTGCTGGGCAACCCCGTGCAAAACGTGCCGCTATTTGTGGGCAATGTGGTGCTGGGCGCGGTGGGCTTTGCCGGCACGCTCACGCTGGTGGCCGGCATTGCCGCCAAGGCCACCAACAGCAGCACCCTCATGGCTGTGCTGGGTTTCCCGCTGATGGTGCCCATGCTGCTGCTGCTCATCAAAGTATCCAAAAATGCCCTCGATGGCCTCGAATTCGAAGCCAGCCAAAACTCTCTGCTTACTCTGGTGGCCCTCAACCTTATCGTTGGGGCTGTGTCGTATCTGCTGTTTCCGTTTTTGTGGCGAAGCTGATTTTAGAAGCTTTTAGCTGTCAGCTGTTAGCTGTTAGCGGGCCTTCGAATAGCTGTTTCTTATATCCTTTCAACCCATCAAAAAGCTAACAGCCAACAGCTACTAGCTAACAGCTTATGAAAAAGAACTGGTGGAAAGTCCTGACTGTGCTACTGCTGCTGTATGTGGCGGTGGCGGGCCTGTTGGTTCCGGTGCCGCGGCTGGCCATTCTCAACGAGAGTATCCGCAACCTGTACTTCCACGTGCCCATGTGGTTCGGCATGACGGCCATCCTTATTGCCTCGGTGTACTACTCGGTGCGCTACCTGCACACGCCCACGGCCGGATTTGACATAAAAGCCCACGAGGCGGCCCGCACCGGCATTCTGATGGGGTGCGTGGGGTTGGCCACGGGTAGCATCTGGGCCCGCTACACCTGGGGGGCGTGGTGGACCAACGACCCCAAGCTGAACGGGGCGGCCGTGGCCATGCTCATCTACGGCGCTTACCTGGTACTGCGTTCCTCCTTCACCGATGAGCAGCAGCGGGCCCGGGTTTCGTCCATCTACAACATCTTCGCCTTTGCCGTGGCCATGCCGCTGTTCTATATTCTGCCGCGCCTCACCGACTCGCTGCACCCCGGCGCGGGTGGTAATCCGGCCTTCGCCAAGTACGACCTCGACAGCGACATGCGTCTGGTGTTCTATCCGGCCGTCATTGGCTGGACGCTGCTGGCGTTTTGGGTGGCCCAGCTGGCCACCCGCATTTCCGTGCTCAAACTGAAACTATATGAAAAGCAACTTGCGTAGCCCGGCTTCCGGCGTTGTAATCCGACAGGGGCTGCTGGTGCTGCTGGCCCTGCTGCTGCCGCTATGGCAGGCCGCGGCCCAGTCACCCGGTGCCCAGCCCGAAATGGCTGAAGCAATGC
Source organism: Hymenobacter sp. ISL-91 (assembly GCF_018613725.1). Classification (GTDB taxonomy): domain Bacteria; phylum Bacteroidota; class Bacteroidia; order Cytophagales; family Hymenobacteraceae; genus Hymenobacter. The sequence goes on from NZ_JAGGPS010000031.1 coordinate 14,855, forward strand.
GCCAGAACGGGAAAATTTACGTGGTAGTGGCCGTTATAGCTGTCGTACTGGCCGGGCTGCTGCTGTTCCTGATTTCGCTGGACCGTAAGCTGAGCCGGCTGGAAAAGGAAGTGCGGGACGAGCAGTAGAACACGCACGTCGACTAGCCCGGCCGCCGGCTGGATAATCCGGTCATTCATCTGTTTTTGCGGACCTTTGTGGTCCGAAGTATTGTTCTGAGCTGACTTCTGACTCCAAAACCCGAGTCGCCGCCTGTTTTACTTGACATGAAAAAAGCCCACATTTTCATCATGGCCATCATTGCGGTAGCCATTGCCATTATCACCAGCACCGCCGGCGACGCCAGCGTGTACGTCTCGTTCAAGGAAGCCCGCGAGCGGGCCGCCGATGGCAACCTGACCAAGGTGCACGTAGTAGGCCGCCTGCCCCGCGACGGCCAGAAGAACATCATGGGCCTCGAATACAACCCGACTCTGGACCCCAACTACTTCGCCTTCACGCTGGTTGATACCAACCGCATTGCCCAGCGCGTAGTGTATTTCAACCCCCAGCCCCAGGATTTCGACAAGTCGGAGCAGGTGGTAATTACAGGTGCCATGCGCAACAACGTGTTCGTGGCCGACAAGATCCTGCTCAAGTGCCCCTCCAAGTATGTGGAGAACGAGGTGAAGGGCGCCACCGCGTCGGTTAATTAGAGCTTAGCTATTAGAGCCTAAAACTTAGCATGCAGAGCCCGGGAAAGCCAGCTCTATCATCTAGGCTCTAGCCTCTCAGCTCTCAGCTCTAAATTCTAAGCTCTAATTAAAAACAATGCTGAACACTCTCATCGGTGACGTCGGGCACTTAAGTGTTATTCTGGCGTTTGTGGCGGCCACAGTGGCGGCGTACGCCTATTACATGGCTGCCAAGGGCCGGGCCCTGGGCGACACCGACGCTGGCTGGATGAAGCTGGGTCGTGGGGCCTTCATCATTCATTCGGTTGCCGTACTGTCGGTCATTGTGTGCCTGTTCGGCATTATCCACGGCCACCGCTACGAATATTATTACGCCTGGAGCCACAGCAGCAACCACCTGCCCATCTACTACATGATTTCCTGCTTCTGGGAAGGGCAGGAGGGTAGTTTTCTGCTCTGGATTTTCTGGCACGTATGCCTGGGCCTCATTCTGATGCGCTCGGCCAAACGCTGGGAAGCTCCGGTAATGACGGTTTTTGCCGGCGTGCAGTTATTCCTCACGTCCATGATTCTGGGCGTGGTGCTGGGCGACCTTAAAATCGGCTCGTCGCCCTTTATCCTGCTGCGCGACTTTATGCCTGAGCTGCCCGTGTGGCAGACCAACCCCAACTTCGTACCTGCCGATGGCACCGGTCTGAACGCCCTGCTGCAGAACTACTGGATGGTGATTCATCCGCCTACGCTGTTCCTGGGCTTTGCTCTTACGCTGGTGCCGTTTGCTTACGCCGTTGCCGGCCTCTGGAAGGGCGAGTACGGCACCTGGACGCGTCCGGCCCTGCGCTGGAGCCTGTGGGGCGGCCTGATTCTGGGTGTCGGCATCATGATGGGAGCCTACTGGGCCTACGAAACGCTCAACTTCGGGGGCTACTGGAACTGGGACCCCGTAGAAAATGCCGTGTACATTCCGTGGCTCGTGCTGGTGGCTTCCATCCACGGGCTGGTGCTGTGGCAGCGCAGCAAGCTGGCCCTGCGCACCTCGTTTGTGCTCGTAATGGCCACCTTCCTGCTCATACTCTACGCTACCTTCCTCACCCGCTCGGGCGTGCTGGGCAATGCCTCGGTGCACTCGTTTACCGATCTGGGTCTTTCGGGCCAGCTCATTATCTACCTGGCAGCTTTTGTGGTGGTGAGCGTGGCGCTGCTGGTGTGGCGCTGGAAGCGGATTCCGATTTCGGAGAAGGAACTGACCACCTACAACCCCGAGCTGTGGGTGTTCGTGGGCGCTACGGTGCTGTGTCTGGGTGCGTTCCAGGTGCTGTTCACGACCAGCATTCCGGTGTACAACGCCTTCCTGGGCTTCATCGGCATTAAATCGAACCTGGCGCTGCCCGCCGACCAGATTGCCCACTACACCAAGTTTCAGCTGTGGCTGGGCGTGGGCGTGGCGCTGTGCTCGGGCCTGGCCCAGCTGATGTGGTGGCAGAAAAACGACCGCGCCTCCCTCACCAACACCCTCACGGTGCCCGCTATGCTCTCGTTGCTCGGGGCGGCCCTGGTTATCCTGCTGGTGCAGTACAACGGCAAGAAAATGGAGCTTTCGTACATCGCGCTCCTGACTACGGCCCTGTTTGGGGTGCTGGCCAACATGAGCATGGTGTTCACGCTATTGCGGCGTAAAGTCAGCCTGTCGGGCGGCGGTATTGCCCACATCGGCATTGCCCTGATGCTGCTGGGTGTGCTGGCCTCATCGGGCTATTCCAACATCATCAGCCAGAACACCTCGGGCCTGCTGTACTCGCGCGAGTTCGACCAGACCACCAACCAGGACAACGTGCTGCTGTGGCGCAACGACGTAACGCGCATGGGCGCATACGACGTGCGCTACACCGGCCAGTACCTCGACGTACCCGGCGTACCCGGCTACGTGGATAAGCAGCAGCTCTACCGCACCGACGATGAGTACAAGGCCCTGGCCCGCTCCGACGTAAAGCGCGGCGACAAGGTGTACTACAAAGCCGGCGACACGCTCGAAATTCTGCCCGAAAACACCTATTACCGCGTCGAGTACCAGGACCGGGAGAGCAAGGAGAAGTTCACGCTCTACCCGCGGGCGCAGGTAAACGAGCAGATGGGCGGCCTGCTGGCCTCGCCCGACGTGAAGGTGTTCCTCGACCACGACATCTATTCCCACATCAGCGCCGTGCCGCCCATCGACCAGGAAAAAGACTGGAGCGAGGTGAAGGAGCACGTGCTCAGCATCGGCGACACCATTTTCCTCAACGACTACTTCGCCGTGTTCCGGGGCGTGGGTCCGGCCAAGCAAACGGCCGGCCTGGGCCTGGCCAAGGACGACCTGGCCATTCAGGGCGACTTCCTGGTGGCGGGTGAGAAAAAGCAGTACCATGTGCACCCCGTGTTTGCGGTGCGCAACCGCCTCATCGGCCGCATGCCCGACGAAGTGGAAGACCTGGGCCTGCGCCTGAGCTTCCTGAATGTAGACCCCGAGAAGGGCAAGTTCACGTTCGGCGTGAGCACCACCCAGAAGGACTATATCATTTTGAAAGCCGTGGAGAAGCCCTTTATCAACCTGCTTTGGAGCGGTACGCTACTCATGGCCCTGGGCTTCGGCATGGCCATCTACCGCCGCCGCCGCGAAACTGAGGCTCCGGTAGTGCCTACTCCCGAAGCCGGGTCCCGGCCCCGCCCGGTAGCGCCCCGCCCCAAGGCCGTAGCGTAAAGCGGTTGCGAAGACGCGTCTCTACATTGTGCTGTGTCTCTGCAACCGCTCTTTAAGTAGCCTGCTTGCGCCCCCGCTGTCCTTGTGGCAGTGGGGGCGCAGTCGGTTAGGGCCCACTACGTGCCGCCCCGGCCTCGCCCATCAGCTTCACAGGAAGCCGGATGAATTTCACGGGACGGCGGATGATTTTCATAGGAAGCCGGATGAATTTCACGAGAGGTCGGATGAATTTCATGCGGGGTCGGATGAATTTCATGGGACGGCGGATAAAATTCATCCGACCTCTCGTGAAATTCATCCGACCCCGCATGAAAATCACCCGACCTCCCGTGAGATTCATGCGGGGTCGCATGAAATTGTTGTAGCGCTGCCTGATATCCGGGGGGTGCCGAAGGCCGCTGCTCAGCCGGGTCCGGTTCCGGGGCGTCCGGTTGGCGGGCCAGAGTAATTGGCGGGCATAAAAAAAGGGGGCAGCCATGTGGCTGCCCCCTTTAGGGTACAATAGCGAGGACGAATTACTTCTGCACCGAGATGTTGCGGATCATGAACTCGTTGCCGTTGATCACCTTCACGGTGTACATGCCGTTGGACAGGTTCGGGAGGTTGATGACCTCTACGGCGTTGTCGCGCACGGTGGCAGTGTGAACACGCTGACCCAGCATGTTGGTAATTTCTACCTGCAGGCCGTTTTTGGCCTTGGCACCGCGTACATCAAACGTGAGGCTGCCGGCAGTAGGGTTGGGGTAGATGTTGATAGCCTGCTGCAACGCCTGCGAAGTACCGGTGATGGCCGTAGCCGTTACGCTGATATCATCCACGTAGAGGTTGAACCGGTCGGCGGCGCTGATAGCGTGGAAACCGATGTAGTAGTTACCGGTGGTGGTAGGCGTAATGGCCTTTACCTGCCCGTCGTCGTTGCCGGCCACCGTGGTAGCGTAAGCAGCATTATTGATGTTGATATTGCGCCACAACAGGTTGGACTGTGCTGCTGGCGTAGTGGCGTTACCGTACTTCACTTCCAGACCCTCGGGGAAAGCAGCCAGCCCGGCCTTGTATTTAAACGTGAGCTGGTAAGAAGTGCCCGCCCGCAGGAACAGCGCCGGCGTAAAGAACCAGTCGTCGGCCGCGTTGGTTTCGCTGAACGAGTAACGCATGTGGTTCGGAGCCGAAGCCGGCGTACCGGTCGCTACAACACCCCAGACACTAGCATCGGTGTTGATGTTAGCCGTTGTAATACCGCAGGGCAGGGCACCAGCCGCTACACCGTCAAAGTTTTCAGTGTAAGGGAACGTGTTAACAATCGGTGGTTGACAGGTGGTCGTTACCCGTACCGGACCTACCAAGTCGCTCTGGAGGGTAGCGCTGCAGTTAGTGCGGATGTACACGTCGTAAGCCGTCGTGCCCATCAGCCCGGTGATGGTGTAGGGCGATGCCGTGGTAGTTACGGTAGTGCCAGCCGAAGCAGGGTTGAAACCAGCCGGGCCGTAGATGATGCTGTAGCCAGTGGCGCCGGTGGCGGGAGTGAACGTAATGGTAGCCGTAGTAGGCGTGCTGGTTGCTGCCAGTGCCGTTGGCGTGGCGCAGGCCACAGTTCCAATGGTGGCTTCCAGGGCCAAGCGGGTTCTTAGCGGAGTAGTGTTAACTAGCGTCCAAGCACCGGTGGCAGTCTTAAAATAGAAAGTGCCGGGCCGTAGCGGGTCCTCCACCTGATAAGCCAGAGCCGGATTGGTAGCCAGCTCTTTTATTCCAACGAAAAAGTCGCCGCTCACAGCAACATCCGGAATGGCTACCGTGACTGTGCCAGCCTCTGCGGTCCGCGTCTGAGTAGGCGAGGTATAGAGGATAGCACCGGGCGTACCATTGGCGCCGGTGGCGTCGAGCAATACAATCTGGTAAGTCGATACGTTGTCTGCGCTAGCCGCGAAAGTTGGCTTCACGGCAGACACCGTGGTGGGCTTGGTAATGCTGAACTTGGTAGCCAGAATACCATCGGCACTGCCTACACCCACACCAGCAGCGAAAAGCGGCGCAGCTGGGTCAATATAAGACAGGCGGTTGTTGCTCACGTTCTGCGAGGCCACAGCCGAGTTGTTCGTGTTGAGGTCGTCGGCAGGAACGGTTACAGTTACTGTATTGGTGCCGTTAGCGGTCAGCGGATAAGCCGTGAAGGTTACTGTTGTCGACTGATCCGTGGCCAGTGAGGCCACCGTCTGCACATTGGTAAACGTGTTGGCGCCGCTCACGGTCAGCGTAACCGGAATGTTGGTGAGTGTACCACCGCTATTGTTGGTAACAACCGCCTGCACGGTATGGGGCGAGTTGAACTCGCGGGTCAGTTGGCCCAGCGTGAATACCGAGCGCACGGCCACATCGTTGGCGAGCGCCACGAATGGGTTGAAGCGGTAAGTGCGCCCCAAGTCGGGAGTCGTAGTGGACCGGAAGTTATGAGTGAAGGTTCCGTAAGTGCCGGTAATAAAAGAAGTCGTGCTCCAAGCAGCGGTTGAGGCATTTCTCGCTCCCAATACCGTTTGCCCCGTGGCCGAACCCGAACCCTTGATGCCCACGTTGGGGAACCGGGCACCAGCCGTACCAGTGCCCGCCACGGCGGTGCCGTACACAAACTCTACCCGGTTGCTGGTTTCGTAGAGCTTCACCTGGAAATTGAAGCTGGCGTACTGCGTGGCGGCGGCATCAGTGCCGGTGCCAGCTTTGTCGCTCACGTTCTTCCACTGAATTGTGCAGACGCGGTTGGGTGCCGTGCCCGTCGTAGCTACCCGATACTCTGCGCCCCCAGCCGCCGTACCCGCAATCAGGTCGATGTTGAAGGGCATCAGGATGTTGGTGTTGGCCGAGTTAGTGCTCGTCAGCGGATCGGTAGCCGTGCTGTTCTGGTCCTGCGTAATAAACAGGTCTGCTGCCGAAGGAGCCACATCGCCCAGCCGGATAGCGCCGTTAGTATTGAGTACGAAGTTCGTAAAGCTCTGGCCATTAAAGCTAAAGGTGAAGCCAATGGGCGTAGCCGCCGAGTTAGCATCGTCGGTATTGGCCGTGGTAATGATGTTACCAGTTGCGAGCAGGTCGGTATAAGTGCCACCCACGTTGGTGGTGTTGGCAACATTATAGTTTAGGCTCTGGGCGTGGGCGGCACCGGTAGCCAGCCCCAGCAGGCCCAGCAGGGCCAGCTTGCGCCAGGCTTTGGTGGTACGGCCCGTAGTGTAGATTTTTGTCATGGATAGTGAGAAAAAGGGGTGAAGAAGTGAAGTAAGAAGAACGCAAACAATGGCTCTATTCGTAGAGCGTATGGCATTTGCATCGGCAATATGCCAAATTAAATATCATTTTTTGCATCATTTCGCTGCAAGTATTTCAAAAAGGAATGGTTGGAGTTGTTAAACAGGCAGTTTTATAGTCATGACATTAACAGACCGCACCCCCCTTCGGATTGTGCTGCTTGGGGCCGGCCGGGTGGCCACCCACCTGGCCCCGGCTTTGGCCGCTGCCGGCCACGCGGTAGTAGGCCTCTGGAGCCGCAGCCCCGAATCGGGGGCGGCGCTGGCCTCCCGGCTGCCGGTGCCGGCCACCGTAGCCAGCAGCCTGCAGCACCTGCCCGCCGCCGACGTATACCTGCTCACGCTGCCCGATGCGGTTGTGCCCGACGTGCTGGCGGCGGCTTGCTTTCCGGTAGGGGCGTTGGTGGCGCACACAGCCGGGGCGCTGCCGCTCTCCCTGTTTGCACCTTATCAGGGGCGGCTGCGGGGCGGCGTGTTTTATCCGCTCCAAACTTTTGGGCCGGGCCGCGCAATTGCCTGGGCAAGTGTGCCGCTGTGCCTGGAAGGCACCGATGCGGCCGCGCTGGCCATCCTGCACCAGCTTGCCACTTCGCTAAGCTCCGACGTGCGGGAGCTGGACTCGGCCCGGCGGTTGCAGCTGCATGTGGCGGCCGTGTGGGTCAGCAACTTTCCCAACCACCTGTTGGGCATCGGGCGCGAGCTACTGGAGGGTGCGGGGCTGCCGTGGGAGCTACTGCACCCGCTCATCCGCGAAACGCTGGACAAAGCGCTGGCCCAGCCGCCCTTCGCGGCCCAAACCGGCCCGGCCGTGCGCCACGATGATGCCACGCTGGCCCACCACGCGGCCGCGCTGGCCGCCCGGCCGCGCTGGCAGCAGCTCTACCAGCAGCTCACGGCCAGCATTCAGGCCACAGCCGAGCCGCTGCCAGCTGCGGCAAACAATGCGCCGGGGTTGCGGCTTTGATTCGGGGGGGTACGTCCGTACCTTTGCCCCTTCGTTTTTGCCTTGTGTACCTAGCCTTTCGCCGTGAAAGCCATCAATATTACGTTTACCTTCCAGGACGGCCAGCCCGACCAGACACACGTGGCCGCCGAGGGCGAATCGGTGCTGGACGTAGCCCTCAACAACAACATTCAGCTGCAGCACAACTGCGGCGGCGTGTGCGGGTGCAGCACCTGCCACGTATACATTGAGCAGGGCGAGAACGACCTGCCCGAAATTTCCGACGCCGAGGAGGACTTTATCGACCGGGCCGAAAACCCCCGCATCAACTCGCGCCTGGCCTGCCAGTGCGTGGTGCAGGGGGCTTCCGACCTGGTAGTGCGCATTCCGCCCCAGCACTTCCTCGGCCACTAGTTTTTAGTACTGCGGAAGAGCGTGAACTGGCGGCCGGCCAACTGTTTCGGTAGCCCCGCCAGCCCTTTTACCTTCGGTCCGTATCTCCAAATCAGCCTTTTCTGACTATGAATCATTTCGAGCCCCCGATTAAGTGGAGCGACCACGAAGACGTGGCCATTGCCCTGTATGAGAAGTTTGGCGACGAATTTGGGGAGGCCAAAATCTACCGCATCCGGTTTACCGAGTTGCTGGATTGGGTGCTGAGCCTGCCCAATTTCGAAGGCACCCGCGAGCAGGCCAATGAAGGCCACTTGGAGCAGATTCAGGCCAAGTGGGTGTACGAGTGGCGCGACAACCAATAGGTCGTTCTGCGCCGGCAGTTCCGCCGTTTTTTCTTCAGTAGCTGCCCGGCAACCCGGCCGGTGCGCTTCTGTGCTATGTATAGTAAGGTATGTTTATGTCGTCAGAACTCGATTTACAAGCAATAAAGGTGTTTGTGCTGGACGTGGACGGGGTGCTGACTGATGGCACCCTGCTGGCCTTTAACTCGGGCGAGCAGGTGCGCGCCTTCCACATCCGCGACGGTTACGCCATCCGGCACGCGTTGCGCCAGGGCTACCGGGTGGCCGTTATTTCGGGCCGCGAAGAGCAGGGCGTCCGCAAGCGGCTGGAGTCGCTTGATGTGCGCGACATTTACCTGGGAGTTGATGACAAGATGAAAATCTTCAACAATTACCTCAACACTTACCACCTCGAAACGACCAGCATTGCCTACATGGGCGACGATATGCCTGATTTGGAGGTAATGCGCCGCTGCGCCGTAGCGGCCTGCCCGGCCGATGCCGCCACCGATGTGCAGGCCATTAGCAACTACGTGGCCCGGCTGCCCGGCGGGCACGGTGCCGTGCGCGAGTTGATAGAGGCCGTGATGAAGGTGCAGGGAACCTGGTAAGCCGCTCCGATTGCCGGTTGTGTTGAAGCTGAAGAAGTTATAAATGCCCTAAACATAAAGTGCCTGTAACCTCCGGCCGGCTTCATTAAGCAAATGCCTTTCCTGATTTTTGGGAGAGGCATTTTTGTAACCTTTCGGGTTGGCTGGACCATCTTTGTGCTTCTTATTTGCCCCTTCGGCTCCAGCTATGCTTTTCCGCCCGCCCCTGTTTGCCCCCGACGCCACTGCGCCCGGCACTGCCGGCCCGGCTGGCAGCAACAGCAGTAACAGCAGCGGTAGTAGCTGGCGGCAGCTGGCCCGGCTGGTGCGCCTGCCCAACCTGCTGATTATGGCCCTGTGTATGCTGCTGGTGCGCGCCTGCCTGCTGCTGCCCCAGGCACCTTGGCGCCAGGTAGTTGCCCCGGGGTTTGCGCTGCTGCTGCTGGCGGCTCTGTGCATCGGGGCGGCTGGCTACATCATCAACGACTACTACGATGTCAAGATTGATGCCATCAACCGGCCGGGGCGGCTGGTGGTGGGGCGCGGCATCAACCGGCGGCACGCCATGCTGGCCCATCTGCTGCTGTCGGGGCTGGGCGTGGGGCTGGGGGCGCTGCTCTCGCCGCTGCTGGGGCTCGTGAACCTGGGCTCGGCGCTGCTGCTGTGGGGCTACTCGGCCCGGTTTAAGCGGGTGGCGCTGGTGGGCAACGTAAGCATTGCCACCCTCACGGCGGCGCTGGTGCTGCTGCCCGAGCTGCAGCTGCACACCGGCCGCTCGGCGGTGTGGGGCTACGCGCTGGCTGCGTTTATGCTCACGCTGGTGCGCGAAATTGTGAAAGACGTGGAGGACATGCGCGGCGACGCCCAGCACGAGTGCCGCACGCTGCCGCTGGTGTGGGGCGTGCCGCGCACGAAGTGGGTAGCCGGCTTTTTTCTGGCCTGTTTGCTGCTGTTGGTGGCCGGAGCCGTGTTCAATGCCCTGTTCATGAGCTACCGCTACGGGCTGGGCCTATGGTTGCTGCTGCTGGTGCTGGCCCCGTTGCTGGCACTGGCCGCCGCCCTGCGCCGCGCCGACCAACGGCAACATTTTGCCCGGCTTAGCACTTGGTGCAAACTCATTATGCTGGCCGGGGTATTCTCGATGCTCGGCCTGGGCTGAAAGTGTGGGCAACCGCGGCCGCAACTGCTGCGTTAGCAAAGGCCACCGCCCGATTTGTGCGGCCGCCCGTTGTGGCTGCGCTGCCAACGGGGGCTCTTCCTCTCACTTTCCTTTTTATTCCGGCCATCACTGTATGCGCTTCCTCTACCCGTTGCTGGCGCTAAGCGCGCTGGCTACCCCGGCTGCTTTGGCGCAGTCAACGCCTTCCGATTCGGCCGCTCCTTTGCTGGCTTCGGCTGCTCCCATTGTTTCGGCCGAAGCCACCACCGAGCCCGCAGGCGCGCCGGTGGGCCTCAACCGCGCCCTGGCCCCGGCTACTACCACCAAAATCCGACTCACGCCCTCCGACCCCGACAAGCCGAGCTTTCTGCCGGTGCCCATTGCCTTTTATCAGCAGGAAACCGGTTTTGCCGGCGGCGTGGCCATTCTGCCGGTGTGGCGCTTCGGCACCGACACCACGGTGCGCAAGTCGAACGCCCGCCTGATTGCCTGGATTTCGCAGAAAAAGCAGACCACCGTGCAGCTCACGCACACCATTTTCACCAAGGAAGAAAAGTTCTTTTTCTCGGGCGAATTGAGCTACTTCGACCTGGCTTTTAAGTACTACGGCCGCGGCAACGACACCGATGAGGACGTGTATTCCAACATTCAGTACCCGCTGTGGGTGTTTGATGAGAAGGCGCTGGTGAAAGTAAAGCCCAACCTGTTTGTGGGCCTGCGCTACCGCCTCACCGACCTGGGTACCGTCAAGCTCAAGGAAGATGGTGACGACGAGGCCACGGCCAGTTCTTACTTCACCATCCCGGCCGAGCAGCGCGGCGGCTACACCACCTCAGGGGTGGGCCCGGCGCTGCTCTACGACAGCCGCGACAACGTGCTGGCCACGTACACCGGTAATTTTGTGGATGCGCACGTGCTGTTTGCCGGCAAGGGCCTGGGCAGCGACTACAAATTCACCCGTTACATGGTGGACGCGCGCCATTTCAACCCGCTGTTCGGCTCCAACAACACCATTCTGGCACTGCAGTTTCTGGGCCAGTACCACACCGGCGACGTGCCGTTCCGCGAGTGGGGCGGCATGGGCGCTACGCTCGGCGGCTCGCTTTACAACAACGCCTACCTGATGCGCGGCATTTACGAAGGCCGCTACCGCGACCGGCAGTTTACTACGGCCCAGGCCGAAATCCGCCAGAAGCTGTTTTGGCGGATTGACGGGGCCGTGTTCGGGGCCGTGGGCCAGGTGGCGCCGAACCTCGACGATTACACTGTAGACGGGCTGCGCTACGCCGGTGGTGCCGGCCTGCGCTTCCGCTTCAACCGCCGCGACCGGCTCAACATCCGCCTCGACTACGGGGTGGGTTCGGGCGGAAACTCGGGTATCATCTTCGCGGTAGGCGAGGCATTCTAGTCGCTCTCAGTAGCTGGCTATTAAGCTGCAGGTTGCAAGCGCCATCGGGCGGTTTGCAGTCTGCAGCTTTTGCTTTTTTGGCCTTTTAAGCTCGTCAGTAGGGCTTTTGGCCGGTTTAAGCGCCAACTGTCCACCGCGTGCTGCGTAAGAAGCAGCCCATGGAATACGCCACTCCGCACCGGTTTCACTCGGCCCACCCCAACAACACGGCGCTGCCCTTTTCGGTCTGGAGCCACCTGCCGCCCCCTTCCCCGACTTTAAGGGCTACCGTCATCATTCCGGCCAAGGATGAGGCCGACTCATTGGCTGCTACACTGGCGGCGCTAGCGGCCCAAACCAACGAGCAGGGCCAGCCGTTGCCGCCTGGCTTTTTCGAAGTGCTGGTGCTGGCCAACAACTGCACCGACCATACGGCGGCCGTAGTGCAGGCCTTTGCTGCCACCCACCCGACGCTGGCCCTGCACGTAGCCGAGTTGACGTTGCCGCCCGCCGAGGCGCACGTAGGCCGGGCCCGCCGTCTGCTCATGGATGAGGCCGCCTACCGCCTGGAGCTGGCCGGCCAGCCCCGCGCCGCCATCATCAGCACCGATGCCGATACCCGTGTAGCCCCCGACTGGCTGGCCGCCACGTTCCGGGAGCTGGCGCTGGGTGTAGATGCCGTGGCTGGCCGCATTTTAATGGAGGAAAGCCGCCGCACCTGCCCCGTGCGCCGCTGCCAGCTGCAGGATGCCACCTACCAGTTGCTACGGGTTCAGCTCGAAACCCAACTCGACCCCCAGCCCCACGACCCCTGGCCCCGCCACCACCAGCACTTCGGGGCCAGCCTGGCCGTTACGGTGGCTGCTTACCGGCAGGTGGGTGGGCTGCCCGTAGTGCCGTATCTGGAGGATGAGGCCCTTTATCAGACTCTGCTGCGTCATGATTTACAGGTACGGCACAGCCCGGCCGTGCGCGTATTTACCTCGGGCCGGCAGCAGGGGCGGGTGGCGGTTGGCCTCTCGTGGCAGCTGCGCGAGTGGGCCCGGCTGGGCCAGCAGCAACTATTGGTTTCTAACCCGGCCACCCTGGTGCAGGAGTTGAAGCTGCGCCGCCAGTTACGCCAGCACTGGCAACTGGCCTGGAGTAGCGAAGCGTTTGAGCAAGTAGTTTCCGGATTGGAAGAAGTGCCGGCCGAGCTGCTGGCCGCGCCCCTAGGCTACGCCACTTTCGGCGCCTATTGGGAGTGGGCGCGGCCGCAGTTGTTGCCGTCCGGTGCAGAGGATCAGGTACCACTGGCGCTGGCCATCACCATCCTGCGCACCGAGCTGGCGCGTGTGCCAGCGCTGGTTCATGGGTAGCATATGAACGTTATTCAGAGGGCAGCGAAGCATGACGTTAAACTGATTACTGCTGTCACGCAGTGGTTTTGTTGAAGTACTTCCAGGGAATAGTAGCGCGAACTTTGTAGTTCGCGCTACTATTCCCTGGAAGTACTTCAGCTGATTAGTTGCTAAGCTAAAGTCCTATCCAGCTACCGCCGCTCCAACACATCGAGGCGGTATTTCTCGTGGCGCTGGCCGTGCAAGTGGCGTAGAGGGCCATTGGGAGTGGCTTTTTCGAGGAAGAACTCGTGTACGGCGTCGCCGGTAAGCGGGTAATCGTGTACGGGAGGCGTCCAGTGAACCAGTACCAACTGGCCACCAGCCGGCAGTGCCGCCAGTAGCTGGTCGGCGGCACGGGCCAGGTCGGCCGGGTTCCAATAGTAGCCTACTTCCGACACCAAAATCAGGTCGAACTGCCCATCAGGAAACTCATCGGGCACACGCAGCAGTTGCAGCGCTACCTGTGGTAGGTTAGCGCAGCGTTGGCGGGCCTGCTGCAGGGCCGCCTCAGCTACATCAACGGCCAGCAGATAGCCACAGCGCGGGGCCAGTCGGGCCGTGAGGATGCCCAGCGAGCAGCCGATTTCGAAGGCCCGCGCGTAGTGGCTGCGCGGCAGGGCGGCCAGCGTGGCCGCGTACTTTTCCTGCTCGTAGGGACTGGTAGCAAAGTCCCAGGGGTCCTGGTTGGCCTCGTACACCTTATCGAAGTAGTCGGGCGGCAGCGTGTGGGGCTGGTTGGGGTTTGGCTTCATACAGAATAAGAATCGGAGGAAGAGTGAACAGGCAACGCGGCTGTTGCAGCGGAGGACTCCAGATACACTTCGGTAGGGCTGGCGAAATGGGCCAGCATACCAGGGGCCAATGTGAAGCCCGTCGGGTCGTCGTGGATGCAGGAGCCGGGCAGCTGCGAGGCGTGGGCGGCAATGGCATTCCGCTTATCGGCCAGCACCGAACTGATGTCGAGCTGCCAACCGTCGACTTCACCGGGAAGGGGCAGGTCGGTGGGGGCGGCGCGTTCCCAGGCCCAAACCAGGTATTCGAGCAGGCGCGGAGGGGTGGGTAGCTGCGCCAGCGCGGCCCGCACCAGTTGGCTGGTAGCACGGTGGTCGGGGTGCGGGTCGCGCCGCCAGGGGCACAACACACTGGCCGGCTGCTTCTCCTGCAGAAAATCTACGAGCTGGGCCACGGCTATCTGGCCCGCGGGTTCATCGGGGCCGGGTACCTGGCTGTCGGGCAGGCCCAGCGGCAGTAGCTGGCTGGGGTTGAGGCCCAACTGGGTCAGGGCCAGGCGCAGCTCAGTTTCGCGCAGGGCTTGGCGGGCCGGGGGCGGAAACGCAACCGAGTTGGGGTGCGACATGGTGCCGTCGCTCATCAGTACGCACCACACGGGCACGTGCGCCCGGGCCAGCAACGCCAGCAGCCCGCCGCAACCCAGGCTTTCGTCGTCGGGGTGCGGGGCAATAACCACGGTGGGCCCCAGCGTGGCGGCGTAGGTAGCGGGGCGTAGCGGCAAGGCATCGAAATCAAACGTCATCGGGGGAGTAATGCTTCAAAAACAGTACGAACCTGTATTCTCTTCTCCAGCCTTTAGCTAAAGGCTGGAGAAGAGAATACTATTTAAACCAAGTTGCGGAGTTCATCTATTGGAGCGGTGTAGGGGCGGGGCTTGTTCCCGCCCGCCGTCAGCATAGTGCGTTGACCGACTGTTCGCATGCCCCGCATGTGTCGTTCAACGGCGGGCGGGGAAAAGCCCTGCCCCTACATCGTGCTTCGCAACTTGAATTACTCAGTCGTGCCAGAGGCGGTGGGCGGGGCGGGAGTGGGCCAGGGCGTAGCGGCCGGCATCGGCCAGCGCGGCATCGGGGGCGGGTTGGCGCAGGTAATGGGTCAGGTCGCGGTGCAGACGCTCGAAGGGCTCGGGCCGCAGCAGGCCCCGGGCCCCCACGCACCGTTCGGCCAGCGGCAACACCCGCAGGCAAATGTCCTCGATGGCCGAGCGCACGAGGTTGGCGTGCGCTACCACGGTTTCGGCATCGGGGCCGGGGCGGGCAGCCAGTTCGGCGGCGGCCTGCAGCCAGTGCTGGCCGCTGGCTATCAGGATGCTTAACTGGCCCAGCCGCTGGCGCTGGTAGGGGTCGTCGGTGCGGGCCAGCGCCTGCAGAAAGCGGCGGGTTTCGTCGAAAACGGCTTCGGCCCCGCCCAGCTGCACGGCCGCAAACCGAATGGCCCCGCCGCTAAACCAGGGCTGGCGGTAGTAGTCGCCGGGCGCGCCCAGCAACTGTTCGGGGCCAACTTCCAGCCCCGTAAAATCGACCCGGAAGCTGGCCGAGGCCCGCATGCCCAGCGGCCGCCAAAACCGGGCGTCGTATTCGGGTACCAGCGTGTCGGCGGGCAGCACCAGCATCTGCCAGCCGCCCCCGGGCAGGGCGGCCGTGAGCAGCGGGCGGGTGAGGTGGCCGGCACCCGAGCCGAAGGTTTTGCTGCCGCTGAGCCGGAAGCGTCCGTTGGGCAGCGGCTCCAGCTTCACGCCGTCGTGGGCCTCAGTGTTCCAGACACCGAACAGATGGCCTGCCCGGGCATCGGCGGCCCAGTGCTGCACCTGCGCCGGCCGGCCAAAGCGCCCGCTGAGCTGCAGCGCGTTGGTATGGCCCTCGTACACCCGGCCCACGGCCAGGTTGCCCCGCCCAATGTGGCGCAACGTGCTGAGCAGCTCATAGGTGTGGGCGGGCTCGTTGAGGCCGCTACCGCCCAGCGCGGCGGGCAGCGGGGCCGCCAGCAGCCCGGCCTCACGAAGCCAGCCGAATTCCTGGCTCGGGAAGCCGCCCTCGACATCGGAGTGGGCCGCCTGGGCGAAGAGGCGTGGGGCGAGGGCCGCCGCCCCGGCAGCGGCCAGGGCCGGAGTGGCCGCGGGTAAAGCAGCGGCAGAAGTAGTGGGTGGGCTAATCAGTTCGGGCATAAAAAGCAGGAGCCGGATAACAACTACTTCCTCTACGAACGGTGGCCTGCTTCGGCTGCCACGGTTGAGCTACGAAAGTTGCCTGGCCGCCCCTACACCCGCTGCTGGCTGGGTTGGCTTTGCTGTACTTCGGGTGCTGTAGCCGGGCCGGCTTAACAATTCGGTAACAGCCGGCCGCGCGGCGCTGCCTACCTTCGCGGCGCATTTCACTAACCCATTCAGCCCCCTTCCGCCATGTCGCAGCCCATTCGTTCCGCCCTTATTTCGGTGTATTACAAAGACCGCCTCGGTCCGCTTGTGGAGTTGTTGCACCAGCACGGTGTAACGATGTACTCGACCGGTGGCACCCAACAGTTTATCGAGGAGCAGGGGGCAAAAGTGACGGCCGTGGAAACGCTGACTGGCTTTCCGGCCGTGTTTGGCGGCCGCGTAAAAACCCTGCACCCCACCGTATTCGGCGGCATTCTGCACCGTCGGCACGAGGCCTCCGACCTGGCCGAAGCCGCCCAGCACGGCATTCCGCCCATCGATTTGGTGGTAGTGGACCTATACCCGTTCGAAGAAACCGTGGCTTCGGGCGCCGGCGAGGCCGACGTGATTGAGAAGATTGACATTGGCGGTATTTCGCTGTTGCGGGCTGCGGCCAAAAACTACCGCGACGTGCTCGTGGTCAGCAGCCGCGACCAATACGCGCAGGTAACCGAGCTGCTGAGCCAGAAAAACTGCGCCACCGACCTGGCCGACCGCAAGCAGTACGCCGCTGCCGCCTTCGCCACCACCGCCCACTACGACACCGAAATCGGCCGCTACTTCGTGGAAAGCCAGAATCCGGCTTCCGAAGGAAAAGCTGACAGCCAACAGCTAACAGCTAACAGCTTAGCGGAAAGCAGCGCAAACCAAACGCCTCTGCGCTATGGCGAGAACCCCCACCAGGCGGGCACGTTCCACGGCGACCTGGGCGCGCTCTTCGACCAGCTCCACGGCAAGCAGCTCAGCTACAACAACCTGGTGGATGTGGACGCGGCCGTGCTGCTCATGCGCGAGTTTGATGTGGCCGGCCCGGCCGCCTGCGCCATTCTCAAGCACACCAACGCCTGCGGCGTGGCCCAGGCCGATACGCTGCACCACGCCTACCTGAATGCGCTGAGCTGCGACCCGGTGTCAGCCTTCGGCGGTGTCATCATCGTGAATAAGCCCGTAGATGCGGCCACAGCCGAGGAGCTGAACAAGCTGTTTTTCGAGGTGCTGATTGCGCCCGGCTTCGAAATCGAGTCGCTGCCGCTGCTGCAAAGCAAGAAAAATCGGATTCTGCTGCGCCAGAAGCCTGTGCAGTTTCCAGCCAAGCAGGTCAAAACGCTGCTCAACGGCACCATCGAGCAGGATTTCGACCAGGCCATCGAGGGCGCGGCCGAGTTCAAAACCGTAACTGAGTCGGCTCCGACTGCCGACGAGGTGGCGGCCCTGGAATTCGCCCTCAAAATCTGCAAGCACACCAAAAGCAACACCATTGTACTGGCGCGCGCCGGCCAGCTGCTGGCTTCGGGCGTGGGCCAGACCTCGCGGGTGGATGCCCTGCGCCAAGCCATCGAGAAGGCCGGCTCGTTTGGATTTGACCTGAACGGCGCCGTTATGGCTTCCGACGCCTTCTTCCCCTTCCCCGACTGCGTGGAAATTGCCGGCGCAGCTGGTATCCGGGCTGTGGTGCAGCCCGGCGGCTCCATCAAAGACCAGGACAGCATTGCCGCCTGCAACCAGCTGGGCATGGCCATGGTGCTCACGGGCGTGCGCCACTTCAAGCACTAAGCAAGAAGTACCGAATAAAAAAGAGGAAGCAGCACAGGCTAAGGCATGCCGGATGACGTTTGTCGGGTATGGCTTAGCTTGTGCTGCTTCATCCCCATAAATTCCTCCGTACTTTTGCCCCCACTTTTGACGGGCGCAAGCGCCCCGTTCTCATTTACTTGCCGTAACTCAATGGGTTTCTTCAATTTCTTTACCAGCGACATTGCCATCGACCTGGGCACGGCCAACACGCTCATTATTCACAACGATGTTATCGTGGTGGACGAGCCGAGCATCATCGCCAAAGACCGCACGACCAATAAGGTAATTGCCGTGGGCCGGCAGGCGCAGCAGATGCACGAGAAAACCCACGACAACATCAAAACCATCCGGCCCCTGAAAGACGGCGTAATTGCCGACTTCCACGCCGCCGAGGAGATGATTAAGGGGCTTATCAAGATGATTGATACCCGCAACCGCCTGTTTCAGCCCTCGCACCGCATGGTTATCTGCATTCCGTCGGGCATTACGGAGGTAGAGAAGCGGGCCGTACGCGACTCGGCCGAGCACGCCGGGGCCAAGGAAGTCTGGATGATTCAGGAGCCCATGGCCGCCGCCATTGGTATTGGCATTGATGTGGAGCAGCCCGTGGGCTCGATGATTATCGACATCGGGGGCGGTAGCACCGAAATTGCGGTTATTGCCCTCTCCGGCATCGTCTGCGACCAGAGCATCAAAACGGCCGGCGACGTGTTCAACCAGGATATTTTGGATTACATGCGCCGCCAGCACAACCTGCTGATTGGCGAGCGGAGCGCCGAGCGCATCAAAATTGAGGTCGGCGCGGCCCTCACCGAGCTCGACGTAACGCCACCCGACTACGAGGTGCGCGGCCGCGACCTGATGACGGGCATCCCGAAGGTTATCAAGGTAACGTCGTCGGAAATTGCCATTGCCCTCGATAAATCGGTGGCTAAAATTGAGGAAGCCGTGCTCAAGGCCCTCGAAATCAGCCCGCCCGAGCTGTCGGCCGACATTTACGAAAACGGCATTCACTTAACCGGCGGCGGTGCCCTGCTGCGTGGCCTCGACAAGCGCCTGGCTGTGAAAACCAAGCTGGCCATTCATATTGCCGAAGACCCACTGCGCGCCGTGGTGCGCGGTACCGGCAAAGCCATCAAGGACATCCAGGCCTTCCGGGGCGTACTGCTTACTTAATTATGAATAATGAATTTTGATTTTTGAATTGTTCGGCGTTGCATTATCAGCCTGGGGCAAGTCGTAATTCATCATTCAAAATTTAAAATTCATAATTAACCCATGAATAACCTGTTCGCCTTTCTGTTTCGCTACCGGGCTTTCCTGGTATTTGCGGTGCTGGAAGTGCTGAGCCTGTTTTTGCTGGTGCGCAACAGCACGTACCAGCGCGCTGCGTTCTTCAACTCATCCAACGCCTATGTGGGGCAGGTGCTGGGCTGGCGCAACCAGGTGCAGGATTATTTCCGGCTGGCCGATGTAAACCAGGAGCTGATGCGCGAAAACGCCCGGCTCCGGCAGCAGTTCTACCCGCCCGACCTGGGCGGCCGCACCGCCGATTCGCTGCCCGTCCGCCAGGATAGTACTACCCGCGCCCGGCTGGCCATTCTGGGCCGGCCCGACTCGCTGCTGCTGGGCCTGCGCCCCCTGGCCACCCGCGACCCCGACTACCCGCTTATTCCGGCTCGCGTGGTAAGCAGCACCCAGCGCCTCGTCGATAACTACCTGACGTTGAATGTGGGCCGCGTCGATGGCGTGCGCGAGGGCATGGGCGTGGTATCGGCCGAAGGGATTGTGGGACGGGTGAAAGTGTTTTCGGAGCACTACGCCACCATTACGTCGGTGCTGCACTCGCAGAGCCGCACGTCGGCCCGCATTCAGCGCGACGGCACCATTGGCACCGTGCGCTGGCTCGGCGACGACCCCACCCACGTGCTGCTCGACAATATTCCGCGCCAGAACAAGCTGGTGCGCGGCGACACGGTGGTCACCTCGGGCTACAACGCCGTGTACCCCGAGGGCGTGCTGGTAGGCACCATCGACTCGTTTGTGAAGGAGCCCGACAAAAACTTCTGGACGGTGCGCGTGCGGCTGGCCACCGATTTCTCGCGCCTCACCTACGTGTACCTGGTTACGAGCCGGCCCCAGGCCGAGCGCGACACGCTGGAGCTGCGCGCCGGCATCAAACCCGAAACCAAGCGGCCATGAGCGGAGGAATTCTGAGCGTTTTGTGGCAGGCGGTGCGCGGGATATTTTATCTGGCCCTGTACGTGCTGCTAATCAGCGGCACCGACTTCGTGCTCTTTAATCTGGCTTGGTGCTTTATTTACCTGGGCTTCCTGCTGTTTCTGCCGCTGGCCACGCCGCTGGTGGTGCAGCTGGTGCTGGGCTTTGTGGCGGGCATCTCGCTCGATATGGTGTTTGATACCGGCGGGGTGCACGCCGCCGCCGCCGTGCTGCTGATGTACCTGCGGCCCTGGGTGCTGCGCCTGCTCACGCCCCGCGACGGATACGATGCCCAGGATTCGGTGAACATTCACCAGATGGGCTGGCAGTGGATGGTGGTGTACCTGGTGCTGCTCACGGCCATCCATCACGCCGCTTTCTTCCTGCTGGAGCTGGGCTCGTTCCGGTTTGTGGGCCTCACGCTGGCCAAAATCGTGCTCAGTACCCTCTATACGGCGCTGGCCCTGCTCATCATCCAGCTGGTGTTCTACCCCACCAAGCGCCGCAAGCGGTAGGGTTGTTGGGTTGATAAAGCGAGTCTACTGGTACGACGTAGGGGCGGGGACAAGCCCCGCCCCTACGTCGTGCCAGTAGCCTTCCGCCCTCCCCATCTCACCTCCCGCGCACCTTTTCCGCACGGTCGGGGTTATCTTTGCGTTTCCGCCGGTAGCGGCGGAGCCTGCCTTTTAAGATTTCCCTGCTTTGCAATACCTCGAAGGCCGCAAATACGTCGTCCAGGCAATTTTCCTGGCCGTCGCGCTGGTTTTTGCGACGCGCCTGTTCTACATCCAGGTTCTGGACGGCAGCTACAAGCTGGCTGCCGACCGCAACACGCTCCAGCGCATCGTCCAGACTCCGTATCGGGGCCTGATTTATGACCGTAAGGGCCAGATTCTGGTTCAGAATACGCCCGTGTACGACCTGATGGTAGTGCCGCGCGAAGTAAAGCAGCTCGACACGCTGCGCTTCAGCCAGCTGCTGCAGCTGCCGCTGGAGGAGGTGCGCGAGGGGTTGCAGCAGGCCCGCAAGTTCAGCCGGGTAAAGGCCTCGCCACTGGTGCAGAACCTGAGCACCCAGGAGCTGGCCACCATCCAGGACAACCTGATTGACTTTCCTGGTTTTAGCGTGAAAGCGCGGATGGCTCGCTCGTACAACACCCACACCATGGCCCACGCCCTGGGCTACGTGGGCTCGATAACGCCCAAGCTGCTGGAGCGGCCCCAGTACAGCAAGTACCAGCCGGGCGAGTTTCTGGGTATTACGGGCCTGGAATCGTACTATGAAAAGCAGCTCATGGGCCGGCGTGGCGTGCAGTACCGCATGGTGAACGTGCGCGGCATCGAAAAAGGGGCCTTTCGCGACGGCGAGTACGACACGCTCTCGGTGGCCGGCCAGGATTTGCACCTGAGCCTCGACTCGGAGCTGCAGGCCTACGCCGAGCAGCTGATGGCCGGTAAGCGCGGCTCGGTGGTGGCCCTCGACCCCAAAACGGGCGAAATCCTGGCCTTCGTGTCGGCGCCCATGTTCGACCCCGAAATGCTGTCGGGTAAGGGCATGGGCAACCGCTACATGGAGCTGCTCAACAACCCCGAGCAGCCGCTGTTCAACCGCCCCCTGATGGCCACCTACCCGCCCGGCTCCACGTTCAAGCTCGTGAACGAGCTGGTGGCGTTACAAGCGGGCGTGGTAACGCCCAATACGCCGTTTGCGTGCAACTTTAAGCTGGTGCGCTGCACCCACCGCCACGAGTACCCCAGCAACGTGGGCATTGCCATCAAACAGAGCTGCAACCCGTATTTCTATCAGGTAATGCGCGCTACCGTGCTGCGTGGGCGCTCCAGCAACCGTTTCGAAGATGCCCGTTTGGGTCTGGGTGAATGGCGGCGGCAGGTGATGAAGTTCGGGCTGGGCCAGAAGCTGGGCGTGGATATGGGCCAGGAAAAGAAGGGCCTGATTCCGTCGCCCGAGTTCTACGACAAGCGCAACGGCTACCACCGCTGGACCTACCGCACCGTGTACTCGCTGAGCATCGGGCAGGGCGAAATCGGGATTACCGGCCTGCAAATGGCCAACGTGATGGCCACCATTGCTAACCGCGGCTGGTACTACACGCCCCATTTCGTGCGCGGCATCGGGAATGGCGGCCCACTACCCGAGTATCAGGTGAAGCACACGGTAGGGGTGGATGCCCAGCACTTCGAGGCCATTGTGCCGGGCATGATCAGCGTGGTGGATGGCAACGGCGGCACCGGCATCAACGCCAGCCTGGCCGACGTGGGCATTTCGGTGGCCGGCAAAACCGGCACTGTGCAAAACCCCCACGGCGACGACCACGCCACTTTCGCTGCTTTCGCCCCCGCCCATGACCCCCAGATTGCCATTGTTGTGTTTATCGAAAACGCCGGTTTTGGCGGCAGCTCGGCTGCTCCGCTGGCCGCGCTGGTTATCGAAAAACACCTGCGCGGTAAAATAGCCCCCTGGCGCCACCGTTGGG
Organism: Hymenobacter sp. ISL-91; assembly: GCF_018613725.1. Lineage (GTDB taxonomy): Bacteria > Bacteroidota > Bacteroidia > Cytophagales > Hymenobacteraceae > Hymenobacter. Next base: position 37,248 of record NZ_JAGGPS010000031.1, read on the forward strand.
AAGAGTGGCTGCCCGGCCCCGCCGACCGGTTCATCAAGCGCCGACGGTATTAATAGTGTAGCGCGAACTTTGTAGTTCGCGTCGCCACGCCGTTCAAAGCCACCTTAACGGCACGAGGACGCGAATGACAAAGTTTGCGCTACGTCAGCTTCTAATTCTTAACTAAAAATTGAATTCCCTCCCCGCCCGTTACAACCGCAGCATCGACTGGGTCACGGTTCTGCTCTACCTGCTGATGGTGGGCGTGGGCTGGCTGAACGTGTACGCGGCCAGCTACTCGCCCGACGCGCCCGACGATGCGCTCAGCTCGCTGAGTTTCGGCCAGCTCATGGACTTCAACTGGTTCAAGCAGATTGTCTGGATTGGCACGGCCCTGGTACTCATTGTGGTGCTGCTCGTCATCGACCCCAAGGCCTACGACACGTTGGCTTACGGCCTGTACGGGCTGATGATTGTACTACTGATCATCACGCCCTTTATCGCCCGGCCCATTGCCGGCTCGCGCTCGTGGCTGGAGTTGGGGCCGGTGCGCCTGCAGCCCGCCGAATTTGCCAAGTTCATCACGGCCCTGGCCGCCTCGCGCTACCTGGCCGGCATCAACCTGCGCCAGCAAAGCTTCCGCGACCAGCTGGTGCTGGCCGGCCTCACGCTGCTGCCGCCGGTGCTCATTATTGCGGCCAACGAAACAGGGCAGGCGCTGGTGTTCGCCGCATTTCTGCTGGCTTACTTTCGCGAGGGCATGTCGCCCATCATCCTGCTGATTCTGGCTGCCGGCGCCTTTATTCTGATTCTGGCGCTGCTCGTGCCTAAACTGTGGCTGCTGGTTGGTTTTACGGTGTTGCTGGCCATTGCGCTGGCGGCCAACTGGCGGACGCTACGGCATTATATTCCGCTGAGTCTGGGCGTGTGGGCAGTGGTTATCGGCATGGTGTTCGGGGTGGATTTCTTCTTCAACAACGTGCTCCAGGACCACCAGCGCAAGCGTATTGAAATCCTGATAAACCCTTCGGCCGACCCGCTGGGCGTGGGCTGGAACGTCACGCAGTCGAAAATTGCCATTGGCTCTGGTGGGCTGGCTGGTAAAGGCTTCCTGCAGGGCACCCAAACCAAGTTCGATTTCGTGCCCGAGCAGAGCACCGACTTCATTTTCTGCACCGTGGGCGAGGAGTGGGGCTGGCTAGGCTCGATAGTCACCATCGGACTGTTCATGGGCCTGCTGGGCCGCATCGTGTACGTGGCCGAGCGGCAGAAATCGGTGTTTGGGCGCACCTACGGCTACTGCGTGGCCAGTATCATCTTCTTCCACTTCTGCATCAACATCGGCATGACCATCGGGCTGGCCCCGGTGGTGGGCATCCCACTACCCTTCTTCAGCTACGGCGGCTCCTCGCTGTGGTCGTTCACCACGCTACTGTTTATTCTGCTGGCCATTGATGCCGCCCGCAAGCAGGATTTGGAGCGGTATTGAGTTGGAGTGGAAACGCTGTAACCAGTGTGCGAAAAAGAGCTGAATGTAGTTGATGTAATTGATGATTAAGTAGGGCGCCGTTGAGGGGAGCGGGAAGCAATATACGAGCAGATGCTTCCTAAGATCAACACATCAACGAAGGACATCACGTAGGTCACACCATAACCGCCGAATAGGTCATAAATGAATTTGGCTACGGGGTTGCCAAGGCTGAATTTGTAGCCCACGCCGTAATGATAGGACGGTCTGTCAATAAATTTTGATGGGTGTTTAAGTGCTCCATTAGCATAACGACCAATAGGTGGCTTACTTGTATCTACAACGTAATAGCTATGATTCTGAGATAAGCCGTTATCCCAACTGTACTGCAAGGGACCCCACAACAGCGCTACCAACGCGAAAATCTTCGCGTAACGCTCTTGTTTTGGGTCTCCCAGGCACAGGCCGATGAAACGAAAAAACAGCATTCCCAAAATACCGAGGATAATAAACCAGAAAATAAGCCAGACATACATCTTTGTGTTGCTCTAAAGGTTGAAAAATTGAGCTGTCTTTCAGCTAATTTTCGAATACTTCACTCACTGAGTAGTCTGTATTTGCTAACAATCAACGAAAACGCCACCGCGAAAACCGGGGCGGCGAGGTAGCCCATGCGGCCCAAATCACCCGAGAGCAGCATGTGGGCAGCCACGATAACCAGCAGCCCGATTCCGGACCGGCCCACGGCGGGCAGCCAATCTTGACGGGCCGCCCGGCTGCGCAAACCTGCCAGCAAGGCGAGGCTGAAGAAGCCGAAGATGCTGAAGATTTCGCCCGCGCCCTTCACCGAAAAAAGCCGCCTAAGCGAGTACGTGAGGTTTTCGAGGTGGCCTAGGGCGTTGCTTACGCTGGCTTCCGGCGGCGTGCCGGCCTGCTGGTCGATCCAGAGGCGCAGGGCCAGCCAGGCCGCGCCGCCTAGCGCCAGCCAAGCCAGCTGCCAGGGCCAGCGCAGGGCATGGCGGCCGTACCACAGCAGCCAGGGCACCAGCAGCAGCCCCGATTCTTTGGCCGGCAGCGCCAGCAGCAGCACTGCCACTACCGCCCCCGCCGAGCCCGCGCGCACCGCATAAAAGGCCAGCGCAAATACCAGCAGGTACAGGCTGTCGACCAGCGGCAGACCGGCCATGTACACCGTCCAGCGGCTTGTGAAAACGGCCGCCAGGGCCAGCGCGGCCGCCAGCGGCGAGGCCCCGCACAACTGGCAGGTGCGGAATATCACCAGGCCCGCCCCGGCCAGTAGCAGACAGTTCACCACGTAGAAGCCCAGCCGTAGCGGCCACTCGGTGCCGGGGCGCTCGGGCCAGATGCGGGCGTACACCTGCTCCAGCGGCCAGGCCACGGTGGCGGCCAGGGCCGGCACCAGCGGCCGGTAGCGCCTGGTCAGGCTCACGCCCTCAAACTCGCCGCGGGCTACGCTCAGGTAGCTGCGCGTATCGAGCGAGTGCGAGAAATCGTAGTGCCGGTACATGGGGTAGGCCGGCCCGGCTACCAAGCCCAGGCCCAGCAGGTACACCAGCAGCCAGTGCGGCCAGCGCCAAGGGGCAGCAGCGGGATGGGGCATGGGGTGGCAATAAACGCAAGAAGCCAGCCCCGAAGCGGGGGCTGGCTCTGGAAAATCAGGCGCTGAACTTGCGGTCAATCAGGCGCAGCAGCTTATTTACGTGCTCGTCCTTGCGCACCCATTGCTGTTCGGTGGCTAGGTTGTCGGTTACGTAGCGCTTGGCCGTGTCGGCGTTGGGCAGCGAGTCGAGGTGCTGTATGGCGGCGTGGTAGCGCATGTTTTCGCCCCCAAACAGCTCATTGATGAAGCTGAACCGCTGATTGATGGAAATAGCCTCGCGCAACGACTCCACATTCGGGGCCTTGTCGGCCAGCGTGGCGGCCCGCTCGGGGCGCAGGGTTTCGCTTAGCGAAGGCGAGCCCGCCCGCTCGGCCTTCAGCTTGGCGTGCAGCGGAACCGGCGCCTGCTCTTCGGCGGCCGGAGCCGCTGGAGTCGGAACCACCGGATTCGGAGCCACCTCAGCCGCGGGCAATACGGGAACAGGAGCCGGAGTAGGCGCGGCCGGAGCAGCAGGAGTCGGCTGAACCGGTACTGCGGCGGGCGGCGGGGAGGCTTCGCGCAGCTCCTCTTCGGTGAGTGGCAGCAGCTCGTTGAACTGCGCTACCAGGGCCGTCAGGGGCTCCAGCTGGCCGGGGTTGTTTTCCAGGTGCTGGCGGAAGTGGCTGATGAGGTAGTCGCGGGGCTGCTCCTGGCCGGCAGGTAGTGCGTTGATGAAGTGCTCGAACAGGGCTTTGTTGAAGTGAAGGTAGCGCAGGCCCTCGCGCAGTTGCTCGGGCGTGCGCGGGCCGGCCTCGGCGGGCAGCAGCTTGGTGGCCAGCGTATCGGCCGGATTGAGGGCCCCAGCCAGTGTGTCGGTCACGGCCTGGGCCAGTAGCGGCTCGTAGGCGGGCCGGCTGAGGCGGATGCGCCGCGAAAGCACGTTCATGAACTGGGTGAGGGCCTGGCGTACGTCGGCATCCTCGAAGTCGAAATAAGTGCTGCGCAGCTGAGCCATTTCGGCGGTCCACTTGCTCAGCAGCTCCTGCACTACAAACAGGTTTACCTGCCTGATGGGAGTGAAACTGAGCACTGCCGGACCATCGAGCGTGGCCGTGGGGCGGGCCCCGAAATGCTGGTCGCAGAGCCGGGCTGCCAGCAGCCGGCCGTATTGTTCACGCTGTGCGTGGCTATATTTGGTATTCATTGAGAGCCTGGTTCAGCGAGCAATTTACAGAAATATGCCCACTCTGATTGTCGAAAACCTGTCCGGCGTGGCCATTCCGGTGCCTGCGGGGGCCACGTTGCTGGCCGCCATTCAGGCCGCCGGTCACGACTGGCAGCACGCCTGCGGGGCACGGGGGCGCTGCGTTACGTGCCGGTTGCGGGTGTGCGCCGGGGCCGAACTGCTGAGCGAGCCGACGCCCCCCGAGCTACGCTACCGCGCTGCCGGCCGCCTCGGTCCCGATGAGCGCCTGAGCTGCCAGACCCGCCTGCCCGATGGCCAGGTAAGCGCCCGCGTACCCCGCGCCACCCAGCTGCCGCACGTCGTGTATTCGGTGCCGGAGTGAGTGAAGATGCGAATGGGGATATCAGCCCGTCATTCAGAGCGAAGCGAAGAATCTCGCGTGCCATCGTTGAGCGCCAACCGCCCGACGACTCGGCGAGATTCTTCGCTTCGCTCTGAATGACGTTCTTTTGTATTTCCCTACTCACCCATTCACACATTTACTCCGCCCGTGTTTATTGAACCCCGCGTTGGTACGCGCCCTGGCAATAATGCCCGCCGGGGCTGGATTGAAGTTGTGTGCGGCTCCATGTTTTCGGGCAAAACCGAGGAGCTTATCCGGCGGCTGAAACGGGCGGAAATTGCCCGCCAGCGGGTGGAAATCTTCAAGCCCGCCCTCGACACCCGCTACCATGCCGAAGATGTGGTGTCGCATAACCAGAACAGCATCCGGAGTACGCCCGTGCCGGTGGCCCAGGAAATCCTGCTGCTGGCTACCAGCTGCGACGTAGTGGGCATTGATGAAGCCCAGTTTTTCGATGAGTCGCTGGTGGAGGTGTGCGTGCAGCTGGCCAACGGCGGCACCCGCGTGATTGTGGCCGGCCTCGACATGGATTTTCAGGGCCAGCCCTTTGGCCCCATGCCCGCCCTGATGGCCGTGGCCGAGTTCGTAACCAAGGTGCACGCCATCTGTGTGCGCTGCGGCGAGCTGGCCTCGTATTCATTCCGGGTAACCGCCGCCGAAGACAAAATTCTGCTCGGCGAAACCGATGCCTACGAAGCCCGCTGCCGCGTTTGCTTTCAGGAAGGGCTGCGGCAAAAAGCGAAATAAAGAACTGCACTAAAGCCCGGCCGGGGGCGTTACCTTTCGTCTGTCTGCCTCGTTCTCTACCGCCCGCCCTATGAGCCTACCTCTACGCCTGCGCGCCGCGCTGCTGCCCTTTTTCCTGCTGCTGGCTGTACTGCCGGCCGGCACAGCCCGGGCCCAGTCGGCGGCGGCCGGCTACGGCGAGTGGCAGCTGCACCTGCCCACCAACCGCGCCCTGGCCCTGGCCGAAGCCGACGACCGGGTGTACGTAGCCGCCCAAGATGCCTTTTTCTACCTTGATAAGAAGCTGAGCACGACCACGCTGCTTTCGCGCCGCGACGGCCTGAACGACGTGGGCGTGAGCACAGTAGCCTACGATTCGGTGGGCCGGCAGCTGCTGGTGGTCTACCAGAATGCCAACCTCGATTTGCTGAGTCTGCAGGACGGGAAAATCAGCAACCTCAACGATATTTTCCGCAAGGACATCAACGGCGGTAAAACCGTGTATCAGGTGCAGATTACCGGGCGGCGGGCCTACCTGTCGGCCAGTTTCGGCATTGTGGTGCTCGATCTGGACAAGCGCGAAATCCGGGATTCGTACACCAACATCGGCCCTGGCGGCACGGTGGTGCGGGTGTACGCCACGGCTGTAGCCAACGGTACGCTGTTCGCCGCCACTTCCAACGGGCTGATGCGCACCAGTCTGGCCGGTAACCCGCTCGATTTTCGCACCTGGACCACTGACCTGCCTGCCCGCCCCGGCGACCCGTACCGCACGCTGGCCGTGCAGCAGGGCCGGGTGGTGGCCGGCATCAATGGCGACCGGCTGTATGCCTACGCTGCCCCCGGCAGCTGGCAGCCGCTGGCCGGTTCGCCGGTGGGCATAAGTTTCCGGCAGTTAACAGCTTCGGCCGCCGGCCTGCTGATAACTGAGCCGGCCCAGGTTTCAGTGCTGGATGTAGCAACCGGCGCCCGGCGCACAACACTGCGCCCGGCCCTGTTGCGCAACCCACAGGCCAGCCTGCGTAGCCGCGACGGGAGCTTTTACGTAGCCGATTTTGAGAACGGGCTGCTGCGGGTTGCCCCCGACGGCCAGCAGGCCGAGCAGTTCCTGACCAATGCGCCCGCCGAAGCCCAGGCCTTTAGTGTGCTGGCCGATGCCCGCACCAACACCGTAAACGTGTTCACGGGCGGCTACACCGACCGGTATTTGCAGCGCGGCTTTTTTCGGGGCTTTTACGAGTTTCAGCAGGGGCAGTGGACCAACTTCACGCCCAGCACCCTGCCCGACCGGGCGCAGTACCCCAACCCCCAGGACCTAACCCGAGGCGCCCGCACGCCCGACGGCACGTTGTACGTGGGCAGTTACGGCAACGGCCTGCTGGAGTGGAAGGGCCCGGGCGAGTTCCGGCTGTTCAACCCCACCACCAACCAGCCCAACCCCCTGCGCAGCGCCATTGCCGACCCCACCTTTGCCCGCGTAACCGACGTTGCGGCGGATGCCGAGGGCCGCGTGTGGGTGGTAAACCGCCATCAGATAGCCGGGCAGTCGGGCCTGTTCGTGTTCGACCCGGTGGCCAGCAGCTGGCGTATTATCGACTACTTCGCGGGCAGCGAAAACCTCGACCGTATTGCCCTCGATGATGCCGGCGCGGCGTGGGTGTCGCGGGCCCGGGCGCCCGGCAGCGGCTTGGGCATGGTGGCCCACAACCCCGAAACCCGCGAAACCCGCTATTACAGCCAGGCTGCGGGCCGCGAAGGTGCTGCGCGCGACATCAACGACGTGTACGATGTAGTGAAGGACCGGGTGGGCGACATCTGGGTGGGCACCAACAAAGGCCCGGCCTTCTTTCCCAACCCCGGCGGCGCCTTCGACCCCCAGCAAACCACCGGCTTTCAGCTGCCTTACGTGGATAGAGGCGGCGAAGACGAGGTGGGCTTTGCCACGCTCGACAACCGCAAAATAAACGGCATTGCCATTGATGGGGCCAACCGTAAGTGGTTTGCCACCGAAAGCGGCCTGTGGCTGTTTACGGCCGATGCCAACGAGGTGCTGCTCCATTTTACTACCGAGAATAGCCCCTTGCCCTCCAACACCATCGTGGATGTAGCCGTGAACGATAAAACCGGCGAGGTATTCGCCGTGACGGATGCGGGCGTGGTCAGCTACCGCGGCGACGCCACCATCACCGAAGGCAAGCCCAGCTGCGCGAGTGTGTACCCGAATCCCATTCGGCCCGATTACGCCGGGCCCGTGAGTGTTTCGGGCCTGGCCAACAACGCCAGCGTGAAAATAACCGATGTAGCGGGCCGGCTCGTATACCAGACTCGCGCCAACGGCGGCACCGTCAGCTGGAACCTGGCCGACTACAATGGCCAACGCGTGCGCTCGGGCGTGTACCTTGTACTCACCGCCGACGCCGACGGCAAGAACGGCTGCGTAAGCAAGATTGCCGTGGTGAGCAAGTAGAAGTTGGAAGAACCCTTCTGGCTCCTGTCTTCTATCTCCTAGCTTCTCAAAGAAATGCTTATCAAAACCCGCGGTATTGTGCTTAGCCACATTCGCTACCGCGAAACCAGCATTATTGCCCGCATCTATACCGAGCGGCTGGGCCTGCAGAGCTACCTCGTGAACGGGGTGCGCAAGGCCAAGCCGCCCGGCCGCATTGCTCTGTTTCAGCCCCTCACGCTGCTGGAACTGGTAGCGTACACCTCGCGTAATGGTGGCCTCACGCGCCTCTCGGAGTTCCGGTGCGCCGAGCCCTTCCGCACCTTGCCCTACGATGTACGCAAAAGCAGCATTGCCCTGCTGCTGTCGGAGGTGGTGAGCCGGGTGCTGCTGGAGGAGGAGGAGAACGAGCCGCTGTTCACGTTTCTGCACGACTCGGTGCTGGCCTTCGACCGGCAGGAAACGGGCTTCGAGAACTTCGCGCTGGTGTTTCTGCTGCAGCTCAGCCACTACCTGGGCTTCGGTGCCGAAACGGGCGAGGAAATTACCACCCAGGTAGCTTTTGCCACCGATGCCGCGGCCGGTACCAACCGCGGCCCCACGGCGCTGCGCCGCGAGTTCGACCAGTACCTCGACGAGCTGATTCGCACTCCCGCCTCGGCCTCTATTCCGAATGGCCGGGTCCGGCGCGAGCTGCTGGGCGTGCTCATCCGCTACTACCAGCTCCACGTCGAGCGCCTCGGCGACATCCGTTCCCTGGCTGTGCTGTCGGAAGTGCTGGCGGAGTTGTAAAGGATAGGGGAGAAGGAAATACAGCAGAAAGAAGAACGTCATTCAGAGCGCAGCGAAGAATCTCGCGTGAATCGTGTCAACAGTCGTTGTTCAACGATTCACGCGAGATTCTTCGCTGCGCTCTGAATGACGTTCCTACCCTACTCCCTACTTCACATCCACCAGCTCCACCTCAAAGAGCAGCACGCTGTTGGCGGGGATGGACTCGCCGGGGCTGCGGGGGCCGTAGGCCAGGGCCGAAGGGATGAGCAGCGTGGCTTTGGCGCCTTTGGAAAGCTGGGCCAAGCCTTCATCCCAGCCCGGAATAACGCGGCCGGCACCCAGCGGAAACTCGATAGGCTTGTTGCCGTGTTTTACCGACGCATCAAACTCCTGGCCGCTCAGCAGCTGGCCGCGGTAGAGCACCGAAACCGTTTGGCCCGGCTGGGCCACCGGGCCGCTACCGGGGCGGGTAACCACGTAGTACACGCCACGGGGCGTTTTTTTTGGCTGTAGCTTGTTTTCTTTGGCATAGGCCAGAATCAGCGCTTCGTCGCGGCGGGCCTGTTCGGCGGCTTTTAGGGTGGCCGTTTCCTGCTGTTTGGCTTCCTCCTGGCGCATCTGCGCCTCCACTTCGGCCGGCGTCTGCACGCTTACGGCTTTGGCGAATACCAGCATGGCAGGCCCGGCCCGGCGGATGAAGCCCGGCACCGGCTGTCGGAACGACTTGCTAAACACCGTGTCGAGATTGAGGCGAAACACGCCCGAGTCGCCGGGCTGGAGCAGCGCCAGTGCCTGCTCGACGCTGCCGCCCTGGCCGGTCCGCAGCGTATCGAGCGGTACGCGCACGGGCTGGTTCTCATTCTGGCGGCGCGAGTGCATAAGCACCGAATCTTTGGCGGTGCGGAACTGCAGGTGCAAACTCAGGATGCGGCCTACGCGGCTGGCATAGGCCGGGTCGCCGGTGGCGGGCAAGGCGGGCCGCAGCACGTAACGGCCCTTTTCGAGCCGGTAGATCCGGTATTCCAAGCCCGATTTCAGCCGATTGAAGGGCACGGGCTTCCCCTGAAACGAAACGAGCCCCGCTGCTGCCAGCAGCAGCGCACTCACCGACCCCAACACGCGCATCCGAACAGAATAAGCCATACAATAGGTGCTTTTAGAAACGTGAACAAAAGTAGCACACGCCGGTAATCCAAAAAAAAACGGTCATTCCGCCCAAGCAGAACGACCGTCGTACCGTTTCTCACTTCTCACTTCTCACTTCTCACTTCTCACTTCTCACTTCTCACTTCACCTTCAGCACTTCCAGTTCGAAAATCAAGTCGGCGTTGGGCGGGATGATGTAGCGGCGGTTGCTGTCGTCGTCGGGGTCGGGGAGGCCTTTGGCACCGTAGGCCAGCCGGGCCGGTATCCAGACGCGCGCGCGGCTACCCTCGGGCAGCAGCAACAGCGCCTCATCAAACCCTCTGATAACCTCTTTCGCGCCCGCCCGCACCTTCAGCGGGCCACCCTGCTGCACCGAGGTGTCAAAAATATGCCCATTGGAGGCCAGAAAGCCGGTGTAATGGACGCTCACCCGACTACCGATTTTGGGCGTAGGGCCGGCTCCTGGCTGGCGCAACGCATAGCGCAGGCCCGACGACGTAGTGAGGGCCCGGGCTTCGAGGCTGTCGGCAGGGGGCAGGGGGGCAGCGGTGGTAAGGGTACGCTGGGCATGGCCAGCCAGGGGCCAGCCGCCCAGCAGTAGTAAAATAGCCCACGTCAGCCCTTGCCGCATCGTTCAGGTAGTTATTCTACGCTCAGGATTTCCAGATCGAACAATAGCGGCGTTCTGGCCGGAACGGGCCCTGATGCTTCGAACCCGTAGCCCAGGTAGGAGGGAATAAGCACCAGCTTCCGGTCGCCCTGGCGCATTTCGAGCGTCGCTTCGTCCCAGCCTTTTATTACCCCACCGGCTCCGTTGCGGAAGCTAAAGCAGCCGCAGTCGGTGCGGTTGGTGCTGGAAGCGTCGAATACCTGCGACTCGTTGCGCTCATTAATAAACCGCCCCACGTAGTTAACCGTCACTTTCTGGCCAGCTTTGATGAGCGGGTTGGCAGCCGGGCCATCGGTGAGGGGCACCAGGTAGATGCCCGAGTCGAGCCGGCGGTAGTTGGTAATGGCGTTGCGGGTCAGGTAGGCCTGAATGGTGTCGTCATCGGCCTTCTTCTGGGCCTCAATTACCTTGGGGTCAATCTGGAAAGGATTATTGGGCTGTTCGCAGCCGCTCATGAGCGAGGCTCCTACCAGCAGGGCCAGCAACGACAGAAACAGGGTCAGGTTTTTCATAGTCATAAAGCAAAAAAGAAAAGGCTACTGTTCTGGGAAGCCGGCTTACTTGATGTTTACTACCTCCACATCGAAGCGCAACACCGAATTGGCCGGAATAGAGCCCGTGGCAGTATTTCCGTAAGCCAGCCCCGATGGAATAAGCAGAATGGCCTTGGTACCCTTGTTGAACTGCTTGAAAGCCCGGTCCCAGCCCTTTATAACCTGGCCTGCGCCCAGCACGAATGGGAAGCCAATAGTAGACTCCTTGGTTTCGTCGAATACCTGGCCGTCGAGCGTGGTGCCTTTGTACTTGACGATGATAGTCTGGCCCTTTTTGGGCAACGCGCCCGTGCCGGCTTGGGTAACGGACACGAACATGGTGGTGTCACGTACAAAGCCCGTCAGGTTGTTGGCCTGGATATACTGGGTAATCAACTGCTCATCGCGCTCAGTAAAGTCGGGAGCAGGCTCATTTTTATCATCTTTTTTGCAGGCACCGAGCGCAAGAAGCAGCGTCAGTAGAAAAAAAGGAAGCAGCGAAAACCGGAAATTCATGGCAGGCGAAAAGCGTGGTGAGAAACTATTACTGAGCCCGTAGCAGCTCTACGTCGAAACGCAACACAGAACGGGCCGGAATCGGGCCCGTGGCGCGGGGGCCATAGGCCAGGTCCGATGGAATAAGCAGGATGGCTTTGCTGCCGGGGCGCAGGCCGATAAAGCCCTCGTCCCAACCTGGGATAACCTGGCCCCGACCCACCGTAAAGGTAATCGGCTCGTCGTTGCGGCTGCTCGTCGAGTCGAAAACGCGGCCGTCGAGCGTGAGGCCGGTGTAAAGCACCGTCAGCTGCTGGCCGGCTACGGCCGGGTTGCCGGTGCCGGGCTGCGTAACAGCCACGTACAGGCCCGATGCCTTCCGCTCGAAGCCCGTCAGGTTGTTGGCCTTGATATAGTCAGTAATCAGCTGCTCGTCGCGCTCGGCGTAATTGGTGTTGTCAATAGGATCGGACTGGCAGCCCGCCAGCAGCAGCGGCAGCAGCGTAAGCAGCAGCACCAGGGAGCGGTGGCCGGTGCGGTGCAGGGCAGCGCAGAAGGAAGAAAACAGCATCAGCAGGAAGAAAAAAACGTGAAACCCCTTGAGGATAGGATACAAAAACCCCCGGCCGGGTTGCACCGCAGGGCCGGGGGCTTAGGCTAAACGAGCAAGTGCCCGGGTTTATTTGCCCTGCTGCGCCTGGCGCTGCATGGCTTCAATCTGACGACGGATTTCGGCCTCGTCCATCTGGGCGCCGGCGGCCGGCTGAGCGGGGGCGTTCTTGATGTCGACCAGCTCTACGTCGAAGCGCAGGATGGCGTCAGCCGGAATGTCGGCGCCGGCACCGCGCTGCCCGTAGGCCAGCGACGAAGGCACCAGCAGAATGCCTTTCGAACCCTTGGGGAACTGGGCAATGCCCGCATCCCAGCCCGGAATCACTTGGCCCTGGCCAATGGTGAAGTCGAACGGCTTGTTGCCTACCTTCTCCGACGAATCGAACACTTTGCCGTTTTCCAGCAACGAGCCTTTGTAGAGCACCGATACAACCTGGCCGGCTTTGGGCTTGGGGCCCGGGCCAGCCGTGGTAATGGCGTAGTACACGCCCGATGGGTCTTTCTGAACGGTGAGGTTGTTTTTCTTGGCGTAGGCCTGCAGCGCTACATCGTCTTTCTTGAGCTGCGCCTCGGCATGAGCGGCCATTTTAGCCTGCTGTTCTACCTGCATTTTCTGCACGTCGGCCTGGGCTTCGGCCTGGTCCTGCACCTTGTCCACCTTCACGTACATGGTCATGGTTTTGCCGGCCTTGCTCATGAATGGGGGTACGGGCTGGCGGAACGACTTGGCGAAAATAGTGTCCACGTTGAAGCGGAACACGGCCGAGTCGCCGGGCTGGAGCAGGCTGATGGCTTCTTCGAGGCCACCGCGCTGGGGCGCCCGCACGGTATCCAGGGGCACGCGCACCGGGAAGCCCATCTGCTGCTTGCGCGAGTTAAACAGGACCGAGTCTTTGGCCGTGCGGTACTCCACATGCAGGGCCATTATTTTGCCGATGCGCTCCTTGTACGTCGCGTCGCCGTCCTTGCTCACGTCCTTGTCTTCGTACTTGCCGGCCGCAGTGCTCTTGAAAATCTTGTACTCAATTCCCGAAGGCGTCTTGCTGAATTCCCCGCTTTTGTTGCAGGAGGCGAGGCTCAGGATGCCGGCCGCCAGGGCCAGGCTCAGAAAGGTGCGTTGAAAAAACATGAAGGGGTTTGAGAGGAGTGAAGATGCAAAAACAGCGGCGAAGTTACGCCGAATTACGCCACCGGGGCCGGGCTGGCCAGCGGCGCGCCCAGCAGTTGCACCTGGTAGTCGGGCAGCAACTCCAGGAAACGGTCGAGGGTGGCGGGCAGCGGTACGTGGCTGATGCCGCCGGCGGCGTTGTGGTGGCCGCCGCCGCTGAAGTGGCGGCGCGAGAACTCGCTGGCTGAAAAGTCGCCTACCGAGCGGAAGGAGATTTTTACGGCCTGGGTGCGGTCGATGAAAATGGCGGCAAACACAATGCCCTCAATGCTCAGCGCAAAGTTTACCAGCCCTTCCGTGTCACCGGTTTTGGAGTGGTACTGGCGCAGCTCGTCGGCCGTAATGGCAATGTAGGCCGTGTTGTACTCGCGCAGCACCGTCAGCTTGTCCTTTAGCACGAAGCCCAGAAACCGCAGCCGCTCCTCCGAGTGCGAGTCGTAGATGCGGCGGTGCACCTCGGACGTGTTGATGCCGGCGCTGAGCAGCTCGGCAATAATGAGGTGCACGTTGCGCGAGGTGCTGGGGTGGCGGAACGAGCCCGTATCGGTCATGATGCCCGCGTACAGGCATTCGCCGATACCCGTGTCAATCAGGTCCTGGTCGCCCAGGTCGCGGATTACTTCAAACACCAGCTCGGATGCGGCTGCGGCCCGCGAGTTGGAAAAGTCCAGCTGGGCAAAATTCTCGGGCTCCTGGTGGTGGTCGATGAGCACCTTGGTGCCCTTGGCCATCCGCACGTACTCGCCCAGCTCGTTGATGCGGGCCAGGCACGAAAAATCGAGGCAAAATAACACCTCGGCCTGCTCAACCAACTCGCGCACCTTCGCATCGTTGCGGCGCGGGTCGTACACTACTACCTCATCGTTGCCAGGCATCCAGGCCAGAAAATCCGGATAGTCGGAAGGCGTTACGACCGTTACCTGGTGGCCCTTCTTGCGCAGGTAACCCGCCAAACCCAGCGACGAGCCCAGGGCATCGGCATCGGGCTTGTGGTGGGTGGTGATGAATACCTGCCGGGGCTGGGCCAGCAGTTCTTTCAACTCAGCAATTTGCGACATCTCCTACGGGGCAGGTAACTGAAAGTGGGCTGGTTAGCCCGAATGCAAAGGCGGCAAAATTCGGAAATATTCCGCTCTCCAACAAAAGGCTCCTCAGAAAGGTGCGCAAAGGTAGTGAGAGGAGAAGCGAGAAGGGAGTACGGAGAGGTGAGCGGGAACGTCATTCTTCGCTGCGCTCTGAATGACGTTCCCGCTCACCTCTCCGTACTCCCTCCTAACTCAAAAACTACTACTTTTGTGCCCGCAAATTTGCATTCCATTTCCACTAACCCAACCCGCCATATGGCTACCAACCGCACCTTCACCATGATTAAGCCTGATGCCGTGCAGGACAACCACATTGGTGGTATCCTCGGCATGATTGAGGCGGCCGGCTTCCGCATCGTGGAGCTTCAGAAAGTGCAGCTGACCCCCGAGCGGGCTGGTCAGTTCTACGAAGTACACAAGGAGCGCCCCTTCTACCAAGACCTCGTGAAATACATGTCGTCGGGCCCTATCGTAGCCGCCATCCTCGAAAAGGACAACGCCGTTGCTGATTTCCGCACCCTGATTGGCGCTACCAACCCCGCTAACGCTGAGGAAGGCACCATCCGGAAGAAGTACGCTAAAAGCATCGAAGCCAACGCCGTGCACGGTTCCGACTCCGACGAAAACGCTCAGATTGAGGGCGAATTCTACTTCGGCTAGATCACGAATTAGCACGGATTTTTACGGATTTCACGAATTTTGTGAACGGACCCGTTAGCCGGCCTGGCTAAGTGATATCCTGCTAATAAAGACTTTTGATAAAGCAAAACAGCCACTCTCCGCGGAGAGTGGCTGTTTTGCTTTACACTGAAATCCGGCTACAAAATCCGTGAAATCCGTAAAAATCCGTGCTACTTCGTGATCTAGGCTTGCTCAATAGTCAGTAGGGGCTCCACTTCGTCTACCTGCTCGTCTACTAGGTTGGGGTTGTGCTTGTGTTTGAAGAGGAAAATGAACAGCACGGCAATAACCAGCGCGTAGGCCGCAAACGTCAGCCAGATGTTGTGCCAGTCCTTCACGCCGTTGGCATCGGTGAAGTAGCGCTCAATCACCACGCCGCTGACGGAGCTGCCCAGCACTGCACCAAAGCCGTTGGTCATCATCATGAACAACCCCTGGGCGCTGGCCCGGATAGAAGCCGTGGTCTGGGTTTCGACGAACAGCGAGCCGGAAATGTTGAAGAAATCGAAGGCCATGCCGTACACGATGCACGAGAGGATAATCATCCAGAGTCCCGCACCCGGGTCGCCGTAGGCAAACAGGCCGAAGCGCAGCACCCAGGCAATCATGCTGAAAAACATGACCTGCTTGATGCCGAAACGCCGCAGGAAGAACGGAATGGCCAGAATGAAGAGCGTCTCCGAAATTTGGGAAATTGACATAATGATGGCCGGGTACTTCACGGCCAGCGTGTCTTTATACGCCGGGTTCTGGTCGAAATCGTGCAGGAAGGTGTCGCCGTAGGCGTTGGTGAGCTGCAGAGCCGCGCCCAGCAGCAGCGCGAACATAAAGAACACCAGCATCTTGGAGTCGCGCAGCAGGGCAAACGACTTGAGGCCCAGCGCATCGACCACCGAGCGGCCGGGCGTGTTTTTGGCCAGCGGCGGGCACTTGGGCAGCGTGAACGAGTAGAAGCCCAGCAGGAAAGCCGCGCCGGCCGCCACGTAGAACTGGCTGGCCGACTTCTCGAAGCCCAGCAAGCTCACCGTCCACATGGCCACGATGAAGCCGATGGTGCCCCACACCCGGATGGGCGGGTAGTCCTTCACCACATCCGAGCCCTCGCGCTTGAGCACCGAGTACGACACGGCAATGGACAGCGCCAGCGTGGGCATGTAGAACACCATATTCAGCAGAATCACCCAGAAAAAGGTGCTGGGGTCCGTTACCAGCGGAATCGTGCACAGCACCACGCCGCCCAGCAGGTGCAGCACGCCGTAGAGTTTTTCGGCGTTGATGTACTTATCGGCCACGATGCCCATAAGCGAGGGCATGAAGATGGAGGCAATGCCCATCGTGGAGAAAATGGCCCCGAACTCCGAGCCCGACCACTGCTTGGTCTGGAACCAGTAGGCCCCGATGGTAATCAGCCACGAGCCCCAGATGAAAAACTGAAGGAAACTCAGAATAATGAGACGCAGCTTGGTACTCATGCGGTGGGGGCAGTTTGGAGCGTGGGAAAAGCCGCCGCCAACGCCTCTTAGAGTTGTTGGCCGGCTGTCCGGGCCGGGTGGGTGCGGCTCAGGGGTTCAAATATAAGTAAAGTTGGGAGCGGTTGGCAGGTAATATCCGCCGGAGCTGAAAAGAACGTCATTCAGAAAAGAACGTCATTCAGAGCGAAGCGAAGAATCTCGCTCGGAGTCGTTATAACGGTTGTCGTTCAACAGTAGCACGCAAGATTCTTCGCTTCGCTCTGAATGACGTTCTTTCCCTAACCCCTAACCCCTAACCCCTAACCCCTAATCCCTGACCCGCTACCAGTTGGCGCGGCGCAGCTTTTCGGGGTGCAGTACCCGGATGTCGCGGTTGGTGAGCTCGATGCTGCCGTCCTGGCGCAGCTCGCTGAGGATGCGGCTCAGCGACTCGGGGGCGGTTCCGATGAGGGCGGCCATGTCTTCGCGCGAGAGCTGGATAAGGGGCTCGGCAGTGGGCTGGGCGGCGGTTTGCTGCTCGTGCAGGCGCAGCAGCGTGTCGGCCACGCGCTTGCGCAGCGAGTTGTAGGCCATATCGAGCAGCAGCTCTTCCTGCTCGCGCACCCGGCCGGCCAGCAGGCGCACAAACTGCCGGCCTACCTCGGGGTTACGGCTGAGCAGCTGGCTGAAGTCGGCGGCCGGAATGTAGCGCAGCACGGTGTCTTCGAGCGTCAGGGCCGAGTCGTGGTGGGCGGTGTGTTCGAGCAGGGGCTGGTAGCCGAAAAAGTCGCCGGGGCCGTAGAGGCCGGTAATCAGCTCCTTGCCGGCGGCGGTGGTTTTGGTGGTTTTCACCCGGCCCGACTCCACGAAGTACAGCCGGCTAGCCTCGTCGCCCTCGGCGTAGATAATCTGCTTGCGGGGCAGCTCGTGGGTACGACGGTCGGCGGCCAAGCTTTCCAGTGAATCGAGCTGGCCCGTGGCCTGGGCGTCGTGCAGAAACGCATCGAGGCCGGCGGGCGTGGCCTCGTACTCGGGGGCAGGTGGGGGCTGCAGCTGCTGAAAGCGGGCCAGCCGGCCGGCCACGGCGTTCAGCAGCTCGTTGCTGTCGAAGGGCTTGGTGAGGTAGTCGTCGGCGCCCAGCTCCATGCCCTTGCGCAAATCCTGGCGCTCGGTTTTGGCCGTCAGGAAGATAAACGGAATGCCGCGCAGTTCGGCGTTCTGGTTGAAGATGTGCAGCACCCCGTAGCCGTCGAGCACGGGCATCATAATGTCGCAGATAACCAGGTCGGGGCGGGTGGCCAGGGCCTGCTCGACGCCCAGCTTGCCATTGGCCGCCGTGAGCACCTCGTAGCCGGCCAGCTCCAGCAGCTCGGCCGTGTTCTCGCGGATAAGGTCGTGGTCCTCAATCAGTAGAATGACTTTCATAGGGGATGGTTAGCGTGACGGTAGTGCCCTGGCCGAGCTGGCTTTGCAGGTCGACGGTGCCGCCCAGCAGCTCGGCGTAGCGGCCCACAATATACAGGCCCAGCCCGGTGCCGGGCAGGTTGCTGACGCTACGGGCCCGGAAAAACCGCTCGAACAAATGCTGCTGGTCTTCCTCCGAAATGCCCAGTCCTTCATCCTCGACCCGCAGCGTGAGCCAGCCGCCGGCGCAGGCCGCGTGCAGGCGCACCACCGAGTCGTCGCCCGAGTATTTGAGGGCGTTGGAGAGTAGATTAACCAGGATTTTGCGCAGCAGCGAAGCATCAAGCCAGATGGCGGAGGGGCAGGCCTGCAGGTCGGTCTCGATGCGCTGGCCGGGCTTGCACAGGCCTTGCACGTCGAGCATCGTGTCCTGCACCAGCTCGGCCAGCTCCAGGCGGGCGGCGCGGGCAGCCACCTTGCCCTCCTCAATCCGGCCCACCGACAGGAACTCCTCCAGAATATCATTCAGGTGGTTGACCGACTGGCGGATGCGCTCGATGTGGCGCAGGCGCTTGGGCTGCTGCTCGGTGGCTGGGTACTGCTCGATGAGTGAGGCCGAGGTGAGCACGGCCGTAAGCGGGGTGCGGAACTCGTGCGAGGCCATGCTCACGAAGCGCGACTTCAGCTCGCCCAGTTCCTGCTCGGCCTGCAGGGCCTTGGCCAGCTCGTCTTTGCGCTGCTCCAGCTGCTCCAGGGTGCTCAGCAGGGCGTGGGTGCGGTCGGCTACTTTCTGCTCCAGGTCGGCGTTGAGGCGCTCCACGCGCAGGCGCTCCACGCGCAGGCGCTCGGCCACCAGCGCCTCCCGCGCCTGCCGCTTATCGGTAATGTCGATGACGTACGACACCACGTACAGCTCGTTTTCCTGGTAGAAATAGCTCAGACTCACCTCCACCGGAAACACCGAGCCATCGGCGCGCTGGCCCTCCAGGTCACCGCGGTGCGAGTTGAGGGCGCGCACTTGCGGGTCGGCGTTGAACGATTCGCGCAGCTGCTGGTGGTTGCGGCCGGGCGCAGGCGGCACCAGCGCGTCGATGTTGGCGCGCACCAGCCCCTCGGGCGGGTAGCCGAACTGCTGGTGCGCCAAGTGGTTGGCCGACACGATGTCGCCCGCCCGGTTGCAGACGATAATGCCAATGGTGGCGTGCGACACCACGGCCTCGAACTGGCCGTGGCTGTTGGCCAGGGCCTGCTCGGCGCGCTGCAGCCGCAAGCCTTCGGCCATCGGGCAGCCGCCGCTGGGCAGCGGTTGCAGCCGCAGCAGCAGCGGCGCGGCGGGGTCGGCGGGGGCCAGGGGCAGCAGCGTGAGGCGGGCCCGCACACCGGACGCCCCAAGCTGCACCACCGACTCGGCCGAGCCCGTGCTACGGGCTTCGGCCAGCAGCGCGGGCCACTCGGGCGGCAGCGGCGAAACGGGCCGCTCCAGCAGCTCGGCTTCGGAGGTGTAGCCCAGCAGCTGCACGCCCGCCTGGTTTACGCGCAGCAGCCGGCCGGTAACCGGGTCGGCCAGCCCCGCAAAGTCGGGGGTTTGGGAGAGCAGCAGGTCGGCCAGGGCGTGGGAAAACATAGTTGCGGTAGCGAAACCCTGAGAAGTGAGGAAGAAGCGAAGTTCGGCAAAAAAGGCGGTGCGGGCGGGCTTTCTGAGGAAGGTCAAGCGAGGGGCTGACAAACCTCATGGAATGGGAGGGGAGCGGGCTGGTACTTTTACAACTCCTACGTTACCCGTTTCGGCTTATGTCAGTTGTTGCTACTCCTACTATGCTGGTGCCCGAGGCCACCGTGCTGCTGGTGCTGCTGCCCCTGGCCGGAGCGGGCCAGGCGCCGGCCCTGAGCGCGGGCGCGCTACGGGCCCTGCAGGCCCGCCTGGGACCGGGCGTGCGCGTACTGAAAATCGACGAGGCCACCCACCCCACGGTGGTGCGCAGCTTCAGCGGCCAGCCGGCGGCGCTGCCCGCCTGCGTGCTGGTGCGCCAGGGTGTGGAGCTGTGGCGCCAGCCCGGCCTGCCCCAGGCCGAAGCCATAGAGGCCCGGCTGCGCCAGGAGTGTAGTTTTTATTGACCAGAAAGGGCATCATGCTGTGTTGCGCTCAGCATGATGCCCTTTCTGGTCAATAAAAACCGGCAACTCAACGGTAAATCAGTATCTGCGCCTCTTCGGGGCAGTGCAGGCTATGAACGGCCCCGGCGGGGAAGATAACGTAGTCTCCGGCAACATAGTGGCGGGAATGGTCGGATACGGTGATGTCGAGTTCCCCCCTGAGCACGACCACCAATACCTCGTGCGGGGCGTGGTGGGGCGCCATGCCTTGGCCAGGACCAAACTGCTTATGAATGATGTTGTGGCCTTCGCGGCGCAACAGCACGTGGGTGGTGGCGTCGGAGGGGGAGGGGTGGGCATGAGGGCCCGCCAGCAGGCTGCCGGAAATAGCTTCCATGAGGAGAAGGAGTTGGTTAGAGAATGGAAAGCGGATTGTTGATGGTCCGCATACGGGTTTCGAAAACGTGGGCGATATTGCCGGCACGGAGCCGCGCCTCGTCGGCCACCGGGCCGGCAAACAACGAGTCGACGGTGCGGCAGAACAGGTGCAGCCACTGCTGAAAGTGGCCGCCGCCGATGGGTAACGGAATGTGCTTGGCGAAAGGCTGGCCCTGGTAGCGGTTGGTGTGCAGCAGCAGGCCACTCCAGAAGTCGTACATGCGCGGCAGATGGGCCGCCCAGTTCACGTGGGCCACGTCGTTGAAGATAGGGCCCAGCAGCGGGTCGGCATTCACGCGGTCGTAAAAGGTGTCGACCAGCACCTTGATGTCGGCTTCGGTCTGAATATCGGGCAGCGTGTTGTTCGTGTTGTTAGAGAGCATGAGCGGGAGGGATTGTAAGGAGGACGAAACAGGATTTGCGTCGGAGGAAGGCTAATAGCTGTCAGCTAAAAGCTAACAGCTCACTGTTCAAGCTGCCTGCCGGAGGCGCCAGGCTTCGGCGGGGCGGCTGAGCAGGGCGAAGGCGCGGTTGGCGGTGCCCAGTAGCAACAGCAGCTTGAACACTTCGGCGCCAATATAGATATGGTGCAGGTCGCTGGCGGGCGGAGTGCGGCCGGCCAGCAGCGCCAGGGCCCGCACATCGAGGGCCGGCAGCAGCCACAGCGTCTGTGCGGCCAGCACGGCGGCCAGCAACCCCAGCGGCAGCACCAGGTTGGCGGGCACCTTCAGGCGGAAGGCGGCGACGATGGCCAGCACGGCCAGCCCGATTTCTACTTTATTAAGCGCCTGAAACACCAGCCGGCCGATGCCCAGCCCCAGCGGCACCGTGATGCCCGGCGCGGTGAACTTCAGCGGCGCTTCGAGAAACGAAATGCCCGCCACCAGCCCCGCCCAGAACAACAGCGCGGCCACCAGCAGAAACGACCAGGAATGACGAGAGAACATGGAGCAGGAATAAAGGTGACGGTCGAATGGCGTAGCGGCGCGACCCATCGCGCCTCAGCGGTGAACGGCGACGTCTGACGGGCAACATCAGCAACGATGAGACGCGACTCATGGCGTCTCATCGTTACCAACCAAACAAAGGTGCCAGCCAAACGGTGCGGGCGCGCTGATGCAAATCAAGCCCCGGCATGAGGTTGGTCATCGGACGGGGGCGCGGGCGGGCGGAGCTTTGTAGAAAGCACGGGCGGGCCACCTGTCAGTTGTACCGCCGCCCGCTTGTTCGCCTCAGCCGATAGAAAACAAGCTAACCGCTAAAAGCTATCAGCTAACCGCTCCATATATGCCCACCGTCCTCGAAGAAGCTACCGCCACCGACGTTGCCTGCGCCCACTGCGGCGACGCCTGCCCGCCCGAGCCGCTGGCGCTGGCCGGCCAGCCCTTCTGCTGCGCCGGCTGCCGCACGGTGTACGAGCTGCTGGCGGCCAACAACCTGTGCACCTACTACAACCTCGACGAGCGCCCCGGCCTCAAGATAAAGGAAGTGGAGCTGCCCGGCCGCTTCGACTACCTCGACTCGGAAAGCGTGCAGGCCCAGCTCCTGAGCTTTCGCTCGGAAGAGCGCGCCCGCCTGACCGTGAGCGTGCCCCAGATGCACTGCACGTCCTGCATCTGGCTGCTGGAGCACTTGCCCAAGCTGAACGCCGGCATCGTGGAGGCGCGGGTGCAGTTCCTGCGCAAGGAAATTACCATTACTTACCTCACCGCCCGCACCAGCCTCAAGGACGTGGTGGCCCTGCTGGCGTCGGTGGGCTACGAGCCCCAGATTACGCTGGCCGAGCTGGGCGCCCAGCCCCACCGCGCCAGCCGCACGCTCTACTACCAGCTGGGGCTGGCGGCCTTCGCCTTCGGCAACGTGATGCTGCTGGCCCTGCCCGACTACTTCTCGTTTGTCGAGGAGTTGCAGGCCGGGTTTGGGGGCTTCTTTGGGCTACTGAGTCTGGCGCTGGCGCTGCCGGTGCTGCTGTACAGCGCCCGCGACTTCTTCCGCTCGGCCTGGCAGGGGTTGCGCCAGCGCTACATCAACCTCGATTTTCCGATTAGCCTGGGGCTGCTGGCCTTGTTTGGGGTGAGCAGCTACGAGGCGCTGAGCGGCCAGGGGCCGGGCTACTTCGACTCGTTTACCGGGCTGGTGTTCTTTATGCTGATTGGCCGCTGGGTGCAGCAGCGCACCTACGACGCGCTGCGCTTCGACCGTGACTTTACCTCCTACTTCCCCGTGGCCGTCACCCGGCTTACCCCCGAGGGCGACAAGTCCATCTCGGTGCGGGAGCTGCAGGTGGGCCACCGGATTCGGGTGCGCCACCAGGAGGTGGTGCCGGCCGATGCGGTGCTGCTGCGCGGCGACGGGCAGATTGACTACTCCTTTGTGTCGGGCGAGAGCACGCCGGTGGCGCGGGCCTCGGGCGAGCTGGTGTACGCCGGCGGCCGGCAGCTGGGCGAGGCCGTGGAGCTGGAAGTGGTGCGCGAAGTCAGCCAGGGCTACCTGACCCAGCTCTGGAACAACCCCGCCTTCGCCAAGGAAAGCCGCCACCAGGGCCTGGAAACCTACGCCAACCGGGTGGGCCGCTACTTCGTGGGCATCACGCTGGCGCTGGCGCTGGGCACGCTGCTCTACTGGGGCCCGCGCGACCAGGCTATGATGTGGCGCGCCTTTACGTCGGTGCTGATTATTGCCTGCCCCTGCGCCCTTTCGCTGGCCACCCCGTTTGCCCTGGGCGCGGCCGTGCGGGTGCTGGGCCGCCACAAGTTCTACCTGAAAAACTCGGCCGTCATCGAAACGCTGGCTCGCGCCGATACGCTGGTGTTCGACAAGACCGGCACCCTCACCGACCCGCACCAGGCCGCCGTGCAGTACCACGGCCGCCCCCTCACGGCCGCCGAGCTGAGCCTGCTCACGACGGCCGCTGCCCAGTCAACCCACCCGCTGAGCCAGCGGCTGGCCCGCGAGGCCAGCGGCCCGGCCCGGCCCTTGCGCCACTGCCACGAAACGTCCGGTCAGGGCCTCGAAGCCACCGCCGACACGGGCGAAACGGTGCGCCTGGGGGCGGCCGGGTTCACCGGCAGTACCGCCAGGCTCCCGCTTCGCGACGCGCCGAACGATAGTAGCGCGAAGCTTCCGCTTCGCGACTTGTTGAGCGACACGGCGCCTGATGGGCGCGAAGCAGAGGCTTCGCGCTACTTCGACGCGCCCGAAACGCGGGTGTACGTGGCGTTTGAGGGCGAGCCGGCGGGCTACTACACCTTCCCCAACGTGTACCGCCCGGCCCTGCCCGAGGTGCTCTCCGGCCTGGGCGGGCACTACCGGCTGGCCGTGCTCTCGGGCGATACGGCCGCCGAGGAAGCGCGCCTGCGCGCCATGCTCGGCCCCGACGCCGCGCTGCACTTCCGCCAGTCGCCGGCCGATAAGCTGGCCTACATTGCCGCCGAACGGGCCAACGGGCATACCGTGGTGATGGTGGGCGACGGCCTCAACGACGCCGGGGCCCTGCGCGCCGCCGATGCCGGCCTGGCCCTCACCGACACGCTCACCAACTTCTCGCCCGCCTGCGACGCCATCCTCGACGCGGCGGAGTTCGGCCGGCTGGCCACGTTCCTGCGCTTCTCGCGGGCCTGCCTGCGGGTGGTGCTGGCCACCTTCGTGCTCTCGTTCTGCTACAACGCCTTCGGCCTCACGCTGGCCGTGCAGGGTTTGTTCACGCCCATCGTCTCGGCCATCCTCATGCCCATCAGCTCGCTGAGCGTGATGCTGGTGGCCACCGTGCTGGTGCGCCGGGCGGCGGCCAGACTGTCTTTGTGAGCTGTTAGCTGAGAGCTATTAGCTGTTAGCTTTTATCTCTTCATCCCTGGCTTATTGCCCGAAGCTAACAGCTAATAGCTCTCAGCTAACAGCTAAAACCCCCCTTCTGCCATGACCATCATCTATTTGCTTATCGGTATCAGCCTGTTGGTGGCGCTGCTCTTTTTGGGGGCCTTCCTGTGGTCGGTGCGCTCGGGCCAGTACGACGATACCTACACGCCCTCCGTGCGCATGCTGTTCGAGGACGAGGAGCCGCCGTTGCGCTAGGAACTGTTCTCAATTAAGTGGCTGTTCATCGTCTATGAATGCAGACCGCACGCTACTGACGGATAAGATGTGGACCGAATTATCCCCCTTGTTGCCGGGGCAAGCGGGCAGTTGTGGGGTCACCG
>NZ_JAGGPS010000032.1:0-47908 GCF_018613725.1 Hymenobacter sp. ISL-91
GCCAAATAGGGTGGCCAAGGAACTGATGCTGGCCCCGCGATGGTGGCCCAGCACGGCTTGTGCCCGGCGGCGCATGCGCGGGTGCGGCCCCCGGGCACAAGCCGCTTCCAGGGTGGTTATTTCGAGGGCTGTCAGCGGCAGAGGGGCTAAAATCATGGCCCAAAGATACGCCCATACGTACCACCCGTTTACTTATGCAACACTACTTAAAACAGCCTCGTTATTTCTCCCAGCGGCCCTCCACGTTTTCCATGTATTTGTCGGCTGAGCCGGTATTGAGCAGCAGGATTTGCTCGCCCGGGGCAATCCAGCCCGAGGCCAGCAGCTTGCGGGCGGCCAGCCAGACGGCCCCGCCCTCGGGAGCCACCAGCAGCCCCTCGTGGCGGGCCAGCTCGCGCATACCGTCCAGCATTCCCTCGTCGGTGATGCTTAGCGCCGTACCATTGGATTCGGCCAGTACGCGCAGCATCATTTTCTCGCCGAGAGGCCGCGGAACGGCCAGGCCGTTGGCAATGGAAGGACGGCCGACGTAGGCGTGGCAGTTGGCCTGCTGGCCGGTGTAGGTAGCTACCAGCGGCTGGCAGGCATCGGCCTGCACGGCCACCATGCGGGGGAGCTTGGCATCGGGCGCCAGCCAGCCCAGCTGCTGCATCTCGCGGAATGCTTTCCAGATACCGATGAGGCCGGTGCCGCCGCCGGCCGGGTACAGCAGCACATCGGGCAACTGCCAGTTGAGCTGCTCGGCCAGCTCGTAGCCCATCGTTTTCTTGCCCTCCAGGCGGTAGGGCTCTTTCAGAGTCGACACGTCGAGCAACTCGCCGTTGGCGTTGCGCTGGCGCACCCAGGCGGCGCAGTCGTTGATGAGGCCGTCGATGAGCTGCACTTCGGCCCCGTACCAGTAGCAGGCCTCCTTGAAAGCCTTGGGCGTGTGGCGGGGCATAGCTACTACGGCCCGCATACCTGCCCGGGCGCAGTAGGCCGCCAGCGCCACGCCCGCATTGCCGGCCGTCGGGATGATGCAGCCCGTAGCGCCCAGCTCCTTTGCCTTGGAAACGGCCATGCTCAGGCCCCGGGCCTTAAACGAGCCGGTGGGGTTCTGGCCTTCATCCTTGAGCAGCAGGCTGGATAAGTCGTAGCGTCCGCCGAGGGTGGGCAGGTGCAGCAACGGCGTCATTCCTTCGCCCAAGGTCACCTTGTTCCTGTCATCGAGCAGGGGCAGCAGGGCCCGGTAGCGCCACATGGAAGCATCGGTTGGGTTGATGGCGGCGGAACGGGAAAGCCGCTCCCGCAGGTCGTAGGTGGCAACCAGTGGCATCTGGTGGCACTCCGACACAAGCTGCATACGATGCGCGGAGTGGGGCTGGCCGCACTCGGAGCATTCCAGCTCGTGCAGGCGGGTGAGGGTTTCGGTGGTGGAGTTCATAAGCAGAGAGTTGAACGCAAAATTCTCTGCCCTGCATGCCGAAAACAAATGGCTAGATGGAATAGCCCATGCCTATTCGGAATACCATGTTACAGTCAAGGACAGCCACGTTAAGTTGACAGAACGACGCAGGAGCGAAGTCGGACCCCGCCATTGGATGGAATCATTGATACAAATTGCAAGAGGTACGAGCCTACTTGCTCTAGTAGCTCTGTTCAGCGGCGGGCGGGGACAAGCCCCACCCCTACGTTGTTCTTCGCCGCCTTCTACCCCCCAGACCCGCTGTAATACCGCCGCGTGAACTGCACGAAGGTTTTGTAGGGCAGGTTGTTTTCGGTGCCCTTACGCTGCACGAACTCGAAATGACGAACCAGGCTCAGATCGAGAATGGGCACCTCGATTAACTCGCCAGCGGCTAGCTCCTTGGTTACGGCCTGGCGGGGCAGAAAGGCCAGGCAGGTATCGACGCGGACGAAGTTTTTAAGGGCTTCGGTGCCACCCAGGCGCACTTTCACGGGTAAATCGGCGAGGCGGATGCCTTTGGCGGCCAGCGCTTCTTCGAGTACGGCCAGCGTGCCCGAGCCGGCTTCGCGCAGGGCCACGGGCGTGCGCAGCAGGTCGGCGGCCAGCAGGGGCTGGCGCAGCAGCGGGTTGCGGCCCGAGCACACGGCCACTACCTCATCGGTGAGCAGGGGCGTGTAAGTAACGTGGCTGACGCGGTGGATACCTTCGATGATACCCAGGTCGATTTCGTGGTCGAGCAGGGCTTTGAGGATGTTTTCGGAATTGCGGTTTTTGAGCGTGAGCCGGGTGTTGGGAAACTCGCCCAGGTAGGCCGACAGCACCGGCGGAATGACGTAGAGCGAAATGGTGGTGCTGGCCCCAATCACCATGTCGAGCGGGGGCGAGAAGGCCGGGCTGAGGGCCGCAAACTCCAGGTGCAGCTCGTGCTGCAGCTGGCGGGCCAGCAGCAGCTTTTGGTAGAGCAGCTCGCCGGCCGGCGTGAGCTGCACGCTATTGCCCAGCCGCTCGAACAGGCCGGTTTTGTAGAATCCTTCCAGCGCCCGCACCCGCTTACTCACCGCCGACTGGCTCAGAAACAGCGTTTGGCCCGCTTTGGTAAAGCTGAGTTGGCGGGCAACTTCCAGGAAGACTTCGTGGGCGAGTGAGAGCATGGCCGCCGCAAAGTACGGCAGATTCGTCAGCAGCCCCCGGGTGGATTTGTTGGGGCACCTGCTGGCCGGCGCGGCGCGCAACAAATTGTGAGCCTGTTGAATTCGGATAGTTTTAGAGGCATCTTTGCTGATAGTCTGTTCAATGCAGACCGCTCAGACTGAGCAATCTATTTGTTTTTCTCCTCATCTGTGCTGCTATGCTGAAACGTCTTCTCCTGCTAAGCTGGGCCAGCCTAAGCCTGAGCGCCCTCCCGGCCCGGGCTCAGGCCCAGGTCACGCTCACGAACAGCCCTTACCTGGAAACCTTCGACGGGCTGAACGGCGGGTTGCCAGCCGGTTTCAGCATCTATACCAACGCGGCTCCGGCCCGGCTGGGCACTCCGGCCCCGCTTACCACGGCGCCCACCGCCTGGAACAACAGCAGCGGCGCGTTCAAAAACTTCGCCTCGGCTACCGGCCTGCCCGCTACTGCCTCGTCGGCCGAGCAGGCGGCGGCCCCCAACCGGGCCCTGGGCCTGCGCCAGACCGGCAGCTTCGGCGACGGCACCAGCATGGCTACCCCGCCTACCGGCGTGGGGCCGGCTTTTGTGTTTCAGATAGCCAACACCCTTGGCAAAACCGATTTCGAGCTGGCCTTCCGGCTTCAGTCGCTCGACAACACCATTGGTCGTACCGCTACCTGGCAGGTCGAGTACGGCCTGGGAGCCGCGCCCGGCAGCTTTACAACGGTAGGTAGCACAGCTAATACCGGCCCGTTCTTCGCCAACACGCCTATCCAGATTGGGTTTGGCGGAGCCCTCGACAACCAGGCGGGTCCCGTCTGGATTCGGATTATAGCCCCCAACCCCACTACCGGCCCGGGCAGCCGGCCTAGCTCGGCCATTGATGATTTTGCCCTCAGCTGGAACGCCAACCCCAACGCACCAGCTCTGGCTGTTGCGCCCACGACAATCGACTTCGGCAAGCAAAGCATCAATGTTCCTTCCGAGCCGCGCACTTTCAGCCTAACGGGCACCCGGCTCACGGCCCCGGCCCGCGTGCGCACGGCCGCCCCGTTTGCCGTTTCCAAGGATGGGGTGGTCTTCGACAGCGTGGCCGTGTACTCGGTGGCCGAGCTGGCCCAGCCCCGACTGGTGTACGTACGCTTCACCCCCGGCACCCTGGGCCAGGCCAGCGGCCCGGTGAGCGGCGTAGCCACTGCCAGCAGCCCCGGCGCCGGCAGCCGCGCGGTAGCACTGCGCGGCACCGGCAACGACCCGACCCAGACGGTATACGATTTCAATACCTGCAATGGAACCACCAATCTGGCCGATGGCTGGATTCAGTTCAGCGTAACGGGGGGGCAAACCTGGGCCTGCACCAGCTTCGGCCGCAACCCCACCGACCCTACCGATGCGGCCCCCAGCCCCGGTGCCGTGCAGATGAATGGCTTTGCCAACGGCGGCAACCAGGCCAACGAAGACTGGCTGATTTCGCCCGCCCTGAACCTGACCAGTACCACGTTTCCGCAGCTTTCATACTGGACCCGCACGGCCTTCAACGGCCCAGGCCTGCGCCTGCTGGTTTCTACTACCTATTCGGGGACCGGCAGCCCCAACGCCCCCGGCGTTACCTGGACCGATTTGAGCGCCAGTTTCCCCGCCCAGAACTCGAATGTGTGGCAAAACTACAGCCTCGACCTGAGCGGTTACAAGCAAGGCGGCGTATACGTGGCCTTTGTGTATAGCTCGACTACCAACGGCGCCGCCCGCTGGAGCGTTGATGATGTGGTGCTGACTAATTCGGCTGCCCCCTCGGCACCTACCATTCGTCTGAGCACCCAGAACCTGGCTTTCGGCTACCAGCCAGTAAACGCGCCTGCCTTCCAGAACATCGTACTGACGACCACCAACCTGACCGGTCCGCTGACCATTACGTCGACGGATGCGGCCTTTCAGCTGTCGAAAGACAGCCTCGTGTTCAGCACCAGCCTGACGTACTCGCAGGCCGAAGCCAGCAACCGCCAACTGCCCGTGCGGGTGCGCTTTCTGCCCACGCAACCTGCTGCCGATTACGCTACCACCCTCAGCATTGCTACGCCCAACGTACCCACGCTAACCCCGGCCCTGCGCGGCAACACCTACGACGCCAGCAAAACCCTGGAAGTCGTGAACTGGAACCTGGAGTGGTTTGGCTCGACGGTAGCCGGCCAGGGACCAACCGATGTGGAGCTACAGCAAACCAACGCCACCACCGTATTCAGGGCGCTGTCCGCCGATGTGTATGCGCTGCAGGAAATAGTAGACACGCTGCGCCTGCGCAACCTGACGGCGACCCTATCGGCTCAGTCGGGCCTGCCCTACGCCTACAAGATTGCCGACTTCGGCTCCTTCGGCGACAACGCGGCCGACCCCGACTATGCCGGTACCCAGAAACTGGCCTTCGTATACCGCTCCGATGTGGTGAAGCCCGTGCTGTTTCAGGGGTTGCTGCGCTGCACCCAGGCCCAGAATTGCCCCGCTTTCAACGCCTGGTCATCGGGCCGCTTCCCGTACCTGATGGCTGCCGATGTTACGCTCGACGGCCGCACGCAGCGGGTCAACTTCGTGAACATTCATGCCAAGGCCAACTTTTCGGCCAGCTCGGCCAACGACTATGCCCGCCGCAAAGCCGGCGCCGAACAGCTCAAAACCCTGCTCGAAACCAGCTACCCCGGCTCCAATACGCTCATCCTCGGCGACTTCAACGATGTGCTCGAAGGCACCATTGCCACGGGCGTTACGCCCGCCGTTTCCTCGTACGACACCTTCGTTTCTGACCCCAACTATGTGGCCCTCACCCTGCCGCTGGCCCGGGCCGGCGCCCAGAGCACCGTGGGCTTCGGAACGGTGATTGACAATGCTATTGCCACCCGGCAGCTGGCCTCGTACTACATCAACGGCACGGCCGCCATCCGCACCGATTTGGCCGCCGGCGTTGCCAACTACGCCAGCACCACCACCGACCATTACCCGGTGTTCACGCGCTTTCTGCTGACCCAGACGCCCACGGCAACTACCGCCGCCACGGCCACCGCTCCGCTGAACCTGTACCCGAACCCGGCCACCAGCAGCCTCCGGTTTGAGGTGCCCGAAACCGGACGAGACCTGCGCCTGAGCGTGTACACCACCACCGGCCGCCTCGTGTTGGAAGCCACCGGCTCGGCCGGGCAGCTTAACCAGCAGCTCAGCCAGCGCGTGGCCAGCCTAAGCAGCGGCCTGTATGTGGTGCGTATAGAGGGCGCGAAGCAGGCCTACGTGAGCCGCCTCCAGAAGCTGTAGCTATTGCTTTGGCAACGATAAAAAAAGCGCCCCGGCCGGTTGGTCGGGGCGCTTTTGGTTGAAATGTAGCGCGAAGCTCCAGCTTCGCGTGTCGTTGCTGATTTTGCTGACTGCCGAACGTCATCGTTCAACGATACGCGAAGCTGGAGCTTCGCGCTACAGCCGTTCTGCGCCTCGCGCTACGGCGATACAGACGCACCATCAATCAGCTTCTGCACCAGCGCCCAGCCAGCCGGCCAAAGCCCTAGCCCCGACTCGGAGTTGAGGTGGCCCGCGGCCCCCACGTTTACCAGACGGCTACCCCAGGCGGTGGCAAACTCCCGGGCGCGGTCCAGCGTCACATACTCGTCGTTTTCGCTGGCCACCACGATGCCCGGGAAAGGCAGCCGCGCCAGTGGCATGGGCGCAAACCCGCGTACCTCGGGCAGCTGTGCCCGCCGGTCCACATCGGCGGGACCGACGAGCAGGGCCCCGGCTACGGGGCGGGTGGCCGTAGCGGCCCAGTGGGCCACCGTAGCGCAGGCCAGGCTGTGGGCCACCAGCACTACCGGCCCCGGCGCGGCGGCAGAAACGGCCGCGTCGAGGGCGGCCACCCAGTCGGTGCAAACGGGGTGCTCCCAGTCGTGCTGCTCCACGCGCCGGCAGCCATAGTGCTGCTCCCAATGGGTTTGCCAGTGGGCCGGGCCCGAGCTGCCCAGGCCGGGAACGGTAAGGAGGGTAACGGCTTGCATGGCCCGAATGTACGCCGGCCGCGTATCTTTAGGCTAGACCATAAGCCCGCTGTTATGCCTATCATCACCCACATTTCCCAGCTCGACCTCACTAAAACGTACACCTACGCCGACTACCTGACCTGGCGGCTGGATGAGTTCGTGGAGTTGATTAAAGGTAAAGTGCGGCTGATGAGCCCGGCGCCGCGGGTCGTGCACCAGCGCCTATCCAGCCGGTTTATGGGCCTGATTTACCAGCAACTAGCCAACGGCGAATGCGAGGTTTTTCATGCGCCTTTTGATGTCCGGCTCACCAGAATGTCAGCCAATGGTGATGCCCAGGTAACTACTGTGGTACAACCCGATATCTGCGTAGTGTGCGACCCAGCCAAACTGGACGAAAAAGGCTGCGTGGGCTCGCCTAGCTGGATTATTGAAATTCTAAGCCCAGGCAATTTGGCTCGCGACACCAAGGAAAAGTTTGACCTCTACGAAGAGAACGAGGTGCCGGAATACTGGATTGTGTCACCCGGCGAAAAAAGCATTACGGTGTACGTATTGCGTGACGGCCGCTACCAGGTACACGGCGAATACTTCGAGCCGGGCCGGATTGGCTGCCACACGCTGCCGGGGCTGGAGATGGAATGGGCGGAGGTGTTTGCGGGGGTGTAGGCTCAATAATATGGTTATCAGCCACCGTAACTCATTTTTTCACCTTTGAAAACACTGCTTCAAACTTACCGACGAGGGCCATGAATGGGGCTGCATGAATATTCGTTGAGCTACTTAATCCGCCTGTATACATTTCAACGTGAGTGGATTTATTCTCAAATTCAAGAGCACCACTTGCATCATGGATAACATAGTGCAGTAGTCGGTCCTTCCCATCGTAAACGGTGTCAAGATTGGTAACTATTACATTATTGAATACTGCTTTTGCCAAGTCGAACAGGCTATCTGCCTGCTGTTTACTCACATCTGATATCAACGTATCGCCGGAAACCACTGCACACTTAATCAATATACTATTGAACTCATATCGGGTTCTGATCCGGTAGATGTACATCACAGTTTCAGGATTACCTGATTCAGAAAAGTATCTCCCTGAATACTTTTTTGTCCATTGGTCTTTCCGTGCCAGTGTGTATTTCGTGCTGTTTCCACATCCGCTTTCGCCGCCGCCATCGGACAGCTTTGCTTTCAGAGTATAATCGTAGTTCGGCCTCACTTCATATCTACCTTTATTCTGGTCTTTACACCCGGTGATTGTAAGGCTAGCCAGAACACTTATTAGCAGAAGAAAACCACTATTTACAAGTCCCATGTACGAAGGCGTTGAATCAGTAATTACCCCACTCAAAGCTATATAAAAGCCCACAACATCCCCCTTTTTCTATACCTTCGGGCGCCTATCCTTCCTCCCCCTATGCTGCTTTCCCGACTTGCCCGCCAGCCGCTGCTGGTGTTGCTGGCGCTGCTTGGTTTCGCCTGTTCGCGCTCCGATGAGGGCGCACCCGACCCCAACGGCGCGGAAATCGACCCCTACCAGAACATCGTGTTCCAGTTTGCCGATGCCGTAGTGGGGCCCGAGCAGCTCGACCGCTGGGATACCACGCGGGTGGTGGCGTTCGAGCCGGCCATGCGCGGCAAGTTCAAGTGGACCACCGACCGGGAGCTGGTGTTTTCGCCCAACGTGCCGCTGCGGCCCAGCACGGCCTTCACGGCCAAACTGCGCACGGAGGCCCTGCCCGAAGACACGCGCCGGAAAACCGAGCTGCCCACCGACCGCGAGAAATTCCATACGCCCTACCTGACGCTGGAGGCACCCCAGGCCTTCTGGGGCCGCTCGGGCCGGGCCGCGGGCACGGCCGAGCTGCGGGTGGAACTCCCTTTCAACTACCCCGTAAAGCCCGCCGACGTGAAGCCGCTGCTGCGCCTGACCCAGGACGGGCAGCCGGTGGCCTTCGAGCTGGCCGCCGCCGAGGCGGGCCAGCAGGTGCGCCTGAACCTGACCCAGCAGGTGCGGCCCGGCACGCCGCTACTAGTGGCGCTGGCCCCCGGGCTGAGCGCAGTAGGCAGCGACTTGCCCACCGACCAGGCCACCGAAGCCGAGCTGACCGTGCCCGACCCCCAGGCCCTGGAAGTAACGGCCATGACCGGCACGCTGCAGGGCGCCGACCCGGTCGTTACCATCCAGACCAACCAGCCGGTAAGCGCCATGGATTTGCGGAGCGCCGTGGCCGTGTCGCCGCAGGTGGCTTTTGAGGTGGAGGAGCTGGAAAGCGGCGTGCGCCTGAAAGGCGGTTTCGAGGTGGGCAAAAGCTACCAGGTGCGCCTGAGCAGCGGCCTGCGCGGCAGCCTGGGCGGCCTATTGAACGACGACGTAACCCAGACGGTGAGCTTCTCCAACGAACGGCCCACCATCAGCTTTGCCAGCGCCGACAAGGCCCTGTACCTCGACGCGCTGGGCGCCCGCAACCTGGGCATCCGCATCAACGAGGTCGACAAGGTAAAGGTGACCATTGCCAAGGTGTACGCCAACAACATCCAGCAGCTGTTGCGCGGCGGCAGCCAGTACGGCTACCCCGAGTACGACCCCGACGACGACAGCGGCAACCAGGACGAGTACGGCGAGTACGTGGACCGCTCGTTTCAGTACTACGACGTAGAGAACCTGGGCAACGTGCTTTCCGACCGCACCTACACGGTGGCCGGCATGCCCAAAGAGCAGGGTTTGCGGCTGCTGAACCTGAGCTTGAAAGACCTGGAGTTTTCGGGGGGCCTCAAGGGGCTCTACGTGATCCGCGTGCAGGACACCGAGCGGCAGTGGCTGCAGGTGAGCAAGCTGGTAGCCGTGTCGGACATCGGCCTGATTGTGAAGCAGGGCGCAGCCGGCAGCACGATGGTATTCGCTAACTCGATTCGGGAAGCCCAGGCCCTGGGCGGGGTCGAAATCAGCTACCTGAGCACCAACAACCAGGTAATGGGCACCGGCGTCACCAACGGCGCGGGCGTGGCCAAGTTCGACAGCACCGCCCAGAACGCGCGGTTCCGGCTGGGTATGGTGGTGGCCCGGCGCGGCGACGACTTCACGTTTCTGGACCTGAGCCGCAGCCGGGTGGAAACCTCGCGCTTCGAGGTGGGCGGCCTGCAAAGCAACGCCGCCCGCTACCAGGCCTTCCTCTACGGCGACCGGGACCTGTACCGCCCCGGCGACACCATCCAGACCAACACCGTGGTGCGCACCGAAACCTGGCAGGCCCCGCCCAAAGGCCTCCCGCTGAAGGTGCGCCTGCTGCTGCCCACCGGCAAGGAGTACGCCAGCCTGCAGAAAACGCTGAGCGCCGAGGGCAGCAGCGAGGCCCGCTTCATTCTGCCCCCCAGCGTGATGACCGGCCTCTACACGCTCGAAATCCTGACCGCCAACGACGTGCTGCTGACTTCGCGCCAGCTCTCGGTGGAGGAGTTTATTCCGGACCGGATGAAGGTGACGGTGAAGGCTAGTCCGGCCGTGGTGAAGCCCAGCCAGACCGTGCAGGCCCGGATTACGGCCCAGAACCTATTTGGTCCGCCCGCCTCCGACCGCAAGTTTGAGGTGGAATTCTCACTCAAAGAAAAGCGCTTCCAGCCCAAGGAATTCCCCAACTATACCTTCGCCATCAACAGCGGCGACCGGCGCCGCGGCAACTACGGCAGCCTGGAATCGACCCCGATTGCCGACCGCTTCGAGAAAACCGTGCGCGAAGGCACCACCGACGCCGCCGGCCGCGGCACGGCCACCTACCAGGTGCCCGACTACCCCGATTTGGGCACCCTGGAAGGCGCGGCCTTTACCACCGTGTTCGACGAAACCGGCCGCCCCGTAAACCGCCTAGCCACCTTCGAGGTGCAGACGCAGGCGGTAATGTTCGGGGTGCAGAACTTGGATGAGCTGGTGAAAACCCGCGACGAGGTGCCCGTGCGGCTGGTGGCCCTCACGCCGGCCGGCCAGCCCACCAGCGCCACGGCCAGGGTGGAAGTTATCCGCATGCTCTGGGAAACCGTGATTGAGCGCCGCGGCGGCCGCTACATCTACAACTCGCAGAAGCGCGAGGAAACGACCCTGAGCCGCAACGTGCAGGTTTCCGGCAGCGGCACCGATGCCAATCTGGGCTTCGCGCCGCAGTATTCGGGCGAGTACGAAATTCGGGTTTCGCGGCCCGGCGCGGCCACCTACGTGGCCCAGCGCGTGTACGCCTACGGCTACGGCGACACCCAGAGCAACTCCTTCGAGGTGAACAACGAGGGCGAGGTAACTATTGAGGCCGACCAGGCGAAATACGAGCCCGGCCAGACCGCCCACCTGCTGCTCAAAACGCCCTTCCCCGGCCGCGTGCTGGTAACGGTGGAGCGGGACCGGGTGCTCGACCATTTCTACGTGGATACCGACGAGAAATCGGCCAAGGTCGACATTCCGATTCGCGGCGGCCACGTGCCCAACATCTACGTAACGGCCACCGCCATCCGCCCCATCAAAGACAACCGCCTGCCTCTGACCGTGGCCCGCGGCTTCGTGCCCCTGACGGTCGAAAAGACCGGTTCGCGGCTGTCAGTGGCCATTAAGGCGCCCGCGCTGAGCCGCTCGCAAACCAGCCAGACCATTGAGGTAACCACCGCCCCCGGCGCCCAGGTAACGCTGGCCATGGTGGATGAGGGAATATTGCAGATGAAGGATTTCCGCACGCCCGACCCCCACGGCTACTTCTACCAGAAGCGCGCCCTCGAAGTGGCGGCCCACGACGTGTACCCCTTCCTGCTGCCCGAGCTGGGCACCAGCTCCACCGGCGGCGACGGCTACGACCTGGCCCGCCGCACCACGCCCGTGCCCTCGCGCCGCGTGAAGCTGCTGGCCAAGTGGAGCGGCGTACTCACGGCCGACGCCAACGGCAAAGTCCGCTACAAACTGCAGGTGCCCCAGTTTAGCGGGGCCATCCGCATCATGGCCGTGGCCTACCAGGGCGACGCTTTCGGCTCGGCCGAACACACCATGCGCGTGGCCGACCCGGTGGTTATTTCCACAGCCCTGCCCCGCTTCCTAAGCCCCGGCGACACGATTGACGTGCCGGTGACGCTGACGAATACAACGGATAAGGTTATAGATATCATTATAGAACCAAGCAGCACTTTGCTTAAGCGTATAGCTGACCTTCCTCGTTCATCTAGCAGTGACTTAGGCTATCGGGTTGACATGCTACCGCTAAGTCCGAACACAGAAAAGAGGGTGTTGTACCGTTACGCAGCAAAAACAATTGGCTCAGCTTCTATTAAGATACAAGTCAAAGCATACACTCGTAAATCACCTAATACTCCTGGTAACAACACAGACGCCAATGCGGCCAAACCAACTTATACCTTCACCGAAACTATCGAAATCCCCGTGCGGCCCGCTTCGCCGCTGCAAAAGCGCACCGGCAGCGGCTCGCTGGCGGGCGGCGGCAAGGCGCAGCAGCTGAATCTGAAGACCGATTTCATGGCCGCCTCGCTCCGGAGCCAGCTGGTGGTGAGCCGCTCGCCGATGGCCGAGTTTGCCAAGGATTTGCGCTGGCTGCTGCAGTACCCCTACGGCTGCCTGGAGCAAACCGTGTCGGCCGCCTTCCCGCAGCTGTACTACGGTGATTTGGCTGCCACGCTGGGCCAAAAAAACGGTCTAAGCTCTAAGCTCTCAAATCTAAGCTCTAACTATAACCCCAACTACCACGTGCAGGAGGCCATCCGCAAGGTGGAGGCCCAGCAGATGTACAACGGCAGCCTCAGCTACTGGCCCGGCGGCGACTACGACAACTGGTGGGCCACGGCCTACGCCGCCCACTTCCTGCTGGAGGCCCGGCAGGCCGGTTTTGCGGTGAACAAAAACGTGCTCGACCGGGTGCTCGGCTACCTGGAAACCCGCAGCCGCCAGCGCGAAACCGAAATCTACAACATCATCCAGACCGGCGGGGTAATCCGGCCCGTAACGCTGGCCAAGAAGGAAATCCCGTACTCGCTCTACGTACTGGCCCTGGCCGGCCGGCCCACCCCCGTGGCCCTCAACTACTACAAAGCCAACCGCCCCCTGCTGGCCGACGACTCGCGCTACCTGCTGGCGGCGGCCTTCGCCCTGAGCGGCAACCAGCGCGGTTTCCAGCAGACGGTGCCCAGCCGCTACGGCGCGGCCCCGAGCATCGCCCGCCGCGAGCTGGGCGGCTCCTTCGCCTCGCCCATTCGCGACATGGCCCTGGTGCTCAACGCCCTGCTCGCCGCCGACCCCGGCAACCCGCAGGTCGTGAGTCTGAGCCGCCAGCTGAGCCGCCGCGTGCAGCAGGCCGGCTGGCTGAGCACCCAGGAACGCGCTTTCTCGCTGCTGGCCCTGGGCAAGCTGGCCAAGAGCAACGCCAACAGCACCGCCACCGCCCAGCTTTTGGCCGACGGCAAGAACATCGGCGCCTTCACTGGTAAAGACCTCACGGTGAGCAACGTGGCCAACCGCCAGATTACGCTGCGGCCGGCCGGCAAAGGCAGCCTCTACTACTTCTGGGAGCTGGAAGGCATTTCGCCCACCGGCCGCGTGGCCGAGGAGGATGCCTACCTAACGGTGCGCCGCCAGTTCCTGGACCGCAACGGCAACCCGCTGGGCTCGGCCACCTTCCGCCAGAATGATTTAGTGGTGGTGCGCATCACGGTGCAGTCGGCCGAAAGCGCCGGCGAAGTGGCCAACGTGGCCATCACCGACCTGCTGCCCGCCGGCCTCGAAATCGAGAACCCCCGCATCGGGGCCGTGCGCGAGCTGGCCTGGGCCAAAGACGCCGCCCAGCCCGACTACCTCGACGTGCGCGACGACCGCCTGAACCTGTTCACCACCGCTACCCCCAAACCTAAAGCCTTCTACTACCTGGCCCGCGCCGTGAGCAAAGGCACCTTCCGCCTAGGCCCCGTCAGCGCCGACGCCATGTACAACGCCGAATACCACAGCTACAGCGGCGCCGGCGTGGTGCGGGTGCGGTGAATATTTTAGCCCGGACTTCAGTCAGCAGCCCGCCCAACTGAACAGCTTATTCGCGTATTCGCGGAATTTGCCAAACAGCTCTCGGCAGGCTCATTCCGGCGCTTCCTGGCTCAGGAAACTCAATTCCACCAACGAGGCGCCGGCGCCCGGGCTCCGCCGGACACGACTCGGGCATAGGCAGTGGAATTGCGTACCTTAGCCCACCCAATCACCGAAAGAGGCGGCGAGCGGTGCTGGCCTGGGTTGGCGTTTTTTCAGAAACAAGCAATCTATGAACACAACTTCCTACTACCTGAATTCGACCTATTATTTCTTTATGCGGTGGGTTTTCCACAAGCAATATTTGATTGCGCCGGCACCCGAGCATAATCTGAGCTTTAAATTTAAAACTGAGGACGCGGTTGGTAGGCGGATGTTTAAAACCGGCATATGTGAACCCGGCATTACCCGCTGCTTTCTGAATAACGTGCATTTAGGGGAGAATGATATCATGCTCGACATTGGGGCCAATATCGGTTGGTATTCGATGCTCTTCGACCGGAATTCGCCTGCTTCGGCGCGCATTTATGCCTTCGAGCCCGATCCGCTTAATTACGGGCTGCTAACTGACAACGCGCAGCGCAATAATGCGCGGAAGGTCACCTGCGTTCAGCAGGCGCTTTCCGACCGGCAGGAAAACAAAACCCTGTACCTATATCCCGACAAAAACCGCGGCCGTCATTCGCTACTTCCCCTGCACGAGGGCAAAAAAATACAAGTTGCTACCACCACAGTGGATGATTTTATGCGCGATGCACAGTTGGACCCGCGGAAAATCAAATTCGTGAAAATAGATGTTGAGGGCTACGAATATTTTGTGCTCAAGGGAGCGAAAAATCTGCTGCCCCACTTGCCGCTTCTGCATACCGAATATTCTTCGGAGATGATGCGAAAAGGCGGAATTGATCCTCAAGAGTTCATCAACTTAATTGTGAGCTACGGATTTCAGCCGTTCATCATCGACGCACAGGGCGAACTGCAGGCCTCATCCAGCGACCAGCTCATGACTATCGAAGATGGGATTGACATTTTGTGGAAGAAAGCCGCTACTGCCGAAGTAGCCGCTGAAACTGTTTAGCAAGTCAAATTATTGCAGTCCTGTCGTCCTTCATCCTGCGCGTGCTTTTGTGAAGGGTCTATACAGCAGCTATTCTAACTGATTAGCCTCTGTATAGGCCCTTCGTCGCCGTTTGATTCGCGCAATGTTCAGGATGACAGACTTGCTAAACAGCTTCGTTGAGTAAAGCTGATACCCGGTCCATACGGCTTCGTGGTTTGCAGGCGTTTCTGCGCGCCTCTTGAAGCCGGGACGCTTCGGCCGATAAACTACCTGATTTTAGATTCCTTCGAACACCTCGGCCCACTCCAGCGCCGCGCCGGGCAGCGTGGCCACCGGAATTGGGCCGGGCTGGTAGAACTCGCCTTGCAGCTGGTACTGGTTTTTTTCGAGCACGTACACCATCACGTTTTTGAGGCCGGGATCCACCATCCAGTATTCGTGCACGCCGTTTTCTTCGTAGAGGTCGAACTTGGTTTTGCTGTCGTGGGCCACGTTGCCGGGGCTCAGGATTTCAATAATCCAGTCGGGCGCGCCCACGCAGCCGAACTCATCGAGCTTGGCCGCGTCGCAGATAACGCACAAGTCGGGCTGCACGACGGTGCTGATTCGGGCGTCGCCATCGGCGGTACTTTTCAGCAGCCGCACATCAAACGGCGCGGCGAAGCCCTGGCAGGCGCTCCCTCTTAGTAGCCCCCCAATCAGTGCACTCAAGTGAAACGAAACCGATTGGTGCCGAACTCGCGACGCAGGGCTCATACGGCGCACTCGGCCCCGAATCAACTCCACAAACTCATCCAGCCGCCACGTCAGGTAGTCGGCGTAGGTATAGGTTTTACTGAGGTCGAGTTGGGAGATGTCGGTGATAACGGGCATAATGCAGGAGGTTAGCAGACTGACGAATATACGCAAGGCTGGCGGCAAGAAGGCCGTAGCAACCCGTATCTTGCCGCCATGAAACGGCGCACCGCTATTCGCACCCTGGAAATCCTGGCCGGGCTGGCGCTGCTGCTGCTGGTTCTCGACCGGGTGTTTCCGTTGCCGCCCGCGCCGCGCTACTCGCCCATCGTGCTGGCCGCCGATGGCACGGTGCTGCACGCCTACCTCAACCCTACTCAGAAGTGGCGGATGAAAACCGAGCTGAGCGAGATTACGCCGGTGCTGCGCCAGACCATCATCGAGAAGGAGGACCGCTGGTTTCGCTGGCACTTTGGGGTGAACCCGCTGGCGCTGGTGCAGGCGGCCGGGCGCAATGTGTTTGGGCAGGGCCGCACCACCGGGGCCAGCACCATTACCATGCAGGTGGCCCGGCTGCTGGAGCCCAAGCCGCGTACGCTGGGTAACAAGTTGCTCGAAATGGCCCGCGCCACCCAGCTCGAAGCCCACTACAGCAAGGACGAGATTCTGCAGCTTTACCTGAACCTGGTGCCCTACGGCGGCAACGTGGAGGGCGTGAAGTCGGCCGCGCTGCTCTATTTCCAGCAGCCGCCCAACTTCCTCTCGCTGGCCCAAACCGTCACGCTGGCCATCATCCCCAACCGCCCGCGGGGCTTGGTGCTGGGCCAGAACAACGAGGCCGTGCGCCGCGAGCGGAACCGCTGGCTCCGGCGGTTCGGGGACGCCGGGCTATTCGCTAAGCAGGACATTGCTGACGCCTTGCTGGAGCCGCTGAACGTGCGCCGCCACGCCGCGCCCATGCTGGCCCCGCACCTGGCGAGGCGGCTGGTGCGGCAGTTTCCGCACGAGGCCATTATTCGGAGCAGTCTGCAACGCGCCAAGCAAAGCCGGGCCGAGGAACTGACCGGCAACTACGTGCGCCGCCTGCACGAGTTGGGCATTTCGCAGGCTTCGGTGCTGGTGGTCAACAACCGCACCCGGCGGGTGGAGGCCTATGTGGGCTCGGCCGATTTTCGCGACTTTCGGGGCCAGGGCCAGAACGACGGCGTGGTGGCGGTTCGCTCGCCGGGCAGCACGCTCAAGCCCTTTCTGTACGCGCTGGCCCTCGACCGGGGCCTGGTAACGCCCAAGCTGCAGCTACCCGATGTGCCCACCAACTTCCAGGGCTACCGCCCCGAAAACTTCGACAAGCACTGCCAGGGCGAAGTAACGCTGGAACGGGCCCTGGCCTTCTCGCTCAACATCCCCGCCGTGCGCGTGCTCCAGAACTACGGCGTGCCCGCCTTCACCGAAAAGCTGCAGCAGGCCGGCTTCCAAAGCATAGCCCGCAACCGCACCCAGCTGGGCCTGAGCAGCATTCTGGGCGGCTGCGGCGCTACCTTGGAAGAGCTGACCGGGCTATACGCGGCCCTGGCGAACGGGGGCGAGTATGCGGCGCTGGGGCTGACTGCTGATTCCCTCCTGCCGGGCGCCTCACGTAGCGCCTCACCCCCTAACCCCCTCTCCGAAAAAGGAGAGGGGGGACTAGATTCTATTTCCTCATCTAATTCTAGAAAAAAAGCTAGTTCCCCCTCTCTTCTGGAGAGGGGGCTAGGGGGTGAGGCCCCCAGGGCTCTCACCTCCCCCGCCGCCGCCTTCCTCGTTACCGACATCCTCAGCCAGCTGACCCGGCCCGACTTGCCGCTGGGCGCGGCTCGCAGCACCCGGCTGCCCAAAATTGCCTGGAAAACCGGCACCAGCTACGGCCGCCGCGACGCCTGGAGCATTGGCTACAACCGCGACTATACCATCGGCGTGTGGGTGGGCAACTTCAGCGGGCAGGGCAGCCCGGCCCTCACCGGCTCCGATGTGGCTACGCCCCTGCTCTTCGACCTGTTCAACGCCCTGGCCTACAATTCGCCCAACGACTGGTTTGTGCCGCCCGCCAGCCTCGATTTCCGGCTCGTATGCACCCAAACCGGCCTCGTACCCGGCGAGAACTGCCCCGACCAAGTAATTGACTACTTCCTGCCCGGTCAGAGCTCGGGGCTGCGCTGCCAGCACCAGCGCGAGGTGCTGGTATCGGCCGACGGGGCGTTTACCTACTGCCGGGCCTGCGCGCCGGCGGCCGGGTTCCGGCGCGAACTGTACCCCAACCTGCTGCCCGATGTGGCCGCCTACCGGGTGGCCCAGGGCCTGCCGTATCGCCGCCTGCCGCCCCACAACCCGCAGTGCCAGCGCGCCAGCGGCGGCCCCGAGCGGGCACCCACTATCACCTCACCCACCCCCAACACCGAGTACGTTTTGAGCGCCCACGAGCAGCAGCAATTGCTGCTCAGCTGCACCACCGACAGCGAAGTCCGCCAGGTGTACTGGTACGTGAACGACCAGTTTCTGCGGGCGGCGGCGGCCACCGAGCGGGTATTTTTTCGCCCCCCACCCGGACCACTCAAAATCTCCTGCGCCGACGACCACGGCCGCAACACCGACGTGCTGGTAACCGTGTCGGAACTATAGCGTTAAGCTCTTTTCAGGAGGTATTTCCCGGCGTTGGCGGTAGTCAGCGCCAATGGGGCAGCCAGCCGGTTGCGGGCCGCGCTGTGCAACGTTTTGCTGAACACAACGACCGTGCGGTTAGGCGAACGTGCCAACAATTACGCCGGCTGCGGGTTGTGGCAGCTTGGGTTTCATTACCCGGTCTTGGTCCGACCTTTTTAATCCGTGCTTTCTGACTGCTTTTCCTCTGTTCGCGTAAGCAGATTGCTGCTTACGCCCGTCCTATGAAACTACCGCTTCGCGCTTCCGGGCTGCCGGGTTTACTGCTGCTCCTGCTGCTGCTCCTGCCGCTACTAAGTCTCGCTCAGGTGGCTGCACCTGCTCCACCGCTTTCCAACCAACCGCTTTCCCTTACAGAGTGCCTGCAGTATGCCTTGCAGAACCAGCCGCTGGTACGCCAGGCGCGGCTCGATGAGGCCATTGGCGAGCGGCAGATTCGGGTCGGCCTCTCGGCCTGGCTGCCCCAGATTCAGGGTACGGGCACCTACACCCGCAATTTCCAGCTACCGGTGGCCGTGCTGCCCAACTTCACCGACCCCTCGGCCCCGGCCCAGGTGCGGCGCATTGGTTTGCAGAACACCTCGAACCTGGGGCTGCAGGGCAACCAGGTGCTGTATAATGCCGATGTGCTGCTGGCCGCCCGCTCGGCCCGCTACGTGCGCCAGCAGAACGGGCAAAACACCGTCAGCTTTCAGATTGACGTGGTACGCGACGTGAGTAAGGCCTTCTACGACATCCTGCTGACCAACGAGCAGCTGCGCGTGCTCGACGAGGCCATCCGCCGCCAGCAGCAGCAGCTCAAGGATGCCTTCGCGCAATACGAGGTCGGCCTCAAGGATAAAATCGACTACAAGCGGGCCGAAATTGCCGTGAAAAACGCCGTGACCGACCGCAAGAGCACGGCCGAAAACCTTAAGGGCAAGTACGCCGTGCTGCGCCAGCTGATGGGCGCCCCGCCCGAGGCCGGCCCCGTAACGCTGGCCTACGATACGCTGCAGCTGGCCCGCGAAACCCTGCTCGACACGCTGGAGCCCCTGGCCTTCGAGCGCCGCATTGAGTTACAGCAACTCCTGACTCAGCAACAGCTCCAGCGCCTCGACATCGACTACTACCGCCTAGGTTTTCTGCCCTCGCTTACGGCCTTCGGCAACTACACCAAGGTGTACCAGAACAACGAATTCTCGGAACTCTATAAGCAGGCTTTCCCTACCTCGCAGGCCGGTTTG
The DNA here is from genome assembly GCF_018613725.1 of Hymenobacter sp. ISL-91. Taxonomy (GTDB): domain Bacteria; phylum Bacteroidota; class Bacteroidia; order Cytophagales; family Hymenobacteraceae; genus Hymenobacter. The sequence goes on from NZ_JAGGPS010000032.1 coordinate 19,383, forward strand.
CAATTGGGGCTACCGATTTTCACCGGCACCCGCCGCCTCCAGAACCTCAAGATTGCCGAGCTGCGCCAGGACCGCCTGAGTCTGCAGGTGCTCGACACCAAAAACCAGATTAGCACCGAATACGAACAGGCGCTGGCCCGCTACAAAGGCAACTTTCTCGACCTGCAGGCCCAGGCTCAGAACCGCGACGATGCCCGCGAAATCTACAAAATCATCAAGCTGCAGTACGATGAAGGCATCAAAACCTACCTCGAAGTAATTGTGGCCGAAAACGACCTGCGCGCCTCCCAGCTCAACTACTACAACGCCCTCTACGCCGTGCTGGCCGCCAAACTCGACGTGCAGCGCGCCCTGGGTACGCTGCCAGTAGCGTATTGATAAGAACAAGCCGTTCGGAAAGAACGTCATTCAGAGCGAAGCGAAGAATCTCGCTCGGAGTCTTTTTACCAACCGTTCAACGGTAGCACGCGAGATTCTTCGCTGCGCTCTGAATGACCACGGTCTTCTGCCCCTGTAAAGCTGCCTCCCGGCCCAACACCCCAACTCATGAAGTACCCTTTTCTCTCTCTTTTGGCCCTGCTGCTGCTGGCGGGCTGCGGCTCCAACCAGGATGCGGACAAACCAGCCGGTCCGCCGCCGCCCACGCCCGTAACACTGATAACGGCCCGCACCACCGACGCCGTGTACTACGACGAGTACCCGGCCACGGCCGTGGCGCTCAACAGCGTGGAGCTGCGCAGCCAGGTGGGCGGCTTTATCACGGGCCTGTTTTTTAAGGAAGGCGAAGTGGTGCGCAAGGGCCAGAAGCTCTACGAAATTGATAAGCGCACCTACGAGGCGGCCTACCAGCAGGCGCTGGCAGGGCTGCGGAGCACCCAGGCCACGGCCCAGAATGCCAAGCTCAACCTCGACCGGTACCAGCGCCTAGCCCAGCAGGACGCCATTGCAGGCCAGATTGTGGACAACGCCGCCACCAGCTACGCCACCGCCCAGGCCCAGGTAGCCCAGGCCCGCGCCGCCGTTTCGCTGGCCCGCACCGATTTAAGCTACTCCACCATCACGGCTCCGTTCACCGGCCGCATCGGCATTTCGCAGGTGCGCCTGGGCTCCCAGATCAGCCCCGGTTCCACGCTGCTTAACACCATCAGCGCCGAGGACCCGATGGGCGTGGATTTCGTTATCAACGAAACCGACCTGCCCCGCTTTACGGCCCTGCAGAACGCTGGCAAAGCCAATCCCGACTCGCTTTTCCAGCTGGAGCTGTCGGATGGCACTATGTATAAGTACCCAGGCCGCATAAAGGCCATTGCGCGGGGCGTAGAGCAGCAAACGGCCACGGTGCAGGTGCGGGTGGAATTTGCTAACCCTGAGCAACGCCTCAAAGATGGCATGAGCACGGTGCTGCGCGTGCTCAACCGGCAGTCGGGCCAGCGCATTGTGGTGCCCTACAAGGCCGTGACCGACCAGATGGGCGAGAGTTTCGTGTACATCGTGGGCGACAGCAGCAAGGCCCATCAGCAGAAAGTGCAGCTCGGCCCCCAGCTCCGCGACCAGATTGTGGTGCTCGAAGGCTTGAAAGAAGGCGACCAGGTGATTACCGAAGGTTTCCAGCGCCTGCGCGAGGGCAGCCCCGTGCAGGCCGGCACGCCGGAAGCCGCCGGCGCAACCGGCACTCCGGCGGCAACTTCTGCCAAAGCAGCCCCCACAGCTACCCCAGCCGCTAGAAACTAGAAAACCAGCTTCCCTTCTGAACAGCAGGCTAAGAGCTAGCAGCTTTCAGCCAATAGCTTAGAAATACAGCTCCCTAAAATGATAGCAGAAACCTTTATCCGCCGGCCGGTTACGGCTATTGTTACGTCGCTGGTGATTGTGCTGGTGGGCGTGCTGGCCATCCTGAACCTGCCGGTGGGCCAGTACCCGGAAATCACGCCGCCCACCGTGTCGGTGAACGGGACGTACACCGGCGCCGATGCCCAGACGGTGGAGCAGACGGTGGCCACGCCCGTAGAAGTACAGGTGAACGGTACGCCGGGCATGACCTACCTGCAGAGCAACAGCACCAGCAACGGGCAAATGAGCATGACGGTGAACTTCGAGTTGGGCACCGACGTGAACATTGCCGCCCTCGACGTGCAGAACCGCGTGGGCATTGCCCTGCCCTCGCTTCCCCAGGAAGTGCAGCGCCTGGGCCTGACGGTGCGCAAGCGGAACCCCAGCATTCTGATGCTGGTGGCCATGTACGCTCCCAAAGGCACCCACAACACCACGTTCCTCGACAACTACGCCAACCTGTTCATCAAAGACGCCCTGCTGCGCACATCCGGCGTGGGCGACATTGTGAGCCGGGCCGACGACTTCTCGATGCGCGTCTGGCTCAACCCCGATAAACTCTCGCAGCTCGGCGTAACGGCCCAGGAAGTAACGGCCGCCATTCAGGAGCAGAATGCCCAGATTGCGGCCGGCTCCATTGGGGCCCCACCCGCCCCGGCGGGCCAGGCGTTCGAGTATATTGTGTTTGTGCAGGGCCGCCTGCGCACGACCGAGGAGTTCGGCAACATCATCATCAAAACCAACCCCGAAGACGGGGCCGTGGTCTACCTCAAGGATGTGGCGCGGCTGGAGTTGGGCAAGTTCAACTACTCCAGCAACTCGTTTGTCGATGGCAAGCGCGCCGCCTACCTGCTCGTGTACCAGGCCCCCGGTGCCAACGCCCTCGACACCTACGAGAACGTGAAAACCACCATGGAACGGCTTAAGCAGCAGTTTCCGGCCGATGTGGAGTACATCATCCCCTTCGAATCGGCCTCAGTAGTGAAGGTGTCGATTGAGGAAGTGCTGCACACACTGGCTGAGGCCCTGGTGCTCGTGATTATTGTGGTGTTCCTGTTTCTGCAAAGCTGGCGCTCCACCCTCATTCCGGTGCTGGCCATTCCGGTGTCCATCATCGGCACGTTCATTTTCTTCATTCCGCTGGGCTTTACCATCAACACGCTCACCATGTTCGGCTTCGTGCTGGCCATTGGTATTGTGGTCGATGATGCTATTGTGGTGGTGGAGGCCGTGGAGCACAACATGAACGCACGCAAAATGCCGGTTCTGGAAGCCACCATGACGGCCATGCGCGAAATTTCGGCACCCGTTATTGCCATTGCTCTCATTCTGGCGGCCGTGTTTGTGCCGGTGGGCTTCATCCCGGGCATTACCGGGCGGCTGTATCAGCAATTTGCCATCACCATCGCCATTTCGGTGGTTATTTCGGCCTTTGTGGCTCTCTCGCTCACGCCAGCGCTGTGCGTGCTGCTGCTCAAGCCTCACGAGCGCAACGAGGAGTCGAAGGGCCTCGACAAGTTCTTTTTCCGGTTCAACAACTGGTTTGAGCGCGTCACCGGCAGGTACGGCAAGGGCGTGCAAAGCGGCATCCGGCACTCGCGGCTGATGGTACTGCTGCTGGTGCTGCTGGTGGGTGGCACGGGCCTGCTGTACCTCAACAAGCCCACGGCCTTTATCCCGACCGAAGACGAGGGCCGCCTGTTTATCACCTACAACCTGCCCGAAGCTTCCTCTACCGAGCGCTCTGTGGCCACGCTCAAGGGCATCATGCAGGAGCTGGATTCTATTAAAGGCATTGCCCACTATGCCGGTCTGGGCGGCCTGAACGTGATTAACTTTTCATCGAAGTCGAATAGCGGCACCATTTTCTGCCAGCTCGAACCCTGGGCCAACCGCCAAGACAAAGAGCTGCAGTTGGAGGGCCTGATGGCTACCGTGCAACAGCGGCTCAGCAAGTTCAAGGAAGCCAACGTGGTCGTTATTTCGCCGCCCGCCATTCCGGGTCTGGGCAACAGTGGGGGTTTCTCGTTTATTTTCCAGGAGCGCGACGGCGACGGGGATATCAAGACCTTCGACCGCAACCTGAAAGCCTTTCAGGCGGCGTTGGGCAAACGGCCCGAAATTGCGCGGCCCTTCTCGTTCTTCACCGCCAGCACGCCGGGCTACCAGCTGTCCATCGACCGCGAAAAGGCCAAGAAGCTGGGCGTGTCTATTGCCGACATCGGCACGGCGCTGCGCACTTACCTGGGCTCCTCCTACGTCAACGACTTCACACTCTACGGCCGCAATTTCCGCGTCGTTACCCAGGCCGATTCGGGCTACCGGGGCAGCATCGAAAATCTGAGCCAGTACTATGTGCGCAACAAAACCGGCGGCATGGTGCCCCTGAGCACGGTTACCAGCTACCGCCGCGCCGAGTCGGCCCCGCTGATTTCGCACTTCAACCTGTTCCGCTCGGCCGAAATCAACGGCAGCGCCGCCCCCGGCTACTCCTCGGGCGACGCGCTGAATGCCCTGAAGGAAGTAGCAGCCGAATCGTTGCCGCAGGGCTACGGCTACGAGTTTTCGGGCCTGACGCGTGAGGAGCAGAAGGCCGGTGGACAGACCTTCTACATTTTCGGTCTTTCGCTGGTGTTCGTGTTCCTGCTGCTGGCGGCCCTGTACGAGAGCTGGTCGGTGCCGTTTTCGGTGCTGCTGGCCGTGCCGCTGGGCGCGTTTGGGGCCATCTTGGCGCTTACTTTCCTGCCCAAGCTCACCAACAACGTGTACGCCCAAATTGGCCTGATTACGCTCATCGGCCTATCAGCCAAAAACGCCATCCTCATCATCGAATTTGCCAAGGAGCGGGTAGATAAAGGCATGCCGCTCGTTGAGGCCACGCTCGAAGCCGTGCGCCTGCGCCTACGCCCCATCGTGATGACCTCGCTGGCCTTTATTCTGGGCGTTACGCCGCTGGTATTCGCCTCGGGCGCCGGCGCCATCAGCCGCCAAACCATCGGCTGGACGGTACTCGGCGGCATGCTTTCGGCCACGCTGCTGGCCATTTTCATCGTGCCGGTGCTCTACGTGCTCATCACCCGCTTCGCCTATGGCAAAGAGAAGCTGGCCGAGCTGGAAGCCAACTACCAGCCCGACGAAGAGCACGGCGGCCCCACTGCTCCCGGCGAAGGCGACCATTCGCTGGCTAGGTAAGCAGCTGAATAGCTGGAGAAAGCCCGTCATTCTTCGCTGCGCGCCGAATGACGGGCTTTCTTTTACCCCACCGCCCACACCTCTGTACCAACGGGCACAACTGCAGCATCTTGCTGCGTGAGCAATAGCACCCGAACAGTAGGCTCACCGGCGCGGGCTACTTCCTCGACGCTGGCCGTAGCGGAAAACTCCTGTTTATCAGGAAAAACCATTCGAACCGCCAGGCTCGTATGCAATGGCATCGAGGCCAGAGTTTCGGGCGGCCCGGCGGGTAGCAGTAGTACGCCCAGGCCTGTGAGCACCCGGCTTTCGGCAACTCGTAATAGAAATAGTGCTTTCATCAGATAAAATACGCGAAATTGTGCAACGCTGGCCTCTAGACAGACTTTTACCGGCTTGGTAGACCACGGCGCAGGCAGCGAAAATCAACCTGCCGAAGCTCAACCTCAACCAGGAGATAAGCGTATTGGCATGGTGCTTGTAAACCACCCTGTAACTCCGGGCCACCAGCGCCCTTCCACTTTAAACACATTGGCCATGAAAAAGGTAAGTCTGCTTCTCGCATTTGTCCTGTTCCTCACCACGGTCTTTAATGGCTTCGCTCAGGACCGTAAGGTTAGCTCCAGCGCTAAAGGTGCCGTACTCGGCGGCCTGGGTGGCGCTGCCGCCGGAGCCCTCATCAACAAGAAAAACCGCGTGGTAGGCGGGGCCGTGGGTGGCGCTGCCGGTGCCGGCCTGGGCTACAGCATTGGCCGCACCGCCGATAACAAGCGCCGCGCCGAAGCCGCCCGCGTAGCCGCTGCCCGTCGGGCCGAGGCCAACCGCCAGTCGGCTTACCGCTCGGGCATTGCCCAGGGTAAAGCTTCGGCCGCCCGCGCCAACGCCGCTACCATGGCTGCTACTGCTGCTCCGGCCGCTGCCCCTGCCATGATGAGCAGCTTTGCCGCTCCCGGTGCTTCCCCTGCCGCTTACGCCATGAGCTCGGGCTACCTGCCCAACGAGGCTTATGGCAAGCGCGAAGCCGCTTACCCTACTTCCGAAGTTCGTCGTAAGAGCTGGTAGTCCGGCCCGTTTGCGTAGTTTCAAAGCCCAGGTCTGCGGACCTGGGCTTTTCGCGCCTCTGGCCCCGTTGCCTGCCTCGCTCCTGTTTTTTTTACCATAACCTCTTCCCATGAAACGCATTTTTGGCCTCCTGCTGGGAGGTGCCCTGCTCGCCGGCTGCTCCGACACCAAAACCGATGCCGCCGCCGACGTGAACGTGCAAAGCCTCAACCAACAGTTTATTGGGGCCTGGAACGCCAAAAACACCGTGCAGCTCGATTCGCTGCTGGCCGACGACGTGCAGTACGCCCAGGGCGCCACGCGCTTCAGCGGCAAGTCGGAGGTGTCGGACAAATGGGTACGCGCCACCATGGGCACCATTGCCGACCTGAAGCTGTATGCCACCAGCACGGGCAACGGCCCGGCCATGGCCTACGAAGCCGGCACGTTCTCGACCGAGGTACTGCCCGAAATGGCCGACCAGCCCCGCGGCGAAGGTGAAGGCAACTTCATTTTGGTTTGGAAAAAGAACGCTAAAAACGCCTGGAAGCTCAGCTACGTGCAGCTCGAAGGCTTGCCCGTGAAGGTGAAGTAACCCACGCGCCGCGCCGGTTTACACCACAAAGCCCCGGTGGGCCGCCCAACCAATATGGGCGGCCCACCGGGGCTTTGCGCTTAACAACCTGCTTATTCCGGTTCGCGCACCGCCACAAGGTTCCTGGCCTGGTAGGTGTACACTGTGCCGGTTTGGGTGTGCTGCACCACGGCAATGCCCTTGGGCAGCAGTTGTTTCAGGTTGTAGCGCAGAGAATGACCCGGGTCGTAGTAGAGGACCCAATGGCCGTTGCTGTCGCGCGAGCCGCCACTGAGGAGTCCGCCGCCGTTGGGCATGGGCACCGGGCGGGGCTGATCGGCATCTGTTTCGGCGGCGCTAGAGGGCTTTTCGGTTTTCAACAGCCGCCAGTCGGGGTTTTGCTGGCCGGGGCGCGGGAGTTGCTGGGCCGTGGCGGCGGTGGTGGCAGCCAGGAGCAGCAGGGCAGGCAGAGATACGGTTTGCATAGCGGTTGAGGATAAAGTGGTGAATAAGGGATACGCGGGCGGCCGAATAGTCGCTCACTCCGCTGGCGAAAGGCAACTACTCTATCAGTTTTTCATCGACGACCAGAAGCTGGCACCCAACGCTGCGCCAGTAGTTGGGCTGGTTCAACTTCCGGTTGAGCCAGCCCGCTAAGTGCATCCTTCGGGGGCGTAACCTGCTCAGCAAAAAATACCACTAACTTTTTGCAATGAGTATCCGTGCGCCTTCGGAGCCCGCCCCGAAAGGCCTAAGCAACGAGTCCCCGACCAGTATGGCACTGGTCGGGGGCTCGTTGCTTAGGCCTTTCGGGCAACGCTGATGACCGGGCGGCTACCCGTTACGCTATTTCGGGCTATCCGAGCACGTCTTTGGCCTTGTCGATGATAGTATCGAAAGCACTCATCTGCTCTTTCTGGGCATGGCCTTTGGGTGCAGGCGGGCCTAGCTTGGGCTCGTCGCCGGCGGGTTTGCCCTGAATGACGGAGAACTCGCCTTTGCCATCAATAGATGGCCCGCTGGTCCAGCGGCCCTGGGGCGTTTCGCCGTTGATGCTCGTGCTCATGAAGGCGTAGCTGTACTGCTGCAGCTCTTCGCTTTGCGGAAAGCTATTGGGGATGGGGTGCACGCCGGTGGGGCCGCCCAACTCTTCGAGCACGGCCAGCCACTGGTTCTGGTGCATGGTGTCGCGGGCAATCAGGAAGGCCAGCATGTCTTTCATGCCGGGGTCGTCGGTGGCTTCCCAGAGGCGGGTAGCTAGCAGGCGGCCAGTACTTTCGGCCATTACGTTGGCGTACATGTCGGCTGCCAGGTTGCCGCTGCCTACCACCCACGAGCCATTGAACGGGACGCCGTTGGCATCCACGGCCATGGCCGAAAGGCCCGACGAGAGCACGTGGCGCACATCCATACCGCCCATTACGGCCCCAATGGCCTGATCTTTCGCCATTTCCTCTTTCAGACTCAGGGGGGCACCCTCCAGGTTGAGGGCTACGGCTGTGGCCAGCATCTCGATATGGCCTATTTCCTCGGTGCCGGTTTCCAGCAGCATGTAGCGGTACTTAGATGGGCCGCGTGAGCCGAACGCCTGAAACAGGTACTGCAGGCACACCCGAATTTCGCCCTCAATGCCACCCACAGCCTGCTGCAGCATGCGGGCAAACACGGGGTTGGGTTTGTCAACTCTCACTTTATACTGTAGCTCTTTATCGTGGTAAAACATAGAAAAATAAGTTGGGGTGAAGCGTTGCGTTAGCCGGCACCCTGCCGCGCAACCCTTCCCTATACGCCCCACTTTCTGGCCTGGCCGAAACGGAATTTTGGCATCTTTAAATAATCAAAATACACGGCCAACTAGCTGGAATCAAAGAAACTCGACACTAATCACCCCCTTGCGGCCCAACGGCTGAGCTTACAGTGTGCCGGGCCGGATACGGAGCCGGGGAAGCGTATCTTTGCTGATCCGCTCCACCAGGAGTGGCCCTTTTAGTACATGAGTGAATTATTGACTGCCGAGCCCGTTCAACCTACTTCTACGGCTCCGGCACCTGCCCCGCTGGCTCCCTCTCAGGTCTGGCTGATGGCCATTACCTGCGGGCTGGTGGTGGCTAATCTGTACTACAACCAACCGCTGCTAGCCGAAATCGGGCGCACCTTTGGCCTGACGGAGAGCCGGGTGAGCTGGATAGCCACTGTTACGCAGGTAGGCTACACGCTGGGCCTGCTGCTGCTGGTGCCGCTGGGCGACAAATGGGAGCGAAAACGGATGATTATGGCCCTGATTGGGCTGGCAGCCGGCTGCCTGGCCCTGGCGGCCTACGCGCCTACCTTCGGGGTGCTGGTGGGGGCCTCGCTGCTGCTGGGGTTCTTTTCAGCGGTGCCGCAGCTGCTGGTGCCCATGGCTGCCTCGCTGGCTTCGGATGAGCAGCGCGGCCGGGTAGTGGGCAAGGTGATGAGCGGGCTGCTGATTGGCATTCTGGTGTCGCGCACTATCAGTGGCTACGTGGGCCTGCACTTTGGCTGGCGCACCATGTTTTGGGTGGGCACCGGCCTGATGCTGGTGCTGGTAGCCGTGCTGGCCCGCATGCTGCCCCGCAACCAGCCCTACTACGCGGGCAGCTACGGCAGCCTGCTTCGCTCGCTGGGCACGCTGGCCCGCGAGCTGCCGGTGCTGCGCCGCTCCTCGCTGGTCGGGGCCTGCCTGTTCGGTGGCTTCAGCGCCTTCTGGACCACGCTGGTGTTCTTTCTGGAGAGCGACACCTACGGTTACGGCGCCGACGTTGCCGGCTTGTTCGGCCTGATTGGAGCCACCGGAGCCTTTGCCGCCTCCTACGCCGGTAAGTCAGCCGACCAGCGGGGGCCGGGCTTTGCGCTGCGCATCGGGTTGGCGCTGTTTGGCGGGGGCTACCTGCTGATGACTTTCGGGGGCTACCACCTGCTGGGCCTCATTGCGGGCGTGGTAGTGCTCGATGTGGGCCAGCAAATGGCGCACATCGCCAACCAGACCCGCATTTTCAGCCTGCGCCCCGAGGCCCGCAGCCGCCTGAACACCGTGTACATGACGGCCTGCTTCATCGGCGCCGCCTCCGGTTCCCTGCTCGGCGGCCTCGCCTGGACACACTACCAGTGGCCCGGCGTATGCGCCCTGGGCCTGGGCCTGGTAGCGCTGGCGTATCTGGTGAGCCGGTTTTATGGGCGGGAAGTAGGTGAGGCGTGAGTATTTGCTGTTGCGCCCCAGCCCCAGCGGGGCGGCACATCGGTAGTACTAGCCAGGATGACGTGCCAAAGCCCCAGCGGGGCGGCACCTATCGTTTAACGGTCGGTGTCGCCCCGCTGGGGCTTTAAAGTTGTATTGTCGCCGGTGGCTACCCATATGTCGCCCCGCTGGGGCTAGCGCGTAAAGTCGCTGAATATTATTTCAACCGTCCCATGCACTTCACCAAGCTCGCGCGCCATTGCGGAATGGCCAGGCCCAGCGCGGTTTTGGCCTTGGTCTTGTCCATCACCGAGAAGGCGGGGCGGGTGGCTTTGGTGTGGTACTCGGCGGTGCGGATGGGCACGGTGCGGGTGGGCAGGCCGCCCAGCTCGAAAATGGCCACCGCGAAATCATACCACGACGTAACGCCCTCGTTGCTGTAGTGGTAGAGGCCGTAGGCGGTGCTGCCCGACTCGATAATGTGCAGCAGCGCGCCGGCCAAATCAACGGCGTAGGTGGGCGTGCCCAGCTGGTCCCAAATGACGCGCATCTCCTCGCGCTCCTTGCCGAAGCGCAGCATGGTTTTTACGAAGTTGCCCGCGTACTCGGAGTACAGCCAGCTAGTGCGCAGGATGAAATACTGCGCGGTATGCTCCGGAATTACCTGCTCGCCTTCGAGCTTGGTAAGACCGTACACACTGATGGGGGCAGTTTCGTCGGTTTCGGTCAGCGGCTCGTTGCCGGTGCCGGCAAACACGAAATCGGTGGAAATATGCAGCATGGTGGTGCCGAATTCCCCGCAGAGGCGGGCCAGATTTTCGGCCCCGTCGCGGTTTACCTTGCGGGCAATATCCACCTCGTCCTCGGCCTTATCGACGGCCGTATAGGCGGCGCAGTTGATGATGTAGGCCGGGTGGTGTTGCTCGAAGGTGGCCCGCAGGGTTTCCTGATTGAGGATATTTGCCTGCTCTTCGGCCAGAAATACGATGCTGGTAAAGCCGCGCGCCTGGGCAACAGCTTGCAGGCACTGGCCCAACTGGCCGGAGCCGCCGAAAACGAGGGTTTTGTTCATAAGGAAGGATAGAGAGAAACCTCTGTCATCCTGAGCAGAGCGAAGGACCTTATTACGTCAGGAGTGTTTGTTCACTCGTTGTAAGGTCCTTCGCTTTGCTCAGGATGACAGGTGGGTGCAAATTACGGCTTTCCCGCTTCCTTCCTACCCTTGGGCCTCCCCGCCCGCGCTCAATGCCGGACCGCCGGGCTGCACGGGGCGCTTGTTGTTGATGGGCTGGAAAGGCCGCTCCCGGGGCTGCTTTTCGCTCAGATACTTCCAGTAGCGCAGCGGCATATGGCGGCGGTGCAGCTTCATGTTTTTGCGCTCCGGGATGTTCACATGGTCGAAATAGGCCTGCCAGAGCACCTGAAACAGCGGCTCCCGCTCGTCGAGCACGGTGGCCGACACGGCGGCGCGGCGCTGGGGCGCGGTGTCGGCATCGAACTGCACGATGTCGGTGCGGTGCAGGTCGTAGTAGAGGCCGTAGGAGCGGCGGCGGTCGAAAATCAGCCAGCGCTGATCGGCGTAGCGGGTGGTAAAGTGGGACGCAATGAGCGGCAGCACGTCGAAATCGGGCTCAATGGTGGCGTGAAATAGCCCGTCGCTCGTCTTCTCGAAGCGCACAAAGGCTTCCATGCGGTGCTTTTCGCGGTACATCTGCTGGGCCAGCCGCTGCACCCGGCGCACGTTGTCGTCGGAGTAGTTCTCGGCAATGTCGCGGCCGGCGCGCATAGCCGTATCGGCGTAGCGAAACACCAGCAGCTCCCGGTTAGCGTCCTCACTCAGAAACACATGAAACAGGCGCGTGCGGGCCTCTTTGTCCATGTATTTCAGCAGCCCCTCCCAGACGCGGGCGGCGGCTGTTTCGTCGGTATCCACTTCCACGGGCTGAGCAAACAGGCCGCCCTGCACCGCCCCCAGTGGCTGAATACTGTTGGGCGCGGCCTTGCGGTCGTACACCTGAAAAAGCACCGACAACAGGCCCTCAAACGAGCCGTCGTAGGCGTAATCGAGGGGCGGCTGCGTAAGCTCGGGGGCAGCACGGCGGCGGTGAGTGGCCGCAGCCATTGCTTCGGTAGCCGAGCGGCGCGGAATCAGGGAACGGGACATGGGCAGCAGCGATAACTCAGTTTGCGGAGGGCGGTGTAGGGGCGGGGCTTGCCCCCGCCCGCCGTTTGGTTTCTATAACGGCCCGTCACCAAATCGTTCAGTGGCGGGCGGGGACAAGCCCCGCCCCTACACCGCCCTTCGCGGCTTCAGTTGACAGAGACAATAAAACCCGCAGTGGCAGTTTCGCTACGTAGCCCAGGGTTTCAGCCCCGGGAACCCGGCGCGGAACTATGCCGCTTTGGGCTGGCGGAATTTACCATTGTTGCGGGCCGCCTCCTGGTGCATGCGCAGCACCACCGGTAGCAGCTCCGAGAGCTTGCAGCAACAGGCCACGCGGGCTACTTTCAGAACGGTGGGAGCGGCCGGCGCGTCGGCAGCGCGATGAGCAACAGTCATATGAGTTGTCAGTTGCGAGCGGTCAGCTGTCAGGCCGTTCATCAAACCGCTCAACAAGAACGACCTGACAACTGGCAACTAGCAACTGACAACTCAGTTAAGAAGCTTGGGCAAATAAATCGAGCTGCTGGGTAACGAGGGCGGAGCGGACGGAGCCGGCCCCGAACAGAATCTGGCGGCGAATGGTCTGCTCATCATAGTCGCGTTTCTCTAGGGCCTGGCCGCGGCAGGTGAGGAAGAATTTGGCCCGCTTGAGCACCACGCCAAACTTGTGCAGGTGGTCGAGGCCCAGCGGCGTAAAGCGGCGGGCGGCCACGATACGCTTGGCCGAACGGCCCCCCACCCCCGGAATCCGCAGAATCATCTCGAAGTCGGCGGTATTTACATCGACCGGGAATACGTGGCGGTTGCGCAGGGCCCAGGCCAGCTTGGGGTCTACCTCCAGGTCGAGGAAAGGGTGGGCGGGGTCGAGGATTTCGTCGGCCTGGAAGCCGTAGAAGCGCATGAGCCAGTCGGACTGGTAGAGGCGGTGCTCGCGGATGAGCGGCGGCTGCGTAACCTGGGGCAGGCGGGCATCGTCGGTGATGGGGATGTAGCCCGAGTAGTACACCCGCTTCAGGCCGTAGCCCTTGTAGAGCGAGTCGCTGAGGTTGATGATTTGCAGGTCATTTTCGGCCGACGCGCCCACAATGAGCTGGGTACTCTGGCCGGCCGTGGCAAACTGGGGCACTTTCTTGAACAGCGCCTTCTCCTCTTTCGTCCGCGTGATGCCGTCCCGAATCTGGGCCATCGGGGTCAGAATCTCCTCGTAATTCTTCTCGGGTGCCAGGTTCTGAAGGGCCATTTCCGAAGGCAGCTCGATGTTTACGCTCAGACGGTCGGCATACAGGCCGGCCTCCTGAATAAGCTCCTCCGAAGCACCCGGAATAGCCTTAACGTGGATGTAGCCGTTGAAGCGGTGCTCGGTGCGCAGCTTTTTGATGATGCGTACCAGCCGCTCCATGGTATAGTCGGGCGAGGAGAAAATGCCGCTGCTCAGGAAAAGGCCCTCGATGTAGTTGCGGCGGTAGAAGTTCATGGTCAAATCCACGACTTCGTCCACGGTAAAGGCGGCGCGCTTCACGTTGTTGCTCTTGCGCGACACACAGTAGGCGCAGTCGAAAATGCAGTGATTGGTGAGCAGAATCTTGAGCAGGCTCACGCAGCGGCCGTCTTCGGTGTAGCTGTGGCAGATGCCCATGCCCTCGGCGTTGCCCAGGCCCTTGTCCACGTTTTTGCGCTTGCCGCCACTGCTGCTGCACGACACGTCGTACTTGGCCGCGTCTGCCAATATGCTTAGCTTCTCCTGGATGCGCTCTTCGTTCATCGGGCTTATTTTCTGGCTTAAAAATAGTTTTTCCCGCGCATACGCGCAAGCTTTACAAGGCTAATTTCGTTGGAATCGTTCCGAACTCCGGCAGTAAAGTCGGACTATCTAGAAGGTTCTCCGGCGGGGCACGTTCGCGCCGCTTCAACGTTGTAGGGGCGGGGCTTGCCCCCGCCCGCCGTTAGCACCGTTTCTACGATTCCGTTCACCGGCGGGCGGGGACAAGCCCCGCCCCTACGCCGTTCCATTGAGGCGTTCTGGCTGTACCGTTCATCGGCGGGCGGGGGCAAGCCCCGCCCCTACGTCGTTCTTGCTACCCGGTTCCACGATTCCGTTCATTGTCAAGCCACGCCCCTACATTCCTGCGTTCCTCTGGTAGCAGCCTCGGAATGCGCCAAACTCAGGCGGACGTCGTACCTTGTTTCTTTCCTGTGTCCGGATGATAAAGTGCGTGCTACGGCTGCTGCTATTGCTGCTCTGGCTGGGGGCCGGCCTTGCGCCGGCCGCTGCCCAGACGGCGCTGCCGTTGCCGCCCGACAGCACCCGGCCAGCCGGCCGCATCCGGCCCGACTCACTGCGCCGCCGCTTCGATCAGGAGCGCATGCTTAATGGGCTCAAAGCGTACACGCGGCGCAAAACGATTCTGGGGCGGGCGGCGGCGGCCGTGTTTTCGTTTCGGGAGCGGCGCGAAGACCAGGCCGGCCTCGATGCGGCCCTGCTCGACCGACAGTTCGAGCAGCACAACTACAAAATCGTGCGCCGCATCCGCATTACGTCCCTCGATGCGTTTGGCTACAGCATTTCTGACTCGCTGCGGGTGCCACGCAATATTCTGGAGAAAACCGGCAACGCCTTCCACCTGAAAACCCGGCCTTCGCGGGTGCGGCAGGTGCTGCTGCTACGCGAAGGCCGCGAACTGGAGCCCCAGGCCCTGGCCGAATCGGAGCGTTTGCTGCGCCAGACCGACGAGATTCTGGACGCCCGCGTGTACGTGGACGAGCGCACCGCTACCGCCGACAGCGTGGATGTGGTAGTGATTACCAAAGATCTGTTCAGCCTGAATGGCTCGTTTCAGCTACGTGACGTAGGCTCGGGCGTGGCGGGGCTGCGCGATGAGAACTTCCTGGGCCTGGGTCACCAGTTCAGTAACCGCTACGCCTACGGCCGCACCGATACCGGCCCCCGCGCCCAAACCTGGGCCTACCGGGGCAGTTACCGCGTACCGTTCCGCAACTTCGTGTACGCCGGGGCTACTTATCGCGACGAAACCCGCCGTCGCGAGGGCAGCATCGGTGTCTCGCGCGACTTTTACTCTATCAATACCCGCTGGGCCGGTGCCGTCAGCTACAGCTTCTTCGACTGGCTCTACACCACTGCCGGCGACGGCTCGGCGGAGAAGCCCTACGAGTTTCAGCCCCTACGTTACAACACCCAGGACGCCTGGGTGGGACGCGCTTTCCAGCCCCGCAGCTACGATTTGGGCTACGAAAGCCCCGGCCGCATTATTGCCGCGGCCCGCGTGGTGCGCACCTCCTACCACGAAAAGCCCTTCGATTTCCTGCAGAGCGCCAACCTGATGCTGGGCACGGTGGGCTATAGCATCCGGCGATATTATAAAGACAAATATCTGTTTGGTTTCGGCCGCACCGAGGATATTCCGACCGGCTCGCTGGTGAGCTTTACAACTGGCTACGAGTTCAACCCGGCCGGCAACCGCCGCTACTATGGCGTGCGGCTGTCGTCGGCTACTTACCGGCCGCAGCGGGGCTACCTGTACCTAAGCGGCGAATTTGGGGGGTTTGTACGGAGCCGCAGCAACGACTGGCAGCAGGGCCTTTTGAGCGGCGAGATACTGTACTTCACCCGCCTCTACAGCACCGGCAACTTCCAGTGGCGGCATTTTTTGTGGCAGCGCTCGGCGCTGGGCCTGCACCGCTTCGCCAACGAGTACCTCACGATTGATGGCGAGCGGGGCCTCCGGGGCTTTCGGCCCACCGGCCCGCTCACGGGTACCAGCCGCGTTACGCTCAACTACGAGGCTACCATGTACACGCCGCTCTCGTTTCTGGGCTTCCGGATGGCCGTGGTGGGCTTCGCCGATGTGGCCTGGCTCAATGCCCGCAAGCCCGAACGCCTGCTGCCCTTCTTCGAGAAGCCCTACACCGGCCTGGGCCTGGGCCTGCGCTTCCGCAACGAGTACACCGCCATCCGCACCATTCAGCTCACGCTGGGCTTCTACCCCCGCGGCCTCGACTCGCCCAACGGCCTGCGCATCTTCGAAAACTCGCGCTCCTACTACGGCTTCTCCGACTTCAGCTTCGGCCAGCCCGGCGTCACGCGGTTTCAGTAAGGATTGGCACTTACGCAAATAAAAATTCCTGTATTTCAGGCATATACAATTATAATAGGGGGGGTATATACCGCTATTGCATTTTACGTGGAGGCGTAGTAGTATAGCCCCTGCTTAGCGCTAACCCCGCGTAGGCCCCGCCGCTCTTATTCTATCGCCGCCCGCTTCTATTGCTTTACCCCGCGCCGGGCAGCGCCCTCCCTACTACACCTTGTCTTGCTGCTGGCTTACCCCCTCCCTCTGGTTGGGCGGCTCCGGCTCACGCTTGCTTTTCTATCCGGCTCGCCCCGTTGGTGGCCTGTTTTTCCTTTCCCTTTTTTCCCTTTCTGCTATGAAAGCTCCCCCTTCTCTCTCCACCTGCCGGTGCTGGCCCTTGCTGCTGCTGGCCGCCGCCCTGCCGCTGGCCGCCACGGCCCAAACCGCCCCGCCCGATACGGTGGCTACCTACAAGCACCAGCTGGGCCTGACGGCCAGCCCCGTGCTCGACGGTTTCTTCAAGAACAACCGCACGCTGCCTCTGGGCCTGCTCTACAAGCGGCAGACCAAGCCTAACCAAGCCTTACGATTAGGGCTGGTGTTCAACCAAGATTACGGGCGGCGTTACCGAGCCCAGCCCCTTACCAATGGAGATTTCTCAAATAATAATTGGGGGGGACAACTCTACGTCGGCTTGGAGCGGCAGCGGGTTTTCACTAAGCGATGGATTGGCTACGCCGGCCTGGATGTGGGTGTTGGGTACAGTAGTTACCGCAAACTAGAGTATTCCGGGCGTGATGTTAATTTGGATAATAGAGCAGTTACGCTCTTTGAAAACCTCGACACCCGCTTCACTACCACCTCTGTCTTTCTGCGGCCTTTACTGGGCATCCGTTATCAGCTAACGCCCTACTTGTATATGAGCGCGGAGGCAACGATTCTAGCAAACTATATGGCCTTTAAGTGGGAGTCGTCTGGTGTAATTGTCCGCTCTGACAACGGCCAGATTTTTTCAACACTCTCTGGCACATACAGCGAAAAACGATTTCGAACCGTCGTTCAGCCAGTTAGTCAACTTACTCTGCTCTATTGCTTTGGCAGAGCAATAAAGTGGTAGCTCTTAATCCAATGTTTCACTCTTTTCCCCTTTTCTATGAAAGTTTACTTACTTCCGGTTCGGCAATTATTTCTTGCTGTATTCTTTCTGCTTCTACTGAGCAGTACCAACGCAACAGCTCAGGTTGCTTTTCTAAACTATACGCCAAGCGTTTGCCCCAATCAAACGGTTACGTATGTGCTGACTGGCATCCCAGAGGGCTACCGGATTTCTGGAGCTAACGCGACGGGTGGCACCTTGAACAGGGCGCCCGTTATCAGCAACGGCCGGGCTGAGTACGAAGTAACATGGGGCAATGGCGAGGCCGGCAACATTACTGCGGGGCTGCAAAGACCTGATGGGACAAGCTGGATTAATGTCACCGTACCTACTGCTCCCAGCGTCACCATCAAATCAGTGTTCGGGCGCAACATCACCGACCGCATCAACGGCGTGACAGAAATTAACCTGCCGCTGTGTGGCGGTGCGGAAACGCTCACGCTCACACTGCCCGAGCATTACTTTAACAGTAATACAAGCTTTCCTATCACCAGCTACCTGTGGGGCGTGCCGCCTTCCTTCACCGTCGTCGGGGGACAGCCCGCTACCGTTTTTGGGCCCAACAACTGGCTGAGCGGGCGAACTATCACTATTCAGGTGCCGGCCGGGCAGTTTGATGAGTTGGTGGCCGTCAAGCTGTGGAGCCGCGAGTGCGAGGGCCCTGGCCTCAACGCACCGGCTACGCAAACCAGCAACCCCCAATACGTGCGCATCCGTCGCACCCTGCCCACCATCACCGGCATCGTCGCCTCGCGCACGACCCTGACCTGCGGCGACCAGCGTCCGCTTACGCTTACGGCTGCTACCAGCCAGCCGGGGGCCAACTCCTTTGCCTGGAGCCTGCCCGCCGGCTGGAACTTTGCCCCCGGTAGTGCCACCAACGCGGCCAGCGTGTCGGTCGTGCCCAGCGGCAGCGGCGGCGGCACGGCTTCCGCTACGGCCACCTACAATTGCGTGGGCTACACCACGCCGGCTGGCAACGCCAATATTGGTTGGAACCCGCAGGTAGCCACGCCCACGGCTTTCACGGCTCCGGTCATTGGTAGCAGCAATACCTTCGGGGTCTGCGCCAGCGAGCAGCCGTTGTTTCGCTTCGCGGCTGTGGCGGGCGCCACGGGCTACCGCTGGGAGTTTCCGGCCGGTTTCGCGGTAGTGGGCAACCCCGCCGCTACCAGCCCCTACGTAACTGCCGTGCCCGAGCTGCAGCTGCAGGCCCCGGCCACGTTTGCCGCTACCGAGGGCATTTTGCAGGTGCGCGCCATCAATGCCAACTGCCAGCCCTCCAATCCGCTGTTCGTACAGCTGCTCACCGGCTCGGGCGAGGGCGGCATCAGTTCTTCTGATTACACGCCGGCCGGGGGTACGGTCTGCCCCTACACGTCGCTCATGCTACGCGCCATCACCGAGGCCACCCGCGGCCAAAACACCAACTTCCAGTGGACCGTCAGCGGTGGGGCCCAGATAGCGGCGGGGGCCACGTCTTCGGTGCTGGAGCTGCAGATGCCCGAAAGCGGCTATGTCTATGTGCAGGTACAGTTCCAGAACGAATGCGACGGGCTGAAAACGGCCTCCTGGTACGTAAACGTGGACCAGACGTATATCAACGGTCGGCCCGTTTGCTCGCCTCAGTCGCGCATGGCCTCTATCCAGCCCATTGCCTACCCCAACCCGGCCGATGGCGCCCTGACGCTGGAGCAGCCCGCCGGCACCGTGCTCACCATCCGCAACAGCCAGGGCAAGGCCGTGTACCAGGGCCGCGCCGGGCAGCAGCCCACCCGCCTCGACACCCGCGCCTGGCCCGCCGGACTCTACTTTCTGCACAGCCGGCAGGGCCAGCAAACCGAGCGCCGGCAGCTCCAGATAAAGCACTAGCCCATACGCCGCTAGGGTGTTGGCTGCGGGCCTAAAACCCGTTATCTTGACACCGGCTTTCCGCCCTTGCGCCGGCCTTGGCGGGCCGCGCTGTCTTTTCTCTTCTCTCCCCTACCCCCCGTTGCGTATGCCTGCCCCCGACAACCTGCAAATCAACCTGGCCGCGGCCGACCTGAAGAAAATCAACGACGCCCTCGACGCACTGGAATCGGCGCTGGCCCCGGTTTTGGTTACGCTCACCGGCAAGGAGGTGCAGCGCCTGCCCAAAGCCGGCGACGCCTCGCTGCCCTTCATGCAGCAGGCCCTCGATTTGGCCGAGCAGCAGCCCAGCCTCGCCCCCGGCTACGTGGATATTGCCGGCCTGCGCCAGGATTTGGTGGCCTGGGAGCAGCTGCAGCGCATTGGGCGGCGCCTGCAGCCGCTGGCCTCCAACCTGAGCAGCACCAGCATCAAGCTAAGCAGCGAGGCCTACGTCACGGCGCTGGCTTTTTACAACTCGGTGCAGCAGGCCGCCCGCCAGGGCATATCAGGGGCCGAAGATGCCCGCGCCGTGCTCAAAACCCGCTTCGAGCAAAGCACGGCCCGCAAAGCCGACCGGCTCAAATAGGAAGGGCCCGCCAGGCCCCCACCCTTCCCCCCGCGGGGCCGGATGCGCGTCATCCGGCCCCGTTTGGCGTGTAGCCCCGTCCCCTCGTTTTTCGCCCGGTGCCGGATGAAATTCACAGCCAGTCGGATGAAATTCACAGCCAGTCGGATGAATTTCACAGCCAGTCGGATGAATTTCATAGGACGACGGATGAATTTCATAGGACGACGGATGAATTTCATAGGACGACGGATGAATTTCACAGGACGACGCATGAATTTCATAGGCTCTCGGATGAATTTTATAGGACGACGCGTGAAATTCATAGCCCGGCAGATGAAATTCACCCGCCGCCGCCGCTGCCTGGCATTCTTCCGGGGCCGCCGCCAGGCTCCCCCCGCCCTTTGCGTACCTTCGTGCCCCGCTGCCGCCCCAATTCAAAATCCAAAATTCATAATTCATAATTACCCCTATGGTTCTCGGTGATTTCAACGACCTGGAAGTGGTGCGGGAGGTGGATTTCGGCCTCTACCTGACTTCCGACGACGGCGACCTGCTGCTACCGCGCAAATACGTGGAGCCGGGCACCCAAATTGGTGATGTGGTGCGCGTGTTCGTGTACCGCGACTCGGAAGACCGCCTGATTGCTACCAACCTGGAGCCCTTCGCCCGCGTGGGCCAGTTCGCGGCCCTCACCG
Source organism: Hymenobacter sp. ISL-91 (assembly GCF_018613725.1). GTDB lineage: Bacteria > Bacteroidota > Bacteroidia > Cytophagales > Hymenobacteraceae > Hymenobacter. The sequence goes on from NZ_JAGGPS010000032.1 coordinate 39,780, forward strand.
TGCGCGACGTAACAAGCACCGGCGCCTTCCTCGACTGGGGCCTGGAGAAAGACCTGCTGCTGCCCTACCGCAACCAGCGCCGCAACCTGCGCCCCGGCGAGCGGGCCACCGTGTTCGTGTACCTCGACGATACCTCCGACCGCATTGTGGCCTCGGCCAAGTGGGAGTGGTTTCTGAGCCCCGACCCGTTTCCGGGCAAAGTAGGCGACGCGGCCGAGCTGTTCGTGGCCGAAGAAACCGATCTGGGCTACAAAATGCTGGTTGATGGCACCCACCAGGGCCTCATTTTCCACAACGAGGTGTTCAAGCCCCTGCGCCTCGGCGACGTGCACACGGGCTACATCCGCGCCATCCGCCCCGATGGTAAGCTAGATCTGAGCCTGCAGCAGCCTGGCTACGACGAGGCCCGCGCCCAGGCCGACACGCTGCTCGAAGCCCTGCGCGCCGCCCCCGACGGCCGCCTGCCCCTGGGCGACAAAAGCCTGGCCGACGACGTGTACCGCCGCCTGGGCATGAGCAAAAAAATCTTTAAAAAGGCCCTGGGCGCGCTTTACAAGCAGGGCTTGGTCGATCTGGCCCCCGAGCACACCCAGCTACGCCCCAGCTAACCGGGCTGTATCGAACGGCGTAGGGGCGGGGCTTGTCCCCGCCCCTACGCCGTTCTTCAGCTTCTTCACGTAGCTCAGAATGATCTGCTCAGTCAAAACCCAACCAAGATGCCCAAAACTGCCCTGATTGCCGGTGCCAGCGGCCTGATTGGCCAACAGCTACTGCCACTGCTGCTGGCCTCGGCCCGCTACAGCCGCGTTATTGCCCTGGTTCGCAAGCCGCTGCCGCTGGTGCACGAAAAGCTGGAGCAGCTGGTGGTTGATTTTGAGCGCCTCGCCGACTACCGGCAGCAGCTGGTGGCCGACGACGTGTTTTGCTGCCTGGGTACCACTATGGCGCAGGCGGGCTCGCGCGAGGCCTTTTATAAGGTCGATTTTACGTACGTAACAGAGCTGGCGAGGCTGGCGGCGGCCAACTTCGGGGGCCAGCTGCTGGTGGTGTCGTCGTTGGGGGCCGATGCTGGTTCGGCGGCTTACTATACGCGGGTGAAGGGCGAAATGGAGGCCACCGTGCGCCAGACCTCGTTTCATGCCGTGCACATTTTCCGGCCCTCGCTGCTGTTGGGCCACCGCCCGAACCCACGCCTGGGCGAGCGGCTGGCCGGCGGGCTGCTGGGCCTGCTGCAGCCGCTGCTGCTGGGCCCCCTGCGCCCCTACCGCGCCATCGGGGCCGATACCGTGGCCCGGGCCATGCTGCGGGCGGCCGAAGATGATGGGGGCGGCATCCGCATCCACCGCTCCGATGCTATTGCCCGCGAAGGCAGGGCCGGAAGTATGGTCGGGTAATTTAGTTGGGGCCCCTGTTGTACTTTTGCCGGGAATTCTGATTTCCCCATTTACTTTTCTTACAACATGAAATTCTGGCTAACCGGCGCTTTGGCGCTGGGCGTACTGGCAGCGGGCACTCCGGCCCTAGCACAAAAAAAGAGCAACAGTGGCTACACTACCGGCATCGGCCTGCGGGCTGGCGGGTGGTCGTCGGGCCTCACGGTAAAGCACTTCCTGAGTGGCAAGAATGGCGTGGCCGTAGAGGGCCTGCTCACGCGTGAGTATGCCGCCCGCGGTGGCCGCCTGACGCTGCTGCTGGAGAAACACCTGCCTATTTCCGATTTCAAAGGCCTGCAGTTTTACTACGGTGCCGGGGCTCACCTGGGCGTTTATCAGGGCCGCTATTACTTCGAGGATTCCCGCTTCAGCCGGAAGAAAAACAGGTATTACTTCGACGATCAGAACAGGCTGGTAGGTGGGGCCGACCTCATCCTGGGCCTCGAGTACAAGCTACCCGATCTGCCGTTTGTAGTAGCCCTCGACTACAAACCATTTTTTGAAGTATTCCGAGGTTATACCGGTTTATACAATGACGCAGCCGTAAGCCTACGTTTCGTTTTCTAGCAGCCTCCTGTTTCCTTGCTGTTGGCAGAAACGCTTATCATCCCAAAACGCCCAACGGCCCGACTTACTAAGTCGGGCCGTTGGGCGTTTTGGGATGGGGTGGCTGTATGGCTACTTTTTGCCCGCGTACTCCTTGTTGAGGTACTTGAGCACCGGCGTGGTAATATCAAGGTCTTTGCGGCCGTAGGCAATGTTGCCGGCGCCGGTAGCCAGAATCAGGCGGTAGCCGTTAGCCTTGCCGTACTTCTCAATCTGCTTGTTCACGCGGCTCATCACCTGGTCGTTCAGCTTGGCCTGCTCCTGCTGGGCCTGGCCCTGTAGGCGCTCCTGCTCCTGGCCCACCTTCATCTGCTGGGCCTGCAGTTGCTGCTCGGTGGCGGCACGCTGCTCGGCGCTCATGCTCTCGGCCTTCTGCTGGTACTGCTGCACGGCCGTCTGGAAGCTGGTTACCAGCTTTTTATTCTGGGCTTCCCAGCCGCGGACTTTGGCTTCGAGCCGCTTGCTGGCGTCTTTCATGCCCTGATATTCTTCCAGCAGCCGGTTGGTTTCTACGTAGGCCACCTTGTTGGTATCGGCCAATACGGCCGGGGTAAGGGGTACTTCGGGCTCCTCAGGCTCGGCGGTGGTGGTATCGGTAGGGGCTGCGGCTATGGGCGCGGGCGCGGTGGCCGGTTTGGCCGGCTTACCGCTGGCGAAATGCAGGTAAAACAGTACGGCCACGGCCACAACCAGCAGCGCATTTACAATCAGTTGAGTGGAATTTTTCATTCAGAAAACAAGAAGAAGCAAAAAACCGCCGAAGGGCAGCCGGGCAAAAGTACAGGGAATAGGCGAATAGGCGAATCGGTGCGCCCGCGCCTACCACACTTCGTCGCCGTGCCCGTCGTCGTCAGGCAGCGTGCTGGGGTCGTCGGCCCGGTCTACCTCGTGCACGTCTTCTTCGGTGCGCTTGATGGGCTTTTCATCAAAGGGCACTACCAGGTCGGCGCGGCTGGGGGCGGCATCCAGGCGGGCTACGTGTACCAGCGCATCGCCCTGGTTCACGACGGGCATGTGGTTGAGGCCGATGATGTAGCCCGTTACCGGCGACTCCAACCGCACCGACCGCTCGCCGTAAGGGTCGGCCACTGAACCGTACGCCTGCCCCTCCTCTACATGCTGGCCCAGCTGCACTAGGCTACGGAAAATGCCGGCATAGCGGGCCCGCAGCCAGGTAGAGCGCAGGCACACCACCGTTGGGTGGGCTGGCGCCGGAGCCTCGGCCACCATGCCCAGATGGTGTAGCACCCGCAGCGTACCGGCAATGCCCAGGTCGATGCCCGGCTCATCCAGCCGCATCGACTCGCCGGTTTCGTACACGATAATGCGGCGGCCCTCCTGCATGGCCGTTTCGCGCAGCGAGCCGGGGCGCAGGCCGGCGTGCAGCGTGAAGGGAGCAGCAAAAGCGGCGGCCAGCGCGTCGGTTTCGGCGTCTTCGTGCAGCAGGCAGCGGATTTGCGGCGTGTTGGCCCGGGTGGCGCCACCGGTATGGAAATCGATGCCGTAATCGATGAGCGGCATGATTTCGCGCATGAAGCGGTGGGCCACGCGGCTGGCCAGCGAGCCGCGCGGGTTGCCGGGGAAGCTGCGGTTCACATCCTTGCCATCGGGCACCTCGCGCGAAAAATTGAGGAAGCCGTAGATGTTGAGGATGGGAATGGCAATGATGGTGCCCCGCAACGGCTGCAGCAATTCGCGCCGAATCAGGCGGCGAATGGTTTCAATGCCGTTCACCTCGTCGCCGTGCATGCCGGCCATCAGCAGCACCGTGGGGCCCGGCTCCACGGCCCGGAACACATGTACCGGAATGTCAATCACCGTTCCCGAAGGCAGCCGCGAAATCACGAGCCGGGTAAGCACCCGCTCGCCCGGCCCAATGGTCAGGCCGTTCAGGAGAAGCTGGTCGGGGGCGGGTTGCGGCATGGTGTGGGAAGGTAACGAGGTGGAGAGCAGGCAACGAGAACAGAAGCACACCTGTCATCCTGAGTTTGCGAAGGAGCTTATCCTGTGAGGACTGTCTTAGGAACTGGTCGTCTTCATGAGATAAGGTCCTTCGCAAACTCAGGATGACAGGCGAACTTCCCCCTCTGCTTACGCTTTCTTCGCGTCGGCCGACTTCTTCTTCTGGGTCAGCTGCTCGGTGTATTCGATGACTTTGCCGGCAATATCGAGACCCGTAGCGCGCTCGATGCCTTCGAGGCCAGGCGAGGAGTTCACCTCCAGCACCAGCGGGCCGCGCGTACTCTGCAGCATATCAACGCCCGCAATACCCAGGCCCAGCGACTTGGCCGCCAGCAACGCGGCAGCCTTCTCGGCCCGGCTCAGCTTTACGAGCTTGCCCGAGCCGCCGCGGTGCAGGTTCGAGCGGAACTCGCCCTCCTTGCCCTGCCGCTTCATGGCCCCTACCACTTCGCCGTTCACAATAAAGGCCCGCAAATCGGCGCCCTTGCTTTCGGCAATAAACTCCTGCACAATAATGCGGGCCTTGAGATTATGAAAGGCCTCAATAACCGACTGGGCCGCCTTGGCCGACTCGGCCAGCACTACGCCCAGGCCCTGGGTGCCTTCGAGCAGCTTGATGATAACCGGGGCCCCGCCTACCTGCTCAATCATGGCCGGCACGTCGTCGGAGTAGTTGGTAAAGGCCGTTTTGGGCATGCCCACGCCGGCACGGCTCAGGATCTGCATCGAACGCAGCTTGTCGCGGCTGCGCACAATCGACTGGCTGTCGATGGCCGTGCGCACCTTCATCATCTCGAACTGGCGCACCACGGCGCAGCCGTAAAACGTAACCGAGGCCCCGATACGCGGGATAATGGCATCAATACCTTCCAGCCGCTGACCTTGGTAGATAATGCCGGGCTGGCCTTTTTCGAGTACCAGGTTGCAGTGCAGGTGGTCAATCACTACGGGTTCGTGGCCGCGCTGCTCGGCAGCTTCCACCAGCCGGCGGGTCGAATAGAGCGTTGGCTCACGCGATAGAATCGCTACTTTCATTGGGGTGCAGACTGTAAAGGCGAAAGGGGTGTTGAGGGCGTAGCTGAACGCCTGCGGAGAGTTGCGCGAATTACGCTTTACCAACCATCCGGCGGGCACAAGCAGCTAGGCACCAAGCGCTAATAACTTGTACGATACGTTGCGCCGGGCTACATCGACCACCAACCGGGCCTGGCGCAGCAGCACCCGGCCCACAAGAACGGGATATTTCATATCGGAACGGTCGGAGAGCGAGAATTCGGTGTTGAAATCCTGCCCGAATAGCCGGATAACGGCCTCGATTACGTAGCGCTGCTGCACTTCGCCGTTGGAGCTGCGAATGTCGCGCATGCTAAACGTGTCGAAGATCATGGGCGAGCCATCGAAATGCGGATGTGAGGGGTCGAGCAGCTGCACATGCAGGCGCGTGACGCCCTGCGCATCGGTTTCCTGGTGGATGTTGGAGCAATGCAATGCCCCGGTGTAGGCGCCGGTATCCACCTTGGCCTCCACGCCCCAGAGCTGCAGCGCCGGAAAATCAACCAGCTCCCGCCGCCCTACCGTGCGCTTGGGTTCACGTTGCTTTTTCATGGGGGGCAAAATACTAAGCCAAAAGTTGGGAAGAACGATGTAGGGGCGGGGTTTGTCCCCGCCCGCCGCCGAAACGAGGCGTTGTGGGCCTTTATCCGCCGTTCAATAATACTGTTTACCGGCGGGCGGGGACAAGCCCCGCCCCTACATCGTTCTTCCCAACTTTTGATTTTACAATTACCCCTTGTAGCTGATGCGGTACACGGCATCATTTTGGTCGTCGCTCACCAGGAGCGAGCCGTCGGGCATTACCAGCAGGGCTACGGGGCGGCCCCAGGGCTTCTGGCCCTGCAACCAGCCTTCGGCGAAGGTTTGGTAGCTGGTGGCCTGCTGGCCGGCAGCATCGAGCGTAACCAGGGTGATGCGGTAGCCGATTTTGCTGCTCCGGTTCCAGGAGCCGTGTTCCGGAATCAGAATTTGGTTCTGATACTTACCCGGAAATTGCTTGCCGGTGTAAAACTTCATGCCCAGCGCCGCCACGTGCGGCCCCAGCTTCCAGGCCGGCTTCACGTACGTAGCCGCCGATTTGCCTTTGCCAAATTCGGGGTCGGGCACGTCGCCGGCGAAGAAGTAGGGGAAGCCGAAGTGCTGGCCGGGCTTGGTGGCCCGGTTCAGCTCGTCGGCCGGGGTGTTGTCGCCGAGCTTGTCGCGGCCGTTGTCGGTAAACCAAAGCGCCTTATCCCGAGGGCTCCAATCGAAGCCGACGGTGTTGCGCACGCCGTAGGCGAAGGTTTCGAGGCCCGAGCCGTCGGGGTTCATGCGGTTGATGGTGGCGTAGATTGGTGCTTCGGGCAGGCAACTGTTGCAGGGCGCCCCCACCGGCACATACAGCTTGCCATCGGGCCCGAAGGCAATGTAGCGGTAGCCGTGCCACTCCTTATCAGGCAGGGCAGTGCTGACTACGACCGGCTTAGGCGGCTGCTTGAGCTTAGCGCCCACGTTGTCGTAGCGCAGGATGCGGTTGATTTCGGCCACGTAGAGGCTACCGTTGCGCACGGCCACGCCGTTGGGCGCGTTCAGGCCGGTGGCCAGGGTAAGTACTTCGTCGGCGCGGCCGTCTTTGTTACGGTCGGGCAGGGCGTACACCTTGTCGGTTTTGGTGCCCACGTACACCGTGCCATCGGGGCCCAGGGCCAGCTCGCGGGCACTCTTCACGTTCTGGGCGAAGTAGCTGATGCTGAAGCCGGGCGGCAGCTTTATTTTACTCAGGTTGGCATCGGGAGCCGCCGCGGGATCGGGCGTGACGGCGGAACTCAGGGCCAGCGGAGCCAGCAGCAGGGGCAGGAAGTAACGGGATTTCATGGTACCCCTAACCCGCGCCCGGCCGGGAAGGTTGCCCAACCCGGCCAATAGTCGGCCTCATTTTGGTCCGTGCGCCGGTTAGCGCAGTTCGTCGCGCTGCTGACGCAGGAGCTTCTCGTATTCGCGCTCCGAGCTGTCGGCCCAGCCCAGGTTCCCATAGACTTTCAGCCCGCGGATAACCAGCCCGATGCCCCAGAAGAACGACACCCACAACGGCCATGGAATAGGGCTGGCATCGCGCCCCGTGAAGGCCCATACAGCCCACAGCAGGGCATTCACGAGCAGGTACGTGAGCAGGCCGGACTTGAATTTGGCACGTTGGCGGGCCAGGCGCCAGAGTTGGGGGTCGCGGTCGGTGGTTTCCATGAGCGGGAGGCGGTTATGTAGCTGAGTGGACTAAATATAATCTTTCCACTGCATTTCCTCAATGGGCGGTTGCCCAACCGTCGGTGGCCGCCCCCGAAGCGTAGAAAGTGGCAACTGAGGCGGTTGCAACCGGGTGTGCAAAGTCAAACCGTCTGTCATCCTGAGTGCAGCGAAGAACCTGCGCAAAAGCTAACCTCAAACAGGAAATAGCTTCTGCACAGGCCCCCCACTGCACTCAGGATGACAGATGGCTACCCCAGCCGCGATACGCCGCCGGACACAATGAACTTCATGATTTCGCTGCTGGGCAGCTCCAGATACGTGACGTTTTCGATGGGCACCAGCACCAACTCGCCCGAGAAGTTGTAGGAGTGCGGGAAGTACACGGCCAGCAGGTCGTCGCGGGTGATGGCGGCCATGCTGGGCTGGGTGACGAAGCCCATCTTGAACACCTGGTCGGCGCTGTTGAGGCGCACCAGCACCGGACGGTTGAACTTCTGGTTGTCGCCCACAAAGGCGTCGAACAAATCCTTCAGGCTCGAATAGATGATGCTGACCAGCGGCGTGCGGTGCAGCACCCGCTCGGTAATAATAAGGAAAGGCCGCACCAGAAACGATTTAGCCACGAAGCCTACGGCCGTAATCAGCAGTACGGCTACCACCAATCCCAGCCCGGGTATATCGAAGCTCAGGCCCGCAAACAGATCATCGAGCCAGCGCAGCAACGCGAACAGAATGTACGCCGTGAGCCCGATGGGGGCCACAATCAGGAAACCGCTCAGAAAGTAGTTAAGGTACCGGCGCATCGGGCAGGGTTTAGGGGCAAGTGGGATTGGTAACGACGATGTAGGGGCG
>NZ_JAGGPS010000032.1:47946-92760 GCF_018613725.1 Hymenobacter sp. ISL-91
GCGAAGCTAAGCACCGCCCCTACACCGTTGTCTTCACCCAATCAGCTCCCCCGCCTCCTCAATGCGCTTCTTCACGCGCTCCATCAGCCACATGGGGGTGCTGGTAGCACCACAGATACCCACCGATTGGGCATCCTGAAACCAGGATTCGTCCAGTTCCTGCTCGTTTTCCACGAAGTAGCTGCGCGGGTTGGTTTGGTTGACGACCGAGAACAGGGCCTTGCCGTTGGAGCTTTTGCGCCCGCTCACGAAGACGATAACATCGTGCTGCTGGGCAAAAATGCGCAGGGCCGGCTCGCGGTTGCTTACCTGCCGGCAGATGCTGTCGTTGGCGTCGAAGGAGTCGAGCGAACCGCCCGCAGCCAGGATGCGCTCCTCAATAACGGCCTTCATGTGGTAGAAACCGGCCGTGCTCTTGGTGGTCTGGCTGAACAGCGTAACGGGCCGCGAAAAGTCCACCTGGTCGAGGTCGGCCTCCGTCATCACGATGACGGCCTGGTTGCGGGTCTGGCCCGTGAGGCCGGCTACTTCGGCGTGGCCGGGCTGGCCGTATATCACAATCTGGCCCTGCTGGCGGTTCGAAGCGTCGAAGGCGTGCTTCACGCGGTTCTGCAGCTTGAGCACCACGGGACAGGAGGCATCAATCAGCTCCAGATTGTTGCGCAGGGCCAGCTCGTAGGTGGCCGGCGGCTCGCCATGGGCCCGAATGAGCACTTTGGCATCGTGGATTTCTTCAAGCTGCTCCCGGTCGATGATGCGTAACCCCAGCGCGTGCAGGCGCTCCACTTCCATGCGGTTGTGCACGATGTCGCCCAGACAGTACAGGCTACGCTCATGCGCCAGCTCGTCTTCGGCCATCTGAATGGCGAATTCGACGCCGAAGCAGTACCCGGAATTCTTATCAATGAGGACGTTCATGTGCGTGTGGGTTTAAGCTGTTAGCTAGTAGCTGCTGGCTGTTAGCTTTCGTTCTGCCTGGCAGCTTCCTGCCCGGCTTAGGCAGTGGGCAGGTCGACCCCGCGAATTGCGGGCCAGCTTCAGTACAAGAACAGCGGCGGCGGCAGTTTAGGTCGTCGCTGGGTGGATGGGGCTGCTTGCTTACTGGAACGACGTGCCTCAGCCCTTCGCAGCCCGCGAGAACAGAGCGGCCGACACGCGCTCCAGCACAAAATCTACCTGCTCGTCAATCATCATGTGGGTGGTATCGAGCAGCACGGCATCGGGGGCGCGGCGCAGGGGGCTTTCGGTGCGGGTCGAGTCGAGGTGGTCGCGCTTCTGGAGGTTATCCACAATGTCCTCCACCGGCACGTGCTCGTTTTTAATAGCCAGCTCTTCCTGCCGGCGCAACGCGCGGGTCAGCACTTCGGCCGTCATAAACACCTTCACCTCGGCATCGGGGAAAACAGTGGTGCCAATATCGCGCCCGTCCATCACCACGCCGCGGTGGCGGGCCATTTGCTGCTGCTGGCGCACCATGGCGTGGCGTACCAGCGGCAGCCCCGACACCTCGCTCACCGAGTTGGAAATGCGCATCTGCCGGATTTCATCTTCGCGTATTTTGCCATCGAGGCACAGCTCGTTGCGGCCGGTTTGGCGGTTGCGCTTAAAGCTGACCTGCATTTCGTGCAAGGCCTGCTCGATGCGGGGTAAATCGTCGAAGGCAATGCCGTTTTCGAGCAGGTACAGCGTAACACCCCGGTACATAGCGCCGGTATCGATGTAGGCATACCCCAGCTCGGCGGCTACGGCCTTGGCCGTGGTGCTTTTGCCGCACGAAGAGTAGCCGTCGATGGCAATGACAATTTTCTGCATAGCAAGGTCGGGTCGGCCGGGGTCGGATAGAGAACTCACTAAATCCAGGTTTTACGGGCGGGCGGATTGGCCATACGCTCGGGCAGGCTCGCGAAAAACGCCGTCACCGAATGCGCGGAGCCTTTTACCAGCTGCTCGCCCACGCGGTAGAAAGGATTGAAAAAGTGCACCTCGCCGATGCCCACGCCCGTTACGCCCTGCGGGTTCTGGGCCCAGGTACCACCGTAGGTTTGCACCATGCACTGGCCCAGAAAGCAGCCCAGCGCCTTAATTACACCTTCGCGCTCATTATCCTTGATGATGGGCCGCTGCACTTCGATGAACTCGTCGAGCCGCTGCACGGCGGCGGCATCATAGGTGTTGAGGCGCAGCTGGTGGCGGACAGCTTCGGCAGCGTTCTGCAGGGCGGCTAAGGGCGATTCGTCGGGCATGGGCGGGCTGGTAAGGGGCAGTAACAGCAAGGAGCCGGCAGGAGTCCCGCCGGCTGGCTGCCTTTTAGTTCTTCTCGCAGGGACAGGGAATCTTGCCAGACTTGGCTTTGCGCTTATAGCTGGCCGTTTTTTTCTGAAGAGTCGAGCGGGTGGCGCAGCCTGCTGTCAGCAGACCCGAGCCCCCAATACAGGCGACCAGCAGCAAAGTCACAATCTTTCTCACGGCGCGGATTTTGGGCAAATATACGGTTCTTTACCCGCCCGCCGCCCTGCGGCCCGGTTTTTCCCCGCATCTTCCGATTCGCATATGCCCACCGATTTTTCGCTTCAGGCCAACGTTATCAACCTGTTCAGCAATACCATAACCCCGGCCACGGTGCACGTAGCCGGGGGCCGGATACGGCAGATCGAGCCGCTGGGGCCTACCGCGCCCGACCCGGCCCTACCCTACGCGCTGCCGGGTTTCGTTGATGCCCACGTGCACGTGGAAAGCTCGCTGCTGGTGCCCTCCGAGTTTGCCCGCCTGGCCGTGCGCCACGGCACCGTGGCCACCGTATCCGACCCCCACGAAATCGGCAATGTGCTGGGCGTGGCCGGCGTGAAGTATATGCTGGCCAACGCTGCCCAGGTGCCGTTCAAGTTTTGCTTCGGAGCTCCCTCGTGCGTGCCGGCCACACCCTTCGAAACCGCCGGGGCCGAAATAACGGCCGCCGACATCGAGGAATTGTTCCGCGACCACCCCGAAATCGGCTACCTGGCCGAGATGATGAACTGGCCCGGCGTGCTGAGCCGCGACGTCGGCGTGATGGAGAAAATTGCCCTGGCCCAGCGCTACCACCGACCCGTTGATGGCCACGCGCCCGGCCTGCTCGGCAACGATGCGCGCCGCTACGCCGAAGCCGGCATCAGCACCGACCACGAGTGCTTTATGGCCGGCGAGGCCGTGGATAAGCTGGCGGCCGGCATGAAAATCCTGATTCGCGAAGGTTCGGCGGCCCGCAACTTCGAGGCCCTGATTGATCTGCTGCCCGCGCACTACGAGCAGATGATGTTCTGCTCCGACGACAAACACCCCGACACGTTGCTAATAGGCCACATCGACCAGCTGGTGCAGCGGGCCGTGGCCCGGGGCCAGGATGTGCTAAAGGTGCTGCGCGTGGCTTGCCGCAACCCCGTTGAGCACTACCGCCTGCCCGTGGGCCTGCTCCGCGAAGGCGACCCGGCCGACTTTATCGTGGTAGACGACCTGGTGGATTTCAAGGTTCGCCAGACTTACCTCGACGGCGTGCTGGTGGCCGAAAACGGCGAAACCCTGATTGCGCCCGCGCCGGTGGAAGTCGTCAACAACTTCACGCCTCACGAGGTGCAGGCGCACGATTTTGTGGTACGGATAGCATCCGTAGAAAATCAGCCGAACACCAGCGCAACCGTCCGCCTGATCGAGTGCTTCGACGGGCAGCTGATTACGGCCCGGCACGACGAGCCGGCGCAGGTGGAAAACGGCCAAGTGGTGTCCGATCTGAGCCGCGACATGCTGAAGCTAACAGTCGTCAACCGCTACCAGGCGGCCCCACCGGCCATAGCCTTCATCCGGGGTTTCGGGCTGAAAGGCGGCGCGCTGGCCAGCAGCGTCGGCCACGATTCGCACAACATCACGGCCGTGGGCTGCGACGATGCAAGCCTCGCCCGCGCCGTGCAGCTGGTGATGGAAGCCCGTGGTGGCCTGGCCGTCGTGTCGCCCGATGACCAGGAGCTGGTGCTGCCGTTGCCGGTGGCCGGCCTCATGTCCGACCAATCCGGCCCGGATGTGGCCGCTGCCTACTCGGCCGTCGATGCGGCGGCCAAGGCCTTGGGCTCCCCGCTCCAAGCGCCATTCATGACGCTTTCCTTCATGGCGCTACTCGTCATCCCCAGCCTCAAGCTCAGCGACAAAGGGTTGTTTGATGGCGAGGCATTCCGGTTTGTGGAGAACGTGGTAGCGTAAAAAAGCTACAAGCTGTAAGCTACAAGCGGCAAGCTGACCGTCTGTCATCCTGAGCAAAGCGAAGGACCTCACTACGCTTGAACGACCGTAATAACGACTCGTCTTCACGCAATAGGGTCCTTCGCTTCACTCAGGATGACAGGCCGTCAGCTTGCCGCTTGTAGCTTACAGCTTGTAGCTCCTCAAACCTAAAACCGCTTTTCCAGCAGTTTGCTCAGCTTTTCCTCTGTCAGGGGTTTAGCCAGGTACTCCACGTTGGGGTACTGGGCCACGCGGGCAGTGTCGGCGGCGTGCATGGAGGTGGTGAGCACGGCCATCACGGTTTGTTGGCGCACTTCCGAGGGCAGGGCGCTGTACAGCTTCAAAAACTCAAAGCCATCCATGCCGGGCATCTTCAGGTCGACGAACACCAGGTCGGGGGCTTTTGCTGTGGCCGCTTCGTCCTTTTCTTCCCCCCAGATTTGCTGGTACGCCTGCTCGGCTTTATGGTAGGTGTACACCTGCTCGGCCACTCCGAGGCGGCTGAGCAGGCGGTTGTTGAGGAAGCTGGTAGTTTCGTTGTCGTCGACCAAAACGATGCTGCGGAGCTTAGAAGCCATACCGGGAGCGGGAAAAGTAGTCAGATGAAAACGTAACCGACTACAGCCAGCCTTGTTCGCGCATCCAGTCGTCGTTGTAGATTTTGCCGAGGTAGCGCGTGCCGTGGTCGGGCAGAATGATGACCATCGTGTCGTCCTCGTTTAGGTGCTCGCGGGCGTATTCGAGGGCGCCGAACACGGCCGAGCCGCACGACCAGCCCACGAACAATCCTTCTTCCTTGGCCAGCTGGCGCGTCATCAGGGCGGCGTCCTTGTCGGTTACCTTGATAAAGAGGTCGATAAGGTCGAAATCGACGTTTTTGGGCAGAATATCTTCGCCGATGCCTTCGGTTTTGTACGAGTAAATCTCGTTCTCATCGAAAATGCCGGTTTCCTTGTACTTTTTGAACACCGAGCCGTAGGTGTCGAGGCCCACCGACACGATGGCTGGGTTCTGCTCCTTCAGGTACTTGCCGGTGCCGCAGATGGTGCCGCCCGTGCCTACGCCGGCCGCAAAATGGGTAATTTTACCCTCGGTCTGGGTCCAGATTTCGGGGCCCGTGGTTTCGTAGTGGGCCTGGGCGTTGGAAGGGTTGTCGTACTGGTTGGGGTAGAACGAGTTCGGAATTTCGGCGTTGAGCTTGCGCGCAATGGAGTAGTAGCTCTGCGGGTCGTCGGCCGGCACGTTGGTGGGGCACACGATAACCTCGGCCCCTACAGCTTTCAGGATATCCTGCTTTTCCTTGCTCTGCTTGTCGCTCATCGTGAAGATGCACTTGTAGCCGCGGGCAATGGCCGTGAGAGCCAGGCCCATACCCGTGTTGCCGCTTGTGCCTTCGATGATGGTGCCACCGGGCTTCAGCAGGCCGGCCTTTTCGGCGTCGTCAATCATTTTTACCGCCATGCGGTCCTTCACCGAGTTGCCGGGGTTGAAGTATTCCACTTTCACGAGCACCGTGCCTTTGATGCCTTCAGTTACGCGGTTGAGCTTTACCATTGGCGTGTTACCGATGGCTTCAACAATATTATTCAGATACATATTCGGGTGAGTGATTTGCAAACACAAAGGTAACCCTTTCTTAAGCTGTCAGCCATTAGCTGCTAGCTGTCAGCTTACTGTTCTGGTCCAGCCTGTTAAGCTAATAGCTAGCAGCTAATGGCTAACAGCTAACTAGAAAACCCTACTTTTGCGCAGCCGCCCGCCTGGCGGCTGCTGTTCCCACTTCCACGAAGCAATTTCCGCTAATCCCCCTTTTATGAGTGTTCTGGTAAACAAGGATTCCAAAGTGCTAGTACAGGGCTTTACGGGCTCCGAAGGCTCGTTTCATGCCCAGCAGATGATTGAGTACGGCACCAATGTGGTGGGCGGCGTAACGCCCGGCAAGGGCGGCACCCAGCACTTGGAGCGTCCCGTGTTCAACACCGTAGCCGAGGCCGTAGCCGAAACCGGCGCCAACACCAGCATTATCTTCGTGCCGCCGGCTTTCGCCGCCGACGCCATCATGGAGGCCGCCGACGGCGGTATCAAAGTCATCATCACCATCACCGAAGGCATCCCGACCAAGGACATGATTGCGGTGAAAGAGTACTTGAAGGGCCGTGAGGGCCTGCGCATGATCGGACCAAACTGCCCCGGCGTGATGACCGCCGGCGAGTGCAAAGTGGGCATCATGCCCGGCTTTATCTTTACGAAAGGCAAAATCGGTATCGTTTCGAAGTCGGGCACGCTGACCTACGAAGCGGTTGACCAGCTCACCAAGGCCGGCTTGGGCCAGACCACGGCCATCGGCATCGGCGGCGACCCAATCATCGGCACCACCACCAAGGAGGCCGTGGAGCTGCTCATGAACGACCCCGAGACCGAGGGCATCGTGATGATTGGCGAAATCGGCGGCGGCATGGAAGCCGAAGCGGCTCGCTGGATCAAAGAAACCGGCAACAAGAAGCCCGTAGTAGGCTTCATTGCCGGCCAGACCGCCCCTCCCGGCCGCCGCATGGGCCACGCCGGTGCCATCGTAGGCGGTGCCGACGATACGGCCGCGGCCAAAATGGCCATCATGCGCGAGTGCGGCATCCACGTGGTGGATTCGCCCGCCGAAATCGGCGACACCATGCTGCGCGTGTTGGGCGGAAAGTAATTCCGACTACTTATAGACGTGTAAAGGCTGCTTTCGAAAAATCGAAAGCAGCCTTTTATTTTTGCCCGTATCGTCTTGTTTTTCCTAGCTAAACCCAGGAAACACTCGGCTCGAAAATGAATAGCCGATATCTGACCCCTTGTTTACTACCCCAACACTCATACGCATTTACTCTACTACTATTATTGTGTTATGAAGAAAATTGCCATTCTACAATCAAATTACATTCCTTGGAAAGGATATTTTGATTTGATAAATTCGGTTGATGAATTTATTTTTTATGATGACATGCAGTACACCAACAGGGATTGGCGCAACCGCAACAAAATAAAAACTGTGCACGGAACCGATTGGTTGACAATTCCGGTACGACAGTATAAACGAGCCCAAACGATCAGCGAAACCGAAGTCGTCGATGCCAAGTGGGCCGTTAAACATTGGCGTACGCTGGCGCAAACCTATGCGCATGCCCCGCACTTCAAACACTACAAAGATGAACTGGAGGCAATCTATCAAACCCCGGATTTCATTAATTTAAGCCAGATTAACAGCACCTTTATTCGGGCAATATGTGGCTGGCTTGGCATCACAACCAAGTTAAGCCGGTCGACGGACTATACTTTGGGCCAAGGCAAAACAGAACGCTTGGTTCAACTCGTGCAGGATGCCGGTGGCACCGACTATCTTTCGGGACCCGCAGCCCATGATTATTTGGATACCGCCCTTTTCGAGCAGGCTGGTATTGGCTTACATTGGATGGATTATAATGGCTATGCCGAATACCGGCAACTAGGTCCGGCTAAGTTCGAGCACGGAGTGACGGTGCTGGATTTGCTCTTCAATATGGGCCCTGATGCACCCCAATACATGAAAACTTTGGTTCAACCGGCTACGCAGTTTCCATCCTAATGGCTACGCAGCCCCAGTATTCGGTGGTCGTTCCCACTTATCAGGGACAGGACACCATTCGCCCACTCGCCCAGCAACTGGACGAGTTTTTTCGGGACGCCGGGTTGAGCTACGAGCTTATTCTGGTGAATGACTGCGGCCCCGACCGTTCGTGGTGCGTGATGCAGGAAGTGCAGGCCGAATTTGGCCCTGAGCGGATAAAAATTGTGCGCCTAACTCGCAACTTCGGTCAGCACAACGCCTTGATTTGTGGCTTCTCGCATGCCCAGGGTAGCTTCGTTATTACAATGGACGAAGACCTGCAACACCGCCCGGCTGACATTGCCCGCCTGATTGCCAAGCAGGCAGAAGGCGACTACGACGTGGTGTATGGTCGCTACGATGCCCTGCAGCACAGCACCTTTCGAAACATTACCTCCCAACTGCTCCGGAAGTTACTCAGAGCCGGTATTCCGGACCTGCACCCCGACTACACAGCCTTCCGGCTGATTCGGGCCACTACGGCCCGCTACTGTCTGGAGATGAACAACTCCTATACTTTCCTCGACGGCTACCTGGCGTGGATTACCCAGAGCGTAAGCGCGACAACCGTGGTACACCAGAAGCGCGCCGCCGGCCAAAGCGCCTATTCTTTGTCCAGGCTTATCGAGCACTCGATCAATATTTTTGTCACGTTCTCCTATCTACCGGTGCGGCTCCTGTCGTTTACTTCCGTAGTAGTATTTCTGATTACGGCGGCATATTCGCTTTATATTCTGGTGCGCAAGCTGGTACTAAACGATTTATCACCCGGCTTCCCAACTCTTATTATTACCATAGGCTTTGGGGTTGGGCTAATTTTACTAGGCATGGGTATTTTAGGTGAATACATTCACCGTATTAACTTAAAAACTACCCGTCGCCCTAATTTTGTAGAGCGAAAAAATTTTTAAAAATAATCCTTTATTACGTTGATTAAAATAGCTTTTTTAGCTTCCGGCAACGGTGGCACGCTTAGATTTATTCATCAAGCGAATCAGCGGTTGCAGCTAGGTTTGCAAGTTGTAGCCGTGGTGGCCGACCGGCCCTGCGGGGCGCTCGATTACGCCCAGGTAGCAGGCATAGCGGCCGTGCAGGTGCCATACACTCGTAAAAGCCCCTCCGCTTTACGCGAAGCACTATTGGAAATCAAGCCTGATTTCGTCGTAACAACCGTTCACAAAATACTGGACCCTGAAACCTTAGCCCTGCTTCCGGCGGGCCGCTTTATCAATCTGCATTATTCCTTGCTACCCGCGTTCAGGGGCCTGATCGGCATGGAGACGGTTGCCCAGGCCAAAGCGTTGAACGTGCCCATTGTGGGGGCTACCTGCCACGAAGTGGAGGAGGAAGTTGATGCGGGAAAGTGCTTGGCGCAGTTTGCTGTTGGAGTCGACTGGCAGCGTGATTCCTTGCAAGAAGTTTATGAACTGGTGTTCCGCGGGGCCGGACTGGTACTGTTGCAGGGGCTGCTAATGAATGCTGGCCGGAAGCCGTTGCCATTGGGTGCCGCAGTCGACTGGTTACGTCCGGTTCTGTTCTCTCCGGCATTATACTTCGACGCATCGCGCCTGGATGAGGCTTTCTGGCAAGAGCTGAAAGCAGGCCTCTAAGTGCCATCGAATCCGAACTTCTTGCTGCACGCTACTGCCTTTTCATAGAAACCGTGCAGTAAACCCACCAATTAAGTTCGCGCTGTCGTCAGCCCTACTTCTCCCCCGTCTGCCCGCCCAGGTTCACTACTATCCCGATCTGAAACACTGAATTGGCGGCTTTCAGGTACTTGCGGTGCTTGAGGCCGAAGTTGTAGCCGCTGATGAACTGGCCGTCGAGTGGGCCGATGAGCTTGACGCGGGCGTAGGTGATGGGCTCGAACAGGATGTTGTCTTCGTTGGAAGCCGGCAGGCCGTCGAGGCGGAAATCGGTGAGCGTGACGTAGCTGGCGCGCAGGGCCGTGCCGTAGGTCAGGGGCCAGTCGCGGCCCAGTAGGTGGTAGCTTTTCTTCTCTTTCGAGCTGTAGTTTACCTGCACAAAGTACTTGTTCAGGCCCGCCTCCAGCGTGCGCGTAACGCCCTCGGTGGGGTTCCGCTCCACGCGCTTGGTGCGGCCGCCGCCGTAGCCACCGTATACCTCCAGCACCCGCTTGTCGGGCAGGCGGGTGAAATAGCCCAGGCCCAGCTCGGCAAAGTCGTGGTCGACAGCCTCCTTCTTTTTATTGGTGTGCAGAAACGAGGCCGAACCCATCACGCCCAGGTGGTCGGAAATGGCGTAGGCGCCCTGCACGGCCGTATTTTGGCTCAGGTTGGTGTGCACCCCGGCGCTCCACTCGCCCTTTTGGGTGAGCAGCGGCACCTGGGGCGGCGGCGGGAAGTAAAGCGACGCGCAGCCCGAAAGCAGCACGAATAACACCAGCAGCGACAGACCGGAAAGAGTGCGGAATTGAAAAAGCATGAACCGGGAAATAAAGCCGATGCGGGAAGATAGAAAGGTCGTGCCAAAGTACGGGTAGCACGCTCCGGCTGCCGACCTAACGCACGAAGCCGGGGTTCGTTGTCCGGCCGCAAGCTCGGCGGCTGCGTACAGTAACCCAGGCATCCACCAACAGCTCTCGGTGGGTGCCAGCTTGCTTCCTCATTGCTTTTCTTAATAGGCTAACTGCTAGTCGCTAATAGCTAACAGCTCAATACTAAATGCCTGCTACCTCCTACGATGCTCTTATCATCGGCTCCGGCCAGGCCGGCAAGCCGCTGGCCTATGCACTGGCCGAAGCCGGCCGGCGCGTGGCCCTCATCGAAAGTGCCCACCTCGGCGGCTCGTGCGTTAACTATGGTTGCGCGCCCACCAAAATACTGCTGGCCTCGGCCCAGCGCGCCCATCTCGTGCGCACAGCCAGCGAATTGGGCATCCGCGTACCCGCGCCGGCCGTAGACTTTGCCGCCGTTGTAGCCCGCAAAGACCGGCTGACGCAGGATTCGCGCAACGGCATCGAACGTAAGCTCACCACCGCCCACCCCAACATCCGGTTGGTGCGCGGGCGGGCCCGCTTCATGGCTCCCAATACGCTGCACGTCGACCTGAACGACACTGCCGGGCAGGAGCAGCTGACGGCTCCGCTCGTCTTTATCAATACCGGCACGCATGCCGCTGTGCCGCCCATTCCGGGCCTCGAAGCAAGCGGCTACCTCACCAACGACACGCTGCTGCTGGGCCTGCAGGAGCTACCCGAACACCTGCTCATTCTGGGCGGCAGCTACATCGGCGTCGAGTTTGGGCAGATGTTTCGGCGGTTGGGCTCGCGCGTAACCATCATCGAAACCTCGGCCACGCTCATGGACCGTGAAGATACCGACGTGAGCGGGCCGCTGCAGGAGTTACTCCAAGCCGAGGGAGTAGAGCTGGTGCTCGAAGCCGAAGCCCGGCACGTGTCGCGCAACGCTGAGGGCGTACTGACACTTACGGCCGATACGCCAGACGGCGGACGGCGCCTTCGTGGTTCGCACCTGCTGGTGGCCACCGGCCGCGTGCCCAATACCGCGGAATTGGGCCTGGAGCTGGCCGGCATCAAAACCGACGAGGACGGCTACATTCAGGTAGATAACGACCTGCGCACGGCAGCCAAAGGCGTTTATGCCCTCGGCGACGTGAAAGGCGGCCCCCAGTTCACCCACATCACCTACGACGACTACCGCATCGTGCGCGACCAGCTGCTGCACAGCCGCCCCCGCGACTACCACCAGCGGCCGGTGCCCTACGTGGTATTTACGGAGCCGCAGCTGGGCCGCATTGGGCTTTCCAAGGAGGAAGCGCGCAAGCAGAAAGTGCCTTACCGGGTGAGCCGGCTGCCGGCCAGTACCATTGGCCGGGCCGTAGAAACAGGCCTGACCGAGGGCTTCGTGGAGGTGCTGGTAGGCGACGATGACCGGCTGCTGGGCGCGGCTGTGCTTTGCGAGCAGGGTGGCGAACTGATGACCATGTTCCAGCTGGCCATGGCCGGCGACCTGCGCTACCAGCAGCTCGAAGACATGGTTATTGCCCACCCCACCTGGGCCGAAGTGCTCAACAATGCTTTTCAGCGGCTCAAGCGGGGTTAGCCTCCCGCACCTTATTTACAACCTGTTGCCCCCGCGCCCTGTGCATATGCCCGGCACGGAGTCCTTTTTTTCTTCCGAATCTGCCTATTATGACCACTATTGCCTGCAAAATCACCATTACCAGCAAAGAAATGCTGGCCGAAATTCCCGGTACCTGGCAGCTTACCGACTACCGCTGCATCATGAGCGCGGCCGGCTTCCCCGACGGCGAGACTATTCCGGAGGCTGATGCCCGCGAAATGAGCCTGATGGCGCTGGCCGACCTGGAACCCGCCGAAGCCGCCACCGTGCTGCTGAGCTACCGCCTGGGCGACGAGTTGAGCGACGGCCAGATCGACCAGATTTCGCACGATATGCAGAACGACAAGATTTTTGAGGAGTACCCCGAAATCAGTCTGCACCGCCATCTGTTCGATGCCAACCAACTCCTGCGGCTAGCCTACAACGGCAAGTTTCCCAACGGCGAAGCGGTGTCGGTAGAAGCCACCATGCAGTTCTCCGGCCCAGCTGCCCCCACAGAACTTACCGCCGGCCTAGTGCTACGGGCCCTGGCCCCGGCCCTCTCCGACCGTTCGCTCATCAAGCGCCTATACGCCGCCGAGTTGGAAGCCGCGACGCCCTTCGAAGCCGCCGATGATATCCTCTGGGAACTCACTGTAACGCCCGATGCGGCCGCCCCCGGGACCTTCGCCGTGCGTCTGATTTCATCGGAGTATTGGCTGCATGATCTGGCCGATTTGGGTGAGTTTGAGGGCGAAATCGTGTTGCCGGAAACCATCGAGGAATAGCCGCTCGTGTTACTGGCTGGCTGCTCTAAATAGATGTGGCAGGATAATGACGCTTATCGTCAGGCAAGGAACTGCTTCCATAAGGTGGGCAGCGGCAGCGGGCGGGTTGGTTGTTAGCCGTTGGTTGAGAACCGCCGAGGCAGTGGCTGCTACTTGTCCGCGCAGCCAGGGCACTGCTCCGTCGGGGCGGCTAAGCTGGCAGAACACCATGGGCTCGAAGCGGGGTAGCCGGCGTAGGCCCAGGGGTTGACTGTTGAACGTCAGAGCGTTGTAGCGGACGTCGGTGAGGCGGCCGGCTACACCAAGCGTAAAACCATTATCTGTGTAAGAGCCCGCCAATTCGGCAAGCCAACGGTTGTAGCGAGCTTCATAGCGGCGGGTCTCCCCCATAGAATAATTCCCTCGGTCCGTTCCGGTCGAGTAGGCGTAGCCGCTGCGGGCCTGCCCGAAGCCGGCTAGCCCGCTCACCAGCCAGCGCCGCCCCAAAGGGTAGTAGCCCCCGGCTGCCAACTCGTACTGACGGTTGCGGGCGTAGGCACTGTCGCTACCCCGGTTGGTACGGATGCCTCCGGCGGCCCGCACCAGCACGTATTTGGCGGGCGAATACGTGACGCCGGCTTCCCAGCGCCGGTTCAGAAACGAGGTGCCGTGGATTTCCACCTGGCCTTTGTCGCGAATCTGTGGGGCTGCCGGCAACATGGGTACGTATAGCGAACAGCCCGTCAGGAGGCCGCTCACCACACCAGCCAGTGCTTTTATCTGCCAGGATTTCGGTTTCATACAATAGCGCGGCTGAGTGAGGCACCCAATAAGCAGCACTAAGCTGCTGGCACCCGGGCGTAGGTACGGGAGCCGAGACGGCCATTTAGGGTTGCACGAAGCACGAAAAAGCCCACCGGAAGTGCTTCCGGCGGGCTTTCATTGGTAGCAGGGTATTCGCTTATTTAGCGTAGGCCACGGCACGCATTTCGCGGATAACCGTGATTTTGATCTGGCCGGGGTACTGCATCTCTTTCTCGATTTTCTGGGAGATTTCGTAGCTCAGTTCGGCGGCGCGCTCGTCGGTTACGTTTTCGGCATCCACCATCACGCGCAGCTCGCGGCCGGCCTGAATGGCAAAACACTGGTTGACGCCTTTGAAGCCGTTGGCCGTTTCTTCGAGCTGCTTGAGGCGCTTGATGTAGCTTTCCATCATCTCGCGGCGGGCGCCGGGGCGCGAGCCCGAAATAGCGTCGCAGGCCTGCACGAGCGGCGAAATCATGGCCGTCATCTCCATCTCGTCGTGGTGAGCCCCGATGGCGTTTACTACGTCGGGGTGCTCCTTGTATTTTTTGGCCATCTCCATGCCCAGAATGGCGTGGGGCAGCTCGGGCTCCTCGGTGCTCACTTTACCAATGTCGTGGAGCAGGCCGGCGCGCTTGGCGTGCTTCACATTGAGGCCCATTTCGGCGGCCATCGTGGCGCAGAGGTTGGCCACCTCGCGGCTGTGCTGGAGCAGGTTCTGGCCGTAGGAGCTACGGAAACGCATGCGGCCCACCATTTTAATCAGCTCGGGGTGCAGGCCATGGATGCCGAGGTCAATGATGGTCTTCTCCCCGATTTCCACGATTTCCTCGTCGATGTTCTTGCGGGTTTTGGCCACAATCTCCTCGATGCGGGCCGGGTGAATGCGGCCATCCTTCACCAGCAGGTGCAGGCTCAGACGGGCTACCTCGCGGCGCACCGGGTCGAAGCCCGAGATAATAATGGCCTCGGGCGTATCATCCACAATAATTTCAACGCCCGTAGCAGCTTCCAGGGCCCGGATGTTGCGGCCCTCGCGGCCGATAATCTTGCCCTTCACATCATCACTTTCGATGTTGAAAATGCTGACGCAGTTCTCAATGGCATGCTCGGCGGCGGTGCGCTGAATGGTTTCGAGCACGATTTTCTTGGCATCCTTGGTGGCCGTAAGCTTGCTCTGAGCCACCACGTCCTTGATATAGGAGCTGGCCTGAATCTGGGCTTCGTTCTTGAGGCCTTCCACCAACTGTTCGCGGGCCTCGGCGGCCGTGAGGCCCGAAATAGCCTCGAGTTGGGTGGTAATGGCGCTGATTTTTTCGGTGAGCTGCTGGCGAATCTCGCGCAGCTCGGTTTCTACCTCCTGCTCGCGGGTTTCGAGCTTGGCCAGCTGCGTCTCAAGCGTGGCTTTGCGCTTTTCATCCTGGGCCTCCAGCTTCTCGCGCTGCTGCTGGGCCTGGGTTTCGAGGCGTTCCTTGGCGGCATCGAGCTCCTGCTCTTTGCGCTGTACCTGGTCGAGTTGCTTTTGGGTGGTTTGGGTGAGCTGCTTGATGCTTTGCTCCTGCTCTACTACACTGGCGCGGCGCTCGGTCAACTCCTGGTCGAGGGCCTGTTTCTGGCGGCGGCTTTCCTGCTCAAATTCCTGCTTCAGATTACGGAATTTGTCTTTCGATTGCTGAATCCGCTCATCGCGGATGCGGGTGGCTTCGGCCTCGGCATCGGCCAGCAACTGCTTGGCTTTGGTGCGGGCGTCGCCCTCATGGTCCTGCCGGGCCTTACCGGCCAGCAGGCGTCCCAGTACCACACCAACCACAAGGGCCAGCACGGCTGCCAGAACAATATAAAGAGTTTGAGACATGATCTTAAGGGGATTGAAATTGGAAGTTGAATGCTGATTCTCAGCTTTCAGTTCTTGCTTTTGGGCTGGTAGCAGTCAATACTGACTACTATCCACCATGAGCCAACAACTAAGTACTCAGAACCATTACTCCACAGCCCCCGCTGGAAACGCCAAAGGCCCGTGCGGTGGCCGGGCCGTTTGCCCTGCCCCGCACCGGGCTGTTACTTCGCGCCGAACCGGCCCTTCGCCCACGTAGGGCGGCCGATTCAGACCAATACCGTTCCCGACAGCAGCTCGTCCAAACGCGCGAGGCGCTCGGTCAGGGCCGCATCGGTCCCATCCTTTTCCGTCGTGACCTTTAGGCGGTCAGCCATGGTCGATAAGGCAATCATGGCCAGCAGGTCCTGTTTGTCCTGAATGCCGTACTGGTCCCGAAATTCCTTCAGCCGCTCGCCTAGCAGCCGGCCCGCAAGGCGCAGGCGTTCCTCATCCTGGGGGCTTACCTTCATGGGGTAGTCCCGGTCAGCAATTCGGATTTTAATGGAAAGATCGGACATCAGCAGGTTGCTGGCAGTGGTAGGTTAGGGTGCTATTGGTTCGGTATGGTTTACTCCCTCAAATAGGCAAGGCACTTATCTATTTCGCGGATGTATTCGTTCAGGCGAAGTTTCAGCTCGTTGACATTGGCCGGTTCCCCGGTCGCTATGGTATTGACAAGTTTAGTGATATTCTCCTGATTCTGGAAATCCTTGATGGCCCGCTCCCGGTCGCGCACGTCGGCCTGCAGCTGCTGAACAGTAGTCTGGGCGTCGGCCAGCTCTTCGCGCAACTGCTGATAGGCAGCCACTAAAGTGGTTACCTGCCGCTCCAGGCGGTCGAGTTGGGCAAGCTGCTGGGTGGAGGCCATTTTTCTTCGTTATCAGTTGTTAGTTGTTAGTTGTCAGGCAGGATAACTGTTCTGGTTGACTTGTTGGCCGCCTACATTTCAGTAGAAAGTAGAGGGTTCTCTCCTGCAAACTAACAACTGACAACTAACAACTGGCAACCAGCAATTAAATCTACCGCCGGATAACGGCCCCGGCCTGCTGCTCGAACTGTTGAATCAGGCGGTTCATCACCTGGTCGATGGCCTGGTCGGTGAGCGTCTGGGTGGCATCCTGGAGCAGGAAGCTGACGGAGTACGACTTCTTGCCTTCGCCCAGGTTGTCGCCCTCGTACACGTCGAATACGTTCACATGGCGCAGCAGCTTCTTCTCGGCCCGACGGGCAATCTGGCGCAGCTGGTCGAAGCTCACGGTGCGGTCGACTACCAGGCTCAGGTCGCGGCGTACCTCCGGGAACTTGGGCAGCTCCTGGGCCACGAGGCGGCTCTTGTACTTACGCATCAGGCCGTCCCAGTCCAGCTCGGCAAACCACACCGGCTGGCTTACATCGAGGCGCTTAAGCATGGCCGGAGATACGGCCCCGAGCTGGGCTACCGGCTGGTTTTGGGCCAGCAGCGTGAGGCCACCCGCCAGGTAGGGGTGCTCGACGGGCTTCGAGGCAGGCTCGGAGAAGCCCAGCGCGGCTAGTACCTGCTGCACCGCCCCGGCCAGCTGGTGGAACGAGCTTTTGGCCGATTTCTGCTGCCAGGTTTCGGCGGCGGTGTTGCCGGTGAGGTAGATGACGAGCTGGTTTTGCTCCTGGTGGCTGCCATCAGGCAACTGGCGGTAGGTTTTGCCGAACTCGTAGAGCTTCAAATCGCGCTGGCGGCGGTTCACGTTGTGGCGCACCACCTCCAGGCCGCTGGGCAGCAGGCTGGGCCGCAGTACGTTCAGCTCGGCGCTGTTGAAGTTGAGCAGGTGCACCAGCCCGGCATCGGGCGCGTCCTCGGTTTCGAAATAGCGCGAGTTGGTGATGGAGTTGGTGATGATTTCCGAAAAGCCCTGCCCACTCAGCAGCCGGGCCACATGCTGGCGGATGATTTCGGGGTCGGGATTCGGGAATTTGGCCAGGAATGAGGCCGAATTGTGGGGCCTTAGCGCCACGTGGTTGTAGCCGTAGATGCGCAGAATCTCCTCAATCACGTCGGCTTCGCGCGTCACATCCACCTTGTGCGGCGGCACCGACAGAATCCATTCCTCATGGCCGGCCTCGTCAGTTAGCTCCTGCGTGATGAGCATGTCAAGGTCGGTAAGAATCTGGCGGATGCGGGCGGGGGCAATGAACTGGCCCACGAGCTTCTCGACCCGCGGCAGGCGCAGGCGCACCAGCGTGGGCTTAATCGGCGCGGGGTACTCGTCTACAACGGGCGCGGCCACGGTGGCGCCAGCTACTTCCTGCAGCAGCAACGCGGCGCGCTTGAGAGCCAGCAGCACCATGTTCGGGTCGGTGCCGCGCTCGAAACGGAACGAGGCATCGGTTTTGAGCTGGTGCGTCTGGGCAGTTTTGCGCACCACGGCCGGCGCGAAGTAGGCGCTTTCCAAAAACACCCGGGTGGTGGTGTCGCTCACGCCCGAGGTCTGCCCACCGAACACGCCGGCCAAGGCCAGCGGCTGGCCGTTGGCATCGGCAATAACCAAATCCTCGGCCTTCAATGTGCGCACTACGCCGTCAAGCGTCGTGAACTTCTCCGCGGCTTCCGCCCGCTTCACCCGGATGTGGTGGCCGGCCAGTTGGTCGGCATCAAACGCGTGCAACGGCTGGCCCAGCTCGTGGAGCACGAAATTGGTCACGTCGACTACGTTGTTGATTGGGGCCAGGCCGATGCTGCGCAGGCGGCGCTGCAGCCACTCGGGCGACGACGCTACTTGCACATTCTCGAGCAGCAGCCCGGCGTAGCGCGGACAGGCAGCGGGGTCGTCGAGTGTAACGCTGATATTTTGGGCAGCCGCCTCGGCCGGGGCCTTAAAACCACTCACATCGGGCAGCTGGCAGGGCTGGCGCAGCAGAGCGCGCAGCTCGCGGGCCACGCCGTAGTGCGAGGCCGCGTCGGCCCGGTTTGGCGTCAGGCCGATTTCGAATACCGAGTCGGAACCCAGGCCGAAGTAGTCGGCGGCGGGCGTGCCGTTGGGCAGGTCGGTGTCGAGCACCATAATGCCGGCGTGCGACTGGCCCAGGCCGATTTCGTCCTCGGCGCAGATCATGCCCTCGGAGGCCGCACCCCGGATTTTCGATTTCTTGATTTTGAACGGCTCGCCGGCCGTGGGGTACAGCATGGCGCCTTCGAGGGCTACCACCACGCGCTGGCCGGCGGCCACGTTGGGGGCTCCGCACACAATCTGGCGCGGAGTGGCGTCGCCCACATCCACGGTGGTCAGGCTGAGCTTGTCGGCGTCGGGGTGCTTTTCGCGGGTGAGCACCGTGCCCAGCACCAGGCCGCGCAGCCCGCCGGGCACGCTCTCCAGTTCCTCAATGCCCTCTACTTCCAGCCCCGAGTCGGTGAGCAGCGCCCCGATTTCGGCGGCAGGTTTATCAGTAGGAATGAGCGAGCGGAGCCAGTCGTAGGATATCTTCATGTTGGTTGCCAGTGGTCGGTTGCCAGTTTCCGAGGTTCGATAGGCCGTGACCAGGTTGCTTTAAAACAAACCGGCAACTGGCAGCCGACCACCGGCAACTGAATTCGGACAAAGGTACAGATTCGGGCGGGCGGTGTAAAGCGGCGTGCCGGGCTGCCGGTAAGCCCATCAGAATCGTTCATTTCAAATGTGGGAATTATGTTGAATAACTGGCATCATTCGCGTAACTTTCCGGACTTTCCTTTACTGTTTATCAAGCATTTTTGCGCATTTGATGAAAACTTTACTTACTGTACCAGCACTGCTGGTAAGTCTGGCTGGCTTCAGCCAGACGCCTAAATTCATCCTCGACTCTGCCCCCGCTCCGGCTACTATCTGCTATGCGCGCCCCGAGAGCATGCACACGCAGCTGCCGCCGCCCGCTGCCTACCTGGAGCAGCAGCGTAGTGGCCGCCGCGTTAACGGAGCCAAAATTGAGGTAACCTACACCGGCTTTTCGCCCGAAGCGCAGGCCGCCTTCCAATACGCCGTCGACATCTGGCAGTCGGTGCTGATTTCGCCGGTGACCATCCGGGTAAATGCCAACTGGACCACGCTGGGTACCAACGTGCTGGGTTCGGCCGGCCCTACGGCTTACTACCGCGACCTGAACGGCGCTACCCGCGCCGGCGTGCTGTATCCGGTGGCGCTGGCCGAAAAAATCAGCGGCCAGGACCTGAACCTGCCAACCGACCCCGACATCACCACCCGTTTCAACAGCAGCTTCAATTGGTACTACGGGCTCGATATGAAGACGCCATCCGGCAAGCATGACCTGGTATCGGTGGTGCTGCACGAGCTGGGCCACGGACTGGGCTTTATTGCCGGCACCAGCTACACGGCTCCCAACGGGTTTTACGGCAACCCACCGTCCATTTTCAGCACCTACATCGAAACCCTGGCCGGCGAGCCAATTACCAACAACCCCGCTTTCCCGAACGGCTCGGCCGCCCTCGGCACGCAGCTGACCAGTGGCCAGCTGTACTTCAACAGCCCGCTGGCCCGGTCCGTCAACAACGACACCCGGCCCCGGCTGTTTGCGCCGGCTACCTACTCGGCCGGTTCCAGCATTTCGCACCTCGATGAAGCCACGTACCGCGCCGGCGACATCAACTCGCTGATGTCGCCCCAGATTGGTGCGGCCGAAGCCATGCACAACCCCGGCCCGATTACGCTGAAGATGTTCGACGAGATGGGCTGGTTCAACACGGCTATCCGCACCACGCCGCTGAAGGACTCGGAAGTGGCCCGCGACTTTACGGTTACGGCAACCATCATCAGCGACGGCACCGTTACCCCCGGCTCGGTGAAGCTCAACTATGCCATTGATAATGCCGCGCCCGTAGCTGTCACGATGACCAACACCACCGGTAACACCTACCAGGGCGTTATTCCGAACCCGGGCCTCAACCACACCGTCAGCTACTTCATCACGGCTACCGACAACGAAACCAAGCGCACCTACTCGGCGCCGGCCGCTTACCAGCCCAACGTGACAACTGCCGACCGCTACTCGTTTAAAGTGGGCCCCGATGTGGTGGCGCCGCTCGTGCAGCACCGGGCCGCAACCTACGTGTTTGCCGATAAGCTGCCGCTGAACCTGCAGGTACAAGCCACCGACAACCTGGGCGTAAGCACCGTACAGGCCGAAGTGTTTGTTAATGGTGTGGCCCGGCCCACCATTACGCTCACTCGCCAGGGCACTTCCGACAATTTCGTGGGCAACCTGACGGCTGCGGGCGTAGTAGCCGGCGACGTGCTTACCTACCGCATTGTCGTCCGCGACATGGCCGCTGCTGCCAACCAGACCCTGAACCCCGCCACTGGCTTCTATACGGTGAATGTGGTAAGCTTTAAGCCCGCTCAGGAGGCGTACGCCAATAACTTCAACGCCACCACGCCGCTCGATTTCGTAGGCGAAGGTTTCCGGATCACCCAGCCCGCCGACTTCGCCAACCCGGCTATCCATTCCGACCATCCGTACACCAACGACTCGTCGCTCATCTACCAGATGCTGGTGCCCATCAAGGTAACGTCGAAGAACACGAGCATGACGTTTGACGAAGTAGTGCTGGTGGAGCCCGGCGAGCCCAACGCCCCCTTCGGCACCGTCGATTTTTATGACTTTGTAGTGGTAGAGGGCAGCACCGACCAGGGAGCCACCTGGAAGCCTGTGGCCGACGGCTACGACTCGCGCCTGCAGGCCGACTGGCTGGCGGCCTGGAACGCCAAGGTTACGGCAGCCGGCAACTCCACCGCCGCGGGTTCGGCTTCGTTGTTTAAGCCCCACACCTTCAGCCTGGGCAGCAAGTACAACGTGGGCGACGAAGTGCGCCTGCGCTTCCGCCTCACCTCCGACCCTGGCGCCTTCGGCTGGGGATGGGCCATCGACAATGTGGTAGTTAGCAACGTGGTAACCAGCATAGCTTCGGAGCTGAAAGCCAGTGGCAGCCTCGTGGTGTCGCCCAACCCCAGCGCGGGCCAGTTCCGGGTGCAGGCCAGCTTCAGCCGGCCTACCAGCGGCCTGCAGGTTGTGGTGCGCAACATGCTGGGCCAAGAGGTATTCCGGCAGGCAGTGCCCGCAACGGCCAACCTCAATCTGCCCATCGACCTGGGTCAGCTGGCCAACGGCATTTACCAGCTCAGCCTGGGCAACGGTGCCGATGCCGCCTCACGCAAAATCCTGATTCAGCGGTAGCATTTAGCTGCTAGCTATTAGCTGAGAGCTGTTAGCTTTTTATTCTCATTGAGCTACAGCCAAACGTGAAAAAAGGGCGGCCTCTCCTCATCGGAGGGGCCGCCCTTTTTTGATGGTGCGTTGCGCCAGCCCAATACCAGCATCGGACTCAGAACGGGCTAACAGCTAACAGCTAACAGCTAACAGCTAACAGCTAACAGCTAACAGCTAACAGCTAACAGCTAACAGCTAAAGAATACTCACTTGAAGGCCATTTCGCCGGCTTCAATTTGCAGCTTCAGGCGGTTATCGGGCGGGGGTACGGGGCAGACATATTCGGCAGAGTAGGCGCAGTAGGGGTTGTAGGCCTCGTTGAAGTCGAGCAACACTTCGGTGTCAGCGGCGGCGGGCAGGGGCGCATCGAGGTAGCGGCCGCCGCCGTAGCTGCCGAAGCCGTTGGTGCGGTCGGTGAAGGGCACAAACAGGGTGGTGTCCTTGCCATCGGCTTTCAGGAAGAGGGTGAGCTGATACTCCTGCTTGTTGACGATGAACTTGGCCCGGCCCCAGCGCAGGTACTTATCGGCTTTGCCATCGGTGAGGGGCATTTCGACGGTGTCGCGCTGCGGAAAGTGCTCCAGCTGCGCCTCCAGCCGGAAGTCGCGGTTGGGCGGATAGAACCGGAGGCTGTCGAAGCTTTGGCGCAGCTCGGTGCTGAGGGGCGAAGAGTTGGGCCGGCGGAAGGCGTTGTTTTTGGCTTCGCGCTGCTGTAGCAGCCGGGCGGTGTACTGGTCCTGACCCAGCACGAGGTCTTGCACGAAGTAGCCGAACACGAGCAGCAGGCCCAGGCCGATGAGAAGTTTGGGGTTGAAACGCATAGCGCAAAGGTAGGGCCTGCTATCTGGCCGCACGCGCCGGGCAGCGGGCCCTACCTGTGCCTGCATGAAACCTAGCCTGCCCGACGGCTCACGGCCTAGCCACTAGGCAGTGCCATAAAAGTTGCGCCAGCTGGGTATCCACATCCTCTACAGCATGCCTTCATCGGCGAAGCTGTGGTAGCCCTGGTCGGTGAAGATGAGGTGGTCGAGTACGGGCAGGTCGAGCAGCTGGCCGGCTTCCTTGAGCTTGCGGGTGAGGGCAATATCGGCGGCCGAGGGGTTACGGTTGCCGCTGGGGTGGTTGTGCACCAGCACAATACTGCTGGCCAGTTGCTCCAGCGCCTCCTTGAAGATGAGCTTGGGGTCGGCCACGGTGCCGGCCACCCCGCCCCTACTGATGCTGACGGTGCGCATCACCACGTTGGCCCGGTTCAGCAGTATCACCCAGAACTCCTCGTGGGGCAAATCCTGCAGATGGGGCTGCATTACATGGTAGATGTCGCGCGAGCAGGTGATGGTATTGCGGGCCGGCGCGTCGGCTTCCTTACGGCGGCGGCCCAGCTCCAGGGCCGCCACAATGGTAATGGCGCGGGCCTCGCCGATGCCTTTTTGCTTCATCAGCTCTTTCACCGAGAAGCGGGCCAGCGTGTTGAGGTCATTCTGCGCCGCTTTCAGCACGAGCTTGGCCACATCGACGGCCGACAACTTGGCGGTGCCCGAGCCCAGCAGAATGGCCAGCAGCTCGGCATCCGACAGCACGGCGCGGCCCTTTTGCAGCAGCTTTTCGCGCGGCCGGTCTTCCTCGGCCCAGCTCTTGATGCCACTAACGACCGGCATATAGGGTGCTGGCGTGCCGTTGGAGGCGGCTGGGCCGGGTTGCGCCGGGTTTTCCGACAGCTTGTCAAACTCTTGCATGGGGCACCGTTGTTGTAAGCCCGGAATTTACTTTAAAATCCGCAGGCTCAGCAACCTGTTGCCAGCCTCAGTGCCTTACTTTTGTGGTCCCAATTCCGGGAACCCGCTTTCAACTATGTCCCGCAAACTTTTTCTACCCATCTTTCTGGCCCTGATAGCCGCTGCCGAGTGGTATGCTTTCCAGGCCGTTCGCACGCTTGTTCAATCGGCTTCGCCCGGCGTACGCCGCACTACGGTGGTGGTGTACTGGTTTATCACGATTTTGGTGTGGGGCCTGGGCATGTGGGCCGTGAGCAGCCGCCGCGAGCATGCCTCTTACAAAGCCTATCTGGGCGGCATGCTGCTGGCGGTTATTGCGGCCAAAATGGTCGTCATTATTCCGCTGCTGCTCGAAGATGCGGTGCGCCTGGGCCGCTGGGCGGTGCAGCTGGTGGGCCGGCCGGCCGGAGCCGGCTCGGGCCCGGCTATTTCGCGCAGCGAATTTCTAAGCAAGGCGGCCCTGGTGGCAGGGGCCGTGCCGTTCGTGGCGCTGCTCTGGGGCATGTTCAAGGGCCGTACCGACTACACCGTGAAACGCGTAGTGCTGTGCTTCCCCAACCTACCGGCCTCGTTCGATGGGTTCAAAATGCTTCAGATTTCCGACCTCCATGCCGGCTCGTTCCAGAGCCTTGCGCCCCTGCGCCGGGCTGTGGCGCTCATCAACGAGCAGGCCGCCGACCTGGTCGTGATGACCGGCGACCTGGTGAACAACTACGCCACCGAAGTCGAGGAGCATATCGATACGCTGGCCGGTATCCGGGCCAAGCTGCCGGTGTACTCGGTGCTCGGCAACCACGACTACTCCGACTACGTGGACTGGACCAAGGAGGGCGGGCTGCCGGCCAAACAGGCCAACCTGGCCCGTATGAAAGCCAACCACGCCAAAATGGGCTGGAACCTGCTACTGGATGAGGCCCGGACAATTGAGCGCAACGGCGAGAAAATAAGCTTGCTTGGAGTACAGAACTGGGGTGCGCGCGGCTTTGCGCAGTACGGCAACCTGGCCAAAGCCCACGCCGCCGCCGACCCCGCGGCCCCGTTTAAAATCCTGCTCTCCCACGACCCTTCCCACTGGGATGAGCAGGTGCAGGAGTACCCCGACATCGACCTGATGCTGGCCGGCCATACCCACGGCATGCAGTTTGGCGTCAACCTCTCGTTTTTAAAGTGGAGCCCCGTGCAGTACGCCTACAAGCAGTGGGCAGGCCTGTACCAGCGGGGCCGCCAGCACCTGTACGTGAATACGGGCTTGGGCTTCATTGGCTACCCCGGCCGGGTGGGCTTCCTGCCCGAAATAACAGTTTTTGAGCTGCGTCGCGGGTAAAAGAAAGCTGCTAGCCCTGAGGGCTGCACTATGCGCGAGTGGGCATTTCGGCGGGTTTCTACCTGTCCGAAATGCTCACTCGCTTCTTTTTGCGGCTATTACTTGGCCGGGCTGCAGCGGCTAAACTTAACAACTTCTCTTACCGTATATGCGCCATTCCCTTTTCTCTCCTTCTCTTTTCTCTCCTGATTTTCACTCTCTTCCTATGAAAAAGACCCTGCTTCTGCTTTCGGCCGCTGCTGCTTTCACGCTCGGCTCGTGCTCAGAGAACAAGCCCGCCGAAACCACCACCACGACCACCGACACCACCATGACGACGACCTCAACGGCCGGAAGCATGGACTACTCGGCGGAAGCCGTAAGTAGCCGCGCCGACCGCATGGCTGCCGATATGGCTACCAGCATGCAGCTCGACGAGGCTACCCGCACCCGCGTACGCGACATTTATGTGGCCCGGGGCCAACGCATGGCCGAGCTTAACCAGAAATACATGACCGACACGATGGGCATGGCCGCCGCCCGCCGCGACGTGTACGCCAATACCGACACGGAGATGAAAACCGTGTTTACTGACCCCACGCAGTATTCGAGCTACGAAAGCAGCCGCGCCAACTACTACGACGACCGGTACATGGATAACACCAGCATGAGTTCGTCGGACAACATGTCGACCGGCAGCTCCTCGGCTGACATGAGTAGCTCCGAAATGGAGAAGATGAAGATGAAAGGCGAAGACGGCAGCAAAATGAAAACGAAAGCCGACGGCGACGTAAAAATCAAAGATGGTGAGGGCAACAAGGCCAAGATGGACGGTGATGATGGCACTGTGAAAATGAAAGCCGAAGAGGGCGACAAAACTGTTATCAAGTAATTCTTTTCGGCGGTCAGCATATTTTCGGCCGACGATTTGTTAGCCTATTGAAGCCCGCACCTGCAACGGTGCGGGCTTCTTTTGTCTCCTTCGGGTGTTATGGCCGATTGCTGGCCGGCCCACAAAGCAGCCGCTGAGGCGTATTTTCCCGTTGTGCTGCCGTAGTTTACCCATTGATGCTGTTTCCCACCCACCCACCCATCAGTCCTGTTCGTTTTCTGGTGCTGCTGGCGCCGCTGCTGCTGCTGGCGGGGCTGGCAGTTGGGCAGGTGCGCGTAACGGGCCGCATTTCGGAAGAAGGCTCGCGCCGGGCTATTCCGGGTGCTTCCGTTACGGTGCGGCGTACGCAGCTGGCCGTGGTAGCCGACGCCAGCGGCGACTTCGGCGTTACGGCTCAGCGCACCGATACACTTGTTTTCCGGGCCGTAGGCTTCAAGCCCCGGTTACTGCCGCTGGGTGGCACCGGCCTCTCACAGCTTGTTGTGCAGATTCGGTTACGGCCCGACACGGTGCAGCTGGGCGAGGTGCGTGTAACCGAGGGCCGGCCCGACCAGGAGCTCATTGACCGGGCTCTGCGCAACATCAAGCGACCCAGCACGGCTCCTACCAGCGCCGTGAAGCGACCCCCAGCCCCCCAGCCCCTGTTCCCCGTCGATTCGGCGGCACCCAAGGCCCCCACCCCCACCCTGGCCAGCCCCGTGAGTTTACTGTACGAGCAGTTTTCCAGGGCTGGCAAGGAGCGGGAAAAAATGCGGGAGATTGAGGCCCAGGAAGCTGTCAAAAAGGCTCTGCAGGAGCGCCGCCGCTACAACCGCAACTTCAAAGACAACCGCGGCTACGAGTAAGGGCGTGGGGCGGGCTGGAGCTAGGCGCAAGCAGGATGCTTCGGCGGCGTAGCTAGGTACCAAGCGGCAGCCCCGGTTTTTGGCCGTAAAGGGCTTTTTTGCCGTATGCTTCCTGACACGCCCTTCTTTTATCCGCGCCCCTGCCATGCGAATAGGTTATCCCTGCGTCAACGAAACGCTCGACTGCACTTCTACCAGCACTTTCCGGCTGGCTTCCTACACCGATGAGCGCCTGGAGCTGACGGTAGCCAACAACCTGCGCTGCCTGCACCGGATTCTGGAATGGAATGTGACTCATGGACTGCTTTTTTTCCGCATTGGCTCGGGCGTAGTGCCCTTCGGCTCCCATCCCATCAACACGTTTCCCTGGCAAACGCGCTTTGCAGCCGAATTCCGGGCCATCGGCGACTACATCAAGGCCAA
The DNA here is from genome assembly GCF_018613725.1 of Hymenobacter sp. ISL-91. Lineage (GTDB taxonomy): Bacteria > Bacteroidota > Bacteroidia > Cytophagales > Hymenobacteraceae > Hymenobacter. The sequence continues at coordinate 74,821 of NZ_JAGGPS010000032.1, forward strand.
CAGCCTGCGTGTCTCGTTTCATCCCGACCAGTTTGTAGTGCTCAATTCGCCCGATGCGGGTATTGTAGAGCGTAGCATCCAGGAGCTTATCTACCAGGGCTCGATGCTGGATTTGATGGGTCTCGACTCCACCCACAAGCTTCAGATTCATGTGGGCGGCCTCTACAACGACCGGGAGTTGGCCATCAGCCGCTTCATTGCCACTTACCAGCGCCTGCCCGAAGCCGTGCGCGCCCGCTTGGTTATCGAAAACGACGACCGATTGTTTAGCCTACAGGATTGCCTGCGGGTACACGCGGCGGTGGGCATCCCGGTGCTGTTTGATAATTTCCATCACGAGTGCCTCAACCACGGCGAATCAATGGCCGAAGCGCTGCGCCTGGCCGCCGCCACTTGGCATCCCACCCGCGATGGCGTGATGATGATGGATTACAGCTCGCAGGCGCCCGGCGAGCGGAAGGGCAAGCACACACCCACGCTCGAAGACGACTTGTTCGCCGGTTTCCTACACGATCTAGGCGACTTGGATGTAGACATCATGCTCGAAATCAAAGACAAGGAGGCCAGCGCCCACCGCGCCTGCGCCACCATGCGCGGGGCCGGCCTGTTGCCCGGCGTACCCGCTCCGGTAGCAACCTGACCTTTACAGCTGCTTTTGCGTAAGCCTACTTACCCACAGGGGCTATTCGTCTTTCTTCCGCTTTTTCTTTTTCTATGATTTTCACCGACCTGCTCAACGCCACTATCCATTCCCTCAGCAACGGCCTCACCGGCATTCCGCTGAGCGCCGCCCAGGACAACACCGAAACCTGGCAGCAGCACTTGCTGCAAAGTGGCGAGCCCCGCCTCCAAGACATCGGCCGCGAAATCGGCAACCTCCAGTCTTTACTCAGCGAGGGCGACATAGGCCTGAACGGACCAGCCATTGGCCGCTCGCTAAGCATGCTGGCCTCGCAAACTGCGCAGGTAGTTGCCCAGGCCCCCAGCGAAATCCGCACTAACCTCACCGAACTCTCCGACATATTGCTGCGCGCCGGCGGCCAACTGGAGCAGAAAGCTTAACTACCGGCACCAGACATACAAAGCCCGGCCCGCATTATGCGGGCCGGGCTTTGTATGTCTGGCTAGCGCGGGGGTGCGCTACCTGATTGGGGCAGTGCTGCGTGGAGCGTTGGCTTTGCGGGTCGAGCGTTTGGTGGTAGTGGTACGGGTGCGGCGGGGCTCCGTGGTCGTCATCGTGGAGGTGCGGCGTTCCGCATCCATAGTGGTGCGGCTTTCCATGGCTGGCGTGCGGTCCATGGTTCCTACGCCGGTTTGCGTGGGGTTGCTCGTAGTAGGCGTACGCTGGTCAAGCGTGCCGGGGTTGGTGGTGGGGTTGGCCGGGTTAGGTATGGGTGTTGTGGTCTGGTTCATGGTGCCGCTTCGGGGCGTGCCGGTGGGCGTTGTCTGGGCTGAGGCAGCCGTGGCGGTGCCCACAAACAGGGCAGCAGCCAGCAGGAAATTCAGTTTCATCGGAAGGTTGTTTTGGATGGATTGATACCAGCCCTGGCAGGCTGTTTTTTAAAGCGTGTATACGGTAGAAATAGGAGCGCAGACGAAAAAATCTGAATTTTTAATCTATATAAATCTCTATATAACAAGTCGTTAGTTGAGCTCAAGAGCTTTTGCCGGGTAAATAAAAAACCCCACCGGCCAGGGCCAATGGGGTTTTTCACATCGTTCAGAAGTGGAGCTGCAGAGATTCGAACTCTGGTCCAGACAAGGAAAACGTCGAGCTTTCTACGTGTGTATCTATGCTTGGATTGTCGAAGGAAACCAGGCGCACATCAGGCCTTTGATTTCCCCTTATCTGTTTAAGTTTCGCTCGCAGGTCACAGCGCCCCACGAACTATCCTAACTGCTTTCGACGCCCCGAACTCACCCGTGAGCAGGAAGACGGATGCGGGACGATGGCATTACTTAGTACCTAGACTAAGCAGCCATGGCGTAGCTATACTCGCCAGTTGTGTTTTGGACGGCTTTTTTTACGGGAGATTCATCCAACTCCCGACACGCTTACTCGCGCAGTGCACAAGCTGTCAATTCCGGTCAGCCCCAGTTGTAAAAGAACGATGCCCACCACGAGTGGCGGGGTGCGAATGTACGCACACTACCCGATAAACGTTGCGCAGACCCATGAAAGTTCCGGTTCAGAAGGATCAGACAGGCTATAAAGCGGGGCCCCGGGCCGGGCGCTGCCACCCCGGCCGGAGCCGGCAAATGGCCAGCGGGCGGGCTTCCAAAGCCGGGCTTTTCGGGGTAACTTTGTGGGAAGACTTATGGAGAATTTCGTTGTTTCGGCCCGCAAGTACCGCCCGGCCACGTTCAGGAGCGTGGTGGGGCAGCAGCACGTTACTACTACGCTGCAAAACGCCATTGCCAGCCAGCATTTGGCTCAGGCCTTCCTGTTTTGCGGTCCGCGGGGCGTGGGCAAAACCACCTGCGCCCGCATTCTGGCCAAAACCATCAACTGCGAGTTTGTTGAGGAACATGTGCGCCGCGGCCGGCCCGTATCGGAGCTGATTGCCGAGCAGCCCGGCATCGTGCCCGAGGCCCTGCTGACCGCCGCCGACCCCGACAATACGCCCTTCGAGCTGGAAGCCTGCGGCAAGTGCGGCTCGTGCCGGGCCTTCCAGGAAAGCGCCTCGTTTAATGTGCACGAGCTGGATGCGGCCTCCAACAACTCGGTCGAGGATATCCGCAGCCTCGTGGAGCAGGTGCGCTATGCACCCCAGCAGGGCCGCTACAAGGTCTACATCATCGACGAGGTGCACATGCTCTCGAATGCGGCTTTCAACGCGTTTCTCAAGACGCTGGAAGAGCCGCCGGGCTACGCCATTTTCATTCTGGCCACTACCGAGCGCCACAAAATCATTCCGACCATCCTCTCGCGCTGCCAGGTATTCGACTTCAACCGGATCAAGGTAGACGATATTCGGGGCCATTTGCGCCACGTGGCCACCCAGGAGCAGATTGAGGCCGAAGACGACGCCCTTCACCTGCTGGCCCAGAAAGCCGACGGCGGCCTGCGCGACGCGCTGAGCATGTTCGACCAGATGGTGACGTTTTCGGGCCACAACCTGCGCTACCAGGACGTGATTCAGAACCTGCACATTCTGGACTACGAGTATTATTTCCGGCTGACTGACGCGCTGCTGACTGAGAACCTGAGCGCCACGCTGCTGCTGCTGGAGGAGGTGATGCAGAACGGCTTCGACCTGCACAACTTTGTGGTGGGCGCGGCCGAACACCTGCGGGGCCTGCTGGTGTGCAAAGATGCCGTGACAGTACAGCTGCTGGAGGTGTCCGACAACATCCGGGCGCGCTACGTGCAGCAGGCCCAGGCGGCTCCGCTGGCCTTTCTGCTCTCGGGCCTGAACCTGGTGAGTTTGTGCGACCGGGAGTTCAAGCAGGCCAAAAACCAGCGCCTGCACGTCGAGCTGATGCTGATGAAGCTGGCCTACCTGAACGGGGCCGTGCAGTTTGCCCGCGACCTGAGTGCCGGCCCCGCCGCGTCGCCAACCAACGGCGAGGCGAAAAAAAAAAGTAACGCGGGTACTGTCCCATCCGCAGTAGCCCCCGCCCCCACCGGCCAGCTGGTGGCCGACGGCACCGCCGAAACGCCCGCCGCTTATGCCACGGCCCCTGCACCTGCTGCTGCCGTTGCTACTCAGCCTGATAATCGGCAACCAACCCCTAGCAACCAACTGGCCCACGGCCCCGCCGACCCGCAGCCCATTGTGCCGGTGGCAAGCGGCGTAGAGGAGCTGCACGACACACCCAGCATCGAGGACGAAACGGCGACCCAGGTGCCCACCACCAGCCAGTTGCGCGACACGGTGCCGCACATCGAAACCGGCCGCCCCAGCATTGCCGGCCACGAGCCGGGCATGATGCCCGTAACGGCTGCCCCGCTGCCCCCGCCCGTACCCAAACCCGGTATGCCGCCAATGGGCAAACCTTTGGGCCTAGGCGCCAAGCTACCCGGCTTAGGTAGCCTGAGCGCCATGAAGGCCCAACTGGCCGAGCAGGCCGCCGCCGGCAAAGCCACCGCCGAAGCCGAGCCCAGCGGCCCCGTAACCGGCCTGCCCGCCATCGACGACGCCAAGCTGCAACGCGCCTGGAAGGAGCTGACTGAGGAGCGTAAGGCTGGCAGCATGATGCACTACAGCATCCTCAACCGCCCGGTGCAGGCCAACGAGCAGCACGTTATTCTGCTGACGGTGGACAACCCCGTGCAGGAAGACCAGTTCAACGACTTCCGGGGAGAGTTTGTAACCGAGCTGCGCCGCCGCACCGGCTACCCGCGCCTAAACGTGCAGGTAAGCATTGTAGAGCGCCAGGAAACCGGCCGCAAGCTCTATACCGCCACCGACAAGCTGGAATACCTGACCGAAAAGTACCCTATGCTGGCCGAGATGAAGCAGCGCCTGGGGCTGGATGCCGACTAGATCACGAATTAGCACGGATTTTAGCGGATTTCATGGATTTTGTAGTCGATTGTGAAGGGCTGCCTCTGGCGAGGCAGCCTTCTCGGTTTTGCAGTTGTGCCAACCTGAACTGACGCTCGGTAGGCCCAGCTACAAAATCCGTGAAATCCGCTAAAATCCGTGCTAATCCGTGGTCCTATAAGCAATTTTTCGCAATTCAAAGGCGGAACGGGTATCGGTAGGCTTTTTATTCCCGGGGGGGACGCCTATCTTTGAGTTTATTATTAGAATCTGCTCTCTCCGCCCCCCTTTCCTCGTGAGAAAACCCTTTCTGCTTTTCGTTCCGGCCCTGGCTGCCCTTGGCCTGACCCAGTGTCAATCCAGTAAGCCCGCTACTTCGGCCTCGACCCCAGCCACTGAAGCGCCCGCAACGCCCCGGCAGAAGGAATACACCTACCAGACCGTTCCCGGCGACCCGCTCAAGGCCCGCATCTACACCCTCGACAACGGCCTGACGGTTTACCTTTCCGATTACAAAGATGCTCCCCGCATCCAGACGTACGTAGCGGTGCGCGCGGGCTCGAAGAACGACCCGGCTACGGCCACCGGCCTGGCCCACTACCTCGAGCACATGGTGTTCAAGGGCACCTCGCAGCTGGGCACCCAGAACTGGGCCGCCGAAAAGCCCGAGCTCGACAAGATTGAGGCGCTGTATGAGCAGTACCGCAGCCAGCGCGACAACCCCGCTGCCCGCCAGAAAACCTACCATCAGATTGACTCGATTTCGGGCGTGGCGGCCAAGTACGCCGTGGCCAACGAGTACGACAAGGTGATGGGCGCCATCGGCTCGCAGGGCTCCAACGCCTACACTTCGGTCGAGCAGACGGTGTACCAGGAGGATATTCCGAGCAACCAGCTGGAAAAGTGGGCCGCCATCCAGAGCGAGCGGCTGGGCGAATTGGTTCCGCGCCTGTTCCATACCGAGTTGGAGGCCGTGTACGAGGAAAAAAACCGGGGCCTCGACAACGACTTCAGTAAGGAGTTTGAGGCTATCAACCGCACCTTGTTCCGGCAGCACCAGTACGGCACCCAAACCACCATCGGCACCGTTGAGCACCTGCAGAATCCGTCCATCACGGAAATCAAGGCGTATTTCGACAAGTACTACGTGCCCAACAACGTGGCCTTGGCCCTGAGCGGCGACCTGGACTACGACCAGACCATCCGCACGATTGATAAGTACTTTGGCCAGCTGAAGCGCAAGCCGGTGCCCGCCTTCACGGTGGCTCAGCAGGCTCCGCTAACCGCTCCGGTGGTTACCAAAATCGTGGGCCCGAGCGCCGAGAACGTGATGCTGGGCTTCCGCTTTCCGGGCACCAGCACCCCCGACGCGCTGGTGCTGCGCATGATTGACAAGATTCTCAGCAACGGCCAGGCAGGCCTGATTGACCTCAACCTCAACCAGCAGCAGAAAGTGTTGCAGGCGGCGTCGTTCACCAATATCAACAACGATTACTCGGCCCACATCCTGTATGCCACGCCCCGCCAGGGTCAGAAGCTGGAGGAAGTGCGCGACCTGCTGCTGGCCCAGCTCGACAAGGTAAAAAAGGGCGACTTCCCGGAGTGGCTGATTCCGGCCATCATCAACAACGACAAGCTGCAGCGCACCAAAAGCTACGAGAGCAACGAGGCCCGCGCCGGCGCGTTCGTGGATGCCTTTGTGGCCCGCCAAGACTGGAAGGATTATCTGCAGCAGGTGGACGACTTCGGCAAAATTACGCGGGCCGATGTGATGCGCGTGGCCCAGCAGTACTACGGCCCGGGCTACGCGTTGGTGTACAAGCGCACCGGCGAAGACCCCAACAAGGTGAAAGTGGTGAAGCCCGCCATTACGCCCGTGCCCGTCAACCGCGAGGTATCGTCCGGGTTCTACAAGCAGGTGATGGCCATGTCGGCGCCGGAGTTGCAGCCGGTGTTTCTGGATTACAAGCAGGATATCCAGGAAACCAAGCTGGCCTCGGGCATTCCGGTGTTCTACACCCGCAACACCGAGAACAACCTGTTCAACCTGTACTACGTGCTCGATATGGGCACCAACACCAACCCGCGGCTAGGGCTGGCCACCGACTACCTGCAGTATCTGGGCACCGGCAAATACTCGGCCGCCCAGCTGCAGCAGGAGTTCTATAAGCTGGGCTGCTCATTTGCCGTGCAGAGTTCCCAGGACCGCACCACGGTTAGCCTCAGCGGACTCGACAGCAACATGGAGCCCGCGCTGGCGCTGTTCGAAAGCCTGCTGGCCGCGCCCAAGCCCGATGCCGCCGCCCTTAAAAACATGGTGGCCGGCGTGCTCAAAGCCCGCGAAGATGCCAAGCTCAACAAGGGCGTGATTTTGCAGCAGGCTATGGTGAACTACGCCAAGTACGGCCCCAAAAACCCCTTCACCACCCAGCTCAGCGAAAAGGAGCTCAAAGCCCTCAAGCCTGAGCAGCTCACCAGCCTCATCCAGCAGCTGCCGACGTATGAGCACCGGGTGCTGTACTATGGTCCACGGAAGGCTGATAACACTCCTTTAGCAGTCTACAAAGAAAAAGACCCACGCCCCGACGGTAACAGTGTGGTAGGTGGTGGCTTACTTTGGACACTTGATGCGCTGCACAAAACGCCCGCTACGCTGACCGCCGTGCCTGCCAACAAAGACTTCGCCGAGCAGCCGTTGAATACGCCCAAGGTGTACTGGGTGGATTACAACATGGTGCAGGCCGAAATCCTGTTCCTAAGCAAAGGGCCCGTGTTCGACAAGGGCATTGTGCCGACCACCAGCCTCTACAACGAGTACTTTGGGGGCGGCATGGGGAGCATTGTGTTTCAGGAGCTGCGCGAGAGCCAGGCGCTGGCCTACTCGGCCTCCTCTCGCTTCTCCAACGCCGACAAGCTGGGCCGCAGCTCCTACAATATGAGCTACATCGGGGCGCAGGCCGACAAGCTGCCCGAGGCCATGGCCGGCATGCAAACCCTGCTCACCGATATGCCCGCCGCCGAAGCCAACCTGCAGATTGCCAAGGCGTCTATTCGCAACAGCATCGCCACCGACCGCATCACCAAATCCGACATCCTCTTCAGCTACGAGCGCGCCAAGCGCCTCGGCCTCGATTATGACCTGCGCCGCGACGTGTACGAGCAGACGGCCAACATGAGCTTCGCCGACCTGCTCCAGTTTCAGCAGGACCGCGTGAAAGGCCAGCCACAGACCATCCTCGTCATTGGCTCGAAAGACCGCCTCAACTTCAAGGCCCTGGCCAAGTACGGCAAGGTCGAGCAGCTGACGCTGAAGGAGATTTTCGGGTATTAGAAGTATGATAGAATGGGCAAAAAGAACGTCATGCTGAGCGCAGCCGAAGCATCTCTACTGCAATGCTAACCCAGTCGTTGAGTTTACTACTACGGTAGAGATGCTTCGGCTGCGCTCAGCATGACATTCGTCTTTTTATCACCCAGCCCACCGCTTACCCACAACACACGCACTAACCTCAAAATACCTGTCACGTAACACCTGACACCTTTTTTTCAATAATGGCAGAGAAAATAACCATCAAAAACGGCAAGCTCAACGTGCCGGATCAGCCGATTATTCCGTTCATTGAGGGCGACGGCACCGGACCAGATATTTGGGCGGCTGCCGTCCGCGTAATTGATGCGGCGGTAGAGAAGGCCTACGACGGCAAGCGTAAGCTGGAGTGGAAGGAAGTATTGGCCGGTGAGAAGGCCTTCAAGCAGGTAAACAACTGGCTGCCCAACGAAACCCTCGACGCCTTCCGCGAATACTTGGTAGGCATCAAAGGCCCCCTGACGACGCCCGTGGGCGGCGGCATTCGGAGCCTGAACGTGGCCCTGCGCCAGGAGCTTGATCTGTACGCCTGCGTGCGGCCCGTGCGCTGGTTCGAGGGCGTACCCTCGCCCGTAAAGCAGCCCGAGCTGACCGATATGGTCATCTTCCGTGAGAACACCGAGGACATCTACGCCGGCATCGAGTACATGAACGGCACGCCCCAGGCCCAGAAAATGCTCGAATTCCTGCAGGACGAGATGGGCGTGAAGAAAATCCGCTTCCCCGAAACGTCCTCCTTCGGCATCAAGCCGGTGAGCAAGGAAGGCACCGAGCGCCTCGTGCGTGCGGCCATCGAGTACGCCATCAAGCACAAGAAGCCTTCGGTGACCATCGTGCACAAGGGCAACATCATGAAGTTCACCGAGGGCGCGTTCAAAACCTGGGGCTACGAGCTGGCCGAGAAGGAGTTTGGCGACAAGGTGTACACTTGGGCCCAGTACGACAAGGTGCTGGCCAAGCAGGGCCAGGAAATGGCCGACGCCCAGCAGAAGCTGGCCCTCGACAGCGGCAAAATTCTCATCAAGGACAGCATTGCCGACGCCTTCCTGCAGCAAATCCTGCTCCGCCCCGCCGACTACTCGGTAGTAGCCACGCTCAACCTGAACGGCGACTACATCTCCGACGCGCTGGCCGCCATTGTGGGCGGTATCGGCATTGCGCCGGGGGCCAACATCAACTACGACACCGGCCACGCCATCTTCGAAGCCACCCACGGTACGGCCCCCAAGTACGCCAACCTCGACAAGGTGAACCCCGGTTCGGTTATCCTCTCCGGCGCCCTGATGCTGGAGCACCTGGGCTGGAACGAGGCCGCCGACCTCATCTACAAAGGCCTCGAAGCCGCCATCGCCAGCAAGCGTGTCACCTACGACTTCGAGCGCCTGATGGACGGTGCCACTCTGCTCAAGTGCAGCGAATTCGGCGACGAAATTATTCAGGATATGTAGTAGCTTGGCATAGGCCAACTACTTTAACCGGAACCCCCGCGTTGGCTGCAAGGTCGGCGCGGGGGTTTTGCTCAACTCAAAATCTTAATTTTATGGATGAGAAATGTTTCGTCGTCATGGCAATTAGTGAGCAAATAGTAGGGGAAACAGTAATATCTTCAGATGATCTAAAATCCACATATGAAGATGTTATAAAGGTTGCTTTACTTTCCGCTCGACCATCATTAGAAATAGTTAGGGCTGATGAAGTGGCAATACCTGGAAGTATAACTACAGATATTTTATCACATATAATGTATGATGAATATGTAATCGTAGATATAACTCATCCTAATCCTAATGTTTATTATGAATTAGGCGTTAGACATTGTTGTAAGCCTGGCACTATACTAATTAGAAATAGCGCTGCTACAACACGCGCCCCATTTGATATATCAAACCAAAGATACATTGAGTATGAAGCCACCCCAAGAGGAATAAAAGAGTTATCTAAGACTTTTAGAGAATATTTTACTTGGTTCGATAAAAATCCCACCAAGCCAGATAACCAAGTCCTACAATATGCTCAACTCATTCGACATAATTTCCCACAGTATAACATAGAAAAGGAGGATAACCCTGTAGATTCCATGGTTAATCTTTTTACTATGCTTATGACTAATCCAAGTTTTATGCAGGCTGCATCAGATGACAGTTTAACTCCTGAAGAAAAGAATGCAGCCATATTGGGTAGTCTATCGGATAGACCCGAATTAATAAAAATAGTAATTCAACTTATGATGCGTGGGGAATTGGATAGCTTCGATAAATTACTTGGCAAGTAGGAATACAAAGGTTAGCTAATCATTCTAAGTCCATGCAAACTCATCAGCAGCTCGAAGCTACTCTCCGCGACCTGATGCCGCTGCTGGCAGCGCGGTTTCATGTGCGGCGCCTGGGGTATTTTGGCTCCTTTGCTACCGGCCAAGCAGGCCCGAATAGCGACGTGGATATTTTGGCCGAATTCAGTGAGCCGTTGGGTTGGGACTTCTTCGAGCTGGAAGAACTGCTGGAACAGGCGTTAAACCGAAAGGTGGATTTGGTGACACCAGCCGCTTTGAAGCAGCAGTTGCGGGAAGGCATCCTGGCTCAAGTCCGCTATATCTGATGCCTGCACCTCGCTCCTACTACCGCAGTTGAGAGGCAGAAAAATATGTCGGAATTGAAAAGGCCGGACTCCCCCACTAAGGGAAGTCCGGCCTTTTCAATTCTGGCAAATACTCCACTAACCAACCGAATCGGTCTGCGGCTGCCGGGGCTCGGGCTGTGGCTTCTCTGCCGACTCGGGTAGCTGCAACGGCTCGGTTTGGCGGTCGGCCAGTTGGCGCTGCTGCTCCGCTTGTTTCTCGCGCTGCTCCTGCTGCGCCTGGGCCCGCGACTGGGGCACGTCGCCGGAGCCGGCGGGCCAGCCTTCGCGCTGCTGCTTGCGGTTGCCGTCGGTTTCCTCGGTCTGGTCGTGGAAAAGGATTTGCTGGGTGGGGAAGGGCATGTCGATGCCGGCTTCGGTTAGTTTGTTCTTGATGGCCGTGAGCACCGCGTCCTGCGAGTTCATGTAGTCGGCGCGGCGCGGCGGGTCGATCCACCAGCGGGCCCGGATGTTGACGGTGCTGTCGGCCAGCTCGACCACCAGCGCCTCGGGGGCCGGGTCGGACATGATATCGGCAACCGATTTAACGGCCTCCAGAATCAGCTGGCGGGCCTTTTCAATATCGTCGCCGTAGCCAATGCCGATGTCATACTGCAGGCGGCGCTTATCGTAGGCCGTGTTTACGGTAACGGCGTTGATGAACAGCTCGGCGTTGGGAATCACCACCCGGCGGCCGTCGTAGGTTTTGATGGTGGTGGCCCGGGTCTGGATGGTTTCCACGGTGCCCTCGAAGTCCTTGTACTTGATCTGGTCGTTGATGCGGAAAGGCTCGGTGAGCAGCAGCAGGATGCCGGCCAGGAAGTTCTGGAAGATATCCTTGAACGCAAAGCCGATAGCCACGCCCCCGATACCCAACGCGCTGAGCAGGCTGGTAGGTGTGAAGCTGGGAATCATGATGGTAAACATCACCAGCACGCCCAGCATGAGCACGAACACGTAGGCCAGGCGGCTCAGCAGTAGCGTCAGGCTCTGGTGGCGGCTGGCGGTGAAGCGTTGCACCAATGAGCGGACACCCCGGGCAATGAACACGAACACCACGAGCACTATCAACCCGATAAGCAGGTTGGGCAATATGGCCATAAAGCTGCGGCCCATGCCGTTGAGCTTCTGCCAGGCAATAGAAAAATCCATACAACGTCGGGGAATAATTGGGAATACGGGCCGTTGCGTAGCGGCCGGCAGTATAGCACACGTAATTACCCGGCCAATAGTTGTAGCGGCCGCCAGCCCCGCATCGGCCCGACTGCCGCTTTCTGCGTAGGCCTTATCATGACAAAGCTGCACACCGCCACCCCCGACTCCCCCCTCGAACTGCGCGACCGGCTGGCCATGGAGCGCACCCGCCTGGCCAACGAACGGACCCTGCTGGCCTACCTGCGCACCGGCCTGACGCTGGTTATTGCCGGCCTAACGTTCTTCAGATTCTTCCGCAGCAGCGCCTATGTGTGGGTTGGCGTGCTGTTTCTGCCCCTGGGCCTGACCATTGTGGCACTGGGCTGGCTGCGCTACCGGGTGCGCGCCCGCCACATCGAGCAGTTTGTGGCTGCCGCCGATGCAATGGTTTAAGTAGCCTGTCTTTCCGGGCTTCGCCTGACCGTGCATGATTATGTCATTGCACAGGACTTGCTCTGTCTCAGCCCTATATAGAGGCAGCCGCGTACAGGTTTTCTTTTATGGCACTGAAATAAGGTACAGGGCATTTTCCAGGGAAGGTATAGGTACCGAGAAGCGTTGGACTAACAGGAAGTTGGGTTGGAGACGAAAGCTAAGCACGGGCTTCTTTTCGGCGCGAATGAAATATTGTTTTATCATTGGCGTTTCGACCACACTCCACAACCAAACCCTTCTACCTCATGCGCAAACCATCTTTTTCCGCCCTGGCCTATTTGGCCTTATTTGGTACTATTTCATTAGCCAGCTGCAGCAAAGACCAGCAGGCCCAGCCCAGCCAGCCCGAGCAAGTAGCCCAGGATCAGGCCGAGCTGGCTTACCCCGGCCAAACCGGGGAGTTGAAAACCGGAGAGTGGGGCGGCGAGCCCGTCAGCTACCAGGAAATCAACGGGGATAAAGTGTACGAAGGCGACATTCTGCTTACCAGCGAGCAGCTAACGGCCAGCGCCGAGGGCGACCAGCAGCGCCCCGGCAGCGCCGGCCGCACCACCGGCCGCTGGCCTTCGGGCATCGTGTACTACACCATCGACTCGGCCCTGCCCAACAAGGCCCGCGTAACCGATGCCATTGCGCATTGGCAGGCCAACTCACCTGTCCGGTTTGTGGCCCGCACCACCCAAACGGCCTACGTAACGTTCCGGGTGGGCTCAGGCTGCTCCTCCAACATCGGGCGTACTGGCAGCCGCCAGTACATCAACCTGGCTTCGGGCTGCAGCACAGGCAACACCATTCATGAAATCGGCCACGCCGTAGGCCTGTTCCATGAGCAAACCCGCAACGACCGCGACACATTCGTTAACATTCTCACCCAAAACATCCAGTCGGGCTACGAAAACAACTTCAGCAAGTACGCGGCCTCGGGTTACGGCGGCACCGATTACGGCGCCCTCGATTTTGGCTCCATCATGATGTACGGCTCGTTCTCGTTCTCCTCGAACGGCCAGCCGACCATCACCAAAAAGGATGGTTCCACATTCAACATCCAGCGCACGGGCCTCTCGGCCGGCGATAAGAGCGGCATCGACGCCATGTATTAACCGACAACCACTGGGCTGCTGGCAGGCTGGCCAAGCACCTGCCAGCAGCCTTTGTTTTAAATCGGGCGGCTTTCCTTCGGGGAAGGCCGCCCGATTTTTTGCCCTTCAGCCTGTATCACGGCCTGCACGTTCTGCGTTTACGGCATGTCAGAAAGTTATTCTGCTTCAGTTGTCAGCTCACAATGGAGGCAGTGAAGCTGCTTTTGCAAGTTCCCAAACCACTCAACGTGTCCAAACCGTATCTGCCGGCCATCTGCCGTTTGCTCCTCTGCCTGCTACCGCTGATAGCGGTGGGGCTGCCGGCTGATGCCCAGCGCCGCCTGCGCTACACCAACTGGCAGCTGGTTTTTCTGGAAGACTTTGATACTTACCGCGACGTGGCCGACATGGCTGCCCGTTCGCCCTGGCAGTTCACGCCCGACCACGGCCCTACCCTCACCGGCAACCAGTACGAGGATGAGTACTACGACCAGGCCGCCGTTTCCTTGCGCGACGGCTACGCCTACCTCACAGCCCGACCGTTGCCCGAACCGCGCACGTTCGCCTTCAAGGTAGCCGACCGCGACACGCTCAAAAAGCTGCACTTCGAGTCGGGGTGGCTAAGCCTGAAACCTGAATTTGGGGCAAACCGCACTTTAGGCGACACGGCGCGCTGGCCGGGTAACTATGGGTTTGAGTACGGCCTGTTCGAAATTCGCTGCCGGCTTGGCGGTGGTGCGGGCACCTGGCCGGCCTTCTGGCTGTTCAGCGGCCCCACCGAAATAGATGTGTTTGAAGGTGGTGACGGCCAAGAGTATTCCAACAATGTGCACTACAATAACGAGCAGCCTGCCCGTATCGCACAGGCCTCTTACCGCTCGCCCCCCTGGAAAGACCTGAGCGCCGACTTCCACACCTTTTCGGCTATCTGGACACCTATTGAAGTGACATTCTACTTTGACGGCCGGTGGCTGCGAACCGTACCTGCCCGCCAAGTGCCCACCTTCCCGGCCCCGGCCAACGTTATTGTCAACCAGGCCGTAGTATCGTACGCCGATGTATCGACCTGGCCTATAGGCCCCAACGGCCCCTACAGCGCCCTGGTAGTAGACTATATAAAAGTGTATAAGCCCAGAAAGTAGCGCTGGCTTACCCAGCCAGCTGCAAAAAAGCCCCAACGCCTCCGCATATAGCCGGGCATTGGGGCTTGTAGTCTGACATTTTTCTGCGCCAGGAAGCAAACAGCCTAAATCATGGAGTTGCTGCCGAGTAAGGTGGTAATGGCCACGTCCTGGTTGAGATATTTGGACGAGTAGCCGGTATCGGGGCCGTTGATGAACATAGCCGTCTGACCGCCAATAGCTTCGATAATGGCGTCTTTTTGGTCCATGGGCAAGGCCGGGCAACCCAGGCTACGGCCCAGGCGGCCGTTCTGCCGGATAAACTCGTCGCTCACATAATCGGCCCCGTGCATTACAACGGAGCGCATGAGCGCATTGGTATTGTAGCCCTCATCGACGCCAGCCAGCTTGAGCGAGCGGCCGTGCTTGCCCACGTACTCACCTTCGGTTACGTAGAAACCCAGGCTGCTTTTATACGACTCGTTTTCGTTGGAAAAAGTCGTGGCCATGTTCTCGCCCGAGTTGCGGCCGTGGGCCACCAGCGTATGGAACTTCACCTGCTTGGCTTCCAGATCGAGCACCCAAAGGCGCTTTTCGGTGGAGGGCAGACTAAAATCGACGACGGTGAGCAGCTTCTTTTCACTGAGCTTATCAGTTTCTTCCAGATTGAGGTAGCCGGTCATAGCCTTTTCAAATACCTCGAAGGTCAGGCCCTGCTGCTCTACCTGCAGGTCGCGGTACAGGTCGTGCACCTTCTGCTCGAACACGGTGGCATTGGAAACTATCACTGGCGCAGGGGCTGGCAGCTGCATTCTGGAACCAGTGGCTGCCGCTTTGGAGCGCGTAACCGGCGCGGCCATGGGCGTGGCCATAAACAGGGCGGCCACGAAAGGCAGCACCTGCCGGACCAGGCGACGCGACTTCAATTTGAGCCGCTGACGGCGAACCACACTTTTATTTTCCATCATCACAGGTCGTTTCGGTTGCAGGATAGGGCGTTACGCGCCTGAAGCGCCCGGGTGCCTATATACGTAGCGCTGGCCTTTGCGGTTGAACGCGTGGTACAGGACCCTGGTACCTGCATAAACATAGCCCTAACCCGATAAATTCCCAGGCTTGGATGTAAGGGGCAAAGCACGACCAGTATACGGCAACACAACATCGGTATTTTACTATTTAAATACCGAATTTAGAACACCCCATTCTGTGCCTTACAGCCGGCACCGCCCTACAGATTTCTGCCGGCCAATTCTCAACCAATTCCCCCAATTCCCACATGCACACTTCTACCAATTCCTGGTGGCGCAAGCTTACGCTGGCCGCCGCTGCTCTTCTTGTATTAGGGGGCCATCCGGCCAAAGCCCAAAAAGTAGTTCTGCAGGGCTACTGGTGGGATTACTGGAACACCAACTACCCCAATGGCTGGGCCAACTACATTGCCCTGCTGGCCCCGCGCCTGAAAGCCATGGGCATTGATGCCGTCTGGCTGCCCCCCAGCATCAAAAACGGCAACCAGGGCAACGGCTACTCGCCCTTCGACAACTACGACCTCGGCGACAAGTACCAGAAGGGCTTTACGGCCACCCGCCTCGGCAACAAAGACGAGCTGCTGCGGGCCGTGGCCGTGCTGCATGCCAACGGCATTGAGGTAGTGCAGGACATCGTGCTAAACCACAACGACGGGGCCGGCTCGCAAACCGGTGCCGGCGGCCAGGACCCGGCGGCCTGGGAAGACTTCACGACCAGCAAGTACAAGAACTTCCGGTACGCGAGCTACAGCAAGCCCGCCACCGACGAAACGGCCGCCAACTACCTGGCCCGCAACGGCCGCTTCCCGAAAAACTGGCAGAATTTCACGCCCAACCCCGGCAACAACTCCACTTCCGGCGACCAGAACCAGGTGCTGTTCGGCCCCGATATCAGCTACTACAACGGCTCGTACGGGCAGAGCTCCAATGCCACCTTCAACCCGGCACAAGGGGCCGACTATATGCGCACCGGCCAGCGCAACTGGCTGGTTTGGTACAAGAAGCAGCAGGGCTTTGATGGGGTGCGGCTGGATGCCGTGAAGCACTTCCCCGAATTTGCCATGGAGGATTTCCTGTATAACCTACAAACCAATGCCGGCTGGGCCAGCGGCGGGGCCACCATGTACGCCGTGGGCGAATGGGTGGGCAGCAGCGGCCAGATGGACAGTTGGGTGGCCAGCGTGCAGAACCGCGCCGGCACCTTCGACTTTTCGCTGCGCAACGCCTTGTACAGCATCGTGAGCGGGGGTGGTAACTTCGATATAGGCTCCTTGCCAGGCTATCAGCAGAATGCCCGTGTATTCAATATCAACGGCACATTCGTGCACCGCACCGTACCGTTTGTAAACAACCACGACACGTTCCGGCCCCAGGTAAGCGCAACGGGCAACTATACCGGCTGGAATTCGGGCTCGGAGCTGGCCCCGCACATCGACCCCTTCGACCCGCGCCTTTCGGCCGCGTATGCCGCCGCGCTGGCCGTTGATGGCTCGCCCCAGATTTTCTTTGAAGACCTGTTCAATATCGGTAACACGGGCAAACGGTATTCGCACCAGCCCACCAGCACCGTCGACCTGCCCCAGCGCTCCGACATCGAGAACCTGATTTGGTGCCACCAGAACCTGCGGTTCAAGGATGGCGCCTACAAAGTGCGCTGGCAGGCCGCCGACCACCTCGTGATTGAGCGGAGCACGAAGGCCATTATCGGCATCAACGACAATTTCAATGCCTGGCAGAACAGCACGGTCAGCACCGATTTTGCGCCCGGCACCGTGCTCAAGGACTACTCGGGGGCCAATGGCACCACTACCGTTACGGTAAGCGGCTCCCAGACGGTCACCATCAACACGCCGCCCTGCAACGGCACGGCCGCCGGTGGCCGCCGCGGCTACTCGGTATGGGCCCCCACGGGCATCGGCACCAACTACGTGCGGGCTGCTATGCCCACCACGCAGGAATGGGAGCTGGCCGACGATTTAGGCGACTCGCACCCTTCGTCGCTTAAACAGGGCGGGCAGCTGCCGGCCGCGTCTACGGCATACCGCACGGCGGGCCGCATCTATGTGCAATCGGGCAAAACGGTTACCTATACCCTCTTCCCAACCAATGCCACGCGCAGCCTGGCCGTGGAGCTGGTGAGCCCCTCCAACGCTATTCTGAGCAGCAAAACCGGCACCGGCAACCTCACCGGCACCTATTCGCCCACCGCCACCGGTTGGATTACGCTGCGGGCCAAGAACACCTCCACGGCCAACCCCGCTCAGCGCGCCTTCCTGAAAGCGACCTACACTGCCCCGGCCGTGCTCACGAGCGTTGCCCTGCGCGAAAGCGTGGTAACCAGCACGGCAATTTCGGCCGCCCCCTCCGGCACCGACCTGCTGGTGTACCCGAACCCCACCAGCGCCGGGCGCATCGACATGGTGCTCCAGACACCCCGCGACCTAAGTAGTCATGCAAAAGTAATCGTGTATTGTTTGCCGACGTTGGTTAAGACGTCTTCGAGTCGTTGGAGCAGGCTTTGGTCGGTGGCATAGTCTTGTGGCCTTATCCAGTAATGCTTGCAGCGGTGCCAGAGCAATTCGATGTGGTTGAGTTCGGGACTGTAAGGGGGCA
>NZ_JAGGPS010000033.1:0-64282 GCF_018613725.1 Hymenobacter sp. ISL-91
CCACCACGAAGCGCACGTAGGCTGTGCAGCGCTGCTTGCCGTAATCGTAGCCTTTCTGGAGCTGCTGGGCCAGCGCAGGCCAGTCGGAGTAGTCCCAGATGCCGTAGGTGTTCACGCCCTCCATTTCCAGCATGTAGCGCTTGTCGTGCTGGGCCAGCGCATCGGCGATGTTGCGCCCGTTGTAGCGCCCGCCCACGAAGCTCAGGCAGTCCACGGCGTTGTTTCTGACCAGCACGTCGCTCAGCTCGCCGCCCGAGCCGCTGACCAGCGTCACGGGCAGCCCGCAGCGGCGGGCAATGGCGAAGGTCAGGCTCAGCGAGATAAAGCCGCCGTCGGTGGGCGTTTTGGCAATGACCGCGTTGCCGCACAACGCCTGCACCAGCACGGCGTGCAGCAGCACCGACATGGGGTAGTTCCAGGAGGCAATGTTGCTGACCAGGCCCAGCGGCGTGCGCTTGCCCAGCATGCCCTCTATGTTATCCACGTACCACTGCACGCCGTCAATGGCGCGGTCGATGTCGGTGAAGCCGAGCTTATAGGTTTTGCCGATTTCCCACATCAGCAGCTTGCCCACCAGCTCGACGTGGGGCAGCAGCTGGCTCAGGCAGTCCTGCACCCGGCGCTTGCGCTCGTCCAGGTCGGTGGCGGCCCAGGCGGCGGCTTCGGCCTTGGCCGCCTGCACGGCGCGCAAAGCGGTGGCCTCGTCGAGCATGGGCAACTGGCCGATTACGCTGCCATCAATGGGCGAAACGAAGTCGCGGGGCTGGCCCGGGGCCTGCCAGCGGCCTTCCATCAGGTTGAGAAAGCCGCGGCCGTCGGGCGTGAAGATTTCGGGCGCGGCGGCTTTGGTCTGGGCCAGCAGGTGGGCGAACTCGACCTGGGGAGAAACGATTTTCGGCATAACGAAGGAAGGAGGTACGATTTTAAGCAGCGCGGCGCACTGCTATTGGTAAGCAAGAACTTAACCGGGTGCGCTTCGGCCACTTCTGTCACGTCCGGCACAGGAGCCACGCGGCCAGCGCATCGTTTAGACCGTGGGCGGTGCTTGGGCCAGCAAGCTGGTCATCAACTCCGGGGAGCCCACATACAGGGGGCTGCGCTGGTGAAAATCGACGGGCACTAGGTCCAGCATGGGGCCCTGCCCGGTTTCGGCCCGGCCCCCGGCCTGCTCGATAAGCAAGGCCAGCGGGAAGTTCTCATAAAGCACGCGCAGCTTGCCCTGGGGGTTTTTGGCCGTGGGCGGGTACAGGTAGATGCCGCCCGTAAACAGGTTGCGGTGGTAATCGGCTACCAGCGAGCCCACGTAGCGCCCGCTCATGCGCTGCTGTTTGCAGCGGGTGAGAAAGGCGCGCACGTAGTCGGGGTAGTCGAACCAGTGCCCCTCGTTGCAGCTGAACACCGGACCGGTGGCCGGAATCCTGATGTTGGGGTGCGAGAGGAAGAATTCGCCCAACGAGTTTTCGTAGGTGAAGCCCACCACGCCGTGGCCGGTGGTATACACGAGCATGGTGCTGGTGCCGTACAGGATGTAGCCCGCCGCTATCTGGGCCCGCCCGCCCTGCAGAAAGTCGGCCCGCGTGGCCGGCCCGCCCACGGCCGACACGCGGCGGTAGATGCTGAAGATGGTGCCGATGCTCACGTTCACATCGATGTTGCTCGAACCGTCGAGCGGGTCCATGGCCACCACGTAGCGGCCCTTGGTGTTGCCGGTCTGGATGATGTCGTCCTCTTCCTCCGAGAGGATGGCGCAGGCCTCGCCCCCGTTGCGCAGGGCCCGGATGAAACGGATGTTGGCCTCCACATCGAGGCGCTGCTGCTGCTCGCCCTGCACGTTTTGCTGGCCCATGCGGCCCAGAATGCCCGTCAGGCCCGCCCGGTTCACGTCGCGGTGCACGATTTTGCCCGCCAGCGCCAGGTCGCGTAGCAGCTGGCTCAGCTCGCCGGTGGCGTAGGCAAACTCGGCCTGGGCGCGCATGATGTAGCGGTCCAGCGTTGTGCCCACGGGTTGGGCCAGCGTGTTTTCGGAGGTCAGATTCATGCGCGAAACGGGTTCAGAATGCCTGTCAGCTCTCGTGGGCCAACACCAATAGAGTCGGCTGGTGCCTTGGTATTACTCCTCAGCAAGCCGACCGGAGCAGGCCGCGAGCCTAGCCTTTGCTGTCGGGTTGCTTCTGGCTCTGCCAGAGCACCACCTGCCAGCCTTTTTTCGGGTCCTTGATCTGCACTACCACGTATTTGAGGTGGGCCAGGTTAGCCGAGCCGTCGGGCTTGTTGGGCAGCGTGATGGTAATGGTGCCGTTGACGACGGCGGTGCGGCCCTGGTTGTAGGCGCGCACGGTCAGGGCTTCCACGTCAATTTTGTCGTACTGGCTCTTACCGTCGCGGATGCTTTGCAGGTAGTCGGGCTTGCCGTTCTGCTTGCCGTTGGCGTGGGTGTAGATGAGGTCGTCGGCGAAGGCCTGTTCGAGGTAGGCAAAGTCCTTGCTCACCTGGGCGGCAAAGCGGCGGCGCTCCAGCGCTTCCACCTCGCGGGCCGCGGCCACGTCTTTTTTAGATTGAGCAAAGGCGAGGGCGGGCAGCCATAGCAGCAGCGCCAGCAGAAAACGAATCAGTTTCATAATTCAGAAAGAACAAGGGGTTAACGGCTGGCCGGCGCCTCATCGAGGTTCACTTTCTCCATGCGCGGGGCGAAGGCCTGCATCAGCACCCAGGCCAGCAGGTAGGCGCCGCCGCAAATCCAGAACATGAGGTAGTAGGCGTGGTCGAGCTGGCCGATGCTTTCGTAGTGCACAAACATGCGCTTCTGCACCAGGGCCGAGAGCAGGATGCCGCCCAGTCCGCCGGCCATGCCCCCGATGCCCGTCACCGAACCCACGGCCCGCTTCGGGAACATATCGGACACGGTGGTGAAGATGTTGGCGCTCCAGGCCTGGTGGGCCGCCGCGGCCAGGCCAATCACGAGCACGGCCAGCCACATGTTCACCTGCCCCAAACGCTGGGCAAACACAATCGGCAGCACGCAGAAGGCAATCAGCAGCATGCTCAGCTGGCGGGCCCGGAAAGGGGCCATGCCGCTCTTAATCAGCCGTAGCGGAATCCAGCCCCCGCCCACGCTGCCTACGCTCGAGAGCACGTACACCAGGGCCACCGGCAGGGCAATATCGGTGCCCGTCAGCCCGTATTGCTTGGTAAGAAAATCGGGCAGCCAGAACAGGTAGAACCACCAGATGGGGTCGGTCAGGAACTTGCCAAACACGAAGGCGTAGGTCTGCCGGTAGGTCAGCAGCTTAAACCACGACACCTTGGGCTGCACTTCCACGCCGGCCAGGGCCGGCTCATCGTCGGAGGTGATGTAGTCGAACTCGGCCTGGCTGAGGCGGGCCTGGCGGGCGGGCACTTCGTAGTAGATAAACCACAGAATCAGCCACACAAAGCCCAGCGCGCCGGTGATGATGAAGGCCCACTGCCAGCCCAGCGTTTCGGCAATGAGCGGCACGGTAAGCGGAGCCAGAATGGCGCCCACGTTCGAGCCCGAGTTGAAAATACCCGTGGCCAAAGCCCGCTCCTTCTGCGGAAACCACTCGGCCGTGGCCTTGATGGCGGCCGGGAAGTTACCGGCTTCCGTGACGCCCAGTGCCGCCCGCGCCACCGAAAAGCCCAGCGTGCTGCTTACCAGCGCGTGGCCGATGGCGGCCAGGCTCCACAGAAACGTAGCCAGTGCGTAGCCCAGCTTGGTGCCCAGCTTATCAACGATGCGGCCCGCCCCAAGCATGCCCAGCGAGTAGGCCACCTTGAAGGCAATTTCGATGTTGGCGTAGTCGCCCGCGTTCCAGCCGAAGATCTTCTCGAGGTAGGGCTTGAGCAGCGAAATAACGGCCCGGTCGAGGTAGTTGACGGTGGTGGCAAAGAAGATGAGCGCGCAAATCGTCCAGCGGTAGCGGCCCATGCCGGCAGACTGAATGCCGCCGGGCGGGGATATGGGAGAAGCGGTCGGGAGCATGAGCAGCGGGAATTCGGAGTGGGAAATAGCAGTAGCAGCGGCGGCAGGTTATGCCGGACGGGGTGGCCGGTCAGGCATGTTGGGGCGGCACGAAGGTCAGCAGTTGGGCCACAAGCTGGCGCAGGTGGGCGGGGTCGTCGTTTTTGAACAGCTGCGAGCCCAGGCCTACCACGTTCACGCCCGCCCCGAACCACTCGCGCAGGCTGGCCTGGGTGGGCTCCACGCCGCCGGTCACCATCAAGGGCACGGTGGGCATCGGCCCGCGCAGGCTTTTAATGAAGCCGGGCCCGAGCACGTTGCCGGGAAAAATCTTCACGACGGCCGCACCCAGTTGGGTGGCCTCGTACACTTCGCGCACCGTCATGGCGCCGGGCAGCCAGGGCGTTTGGTGGCGGGCGCAAGCCTCGGCCACCTCGGCCGTCAGGCAGGGTTGCACCACGAAGTCGGCGCCGGCGGCCAGAAACCGTTCGGCCTCGGCAGCGGTGTAAATCGTGCCGATGCCAAGCAGCATCTCCGGGCAGCTTTCGCGCACGAAGGCCATCAGTTGCTCGAACACGCCCAGGGCCTGGGGCCCGCGGTTGGTGAACTCGAACACGCGCAGGCCGCCCTCGTAGCAGGCCTGCACCACGCGCCGGGCGTAGGCGGCCTCGGCGTGGTAGAACACCGGCACCACCGGGTAGCGCAGCAGCGTGGTCAGAACGTGGTTGGCAGAGAAACGAGGCATGTTTTTTAGCTGTTAGCTGACAGCCATTAGCTGTTAGCTTTTTTGTGGATTGATGAGGTATAGTAAGTGTTGGGGGTAGAACGAAAAAGCTAACAGCTAACAGCCATCAGCTAATAGCTCAGAAAAAGCTACCGCAGCAGCCGGCCCGAGGTGTTGCCGGCCACAATGTGGTCGACTTCGGCGGCCGTCACGAGGTTGATGTCGCCGGCAATGGTGTGCTTGAGGGCCGAGGCGGCCGTAGCAAAAGTCAGCGCTTCGGGCAGCGCCAGACCCGTCAGCTGGCCGTAAATGAAGCCCGAGATAAACGAGTCGCCCCCACCAATGCGGTCGACGACGGGGTTGATGTCGAAAAAGTCGGTTTCGTGGTAGCGGCCCTCGGCGTAGGCGATGCCCTTGATGCGCTCATGCGAGGCGCTTTGCGTGTCGCGGCGGGTGGCAATGACCTGCCGGATATTGGGGAAGCGCGCCATCAGCTGCTCGCTCATTGATACGAAGCTGTTGTCGGCCCCGGGCTCGGGCCGGATGCCGAACAAGTCTTCCGCGTCGCCCTTGGTGCACACGACCAGGTCGCAGCCCGCTACCAGCGTCGGCATTACGTCCTGGGCGCGCTGGCCGTACTGCCACAGGTTGCGGCGGTAGTTCACGTCGGCCGACACGGTGAGGCCCCGGGCGCGGGCAGCGGCAATGGCCTCGCCGGTAGCCTGGGCCGCGGAGGCCGAAATGGCGGGCGTAATGCCGGTCCAGTGCAGCCACTGTGCGTTCTGCAGAATCTCATCCCAGGCAAACCACTCGGGTTGCAGGTGGGCAAAGGCCGAGCCGGCGCGGTCGTAGACGATGCGGCTGGCGCGCAGCGAGGCGCCCACTTCCAGAAAGTACAGGCCCAGCCGCTCGCCCCGGAACACGCAGTGCTGCATATCCACGCCGTGGCCGCGGAAGTGCTGCGCCGCCGCCTGGCCCACGGCGTTGTCGGGAAAGCAGCCCACGTGCGCGGCCGGCACGCCCAGGTGGGCCAGCCCGGCCGCCACGTTGGCGTCGCCCCCGCCGTAGGTCACGTCCAGCGAGCCGGCCTGCGCCAGCCGCTGGTGGAGCGGCGGCGAGAGGCGCATCATGATTTCACCAAACGTAACAACTTGTTTCATGGCGGGGAATTGGGGGCTGGTGGGTTTGGGATGAGAGGGTTCAGGCAGGCTAAAGAAACTGGTTACAAGAACGTGTCATGCTGAGCGCAGCGGAGTGAAGTCGAAGCATCTCTACTGCAATGGTAATCCTGCCGACTGCAACGAAGCGGTAGAGATGCTTCGGCTCCGCTCCGCTGCGCTCAGCATGACGCTGCTCTTATCAGCATGACACAAGTTTCTTCTCTACACCTCCGCCGCTGCTTCCTTCACGGCTACCTTTTCGAAGCCAAAATAGGCTTCGGCGTTGTGGTAGCAGATGTTCTGAACGATGCTGCCGAGCAGTTCCAGGTCTTCGGGCAGCTCGCCGTTTTCCACGTCGGTGCCCAGCAGGTTGCAGAGCACGCGGCGGAAATACTCGTGGCGCGGAAACGAGAGGAAGCTCCGCGAATCGGTGAGCATGCCCACGAAGCGGCTCAGCAGGCCCATGTTGCTCAGGGCATTGAGCTGCTTTTCCATACCGTCCTTCTGGTCGAGAAACCACCAGCCCGAGCCGAACTGCACCTTGCCGGCCACCGAGCCATCGTTGAAGTTGCCCACCATCGTGGCCACCAGCTCATTGTCGGCGGGGTTGAGGTTGTAGAGGATGGTTTTGGCCAGCTTGTCCTGCTCGTCGAGGCGGTTGAGGAAGCGCGACAGGGCGCGGCCCTGCGCAAAGTCGCCGATGGAGTCCCAGCCGGTGTCGGGGCCGAGCTGGCGCAGCATGCGGGCATTGTTGTTGCGCAGCGCCCCGAGGTGGTACTGCTGGGTCCAGCCCTTCTCCCAGTCCAACTCAGCCAGCAGCACCAGCAGACCCGATTTGAGCGTGATGACTTCCGCTTCCGTCAGCTCCTGGCCGCCGCGCACCTTCGCAAACAGCTCGCGCAGCTGGGCCGGGGTGTAGTCGGCGGCGTAAATCTGCTCCAGGCCGTGGTCGGAGAGGCGGCAGCCAAGGGCGGCGAAGTAGTCGTGGCGGTTGCGCAGGGCCGTTTCCAGGTCGGCGTAGGTACGGATATCGACGGCCGCCGCGGTGCCCAGCTTGTCGAGGTAGGCGTTGTAGGTGGTGGCATCCTCCACGGCCATGGCCTTGTCGGGCCGGAAGGTGGGCAGCACCTGCACCTCGAAGCTGCTGGCAGCCAGCGCGCGGTGGTATTCCAGCGAATCGATGGGGTCGTCGGTGGTGCAGAGCACCCGCACGTTCATCTTGCGCAGCAGGCGCTGCACCGAGTATTCGGGCGTGCGCAGCAGCGCGTTGCACTGGTCATATATGCGGCGGGCGCTGTCGGCGTTCAGCAGCTCCGTGATGCCGAAGTAGCGCTGCAACTCCAGGTGCGTCCAGTGGTAGAGCGGGTTGCGCACGGTCTGGGGCACGGTTGCGGCCCATTTCTCAAACTTCTCCCAGTCGGAGGCGTCGCCGGTGATGAAGCGCTCGGGCACGCCGTTGGTGCGCATGGCCCGCCACTTGTAATGGTCGCCGTAGAGCCAGACCTGGGTGATGTTGTCGAACTGCCGGTTTTGGGCAATTTGCTCGGGCAGCAGGTGGTTGTGGTAGTCGATGATGGGCATGGGTGCCGCGTACGCGTGGTAAAGCGTGCGGGCCGTAGCCGTCCGGAGCAGGAAATCCTCGTTGAGAAAGGGCTTCATAGGGAATTAGTAATTAAGAATTAGTAATTAAGAATTGATTGGTGCAAGCGCTGTTGCTGCTCTTTGGCGGCTGGCGCTTAGGTTCTTTCGTTTCTTAATTACAACGACACGCCCCGTTTCCAGGGAATGAAATCGGTCTGGTCGTGGCGCACGGCGGCCACTGTTTGCTCGCCGCTGGCCACTTGCACCACGTAGTCGAGCAGGCGGGCGCCGGCTTCTTCAATGGTTTCCTCGCCGTCGATGATGGTGCCGGTGTTCACGTCGATGATATCGGGCATGCGCCGGGCCAGGGCCGTGTTGGAGCTGACTTTGATGACCGGCGCAATGGGGTTGCCGGTAGGCGTGCCCAGGCCCGTCGTGAACAGCACCACCGTGGCCCCGGAGCCCACCTCGGCCGTCGTCGATTCCACGTCGTTGCCGGGCGTGCAGAGCAGATTCAGGCCGGGCCGCACAACGGGCTCGGGGTAATCGAGCACGGCCACCACCGGCGACGAGCCGCCCTTGCGGGCCGCCCCGGCCGATTTCATGGCGTCGGTAATCAGCCCGTCGCGGATGTTGCCCGGCGAGGGGTTCATGTCGAAGCCCGAGCCCACGGCCACGGCCGAGTCGCCGTAGGCTTTCATCAGGGTGCTAAACCGCTCGGCCGTGGCCGGGTCCACCGAGCGGTCCACGAGTTCCTGCTCCACGCCGCACAGCTCGGGGAATTCGGCCAGAATCACGCGCCCGCCCAAGCCCACCAGCAGGTCGGAGACGTGGCCTAAAGTGGGGTTGGCCGAGATGCCCGAAAAGCCATCGGAGCCGCCGCATTCCAGCCCCAGGCACAGCTGGCTGAGGGGGGCCGGCTGGCGGGTCTGCTCGTTGGCCAGCATCAGGCCGGCAAACGTCTGGCGCAGGGCCGCGCTGATGAGGGCTTCCTCGGTGCCCAGCTGCTGCTGCTCCAACAGGTAGAGCGGCTTGCCCAGGCCGTTGGGGGCGCGCAGGTCAATTTCGGCCTGCAGCATGCTGATCTGGGCATTCTGGCAGCCCAGACTCAGCACCGTGGCGCCGGCCACGTTGGGGTGGGTGATGTAGCCGGCCAGCAGCCCGCACAGCGTCTGGGCATCCTGGCGGATGCCGCCGCAGCCGCCCTCGTGCTGCAAAAACCGGATGCCGTCGACGTTGGCAAACAGCCGGGGCGGCTGGTGGGCCTCGCCGGCCGGGTGCAGGTCGGCGGCCAGGATTTCCTCCACCGATTTGCCGGCCCGCAGCAGCGCAATCAGCTCCCGCGTCTGGGGCTGGTAGCTTTGGCGGCGGCCGTAGCCCAGCTCGCTCATCAGGGCCTCTTCGAGCACGGCAATGTTGCGGTTCTCGCAGAAAACCAGCGGAATCACGAGCCAGTAGTTGGCCGTACCCACGCGCCCATCGGGGCGGTGGTAGCCCTGAAACGTGCGGCCCTGCCGGGCGCTTACGTCGGGAGCCGCCCAGGCCGCCCGGGCCTGCGCGGGCGGCTGCTCGTCGTAGCTGTCGGTGGCGTGGTGGATGTTGGCCGTGGTGAGCAGCCCGCCCGCGCCGATGGCCGAGTTGGCCCGGCCCACCAGCACGCCGTACATGTGCACCGCGTCGCCGGGAGCCAGGGCCTGCAGCGCCAGCTTATGTTTGGCCGGAATCCGCTCGGTGGTGGTGACGGTGGTGCCGTTGGAGGTGACGGGCGTGCCGATGGGCAGCTCCTGCAGCGCAACCAGCACGTTATCGTCAGGGTGAATTCGGGCTACCAGGTGTTTCATGTTATGTTGAGCTGTTAGCTGTTAGCTGTTAGCGTGTATGGCTGATGGCGTGCGGGGTTGCCATAACAGGACGGAAAACGGATAAAAAACGGTCAGAGGCTAGCTGCTGCACCCTCCCGCTTCAGCAGCCGGGCCATGGTGGCGCGGGGCCCCGGTTCCAGCAGCTGTTCAAGGTAGCGGGTCACGCAATCGGCGAAGCCGGGCAGCGCCAGCAGGTCGTGGCCCCACAGGGCCTGGTTGTGCAGCACGGCACGCACCAGATCGGCCGGCGAGAGGCGCTGCCAGAGGTCGGCGAAGTAGCCGGCTTTCTCATCCTGAATGGGGTAAGATTCGCCGCTGGCCTCGCCAAGCCACTGGCCTTTTTCATCCTGCCGGGTACCCCGCATGAAAAGCAGGTAGGCGGCAAAGCCCAGGGCCAGGTAGTGGGGCACGGCCTGCAGCTGGCGGTAGTAGTGCAGCAGCGTGGGCACGTTGCGCATCTGCATTTTGGCCGTGTAGTTGAGCGTGATGGCCAGCCAGCGGTGCTCGATGGCGGGGTTGCGGAACCGGTCGAGCACCTGCATGCCAAAGCGCTGGCCCACCTTCTCGTTCACGGCGTACGGGATGCCGGGCAGCAGGTCGGCCAGCATCAGGTTGTGGATGAAGCCGGCCATATTGGCGTCGTCCATGGCCTCGCGCACCGTGCCGAACCCGGCCAGAAAGGCCAGGCCGCAGCTGAGCGTATGGGTGCCGTTGAGCAGGCGCAGCTTCAGCTCGCGAAACAGGTTGATGTCGGGCTGCACAATGACGCCCGCGTCGGCCGCCTCGAAGCTCAGCACCTGCTTCACCCGCTCGTCGCCCTCAATGGCCCAAAGCGTGTAGGTTTCGGAACTCGTCAGCAATTCGTCGTGGTAACCCAGACTAGCCTCCAGCGCCGACTGGGCGGCCGGGGCGGGGCGGCCGGGCACAATGCGGTCGACCAGCGAATTGCATACCTGGTTGGCCGTTTCGAGCCAGTCGATGAACTCGGCGTCGAGGCCGTTGCGGTGGGCCTGCTCCAGCAGAATGCCTTCGAGCTTGGTGCCGTTGTCGGGAATCAGCTCGGTGGGCACAATTACCAGGCCCTTGCTTTTGTCGCCCCCGAAAGCCCGGTAGCGGGCCAGCAGAAAGGCCAGCAGCTTGCCCGGAAACGACTCCGGCGGGCTCTGGCTGATATCGTCGGGCACCAGCTGAATGCCTACTTCGGTGGTGTTGGAAAGCACCACGGTCAGCGCGGGATTGGCGGCGCAGGCCAGCACCTCGGCCCACTGGCTGCGGGCCGACAGCACCCGGCTGATGGCCGCGCACACCACCTCTTCGGCCACGGCCCGGCCATCCTCAATACCCCGGATGCTGAGCGTGTAGAGGCTATCCTGGCGGCGGAAAGCGTCGATGTCGCCGCCGTCGGTGCTCTTGACCACCACGATGCGGCCGTTGAACAGGCCCTGGCGGTTGGCTTTGTCGATGAGGTAATCGGGCAGGCCGCGCAGCAGCACGCCGGTTCCGAATTGCAGCACCTTTTCGGGCAGCTCAAGCAAGGCCGGCGGCACCAGGGGGGCCGGGCCGGCGGTGGCAAATTGGGCGGATAAATCAGGCATAACGGAAGACTCGGTTAGTTGGGGCTGGCCACGGCGGAAGGGGCGGCGCTGTTCCATTTTTGGTGCCAGCGCGGGTAGTCTTTGGCGAGCAGCTTTTCGGGCCAGGTGCCCAGGTAGGCGTAGCCCGTGCGCCGCTCGTACTCGATGTCGGCCAGAGAAGTGTGGACTTGCGAATCGCGCCCCATGAAGACGGGCTGGTTGGTTTGCAGGTCGTAGAAGCGGGCCCAGACCACGGCGCCGGGCTGGGGCACCAGCACCCGGTCGTAGCCCTTGGGCAGCTTGGCGTCGGGCTGGTCCTGCACGGTGTAGCCGCTCAGCTTCACGTTATCAAGCCACTTCACGGCGGACTCGATGGCCTGCTTGATGGCCGGCGAGGGGTTTTCGGTGTCCATCAGAAAGCGCACAATGTTTACCGACTCCATGCCGCTGAGCGTGGCCGGCTCGAAGGCCCGGGCCTTGGCTGGCAGCAGCGTATTCTCGTCGTACTGGGCGCACCAGGCCGTGCGGGTGCCGCGCTGCACGTACTGGGTTTTCAGGATGCAGTCGAGGCCCCGGGCTACGGCCGCGGCGGCGGGGGCCACCAGGCCGGCATCTGCCAGGGCCAACTCCTTGGTTTTGCGGCTCACGTCGCGCAACACCTGCAGCGCCTCAATCATGGCGTTGTCGTTGTAGGTGATCTGGTGGCGGTAGTTGCTGCGGTCGGGGTAGTACTGCGGGAAGCCGCCGTTGGGGTACTGCATCTGCAGCAGGTAGCGGATGCCCTTTTCGGCGGCGGCGCGGTAGGCCGGGTTCTGGGTTTTGGCGAAGGCTTCCAGTAGGTATCGGATTTCGCGGGTGGTGGCGTGGTTGTCGATGGTGGCGTCGTTGCGGCCGGCGGCGGCGCGGGTGGCGGCCATGTCGGCCACGCTCATGGGCTGGTCGTATTTCACCTTCACGTTGCCCACCATCTTGGGCCAGCCGCCCACCTCGCGCTGGTAAACCAGCATGCGCTCGGCCACCGAGTCGACGGCGGGGGCAGCGGGGGCCGCAGCCGTGGTGGTTTCGGCGGCCACGCGCTGCTGCGGGGGCAGCCCGGCGTAGCGGTCGGGGCCCGGGGCGGCGGGCGGCAGGGCCACGGTAGCGGGCTTGCCCGACCGGGGGTACCAGCGGCCCCCGAAGGTCCAGTCGGCGTTTATCTGGCGGGCCTTGGGGCTGCCTTTGGCCGTGTGCAGGTTGTCGGCCAGCCAGGCGTAGTCGCCGCCTTCGCGGTGGCAATTCTGGTAATACACGCGGCGGCCCCACTGCTGGGCGCCGGGCCCCGAGTTGGCCCAGTAGATGTCGGCGTCGGCCATGTTCTGGTCGAAGCGGCAGTTGATCAGGTAGAACTGGGCCTCGCGGTGGAAGCGGCCGAGCTTGAAGCCGGGGTCGCCCACGAAGCGGCAGTTCTTGAGCACCGTTTTCTGGTCTTCGTCGCCCGAGCCGTCGTGCCAGATGGCGGCGTTGGGGTTGTGGCAGATGAACAGGCAGTTTTCGGCGTAGGCCCAGCCGCGGGGGCAGTACAAATCCACCCCGCCTTCCATGGTGCAATTCTTGAAGTAGTACAGGCCCGCGTCCACATCCCAGGGGCTCACCGTGTCGCCGCCCAGGGCCTGGAAGGTGCAGTTTTTCACCGTCAGGCGGGTGGTGCCGGGCATGGTGCGCAGCGCCATCTGGTGGCCGGTTTTGCCCACCCGCCGCTGGCCCGTGGGCTCGGTGGGGCAGGGCAGCAGCACGTCGGCGGCAGGCGCCTCGAAGCCGTAGGTGTTGGCCACCGTCAGCTTTTCCAGCGTCACGTCGGGCGAGTTGCGGATGTTGAGCGTGGCGGCGCCGAAGTCGTCGGGCCCGCCGGCCGGGTCGCAGCGCCAGGCGTCGCGGGCCTGGCTGTAGGTGAGTACCACGCCCTTTTCACTTTGTCCTTTCAGGCGCACGAGGCGCTTGCCATCCAGCAGCACCTTCTCGCGGTACGTGCCGTTTTTGATGTACACCGTGCGCAGCTTCGTGGCCTCGGCGGGCAGGCTGTTGAGGGCGGCCTGGATGGTCCGGAAATCGCCCGAACCATCCGCCGCTACTGTTACCTGCTGGGCCCGGGCCGATACGATTCCCATAGTCCCAACCCCCGGCAGCAGGCACAGAAAGAGCAGTAAGTATTTCATAAGCAGACGGGCGCCGAAGCGCTACAAAAAATCGGCCCGCACAGGGCTGAACGAATCGAGCAGCACGCCTGCCTGCTCGCACACCACGCCGTGCTCCACGTTGGCGGCGGCATGAAACCCCTCGCCGGCACTCAGCCGCAGCTCCTGCCCGCCCACTTGGCAGCGGAATACGCCGCTTTCCACGTAGGTTATCTGCACGTGCGGATGCTGGTGAGGAGCCCCCACGGCGCCCGCGGCGAAGCGCACGCGCACCAGCATCAGCTCGGGCCCGTAGGCCAGAATTTCGCGGCTGATGCCCTCGCCCACCGGCTCGGGCGTCGGCAGCGAATCGGGGGAGAAAAACGGGTTCATGCTAAAGGGGTCAGTGGATAAGCGCATGGGGCTGTGGCCAGGCCGAACCTGGCCAACTGCCTCAGCAGCGGCTAGTAGCCGAAGTTCTGCACCAGCGCGGGGTCGGAGCTGATGGTGCTTTGCGGAATGGGCAGCAGCTCCTTGCCGCGGCCGGGTACGTACTCGGCGGCCAGGCCCGCGCCGTTGCTGGTGGCGGTGGTTGAGCCGAGCGTGTAGGTGGTGCCGGCCGGCTTGGTATCGGCCACGTACTGGGCCGTGAGGGCCTGGCGCCAGTTCACGCGCACCGTGCCGGCCGGGGCCGTGTTGGGCGTGGGCGACGGGCGGTAGAACGAGCGGACCCACTGGATGCCGGCGGCCGAAGGCGTGCGGTAGTACATGTAGAGCGGCACGTTCTGGTAGGGCGCTTCGCCCTTGGCCATCTTCTCGATGTTGGCCTTCACCTCGGAAATCTTGGTGGCAAACAGGTTCCAGCGGATCAAATCGTACTTGCGAATGGCTTCGCTGCCGAACTCCAGGTACCGCTCGTTGGTGAGGGCTTTAAAGAAATCGGCCTTGCCACCCAGGCTGAAGCCGCCCTGCGCGAGCGTGCTGGTGGCCTTGGCGCGGCTGCCGCCAAAGGCGCGGGCGCGCACTTCCAGCAGCGCATCCTGGGCAGCGGCGGTGGGGCCGTTGAGCTCGTTCTCGGTTTCGGCAAACATCAGCAGCACATCGGCAAAGCGCAGAATGGGCCAGTTGTAATCGAGGTAGTTAACGGTGCCGGGCACGGGCGGAATGTGCCAGTTGCGGCGAAACTTGCCGTCGGTAACCGAATTGAGGTTTACGCCGGTCTGGAAGTTGGTCGAGGGGATGTTAAAGGTGGTGATGGTGATGTCGCGGCGCGTATCGGTCGAGTCGAAGGCGTAGAAGTAGGGCGGCGCGATGGTCACGGCGCCCTGTGTGGAGCCGTAGATGGGCGAGGCGTTCAGGCGCGGGCCGTTGTAGTAGCCCAGCTTGCTGCCCGACTGGTTGGTGGCCGTGGCCATGCCCACTTCAAACATGATTTCGTGGGCCGCCTCGGGGCGCAGCTCGTTGATGCTTTTAAAGGTTTCCTCGAAGCTGCTGTTGAGCGAATGTTCGGCGCGGTTGGCCAGCAAATCGGCGCACTCCTGGCGGGCCATGCGGTAGTAATCGAGGTAGTCGGGCGCGCGCTCCATCTGGCCGGTGGCCGAGTTGGGGTAGTAGCCGCCCCTAAACAGGGCAATGCGGGCCCGCAGGCCCTTCACGGCGCCCTTCGTGATTCGCTCGTTGGTGAGGCCGGCGCGGCTGCGCCAGGGCACCAGCTTCTCGGCTTCGAGCAAGTCGGCCAGCAGTCGGGTCAGGGTTTCGTTGCGGTCTACGTTGGGCAGGTTGAAATCCTGGCCCGACACCGAGGGCGTGTACTGCACTGGCACGTTGCCCCAGTTGCGCACCAGTTCGAACAGGTACTGGGCCCGCAGCGTGAGGGCCTCGCCGTGCAGCCGGTGCAGGGCGGCCGTATCGGCGGCCGAGCCGTTGGTATACAACGCCATGCGCGGAATCTGCTCGATGCAGATGTTACTGCGCTCCACGCCCTGGTAGAGCTGGTTCCAGGGGTTGGTGATTTCGGTGTTGTTGGGCAGGGCCGTGTAGCGGGCAATGCCGCGGCGGGCCCCGTCGTTGGGCCCCGCCGAGCCAATCAGCTCGTCCGAATCGTAGGGGTAGTACATGCTCACGCGGGTGCCGTAGGCCTGGTCGCCCGAGAGCGGGTCGTAGGCCCCGATAACGGCGGCCGTAGCGCCGGCCACCGTGCTGAACGTGTACTCGGTGGTGTTGAGGGCCGTGGCCTCCAGGTCGAGGAAATCCGAGCAGGAGCTCAGCATAATTCCGGCCGGGCCGGCCAGGGCGGCGGCCAGCAGGGCCGTGCGGCGAAAAGCGTGAAACGATTTCATACGGTGCAGTCTCGAAGTAGCGGGTGGGAGTTAGAGCGACAGGTTCAGGCCGAACAGGAAGGCCCGGCTGCGCGGGTAGGCCGCGTAATCAACGCCCGGCGTAAGCGGCGAACTACGGCGCGTGTTCACCTCGGGGTCGTAGCCCGAGTACTTGGTGAAGGTGTACAGGTTGCTGGCCGTCACGTAGAAGCGCAGGTTGTTCACCTTGGCCCGCTGGGTCAGCAACTTGGGCAGCGTGTAGCCCAGCGTCAGGTTGTTGATGCGCAGAAAAGAGCCGTCTTCCACGGCCCACGAGTGCAGGAAGTAGCTGCGGGTGGGCGTCCAGATGCTGGCGTTTTGGTTGACTTCGCGCAGCCGGTCGAGCGTAGTGATGGCGCTGCCGTCGGCCTCAATCAGGCGGTACCGGTCGCCCATTTCACCCAGCACGTTATTGAAGGCTGTGTTGGCCGTGTTGCTGGTGAACTCGATTTTGTTGGCATTATACACATCGTTGCCCAACACGAAATTGAGGAAGATGCTGGCGTCGAAGTTTTTGTAGGTGAACTGCTGGTTGAGGCCGCCCACGACCTTGGGGTTGGCGTTGCCGATAACCGTCTGGTCGTCGGCGTCAATATTGCCGTCGCCGTTCAAATCCTTGAGCTTGATGAGGCCCGGCCGGAAAGCCGCCTCGCCAATCACGCCCAGGTTGTTCACCACGTTGCGGTCGGGGTTGATGGTCCAGGTGCCCAGCCCGCCGCCCGCCGCCGGTGCCACGTAGCCCAGGAAGTCGTCGGCCGTCAGGTAGCCGTCGGTTACGTAGCCATACATCTGGCCCACCGGCTGGCCCACGCGGGCCACGTAGTCCTGGCCCAGCGCCGAGCCAGCCCAGCCCGAGGTGATGTTGAGAATTTCCTGCTGGTCGCCGCCCAGGCTCTCGATGCGGCCGCGGTTGAAGGCCGCGTTGGCCGTGGCCGTCCAGGTGAAGTTTTCGGTCTGCACCACCGTGCCCGTCAGCTGCAGTTCCAGGCCGCGGTTGGAGGTTTCGCCCACGTTCTGCAGCTGCGAGGTGTAGCCCAGAAACGGCGGAATGGGCTTGTTGAGCAGCAAATCGTGGGTCGTGTTGTAGTACACGTCGGCCGTGAACTGCACCCGGTTCTGGAACAAGGCCAAATCGATGCCCAGGTTACGTGAGGTAGTCGATTCCCACTTCAGGTCGGGGTTGGGCAGCGTAGTGGCGGCCGAGCCCAGCACAATGGTGTTGTTGAGGGCGTAGGGCGCGTTGCCAGCCTGAAAGAACTGGTTGAACAGGAAGTCGCCGATGCGGTTGTTGCCGGCCTCGCCGTAGCTCAAACGCAGCTTCAAATCCGACACGGCCTCTACGCCCTGAAAGAAATCTTCCTTGGAAATGCGCCAAGCCACCGAGGCGCCGGGGAAGAAGCCCACCCGGTTGCCCTTGGCAAACTTCGACGAGCCATCGGCCCGGAACGTGCCGGTAAACAGGTACTTATCGTCGTAGGAGTAGGTAACGCGGCCAAAACCCGAGAGCAGCCGGTAGTTCTGCGGAATGCTGGTCTGGGGCAGCACCGGCTGGGCCGTCTGGCCGGGGGGCAGCACACCCTGGTTGATATTGGCCAGCGCCCGCTCGGCCGAAATATCGTCGGGCAGGAAGTTGGTCTGGATGTACTGCTGGCGGTTGATTTGCTGATACACCTCCTGGCCCACCAGTAGGCCCAGCGCGTGCACACCCTTTTTGTAGTTGTAATCGAGGACGTTGGAGTTGTTGAGCGTCTGCTGGGTGGTGGTAGTCAGGGTGGCAAACGGCTTGTTGGCGTAGCCGCCCGAAGCCTGCCGGATGGTGGGCGAGTACAGGCCGTTGAAGGTGCCGAGCGTGATGTTGGTCACGTCGAAGCCGGCTGTGGAACGAAACACCAGATCTTTGGTCAGGTTGAAGCCCAGCGTGGCCCCGATGTTGGCCGTGCGGCGGCCGTCGTTGCGGTACTCGTTGTCGAGGGTCACGACGGGGTTGATCAGCGTCGAGGTTTCAAAGAACTCGGGGTCGAACGTGTTCAGGTCGATGACGGTGCCATCGGGGCGGGGCACGCTCAGGGGCTGGTACTGCACGGCGTTGCGCAGGCGCGAAGTCACGTTCGAGCCGCTGCTGGAGGTGCCCGAGCCGTTGGTTTCCTGGTCGTTGTAGCGCACGTTGAAGCCCAGCCGTAGCCGGTCCGAAGCCTTGGTGTCGAAGCGGAAGTTGACCAGGTTGCGGGTGTAGTCGGAGCCGCGCTGGATACCGTCTTCGGTGTTGCGCGTCAGGCTCAGCGCGTAGGTTGTGCCCTTGGCGCCGCCCGCAATCGATACGTTGTGGGTCTGCTGGAACGCGTCGCGCCCGAACACTTTATCCTGCCAGTTGATAAACGGGGCCTGGCGGGCCCGCAGCAGCGTGTCGCTCTGAAAATTGGTGCTGCCGAACAGTGTTTTGAAGGTGGGCAGGCCGCCTGAGTTGTTGCCCACTACGCGGGCCCGCTCGTACTGGTAGTTCAGGTAGTCTTCGGGCTCCAGTACGTCGAGCGTTTTGGCGATGCGCCGAACGCCCGCGAAGCCGTTGTAGCTCACCACCGTACGGCCCTCAATGCCTTTTTTGGTGGTGATGATGATGACGCCGTTGGCCCCGCGCGCCCCGTAGATGGCCGTCGAGGAAGCGTCCTTGAGCACGTCGACCGAGGCAATATCCTGGGGCGCAATCACGCTCAGCGCGTTTTCAATCTGAATGCCATCGACGATGTAGAGCGGCGAGTTGTCCTGGGTAACCGAGCCACCGCCGCGCACCCGCACCTGCACGTTCAGGTTGCCGGGCGTGCCCTCGGCCGAAGTCAGCTGCACGCCGGCCAGGCGGCCGGTGAGGGCCTCGGCGGCCGAGTTGACCGGAATGTCCTTGATCTGCTGGGCACTCACCGACGATACGGCGCCCGTTACGTCGCGGCGCTGCACGGCCTGGTAGCCGATAACCACCACGTCGTCGAGCGTCTGCGAATCTTCCTTGAGCGCTACATTAAAGCTGGTTCTGGTGCCCACCGCTACTTCCTGGGGCAGAAAGCCGATGTAGCTGAAGCGCAGCGTGGCATTGGCCGGCACGTTCAGCTCGAAGCGGCCGTCGCCGTCGGTGCTGGCGCCAATGTTGGTGCCTTTTACAACCACCGTAACGCCGGGCAGGGCTTCTCCCTTCTCCGATTGAACAACGCCCTGCACGCGCTGCTGGGCCTGCTGCGCCCAGGCCGGCAGCGCCACCGCCGCCACGAGCGGAGTCAGCAACAGTAAATTTCTTTTCATGACGGGAAACAGTGAGAAGGTTGGAGTGGGAAGTTTAGGGTGCCGGTTCAGCGGGCTAGCGTAAGTCGGTAATGGCCACGGCGTCCATGTCGGTGTATTCCTGATTTTCGCCGCCCATGCCCCAGATAAAAGTGTAGCCGGCCGTGCCGCAGCCCGCATGCACCGACCACGGCGGCGAGAGAATGACCTGGCCCTCGGCTACCCACAGATGGCGGGTTTCCTGGGGCTGGCCCATTAGGTGCAATACCCGCTGGTTTTCGGGTAAATCGAAGTAGAGGTAGGCCTCCATGCGCCGGTCGTGGGTGTGGGCGGGCATGGTGTTCCACACGCTGCCCGGGTGCAGCTTGGTCAGGCCCATCACCAGCTGGCAGCTGGCCAGGCCCTCGTTGTAGATGTACTTGTAGATGGTGCGCTGGTTGGCGGTGGCCGTGTCGCCCATGGTTACCGGGGTGGCCTCAGCCTGGGTGCGGCGGGCGGTGGGGTGGCTGGCGTGGGCCGGCGTCGAGAGCAGGTAGTATTTGGCGGGCTGCGCGGCCTCGGCACTGGCAAACGTCACCTGCCGGGCGCCGCGGCCCACGTACAGGCAGTCCTGGTTGCCCAGCTCATAGGCCTGGCCGTCCACGGTCACGATGCCGGCCGCCCCGATGTTGAGGATGCCCAGCTCGCGGCGCTCCAGGAAGTAGTCGGCCTTCAGGTTCTCGGGGCAGGGCAGCTCCAGCGCGCCGGCCGTGGGCACGGCGCCCCCCACCACCATGCGGTCGTAGTGGGTGTACACGAGTTCCACGGCACCGGCCACAAACAGGTTTTCCAGCAGGAAATTCTCCCGCAATTCTGCCGTATTCGAAGCAGCCGTTTCGCGTGGTCCGATAGCGTATCGTTGAGTCATGGGTTGCGGTGATTCGGTGGATTAGTGAATGAGCGAGTAGACGGAACGAGTAGGTACTTGCGCACCCTTCATCGTCCCATCCAGCCGCCGTCGACGGTGAGAATGGTGCCGTGCACGTAGTCGGCGGCGGCGGAAGCCAGAAACACGGTCGGGCCTTTGAAGTCGTCGGGGGTGCCCCAGCGGCCAGCCGGAATGCGGGCCAGAATGCTCTGGCTTCGCTCGGCGTCCTGGCGCAGCGCCTCGGTGTTATCGGTGGCGATGTAGCCGGGGGCCAGGGCATTCACGTTCACGCCGCGGCCCGCCCACTCGTTAGCCAGCGCCTTCACCAGCGAGCCAATAGCACCTTTGCTGGCCGCGTAGCCCGGCACGTTGATGCCGCCCTGAAACGTGAGCAGTGAGGCCGTAAAGATGATTTTGCCGCTGCCCTGCTGTAGCATCTGGCTGCCAATGGCGCGGGCAATGCGGAAGGGCGCGTCGAGGTTGATGGCCAGCACATTGTCCCAGTCGGCGTCGGGGTGCTCGGCGGCCGGGGCGCGCCGGATGGTGCCGGCGTTGTTGATGAGAATGTCGATGCGCGGGAAATCCTGCTGCACCTTAGTCAGGAAGGCATCGACTGCGGGGCGCTGGCTGAAATCGGCCTGGTAGGCATGGAACTGCCGGCCCAGGGCGCGCACCTGCGCGCCCGTGTCACCGCCATCGGCCGCCATGCTGGCCGACACCCCAATGATGTCGGCGCCGGCCTCGGCCAGTGCCAGGGCCATGCCCTGCCCGATGCCCCGGTTGCAGCCGGTCACCAGCGCCGTCTTCCCCGATAAGTCAAACCAAGCGGCTACTGCCATGCGAAGTGCGTTGTAAATTTTTCAATGAACCCGGCCATTTAGTAAGACCGCGCCGGCTATCTGCCATGATTAAGGTTACAGCAACCCTTTTTTGCATGAAAGCAGATGGCCCGATAAATCTGTGCAAACGATGTCGGGAACGTTGCCATTCCTCGCTTAACGAGGCACGCCGAAGCCGGCGGCGGCGTTATCCGGCCGGATTCTCTAACTTCCGACCCCAACCGTAGCCAGCGGCGTTGCAACTGGTTTTTGCATTTTAGTAAGTAAGCACTTACCTGCCCTCCTTCGCACCTCCCTTTCTCAATTCTTCGCTGTGGAAACCTACACCATCAAAGACATTGCCCGCGAGCTGGGCGTTTCTACTTCCACGGTGTCGCGGGCGCTGCGGGGCAGCTACGAAATCAGCCCCGAAACCAAGCGGCTGGTGATGGAGTGCGCCGAGCGGCTCAACTACCGCCCCAACCCTATTGCCCTGAGTTTGAAGGGCAGCGCCAGCCGCGCCATCGGCGTAATTGTGCCCCAGATTGCCAACTACTTCTTTTCGCAGGCCATCAACGGCATCGAGGCCATTGCCTACAACCAGGGCTACCACGTTATTATTTTCCAGAGTCAGGAGTCGTACGAGCGCGAAATGGCCAACGTCGAGCAGGCTATGTCGCGCAAGGTCGACGGGCTGCTGCTCTCGCTGTCGAGCGAAACGGCCGACGTGGCCCACCTGCAGCGCGTGCTCGACCAGCAGGTGCCCATCGTGCTCTTCGACCGGGTTTCGACCGAGCTGAACGTGACCAAAGTGGTGGCCGACAACTTCGGCGGGGCCTTTGCCGCCACCGAGCACCTGCTGCAGGCCGGCCGCCGCCGCATTGCCCACCTCACCATTCAGCCCTGGCTCAGCATCACGCAGGAGCGGCTGGCCGGCTACCGCGCGGCGCTGGAAAAGCACGGCGTCGAGTTCGATGAAACGCTGGTGCGCTACGGCACTTTTGGCCCCGACGAGGTGGGCCCGATGGTGGATGAGCTGATGGGCTTTGACAGCCCGCCCGATGCTTTTTTTACCGCCTCCGACCGCCTGGCCGTGGGCTGCCTCAAGGCCCTGCGCCAGCGCCACCTGCACATTCCGGCCGACGTGTCACTCATCGGCTTCACCAACCTCAACGTGGCCGAATACCTCGACCCGGCCCTGAGCACCGTGGTGCAGCCGGCCACCCAAATCGGCCAGATAGCCGCCGAGCGTCTCATCGACCAGATTGAGCGCAAGCACCGCGCCCAGCCCCTCGAAACCGTCACCATCCCCACCGAGCTCATCGTGCGCGCCTCCAGCATGCCGGTGCTGGTGAAGTAAGGGGCCAAGCTCCTCGGCTTACCCGAACGTTTTCCGGGTGCAGAAACTTTATTTCGGACCGAACGGTTCTAAATCGTAACTTGCGCCCCTTACCCCCTCATTTAATGTCGCGTCCACAGGAATTTGATACCAGCGAAGCACTCTACCAGGCCTTGGGCGTGTTCTGGCGCAAGGGCTATGAGGCCACTTCCTTAACCGAGTTGCTGACGGCAACGGGATTGAGTAAGAGTAGCCTCTACGCGACCTTTGGGAGTAAGCGGGAGCTGTTTATGGCTGCGTTTGACACCTACCGGCAGGATCGGGCCCGCGCGGCGCACCATGTACTGGAACAGGGGCCCGTTCGCCCGGCCATCGACGCTTTTTTTCACCAGCTCTTCGCCAACGTGAATGACGCCGAACCGGCCTTTGGCTGCATGAGTATCAACCAGGCCGTCGAGTTGGCCCCGCACGATGCGGAGGTGCGGCAGCGCGTGGTGCAGGACCTGCAGTCGATGGAGAACCTCTTGACGCGCACCATCGAGCGGGGGCAGCAATCGGGCGCGCTGACCAGCCCGCGGCCGGCCCGGGACCTGGCAAAACTGCTGGTACTGGCTTTCCCGGGGCTGCAGGTTATGGCCCGGGCAGGTTATAGTACGCAGCAGCTCAACGATTCTTTGCAGCTGCTGCTTTCTCATTTAGACGGGTAATAATTTAGACGGGTAATAAGAATCTTCTCACATTTTTTTTGCTCAATTTTGGACCGATGAGTCCGTAATTACCGTTTAGCCAGGTAGCCCCGCCCTGGCATCCCGCTTCGGCTCAGTGGCTGGGTTAACAAATTAGCCGGACTTCGCCTTCAGTTGGTTGTCATCCGGCTCCCACCTCCCAATAACTTCACCTCACACATTCACCCTAACATAACCGCATAAAATGAGCAAAGCCCTGATTATTGTCGACGTTCAAAATGACTATTTTGAAAATGGTGCCATGGAGCTCGTGGGGCCCTTGCCAGCCAGCGAAAATGCCAAGCTGATACTGGCCAAATTCCGCGAAGAAAACCTGCCCATCGTTCATGTGCACCACCTGGGCGTATCGCCCGACGCGACGTTCTTCCTGCCCGGAACCGAAGGGGCCGAGATTCACGCGAACGTGAAACCAGCCGCCGGCGAAAAAACGGTGCAGAAATACTACCCCAACAGCTTCCGGGAAACAGACCTGCTGGAGCACCTGCAAGGGCTGGATATCAAAGAATTAGTGATTACGGGCATGATGACGCACATGTGCATCGATGCCACTACCCGCGCCGCCCGTGACCTGGGCTTTGAATGCACCGTCATCGGGGATGCCTGTGCCACCAGAGACCTGGAAGTAAATGGTGCGCAGGTGAAAGCCGCCGACGTGCAGACGGCATTTTTAGCCGCGCTATCCTCTTTCTACGCCAAGGTTCAGGACACGAAGGAGTACCTGGCGGCCTAAGCCATAATTCCCCACATGGGAATATTGGGCTGGGTTAACAGGTTGGTGCAAAAGACAAACGGGTCACCTGGGTGACCCGTTTGTCTTTGCGGGGGCCCTTATGCCCACTCATTGGCAGAACCTGCTCTACTGCGCGGGCTCCACCCGAAACCAGTCGACATCGGCAGTGCCGGCGTCGTTGGTAACGCCCGGACGCGTGCAGTACAGGCCCATTTTGGCCCCAATCCACTTGCCTTCGCGGGCCGCAAACTCGGCTCCGATGGGCTGGTATTGCTGGCCGTCGAGGCTGTAGCTGAACTGGCAGCGGGCACCCGCGCGTACTGCCACGCGCAGGTACAGGGGCTGAATGGCGGGCACGGCAACGGGTGCGGTTTCCGTTTCGGGGCCGAGCTTATCGGCGTTGCGGCACACGGCCTGGCGCAGCAGCAGCCGGCCGCCGGTGTTGGTCAGCGTCAGGCTGGCGTAGTCCAGGCCCATCATCACCAGGCCCACCTGCTCGCCCTCGAAACGCGGGGTAAAGGTGAGCCTGGCGGTTGCCTGAAATGTTTCGGCGGGCAGCTTTTGCAGCAGCAGATTAGGCAATTGCCAGAGGTTGCGGTAGCCGGCCGGTAGGGGCACCGAATACAGGCGTAGCTGGCCCGCGGCGCGGTTCAAAAACGCCCAGCCCAGCTGCGGGTTGGCCTGCCACTGCCATTGCAGCCCCAGGCTGCTGCCCTCAAACTCGTCGGAGGTGGCGGGCGTGGCGGGCGGTGGTGGGTTTTTCACGGCGGGCTTGGCATGCCTCAGCACGGGCTGGCCCACGCCGTCGCCGTCGGGGTCTTCGCCGATGATGGGCCAGTCGTTTTTCCACTGCATCGGTTGCAGATGTACCACCCGGCCGTAAGGCCCCTGGTCCTGGAAATGCAGAAACCAGTCCTGTTTGCCATCGGGCGTATCCACCCAGGCGCCCTGGTGCGGGCCGTTAACGGGCGTATTTCCCTGGCGCAGCACCACGCGGTCTTCATATGGTCCGAACACGTTTTTAGACCGCAATACCACTTGCCAGCCGGTGGCCACGCCCCCGCCGGGCGCAAAAATGTAGTAGTAGCCGCGGCGCTTGTAAAACTTGGGCCCTTCGAT
This sequence comes from Hymenobacter sp. ISL-91, assembly GCF_018613725.1. Lineage (GTDB taxonomy): Bacteria > Bacteroidota > Bacteroidia > Cytophagales > Hymenobacteraceae > Hymenobacter. The sequence goes on from NZ_JAGGPS010000033.1 coordinate 24,314, forward strand.
GGTCGGGTGCTGCGCATGGCCGTCGAACACCAGCACTTCGTCGCCCAGCAGGCGCAGGCCGTCGGGGCTCATGCGGCTCACGGCCAGTACGCTCTTAAAGCCCGCCCGCGAGCCCGCGAAGCCGTGCACCAGGTAAGCCTGGCCGTCGTCGTCCCAGAATGGGCAGGGGTCAATCCAGCCGCGGGCCTCCCGAATGCACACCGGCTCGCTCCAGGGGCCGGCCGGGTTTGTCGCCTTCGTCACGAACAAACCCAGGTCGGGGTCGGGGTAGTAGAGGTAGAACTCCCGGTTGTGGTAGCGCAGCGCCGGGGCCCACACGCCGTTGCCGTGCTGGGGCTGGTTGTAGCGGGCCAAAGGCAGCTGACGGCTGAAGGCGGCCCCGATAATCGACCAGTTCACCAGGTCGCGCGAGTGCAGAATCTGCAGGCCGGGCGCGGCGTTAAAGCTGGAGGAAGTCAGGTAGTAATCGGCCCCCACGCGCACCACGTCGGGGTCGGAGTAATCGGCGTAGAGCACCGGGTTTTTGTAGGTGCCGTTGCCCAGGTCGGGCACCCAAACCTGCGAGAGCGGGCCCTGGGCGCGGGTGGCCAGCGGCAGCAAAAAAGCCAGCAGAAACAGGCGAAACGTCATGCAAAGGCGGTTTGAGTAGTTGGCGGCCGTAGCGCGAACTTTGTAGTTCGCGTCCTTGCGCCGCGTGGCTGACGCTGATGGCGCGGGGCGCTGATGGCGTGGCTGATGCTAATGGCGCGGGGACGCGAACTACAAAGTTCGCGCTACGGTTCGCGCTACGGCCTGCCGTACAGTACCACAACCGGTATGCCCGCCAACGTACCACTACTTCCGCCCGGCAGGTTGCAGCAGCCAGGTGGCCAGGTCGCGGGCGGCCTGGAAATTCTCGAACGAAGCCGGGATTTTGCGGCCGTCGACGTATTCGTTGTAGAGCCAAGGGTCGCCCACGGCGAATACGCGGCCTTTGCCGTAGCGGGCCGTGGCCATGATGACGTGGCCGTTTTGGGTTACCAGCGGCTGAGCCGGGGCCTGCACGGTCAGCGGGGCCAGCTCCTTGATGTAGGCCGAAGTGGCCGTTTTAAATACCGGCCCACCGGCCGGCAGCGCCACCCGGCCCTGCTCGAACTGGCTGCCCTTCACCATGTTCAGGTTCAGGGGCTGAAACTCGATGCCGAACGCCCGGGCCAGCGTGTTGAAGCGCGGGATTTCGCAGTTGCTGGTGTCGTTGGCCATCAGCACCAGCGTGCCGCCGGCCTTCACCCACTTGGTGAGCACGGCCACATCGGCGGGCCGCACGAAGTTGGGAGCGGGCGTTTCCTTTTTGGTATCGGGGTCGACGATGATGTACACGTCGACGTTTTTGAGGCTGGCGGCCGTGGGCGCCGTGGGCAGCATGGTGGTGCAGGCGCCCAGGTCGCGCAGCTGCTGGCCCCAGAGCCAGAAGCCGCCGTGGGTGCGGTCGGCCCAGGTGTAGTGCCAGGTTTCGGGCTGGCCGCTGAAGGGGCTGGGGCGTAGCTCGTGGTTGAAGTAGTTGTCGAGGGCCACGCGTTTGCCGGGGCCCAGGGCGGCGCGCTCGGCCGCCGTTTCCATCTCCACGCTGGCCAGAATGAAGGGGCCGACGCCTTTCAAATCGTTCTGGCGCAGCGGCTCGGTGAGGTAGTACTCGAAGCTGCCGTCGCGGTAGGGCTTGCCGCCCAGCCCGCCCACGCTCACGGTGCCGTTGAAGGCCAGCGCGCCGTTTTCCTGGGCTACAAACTGCTTCAGCAGGCCCTCGTAGCCACGGCGGGCGGCGGTGGCGTACTGCTTTTCGAGGTAGCCCAGGCGCACGCCTTTCTGCAGAAAGTACACGAACATGCTGCTGCCCGACGCCTCCTGGTAGTTGCCCGGGCGCGCGGCCTGGTCCAGCACCAGTGCCCAGGTGCCGGTGCTGGCGTCCTGGTACTTCACCAGCGCGGGCGCCAGGCGCTGCACGCTTTTGACGAGCATGGCCCGCTGGGGGTGGTTTTGAGGGAAGTAGTCGAGCACATCGACCAGGGCCATGGCGTACCAGCCCAGGCCCCGGTCCCAGAAATTGGCTGACTGGCCGGTGGTTTTGTTGGCCCACTGCTGGGTGCGGCTCTCGTCGTAGCCGTGGTAGTAGAGGCCGGTTTTGGGGTCGCGCAGGTGCTGCTCAATCAAAGCGAACTGCTTCGCAATATCGTCGAAGCCGACGGGCTGGTTGAACAGCTGGCTGTACTCGGCATAGAAGGGCTCGGCCATGTACAGGCCGTCGAGCCACATCTGGTTGGGGTACACCTTTTTGTGCCAGAAGCCACCCGCTTTGGTGCGCGGCTGCTCGGCCAGCTGCTGGCGCAGGTGCTCGGCGGCCTTGCGGTACTTGCCGGCCTGGGGCACCGACATCTGGGCCAGCGTGAGCAGGGCGTGGCCGGTGGTCAGGTTGTCGAGGTTGTAGTCCTGCAGCTTGTAGGTGCGGATGCTGCCGTCGGGCCGCACGAACTGGTCGAGGTCCTGCTGGATGTAGGTGAAGTAGCGGGCGTCGCCGGTGCGCTGCCACACCCGCTCCAGCGCCTTCAGCATCAGCCCCTGCTCGTAGTCCCAGCGGGCCGTTTTGCGGTTGCCGATAACGATGGAATCGGGGTGCCAGCTAATGAACGCGTCGGCCATGCGTTGCGACAGGGGCCGGGCCGCAGCGGCAGTTTGCGCCTGGGCGGGCAAGGAAGCTGCCGTCGTCGTTAGCAGCAGGCCGGCAAGCAGGAAGGAGCGAAAGAACATAGCGGTGCGGATGGAGGGCCTCACCCCCCGGCCCCCTCTCCGGAAAAGGAGAGGGGGAGCCGAACGATTTGGCTGTAGGTGGTCAGGCACAAATAATGTGAGGGTTTTGACTGGCTCCCCCTCTCCTTTTTCGGAGAGGGGGCCGGGGGCGGGGTACCAACTATCGCTTCGACACCGAAACGGCTTTCTTCGACACTTTGGGGCCGAGTTCCAGGGCTTTTTTTGCGGCCTTGGTGTCGGTGTTGCGCAGCACCACGTTCTGGTTGCGGCTGCCGCTTACGCGCAGCAGCAGCTCGGCATCGGGGGCGTAGCGCAGGTTGTCGAAGGTGATGTTGCGGCTGTTCTGCACCTCCAGCACGGGGCTGGTTTGCTGCGAAATAAGGGTCAGGTTGGTAAAGCGCAGCCCTTCCGCCTCCTGGCACACCAGGCCCTCGCGGCTTTGCAGCACCGTGTTTTCGATGACGATATCCTGCACCGGCATTTCGGGCAGGCCGCGCACCAGAATGCCCGTGCGCGCGCCCCGGCACGTGACGTTGTTGATGCGGAAACCGCGGAATTGCGGCGTGCCCGCGTTCAGCGGCTCGGCCTTGATTTCGGGGATGCCCTGGGCCTCGCCATTGAGCTGCACGGGGTCTTTGGCGGCGTAGTACATATCGAACAGGATAGCCTCGCCGGCAATGTCGACCATGTCTACGCCGTCCACAAAGATATTTTCCACCACGCCGCCGCGGCCGCGGGTGGTTTTAAAGCGCAGGCCCACATCGGTGCCGATGAAGGTGCAGTTGCTCACGAAGATGTTGCGCGCGCCGCCCGACATTTCGGAGCCAATCACGAAGCCGCCGTGGGCCTGATACACTTTCGTGTCGCGGATGATGATGTTTTCGGTGGGCACGCCCCGCTGCCGGCCGGCTTCGTCGCGGCCGCTCTTGATGCAGATGCCGTCGTCGCCCACATCAAACGTGCAGCCTTCCACCAGCCCGTTGCGGCACGATTCGAGGTCCAGCGCATCAGTGTTCTGGCCGTACCAGGGCGCGCGGGCCGTTACGCGGCGTAGCGTAATATCGGTGCACAGCAGCGGATGGATGGTCCAGGCCGGCGAGTTCTGGATGGTGAAATCTTCCAGCAGAATCTGCTTGCAGCGCTGCAAACTCAGCATGTTGGGCCGCAAAAAGTCCTTGAACTCGGCGTACTGGCTGTAATCGGGCTCCTGGCCGGCCTTCAGCGTCCAGGGCTTGTTGAGGGTAGAGCCCTTCAGCGAGCCGGCCGTGGGGTACCAGGTGGTGCCCTTGGCATCGAGCACGCCGCCCGACTTAACGAGCTTTTGCCACTGGCCGGCGCTGAGCTTTTCCTTTTTCACCATGCGCCAGGCGTCGCCGGCCCCATCGAAAGTGCCCTGGCCGGTAATGGCAATGTTTTCGAGGTCGTAGCCCGAAATGGGCGACTGGTTGCGCACGGCGTCCTCGCCTTCCCAGTTGGTTTTAATCAGCTGAAAGTCCGAAAGCCGGTTGCTGAACTGCACCAGCGCCCCCTGTGCCACGTGCAGGTTCACGTTGCTTTTAAGCTCAATCGGGCCTGTAAGCCAGAGGCCGCGGGGCACCAGCACCACGCCGCCGCGCTGGCTGCAGGCGGCAATGGCCTGCCGGAAAGCCTCGGTGTTGAGCGTTTGCCCGTCGGCCACCGCGCCGTATTTGGTGATGTTGAAAGTGTCCTTGCGGAAGCTGGGCTGCAGCACCACCGGCAGCTCGAAGGCGTATTTGCCCGCAAAAGCCAGGGGTTTGAGGTGGCTGGCCAGCGGCAGGTTGAGCTTCTTGATGTCCTGGGCCACAAGCTGCGCCACGCGCTCGGCCCCGTAGGCCGAGAAGTGGGTATTGTCGAGTTTGGTGTTATCGGCCCCGTTCTGGTAGCTCCAGAACAGCGGTTTGCTGCCCGCGTCGCCCAGCTGGCTGTACATGGCCCAACTGGATTCGTGCAGGTCGATGAGCGGTACTTTCTGCGCCTTGGCTACTTGCTTTACCACGGCGGGGTACTCGCCGTGGTCGTCTTTGCGCTTGCCGGCCGCATCGAAGTAGCGGCGCCCGACGGGCGTGAGCAGCACCGGGTTGGCACCCTTGGCGCGGGCCTCCTGCACGTAGCGGGTCAGGTTCTGGCGGTAGGCCGTCTGGGGAGCAGCGTAGCGGGCCGTGTCTTCCTGCTTGCTGTCGTTGTGGCCGAACTGGATAAGCACCCAGTCGCCGGGCTGCAGCTGCGCCAGCACCTTGGCCCAGCGGCCCTCGTGGCGAAAGTTGCGGGTGCTGCGGCCGTTCATGGCGTGGTTCTGCATGTTCACGCCCGCATCAAAATACTGCCGGAAATACATACCCCAGCCACGTTCGGCCTTGTCCAGCGGTTTGTCCGACATCGTGGAGTCGCCAACCAGGAAAATGGTGGGTTGGCGCTCATCGGCGGCCGGTCGGAAGGCCAGCAGCACAACGGCCAGCAGCAGGAGGCTCAGGTATTTCATAGAACAGAGAGTGGGATGGCGGGGGATTCAGCCAGACACGCGGAGCGCGGGCTACCAAACGGGAAAACAGCAGTTTACCAGGATACAGACGTTGCGTTCAGGTGGTACAGGTTACCTAAGGATAGCCTATTTACAAGCAGCAAGGGGGTTTATGCTTCGTAATTTCTGCGCAATCGATGTCGGGAACGTTGCCAAACTATCTTTTTGCGCACGGGCGGGGTCGGAAGGCCCCTTCCTGCCCCTGGTTCCGGCCACGGCAGCAGGCCACTACTAATTGCATTTCCGCAGGTGCCCGGCAGCAATGCGGTACAGCAACAAGGCGGGGGTAGCCTGGCGTTTTGATGATTTCAACCGAACTCAGGTGGGTCTGCACACCACGCTCTGCTTATAGCGGTTTCGTAACCGGTGTACCGTTCATACAACCACTATATGTTCTATCTGATACCGGGGTTGGGAGCCGATGAGCGGGTATTTTAGCAGTTACAGCCGCTACTGCGCGCAGCAAGCCAGGTGCTGCCCTGGCTGCCGCCCGAATCGGCCGACGAGCCGCTGCCGCACTATGCGGCCCGGATGGTCGAGGCTATTGCGGCGGGGACGGCGGGCTGGCTGGTGGGCGTGTCGTTTGGCGTGTCGTTTGGCGGGGTGGTGGCCCAGGATATCCGGGGTGGCCTGTGCGGCACCGTAACGCCGGCCGCGGCGCTGCCACAGGTGCTGGCCATCCGCTCGTCCATCACGCCCGCCGACGCGTTCAGTACCTCCACCGACGCCGCCGGCGCCTTCCAGTTGGGCGCCCTGCCCTCGGGCACCTACCGGGTCGAGTTTTCCCCCACCACTACTACTACTCCAGCCAACCAGAGCAGCTACAAGCAGGTTACCCGTACCGGCATCGTTGCAATCAACGACCAGCTCACGGACATCGGCAGCACCCCGCTGCAGTAAGCCCTTTGGGGGCTACCATAGTTACCCGAAATAAGCACGCCCCCCGCCAAGCCGGTAGGGGGCGTGCTTGTTTCGGACGTTGCCGCCCCGCAGCTGTCGTACGAACTCTTACTGGTTCAGTATAGCCGCTGGCAGCCTTATGGGTGCAGTACTAGTTGGCGGGCAAACCCGGTGCGGGGGCACCCAGGGCCTGCAGGCGCTGCCGGGCATTGCCGTTCTGCGGGTTCAGCTCCAAGGAACGCCGGTAGTGTGTGATGGCGGCGGCCGGGTCGTGGTTGAGCTCATCGGCTTCGCCCAGGCTGTCGAACAGGTTGGCGCTACCAGGGTAGAGCTCCGTGCCCAGGCGGAAAATGGACCGCGCCGCCGGCAAATCGTGCGCCTCGCGCAGCAGCTGGTAGCCCCAGGAGTTAAGGGCCCCTTCCGGGAGGGAAAACGTGGCATCCTGCTGCTGCATCCGGCGGTATATCGGCAGCGCGTGCGCAAAGCCCTCCTGGGCCAGGGCTGCCGCAAAGCCCGCCTGTGTGGGTACCGGGCCGGTTTGCGCGGGCAGATAGTCGAGGCGGGCCATGTGGGCGGGTACGCCGTTCTGGACCGGCGTGCGGTCGAGGAACTGGCGGCCGGCCGCGCTGGCTTTGAGGGTGGCGTTCAGAAACTCCAGGGTATAGCGGCAGGTCCAGCGGTAAGCCGCTTCCACTTCGGCGCGCAAATACTCAGTGAAGTATGTCGGCGGGGCCAGGCGCAGGGCTTGCGTGGAGAAGTCCACGTGTTCCATCGGGTTCATGACTATATGATACCGGTCGGCATACTTTGCTTCGTTCAGCAGTATAGAGGAGGTTTCCATACCCCTGACACTCAGCTCGCGCACCGACTCGGGCCGACGCTGAATGTAAAGCCATGGCTGCGTAAGCCGCGTGCGAACCACCGACTTGGTGTCATCCTGGTGCTGGGTGCCATCGAAGCTGACCGGCGCGTCGATGCGCGAATCTTGGGAGGCTGCCAGGGCATTGGCCAGCCCGCCCCAGCTCCAGCCGGCGGCAGCTACGTGGGCCATATCGGCTTGCGGGAGCGTATGCGCGTAGGCCAGCAGGAAGGCTATGTCGCGGGCCTGGGTGTCGAGTCCTTCCTGGTCGAAGTTCATCAGGCTAGTGCGCGTGCCCAGGCTGCGGCTGGCCAGCACCACATAGCCGTGGCTGGCGAGGTACTCGCACAGGTCGGCTGCTTCGTGGGCCACGCCACCGCCACCCGCAGCGTAGATAACTACGGGGAATTTGCCCGCTGCCGCCGGAGCATTCGCCGCGGCCCACATGCGCTGGTCGAGCATCGCCTGTGCTTGCCTGGGCCCCAGGTTGGCGACGGCGCTCTGCCGCTGCGCGGCTATAAAACCGGCTACCTGCGCCTCCGTCCGGGCAAATACTTCATCGGTGGCTTCGGTGCGCAGGTAATCGGCGTACCGCAGGGGCGTACCCGCTTTCGCGGCCGGATACCACACCAGGGTTTGCACGGGCCGGGCGCGTTCACCCGGGTACGGCTGGCCCGTAATCAGGTCGGTTTTGCCCTTGTAGGAACGCGCATAGTCGTATTGCTGCACCACCCGCAGTCCCACGCGATGCGGGCCGGGTTGGAGGCCGGCAAAGCCGGAGGCCTGCGCCACGCCGCTCAGTGGGCACAAGAGCAGCAATAAGGCAATTCGGCAGAACCAAGAACGTAACATGGACGCAGTGAAAAGAGAAGGAGGCAGTTGTACTAGAAATATTCGCACAAAACTATGCAGCCTGCTCTCTGAAACAAGGTGTTCGTCCTCATTGAGCTACTGGTGTAGTAAAGGGCTATAAACGCTAATGGATTGCGTCCGCGTGGGCAGGAGGCAGAGCACCCAACCGGGTAGCCGTTGCGCTGCTCTCGCGTTCTGGGGCATTGCAGGAACCGCTTGGGCCGCTTGGGTTTCTGGAAGTAGATTTACCGCCAACATATTCTATACAGTCGCCGCTAGCCAGCTGAGCTGGAGAAGCTGGCGGCGGCTCTCATCCGGCTTCTCCACACAACATGAACAAGCCTGTGTTTTATCTGATACCGGGGCTGGGAGCCGACGAGCGGGTGTTTCAGCGGCTGCAGCCGTTGCTGCTCGGTGAAAGTCAGGTGCTGCCCTGGCTGCCACCCGAGTCGGCCGACGAGCCGCTGCCGCACTACGCGGCCCGGATGGCCGGGGCTATTCCGGTGGACGCGACGGGCTGGCTGGTGGGCGTGTCGTTTGGCGGGGTGGTGGCGCTGGAAATGCAGCGGCTGCGGCCGGCGTTGCGCCCGGTGCTCATCAGCAGCTTGCCCAATGCTCAGAGTCTGCCGTGGCTGTTGCGGCTGGTGCGGGCCTCGGGGCTGTACCGGCTGGTGCCGCCGCAATGGCTGAAGCTGTTTCCAAGGGCCGGGCAGCTGTATTTTGGGGTGAGCAATGGGGCTGAGTGCCGACTGTTCCGGCATATTCTCCTCGATATGGAGCCGCGCTATACCCGCTGGGCCATCAATAGCCTGCTGCACTGGAACAGCACCGGCGTGGCGCCCGCCGTGCAACTGCTGGGCACCCGCGACCGGGTGTTTCCGCCCGGCAACCGCCCCATCGACCACCGCATCCGGGGCGGCGGCCACTTCATGGTACTCAGCCACGCCGAAGAAATTGCCGGGATTCTGAACGGGTTGGAGTTGGGGCGGGGTATAAAAGGACTGTCATCCTGAGCGGAGCGAAGGACCTTATCACGCACCAGTGACCTATTTAAACGTGAATAGGTCCTTCGCTCCGCTCAGGATGACAGTACCTTTGTCTTATCATCCTACCCCATCCCTCGCCCCAACCTATGCTTGCCACCTACCCGCACCACGGCCGCTCGTTCAGCTTCAACCCACAGGCACCGCTGGATATTTCGCTGCCGCTGGCGCCGGGCGAGGGGCAGGTGAACTGCTTCTGGGCCGAGCCGGTGGAGTTTGAGGTGATTCGGGTGGGCGACTTTGTGGGCAGCGTGGCGGCCGGCGGTAGCACCAATTATAAGCGCGTGCACGTAACGCCCCACGGCAACGGCACGCATACCGAGTGCTACGGCCATATTTCGGCCGCACCGGAGGCCACGCTTAACCGCTGTCTGCGCCGCTTTCTGTTTGTGGCCCGGCTGGTATCGGTGCAACCGCGGCCCCAGCCCAACGGCGACGAGGTGGTGATGCTGGCCGACGTGCGCCGCGAGCTGGAAGGTGCTCCGGAAGCCGCCGTACGCCCCGAAGCCCTGATTCTGCGCACACTGCCTAACCACCGCGCCAAGCGCACCCGCCAGTACTCGGGCACCAATCCTACTTACCTCGAACCCGCATTAGCCGACTACCTGGCCCAGCAGCACATCGAGCACCTGCTGCTGGACTTGCCCAGCGTCGACCGCGAAGAGGATGGGGGCGAGCTGCTGGCCCACCACGCCTTCTGGCAGTACCCCCACGCCACGCGCCAGCAGGCTACTATCACCGAGCTCATCTTCGTGCCCGATGCCGTAGAAGATGGCCTGTACCTGCTCAACCTGCAGATAACCAGCCTGGAGCTGGACGCCAGCCCCAGCAAACCGGTGCTGTATGCGCTGGGCAGTTAGTGGGTAACTGCTATTGCGCAGTTACCGCACGGTGTAGGGGCGGGGCTTGCCCCCGCCCGCCGTTCGCGTCGCGTCAACGACAATCGTTCAACGGCGGGCGGGGGCTTGCCCCCGCCCTACACCGTGCGGTAGTTCGCTTAGTTCAGCCACACCGTGAGCAGCAGCTCGAACCGGTGGGGAGCGAAGGCGTTGTAGTAGGGCGCTTCTCCCTCGAACCCCAGCACATGAACCAGGGCCATACCCTCCATGCGCGACTCGACAGTGCGGATGGGATAGAGCCGGCCGGCTTCGGGCCAGTCGCCCACGTGGTTGTGCGGGCGCTGGTCGGCGTCGAGGCAGCGGGCGTAGTCGATGAACGGGGCGTGGCGGGTGGCCTCGGCTAGGGTCAGGTTATCAACTTCGTACTTCGCCATAGGTAGTGGAGTTTGCAACGTGCAGCGCAACGCAGGTAGCGCACGCGACTTCAAATTAAAGGCTGAATTTCAGGCTGAGCTTCACCCCGAACGTGCGGGCATCGGGCCGGTTGCGGTAGGTGAGGCGGTGCAGGAAGTCAACCCGCACAATTTTAAAAATGTTCTCGATACCGTATCCCACCTCGGCGTAGGGCAGGCGGCTCAGTGACTGGAAGGCCGGCAGCGGCTGGCCGGTAGCTGGGTCGGTGGTGGGCGTAATGCGGCGGTTGGCGTCGCTGACGCTGCCCCAAAGCAGGTTGGTAGTGCCCACCAGCCGCCAGTTGAGCTGCTTGATAAGCGGCAGCGAGTTGGTGAGGAAGCCCCCGAACTGGTGCTCCAGCTGCAGGCCGGCGTACCGGTCGCTCACGAACTCGAAGTAGCGCATCAGGTTATAGGCCCCGGCGTTGTAGAAGAACGACTGGTTGCCCAGGTGGCTCTTGAGCAACGGGTAGGGTACCGTGCTCGGGATGTAGCCGGCATCAATGCGGTAGGTGGTGCGGCCCAGCTGGCCCAGGCGCAGGCTGTGGTCGATGAGCAGGTTGAATTTCTGGTAACGAAAATCAGAGCCGAGCAGGTTATTGAGGCCCAGCGTGTAACGCACCGTAAACACCGGCCAGCGCTTTAGGCCCACGGCCGTGCGGCGGTTCTGGTTGTTGGCCACCAGCACCTCGTCGCGGGCGTAGCGCGACTCCACTATCACCTCCGAGAGCGTAAAACCGGCGGTGGTAGGGCTGCCGGGGCGGGCCTCCTGGGTGTAATACAGGAACGGGTAGAGCGGCTGAAACTGCTGGCGGCGCAGCATGACGCGCTGCGTGAAGCCCCGGAACAAATCGGACTGCACCGCCACGCTGGTTACATCGCGCAGCAGCGGGCGGCTGTTGCTGATGTTGCCCAGGCGGGCTGCCGCCTCAAACAGCGGGTTTTCGAGGGCGTAGTCGTTGTCGAGCAGGGCTATTTGGTCGATGTCGTGGCGGTGCTCGAAGTTGGCTACCGTCCAGTGCCGCCGGTCGATGATGCGCTGCACCCGCAGGCCGTATTTAAAGCGGCTGTCCTGGAAGCCGTAGGCCAAATAGGGCCGCAGCTGCCAGTCGCGGCTCCACTCGGTGGAGGTGCGGAAGCCCAGCCGCAGGCGCAGGCCCTCGATGTTGTTGTAGCCCACGGTGGCCAGAATAGGCCCCAAATCGACTTTGCCCAGCGGATAGTAGCCGTTCACCACAATATCAGCCAGCTCCATCACCGAGCGCACAGCCGGCAGCTGGCGCACCGTATCGAGCACCATTAGCGTGAGCTGCTCCTGGCGGCTGAGCGAGTCGGGCCGGTTGGCGGCGAAGTAGCCGGGGGGCACCTCGTAGGCGTCGGCGGCCACCTCCAGGGGCTTGTCGTAGAAAGCCAGCGGCCGGGGCTGGTTCACCTGGAAATTGGTGTATACCGTGCTGATGCGGGCCAGCACGCCGGTGCTGCCCTGGCTGGGCCGGATGCCGATAACGAAGCGCGTGACGGTGGGCAGCCAGGGCCCGGCTTCGGTGGGGGAAAGCTCCTGACGCACGGCAATCTGCTCGATGAAGTTGAGGTTGGCCTGGGTGCTGACTTCCACATCGAGCTTGCGCAGCGCGTACGTGTCGGTGGTTATCCAGATAGTGCCCCGGAAGGCCAGATCATGAGGGCGGCGGGGCGTTACCTTCAGCTTATAGCAGTAGTCGTCGCCGACCATAAGCGAATCCTGCAGCTCGTACTCGTAGGAAAACTTCCAGCCCTCGGCAATGGGCGAAACGAAGTCCTTGCCCACAATGCGAATCCAGTTGCGGTAAAAATCCCAGTCCTGAAACGAGGAACCCATAATCTGCGACACCACCGAGCCTTCGCGCGGGGCCGCGCCGTGCATCTGCGTTTTGGCCACCTCCTCGCGCTGGCGCAGCGGCTCGTTGTTCTGGTAGTAGTGCGACAGTACTTCGGAGGCAAAAATGGGCACCACCGGCCGGCCGTTGGCGTCGCGCTCCAGGCCCATGCTGTCGGCCACGGCCGTCATCTGGCGCAGCAGCTTGCGGCGGCTCAGCTGGTCGGGCAGGTTGTTGAGGAGCAGCTCGTTGCGGGCGTAGCTGTCGTAGTCGTAGGCCGTGAGGCTGGTTTTCTGGTTGCGGCGGCGGTTGGCATCCACGCGGCGCAGAATGCGGTAGGCCGGGTTTTCGTAGGGCCGTACCACCACCTCGCCGAGCGATACGCCGCCGCTGCTGAGCACAAAGTTGAGGGTCTGGCGGGCGGCGGTGCTGGGTATGGCCTTCCCGACCGGGGCAAAGCCAATGGCCGAAGCCGTGAGCGTGTCTGCTGCGCCGGTAAGGGTGAACTGGTAGCGCCCGTTTTCGTCGGCGGTAGCACCCTGGCTGGTGCCGCGCACAAACACCGAGGCAAAAGGCACGGGCTGGCCGTTGGTTTCGGTGATGCGCCCACTGAAGCTGACGCGCTGGGCCCACGCTGCCGGTCCTGTAAGAAACAGGAGCAACAGCAAAACGGGCGGAACAGCAAAACGCATAAACAAACAGGCAGCAAGGTAGCCGGCCTTAGGCAAGGCTAGCCGCAGTAAGATAAGCTCCCTGGCCGGGAAAACCCAACCCGGCTGGGTAAGTACTAGTCGCGCGGCCTACTTGGGGCACTCCTCCCGCGTCAGGGTTTCGTTGATGCTGATGGCGGCGGCACTGCCCTCGGCGGCGGCCAGCAGCGCCTGCTGCGTGCCGGGCGTATTGTCGCCGGCCGCGTACAGACCCGGCACCGTCGTCTGGTGCTGCTTGCTCACCCAAATGGCCCCTTTGCTGTTGCGCCGACAGCCCATTTCTTCGGCCAGCGCACTCCGCTGGTGTTGGTGGGCATGGATGAACAGCGCTTTGCGGACCAGCGGCTCGCCCGACTCGAATACCAGTTGGCGCAGCTCGCCGCTTGCCGTGCCTTCGAGGCGAAGCAGGGGCTCCTCGCAAACAGCAATGCCCTGGCGGCGCAGGCGGCGGCGGGCATGTTGGGTCAGGTTGGCCGGATCCTCCACGCACGCCACCACATCGGTGCTCCAGCGGCTCACCAGCAGGGCCAGACCGGTAATCAGCTTGGCCCGCCCGTACACGGCCAGCGGCTGGCCGCGGTGCTCCCAGCCGTGGCAGTAGGGGCAGTGCAGTACCCCGCTGCCCCATAGCTCGCGCATCCCCGGCAACGGCGGCAGCTCGTCCTCGACGCCCGTCGCCAGCAGCACCTTGCGGGCCGTGCGGGTGCTGCGGTGGCCAGTGGGTGCCTCCAGGGTCAGCTCGAAGTGCTTGCCGCGCCGGGTCAGACCTACCACTTTCGCTTCTTTGATCTCCACCGACTCGTAGGCCTGCAGCTCCGTCCGGCCCAGATTCAGGAGCTTGGCGGGCGGCGTCCCGTCGCGGGTGAAGAAGGCCTGCACGGCCGGCGAAGGGGCGTTGCGGGGCGGCCCCCCATCGAGCACCAGCACCCGGCGCAGGCAGCGGCCCAGCACCAACGCCGCGCTCAGCCCGGCACTGCCGGCCCCCACAATGGCTACATCGAAATCGGTAGGCACCCGGCCAAGTACGGAGCGGCGAACAGGAGGCATAAGGCAGGCTGGTGAAAATGCGAAGAGGAGAAACGCGTGAGCAGCCAGTATGGCTGGGAAATCTATACTTCTAAAGCCCTCCGCTGGTTTTGCGGTCAGACACGCAGTAGCCCCAAAAGCAAGCGTCCCCCCGCCGGGTGGCGGGAGGACGCTTGCTTACTCAATAACCAGCGAGTGACTATTGCTTGATGACGCGTTGGCTGAACGACTGACCGTTGCCCTTCACCTGTACCAGGTAGGTGCCGGTCGGCAGGCTGGTCAACTGCAGAGGCTCCACAGTGCCACCATTCTGGCGGAAGGTGCGCAGCACGCGGCCCGTCATATCTACCAGCGTTACCTGGTAGGTGCCGGCTGAGGCTCCGCTCAAGTCGAGCTTAGCATCCTGGGTAGCAGTGGCAGGGTTCGGACGCACGTCAATCAGCTTGCTGGCCGCAAAGGCGAAGCGCACAGCTTGCACTTCACTCAGAGCTGCGGTACCATCAGTGTCTACCTGGCGCAGGCGGTAGTACACCAGGCCAGCAGGGGCCAGGGCGGCTACCCGCGCATCGGTGAAATCGTAAGTGGTAGCCGATTGGGTCGAGCCCTGGCCTTTCACCTGGCCCACGGCCACAAAGCCGCGACCATCGAAGCTGCGCTCAACCACGAAGTGGTCGTTGTTTAGCTCCTGCGCCGTTTTCCAGTTGAGTTGGGCATTCAGGCCGGAAGCCTGGGCGCTGAAGGATACCAGCGTTACGGGCAGGGGTACTTTCTTATTCTTAGACCGGAAAATGGCTTCTAAGGCATCCAGTCCGGTCCCGCCTACCAGCGGGGCCGTAGAGGGCGAGCCTCCATAGGCTGGGTCGTACAAGTCTACTAGTCCGTTGAAGTTGTCGTCCTTATAGAACGGGCTGCCATTGTCGAGGAAATTCGGAATCTTATCCCCGTCGCTATCCTGCAGGAAGGCTGAGTTTCTTGGTCTGCCGGTAGTTGCAATGGCATAGTAGTCAGCCTTGCCCGGGTTATCAATGGCAAACTTGCGGGCTTTACTTACTATTTCGTCGGCTGCCTCTCCGTTGCCGTTCGTGTCAAAGCCTTCGGTCCAGTCGGCGGTCTGCTCATAAATCGGTTTGGCGCCATTGCCGGCATTGTCGCCGTCGGAGTCAAAGTCAAACATATCTACGCCTCCAACATTGTCGGTATTCACTACCGTCACGATAGCGCCGTTGCCTTCGTAAGCATCACGAATGCCGTTTCTATTGGTGTCGATATTGAAGTTGGCCTGGAGCTTATGATCGTTGTATTCCTTCGTCGTCTGCGCCTCTATCTCGTCCGTAATGCCGTCGTTGTCCGAGTCAATATCCAGGAAATTATAGTTTCTCACCGTCTGGCCGTTCCCGGTAAATGTATCACCATCATTATCGCCCGGGGTATATTTGCTCATGGCGTTAGTATCTTCTGTCACAGCGACACTGGTGCGGGTGCCGCTGTAGGTAACAAGAATTGCTTCTACTGCGTCCGGCAGACCGTTCCTGCCAACGCCAGCGCCGATACCAGCGGGTGGCGCAAAATTAGTGTTGTTGCTGGTTTGGTAAATACGTCCTTCATAGCGTCCAGTAGATGGGTTATAGCTGCTGGTTACGGTATATCTGTTATTAGTATTAGTGCCGGAAGTAGCCGAAAAAGAAAAGTCTGGATTACGGTTACCGTTGGCTTCGAAGGCATCGGTTAGACCGTCGCCATCAGCATCCAAGTCGAAGTGGTTAGGAATGCCGTCTAAGTCGATATCGAAAATGTCGTTTACTCCATCGTTGTTAACGTCGCGGAACATGCCCAGCACAGGATGCTCGTACTCTGCGTCCAAGTAGCGAATCGGGGCAGTGGCGTCAGCAAAAGACCCCGGGTCTACATTAGTAGTACCAGACATAGCTTCTACCACATCCAAAACACCATCATTATCATCATCTATGTCAACATTGTCCGTCACGCCATCACCGTCATTATCACAGACGCTTACAGTAATATAGGTCAGGTTGTTGGCTGTGCTTACAAAGCCATACACCCACGTGTTTACCGTTGCGGCATTACCAGGAGCGGTTGCATCGTTATTGCCCCAAGCGTGGGCCGGGCTGGTAGTGCCGTTCGGGCTACTGGTGTTCAGGGCCGCAACGTTGGTATCATCCCAGTACAGGTCATCGGCACCAGTTGCAGATGGCCTAATGTTACGTACTACAAAGCCCCCTTCGTTATTTTCCGCATCGTAGAGCGGAAAGTTGATGGTAGCACCTCTGTTTGTGAAGTTGTAGGTAATGGTCTGTCCGGCCGGTACACGCGTCCCGTTTACCAAGCCGTCCCAGATTATGGTTGCCGATGAGCCACCTATTACATTAGTAGTCAGGACGCGGGTATTGCTGCCGTAGGTGATATTGATATCAAAGCGGCCGGTTTCAGATGATGAGGTGGTAAAGGCTACTTCCGTGTTGCCGTTGCGGCAATAGGGCTGCGGAGTGATGGTTACCGTTGGCACAATGGCACTGGGCCATATGGTTGGGTCAGGGTCATTCACAAAGCTTGGGTATTGCGCGTAAGCCGTATTACCTTCTTGGCTTTTGCGCCGGTCAGCCACCGTGGTGCGGCCAGGAGCAGCCGTAGAGCCAAACTCGTTGGTAACAAAGAAAAACGCGTATGGACGCAAGCCGGCCAATTCAATGGCCTTTACGTAGTGCGTATTAGCCGCGCTACGGCTTTCAATGAGCGGGAAAAGTGTGAATTTGCTAGATAGCAGATTAGGTGCTCCTAACGATGAAAAAGCCCAGGACTTGCTGAATAGACGCCCGTTCTTCACTTGGCTGTCGGTACCAGTCACGGTGAAGTCCCATAGGTTATAAACGCTGTATATACGGTTAGCGCCACTGGTGCCAGTAGTACCGTTAACAAAGGTAGTATTACGGGTCTTCAGGTCGTTGAAGTTAGCTTGCGTACCGGAGTTAGTATACTCCCCTTCTTGCGTGAATTCAATGAAAAAGTCACGCGGAGCATTGGTATTGTTGACGTATTCCAAGGGCTCGTAGCCACCTGCGGCAGGAATAGGCCCGGCAAGCGCCTGGGCGTAATCGTCTATGACGCCAGCTTGGTTGGTAGCTAGCAAAGCAGAGTTGCCAGTCGTAGTCCGGTTTAGTATGTTTTGCTTGACAATAGTCCCGTCGCCTGTTCCGTAGCGGAGTGTCAGTACCAAGTTGCGGTAGCTGGAGCTGTTGTAGTTTGCATCATTAGCCCGCTGCACACCATAAGACAGCTTTTCACCCGGCAGTAGTCGTACGAATAGGCGGTAATCTTCACTGAAGGGTACCCCAGCGGGGCTGACCCAGCTGGCGGGCTTCAGGAAGCCGTAGGAGATGTCCACGCCGCCCGAATTCTGGTCGGAGTCATGCACCAGATAGCCGCACCGGTCATTGGTGGCAACAGTAAAGGCATTGTTATTGGTACCGGGCGTTAGGTTTTTGGAACCCTCTGCTTGCGCTGACAGACCGTTAAGCGTCAGCCATACCAGCACTAGTGTTACGATACGTAGGTGTGTTTTCACGAAAAGAAAAAAAGAGTAGAAGGTTCGGAGAATGAAGGAGAAGTAGTCGTTAGTGCTCAGCTATAAGTGAACAAATGTACTGCGCGGGGAAAGGATAAAACCTTTTTATTCGATAAACGTAGGTGGTGGCTCGGTAAACCGGGCAGTTAGCGGGTAGAAAAAACGGCGCGCCGGGAAGTTCAGCTCTGATGCTCAGATCAGTCTACCACTATTGGTGGCGCCCGATCTTACGAAACAGTTGCTACTGTCGGATTGCGGGCGGAACAGGAAAGAAGAGGTACACTACTGTGTAGCTTGATCTGTCGTAGGCGGTATTGTCTAACTACTGTTTCAGAACCCAGTGATACTCGCTTAGCGAACAGACAGTGAGGTTTCGCTCATTACCCCTGCTGCCGCCCACTCCGGTCCACCAGCTCCCGCACCTCGCCGTTAAAGCTCGCCTGCTCCGCCAACTCCTCCAGCGGCATATGGAAGCGGTACTTCCAGAAGTGGGTGGGGTTGCTGGGCACGTTGATCTGCTCGGCCAGCGGATCGGCGCGGCGTAGCTCGGCGCTGAGCGCCACCACATCCTGGAGCGGGAAAATGGCCCACATGGCGGGCGAGTGCAGGTGCTGCTCCAGTATTTCGCGGGCCACCCAAGGCTCGCAGAATGCCGGGGCCGCCTGCTGCCAGTGGCCCAGCGTGGTTTCAAAGAACCGTTGGGTTTGGGCACGGTCTTCCTCCCACCAGCCGCGCAGGGTGCTCATGTCGTGCGAGCCGGGGCTCACTACGCTCAGGTAAGGCGCGGTGCCGGGGTGGCCGAACTCGGTGCTGGGGTCGGAGGGCATGCGCTGGATGTGCAGGCCCAGGATGCCGAGGTCCTTCATCACGCCGGGCACCGAGGCGGGCACCATGCCCAGATCTTCGCCGCAGATGAGCATGTTGGTGGCCCAGCGTACCGGCGGCAGCTTGGTGAGGCCCTGCTCGCGCCAGAAGCCCTCGTGGCGCTGGTAGAAAAAGTCGTTGTACAGCGCCTCCAGGCGAGGGCGGCTGGTCTCGTCGAGCTCCCGGAACGAGCGGCTTAGTGTAAGCGTGATGCGCGGGTGGTAATGGCCGGGCTGCTGGTCGTCGGGCACCAGCAGCACCTCGTTGGCCAGCCCAAACAGGCCGGTGCGCAGCCAGCGGTAGTAGTCGGCGTGGGCCGGGTCGGCTTCCAGTTTCTCGTTGATAACGGCCTCCGTTTGGCGCTGGGTGCGCACAAACTCCTTTAGGCGGATAATGCCGTGGCCGGCGTCTTCCATAAACTCATCGAACACCACCTGCGCCTGGCCACCGAATACTTCCTGCACCACGTGCCAGCGGATGTAGGGCTCACACAGTCGGCCGTAGTCGAACCAGCCCAGGCGCTGCTCAATTTCCTGCTGCGAGAAGGGCAACGCGGGCGAGAAGTGGCCCAGCAGGCCCTCCACCGAGTGCGCCGGAATTTCCCAGATGCGGAAGAAGCCCAGAATATGGTCGATGCGTAGCGCGTCGAAGTAGCGGGCCAGGTGGCCCATGCGCTGCTGCCACCACTGGTAGCCGTCGAGGGCCATCTGCTCCCAGTTGTACGTCGGGAAGCGCCAGTTCTGGCCGGTGGTCGAGAAATCGTCGGGCGGGGCGCCGGCCTGCTGGTGCAGGTGGTACAGCTCGGGCTGGGTCCAGGCATCCACCGAGTGGCGGTAGATGCCAATGGGCAGGTCGCCCTTCACTACTACGCCCCGCTCGCGGGCATAGGCCACGGCCTCGCGCAGCTGCTTATCCAAGTGATACTGAAGGAAGAAGAACAGGCCGAACTCGTCGAAGTCGGCGCTGGCCTCATCGGTAAGCGCCGCTACCTGGGCCGGCGTGCGGTACTCGGCGGGCCACTGGCTGAAATCGGCCGTGCCGAACCGGTCGCGCAGGCCGCTGAAGGCCGCGTAGGGCAGCAGCCAGGCCGCCTGCTCGGCGCGGAAGGCGTGGAAGTCAGCATCGGCCAGGAAAGCCTTTTTCTCCTGCTGATACAGCTGGCGGATAAAGCGCCACTTGGCGGCCATCATGGGCTCGTAGTCCACAAAGTTGCGGGCGTTGAGCTCGTCGCGCAACTGGGCCAGCTCCTGGCGGGCCGCCGGGTCGCGCAGCTCGGCCACCGCCTCCAAA
This sequence comes from Hymenobacter sp. ISL-91, assembly GCF_018613725.1. Classification (GTDB taxonomy): domain Bacteria; phylum Bacteroidota; class Bacteroidia; order Cytophagales; family Hymenobacteraceae; genus Hymenobacter. The sequence goes on from NZ_JAGGPS010000033.1 coordinate 43,905, forward strand.
TTAAGGTACTGCGGGTGCAGGGCAAACACCGAAATAGCGGCGTACGGGTAGCTGTCGACCCAGGTGTGGGTGGCCACGGTGTCGTTGATGGGCAGCACTTGCACCAGCTGCAGGCCGGTAGCCACGGCCCAGTCTACCAGCAGTTTCAGGTCGGGGAACTCGCCTACGCCCAGGCCTTGGCGGCTGCGGAGCGAAAACACGGGCAGCGCCACGCCGGCCCCGCGCCAGGGCGCAGTCGGGTAGCGGTACTGGTTGTCGGCGAGTATGCGCAGCGTCTGCTGGTTGGTTTCGGGGGCCAGCAGCCGGTCGTCGCCGGCCTCCAGGTCCACGACCTGGCCGGTGCCGGGGTCCCGGATGCCGTACTTGTAGCGGGTTTCGGCCTCGGGCGTGGCCAGCATTACATCGGCCGTCCAGGTAGGGTAATCGGCATCCGACAGCACCAGGGCCCGGGCGGCATCCCAGGCGCCCAGGGCTGCGTCGGAGCCCAGCACGCACAGCTGTTGCCCGGGCTCCACGCGCGGAGCTGTCAGTTGGAAGCGTACGGCCGGGCCAGCCGTAGCCGGGGCTGCCGGAGCCGCCGGGGCAGGACGGCGGAACAGCGCCTCGGTGAAGGCGGCCGTAAATAGCTCATTTTCGGGCTGGGCCGGCGCGCGCCACCAGTCGGCCAGCACCAGCCGGCCAAAGGGGGCTGCCGCAGCGGGCAGCTCGCGGTTAGGGCCCCACTCCCAGTGCCGGCCGCCGTCGCGCTCATCGAGCAGCAGATACTTATAAGTGGCCCCGGCCAACTGGCCGGCCGCTACCTCCAGCTCCCGGGTCCAGTGGCCGGAAGCAGCATCGTAGTGCAAAGCCAGGGCAGCCTCGGGAGCCCACTGGCCCAGCGCGGGCAGCGAGCCGCAAACCACCAGCTGCTGGCCCGGTTCGGTGCGGTAAGGGAGGGTAAAGCGAAGAATCATCAGATAGCGTAGTCAGGTAGAAAAACCGGCCCGCAAGATACAGGTTAATAGGCTGGAGCGGCGGATTTTTGCCCCGAAAATCCGCCTATTGTGCTCCGAAAACTGTGGCAAACCGTTCTGCCAATGCCGCATTATCGGCCAGGCGGTGTCCGGTTGACAGGGCTCGAAAAACGACTATATCGGTCGGTTTAAACACTGCACCGGCCGATTACCGGATTACTGGTCGGTAGCGGGTTGGCGGGGCCCACTCGACAGTAGGTAGGACCGGGGCGGCCAGCCGTGCTTTAACGGGCAAAGCCAGCCAACCCGACGCCCGTTTTTTTCGTTTGGCTGACTTAACGGCTGGCCAACCGCGGGAAATCACGGCTGGTCCAGCCTGCAGCCCTTACTGGGCCCTGCATCTCTTCAGACTTCTACTTCTCGTCCTTTGCCGGTTTATCTGCGTCGTATTCTCTATGCCCTGCTCGGGCTTGTCGGGCTGATTCTGCTGTTGCTGGTCGGCCTGTTTTTATACGTTCAGACGCCTTCGGGGCAGGATTTTGTGGCCAGCCAGGCCCAGAAGTACCTGCGCGACAAGCTGCAGACCGACGTGCGCATCGGCAAGTTTCGCTCCGACCTGCGCAACACCATCAGCTTCGACGATGTGTATCTGGCCGACCAGCAGGGCGACACGCTCGTGTCGGTGGGCCACCTGGGTGTCAACATTGATATTTTCGCGCTGCTCGATTCTAAAATCAAAATCAGCAGCCTGGAGCTCAACGACGGCCGCATTGCCATCAGCCGCACCGAGCCCGACAGCATCTCCAACTACGACTTCATCCTCAACGCCTTCGCCACCGGCGACACGGCCACCACAACCCCCACGGCGGCTGACACCACCGGCGCGGGCTTCACCTACGACATCGGCGACGCCAAGCTGACCAACATTCTGCTCACGTATAAGGATGCGGTGGATGGCCTCGACCTGCGCACGAAAGTGGGCGCGCTGGCCTTGAGCATGGACGAGGTGGACGTGGACAACTCCATCTATAAGGTGAACGAGGTGGCGCTGAAGAACACGACCATCAACTTCGCGCAAACCAAAATCCCGCCCGACTCACCCGCCGACACGGCAGCCCTCACGCTGCAGTTCGGCCTGCGCAAAGCCCGGCTCGATAACGTGGCCCTTACGTACCGCAACCAGCCCTCGGCCCAGTACATCAACACCCGCATCGGCGAGGCCGAAATAACGGCCGACAACATCGACCTGATTAACAGCCGCGTGGCGCTAGACAAGCTCACGTTGCGCAACACTACGTTTGCCTACGCCCAGAACGAGGAAGTGCCCACCGAGCAGCGCGTCATCAACCCCGCCGAGGCCGTGCGCGACCTCAACAAGTCGGTGGAAAACGCTACCAACCAGGAAGCTAGCTGGGTTGTCACGCTCAACGAGTCCGACATCAGCGGCGTGGATGTGGCCTTTGACAATTTCAACGAGCCGCGCCTGAAAAGCAAAGTGCGCGGCATGGATTACAACCACCTCAAGTTCAGCAACCTCACGCTGAATACCGAGAACCTGCGCTACTCCGAAAACAGCACCACCGGCCGCATCATGCAGCTCTCGGGCCAGGAGCAGAGCGGTTTTGCCGTGACCCGCGCCCAGGCCGACGTGGTATTCGACTCGACCCAGACCCGCCTTGATAACCTCGACCTCGTAACGCCCCACACCCGCATCCGGCGCACGCTGGCCATGCAGTACCAGAGCCTCGACGCCATTGCCGACGACCTGGCCAACCTGCGGCTGGAGGCCGATTTGCGCGACACCCGCCTGGGCTTCCGTGACATTCTGTACCTGGCGCCCGACCTGATTGACACGCCGCCCTTCACGACCGGTCCCAACCAGTCGGTGCTGCTGAGCGGCAAAGTGAGCGGCCGGGTAAGCGACCTGCGCATTCAGGGCCTGGAAGTAGTGGGCCTGCGCAACACCCAGCTGGTGGCCAGCGGCCGCATTCAGGGCCTGCCCGAAACCGACCGTCGCCTGTACGCCGACCTCAACATCCAGAAGTTCGTCACCACCAACGCCGACATTCGGAGCCTGGTACCCCGGGGCACGATTCCGGCCGGCTACTCGCTGCCACCGCTTATGCGCGTGAGCGGCACGTTTAAGGGCCGGCCCACGGCGCTGGTATTCGATACCGATTTGAAGGCCACCACCACCTATGGCAACCTGGCCGCCCAGGTAAACGTGGGCGCGGGTCCCGCAGGCCAGGAGCCGGTGCGGGCCGTGTTCAGCACCCAGCAGCTGAATGTGGGCAAGCTCATCGGCGACCCGACCATTGGCACCGTTACGGCCAGCAGCACGCTGACGGGCCGCGGCGGCCTCGACCCCAACCAGCTGCGCGGCCAGCTGAACGCCAACGTGCAGCAGGCTACCTACAACGGCTACACCTACCGCGGCATCGTGGCCAAGGTTGACATCGACCGCAACCGCTACGTGGTGGATGCCAGCAGCAAGGACGACCCCAACCTCAACCTCGATCTGCTGGCCACCATTGACCTGCGCAACGCCTCCAACCCCACCTATACCGTCGACCGGCTGAACCTGCGCGGGGCCAACCTCACGGCTCTGGGCTTTTACACCGGCGGCAACCTGAGCGTGCAGGGCGACTTGCAGGCTAACCTGAGCGGCTCCGACCTGAATACCATCAATGGCACGTTCTCGGGCAACCGCATTGCCATTGTGAGCGACGGCAAGCCGTTTGTACTCGACTCGGTGAGCGGGCGGATTCTGCAGCGCACTGGCCGCACCGAGGTGGACTTCGCCAGCTCGGTGGCCGACCTCACGCTGCGCGGCAATACCCGCCTCGGCGACATTGCCACGGCCCTGGAGCAGCACATCGACCGCTATTTCGCCCTGCCCGGCGTGCAGTACCGGCCCGGCGGGCCTTACCGGCAGTTCACGTTTGAGGCCCAGGTGAAGGAGCCCAAGGTGTTCAGCGCCTTCGTACCCGACCTGCAGCAACTCACGCCCTTCAAGCTTACGGGCAGTTTCGACAGCCGCGAGGCCGACCTGCGCCTGAATACCCGCATTGCCCGCATCAAGTACGCCGGTTACCAGCTCGATTCGTTGCGCTTCGCCGTGTCATCCGACCCCCAGAAGCTCGACTACGGGCTGCGGCTCGACCAGATTACCCAGGACACCACGCTCAACCTGCCCAACCCTACCCTGAATGGCAGTATTGCCGACAACAAGGTGGGTACTGAGTTGCGCATTGCCCGCAACGACAGCACCGTAAACCTCGATTTGGGCGGCGTACTGCAGGTGTATGAGCGGGGCACGACCTACGGATTCAGCTTCGACCCCAAGCTGATACTCAACAACCAGCAGTGGGCCGTGCAGCCGAACAACGAGCTGCGCTACAACATGAACACCGGCGCTATCCGGGCCGAGAACGTGCTGTTAAGCCAGGGCGACCAGCGCATTGCCCTGCAGACGTTGGCCGGTGCCGGCTACCCGCTGCAGGCCCAGTTCAGTAACCTCAACCTGAATGCGCTGGCCACCGCCGGCGGCCTCCAGGATTCGCTGGTGGGCGGCATGCTCAATGGCCAGGCCGTAATAAAGTCGCTGGGCCAGCCCAACATGGGCTTTACGGCCGATGCCAGCCTGCGCGGGCTGGCCTACAGCAAAACCCTGCTCGGTGACTTGGCCCTGAAAGCCAGCAACCCCGCCGCCGACCGCTACAACATGGACCTGCGCCTGACGGGTGGCCCCAACAACAACGATGTGCGCGTGAGCGGTGACTATCTGGCCAGCGGCGCGCTGGATATGCAGGCCGACGTCGCACGTTTTGCGCTGGGTACCGTCGAGCCTTTCTCGCTGGGCGAAATCAAGGAAACGACCGGTTACCTGAGCGGCCAACTCGATATTGCCGGCACCGCCTCGGCGCCCGAAGTGCGCGGCAGGCTGACCACCAACGACGCGGGCTTCACGCTCAGCCAACTCGGCGCGCCCTTCACGCTGCCCCGGCAGGATCTGACATTTGATGAGCAGGGCATCCGCCTCAACGACTTCGTAATTCTGGACTCGCTGCAGAACCGGGCCGTGGTGGACGGCTATGTGCTGACCCAGAACTTCATCGACTATGGCTTCCGGCTCGATGCCACGACCGAGGACTTTATTGCCGTGCAGAGCAGCCAGCGCGACAACCCACTGTTCTGGGGCAAGCTCATCGTCGATTCGAAGTCGCGCATTACCGGCGACCTGAACCTGATGAAAGTGCGTACCACGGCCAGCGTCGAGGAGGGCTCGAATTTCTTTGTGGCCGTGCCCAACGACGAAGCCGACAAAGTCAGCTCTGAGGGCATTGTGGAGTTCGTGGACAAGAGCGCCCCGATTGATACCATGCTGCTGCGGCAGCTGGCCCGCCAGGATTCGGCCAAAACGGCCTCCGGCTACGACATTGCCGCCACCATCACCGTTACCGACGAGACGCCGTTTACGGTTATTATTGATGAAGCCTCGGGCGACAACCTGAAAGTGCGGGCCAACGGCACACTCAATACCGCCATCGATCCGGTGGGCAACATCACGCTCAGCGGCCGGCTGGTGGTGGAAAGCGGCAGCTACCACCTTTCGCTCTACGACGTAACCGAGCGCGACTTCCAGATTGCCGAGGGTAGCACCATTACCTGGTCGGGCGACCCTTACAACGGCATTGCCGACGTATCCGCTATTTACGTGGCTAAGGCCGCGCCCGCCGAGTTGCTTTCGGGCCAGGGGGTGAGCGATGAAACCCTGAAATCGACGGCCCGCAATACGCTGCCCTTCAATGTATACCTGAACGTAGACGGGCAGCTGCTTCAGCCGGCCATCAGCTTTGATATCCGACTGCCTGAGGATTCGCGCTCCGACCTGCGTACCCAGATTGAGAACCGACTGGCCCAGCTTCGCCAGCCCAGCCAGACCGACGAGCTGAACAAGCAGGTGTTCTCGCTGCTGGTTCTCAACCGCTTCCTGGCCGAAAATCCTTTTGAAAGCAGTGGCGGCAGCATCGTGGCCGACCAGTTGCGGGGCAGCGCCAGCCAGGTGCTCACCGAGCAGCTCAACAAGCTAACCGGCTCCTACCTCTCCAACCTGGGGGTGGAACTGGGCGTGAATTCGCAGGCCGATTACTCTTCGGGATCCGAAAAAACCCGCACCGACCTGAACGTAGCCGTGCGCCGGCAGCTGTTCAACGACCGGGTAACCGTGCGCTTGGGTACCGATGTCCCGCTGGCCGGCGGCAACCAGGCCAGCACCGGCCAGCAAAGTGTGAGCAACTTCGCCGGCGACGTGAGCATCGAGTACGATATTCTGGCAAACGGCCGTCTGCGCCTGCGTGCTTACCGCAACAATGCCTACGGCGACATCGACGGTCAGTACGTGCGCAACGGTGCCTCGCTGATTTACCAGCGCGACTATAAGAACTTTGCCGACCTGTTCAAGGGTATCGACAAGGATGTGAAGGAGCGCAACAAAGAAATCCGCAAGGAGCAGAAACAGGAGAAAAAGGCCGCTGCCGACTCGGTAAACACTACTGCCATCGTGCCCCGTCGCGACTCGGCTCGGGTAGCCAACCGGAAATAGGGGCAGTTAAAAATTGAAAAGAACGTCGTGCTGAGCGTAGCCGAAGCATCTCTACCGCAGTGGTAACCCTTGCGTTAAGAGTAGTATTGCAGTAGAGATGCTTCGCCTCCGGCTACGCTCAGCATGACAGCCGTCATACCAAAGAATTCCTCGTCCGTGCCTCAACTTCAACCTCACCGCCCCTTGTTTTCCCGCTTTACCCGCTCCGGTCGCCGGTTGGTGGCGGGGTTGCTGCTGGCCGGGCTGGCCGGGTGTAGCGGCCTCAAGTTTATTCCCGACGACGCCCGCCTCTACACGGGGAGCACTGTGACGCTCAAATCGAACACCGGCACCCCGATTCCGAACGAAGCGGCGGTGCAGACCCAGCTGGAAGCCGTGATTTCGCCCCAGCCCAATGCCTCCATTCTTGGGATGCGGCCCAAGCTGTATTTCTGGCACATGGGCGTGGGCAAAATGAAGGGCCTGGGCCACTGGCTGGCCAACAAGTACGGCGAGGAGCCAGTGCTTTTCAGCGAGGTAGATACTGCCCGCGTGGCGACCCTGATGCTCAACCGCCTCAACAACGACGGCTTTTTCAAGCCCGAGGTGCGCAGCAACATAAAGCTTGAAGCGCGCACGGCCGCGGTCGATTATGAGGCCCGCGTTAACCAGGTGTACCGCATCAAGGAAATCTTCTTCCCCGAGCGCGACACCCTGCTCGACCGCGACATTCGGGCTACCCAGGCCGGCTCGCTGTTGAAAGTAGGCGACCCTTATGATTTGCAAACCTTCGTCAACGAGCGGATACGCATCGATAACGAGCTCAAGAACAAGGGCTATTACTACTTCGCCCCCGATTACCTGCTGTTTCAGGTAGACAGCACCCTCGATAATCAGGTGAACGTGTACCTGAAGGTGAAAGGCAGTATTCCGGCCAACGCCGCCCAGCCCTACGTGCTCAACCGCGTGGTGCTCGACACCGACTATACGCTCCAGGACACGACGATGAACGAGACGCCCATCCGATACCAGGGCTACCGTTATTACCCCGACGAGTCGATGTTCAAGGCCAAGGCCATTACCAATGCCGTGTTCCTGTATCCCGACAGCCTGTACCGCCGCCGCCGCGCCGACCAGACGCTGAGCCGGCTGATGAGTTTGGGTACCTTCCGCTTCGTCGACCAGCAGTTCCGGCCCGCCCGCAACAAGCCCGACTCGCTGCAGTACGGCTTCCTGAACGCCATTGTACGAATGACGCAGGTGCCCAAAAAGTCCATTCGGGCCGAGGTGCAGATGAACGTATCGAACCTGTTTGTGGGGCCGGGCGTGTTGGTGCAGTACCGTAACCGCTCGGCGCTACGTGGGGCCGAGCAGTTGCTCATCAACGCCAAAGCCTCCGTAGAAACCGGCCAGGGCGAAGCCCTGTCGGGGGTGACTTCCACCCAGTACGGCATCGATGCCCAGCTGCTGGTGCCCCGTCTGATTACACCGCCCTTCAATTTCCGGCTGCTCAACTCCGACTTTCAGCCCCGCACCTTCTTTGAGGCTGGCGTGAAGTATGTCGACCGCACCAAATTTTTCACGCAGCAGGTGTTCAATGCGGGCTACGGCTACACCTGGAAAACCAAGCTCACTAACGAGCAGCGCCTGCAGCCCATCGACCTGCAGTACGTGCGTCTGAGCAATACCCAGCCCGTATTCGAGAACCTACTCAACAAGCGGCCCTTTCTCAAGCAGAGCTTCCGGCAGCAGTTCATTCTGGGTTCCTCCTACACCTACACCTACAACCAGCAGGTGCTCGAACAGCGCCGTAACCAGATTTACTTCAGTGGTGGCGTGGAGCTATCGGGTAACCTGGCCTACCTGCTGAAAAGCCTGAGCGGGGCGGCAAAAGAACCTGAGGGCGACCAGCAGGTGTATAAAATAGGAGGGCAGCAGTTCTCGCAGTACTCCAAGGTCAACCTGGAGTTTCGTAATTATTACCGCACTAGTAGCAACCCCACCAGCGGTAACAAAATAGCTGGCCGGCTGCTCATCGGGGCGGGCCTGCCCTACCTCAACTCGCGGGTGCTGCCTTATTTCAAACAGTACGGCATTGGTGGCCCCAATAGTGTGCGGGCCTTCGCGGCCCGGGGCGTGGGGCCGGGTACCTACCGCGTGCCCCTCGAAAACTCCAACGGTGGCTTCTACGACCAGGTGGGCGACATCCGGCTCGAAGGCAACCTGGAATACCGGCACGACTTGTTTCCGTACGTGAAGGGCGCCGTATTCATTGATGCAGGCAACATCTGGCTGGTAAACCCCGACGCCAGCCGCCCCACCTTCGACAGCAGTGGCAAGCCCGACGGCAAAAACGGGCAGTTCCAGTTCAATTCCTTCTTCAAGGAGCTGGCCGTGGGCGCGGGTGTGGGCATCCGCATCGATGTGCAGTTCTTCGTCATCCGCCTCGACGCCGCCATACCCATCCGCTACCCCTACGCCAACACCGATGGTCAGTTTTCCGTCGACCCAACTATCCCAGCTCCTCCGGGCAAAGTCTTCACTTTCGAGAAAAGTCTTACCGGCATCGGCGCCTACCGGCTCAACATTGGTATTGGCTATCCATTCTAAGCTGTTAACAAACCCAGGTTGTGGAGGTCGGTGTAGGGGCGGGGCTTGTCCCCGCCCGCCGTTCACGCCNNCCCCTACACCGACCTCCACAACAGAAGCTGGCAAGTCAGCAGCTTCCGTCTGGCAGAGTTATCATCTCACAAAAACGAAGAAGGGGCCGCACTCAACCGAGTGCGGCCCCTTCTTCGTTTCTCAGCCAACAGATAACAGCTACACCTCGGCCGTCATGCGCATCTCTACCGGCGCACCAGTGGTTTTGCGGGTGGGCACCACGGTTACGCGCACGTATTTCGAGGTGGGCGTATTGCTCTTTTTGGCCACGCTGCCGATGGGGATGAGCGGGTTGGCCTCGGGGAAGTAGGCTGATACGTTACCGCGCGGAATGTCGTAGGGTACAGCCACAAACTTCTCCACCGTGCGGTCCTGTCCTTCGAAGTGGCTGGTGATGTCGATGAGGTCTTTGGCCTGCAGGCCGCGGTCGGCCATGTCTTGGGCATGCATAAACAGCACGCGCCGCTCGTTGTGGATGCCCCGGTACCGGTCGTTGTAATCGTAGATGGTGGTGTTGAACTGGTCGTGGCTGCGCACGGTCATCAGAATCAACTCATCGGCTCCTACCTCGTAGCGCTCCAGCTCGGTGGTCGTGAAGTGGGCCATGCCATCCTTGGTCGTGAATTTCCGTTCGCGGGGGCCATTGGGCAGGTAAAAGCCGCCCGGCCGCCGCAGCTTCTCGTTGAAATCCTCGAAGCCCGGAATCACCCGCGCAATATGGTCGCGGATAACGTCGTAGTTCTCCGTCATGGCCACCCAGTCGGCAATGTTGGTTTTCTCGCCCAGCGTGGCAATGGCTACGCCGGCCAGAATGGCCACTTCGCTCAGCATCTGGCCCCGTAACGGCTCCAGTACGCCCTTATTCTGGCTCACCACGCCCATCGAGTTTTCGCACGAGGTCATCTGGTGGCCGCCTTTCTGCATGTCGATGTCGGCGTGCGTGAAGCAGGGCAGTAGCAGGGAGGTTTTGCCTGTGGTGAGGTGGCCGCGGTTGAGCTTGGTGCCTACAAACACGGTCAGGTTCTGCTTGCGCATGGCCTCGGCAATGTATTCGGTATCGGGGCCGGCCGCCAGCAGGTTACCGCCCAAGCCGAAGTACACCTTTATTTCTTCGCGGTGCATGGCCTTAATGGTATCTACCACATCAAGGCCATGCTCGGTAGGCGACGTGAAGTTGAACTCCGCGCCCAGCTTATCGAGGAAGCTCTGCGGCATTTGCTCCCAGATACCCATCGTCCGGTCGCCCTGCACGTTGGAGTGGCCCCGCACCGGGCAGGTGCCGGCGCCCGGCTTGCCAATGGCGCCCTTCATCAGCAGCAAGTTTACCAGCTCCTGAATCGTTTGCACGCCCTGGCGCTGCTGCGTAAGGCCCATAGCCCAGCAGATAATAATCTTCTTCTTGTTGGCCAGCAGGTTGGCGGCCTCCAGCAGTTCGGCGCGCGAAATGCCGCTCACCGTTTCAATATCCTCCCAGCTCGTGGCCTTGATGTTGGCCATAGCCGACTCGAAGCCCTTGGTGTATTTGTTGATGAATTCGTGGTCGAGTACCTGGCCGGGGTTGAACTCCTCAGCCGCCAGCAAATGCTTCATAATACCCCGCAGCAGCGCCATATCGCCATCTACCCGCACCTGCAGGTACACGTCGGTAATCACGGTGCCGTTGCCCATTAGCGCGCCCAGCGCCTTAAAGGGGTTCATGAAATCCTGCGGGTTCTTGAAGTGGTTCAGGCCGGCCTCAATCAGCGGGTTCACACTGATGATTTTGGCCCCGTTCTGCTTGGCCAGCTGCAGGGCGCTCAGCATCCGCGGGTGGTTGGTGCCCGGGTTCTGGCCGATAATCATAATGACCTCGGCTTCGTGGATGTCGTTGAGCGTAACCGAGCCTTTGCCCAGCCCCAGGGTGCTGCTCAGGGCCGCGCCGCTGCTTTCGTGGCACATGTTCGAACAGTCGGGCAGGTTGTTGGTGCCAAACTGCCGGGCGAACAGCTGGAACAGGAAGGCCGGCTCGTTGGGTACCTTGCCCGAGGTATAAAACGCGGCCTCATCGGGCGAAGCCAGCGCGTTCAGCTCTTTGCCAATCAGCTCGAAGGCCTCGGCCCACTCGATGGGCTTGTAATGGTTGTCGCCGGGGCGCAGCACCAGCGGATGGGTGAGGCGGCCGGCATTGTTCTGGTCGCGGTCCGTCATTTTCGACAGCTCGGCCAGGCTATGGCGGGCGAAGAACTCGGGCCCGCAGGCCTTGTCGTCGGCATCCGAAGCCGTGGCTTTCGCGCCGTTCTCGCAGAACTCGGCAATCGAGCGGTGATGGTCGGGGTCGGGCCAGGCACAGCTCGAGCAGTCGAAGCCGTCCTTTTGGTTCATGTTCAGCAGGCCGCGAGTACCCCGGTCGAGGCCACCCTCGCTCCAGCTAAACGACATGCTCTTAATAACGGCCGTTACACCAGCCGCCACCGTTTGGCGCGGCTCCAGCTGCAGGCCCGTGAGGGCCTCGGGCGGCTGGGCCAGGATGGGGTGGTTGTACTTGGCGTTGGCCACATCAGGGGCTTTTATGGGGTCGGGCACGGTGTCGCGGTTGGTGGGGTTGTAGTTATCGGCCACCGGGGCCTGGCCCTGGTCGGGCCGCTCGCCACTTTTAGGGGCATTTTCGGCTTGCTGGGCGTTAGCCTGGCCCGCTTTGGTGGGGTCGTTGGCAGGAGAGTTTTCCATGGAAAGGCGAATAGCAGAGGTGGGATGGGAGAAGTGGGCAGAACCGAAGCGGCACACTCAATGCGCGCACCCCAGGTCCTTCTCTACCAAGATAAGCAGGAATTGGTTTTCAGCCACTTCCAGTTTTGTACGCAAACTGATTTCCTCCGCCGACTCGGCCCAGGCTCTGGCCTGCGCCGCCGGCACCAGCACCCGGATGCGGCCCGGCTCCTGGCGCACCGTCAGCGCGGGCACGTCGGTGGCCTGCTCCAGCGAGTACCGCAGCTGCCCGGCCGCGCCCGGCCCCAGCGCCACAGCCGTTTCCAGCCGCCCGGCTTTTTGGAATTCGGTTACCTCCTCGGGTTCGAGGCGCAGGCGCAGGGAGTTTTCATCGAGGCGGAGCTTCATGACTCTCAATTTAAAAGTTGGTTCTGCTGATGGCCCTCCGCGGGCGCCTCACCCCCTAGCCCCCTCTCCAGGGGGAGAGGGGGGACTAGTTTTTAGCTTTCCAGAATTAGAGCAGCCACAACTAAACTAAAAACTAGCTTCTAGTTCTCCCTCTCCTTTTTCGGAGAGGGGGCTAGGGGGTGAGGCGCCCGCAGAGGGCGTCACCCAATCCGCTCGGGGTGGGTGTAGATGTTGAACCGCTGCTGGCGCACGAAGCCGCAGAGCGTCATCCCAAAATCGTGGGCGGCGGAAACGGCCAGCGAGGAGGGCGCACCCACGGCGGCCATCACGGGGATGCCAGCCACGGCCGCCTTCTGCACCAGCTCGAACGAGGCCCGGCCACTTACCAGCAGCACCGCGTTGTGCAGCGGCAGCTGGCCGGCGAGCAGCGCGGCGCCAATTACTTTGTCGAGGGCGTTGTGGCGGCCCACGTCTTCGCGCAGGAGCAGCAGCTCGCCGCTGGCCGAAAACAGGGCCGCCGCGTGCAGGCCGCCGGTTTGCTCGAACAGCTCCTGCGCCTGGCGCTGCCGCTCGGGCAAAGCGTGGATTACGGCTATGGGCACCTGCAGCCCGCCGGCGGGCAGGCGCGGACAGCCGGCGGCGTGCACGGCGGCAATGCTGGTTTTGCCGCACACCCCGCAGCTGCTACTGGTGTAGAAGTGGCGCTCCAGCCGCGGCAAATCGGGCTGCACGCTGGGGGCCAGCTCGGCCCGCACCACGTTTTCGCGCTCTTCGTCTTTGGTTACATCGGGGCAGTAAATAATGCCCTGCAAATCCTGGGGGCCGGTCAGCAGGCCTTCGGTGAGCAGGAAGCCGGCAGCTAGCTCGAAATCGTGGCCGGGCGTGCGCATGGTAATGGCCAGCGTGCGGTGCTCGCGCTGCCCCAGCGGCCCGAAGCCCACCCGGATTTCGAGCGGCTCCTCGGCGGCCAGCACATCGGTGGCCGGCTGCACGGTGGCGCCACGCACCTGCTGCACGGTGGCGTATTCGTAGCTGGTGGGCGGAAGCAGGGTTTGCATGGCGGAAGGCAGGGAAGTGGGAGCGTAAGGAAACCAACATACGGCTTTCCCTTATGTTCCGCCGCTTGCCCGAACGAAACACGCCGCCCGGATTTCTCCAGGCGGCGCGGTGTTAATCAGAAGTTAAAGCAACGCCCCCAAACGCCCACCAGCCGCTACCGGGGCGGCAGCGGCTGAGGAAACGAATGGTTCGGTGCTTACTGGGATTCCTTCGGCTACTGCTGGCGCGTGGGTAGCGGAGCGTATCTTGTGCTTCCTCCTGCCGGGAAGCTTCACTGCTCACTCCCAAACGAAAGATGCCGCCCGGATTTCTCCAAGCGGCGCTGTGTCAGTTTGCCGCTTTGCGAAAGTGTAGGTATAACCTCCACCTCAAGGCCGACTGTACATTATACTATGCTAAATTCTCACCAGACAGGCTACCCTAAACTCACTGCATAATAAGGAGAGAGAACGAATTCAAAGGCAAGGAACCTTTGCTTTGATACGTTCGTATAGAAGGAACAGGATATAAAAAAAAAGTTTTGCAAGACCTTGCATAGTGCTTAAAAATTAGCACCTTTGTACCAGCTCATCGACCATGTGTCGAAGGAGTTACGGGGCCGTTCACTATGTGGGCGGCCCTTGCTGCGTTCGGAGCGTTTTGATATAATCACCGTATTCCTTCCTCTTTTTCTCCTTTTGGTGTTTATATGTTAAGGGGTAAGCTGTCCAAAGAAGGATATAGTCTCCCCTATCATCTAAGATGATAAAGTGGTCTGGCTGGTGTTCAAGTTCGACCCAAATACATATTCTAGTTTTACCCTTTCTCGTTTGTGGCCATACTTTAAGGCCTAGCGAATCACATTGCTCTATAGCCATTCTTAGCCAAGGAATTCTTTCACAACGTTGCATACAAGGAGTGCGATTTTGCTCATCCTCACCTTCATGAGTGAGATGATAAAAAGTCGCTTCCCAACCGTCAGTAATTGGATACTTTTTCAGTGCAAGTCTTTTGCCGCGAAATTTAGGGCGTGAGTCAACAAAATCCTTGCAAAAAACTTCATATACCGCCGATATGTAGTCCTGGAAATTGCCTGAGAAGTCTGATAGATACAGGCATTCTGGCAACATCGCTTCAATACTCTGTTCTAGCTCTTCGCCGTCCATACAAATAGATTCATTTTTGATTCTTTCATAAGAGTTGAATTCATCAAAGAGTATTTGGAACGTTCACGGATTCTATTAACCAATTCCTTTTTGCCAGCATTGCCAGTCAAGTTTCGATGAGTATATGAAAGAGCGCCTATTAGCAAATCTGTTACCTGTAGAAGTTCTACCTCGTGTGACCTTATCTGCTGGACACGTCTTACAATTTGCTTATCATAATCATATTGGCTAGTGCGCAAAACGTTTTTCAATGCATCCACTTTGTGTTGGCTGCGAGTATCTTTGATGTCTAAATATATATTATAAGATGATCTAGGGTCAAGTATGACTTTTAATAAGTCAAAATACATTTTATAATAGAAGTCATCGTGATTTTGGTTGAATTTTTCATGATCTAGAAGTCGCTTATCCGGAATGACTAGACCTCTAAAATGTAAATCATCATCATCAAAAAAATAATCTATGACTTCTAAGTAGAAGTCTGCTTTAGCAGGTGAAACCTTATGCCATTTAATTTCAAAGTTAGGCCGAAGGCCATGCTTGACCTTGATTTCTCTTATCCTTTTAGAAACATTGAGTATCTCTGCATGAATACACCAGATACCACCTAATACCATGGCTTGGTATCCATCATTTTCTAAGTGGCAGCTTTCATCACAGTAAATGTTGTAAAGCTGGCGAGTAAGTAGTTCGTGGCTCATTATTATGTTACTAAATGCATGGGGCTTCAACTATACCGTTGAAGCCCCATGTGATACTTAATC
This sequence comes from Hymenobacter sp. ISL-91, assembly GCF_018613725.1. Lineage (GTDB taxonomy): Bacteria > Bacteroidota > Bacteroidia > Cytophagales > Hymenobacteraceae > Hymenobacter. Next base: position 59,164 of record NZ_JAGGPS010000033.1, read on the forward strand.
TTCCTCCCTCTCCCTACGAACCGCAGGCCTCGCAGCCTTCCGGGTCGTCGAGGGAGCAGGCCATGTCGGAGGCGTTCTGGGCCATGGCGTTGAGCGGCTCCAGCGTCTCGGCGGCTTGCTTCTGCACCGTGAACTTGATGGCGTCGGCGGCGGCTTTGGTGCGCAGGTAGTACATGCCCGTTTTCAGACCTTTCTTCCAGCTGTGGAAGTGCATGCTCGTGAGCTTGCCGAAGTTCACGTTCAGCACGTGCAGGTTCAGGCTCTGGCTCTGGCAGATGTACGCGCCCCGGTCGGCCGACATGTCAATGATGCGGCGCTGGGAAATCTCCCACACCGTTTTGTAGAGGTCCTTGATGTTCTGCGGGATGCTCGGAATGTCCTGCACCGAGCCGTTGGCGGCAATGATGGCCGTCTTCATCTGCTCGTTCCAGAGGCCGAGCTTGATCAGGTCCTTGAGCAGGTGCTTGTTCACCACCATGAACTCGCCGCTGAGCACCCGGCGCACGTAAATGTTGCTCGTGTAAGGCTCAAACGACTCGTTGTTGCCCAGAATCTGAGCCGTGGAGGCCGTCGGCATGGGGGCTACCAGCAGCGAGTTGCGCACGCCGTGCTCCATCACCTGCTCGCGCAGAGTGTTCCAGTCCCAGCGGCCCGAGTCGGGCGTTACGTTCCAGAGGTCGAACTGGAACTTGCCCTGGCTCAGGGGCGAACCGGGGAAGGTTTCGTAGGCCCCGTCGCGCATGGCCAGGTCCTTGGAGGCCGTCATGGCCGCGAAGTACAGCGTCTCGAAGATGTCCTTGTTGAGGCCCGTGGCTTCGTCGCTCTCGAAGGGCATGCGCAGGGCAATGAACGTATCGGCCAGCCCCTGCACGCCCAGCCCGATGGGGCGGTGGCGGCGGTTGCTGCGCTCGGCCTCAATTACGGGGTAGTAGTTGATGTCGATGACCTTGTTGAGGTTCATCGTGGCGTGGTAGGTAACGTCGTAGAGCTTCTGGTGGTCGAAGAACAGGTTGCCGGCCTCGTCGGGGCGCACGTAGCGGGGCAGGGCCAGCGAGGCGAGGTTGCAGACCGCAATTTCGTTCTCGTCGGTGTACTCCATAATCTCGGTGCAGAGGTTGGAGCTCTTGATGGTACCGAGGTTCTGCTGATTGCTCTTGCTGTTAGCGGCGTCCTTGAACAGCATGTAGGGCGTGCCGGTCTCGGTCTGGCTTTCCAGAATGGCGAACCACAGCTCCTGGGCCTTGATGGTTTTGCGGCCCTTGCCCTCGCGCTCATACTTGAGGTAGAGCTTCTCGAACTCGGCGCCGTGGCTGGTGTCGAGGCCCGGGCACTCGTGGGGGCACATCAGCGTCCAGTCGCCGTTGGCTTCCACGCGCTTCATGAACAGGTCAGGCGTCCAGAGGGCGAAAAACAGGTCGCGGGCGCGCATTTCCTCCTTGCCGTGGTTCTTTTTCAGGTCGAGGAAGTCGAAGATGTCGGCGTGCCAGGGCTCCAGGTAGATGGCGAAAGCGCCCTTGCGCTTCCCGCCGCCCTGGTCCACGTAGCGGGCCGTGTCGTTGAACACCTTCAGCATGGGCACAAGGCCGTTGGAGGTGCCGTTGGTGCCCTTGATGTAGGTGCCGGTGGCGCGCACGTTGTGCACGGCCAGCCCGATGCCGCCGGCTGACTGCGAAATCAGGGCGCAGTTCTTCAGTGTGTCGTAGATGCCGTCGATGGAGTCGTCCTTCATCGTGAGCAGGAAGCAGGAGCTGAGCTGGGGCTTGGGCGTGCCGGCGTTGAAGAGCGTGGGCGTGGCGTGCGTGAACCACCGCTCGCTCATCAGCTCGTAGGTCTCAATGGCCGAGGCAATGTCGTGCTTATGAATGCCCACGGCCACGCGCATGAGCATGTGCTGGGGTCGCTCGACTACCTTGCCATCGAGGCGCAGCAGGTAGCTCCGCTCCAGCGTTTTAAAGCCGAAGTAGTCGTAGTTGTAGTCGCGGTCATAAATGATAGCCGAATCGAGGGTAGCCGCGTTGGCATGCACGATTTCCCACACGTCCTGGGCCACGAGCGAGGCGTTTTCGCCGGTTTTGGGGTCCTCGTAGGTGTGCAGCCGCTTCATGGTGGAGCTGAACGACTTGCTCGTGACCTTGTGCAGGTTGCTCACGGCAATGCGGGCGGCCAGAATAGCGTAGTCGGGGTGCTTGGTGGTGAGCGAGGCGGCGGTTTCGGCGGCCAGGTTGTCGAGCTCCACGGTCGTTACACCGTCGTAGATGCCGTCAATCACCTTTTTAGCCACCTCAATCGGGGCCACGAAGTTCATGTTCAGGCCGTAGCAAAGCTTTTCGATGCGGGCCGTAACCTTGTCGAACTTCACGGATTCGCGGCGGCCGTCGCGCTTGAGTACCAACATAAGCGTACTGATTGAGGAGATGGAGTAGTAGGAGGCCCCGCTCCGTCCGGCTCTGGCAGGCGGCCGGGCAAGGCGTAGAATCGGGTTTAACCGGTCCGGCAAAGCAGCCGGACACAGGCATTGATACCGGAAGATATTTCTATCTGGCGTGTAGGACAAACCTTCTTTTCAGAAGTTTTCCACATACGCCTAAAACAGTGCAGTTCAGGCGGTTTTTGGCATTTGCCTTTTGCTATATAGCTTAGTTGCCAACCGAAAATTGCAGTTGGCAGATTGGCGCCGATGTGGTATCGGGGCGGCCCGGCGGCCCGGGGGCGTCTGCCGGGTCGCAACAAAAAAGGTCCCGCTTCCAGAGCTGGAAGCGGGACCCGCGCGTATCATCGTCGGGCTGGCCGGCGCTTAAAAATCCTCATCAAGCGAGAAGGCGTTTTCGGTCCGCTCACTCATTACGCCGGCCTTCTGGTATTCGGCCACGCGCTTCTCGAAGAAGTTGGTTTTGCCCTGCAGCGAAATCATCTCCATGAAATCGAAGGGGTTGGTGGCACCGTAAATGCGGCTGTAGCCCAACGATTCGAGCAGGCGGTCGGCCACGAACTCGATGTACTGGCTCATGCTTTTGGCGTTCATGCCAATCAGGTTCACGGGCAGCGCATCGGTCACGAACTCCTGCTCAATCTGCACCGCGTCGCGGATAATTTCCTGTACCCGGGCCTCGGGCAGCTTGTTCTGCAGGTGGTCTTTGTAGAGCAGGCAGGCGAAGTCGCAGTGCAGGCCCTCGTCGCGCGAAATCAGCTCGTTGCTGAAGGTAAGCCCGGGCATGAGGCCGCGCTTTTTCAGCCAGAAAATAGAGCAGAACGAGCCCGAGAAGAAGATGCCCTCCACGGCGGCAAAGGCAATCAGGCGCTCGGTGAAATTCTCCGAGTTGATCCACTTGATGGCCCAGTCGCCCTTTTTCTTCACGCAGGGCACCGTTTCGAGGGCGTTGAACAGGTAATCCTTCTGCTTGGGGTCTTTGATGTAGGTGTCAATCAGCAGCGAGTAGGTTTCGCTGTGGATGTTTTCCATCATCACCTGGAAGCCGTAGAAGCAGCGGGCCTCGGCCATCTGCACTTCCTGCATGAAGTTGATGGCCAGGTTCTCGTTCACGATGCCGTCGGAGGCCGCAAAGAAGGCTAGCACGTGCGAGATGAAGTGCCGTTCGCCATCATTCAGGTTGTCCCAGTCCTTCTGGTCCTGGCTCAGGTCGATTTCCTCAGCCGTCCAGAAGGAGGCCTCGGCCTTCTTGTAGAACTGCCACACGTCGTCGTGCTGGATCGGGAAAAGAACGAAGCGGTTGGGGTTTTCAGTGAGTAGGGGTTCCATGCAGACGGGGTGTAAGGCGGAAAATAGCAGTGCGAACAAGGCCGCACTGGGCTAACTCGGGCTCGGAAGCAATGTTTGGCGGCTTCTCAGCACGGCTCAAAACCAAAGATAGCCCACCACTTTGGGAAAGCCGACCCTACCCTAACATTTTTTGCCGCCTCGCCGCTGGCCAGCCCCTACCATGCCAGGCCCTGAGGTAACCGAGCAATTTCAAAGGGAAAAAGACTCAAATCAGGGTTTTTGATAGGGCAGAAGTAAGAAAAGTAGAATAGTTGTCCACATTTGCCCTGTGGACAATGATAGTTATCCACAGATTGTTATTCGCGTACCCGTCAGCGCGTTCTTTGGATAAGTGCGTTTGGCGGCTGTCTGGATGGGCGGTCTGCTATTTAGTCAGTTAGAGTTTGGATATATGAAACGTTACGGGTACTTTTGCCTTCCAATTTTCAGAAACACCTAGACGCCGATGTACGCAATTGTCAACATAGCCGGTAAGCAGACCAAGGTCGAAGCCAATAAATTTGTATACGCCCACCGTTTGGCTGGCAACGTTGGCGACGAGGTGCAGCTGGGCAAAGCCCTGCTGACCGATGATAACGGAACCCTGACCATCGGCTCGCCGCTGCTGGACGTGACCGTAACCGGCACCATTCTCGCTCACGTAAAGGGCGATAAGGTGCTTGTATTCAAGAAGAAGCGCCGTAAAGGCTACAAGAAGCTGAACGGTCACCGTCAGCAGTTCACCAAAGTAATGATCAACAGCATCGGCTAGTTGAATAAGCTTTTAGCTGATAGCCGTTAGCTATTAGCTTTCCGTTTGTTCCGAACCGGGCTTTCCACCAGAACAGTAGCTAATAGCTAACCGCTATCAGCTAACAGCTTAAAATAAAATGGCACATAAGAAAGGCGTAGGTAGCTCCAACAACGGCCGCGAATCGGAATCCAAGCGCTTGGGCGTTAAGATCTTCGGTGGTCAGTCTATCATTTCCGGCAACATCATCGTACGTCAGCGCGGCACCAAGCACCACCCCGGCCAGAACGTGGGTATGGGCAAGGACCACACCCTGTTCGCTATGATTGACGGCACGGTGCAGTTCCGCAAGGGCCGCAAAGACCGGTCGTTCGTATCGGTAGTAGCCGGCGACGTAGTTGCTTCGGAGGTGCACACCTCGGCTCCCGCTTCGGCCGAAGCCCACGACAACGCATAGTTTTTGAGTTGGAAGCTGATAGCTTTTAGCCGTTAGCTTCCGTTCAAAAAGCAAAGCCCCTGCCGGCTCTTCTCCTCTCAAGGAGGAGGGCCGGCAGGGGCTTTTAACGTTAGGCAGCAAAGACTGACTGGCAAAGAACGCTGTAGGGGCGGGG
>NZ_JAGGPS010000033.1:64310-83051 GCF_018613725.1 Hymenobacter sp. ISL-91
CCCCGCCCCTACGGCACGAGCAGCTATACAGTTCGCAAAAACACGAACACCTCATCCTCGCCCAGCCGGAACTGCTCGTGCAGGCCGCACAGGCCCAGCTTGGGCGCAGGCACACCGCCGCCCAGCCGCTTAGGAGCCCGAATGACGCGGGCTTCGTCCCAGAGCCCATCTTTGAGCAGCGAGTTGAGCACCGTGGTTCCGCCCTCTACCAGCACCGATTGCACCTGCCGCTTCTGCAGCTGCAGCAGCATCTGCGGAAACAGATCTTCGGCCTCCGACAACACCACAAATTCTACGTTGGGCTGGCTGGCCCGTTCGCGGTAAGTGAACACCAGTGTGGGCTGGCTGCCATCAAACAACTGGTGCGTAGGAGGAAGGCTCAGATTTTTGTCGATGACCAGGCGCAGCGGGCTCTGGCCGGGCCACTCGCGCACATTCAGGCGGGGGTTGTCGTGCAGGGCCGTGCGGGTGCCCACCAGAATGGCCTGTTCCTCGGCCCGCCACTGGTGCACCGCCACCCGGCTCTGCTCGCCGCTAATGGCCACCGACTGATAGTAGGGTCCGGCCAAATAGCCGTCGGCGGTTTCGGCCCACTTGAGCACCACGTAGGGCCGCTGCTGCTCCTGGGCCGTGAAAAAGCGCCGGTTCAGCCAGCGGCCTTCGTCCTCCAAAACTCCGGTTTCCACTTTAATGCCGGCCTCGCGCAGCCGGGCAATGCCCCGGCCAGCCACCAGCGGGTTGGGGTCGGGGTTGCAGATAATGACTTCGGCTACTTGCTTTTCGATGAGCAGGTCGGCGCAGGGCGGCGTTTTGCCGTGGTGGGCGCAGGGCTCCAGCGTAACGTACACGCGGCACTGGGGTAGCAATTCCGGCTCTGCAACGCTATTGATGGCATTTACCTCGGCGTGGGGGCCGCCGTACTGCCGGTGCCAGCCCTCGCCAATAATGCGGCCTTCATGGGTGATAACGCAGCCCACCAACGGGTTGGGCCGGGCGTATCCGGTGCCGAGCCGGGCCAGATCGAGGGCGCGGCGCATCATGAGCAGGTCGAAATCGGAAGCGGCGAAGGGCATGGGCAGGCGAGATGGGGTGGAAGCAGGGCCGGGGCTGTGAAGATACGTGCCCTGCCCGAACCTGCCTGCGGACCTGGCCCCGGCTTTCGGCCGTACTTTTGCCCCATGCCCACGCTCCGCCAGCTTACCGCCGACCTCAGCACCGCCCTGCAAGCCCTCTACGAAGCCCCCGAAGCCGAGGCCATAGCTGGTCAGGTACTGGAACACCTGCTGCACCTGACGCCCTTGCACCGGCTGATGCGCGCTGCGGAAGAAGTGGGAGCTGACGAGCGGCTGGCCGCACTGCCCGAAATCCAGGCGCGGCTGCTGCGCCACGAGCCCCTGCAGTACGTGCTGGGCACGGCCCACTTTGCCGGCCTGGAGTTGAGCGTAACGCCTGCCACCCTCATTCCGCGCCCCGAAACAGAAGAGCTGGTAGAGTTGATTGTCCGCGAGCAGCGCGGCCGTTCGGGGCTGCAGGTGCTGGATGTGGGCACCGGCTCGGGCTGCATTCCGCTGGCACTGGCCGCCCGGCTGCCCGGGGCTCAGTTCACGGCCGTCGATGTGTCGGCCGAGGCCCTGGCGGTGGCCCGGCGCAACGCGGTGCGGTGCGGCGTAGCAGTCGATTTTCAGCAAGTAGATATTCTGGCCGCCGCGCCTCAGCTGCCTGCGCCACTAAACGTGCTGGTGAGCAACCCGCCCTACGTGTTGGAAAACGAGCGGCCCCTGATGCGGCCCAACGTACTGACCTACGAGCCCGCCACTGCGCTGTTTGTGCCCGACCATAACCCGCTGTTGTTCTACCGGCGCATTGCTCAGCTGGGCCAGGAGCTGCTGGCGGCGGGCGGGGTGCTGTACTTCGAAATCAACGAGCAGTTTGCCACCGAGACCGAGGCACTTTTGCGCGGGCTGGGTTACACGGCAGTGGAGAGCTACGAGGATATTTTTGGCCGGCCCCGGCTGGTGCGGGCCACCTGGGCGGGAGCGTTGGCCAATTCGAAAGGGTAGCTGCTGCAACATCAAGCGGCACTTTGGGCCTTGCTTTCAGGGCCTGAGGCACTGAGCTGTAAACCGCTTAGGTTTTTAAGGTAGGAAACTTCCCCGCTCAAAGCCTTACCTTTGCCGGCTCAATTATTGCCGGCCCCGCCTGCCCGTATGACCGAAACGCTACCCGCCTACTATGCCCACCCAACCGCCGTCATCGACGCAGGGTGCCGGATTGGGACGGGGTGCCGTATCTGGCACTTCTGCCACGTAAGCGCCGGGGCAGTGCTGGGCGAGGGCTGCAACCTGGGCCAGAACGTTTTCGTAGCCGACGGCGTGAGCCTGGGTCGTAATGTAAAGGTGCAGAACAACGTAAGCCTCTACGCCGGCGTAGAGTGCGCCGACGACGTGTTTTTGGGCCCCTCGGTGGTGTTTACCAACGTGCGCAACCCCCGCGCTGCCGTGCCCCGGCGCGGCGATGCGCACTACCTGCCCACCCGCCTCGGGCGGGGCGTGAGCATCGGGGCCAACAGCACCGTGGTATGCGGCGTTACGCTGGGCGAGTACGCCTTCGTGGGTGCCGGCTCGGTGGTAACCCGCGATGTGCTGCCCTATGCCCTGGTGTATGGCAACCCGGCCCGGCCCCGCGGCTGGATGAGTACCCACGGCCACCGGCTGGCCTTTGATGCCGCCGGCCAGGCCACCTGCCCCGAAAGCCGCCAACAATACCAGCTTACCAACGGCCACGTTTCACTGCTTAGTTGATTGTAGCATAGCTGTCTGAAAAACAGACCGCCGTCATTCCAGCCTAACCGACCTCAAGTCCCCAAGACCCTATACCGTGTACGACCAACTAGTTAACAAGCAGGCCAAGCTGGCCGTTATCGGCCTCGGGTACGTGGGCCTGCCCATTGCCCTCGAATTCGCCCGCAAAATTGAAGTTATCGGCTTCGACATCAATGCCAAGCGCGTAGAGATGATGCGCAACCACGTAGATCCGAGCGGCGAGCTGGAAGCCAAGGACTTTGAAGGCTGCGACATCGAGTTCACCGATTCGCTCGACGTGCTGCGCGAGGCTACGTTCTTCATTGTAGCCGTGCCCACGCCCATCGACGAGCACGCCCAGCCCGACCTGAAGCCGCTGCTCGGCGCTTCGGCTTCGGTGGGTAAGGTGCTCAAGAAGGGCGACTACGTGGTGTTTGAAAGCACTGTGTACCCCGGCTGCACCGAGGACGACTGCATTCCGGTGATGGAAAAGCACTCGGGCCTGCGCTTCGCCGACGGCGACTTTAAAGTGGGCTACTCGCCCGAGCGCATCAACCCCGGCGACAAGGAGCACACGCTCAGCAGCATCGTGAAAGTGGTGGCCGGCTGCGACGCCGAGTCGCTGGAGGACATTGCTAAAACTTACGAGCTGGTAGTGAAGGCCGGCGTGCACCGGGCCAGCTCCATCAAAGTGGCCGAGGCCGCCAAAATCATCGAAAACACCCAGCGCGACGTGAACATTGCGCTGATGAACGAGCTGTCGATGATTTTCGACCGCATGAACATCAACACTTACGAAGTGCTGGAAGCGGCCGGCACCAAGTGGAACTTCCTCAAGTTCTCGCCCGGGCTGGTAGGTGGCCACTGCATCGGTGTCGACCCCTACTACCTTACCTACAAGGCTAAGGAGCTGGGTTACGATGCCAAGGTGATTCTGAGCGGCCGCACTACCAACGACAACATGGGAGCCTACATCGCCCGCAAAACGGTGCAGATGATCATCAAGAAGGGCAAGGATGTGGCCAAAAGCCGGGTGCTGGTGATGGGCGCGACCTTCAAGGAAAACGTGGAGGACATCCGCAACTCCAAGGTGGCCGACGTGATTCAGGAGTTGAAGAATTTCTCGGTGAACGTGGACATCGTGGACCCCTACGCTGATTCCGACGAACTGTTCCACGAGTATGGCTTCCGCCTGACGCCCGCCGATGAGGTGCGCTCCGACTACGATGCCGTCGTGGTGGCCGTGAGTCACCAGCCCTACACCAAGCACAACGAGGCCTACTTCCAGTCGATAACTTCCGACGACGCCGTGCTGGTCGATATCAAGGGCCTGTTCCGCGGCAAGGTGCAACAGATGCAGTACTGGAGCCTGTAAAATCAGTTGTCAGTTGCTAGTTGTCAGTTGTTAGTTTCGTTTTGAAATAAGCAACTGACAACCGACAACTGACAACTAGAAAATGACAACTAGCAACTGACAACTGAATGTCTAGAACGAAAATACTGGTAACGGGTGGGGCGGGCTACATTGGCTCGCACGCGGTAGTAGAGCTGTATCAGGCCGGTTTTCAGCCGGTTATCATTGATAACTTCGTTAACTCCCAGGAGTCGGCGTTGTGGGGTGTGGAAGAAATTCTGGGGGTGAAGGTGCCCCTGCACCGCATCGACTGCAACGACGCCGAAGCACTGCGCGCCGTGTTTGCCGAGGAGGGCAGCCTGCGCGGTGTGATTCACTTTGCCGCCTACAAAGCGGTGGGCGAGTCGCTGGAAAAGCCGCTGGAGTACTACCAGAACAATGTCGGTTCGTTGCTGACGCTGCTAACAGTGATGCGCGAGTTTGGGGTGGAGGCACTGGTGTTTTCGTCGTCGTGTACTGTGTATGGCATTCCCGACGCGCTGCCGGTAACCGAGCAGACACCTACCAAGCAGGCCAGCTCGCCCTACGGCGCCACCAAGCAGATGTGCGAAGACATTGTGCGTGATGTAGCCGCGGCGCCGGGCAACAAGCTGCGTACCATTCTGCTACGCTACTTCAACCCGATTGGGGCCCATGCTTCGGCCAAAATAGGGGAGTTGCCGCTGGGCGTACCCCAGAACCTGATTCCGTACGTGACCCAGACGGCCGCTGGCATCCGCGAGCAGCTGACCATCAATGGCGACACTTACGACACGCCCGACGGCACCAACATTCGCGACTACGTGCATGTGGTGGACCTGGCCAAAGCGCACGTAGTGGCCGTGCAACGGCTGCTGGCCGGCACCGGCGACATGGTAGAAACCTTCAACGTGGGTACTGGCCGTGGCAACTCGGTGCTCGAAGTGGTGCAGGCGTTCGAGCGCGCCACCGGCGTCAAGCTTAACTACCGCATCGGCCCGCCCCGCCCCGGCGACGTGCCCGCCATCTATGCCGACGTAACCAAATCGGTGCAGCAACTGGGCTTTCAAACCTCATCTTCGCTGGAAGAGGCCCTGGCCAGCGCCTGGAAATGGCAGTTGTCTTTGGGTAAATGAGTAGCCAAAATAGTGTCATGCTGAGCGCAGCGGAGCGAAGTCGAAGCATCTCTACCGCCTCGTTGCCGAACTAACTCTTACATCAGGATTACCACTGCGGTAGAGATGCTTCGCTCCGCTCAGCATGACACCGTTCTACAAGCAAACAGACAAAACCATGAAAATCATCATCACCGGCGGGGCCGGCTTCATTGGGTCGCACGTGGTGCGCCTGTTCGTGACCAAGTATCCGGAGTACCAGATTCTGAACCTGGATGCCCTGACGTACGCCGGCAACCTGGAAAACCTGCGCGACATCGAGTCGGCACCTAACTACCGGCTGGTAAAGGGCGACATCACCGACCAAGCGTTTGTAGATGAGTTGTTTGCCCGCGAGGAGCCCGATGCCGTTATTCACCTGGCTGCCGAAAGCCACGTCGACCGCAGCATTACCGACCCGCTGGCTTTTGTGAAGACCAATGTGCTGGGCACGGTGCACCTGCTGAACGCCGCCAAAAACCTATGGAAGCCGCTGGGCTACGAGGGCAAGGTGTTCTACCACGTGAGCACCGACGAAGTGTACGGTTCGCTGGATTTCGGCCCCGACATGTTCACCGAGGAAACCAGCTACGACCCCCGCTCGCCCTATTCGGCCAGCAAGGCGGCCTCCGACCACTTTGTGCGGGCCTGGCACCACACCTACCACATGCCCATCAAGCTGAGCAACTGCTCGAACAACTACGGCCCCAACCACTTCCCCGAGAAGCTTATTCCGCTGGCCATCCACCGCATCCAAAATGGCGAGGCCATTCCGGTGTACGGCAAGGGTGAAAACGTGCGCGACTGGCTGTTCGTGAAAGACCACGCCACGGCCATCGACGCCGTGTTCCACAAGGGCACCGTGGGCGAAACCTACAACATCGGCGGCGTGAATGAGTGGGCCAACCTGGAGCTGATTCACTTGCTCTGCGACACGCTCGACGAGAAAACCGGCAAGGAGAAAGGGACCTCGCGCAAGCTCATCAAGTTTGTGACTGACCGCGCCGGCCACGACCTGCGCTACGCCATCGACAGCTCAAAAATCATGAATGAGCTGGGCTGGAAACCGTCCGTTACGTTCGAGCAGGGCCTGGGCCTAACCGTGGACTGGTACCTGGAAAACCAGCAGTGGCTCGATAACGTGACCAGCGGCGCTTACCAGGATTACTACCAGAAACAGTACGCCCAGCGCTAAGGCGCTGGGTAATTCTGAATTATAGATTTTGAATTCTGAATTGCTCGGCGTTATCGGTTTGAAGTAAGCCGTCATTCAAAATTTAGAATTCAAAATTCATAATTGACCCATGTACGAAACTCCTTTCCACGACCGGCCGCTCGATAACCTGGCGTTCCTCGTAACCGGCGGGGCCGGCTTCATCGGCTCGAACCTGGTGGAATACCTGCTCAAGTACAGCGCCAAAGAGGTGCGCGTGCTCGACAATTTCTCCAACGGTTTCCGCAAGAACGTGGCCCTGTTTGCCGATAACCCGGCCCTGCGCGTGATTGAAGGCGACATCCGCGACCGGCAGACCTGCATTGATGCTTGTAAGGGCATTGACGTGGTACTGCATCAGGCGGCGCTGGGCTCCGTGCCCCGTTCCATCAACGACCCGATTACCAGCAACGACGTGAACGTGGGCGGCTTCGTGAACATGCTGGTGGGTGCCAAGGAAGCCGGCGTGAAGCGGTTTGTGTACGCGGCTTCCAGCTCCACCTACGGCGACCATCAGGCCTTGCCCAAGGTGGAAGACCGCATTGGCAAGCCCCTCTCGCCTTACGCCGTCACCAAGTATGCCAACGAGCTGTACGCCGACGTGTTTGGCAAAACCTACGGCATGGAAATCATCGGGCTGCGCTACTTCAACATCTTCGGCCCCCGCCAAGACCCTAACGGCGCGTATGCGGCCGTTATTCCGCTCTTTATTGATGCCGTGCTGGAGGGCCGTCCGCCCCGCATGAACGGCGACGGCGGCCAGACCCGCGACTTCACGTTCGTGGAGAACTGCGTGCAGGCCAACATCAAGGCCGCGCTGGTCGACAGCAAGGAAGCCGTAAACCAGGTGTACAACGTGGCCGTGGCCGACCGCACCTCCCTCAACGACCTGTTCAACATCCTGAAGGCCGAAGCCAACTCCGACATCGTGCCCGAGTACGGCCCCGACCGTGCCGGTGACATTCGCGACTCGCTGGCTGACATTTCAAAGGCTAAAAACCTGCTCGGCTACGAACCCAAAGTACGGATTCAGGAAGGCCTGCAGAAGACGCTGGACTGGTTCAAGACCCACCAGGAGTTTATTGCGGAACGGAATTAGCACATAAACAACTGTCATCCTGAGCGGAGCGAAGGACCTGTACAGAAGGTAGTATCAAGTAATAGCTTCTGTATAGGTCCTTCGCTCCGCTCAGGATGACAATCTATCATTCAAGTTCGCAAGTCCCTACAACATGAAAGGTATTATCCTCGCCGGCGGCTCCGGCACCCGCTTACATCCGCTCACGCTGGCCGTATCCAAGCAGATGATGCCCGTGTACGACAAGCCGATGGTGTACTACCCGCTGTCGATTCTGATGATGGCCGGTATCCGCGAAATCCTCATCATCACCACGCCCCACGACCAGGAGCAGTTTAAGCGCCTGCTCGGCGACGGCTCGCGGCTGGGCTGCCGCTTTGAGTACGTGGTGCAGGAAGTGCCCAACGGCCTGGCTCAAGCCTTTGTGCTGGGTGCCGACTTCATCGGCGCCGACAAGGTGGCGCTGGTGCTCGGCGACAACATTTTCCACGGCGAAGGCATGGAAGAGCTGCTCAAGAGCAACAACGACCCCCAGGGCGGCGTGGTGTACGCCTACCACGTACACGACCCCGAGCGCTACGGCGTAGTCGAGTTCGATGCCAACAACCAGGCGCTCAGCATCGAGGAGAAGCCCGCGAAGCCCAAGAGCAATTACGCCGTACCGGGCCTGTATTTCTACGACAACGATGTGGTGCAGATTGCCCGTGACCTGAAACCCAGCCCCCGCGGCGAGTACGAAATCACCGACGTGAACCAGGAGTACCTGCGCCGCGGCAAGCTGAAGGTGGGCATCCTGGGCCGCGGCACGGCCTGGCTCGATACGGGCACTTTTGAGAGCCTGATGCAGGCCGGCGAGTTTGTGCGCGTGCTCGAGCAGCGCCAGGGCCTGAAGGTGGGCTCGATTGAGGAAGTGGCCTACCGCCAGGGCTTCATCGACGCCGACCAGTTGCGCGCCATTGCCGAGCCGTTGCGCAAAAGCGGCTACGGCGACTACCTCATGCGCCTGCCCGAGCAGCTGCTGATGTAGCTTTCAGCAGGGAGTTGAATAAAGCGAGAGGCGAGGCTTTCGTGCTACTGGCGTAAACCGTCCAATAGCATGAACGTCTCGCCTCTTACTCTTTCTGCTTACTTGCCACCCGAAGCACGGTTTTCGTAAATTCAACGCAAATCAACCTCCCTATTCCATGAAAAAACTGCTGTTTCTCGCGCCGCTGCTCGTGGCCCTTGCTCTGCTGGGCAGCTGCAAAAAGGTGTTGGGCTTCCTTGAATTCGATGTAGACGATTCGCAGACGCTGGTGGTGCCGAAAAGCTCGCCGCTGGGCCCCCTGACGCCGCTGGTACCCGTGCCGGTAGCGTCGAGCAGCCAGGCTACCTTTGCCAGCAACGGCACCAGCGCCGATTACGTGCAGGATGTGACGCTCGACAAGCTTACGCTCACCATCACCAACCCAGCGGGCCAGAATTTCAACTTTCTCAAGCGCATCGAAATCTACATCAGTACCGATGCCAGCAGCGCTGACCAATTTCTGCTGGCCTCGCTCGACCAGGTACCGGCCAACGTGAGCACTATTTCGCTGAACCCTTCGGACCAGAAGCTCGATCTGTTTTTGCGGGGCGACTCCTACACGCTGACTACCAAAGTCCAGCTTAACACGCTGCTAACGCAGGACGTGACAATTCGGGCCGACGAGCGGTTCAAGGTGAAAGCCCGTAAGCCGTAGCAGTTCGGCTATGAGTGAACTGCCCGAAATCCGGGCTAATTCGCGGCCCGTATATTTGCGGAAAAATTCAACTTCCATGAAAAAAATACTGTTTCTGCTGCCCTTGTTGGGCTTCCTGATTTTTTCGGGCTGTAAGAAAATCAATGATTTGCTGACGTTCGAAATTTCGGATTCGCAGAACATTAAAATTCCGGCCAGCGGCTTGGTTACACCTCCTTTTATCTCGCCCATAGCCGTGCCGGCGCGCTCCGAGCAGAACTTCAAAAACAACAACACCCGCGCCGACCTGGTGAAGGATGTCAGCCTGACGAAGCTCACGTTGACCATCACCGATCCGGCCGCCGAAAACTTCAATTTCCTGCGCAGCATCAGAATTCTCATCGGCACCGACCAGAACGATAAAGTGCCCCTAGCTTCGCTGGACGATGTGCCGATGGGCGTATCGAACATCGAGCTAAAGTCGAGCAACACTAAACTTGATAAGTACCTGAAAGCCGAGAGCTACACACTTTACACCGAGGTAACGCTACGCGGCAACGTGGCCCGCGAGCTTACCCTGCGCTCCGACTCCAAGTTCAAAGTAACCGCTGACCCGCTGTAGCCCAGCGGCGCATTCCAAACGGCCTGCTTCGCCCTTTGCACGGTTTCCGTGGGAAAGGGCGAAGCAGGCCGTTGCTTTTTCTGATGGTGTAGCGCTACTGGCGGCTCAGCGTTTGTGGCTTAGCGGTTGCGGCCGTACTGCTCGTGGCTGCTTACCCAGTCGGAGCTGCTGATGGCCGAGCCCAGGCTAAGCTCGCCGGCCAGCACCACGCCGGCCACTATTTCGGCGAACTTGTTGACGGTGCCGCGGCCCACGCAGCCCAGCATGCGCAGGTACTCATTTTGGGTGGCCAGGCCAGTGCCGCCGCCGTGGGTGGCCACAATTAGGCTCGGGATGGTGATGCTGATGTAGAGGTCTTTTTCGGGGGTTATTTCGGAATAGAAAATGCCCGCTGACGACTCGCTGACGTTGGCCACATCCTGGCCGGTGGCGATGAACAGGGCCGTAATGCCGTTGGCCGAGTGCGCCCCGTTGTTATTGGCCCCCGACATAAACGCACCCACGTTGCTCACCTGCCCGTGGTAGGCCAGTTGCTCGGGCGTTACGCGCATGCGCTGCAGCAGCAGGTTGCGCGGAATAACGGCCTCGGCTACCACGCGCTTACCGCGGGTGCGCATCACGTTTATCTGGGAGGCTTTTTTGTCGGTGGCGAAGTTGGATTCGAGGTAGAAGTGGCGCACGGGGGCTCCCTTGTAGTTCTCCAGAATCCAGGAGCAGGCGGCGAAGGTGGCACGGCCCACCATGTTCTGGCCGGCCGCGTCGCCGGTGCTGTAGTTGAAGCGCAGGTAGGCGAACTTGTTGCTCAGGTAGGTATCAATATACTGCAGCTTGGCGATGCTGGAGGTGCTTTCGGCCTCCGGCCGGATGCGGCCGATTTCCTCCTCTACCCAGCGCCCGAAGTCTCGGGCCCCGCGGGCATCATCGAACACGAATACCGGGGCCCGCTGCATGGCGTCGCCGATAACCGTGCATTTCACGCCGCCGCTGAGGTTGAGCACCTGAATGCCGCGGTTGTAGCTGGCTACCAGCGTGCCCTCGGTAGTCGCCAACGGAATCAGGAAGTCGCCCTGGGCATGCTCGCCGTTTACGTGCAGCGGCCCGGCCAGCCCCACCGGAATCTGGGCCACGCCCGTGAAATGCTCGCAGTTGCCCTGCAGCGCGTGGGCATCGAAGGAGTACTGCTTGAGGTGCTCGAACTGCTGGCCCGTAAATTCCTCGGCAAAGTCCTGGCGCTTCTTGATGGCCTCGTCGGAGTAATCGTCGTGGGAGTCGCGCGGGATGCGGGCGCGGTTGTCGGGCACGAGCGTGATGCTGTCCTCCACTTCCACGTTCAGGTCGCCGAAGGGGTCGGAGGCAAACTGCACCTGAATGGTGTGCAGGCCCTCGGCCAGCTGGCTGGTGGCCAAATAAAACGTGGCCGACTGGCCCACCGGCAGCGTAAAGCCCGCGCTGTCGGCGTTGAACACCACGGCCGGCCGCACGTCGCCCTCGCCCAGATCAATGGCAATTTCGCTCACCCCCAGCCGCACATCGTCAATCTGCACAAAGTCGATGCGGGTGATGCGCACCGTGTCGAGGCGGTTTTTGATGCTGAAGGCCACGCCCTCGGGCGTGTTGCGCAGGCTGCCGCGGGTGTAAAGCAGCTTGAGCAGCATGGGGCTGGGCGTGAAAACCATACGAGCGGGCGTTAGGAGGTTGGGAGTTGCAAAGGGTAAAGTAGGAATTTCTGGCGGATAGAAGCTGGGCGGTGCGGACGGTAATAGCAATCCTCTCGTAAACCAGCGCCTCAACGGACTCGTTTTTTCGGTCGGTCCTCGTCATCATAGCTGAAGGTTACCGGAATCGTTTGCTTTACCGCCATCGGCCGGCCTCGCGGGTCCAGAGCCGGCGTAAAATGACCCAGCAGCCCGACGGCTCGCACGGCCGCCGAGTCGGCGTCGGGCTGCAGGCCCTGCTCTACGGTGGGGTTGCGTACTTGGCCCGTAGCATCAATCGTGAATCGCACGAACACGCGGCCATCTTTTTGTAGTTGGGGCGGAAAGCGTAGATTCTTGTTAATGTCTCGTAGCATCCCGCCAAAACCACCATTTAGATACACCGGATACTGACAGCTCCAGCAGTGCCACAGCGGGTCGTAGCCCAGGGGAGGGCCAAATGGCCGTGGCAGCTTTGAACTGTCCGGTGCCACCTGCGCGGCGGCGGGCAAGCCACTTAGCAGCAACAGGCACAGTAGTAACAGCCAGTTACGCATCTTACTCGGCGCTGAAGGTGATGGGAATGATATAACTAACCGCATCGGCCTTGCCTCTACGGCCAGTTGACACAAAATGCCCACTTAATAATCCGGCCAGTCGGAGCGCCTCCGCGTCAGCCAGCGGATGCAGGCTTTTCAGCACAGTGGAACTACTGATTTCCCCATTCTCCTCGACCATTACCCGAACATAAACCTTTCCTGTAATGGAAAGAGGGAGTCCTTCGGGCCATTGCGCATACCGGCTCAGAAATGCTATTAAACTGTCATTGCCGCCTTTGAAAGCCGGTGTTCCCGCGCCGGGCCCGAAACAGTCGATAGGAATAAGTTTTGGAGGTGGTTTAATTTTCTGCGCACTGACACTCTGCGAATCGGCAGTTTCAATTGCCATTCGGGGTAGCTGAATGGATGGGTCAGCAGTTGGTGGATCTTCTCCACGGCCACAACCCAGCAGCAACAGGCACAGCAGAAACCGGGCAGTCATAGCTATTCGGTGGTGAAGGTGATGGAAACGCACAAGAGCTGCAGACCTGGCCGGCGAGTTGCCGGCCGAGCCTGCAGCTACCGTTCAGCAACTCGCAGGCCGCAGCAAGCCGATGTTAATACAACGCCGCGCTACTGCCCAACTGGCTGTCCGCGCCCGCTACTTCGCGCTCGTCGGCTCGGTATCCTCCCAGAACTCGCGGCCCTCGGTGTCGATGTAGCCGATTGCGCCCGACGGGGTTTGCACCCGGGCGACGCCGCCGAAGAAAGGCGCCGCCCGCAGGTAGCGCGGCTCGATGAGGCGGCGACCTTCGGGACCGAGGTAGCCCCAGCGGCCGTTCTGGCGCACGGCCGGCAGCAGCGGGCTGCCGCCGCGGCGCACCGAATCATACTGCACGGGCTGCACCAGTTTGCCCCGGTTATCGAGCACACCCCACTTGGTGCCCTGGCGTACCAGCAGCAGGCCATTGTAGTTGTCCTTTATTTCGTCGTAGATGGCTGGTATGCGGGCTGTGCCCACGGTAAAGCGGAAGCCTACCTTGCCATCGGGGCCGCGCACCACGTCGCCCTGCTCAAGTGGGTCTTCATCGGCTGGGTCGGCTACTTCGGCAGGCGGAAGGCGGCGGCCGGCAGGGCCAATGGTAAAGGCTTCGCCGTTGAGCGACACGGTGGCCTGGTTGTTCCGGAAATTACCAGCCATTTCATACTGGACCGGAGTTACGGGGTTGCCGCTGCCATCAATGTAGCCATACAGGCTTCCCACCCGCACCCAGGCCAGCTCGTCGGCAAAGGGGCCGGCCTCGTCGTAGCGGGCGGGCAGCACCAGCCGGCCCCGGCGGTCGGCGTAGCCCCACTGACTGCCCTGCCGGAAGGGCACCAGCCGGGCTTCGGTAGCCTGCGCCCAGGCCGCCAGGGGCTGCCCCAACGCCAGCAGCGCCGATATTAGTAGCAAAAGCAGCACTCGTTTCATGGATAGGGGGGAGGGAGGACAGACCGAAGTCTGGCATAGCGAAGGTAGGCACTTTGGCTAAAACCACAGCCCACCCAACTGGTTGATCCAGGCGCTCTTCACGCGCTGCTTGCTAGTCCGTTGGCTGGCGCCCGGTCGGGCTGCATCCAGGCAAAGTGCCACGGCAGCAGCAGCAGCAGCCGGGCGGCGGGCCAGATAAGTGAGGTAGCTGCCGGGCTGCTGGCCCTGCTCCGGGTTGCCGGAGCACCAGGAAAACCTCAGGAGGCATAGTTGGCAAAAGCAGCGCAAAGCGGCTGGCGTGCTATTGGCACGTCTGGTAGTTGCGGGGGCCGTACCGGGCGGTGTATATTGGCCGGAGCCCCCGGTACCCGGCTGCTGTTACTGCCCTCTTATATTGTACTGCTCATGAAGAACTGCTACTCCCTGGCCGCCGCGCTGGCCCTCACGCTCTCGGTTGCCGGCCCGGCCTGCGCCCAAAAAAGCAAGCCGGCCGTTTCCGCCGACCTAACCGCCCGCATCGCCCAGCTGGCCGAGCAGGGAAAGCCCCAGGTAATTGCCTGGCGCCGCGACCTGCACGAGCATCCCGAGCTGGGCAACCAGGAAACCCGCACCGCCGCCCTGGTAGCCGCCCACCTGCGCAGCCTGGGCCTGGAGGTGCAGACCGGCGTGGCCCGCACTGGCGTAGTAGCCCTGCTGAAGGGCGGCAGGCCCGGCCCCGTAGTGGCGCTACGGGCCGATATGGATGCGTTGCCCGTAACCGAATCCTCTGGCCTGCCCTTCGCCTCCAAAGTGCGCACCGACTACAACGGCCAGCAGGTGGGCGTGATGCATGCCTGCGGCCACGACACCCACGTGGCCATGCTGCTGGGGGCGGCCGAGGTGCTGGTGAAGATGAAAAAAGACCTGCCCGGTACCGTTAAGTTCATTTTTCAGCCGGCCGAGGAAGGCTCGCTGCCGGGTATAGAGGGCGGCGCACGGCTGATGGTGAAGGAGGGCGTGCTCGAAAACCCCAAGGTCGATGCCGTCTTCGGCCTCCATATTCAGGCCCAGACCGAGGTGGGCCGGCTGAGCTACCGGCCGGGCGGCGAAATGGCCTCCTCCGACGTGTTGAGCATCAAGGTGAAGGGCAAGTCGGCGCACGGTGCCTACCCCTGGCTGGCCGTTGATCCGGTGGTAACGGCCGCCCAGATCATCCTGGGCCTGCAAACCATCGTCAGCCGCCAGGCCGAGCTGACGGAGGATGCTGTGGTGCTGACCGTGGGCATGGTGCACGGCGGCGTGCGCCACAACATCATCCCCGAGCAAGTGGAGCTGACCGGCACCATCCGCTGCCTCAACAAAGACATGCAGCAGAAAGTGTGGGCGGCCGTGCGCCGCACGGCCACCGGCATTGCCGAAAGCGCCGGCGCCACGGCTGAAGTCGATATTACCAACTATGCCCCCATCACCTACAACGACCCGGCCCTGACCGCCCGCATGGTGCCCAGCCTGGAGCGCGCCGCCGGCCCGGCCAACGTAACTGTGCAAAAAGCCGTAACCGGGGCCGAAGACTTTGCTTTCTACCAGGAAAAAGTGCCCGGCCTGTTCGTGTTTGTGGGTGGCATGCCCAAGGGCACGAACCCCGCCACCACCGCCCCGCACCACACGGCCGCCTTTTTTGTAGACGAAAGCGGCCTCACGCTGGGCGTGCGCACCCTCGCCACCCTGGCCCTCGACTACCTCAATGGCAAATGATTTTTGAGCTAGGTCGGTGTAGGAGCGGGGCTTGTCCTGCCCGCCGTTCCCGCCGTTTCAACAACTTTGTTCAACTATGCGAACGGCGGACGCGGACAAGCCCTGCTCCTGCGTGACTCGAGCTGGCTAACAGGACATTCGTCATTAGATGAAACGAAGCCAATTGTACATTACCCTCAACCTGAACATAAGCTAACAGCTGAAAGCTAGTAGCTAACAGCTCAACAAAAACATGAATATTGCCCTTGTAACCTGCGAAAGCCTGGCCCAGTACGGTGCCCCTAATGTTGACGATGAAGACGCCCTGCTCACCCGCTACCTGCGCGAGCAGGGCCACGATGTGGAGCCGCGCATCTGGAGCAACCCGGCCGTGGAATGGGGCCGCTACGACGTGGTACTGCTGAAGTCGCCTTGGGATTATTTCGACCGCGTGGAGGAGTTTCTGCACTGGCTCGATGCCCTGGAGCGGGAGCAGGTACGCCTGCTCAACCCCGTGAGCATTGTGCGCTGGAACACCAACAAGCGCTACCTGCTGGAGATGGAGCGGGCCGGTGTGCGCATTGTGCCCACCCGGCTGCTGCCCCGGGGCGAAGCCGTAGATGCCGCCGCGCTGCTCGACGAAATGGGCCAGGACCAGATTGTAGTGAAGCCGGCCGTAAGCGGCGGCGCCAAAAACACGTTCATTATCAGCCGCCACGAAACGGCCGTGCGCCAGCCCCGGCTCACCGAACTGGTGGCCCAGGAAGACTTCCTGGCGCAGCCCTTCCTGTCGCGCATTCAGGAGGAAGGCGAATGGTCGCTACTCTACTACGGCGGCGAATTCAGTCACGCGGTGCTTAAAACGCCTAAATCGGGCGACTTCCGGGTGCAGCACTACCTGGGCGGTGCTATTGCCCCCCGCCAAGCTCCGGCCCACTTGCGCCAGGCCGCCGACCGTATCGTGCAGCAGTTCGCGCCGGGTTGCCTCTACGCCCGCGTCGATGGCCTCGACCAGGACGGTGAGCTGCTGCTCATGGAGCTGGAGCTTATCGAGCCGTTTCTCTACCTCGCCTCCGACCCCCAGGCCCTGCCCCGCTACGAGCAGGCCCTGCGGCGGATGATTGAATAAATTGATAAACCAGAACGCGGAACCNNGGTTCCGCGTTCTGGTTTATCAGCCTGACTTCTTACGAAAACCCGTTCACCGTGAAGCCGCCGTCCACGGCCAGGGTTTGGCCGGTGATGTAGGCGGCGGCGGGCAGGCACAGGAAGGCCACGGCGGCCGCCACTTCTTCGGGCTCGCCCACGCGGCCCATCGGCGTGCGAGCCAGTACGCTGGCGCGGAAATCCGGGTTTTGCAGCACGGTTTCGGCCAGCGGCGTGCGGATGTACCAGGGCGCCACGCAGTTCACCCGGATACCCGCGCCGGCCCACTCGACGGCCAGGTTGCGCGTCAGCTGCACCAGCGCGGCCTTGGTCATGCCGTAAATAGCCCCGGTGCGCATGTGCGTGAGGCCGGCCACCGATGAGATGTTGATGATGCTGCCGCCGCCGGCTGCCACCAGCTGCGGGTGCAGCCCCCGGCTCAGCTCCCAGGCCGAATCGAGGTTGGTAGCCAGCAGCTGCCGGTACTCGTCGGTGCTGTAGTCGAGGCTGGGCTTGCGGATGTTGGTGCCCACGTTGTTGACCAGGATGTGTATTTGGGGCCAGCGCTCAGCCAGTTGGGCCAGCAGCGCGGTGCGGCCGGCCGGTGTGCTCACATCGGCGGCCAGGGCGTGGGCGGGCAGACCCTGCTGCTGCCAGGCGGCCACTTGCTGCTCCAGGTCGGCGGCGGTACGGGCTACGGCTACCACCGTAGCGCCCAATGCCAGCAGCTCGGCGGCCACAGCCGCCCCAATGCCTTTAGAGGCGCCCGTTACCACGGCCGTTTGGCCGGCCAGGCTCCAGCGGGCCTGATGAGCGGTAGAGAGATTTGTCATCCGGAAGGGCGTAGTAGGCTGCTGAAACTGTTTGAAATTTGAGGGGGGCTGGAGCTACTTTAGTCGTCAGGGCTACCGAGCCCACGGCGCGTATTCCAGCTTCAGCTCCAACTGGCCGTAGTTATCGTTGAGCGAGGAGGCCGAGCGGCCCGACTCGGAGCCGGCCGGGATAGCCGTGCTGATGTCGTCGAGCTGGTCGGTGGTTGTGAGCGAGTATGAGCCCTCGATGGTGGCATTGAGCCGCGAGGTAAGCCGGACGGTGACGCCTACGCCCACCGGCAGTACCAGCGCTAGGGCCGGATAGTCGAACCGTTCGGGTTCGAGGTAGACTGGCGTGAAGTTGCCACTGGGACGTTGCGTACCGAGGTATGCCTTCGGGCTATACAGGGCCAGGCCAACGCCGGTTTTAATATAGGGCTTGATGATGGATGACCGGCCGGCCGGCAGCGAGTAGGCGCCCGGGTCGCGCAGCGGCTCCCAGCGCACAAAGGCCGTGCCCACCGCATTGTTGCCCCTGAACGCCAGTCCCCGGCCTGGTAGGTAGTCTTTGGCCCCCAGCTGCAGGTACGACACCTCGCTGCCCACCTGCCAGTGCGGATGAAACTGGTAGAGCAGGCCCGCGCTCAGGCTGGGGCCCAAAAACTGGTCGCCCAGGCTGCTGGTCAGGTCGCCGTTGTAATAGCCCACGCCGCCGCCCAGAGTAAAACGCAACGGGCCTTTGTAATACAGGCGGCCCTGCTTGTCGTAGTGGCGGGGGCGGCGCTCGGGGCCGGCCGCCGACTGGGCCAGCGCCGAATGCGTAGCGGCCGTGGTGAGCAGCAGGGCCGCAGCAGGCAGAAAGGAGCGAAGGGTCACGAAGTCAGAAAGCAAAATGAAGGGCTCACCGCGCCAGAAGCGTGGCCGCCCGATGGGTCTCTAACGGAAACCGACGACAAATGATTGTCTGGCGGGCTTTGCGCCGTAGATTACACGCTTTCGGAGCGGGATGCTTAAGTAGTCATGCAAAAGTAATCGTGTATTGTTTGCCGACGTTGGTTAAGACGTCTTCGAGTCGTTGGAGCAGTGTTTGGTCGGTGGCATAGTCTTGTGGCCTTATCCAGTAATGCTTGCAGCGGTGCCAGAGCAATTCGATGTGGTTGAGTTCGGGACTGTAAGGGGGCAAAAACAACAGGCTCAGGCCTGCCGCTGCCCACTGTTTGTGGCAGGCCTGCACCACGTGGGCTTTGTGAATGGAGGCGTTGTCAAGCACCAGCACCGTAGGACCGCTGAGCGTTTGACAGAAGTCGTGGACAGCCAGCACAAACAAGTCGGCTGTCAGGCTGCCTTCGCGCAGATAGGCTTGCACGGGCTGGCCTGGCACATGCGCCTGCCAGAAGCCCAGCACCGAGTGCCCGCCCCGTCCGCG
>NZ_JAGGPS010000034.1 GCF_018613725.1 Hymenobacter sp. ISL-91
AGCGAAGGACCTGCTTACGGTAGCACAACCTCAGCAACATCCTGTGCTTCCGTAAGCAGGTCCTTCGCTCCGCTCAGGATGACACTCGTATTACTCTACCTACTCCCGAAGCCCTACCTTTGTAGCCTATCCGCCACTTAAAAAACAACCCATCCTATGGCCAACGCCTTTTTCAACGTCCCGCTGCCGATTAACGAGCCTGTGAAGGGCTACGCGCCCGATTCGCCCGAGCGGATTGAGTTGCTCAAGATCTTAAAGGAGCTCAAGCAGCAGGAGCGCGATATTGCCATGCACATTGGCGGCCAGGAAGTGCGCACCGGCAAGCTCGTGCGCATGAGCCCGCCCCACGACCATAAGCATACCCTCGGCCATTTCCACCGCGGCGACGCCTCGCACGTGCAGCAGGCCATTGACGCCGCGCTGGCTGCCCGTACTGAGTGGGCCGAGCTGCCCTGGGAGCAGCGGGCCGCCATCTTCCTGAAAGCCGCCGATTTGCTGGCCGGCCCCTACCGCGCCCGCCTCAACGCGGCCACCATGCTGGGCCAGAGCAAGAACGCTTTCCAGGCCGAAATCGACGCCGCCTGCGAGCTGATTGACTTCCTGCGCTTCAACGTGTACTACATGAGCGAGCTGTACAAGCAGCAGCCTGTTTCGTCGCCCGGCATGTGGAACCGGCTGGAGCACCGGCCCCTGGAGGGCTTCATATTCGCCCTCACGCCCTTCAACTTCACGGCCATTGCCGGCAACCTGCCCACCTCGGCGGCCATGCTCGGCAACGTCGCCGTGTGGAAGCCCGCCGACACCCAGGTGTACTCGGCCCAGGTACTGATGGAGCTGTTCAAGGAAGCCGGTGTGCCCGACGGCGTCATCAACTTGGTGTACGTGGATGGCCCCACGGCTGGCAACGTCATCTTCCAGCACCCCGATTTCGCGGGCATCCACTTTACGGGCTCGACCGGCGTGTTCCAGCACATCTGGAAAACGATTGGCGAGAACATCAGCAAGTACAAAACCTACCCGCGCATCGTGGGCGAAACCGGCGGCAAGGACTTCATCGTAGCCCATAAATCGGCCAAAGCGAAGGCCGTGGCCGTGGGTATTTCGCGTGGTGCGTTCGAGTACCAGGGCCAGAAGTGTTCGGCGGCTTCGCGGGTATATCTGCCCTCGAACCTGGCCGACGAAATTCTGGGCTACGTGAAGGAGGACCTCGCCACCTTCAAAATGGGCGACGTGGAGGACCTCTCCAACTTCATCAACGCCGTCATCGACGAGAAGTCATTCGATAAGCTGGCCAAGTACCTCGACGCCGCCAAGGCCGACAGCAGCGTGGAAATCATCGCCGGTGGCGGTTACAGCAAGAGCAAGGGCTACTTCATCGAGCCCACCGTCATTGTGACCAAGGACCCCAAGTACGTAACCATGTGCGAGGAACTGTTCGGCCCCGTCGTGACGGTGTATGTGTACGAGGCCGACGAGTACGAGCAAACCCTGGAGATAGTCGACCAGACCTCACCCTACGCCCTCACCGGCGCCATATTCGCCCAGGACCGCTACGCTATCGACTTGGCCACGCGCAAGCTGGTGCAGGCCGCCGGCAACTTCTACATCAACGACAAGCCCACCGGGGCGGTGGTGGGCCAGCAGCCCTTCGGCGGCGCCCGCGCTTCCGGCACCAACGACAAGGCCGGCTCCATCCTCAACCTGCTCCGCTGGGTGTCGCCGCGCACCATCAAGGAAACCTTCGTGCCGGTTATGGATTACCGCTACCCCTTCCTGGGCGCTGCCCCGGCCGAAGATTTGAACCGCGACAAAGGCATCTAGCCCAAAGCGCTGTTTCTTGCCTGAACTGAAAATGGCCACCCCAGACAGGGTGGCCATTTTGCGTTTGAAGCTATTTGCCGTTTTGCTGGCTGACAGCAGCTTACTGCTCGGTCGGTGGCTGGGCCTGCATGGGCGTGATGTCCAGTTCGTCGTACACATCCGCCACCTGCAGGGTCAGGCCCAGCTCAGGTATTTCCAGCGCGTCGGTCAGCTCCGCCAATGGCGTGAAGGACCACACGCCGCTTTCCTCGCGCCGGAACCACTCAACCAGGCAGGTGTGCTGGGTTACGAGCACGTAGTGTTGCAACGAAGGCAACTGCTTGTACTGGTTGAATTTCCAGCTCCGGTCATGGTCGGCGGTAGATGGCGACAGCACTTCGATGATAAGCACCGGGTGGCGCACGATGAATGGCTCCTCCACATCAGCAGCATGGCAGGTCACCAGCACATCTGGATACGTGTAGTAGCGGCCCTCCTGCACAGCCAGCTTCATGCCTTCGTCATACACCTTGCAGCCCCGCCCGCGCAGCCCGGCCCGCAGGCTGATAACGTAGTTCTGACGGATGGTGTGGTGCGTGGCCGAGGCCCCCGGCATGGCAAAAACCTCGCCCTCGAAGTACTCGTGCCGCTGGTTGGCGGTTTCCTCCAGCGCCAGGTATTCTTCCACCGTGTAGCGGGTAGGCGACTTAGTTTGGGGCTGGACCATTTCGGGCGGGGTTTAGTTGAATCAAAGATAACCCTTTCCGCCCCCGCCGGCTTTCATCTTTGTTACCAACTCCGAAGGGCCTACCTTTGCCTCCCATGCCGTCTGAAAACGGCCTTTTACCCGTTGCTGCCATGCTGCTCGCCGTTCCCGTTCAATACCAGCCCCAGGATTTTCTACCCATTATCGTCCAGTTTGTGCTGGCCGTCGCCTTTGTAGCCTTCGCCATGGTGGTTTCGCACCTCGTGGGTCCGCGCCGCAAGAGCGTGGTGAAGGACGAGGCCTTCGAGTGCGGCATCGAGTCGGTGGGCAACGCCCGCACCCCGATTTCGGTGAAATACTTCCTCACGGCCATTCTGTTTGTGCTCTTCGACGTCGAGGTTATCTTTATGTACCCCTGGGCCGTGAACTTCCGCGCCCTGGGCACTACGGGTTTTCTGCAAATGCTCGTGTTTCTGACCCTGCTGATGGCCGGTTTTGTGTACGTCATCAAAAAGGGCATTCTGAACTGGAACGAAAGCCGGTAGGCCAAACTTTTGTCTGCCAACCTATGTTGGCTTTGAGTGGAATTAATCCACTTTTTCTTCCCTGACTTTCTGCTCTTATGGATATTCGAGTTCCCGAAATTAAAACGGTGGAAGCCCCTGACGGCCTCGAAGGCGCGGGCTTCTTTGCTACTTCCCTGGAAAAAGTAGTAGGCATTGCCCGCGCTAACTCGCTGTGGCCGCTGCCTTTTGCTACCTCCTGCTGCGGCATCGAGTTCATGGCTACCATGGGCTCCCGCTACGATATTTCCCGCTTCGGCTCCGAGCGCCCCAGCTTCTCTCCCCGGCAGGCCGATCTGCTGATGGTGATGGGCACGATTGCCAAGAAGATGGCCCCCATTGTGAAGCAGGTGTACGAGCAGATGGCTGAGCCCCGCTGGGTGCTGGCCATGGGTGCCTGCGCCTCCTCGGGTGGTATTTTCGACACGTATTCGGTGCTCCAGGGCATCGACCGCATCATTCCGGTCGACGTGTATGTACCCGGCTGCCCGCCCCGCCCCGAGCAGGTGCTCGACGGCCTGATGCGCGTGCAGGACTTAGCCAAAAACGAATCTATCCGCCGCCGCAACTCGCCCGAGTATCAGGCCCTGCTGGCATCGTACAACATCAAGTAAGTAGTGAGTATTGGGTATTGAGTAGTTAGACTTTTCATCGTCGGCAGTTCAATACTCAATACCAAATACTCAATACTAAGTACTCAGAAATGGCTGACCAGAACGAATCCATCCCGGCGCAGGAACAAGCCGCCGCCCAGGACCCGGCCGCGCAGCAGAATGCGCAGCTGCTGGCTCTGCTGCACCGCCTGTTTGGCGAGGCGGCCTTCACCGATGTGGAGGAGCCCTACGGTTTGCTGACGGCCACCACCACCCGGGAGCAGATTCACGGGATTATTGCCGGGCTGCAGCAGGATCAGGAGTTGCAGCTTAACTTCCTGACTACGATGTGCGGCATGCACTTCCCTGACCGCGAAGGCCAGGAACTGGGCATGGTATACCACCTGCACAGCCTTACGCGCAACATCCGGCTGCGGCTGAAAATCTTCTTCCCTATTGCCGACCCAGTGGTTCCTACCCTCACGGATCTGTACTCGGCCGCCAACTGGATGGAGCGCGAGGCCTTCGATTTCTACGGCATCGTTTTCCCCGGCCACCCCAACCTCATGCGCATCCTCAATGTGGAGGATATGGACTACCATCCGATGCGCAAGGAGTACGCCCTCGAAGACGGCACCCGCGAAGACAAAACCGACCTGTTCTTTGGTCGATAGAGTGTTTTAGTAGGGAGTAGTTGGTACTGAGTAGTGAGATTTTTGTTCTTACGGCAACTCAAAACACCGATACTCAATACTCAATACTAACTACTCAATACTAGCAACATGGCAGTAAACGACACGCTGGAAGGCACCCATAAAATAATTGAGGAGGCACGCGAGCAGCAGCCGCGGCTGCACCCGCTCGCGCCCACCGTCAACGACTTCAACCAGGAGCTGACGACTCTTAACCTGGGCCCGACGCACCCGGCTACGCACGGCATTTTCCAGAACATCCTGCAGATGGATGGCGAGCGGATTATTTCCGGCGTGCCCACCATCGGCTACATCCACCGCGCCTTCGAGAAGATTGCCGAGCGCCGGCCGTTCTACCAGATTACCACCCTCACCGACCGGATGAACTACTGTTCGTCGCCCATCAACAACTTTGGGTGGCACATGACGGTGGAAAAGTTGCTGGGCGTAGAAGTACCCAAGCGCGCCCAGTACATCCGCGTGATTCTCATGGAGCTGGCCCGCATCACCGACCACCTCATCTGCAACGGCATTCTGGGCGTGGATACGGGTGCCTTCACCGGCTTCCTCTACCTGATGGATGAGCGGGAGAAGGTGTACGAGATTTACGAAGAAGTAAGCGGCGCCCGCCTGACTACCAATATGGGCCGCGTGGGTGGCATGGAGCGCGACTTCTCCGACATTGCCATTGCCAAACTGCGTGCCTGGCTGAAAACTTTCCCGGCCGTAATGCGTGAGTTTGAGGCCATGTTCAACCGCAACCGCATCTTCATGGACCGGATTGTGGACGTGGGCGCTATTTCGGCCGAGCGCGCCCTCAATTACGGCTTCACCGGCCCCAACCTGCGCGCCGCCGGCGTCGACTACGATGTGCGGGTGATGAACCCCTACTCCAGCTACCAGGATTTCGATTTTGAAATTCCGGTGGGCACCAAGGGCGACACCTACGACCGGTTTATGGTGCGCAACGAGGAAATCTGGCAGAGCCTGCGCATCATCGAGCAGGCCCTGGAAAACCTGCCCGCCGGCCCCTACCACGCCGATGCGCCGCACTTTTACCTGCCACCCAAGCAGGCCGTGTACCAGAACATGGAGGCCCTCATCTACCACTTTAAAATTGTGATGGGCGAGATTGACGCGCCCGTGGGCGAGGTGTACCACTCGGTGGAGGGCGGCAACGGCGAGCTGGGTTTTTATCTGGTGTCCGACGGCGGCCGCACCCCCTACCGCCTGCACTTCCGCCGGCCCTGCTTTATCTACTACCAGGCCTACACCGAAATGGTAGTCGGCCAGACCCTCTCCGACGCCATCGTGACACTAAGCTCGATGAACGTAATTGCCGGGGAGCTCGACGCGTAGTTTTTCTGAATACAACTGATATGGAATCGACTGCCGTTAAGCCGCAATTTTCCGAAGCCGCCCAGGCCGAAATCGAGCGCATCTGCAAGCAATACCCGGAGGACCGCCGCAAGTCGGCCATGCTGCCGGTGCTGCACATTGCCCAGGCCGAATTTGGCGGCTGGGTAAGCCCCGAAGTGCAGGATTTGGTGGCCGAAGTGCTGGGCGTGAAACCGATTGAGGTGTACGAGGTGTCGTCGTTTTACACCATGTTCAACCTCAAGCCGGTGGGCAAGCACGTGTTGGAAATATGCCGCACCGGCCCCTGCATGCTGCGCGGCTCCGACGAGTTGACGGCCCATCTGGAGCGCATTACCGGGGCTAAAGTTGGCGGCCCGGCTTCCGAAGATGGTTTATTTACCTTGAAGGAAGTGGAGTGCCTGGCTGCCTGTGGCTTCGCGCCCATTGTGCAGGTACGCGAGCAGTACTACGAGCAGCTCGACACGCCCGAAGCCGTGGACGCCATGCTGACGGAGTTGCGCAACCAGGTGCACCGGCCTGCCCTGCCCTGGGAGGAAAACGGCCTGCCCAACGCGCTGTCCAACAATTAGGCCGTTGGCTAGTAGCCGTTAGCTGCTAGCTTTTCTGCCCAGTAATTTTGTTCGTCAGATTTGTTCTGACAGCTTATTTACCTAGCTAATAGCCAACAGCTAACAGCTAACAGCTCCAAAGAAATGGGACGCAAACTGCTGACCGAACATATCAACGTTGAAGACATCGAGACGCTCGACGTGTACCGCAAGCACGGCGGCTACCGCTCGGTGGAGAAGGCCCTCAAAACCATGACCCCCGATGAGGTGGTAGAGGAAGTCAAGAAGTCGGGCCTGCGGGGCCGCGGCGGCGCGGGCTTCCCGACGGGCCTCAAGTGGAGCTTCTTGGCCAAGCCCGAGGGCGTGCCGCGCTATTTAGTGTGCAACGCCGACGAATCGGAGCCGGGCACCTTCAAGGACCGCCAGTTGATGTCGAAACTGCCCCACCTGCTGATTGAGGGCATGATTACGGGCTCCTACGCGCTGGGCGCGAATACCTCGTACATCTACATCCGGGGTGAGTTGTTGTACGTGCTGCGCATCCTCGAAAAAGCCATTGCCGAAGCCTATGCGGCCGGTTTCCTGGGCAAGAACATCCTGGGTTCGGGCTACGACCTCGACCTGTATGTGCATCCGGGTGGCGGCGCCTACATCTGCGGCGAGGAAACCGCCCTGCTCGAAAGCCTGGAGGGTAAGCGTGGCAACCCGCGCAACAAGCCGCCTTTCCCGGCCGTGCAGGGCCTGTACGCCCGCCCCACCGTGGTCAACAACGTGGAATCCATTGCCGCCGTACCGGTGATTGTGAACGAGGGCGGCGACGAGTACGCGAAGATTGGCGTGGGCAAGAGCACCGGCACCAAGCTCTTCTCCGCCTGCGGCCACCTCAACAAGCCCGGCATCTACGAAATCGAGCTGGGCCTGCCCGTCGAGGAGTTTATTTACTCCGATGAATACTGCGGCGGTATCTGGAAGGGCCGCGACCTGAAGGCCGTAGTGGCAGGCGGTTCCTCAGTGCCGATTCTGCCCAGGGAGCTCATCCTGAAAACTGCCGCCGGTGAAGACCGCCTGATGACTTATGAGTCGCTCAGCGACGGAGGCTTCGTAACGGGTACTATGCTCGGCTCGGGTGGCTTCATTGCCATGGACGAGACGACCAACATTGTGCGCAATACCTGGAATTTCAGCCGCTTCTATCATCACGAAAGCTGCGGGCAATGCTCGCCGTGCCGTGAGGGTACCGGCTGGCTCGAAAAGGTGCTGCACCGCCTCGTGCACGGCCATGGTCAGATGCACGACATCGACCTGCTGGTAAGCGTAGCCAAGCAGATTGAGGGCAACACCATCTGCCCCCTGGGCGAAGCGGCCGCCTGGCCCGTGGCGGCCGCCGTGCGCCACTTCCGCGACGAGTTCGAGTGGCACGTTACGCACCCGCAGGACGCCACCAAGCCCGGCGCGGTGTTTCCGGGCAAGCTGGTAACGGCGTAACTTTACCTGTCATGCTGAGGAACGAAGCATCTTATCACCGCCGCGTTCTTCAGGATTAGTACATATCAGAGCGCGGACGTGATAAGATCCTTCGCTCTGCTCAGGATGACAAGAGAATCAAATGGCTAAAATAACCTTCGACGGCATCGAGATAGAAGTTCCGGACGGCACGACTATTATGAACGCGGCCCGCCAGATTGTCGGGGCCATCGTGCCCCCGGCCATGTGCTACTACACGCCCCTGAAAGGTTCGGGCGGCAAGTGCCGCGCCTGTCTGGTAAAGGTGGCAGCCGGCTCGGCCAAAGACCCCCGCCCGATGCCCAAGCTGGTGGCCTCGTGCATTACACCTGTGCAGGATGGCATGGTGGTGGAAAACACGACCAACGACAGCGTGCTTGATGTGCGTAAGGGCATCGTGGAGATGCTGCTCATCAACCACCCGCTGGATTGTCCGGTGTGCGACCAGGCCGGCGAGTGCGACCTGCAGAACTTTGCCTTCGAGCACGGTGTGAGCACGACCCGCTACCAGGAGGAGCGCCGCACGTTCGAGAAAATCGATATCGGCCCCCTGATTCAGCTGCATATGACGCGCTGCATTCTGTGCTACCGCTGTGTGTACACGGCCGACCAGATTGCTAAGGGCGACCGAATTCATGGCGTGCTGGGCCGCGGCGACGCTGCCGAAATCGGCACCTACATCGAGAACATCATCGACAACGACTTCTCGGGCAACGTGATTGACGTGTGCCCGGTGGGCGCGCTGACCGATAAAACGTTCCGCTTCAAGCAGCGCGTGTGGTTCACGAAGCCCATAAATGCCCACCGCGACTGCCCGAAATGCTCGGGCAATGTAGTGCTCTGGTACAAGGGCAACGATGTACTGCGTACTACGGCCCGCAAGGACCAGTATGGCGAGGTAAAAGAGTGGATTTGCAACGAATGCCGCTTCGAAAAGAAGGAAACCAGCGACTGGACTATCGAAGGGCCGGCGCACATCGACCGTTCTTCCGTAATTTCGGCCAACCACTACGAACTGCCCGTGCTCAACCAGTCGGTTATTGCCGACCTGCCCGCCAGCACCCAGCGCGAATTGGAGAAGAATCCGCCACTGAAATTAGGATCTTAAGAAAGCTGTTAGCTGATGGCTGTTAGCTGTTAGCTTTCGTGCTCTGCCACATTATTGAACAGAAGCTAACAGCTAACAGCTATTAGCTAACAGCTCAAAACACAATGTTCGAACTACCCGCTCTCGGCTGGCAATCCATCGTCATCTTCGTCGTATTCGCGCTTTCGCTGCTGATTGCGACCTACTGCACCTACGCCGAACGCGTAATTGCGGCGTTTCTGCAGGACCGAGTGGGCCCCGACCGTGCCGGGCCCTACGGCCTGCTCCAGCCGCTGGCCGATGCCGTGAAAATGTTCACGAAGGAGGAGTTCTTTCCCGGCGGCGCCAACAAGGTGCTGTTCGTGGTAGGTCCTTGCCTGGCCATGATTACGGCTCTGATGTCGTCGGCAGTTATTCCGTTCGGCAACACCATGAGCTTCGGCAACAACCTGTTTTTTCTGCAGGGAATTGAAGTGAACATCGGCATGCTCTGGATTTTCGGCGTGGTGTCGTTGGGCGTGTACGGCGTGATGATTGGCGGCTGGGCTTCCAACAACAAGTTCTCGCTGCTCGGCGCGGTGCGCGCCGCCTCGCAGAACATCAGCTACGAGCTGGCCATGGGCATGTCGCTGATTGCGGTGCTCATGATTTCGGGCACGCTGAGCCTACGCGAAATCACGCTGCAGCAGTCGGTGGCCGGCGAGTGGCAGCTGTGGAACATCGTGAAGCAGCCAATTGGATTCATTATTTTCCTGGTCTGCGCCTTCGCCGAAACCAACCGCACGCCCTTCGACCTGCCCGAGTGCGAAACTGAGCTGGTGGGCGGTTACCACACCGAATATTCGTCGATGAAGCTGGGCCTGTACCTGTTTTCGGAGTACGTGAACATCTTCGTCGTGTCGGCCGTGATGAGCGTGCTGTACTTCGGCGGCTTTAACTTCCCCTTCCAGTACGAACTGCGCGACTGGTTTGTGAGCAGCCAGGGCTGGGAGCTGGCCTCGGCTCAGAACCTGATTACGCTGCTGGGCACAGTAGGCCTGTTTGCCAAGATTTTCGCCTTCATCTTCTTCTTCATGTGGATTCGCTGGACCCTGCCGCGCTTCCGCTACGACCAGCTTATGCGCCTGGGCTGGACCATCCTCATTCCGCTGGCCGTGTTCAACATCGTGCTCACCGGCGCCCTCATCCTGTTCGGGGTGATTTAACAACTCCACTCACTTTGCTGGCCTGAGCACGCTCCGACCAGCCGAAGGACTCCATAGCATGCAACTCACCAACCGAGCCAAGGTATTAGAAAAGAAGCCCATGACGCTGGCTGAGCGGGCCTACCTGCCGGCCATCTTCCAGGGCCTGAGCATCACGATGCGCCACTTCTTTATGAAGAAGGCCACCGTGCGCTACCCCGAGGAGGTGCGGCCGTTTTCAGGTTTCTTCCGGGGCCTGCATGTGCTTAAGCGCGACGAGCAGGGCCGGGAGCGTTGCACTGCCTGCGGCCTGTGTGCCGTGGCCTGCCCCGCCGAAGCCATTACAATGGTGGCCGGCGAGCGGAAGAAGGGCGAAGAAGGCCTCTATCGCGAGGAAAAATACGCCATCAGCTACGAAATCAACATGTTGCGGTGCATCTTCTGCGGCCTCTGCGAAGAAGCCTGCCCCAAAGCGGCCATCTACCTGCAGCCCGACAAGATGGCCCCGCCGCGCTACGAGCGCGACGAGTTTGTATATGGCAAAGACCGCCTTGTGGAGCCGGTGTCGCCCGATGAGCGGAGCGTGAAAGGGATTCAACTCACCTCCGAGCAGGCCGATACATTGCGTGCGCGCATTGCTTAGTTGTTCGTTTTTAGTTGTCAGCTGTCAGTCCCAACGGACTACTCTTGACTGCTAAATCATCACTGGCAACTGACAACTAAAACCCAACCACCACCCATGCATCCCTTATTCCTCTTCCTCTCGTTCGTGGCGCTGCTGAGTGCGCTGGGCGTGGTTTTCGCCAAGAACCCGGTGCACAGCGTGCTGTTCCTGATTCTGACGTTCTTCTCGCTCTCAGGCCACTACCTTTTGCTGAACGCCCAGTTTTTGGCGGCCGTGAACATCATCGTGTACGCCGGCGCCATCATGGTGCTGTTCCTGTTCGTGATAATGTTCCTTAACCTGAACGTGGAAACCGAGCCGCATAAGCCGGCGCTGGCCAAAATTGCCGCCGCCGTGGCCGGCGGCTCGTTGCTGCTCATTCTGGTGGCCGCCCTCAAGGATGTGCTGCCCACCGGCGTGGCTACCGGCACGCCCTTCAACTCGCAAATCGGCATGGTCGATCAGCTCGGCCTCAAGCTCTACACCGACTTCCTGCTGCCCTTCGAACTGGCCTCGGTGCTGTTCCTGATTGCCATGGTCGGCGCCGTGATGCTCGGCAAGCGCGAAGCCGGCGAGCGGAATTTCTAATGTTTAGAATTGATTTTCAAGCAATTGAGAGGGGTAACTACTTTTTAGCCGCTGCTCTTTTATTTCTTTTGTCAAAAAATATTTGAAATGTGCTATCTATGATGTTATATTCAAGCATTGTTTTATTCGCATCAAACGTGGGCCTTAAAATAATTGGGTACGCCGAAAACCATTTCAGAGTAGGCTCTCCTCTTCATTTAATCTAATGAAAGGTCTCTTTCTATCTTTTGTTGTAGCCATTCTAGCTACTACCGCTTCATTCGCTCAAACCCAAGTCGGCGGCTACACTCGGTCTAATGGTACTTACGTTGCTCCCTACACTCGAAGCAGTACCAATTCCACTAACACCGACAACTATAGCACGAAGGGAAATAATAATCCCTACACCAATACTTCAGGAACTCGGGCCGCTGACTACACTCCTCCAGCGAATAATTACGGAAGTGGTCAACAGATTAAGACCGGTCCTCGCGGTGGCCAATACTACACCAACGACAATGGAAATAAGGTATATGTACCTAAAAGGAGTGGCTATTAGGTTGTAGAGAGGCTTAGAATATTTTTCAACTTTAATAAGTTAATCTTGGGACAGATTTTCTCAATAGTTGCAGTTCTATATGCTGCCATAAGCCAGATAATGGCTTTATATTTTTGGTGGGTCTGGGCAAAATCACATGGCTTTCTAAGCACTCTTTTTATAGGCCCTTTTGTAGGCGAATTCAAAGGCATCTTGTGGCCCTTCTTTATCTAGGCCAACCATAAAAGCTGGCTTTCATTAACGGCAGCGGTACCTGATTTCTCAGGTGCCGCTGCTGGCTTTATACGACTAGGCTGGTAATCCACCCGTAACCGTTTGGCGCGCCCTATGCCCCAGGGCTGAAGCCCTGGGCTATTCAACAGTTTCATGCAATATCCCGCTACGTAGCCCAGGGCTTCAGCCCTGGGGCGTAGGGCGCGCCAACTACTCGAAGTGGTAGAGGAAGGTAATGACGCCGGTGTAGGCGGGCTTCTTGTTGCCTTCGATTTCCATTTTCACGCCGATGTTGGCCTTGGCAATGCCGCGGAGGTCCTTTACGGCCAATAGCGTGGCGTGTAGGCGCACGGGCGTATCGACCAGCACGGCTTGGTTGAAGCGGAACTCACTGATTTCGTAGTTCACCTGCATCTTCAGGTTCTCGACCTGCACCAGTTGGTTCCAGAAGTAGGGCAACAACGACAGCGTGAGGTAGCCGTGAGCAATAGTGCCGCCGAAGGGCGACTCGGCCGCAGCCCGCACGGGGTTGGTGTGAATCCACTGGAAATCGAGGGTGGCGGCGGCGAACTGGTTGATTTGCTCCTGGGTGATGGTGTGCCAGGGCGTGATGCCCAGCTGCTGGCCCTCGTGCTGCTGCAGCTCGGCCAGGCTGCCAATGGTAATGCTCATAGGAAAAGGTAAACGGAGAAGAGAGGCCCGAAGATACGGTTTAGCGTTGGAAGGGATTTTTAACCTGGCGGGCAGCCCGCGGGGTGGCCCCGGCCCGCGGCAGTTTGGGGTGCCGCGCTTCTGGCTCCGGCAGCAGGCCGGCCTCACGCAGGGCCTTGCGCAGGAAGGCCAGCTTGCTGTACTTACTGAATAGCCCTTCGGCAAAAAGCGTCACCTGCTCTTCCAGCACCGGCACCTCCCGCAGGCTTTTCAGCCACCCGGCCAGGTGGTCGTACAGCTCCACGGAGCGCAGGGAGGTCTGGTCCAGATAGTTTTCTACCCGCTCCATCACGGCGTCGAGCGTGGTTTCGGGCTGGTGCCGGGCGGCCAGCGCCAGCAGCTCGGGCAGCGCCTGCAGGTCGAGCACCGGCGGCGGCGTGCCCCAGGCAGGGCGCTTTTTGGGCGTATGCCAGACGGCTTGCAGCAGCAGCGGCAGCACTTCGGCCACCCGCTGCTCGTGGGCCAGCAGCCGCGCCCGGAATTGCAGCGGGAAGTTATTCATTAACCGCAGCGAGGACGGCGCCAGCGCCCGCTTCACGAACTGCGCCCGTTCCGTATCGGTCCAGATGCCGGCCAGGGTTTCGTAGTCGGCGAAATCGTGCTCCTGCTCCAGCCGATGCGTGAGGGCCTTGAGGTAGAGCGGCCGGCTGGCGGCCGGCGACAGGTAGGCCAGCACGAAACCGGTCACCAGCGCCTTGCTTTCGGCGGTTCCGAAATGCTGGGTGGCCAACTCCACCAGCTCGGCGGTGCGGGCCTGCTCGTGGTAGAAGTGCAACAGCCGGGTAAGCAGCGGCGCGGTGTAGTGCTGCGTGAGCTGCCGGCGGGCCAGCGGCTCCCACGCGGCCCAGTCGTGGCAGCCGGCGGCCAGCGCCGCTTGCAGCGGCAGCGGCAGGCGGTGTGCGTGGGGCCGCAGCACCGGCCGCAGCACTGGTGCCATGCCAGGGTTGGCGGCTACGGCCAGCAACAGGGCCAGCTCGGCGTCGGGGAGCGGTGGGCTCGTGCTTTGCGGAGCTGCACTGTAGGGGCCGGGGCGGCGGCTCCGCGGGGCGGGTAAGGGGGGCGGGGTGGCGGCCAGCGGCTCCAGCACCGCCCGCACGAATACCGGCAGGCAGCGCTGCACCTCGGCGGGGTCGAAGGACTGGGTTTCCAGCAGCGCCGTTGTGCCCGTTTCCGCCAGCAGCGCCAGCCACGTATCGGCCACCTGCCGGGCGTAGTAGTTGCCAAAGAACAGGTTGTAGGTATCGGCGGCAGGTTTTTTCAGGTCGATGATGGCCAGCCAGGCCCCCTGCCAGCGGCGCAGCCCCTCGGCCAGCCGCCCCGCGGCCAGCGCCTCGCGCAGGGCCGCCGCGGCGGGCCCCAGCACCGGCGTCAGCACCTGCCCGATGCGGCCCGCCAGCTCCGCCAGAAAACGGCCCGTTGGTCCGAAGCTGAACACGATGCGGGGCAGGCGACCCTGCTCGTCGGCCAGCGTGAGGTGGTCGAAGCGCAGGCAGTTGAGGGGGCGGCGTAGCGCGTCGCGTAGCTCGGCCAGCCGGGGCAGCGTGGCGTCGGCAGCAAGGAAATCGGGCGGCAGCGGCGGCCCCACAAACTGGGTGAGGAAGGCGCGGGCCAGCGCCGGATTCTGGCGCAGTTGCAGGGCCAGAAACTTGAGCTGCTCGGGCTTCGGCACGTCGCGCAGGGCTGTTTCCAGCTCCGAGGCCGAAACGGGTTCGGGTGCGGTTTCGGGCGGGGCCGTTGGCTCGCCGGCCGCCAACGCCGGTTCGGGTTTGCGGCCCGCCATTGCGCTCAGCGGGCTTTGGCCGTTAGCCGGCTGCTGCTCCTGCCTTTCCAGCACCGCCAGCCCTACGGCCACGCAGTGCTTGCAGATACCCTCATAGTTGTAGGGGCAGTTGCACCAGAAACTGGGGCCGTCGTCCGTGTCCAGCCCGATTTGCACGTCGTACTCGTCGGAGCCGCTGACGATGGCCGTGTACTCCTGATCGTCGGGCCGGTAGCGCAGCCGGTGCACCGCCCCTTCTTCAAAATACGCCCGCCCCTTGCTGAAGCTGGCGGTATTGGCTTCGGCGCGGAGGTCGGCAAGGGTAAGCATGGCGGGGGCGGGGTTGGGGTGATAGGGCGAAAATACGGTTTTGCGGTTTGGTCTGGGCGTCGTCGCCCTCCACGTGCGCCTCACCCCCCGGCCCCCTCTCCAGGGGGAGAGGGGGTGCGTTCAACGGCTGCCGTTACTACCGCCTATACATACTGTCGTCTGGCACCCCCTCTCCCCCTGGAGAGGGGGCCGGGGGTGAGGCACCACGCCAGAACGAAACGACGCCAGCCCCCCAAACAAACTGCCCAAACAGTGGCCTTTTCCGATTTTCAGGATACCTTTGCCCTCCATTGCCCCGGCCCCATCCCGCCGTCGGGGCCTTTGCTTGCCGTTAGCCCCCCCGCATGGACCAGAACATACCGCAGGTTATCCAGACGGTTCCCCTTCAGTACTACGTCTTTTTTGCCACGGCGCTCTTCAGCATCGGGGTGCTGGGCGTGCTTACCCGGCGCAACGCCATCATCATCTTCATGAGCGTCGAGCTGATGCTCAATGCCGTGAACGTGCTGCTGGTGGCCTTTTCGGCCTTCCGCGCCGACCCCAACGGGCAGGTATTCGTGTTCTTCATCATGGCCGTGGCCGCCGCCGAAGTGGCCGTGGGCCTGGCCATCATCGTGATGATTTACCGCAACATCCAGAGCACCGACGTTAATCTTTTGAGTCGCTTGAAATTCTGATTCGCCCTGTCATCCTGAGCAGCGCGAAGGACCTTATCACGCTAGAGCGAATCTTGTTCGGCTAGCATCCGAATGGGATAAGGTCCTTCGCTCCGCTCAGGATGACAATTGCGCTTCTGCATCCCTAATCATGCAAGAAACCGTTCTACCCGCTGCCGGCGCACCGTACCCGACCTTGCTGTACGTGCTGATTCCGCTGCTGCCGTTTTTGGGCTTCCTGATAAACGGTCTGCTCAACCGCAAGCTGTCGGCCACCGTGGCGGGGCTGATTGGCTCGGCCGCCGTGCTGGGCTCGTTCGCCATTTCGGTGTTTCTGTTCCTGAACTTTCAGTACCAGTACACCGTGCCGCTGTTCGACTGGATTTCGGTGGGCACCATGCAGATTCCGTTCAGCTACCAGATTGACCAGCTGAGTTTGATTATGCTGCTGCTGGTAACGGGCGTGGGATTCCTGATTCACGTCTACAGCATCGGCTACATGGCCCACGACGAGAACGTGGGCAAGTTTTTCAGCTTCCTGAACCTGTTCGTGTTTTCGATGCTGGTGCTGGTGCTGGGCTCCAACTTCCTGATTCTGTTCATCGGCTGGGAAGGCGTGGGGCTGTGCTCCTACCTGCTCATCGGCTTCTGGAACAAGAACACGGCCTACAACAACGCCGCCAAAAAGGCCTTCATCATCAACCGCATCGGCGACCTGGGCTTCCTGCTCGGCATCTTCCTGATTTACCTCACCTTCAACTCGGTGCAGTTCGGCGAGGTGTTCCAGAAGGCCTCGCTCGGCCAGTTCGGCACCTACGGGCCGGGCGTGGTCACGGCCATTACGCTGCTGCTGTTCGTGGGCGCCACGGGCAAATCGGCGCAGCTGCCGCTCTACACCTGGCTGCCCGACGCCATGGCCGGCCCCACGCCGGTTTCGGCCCTGATTCACGCCGCGACCATGGTTACGGCGGGCATCTACATGATTTTGCGGGCCAACGTGCTTTTCACCCTGGCCCCCGATACGCTGGAAGTTATTGCCATCATCGGCGCGGCTACGGCCCTGTTCGCGGCTACCATCGGACTGGCGCAGAACGATATCAAGAAGGTGCTGGCCTACTCCACCGTGTCGCAGCTGGGCTACATGTTTCTGGCGCTGGGCGTGCTGGGCTACAGCACCAGCCTGTTCCACGTGCTCACCCACGCCTTCTTCAAGGCCCTGATGTTCCTGGGCGCGGGCTCCGTGATTCATGCCATGAGCAACGAGCAGGACATGCGCCGCATGGGCGGCTTGCGCAAGGCGCTGCCCATTACGTTCATTACCTTCCTGGTGGGCTGCCTGGCCATTGCCGGCATCCCGCCTTTCGCCGGTTTCTTCTCCAAGGATGAAATCCTGCTCCACACCTTCCAGCACAGCAAACTGCTCTACGGCGTAGGCCTGGTTACGGCGTTCCTGACGGCCTTCTACATGTTCCGGCTGCTGTTTCTCACGTTCTTCGGCGAGTTCCGCGGCACCGAGCAGCAGCGCCAGCACCTGCACGAGTCGCCCGCCTCCATGACGCTGCCGCTCATCGTGCTGGCCCTCCTGGCGGCCGTGGGGGGCTTTATGAACGCGCCGTTCTTCCTGGGCAAAGACAACGCCTACCTCACCAACTACCTCGCCCCGCTGTTCACCTACTCGCAGAAGATTAATCCGGCTGCCTTCGAACTCGCCGTTGACCACGGCACCGAGCTCATGCTCATCGGCCTGTCGGTGGGTGCAGGCGTGCTGGGTATCATCGTCGCCTACGTCATGTACGTGAGCCGCGGCGTGCGCCCGGCCGAGGACGAGGCCCCGCGCGGCTTCCTCGACAACTTGGTGTACCACAAATACTACATCGACGAGCTGTACAACGCCCTGCTGGTGCGCCCCATCATGTGGCTCTCCCGCGGCCTCTACCGCTTCGTCGAAAACGGCATCATCGACCCCATCGTCAACGGTTTCGGCCGCGTAACAATGGGCGGCGGCCAACTCCTGCGCAACGTGCAAACCGGCTCCGTGGAAGTATACCTCCTGCTGATGGTTGTGGCCATCGTGCTGGTTATGGCGCTGAACTTCGGGAAGTTTTAAAATACTAATATGCCTTTACTGATTAAAGTAACATTTGCTTTTTGCCTTCTATTTGCATCTACCTCTGAGTTAGCAAGAGCACAAGCTCCTATCGTTAGTGATTATGTAGCGAATATGAATAGTAATAAGAAATGGGGATGGTTTCTTGACGAGGCATCAACTAGAAGGAAGTATATATCAGGAACAGGATTTAAATTTATTTCAGAAGACCAGAAAGACAATTTTCGTTATGTGAGATTTCTTGATAATATTAATTCTACTGGTTTAGTATTGATTTTTATAGACGGTACATTTTACGGCATCACTTATATGTACTTAGCGAATAAACTAGGGGTAGAGAGTTGGGCAAATGCGTATCAAAAAGTGGCAGTTGATGCGTGGGAAGACAGAATTAATAATGCAAGAATTACCAGAACATATTCTGGAGAATTTATCCATTATCGTGTTGAGTGTGATTTTGATATGATTAAAGAAAAAATGTAACTCAGACGTATAGTTTAGTTAACATTTCATCTCCAGAACACCTCGCTCACCTAATGCTGACTGTCCTTCTTCTACTCTGGCCCGTAACGGCCGCCCTGCTGCTGCACTTCTTCAAGGGGAAGTCGGCGCGGGTGGCGGCGCTGGGCGCGGCCCTGCTCGAATTTGCGCTGGCCCTGTACGCCGCCGGTTTCTCCGGGGCCAAGCTGGCCCTTGGCGGCGACATCAGCCCCAAGTTCGAGGCCAACTATAGCTGGATTCCTACGGCCGGCATCAGCTTCCACGTGGGCATGGATGGCCTCAGCCTGCTGCTGGTGCTGCTCACCACGCTGCTCGTGCCCATCATCCTGCTCAGCGCCTTCCGCCGCAACTTCGAGAACGAGTCGGTGTTCTACGCGCTGGTGCTGTTCATGCAAACCGGCCTGATTGGCGTGTTCACGGCCCAGGATGCCTTCCTGTTCTACTTCATGTGGGAGGTGGCCCTGATTCCGATTTACTTCCTGGCCGGCGTGTGGGGCGGGCTCGAGCGGGCGCGCATCACGTTCAAGTTCTTCCTCTACACCATCATCGGCTCGCTGTTTATGCTGGCCGGCTTCGTGTACCTCTACTTCCAGACCGGCCCGACCGTCGACGGCCTCTCGGCCCACAACGCTTCGCTCAGCGCCTTCTACAACCTCAACCTGCCCGCCGAAACCCAGCTGTGGGTGTTCTGGCTGATTTTCGCGGCCTTCGCCGTGAAGATGCCCATCTTCCCCTTCCACACCTGGCAGCCCGACACCTACACCGACGCCCCCGCCCCCGCCTCCATGCTGCTGGCCGGCATCATGCTGAAAATGGGCATCTACGGCTGCATGCGCTGGCTGCTGCCCGTCGTGCCCCTGGGCGTTGACTACTGGCAGAACCTGGTGCTCATTCTGGCCGTCATCGGCATCATCTACGGCGGCATCATCGCCATCCGCCAGCCCGATTTCAAGCGGCTCATCGCCTACTCCTCGCTCTCGCACGTGGGCCTGATGATTGCCGGCGTCTTCTCGCTCACCCAGCTCGGCATGCAGGGCGCGAGCATTCAGATGCTGGCCCACGGCATCAACGTAGTGGGCCTGTTCTTCATTGCCGACGCCATTGAGCGCCGCACCGGCACCCGTAACATTGCCGATTTGGGCGGCCTCACCCGCCAAGCCCCGGTCCTCACGGTGTGCTTCCTGGTGCTGCTGCTGGGCACGGTGGCGCTGCCGCTCACCAACGGTTTCGTGGGCGAGTTCCTGCTGCTGGCCGGCGTGTACCAGTACAACGCCTGGCTGGGCGCCGTAGCCGGTATCACCATCATCCTGAGCTCGGTGTACCTGCTGCGCATGTTCCAGCGCGTGATGCTCGGCCCCGATTCCACCCACTCGGCCACCTTCACCGACCTGACCGGCGCTGAGCTGGCCGTACTGGTGCCGCTTATTCTGCTCGTATTCCTGCTGGGCCTGTTCCCCAATATGTTCCTGCACCTGTCGGAAGGCAGCGTGCTGGGGATTTTGGGCGAGGTAGCAAAACGGTAAGTAGCGCGAACTTTGTAGTTCGCGTCCCCGCGCCTTTAGCATATTAGCCGCACGACCGAACCGGCAGCCGCGCGAACTACAAAGTTCGCGCTACATTGAGACGACATGAATTCAATTATTCTGCTTTCTGCGCTGGGCCTGGGCAA
The DNA here is from genome assembly GCF_018613725.1 of Hymenobacter sp. ISL-91. Taxonomy (GTDB): domain Bacteria; phylum Bacteroidota; class Bacteroidia; order Cytophagales; family Hymenobacteraceae; genus Hymenobacter. Next base: position 19,793 of record NZ_JAGGPS010000034.1, read on the forward strand.
CCTGTTTCTGGGTTTCCGCCGCTCCAACCGGCTGCTGCTGCCCGTGATGATGCTCATCCTGGGCCTGGTGCTGACGGTGAACTTCCTCGACTGGAACCAGGGGCCGCAGTCGTTCTTCAGCGGCATGCTCACCATCGATAACTTCTCGGTGGCCTTTACCGGCATCGTGCTGCTGACGGCGCTGGTGCTCGTGCCCTTCTCGCAGAAGTACGTACTCGACGAGGAAGCCAACCTGGCCGAATACTACTCGCTGCTGCTGTTTTCGATGGTGGGCGCCATCATGCTGGTGAGCTACAACCACCTGCTGATGCTGTTTCTGGGCATTGAAATCCTGAGCGTGGCCATGTACGTGCTGGCGGGCTCCGACAAGCGCAACGTGCGCTCGAACGAGGCGGCCCTGAAGTACTTCCTGATGGGCGCCTTCTTCACCGGTATCCTGCTATTCGGCATGGCGCTGGTGTACGGCGCTACGGGCACGTTCGAGCTCAGCAGCATCAGCTTTGCGGTGCAGAACCCGGTAAACGAGTCGCTACGTCCCATGCTTTATATCGGCATGCTGATGATGTTGCTCGGCATCGGTTTTAAAGTAGGTGCCGCGCCCTTCCATTTCTGGACGCCCGACGTGTACGAAGGTACGCCTACCTTCTTCACGGCCTTTATGAGCACGGTGGTAAAAACCGCCGGTTTTGCCGCCTTCCTCAAACTGCTGGTGCAGGTATTTCCGGCCGCTACTGCCCAGGGCGTATGGCTGCCCACGCTCACGGCCATGTGCGTGCTCACGCTGCTCGTGGGCAATGTGGGCGCGGTGGCCCAAACCAGCGTGAAGCGCATGCTGGCTTACTCCAGCATCTCGCACGCCGGCTACCTGCTCGTTGCGCTGGTGGCCTTCAACGGGGCCCTCGAAGGGGCTTCGGCCAACGGTATTCTGTTTTATTCGCTGGCTTACTCCATTGCCACCGTATCGGCTTTCGGCGTGCTGAAGCTGGTAGCCGACGCCCGCCACCGCGAGGATTACGCCGGCTTCAACGGCCTAGCCAAAACCAACCCGCTGCTGGCCTTCTGCCTCACGGTTTCCATGCTGAGCCTGGCCGGCATTCCGCTCACGGGCGGTTTCTTCGGCAAGTTCTTCGTGTTTATGGCCGCCGTCGAAAACGGCTACATCGGACTCGTGGTTTTTGCGCTGGTGATGTCGATGGTGAGCATCTACTACTACCTGCGCCCCATCATCGCCATGTATATGCGCGCTGCTGACGACGCCGAAACGGCCGAGGCCGTGCCGGTTACCACTTTCCAGTCGGGTGCGCTGCTGGTGCTGGCGTTGCTGACGGTGTTGCTGGGCGTGCTGCCGGGCCTGCTGGCTGGAGCGCTGTAAGCTGAAGCGCTCCACAGTCTTAATGCAAAGCGCCCCTGCCAGCTGGTGGGGGCGCTTTGCATTCAAGTAAGCGGCAACGCAGCTTTGCGGCCCTTCCCTCCCCTACTCTTTATGCTGACGAAACGCTTTACTCTGCTGATTACCGCATTACTGAGCCTCTCGCTGGCGGGGGCAGCCCAAACGTCGGCGCCGCTTAGCTTGCCCGAGGAAAGCTTTGAGCAATTCTGGCAAGCCTTCCGCGACAATTATGCTTTCTTCCCGCTGAAAAAGGTGGATTGGGATTCCACCTACCGCGTGTCACGCCCCCAGGTAACCGCCCAAACGCCCCCGGATTCGCTGGTGGCTTTGTTCAGTCGGATGGTTGGGCCGTTGCGCGATGGGCACATCACCATTTCGCGCGGTGAAACAACATTGTTCAAGGGCGAAAGTACCCGCAACTCGTTCAAACAGCATTTCCGAGCAGTGCAGCCGGCATTCTGGCTCGTAGCTTACCAGCAGCTACGAGCTGCTGGCTTCTCTCCTATCAAAGCCAGCGGCCCCAAATTCAAGGGCAGACACCTACTCTACATCAGCCGCAATGGCCCCATCGGTTACCTGCACCTCACGCGCAGCTTTGCCGATATTACCGGCGCCATCGGTATCGAGGCACAGGAGCAGGCCGACCACCGGAAGCTGGAGCAGCTCTTTTCGAAAGCCCTCCGTAGCCTGGCAGGCTGCCAGGTGCTGCTGCTGGACCTGCGCGACAACGGCGGCGGCCACAGCGGCTACGAGCTGGCGGGCCACTTTGCAGCAGAGCGCTACCTGGCCAACCATAAAGCCCTGCGCCAACCCGGCGGTTACGAGCACTTCTCAGCGCCCGAGCCCTGCTACGTGACGCCTGCAGCCGGCCCCCGCTTCCCTGGCCCGCTGGTAGTGCTCACCTCCGACCAGACCGCCAGCGCGGCCGAGGACCTGACGATTTCTCTAACTCAACGCCCCAATGTAACACTGGTAGGCACCGCCACCAAGGGCATGCTCTCTGATATGTATAGTGTACACCTGCCCAACGGCCTCGAAATCACGCTGTCCAACCAGCGCTACACCATGCCTGCCGGCCAGCAACTGGAAGACGTAGGCGTGCAGCCGAACATTCTGGCAGAAAACACACCCGCGGCCCTCGCCCAGGGTCACGACTCGGTGCTGCAAAAGGCACTGGAAGTGGCCCGCAATGTGCTACGCCGCTAACCGACTGTATATAATTCACCAATGCAGTGCCTATTTCGCATCATTTTGACTTAAGGCCACATTACCGCACAATTTTCCACCTAATCTGTAACACAAGAGAAAACTGTATCAACGGCGCTTCTTTTCTTGAACACAACGGCGGCCCCTGATTCATCAGGGGCCGCCGTTGTGTTCAAGAAAAGAAGCGCCGTTTATTTTGCCACCACGTCCGTCTTAATGCTCAGTTCTTTCAACTGCATATCCGAAATTTCCGAAGGCGAATTAATCATCACATCTCTACCCGAATTGCTCTTAGGGAAGGCGATGAAGTCACGGATGAAGTCGGCGCCACCGAAGAGGCTACAGAGGCGGTCGAAGCCGAAGGCGATGCCGCCGTGGGGCGAGAGGTAGAAGCGCGATTATTCTTCGCGCTGCCGCAGGTTCTCAATATCGTTGTAGTCCCGCGGGCGGCCGGCAGCTCTTTTAACTTCGAGTAGCTGCTGGTACTGAATCAGGCGCACCGTAACATTTTCCACTTCCCGAATGGAGGAATGGAGGCGACAGCGTATGCTTCTTCGAAGGCTAATCCTTTCAACTCCGTAATGATATCGATGGCTACCGGCGGCCGGCCGAACGTGAAAACATCCATTGCCGGGTTATTCAGAAAGTTAGGGCGCGTCATGTCGAAAGTTGGCATTCCAACTTGCTGAAAAGCCCGCACCAACCGCTCATAATTATCGGCCGACCGCTCCACCCAAATATCCAGGTCGCCGGTGGTGCGGCTGTAACCATGCAATAACCGAATAGCCTCCTACCAACACATACTTCACTTCAGCCGTCCATAGCGCCCGCAGAAAATCCTGGAAGTCAACGTTGAACAGGTTCCCCATTTCAGCCATTGTGCTTGCGTGTGGAAAAGGCCGTGCGGTCTAATCGGGGTGGATTATTGAGGTCGTAACCGTAGGCCACGCTGTTCAGGTAAGCCGCGGCCCGCAGCCGCTCCTCCATCGTAGCAGGCTGCTGCTGCGCGTGGTAGCGGGCGTTTTCTTCGTGGGTACCGGCGTGGAAAGCGGTGCGGTCGAGACGAAATGGCATGTGGTTTATAGAATAGAGTTTGTACATTTCAGTACTCAACCAACGAGTTAAACATTGTATTAGAGACCTCAAGTAACCTTAATGCATAAAAACAGAGAACGTGCTCCAACTTATATTGCTGAAATAGGTCTAGCTTTGGCTAGGCGAGCCAACTCTTGGACACGCATCTTAGGCTGAGAAGGCATTTGTCTAGACCTACAATAAAATTATCATGAAGAGGATAGCAGAATCAGATGGCGCTTGGGTAATTGAATACGATGATTATTTTAATGGATTTGAACCGATAAACAAAGAGCAAATAGCATCTCTCATTTGTTATTTAATTAATTCACGCACCCCTCTCGGAGACGAAATACAGAAATCAATGTGCTTAATAAAGCACATTGACTCTCTACATATTCTAACACAGTATGTTGAGTACAAAGGTGAAATTACGAGAATTCATTTTATTGATAATAAAAACCTATCTATTTTTTGCATTGATTTTCCTTCTTTTGAAATAATAAAAAATTTTCTTGATGTGTTTTTTGAACAAAATCACCAGAGAAATAGTAATGGTTTCCTGAAAATGGTTTCTGGATTACCTTGTCATATCAAGGACATGTACTCTGCTCCATCCGTTATTTTTACTGATTTACTTGAATTATTACCTAAGGGATACGATTCTTTATCATTTCATTCTACTAGACAAGATTTAGCAAACCAACATAGATATATAGAACAGGTAGAAACAAAATTAATATTCTTCTCTAACCAAAAATCATATTCGTTTAATATTGAAAATCACATTAGACGCTCTCTGTCTAATGTGAATAAAAAAGTTTTAGACCCTTTAATAATTTCAATAAATCACAAAATGAATCGTATTGATTTTTCATATACCCAAGACAAAAACTTGTATTGGCATAAGTATGAGTCTTCGGAATGGAAAGGATCAGTCAATCTCGCTACTTTTGGAGTTGAAGTTGAGTGCGTATACAGTGAAATGTACAGTAGCCGCTAACTAATGTTTTATGAGTGAGTCAACCAACTATCCTGTTGATATTGTAGAACGTACGCAGACTCTTCTTAATGAAGTCAATTCGATTGGCAGCGAATATGAAGTAACATTTCTTATCAATTGTCTATTAGGCATCTTGATTGCCGCTAATGAATTCGACAGCCGAAAAGGCAAAAGAATAGGTAACAAAGTGTTTTCGCAACCTATTCTTGATATTATCCCTTCAACTTTAACTTTTTTTGACAGAAAAGAAGCTATTGACCGAGTAACACTAGGATGCAGCAATATTTCTTGGCTAAATTTAAGCAAAAAAGATCTTTCAATAGTTACGAAAGAATCAAGATATAATCTAGGATGGTTCTTAGGAAAAATCAGAAATTCAATAGCACATCAGCACATTGAAGCTATTAATACGGAAGGCCGGTGGTCGGCCGTCAAATTATGGAATGAACCACAGACCGGTATTGTAGATTTTGAAGTAGAATTTTCAACAATCAATCTAAAAAAATTAGCTTTATTAGTAGCTGATATTTACTTAAAAACTTATAGACCAGAGAGCGGCGACTAATGTATAAGTTACCGCTCTCTGACTAGTGTATTTCGAAAACTACTTCGTCGCCGCCACATCCGTCTTAATGCTCAACTCCTTGAGCTGTGCGTCGGAGATTTCAGAGGGCGAGTCAATCATCACGTCTCTCCCCGAATTGTTTTTGGGGAAGGCGATGAAGTCGCGGATAGAGTCGGCGCCGCCGAAGAGACTGCAGAGGCGGTCGAAGCCGAAGGCGATGCCGCCGTGGGGCGGGGCGCCGTATTCAAAGGCGTCGAGCAGGAAGCCGAACTGGGCCTGGGCTTCCGCATCCGAGAAACCGAGCAACGAGAACATGCGGGCCTGCACGGCGCGGTCGTGGATGCGGATGGATCCTCCCCCTACTTCCACGCCGTTTATCACCATGTCGTAGGCATTGGCGCGCACCTGGCCGATGGTTTCGGGGTTGTCGAGCAGGGCCATATCCTCGGGTTTGGGCGAGGTGAAGGGGTGATGCATGGCAAAGTAACGGCCCTCTTCTTCCAGGTATTCGAGCAGCGGGAAATCGACCACCCACAGCGCCGAGAAGGTGTCCTTATCGCGCAGGTCGAGGCGCTGGCCCATTTCGAGGCGCAGCTCCGAGAGGGCCTTGCGGGTTTTGTCGGTGGGGCCGGCCAGCAGCAGCAGCAGGTCGCCGGGCTGGGCATTGAAGGTGGCTTTCCATTGCTGCAGCGCCTCCTGGTCGTAGAACTTATCCACCGACGACTTCACGTTGCCGTCGGCTTCCACGCGGGCGTACACGAGGCCGGTGGCGCCAATCTGGGGGCGCTTGACGTACTCGGTCAGCTCGTCGAGCTGCTTGCGGGTGTAGCTGGCGGCGCCGGTGGCGCAGATGCCCACCACCAGCTCGGCGGCCTCGAAGACCGGGAAGCTGTGGCCTTTGGCCACGTCGTTCAACTCCACGAACCTCATTTCGAAGCGCGTGTCGGGCTTGTCGTTGCCATAGAAGCGCATGGCGTCGGCGTAGGTCATGCGGGGCAGCGTCCCGATTTCCAGGTTCTTCACTTCCCGGAACAGGTACTGCACCAGGCCCTCGAAGGTGCTCAGGATGTCTTCCTGCTCCACAAACGACATTTCGCAGTCAATCTGAGTGAACTCAGGCTGACGGTCGGCGCGCAGGTCTTCGTCGCGGAAGCACTTCACGATCTGGAAATACCGGTCGAAGCCCGACACCATCAGCAGCTGCTTGAACGTCTGGGGGCTCTGGGGCAGGGCGTAGAACTCGCCGGGGTTCATGCGCGAAGGCACCACGAAGTCGCGGGCGCCTTCGGGCGTGCTCTTGATGAGCACCGGCGTTTCCACTTCGATGAACTCTTGGCCGTCGAGGAAGCGGCGCGTGGCCTGGGCGACGCGGTGGCGCAGCATCAGGTTCTGGCGGACGGGGTTGCGGCGCAAATCGAGGTAGCGGTACTTCATGCGCAGGTCGTCGCCGCCGTCGGTGTCGTCCTCAATCAGGAAGGGTGGCAGCTTGGCGGGGTTGAGCACGTCGAGTTTCTCAACCCGGATTTCGATGCCGCCGGTGGGCATTTTGTCGTTTTGGGAGTGCCGCTCGACCACGGTGCCGGTCACGCAGATGACGAACTCGCGGCCCAACTGGCGAGCCTGCTCGCGCACCTCGGCCGTTTCCACGCCTTCTTCGAGCGCCAACTGGGTGATGCCGTACCGGTCGCGCAGATCCACCCACAGAATGCCGCCTTTGTCGCGGGTGCGCTGTACCCAGCCGCAGAGCGTAACAGTTTGGCCAATGTGTTCGGGGCGCAATTCGCCGCAGGTGTGGGTCCGGAGCATAAATCTAATTTTTGGCGAAGATACTAGATTGGTTTTCCGTGTAATGCTATCGATGAACGAACGATACACCCTTCGTCGGCCCGTTAGCCCCCTGCCAGGGCCGGTTCGTTGAAAAGCGCCGGTTGCTTATGCATGTTTTTCTATGTTTGTTGAGCACCCTTCAGGCAACCGCTTAAAGCAGCTAATCATCTGCCTGTTATCCTCCTTCCTTCCCTTTCTATGGAACTTCGCATCGAACATCTCTCCAAAACCTACGCCAACGGCACCCAAGCCCTGCGCGACGTCAACCTGACCATCCCGACCGGCATGTTCGGGCTGCTGGGCCCCAACGGGGCGGGGAAATCGAGTTTAATGCGCACGATTTCCACCTTGCAGGAAGCCGACAGCGGCAGCATTATGCTGGGCGATTTGGATGTGCTGCGCGACAAAGACGGCGTGCGGCGGGTGCTGGGCTACCTCCCGCAGGAGTTCGGCGTGTACCCCAAAATTTCGGCCGAGCAGCTGCTCGACCACTTCGCAGTGCTCAAGGGCATTGCTGACAGCAAACAGCGGCGCGAAATAGTGGCGGGCCTGTTGCAGCGCACCAACCTGTACGAGGTGCGCAAAAAGAACCTGGGTGGCTACTCGGGTGGTATGAAACAGCGTTTCGGCATTGCCCAGGCCCTGTTGGGCAACCCGCGCCTGATTATCGTAGATGAGCCCACCGCCGGCCTCGACCCGGCCGAGCGCAACCGTTTCCACAACCTGCTGGCCGAAATCGGGGAGAACATCATCGTAATTCTGAGCACCCACATTGTGGGCGACGTGAGCGACCTGTGCCGCAACATGGCCATCATCAACAAGGGCCAGGTGCTACTCACCGGCGACCCATTGATAGTGATGCAGGAACTGCGGGGCCAGGTGTGGCGCCGCGAAGTAGACAAGGAGCAGTTGCCTGCGCTGCTGCAGGAGCAACAGGTCATTTCGACCCGACTGTTTGCCGGCCGCACCATTGTGCATGTGGTGGCCCCCACCCAGCCCGGCTCCGACTACGATTCGGTGGAACCCACGCTGGAAGACGTGTATTTCGCCCGCATTGCCCAGGCCGAAACAGCAGGAGCCGAAGTGTAAGCACGACGTAGGGGCGGGGCTTGTCCCCGCCCGCCGTTGGGCGACTAACGTTGAAACGGCGCGAATGGCGGGCGGGGGCAAGCCCCGCCCCCACATCGTTCCTTTTCCCTTCTAACTCCTGGCTTCCTTGGCTCCTAGAT
>NZ_JAGGPS010000035.1 GCF_018613725.1 Hymenobacter sp. ISL-91
CAGCAAGATAAAGCAATTTAGACGCTTAGCCACACGCTACGATAAGCTAGACCGCACGTTTGACTCCTTTATCTGTCTGCGAGTTATGACGCTTTACCTTAATTGAGAACAGCTCCTAGGGCAGGGGCAAACCCCGGCCCGATAAGCCGTTTGTGCGTTTCCAGGCCGTGAAGGCCATTTCCGATTTACCGGACAGCGTTTTGGATGCGTCCGACGGCGTTTTGGACGCATCCAACGCGCTGTCGGACGCATCGGAAGCTCTGTCCTACGCAGAGCAAGCTCTGTCCTACGCGTAGGAAGCTCTGTCCTACGCGTAGGAAGCTCTGTCCTACGCATCGGAAGCTCTGTCCGGTGCGACGAAGACGCCAACCAACGCACCGAAGACGCCTTCCGGTGCGTCGAAAACGGTAACCAACGCACCGAAGACGCCTTCCGGTAAAGCGAAAGCGCTGTTCGCTGCGTCGAAAATGATAGCCTGGGCAACGTAGGCTCGGGAAGAGCAAGCCGGCGGCGGCACCGTTGCCTCGCTTCCTGATACAAATCAAGCGGGCGGCTAACCGGCGTCATGCGATGCGCGGGGGGCGTGGGGGACCTTTGGGACATTCTTTACTTAGTCAGTCCCCTCCATGCAAGCCGCAACACCGCTACCGCCGGCCGCGCCCGACTCCGTCCTGGTTCATCCTGACCAGGAGCGGGCCGTGGACACCTTCTTTTATGACAACCGGATTGTCCGCGACTTTGGCCTGGCCACGGTGTTCTGGGGCATTGCCGGGATGTTGGTGGGCATCATGGCCGCCTTCCAGCTGGCCCAGCCCGATGTCAACCTGCACACCTCCTTTACCACCTTCGGGCGCATCCGGCCGCTGCACACCAACGCCGTGATTTTTGCCTTCGTGGGTAACGGTATTTTCATGGGCGTTTACTACTCGCTGCAACGCCTGTGCAAGACGCCCATGTACTCCAAGGCCCTGAGCAAGCTCCACTTCTGGGGCTGGCAGCTCGTTATCCTGAGCGCGCTCATCTCCCTGCCCATGGGCTTCACCACCAGCAAGGAGTACGCCGAGCTGGAGTGGCCCATCGACATCCTCATCACTATTATCTGGGTGGTGTTCGGCTGGAACATGTTCGGCACGATTGCCAGGCGGCGCGAGCGGCACCTGTACGTGGGCATCTGGTTCTACATCGCCACCTTCCTGACGGTGGCCGTGCTGCACATCGTCAACTCGATGGCCATTCCGGTGAGCTTCATGAAGAGCTACTCGGCCTACGCCGGCGTGCAGGATGCGCTGGTGCAGTGGTGGTACGGCCACAACGCCGTGGCCTTCTTCCTGACCACCCCCTACCTGGGCCTGATGTACTACTTCCTGCCCAAGGCCGCCGGCCGGCCGGTGTACTCGTACCGCCTGAGCATTATCCACTTCTGGTCCTTGATTTTCATCTACATCTGGGCCGGTCCGCACCACCTGCTCTACACCTCGCTGCCCGACTGGGCGCAAAGCCTGGGCGTGGCCTTTAGCGTGATGCTGCTCGCGCCCAGCTGGGGCGGCATGATCAACGGCCTGCTGACCCTGCGCGGGGCCTGGGACAAAGTGCGGGAGGAGCCGGTGCTCAAGTTCCTGGTGGTGGCCATCACGGCCTACGGCATGGCCACCTTCGAGGGCCCGATGCTGAGCCTGAAGAACGTGAACGCCATTGCCCACTTTACCGACTGGATTGTAGCGCACGTGCACGTAGGCGCTTTGGGCTGGAACGGCTTCCTCACGTTTGCCATGCTCTACTGGCTGTGGCCGCGCCTCTACCGCACGCCGCTGCACTCGAAGAAGCTGGCTAACCTGCACTTCCTGATTGGTACGCTGGGCATCCTGTTCTACGCCATTCCGATGTACTGGGCCGGCTTCACGCAGGGCCTGATGTGGAAGCAGTTCAACGCCGAGGGGATGCTGCAGTACCCCAACTTCCTCGAAACCGTGCTCCAGATTGTGCCCATGTACTACCTGCGCGGTATCGGTGGCATCCTGTACCTGAGCGGCGTGTTCCTGATGGTGTACAACCTGGTGAAGACCGCCAAAGCCGGCTCGCTGCTGGCCGAGGAGAAGGCCCAGGCCGCCCCGCTGCTGCCCGCCGACCAGGACCCCCACGCCAACGAAGGCCACTGGCACCGCTGGATTGAGCGTCGCCCCTTCCAGATGGCCATCTGGGCCACCGTGGCCATTGCCATCGGCGGCGCCGTGGAGATGGTGCCCACCTTCCTCATCAAGAGCAACGTGCCCACCATTGCGGCCGTGAAGCCCTACTCGGCACTGGAGCTGCAGGGCCGCGACCTCTACATCAAGGAGGGCTGCTCGAACTGCCACACCCAGATGGTGCGCCCGTTCCGCTCCGAAACCGAGCGCTACGGCGAGTACAGCAAGGCCGGTGAGTTTGTGTACGACCGTCCCTTCCTGTGGGGCAGCAAGCGCACCGGCCCCGACCTGCACCGCCTCGGCGGCAAGTACCCGCACTCCTGGCACTACAACCACATGCTCGACCCCACCAGCATGTCGCCCGGCTCCATCATGCCGCCCTACCCGTGGCTGTATGAGAACGAGACGGACTACGCCGAACTGCCGGCCAAAATCAGGGCGCTGCAGAAGCTGGGCACGCCTTACCGCGCCGGCTACGATAAGCAGGCCGAAGCCGACGCCCGCCGCCAGGCCGACCAGATTGCGGCGGACCTGAAGAAAGAGGACATCGACGTGAAATCGGACAAGGAGATTGTGGCCCTCATTGCCTACCTGCAGCGCCTCGGCACCGACATCAAGGTGAAGCCCGTCGCCGAAACGGCCGGCCAGTAAGCCGGAGCGGCCCCCCGGCCAAGGCACAAGAGCTTAGAAGAACGTCATTCAGAGCGCAGCGAAGAATCTCGCTTGAAGCTATTGAACAATCAGCAGTGCAACGAGTCCGAGCGAGATTCTTCGTCCCTGGCTCAATGCGCCACATGCTCTGAATGACGCCCCTTCAGCCCCCAAGTCCCTCAGTTCCCTAACACCCCCTTCGTCATGCATAAAGAAGTGTTGCGTTCGATTGCCGGCATCGAGATATACCCGCTTATCTCGTTCGTCATATTCTTCCTGTTCTTCCTCGGCCTGCTCGTGTACGTGCTCATCGCCAACCGCCAGCACCTGCACGATATGAGCCAGATGCCCCTGCGCCCCGACGCGGCCGACGCCGCCACCGACGAGGCCGAAGCCGCTGCCTTTTACAACGCCAAGCCATGGTAACCTGCCCGCTCCTGACCGCCGCCGGCCCCCGCCGCGCGCTGCTGCTCGCCGCCGGCCTGCTGGCCACCCTGCCCGCCGCCGCCCAAACGGCCCCGGCCGCCCCCGCCGCCGCCGCTACTGGCCCCAACGTGCTGCTGTGGCTGCTGCTGGCCGGCCTGGGCGTGGTGGGCGTGATGCTCATCATGACTGTTGGCTCGGCCGCCTCGGCCATGCGCTGGCAAGCCGAACAGGCCGAAACCGAAGCCGCCGCTGCGGCTCCGGCCAGCGCCCCGGCCGTAGGGCTGGCCCCCCCAGCTGCTCCGGTAGTGGCCGCGCCGGCGCCGGCCGCCGTGCCCGTTCATTCATTCGAAGTCGAGGAACCTGTTTTATGCTAACGCTCTTTTCTCTGCGCCGGGCGCTGCTGCCGGCTGCCCTGCTAGCCCCCGCCCTGGCCGCCGTTGCCCAGGATGCCGCGCCGGCCGCCGATGCGGCTGCGGCAGCCGCCCCCACCGCCGCAGTTTCGGGCGGCCAACTGATGCTGTTCTGGTTTCTGCTGGCTACGCTGGCGCTGGTGCTGCTCGTGTTCGGTTTGCTCTTCGTCTTGATTGTGGTCAAGATGAAGCCCCAGCTGCGCGCCCTCTACCACCTGCCCACGGTGCACGACACCTGGAGCGGCAAGGTGCTGGGCCTGCTCGTGGGCGACGCCGCCCTGATCACCGGCAAAGACAAGGACGAGCTGATGGGCCACGCCTACGACGGCATCACCGAGTACGACAACGACCTGCCGCCGTGGTGGAAGTACGGCTTCTACTTCACCATCGTGTTTGCCATCGGCTACATGGTGTTCTACCACGTTACCTATACCGGCGATTTGCAGCTGGCCGAGTACGAAACCGAGATGCAGCAGGCCGCCCTGCTCGTATCGGCCGACGACAACGACCCCAACAAGCTCACCACCTACACCGCCCTCACCGCGGGCCCCGACCTGGAAGCTGGCAAGGCCCTGTTCGTGACCAACTGCGCGGCCTGTCACGGCACCGAGGGCGAGGGCAAAGTAGGCCCCAACCTGACGGACGACTACTGGCTGCACGGCGGCGACATCAACCAGGTGTATAAAACCATCAAGTTCGGTGTCACCAGCAAAGGCATGGTGGCCTGGAAGGGCAAGCTCTCGGGCAAGCAGATGCTCCAGGTAGCCTCCTACATCGAATCCATCCGCGGCACCAACCCGCCCAACGCCAAAGAGCCCCAGGGCGAGAAGGAAGCCCGCGCGATAACAGCTGTTAGCCATTAGCTGCTAGCTCTTCTCTTGAGAGAAAACGCCCCCCAATCCCTTTAAGTCTGCACTGATTGCAGTCAGTCCTGTTCAGCTGCCAGCTCGAAAAAGCTAACAGCTAACAGCTTTCAGCTAACAGCTCAAAAGCCATGTCCACCGCTCCTTATCAACCCGACGACTCGTTCCGCGACTCCATCTCGACGGTGGATGCCGAGGGCAAGCGCGTGTGGCTGTACCCCAAAAAGCCCAGCGGCCGCCTCTACGAGGCCCGCAAATGGATCAGCTACGGCCTGCTGGCGCTGCTGTTTGGCGGCCCCTGGCTGCGCATTAAGGGCCTGCCAGTGCTGATGCTCAACTTCCCCGAGCGGAAGTTCATCATCTTCGGCCAGATCTTCTGGCCCCAGGATTTCTTTATCCTGCTGATTGCGGCTATGGCCTTCGTGCTGTTCATCTACCTGTTCACCATCGTGTACGGGCGGGTGTTCTGCGGCTGGGTGTGCCCCCAGACCATCTTCATGGAGATGGTGTTCCGGCGCATCGAGTACTGGATTGAAGGCGACGCGCCCCAGCAAAAGGCCCTCGACCGCCGGCCGCTCGACTGGGACAAGCTCTGGCGCAAAACGGCCAAGCACGTCATCTTCCTGGCCCTGTCGTTCCTGATTGCCAACACGTTCCTGGCCTACATCATCGGCACCGAGGCGCTCATCCAGATCATCACCGACCCGATAACGGCCCACCTGGGCGGCCTCTCGTCAATGGTGCTGTTCACGGGCGTGTTCTACTGGGTGTTTGCCCGCTTCCGCGAGCAGGTGTGCACCATTGCCTGCCCCTACGGCCGCCTGCAGGGCGTGTTGCTCGATAAAGACAGCCTCGTGGTAGCCTATGACTATCAGCGCGGCGAGCCCCGCGCCAAGCTGCGCAAAAACGAGGAGCGCCTCGCCGGCGACTGCATCGACTGCCACCAGTGCGTGCAGGTGTGCCCCACCGGCATCGACATCCGCAACGGTGCCCAGCAGCTGGAATGCACTAACTGCACCGCCTGCATCGACGCCTGCAACAACATCATGGAGCTGGTGAACCTGCCGCCCAACCTCATCCGCCACGCCTCGGAAAACGACATTGCCCGCGGCACCAAGTTCCGCCTCACCGGCCGCATGAAGGCCCTTTCGGGCGTGCTGGGCGTGCTGACTATTGCGCTGGGCTTCCTGCTGCTTTCGCGCTCCAACGTGGCGGCCACGGTGCTGCGCACGCCGGGCCAGCTCTACCAGAAAACCGAGCAGGGCACCATCCGCAACCTTTACAACATCTCGGTCATCAACAAAACCAACCAGCCCTACCCGATTTCGCTGCGGGTGCTGGAGCCAGCCGGCGGCACGCTCACGGTGGTGGGCGCCCCCGAAACCGGCCTGCGCCTGCCCGCCCAGGGCCTCACCGAAAGCGTGTTTTTCGTGGAGCTGCCCCGCGCCGCCCTGCACGAAACCAACCAGCCCCTGCGCATCGGCATCTACAGCGGCGACGAGCTCATCGCCGAAACCAGCACCAAGTTCCTGGGCCCGGTACAGTGAGATGGTGATTTGGTGGCTTGGTGATTTGGTGAAAAGAACGGGTCATGCGGAGCGGAGTCGAAGCAGCTCTACCGCTTCGTTGCAGGCGCCTCGCCTCACCCCCCGGCCCCCTCTCCAGGGGGAGAGGGGGAGCCAGACGACAGAGTTAGCGTTGCCCGCGAGATGCTTCGGCTTCGCTCCGCATGACACCGTTCTTTTTTCAAATACCTACTACCCTATACTCTTTATTCCTATGTCCCAGCATTCCACTTCCCCCAGCCTCATGGCGCAGCAAAAGACTTCCTACTGGCCCTACTACATCATTGCCACCTTCGTGCTGTTTGCCGGCTATATCGGCTACATGGTGCAGCAGGCCATGCGCACCAGCGTGGATCTGGTGAGTGCCGACTACTACCAGCAGGAGCTGCGCCACGGCCAGCGCATGGAGGCCGTGGCCCGCGCCAACGCCCTGCCCGCCCCGGTGCAGGTGGCGCTGGATGCCGCCGCGCACCGCCTCACGCTGGAGCTGCCCGCTTCGTTGCGCGGCCAGGCCGTGGAAGGCACGCTGCAGTTCTTCCGCCCCTCCAACCAGCAGCTCGATTTCACGCTGCCCTTCCAACCCACCGGCGAGCCGGCCCGCCAGCAGCTCAACACCAGCCGCCTGGCCCCCGGCCTCTGGCGCCTGCGCGTGCAGTTCACCGCCAACAATCAGCCCTATTTCCTGGAAGAAGTGCTGTCGATTGAGGAGTAGGAGCAGGGATTGAAAAGAACGGTGTCATGCTGAGCGAAGCCGGAGACGCAGTCGAAGCATCTCTACCGCTTCGTTGCGGACGGCAGAATTAGCACTGCACGCGAGATGCTTCGACTGCGGCTCCGCCTTCGCTCAGCATGACCGCTCAGCATGACAGGCCCTTAGAACATTAACTCACCATCTCACCAAATCACCACCTCACCGCATGCTCTGGGCCGGGTTCTTATTCGGGTTGATTGGCAGCTTCCACTGCGTGGGCATGTGCGGGGCCATTGCGCTGGCGTTGCCGGGCGCGGGGCAGTCGCGCGGGCGCTACGTGCTGGGGCGGGTGCTCTACAACCTGGGCCGGGTGACGACTTACGCCACGCTGGGGGCAGTGGCCGGGGGGCTGGGGCAGGGTCTGCAGCTGGCCGGCTGGCAGCAAAGCCTGTCGCTACTCTCGGGCCTGCTGATTCTGGTACTGGTAGTGACGCCCGAGCAGTATTTAGGCCGCGCCGCCGGGGCGCTAGGCCTTGCGCCGGTGCTGGCCCAGGTGAAAAACCGGCTGGCGTATTTCTACCAAAAGCCCACGCTGGGCGCGCTGTACACCACCGGCCTGCTCAACGGCCTGCTGCCCTGCGGGCTGGTGTACCTGGCCCTGGCCGGGGCCCTGAGTGCGCCCGGAATGGCGGGCGGCGCGGCCTATATGGCTTTGTTCGGGCTGGGTACGCTGCCGCTCATGCTGGCCCTCTCGCTCACCGGCCAGCTCGTGCCGCTGGTGTGGCGCGGGCGGCTGCGGCGGGCCGTGCCGGTGCTGGCGCTGGGCCTGGCCGCCCTGTTCATCGTGCGCGGCCTCGGGCTGGGCATCCCGTACCTGAGCCCGCAACTGCCCGCCGCCACGGCCGCGGCCGCCCCCGCCGAGCGGCCCGCTACCACCGTCACCATCTGCCACTGATTTCATTCCCTGATTCATTCCTGATGCTGCGCTGGCCGCTGGTGGCCGCGCTTTCTCATCAGTCCTTCTCCTCTCTCCCACGCATCCTTTCCCGCCAGCCCATGAAAACCCTGCTTGTTTCCCTCGACCACACTGCCGCCGCCGAGCATACCCTCGCCTACGCCAACAAGCTGGCCGTGCGCTGGCCCGCCGAAATCGTGCTGCTCTACTGCCACCCCGCACCCGCCGAGGCCCAGTCGGCCACCACTACGGCCAGCGTGCTGGCCGCCGAAGAGCAGCGCCTGCGGAGCCTGGTCGAGCGCCTGCGCTACCAGCAGCTCACCCGCCAGGACGGCCGCCGCATCCGCTACCGCTACCGCCTGCACAGCGGCTGCCTCCACGATTACGTGCGCGCCGAAGCTGCCCGCTGCGCGGCTGACATGCTGGTGATGGGCCTTGAGCACGTGGACTGCGGCCGCGCCGAAGCCCCCGGCAACCACGCCGCCGCCATCCGCGAGCTGGTCGATTGCCCGGTGCTGATTGTGCCGCCGGGCCGCCGCTCGTTGCCCAACCGCCTGGTTTTCGCCGCCGATTTCAGCGCCCTGCCGCTGGCCGTGCTGCCCCGCGCTTCGGCTTTGGCCGAGGCCTTCCCGGCCCCGCTGGAGTTGGTGCAGTTCTATGCGCCGCAGGAGCGAAGCCGCCGCCGCGCCCTGCAGCTGGCGCTGGGCCGCGCCGCCGCCCAGCTCACCTGGCCGGCCATCAATCGCCACCTGCTCGAAGACGACGCCCCGCTGGAAGGCACCGGCGACTTCTGCGCCCGCACCCAGGCCCAGCTGCTGCTGATTGCGCCCGCCAGTCAGGCCGAGCTGCTGCGCTACTTCGATGCCTGCTACACGGCCACCCGCGCCTACCACACCTGCATCCCGGTGCTGGTGCTGCCTGCCACCGCGCCGGCCGCCGCCGTCACCTGCTGCGACAAATGCGCCGAGCGCCTCGCCCCAACTGAGGCTCAAACGCCCCGCACGCTGGCCGGGCTGTAGAGACGCGACCCATCGCGACTCATGGTTGCTGACGTTGGCTAATTGATTGCCAGCCGTTCTGCGGCCGGTCGTTCAACGACGAGACGCGAATACGCGTCTCTACACCGGCCTTTTATCACCCAAAAACAGTACGCTATGTCAACCCTCACCACTTCCGCCCACGACCTTATTCCGGCCCGCACTACGGTGGAAAGCTGGATGCGCGAATTCCAGAACTGGCTGTGCCGACAGCTTGAAATGGCCGATGGCGGCGCCACTTTCCGGCAGGATGCCTGGGAGCACGCGGGCGGTGGCGGGGGCCTGACCCGCGTTATCAGCAACGGCGACGTGCTGGAAAAGGGCGGCGTGAACTTCTCGGCCGTGTCGGGCCGCATGAGCGACGCGGCGGCCCGGCAGCTGCTCATGCCCGACCCCGGCTACTTTGCCACCGGCGTGAGCGTGGTGCAGCACCCGCGCAGCCCGCTGGTGCCCATTTCGCACATGAACGTGCGGTATTTCGAGGCCGGCAACGGCGAGGCCTGGTTCGGCGGCGGGCTCGATTTGACGCCCATTTACGTGGAGGAGGCCCAGGCCCGCTGGTTTCACGAACAAATCAAAATCAGCTGCGACCGGCATGATGCCAGCTACTACCCGCGCTTCAAGCAGTGGGCCGACGAGTACTTCTTTCTGCCCCACCGCCAGGAAACCCGCGGCGTGGGCGGCATCTTCTTCGACCGCCTTACCGTGGGCCGCGACGGCTCGTTCGAGGAGCTGTTTGCCTTCGTGCAGGACGTGGGCGAGGTGTACGGCCGCACCTACGCCGAGCTGATGCGCCTAAACCGCGACCAGCCCCACACCGAAACCCAGAAGCAGTGGCAGCTGGTGCGCCGCGGCCGCTACGCCGAGTTCAACCTGGCCATCGACCGGGGTACCAAGTTCGGCCTCGAAACCGGCGGCCGCACCGAAAGCATCCTCATGAGCCTGCCGCCCCAGTGCGAGTGGCACTACGATTTCCAAATAGCCCCCAACTCGCCCGAAGCCGCCACCCAGGCCTTGCTCCGCAAGGATGTGGCGTGGGTGTAGGGGCTGTTCGGCTGTCGGACAAAAAAGAACGTGTCATGCTGAGCGAAGGCGGAGCCGTAGTCGAAGCATCTNNAGATGCTTCGACTACGGCTCCGGCGTCGCTCAGCATGACAGTCAATTTAGTCTCAATCTCCCCCTTTCCATCCCCTATTTCCCCCGACTTCTCAACCCATATTCATGCGCTTTCCTCTGCTACTCCCGGCTCTGGCTGCTTTCTTGCTGACTGCCTGCGGCGACACGAAAAACCCTAACGGCATGCCCGACGAGCCCCGCGCCACGGGCCAGGAGGCCCAGGTGCTGACCTCGGCCGACGTGCCCGACCCCGACCCGGCCACTGCCGGGACCGAAAAAGCCGTGCTGCCCGCCGATACCAGCGTGGCCGGCGCCTGGGTGATTCTGGAAGGCAGCCTGCGCGGCCACGATGCCGAAACCTTCAACCAGCTCATCGACCCCGAGTACGGCCTTTGGCTGCTGGAGCAGTCGGGCGGTAAACCCGTTATTACCCGTGTGGCCGACGTGAAAAAACTGCTCACCCAAACCGATAAGCCGCTGTTCAGCCTCGATAAGAAACTTATGGACTGCCCCACGCCCCAGGTGGTGGAGCGCCTGCCCGAGCCCAGCTGCCCAGCCGGCACTTTCGCCCAAAAAGGCTGCTTCAACGGCCCCTCTACCCAGTTCCGGGCTCAGGATTTCTGGCAGACGGCTACGCTAAACCAAGCCACCCGCAACCAGGCCCAGGCCGCGGTAGGCCGTTGCGTGCGCGGCGTGCTGCAAACCAGTACCGGCTACCAGTTTCACTTCTCCAAATCGGCCGGGGCTGGGGGCCGCTGGCGCATCGTGTTCATCGACCTGCGCGGCGCCTGCCCGAAGTAGAGCTGCAAGCCACAAGCCTCAAGCAGCAAGCTGACCGGTGGCTGTCATCTTGAGCAAAGCGAAGGACCTTATCCCGTTAAAACGAGTCGTTGTTACGATATCGTTTTAACGGGATAAGGTCCTTCGCTTTGCTCAAGATGACGTTTTTCAGCTAACAGCTAACAGCTAACAGCTAACAGTTCAGGACACCTGCGCCTCGGCCAGGGCCGGGTAGTCGGTGTAGCCCTGGTGCAGGCCCTCGGGGCCGGGACCGTAGTAAGTAGCCTGGTCGCCCTCGGCCAACTCGGCACCAGCCTCCATGCGCTCCACCAGGTCGGGGTTGCTGATGAAAGGACGGCCAAATGCCACGAGGTCGGCGCGGCCCTTCTGCAGCTCCTCCTGGGCCTTAGCTGCGTCGTAGGCGCTGCTCAGGATGAGCGTATTGGTGAAGGCGCGGCGCATAATCCCCACGGTGTCGGCCGAGGCGGCCGGGGCCTTGATGGTTTCGGGGTTGATGAGGTGCAGGTACACCAGGTTGCGGCGCTGCAGTTCGGTGGCCAGGTACTCGTAGAAGTCGTTGACACCCTCGTAGGCGCCCATGTCGTTGAACGTGCCCCAGGGCGAGAGCCGGATGCCGGTGCGCTCGGCCCCGATGGCGGCGATGGTAGCATCGGCCACTTCCAGCACGAAGCGGGCCCGGTTCTCGGGTGAGCCACCGTACTCGTCGGTGCGCTGGTTGGTGTTGGGATTGAGGAACTGCTCCAGCAGGTAGCCGTTGGCCGCGTGTAGCTCCACACCATCAAAACCGGCTTCTTCCACGGCCAGCTTGGCAGCTTTGGCAAAGTCCTGAATTACCTGCTTCACCTCGGCGGTGGTCAGGGCGCGGGGCTCGGGGTGGGGCAGCATCTGCTGCTGGTCGGTCCACATTTCGCCACCGGCCTTTACGGCCGAAGGAGCCACCACCTCCGCCCCTTCGGGCAGGTTCAGGCTGTGGCTGATACGGCCGGTATGCATAAACTGCACAAAAATGCGGCCTTCGCGGGCATGCACTGCGTCGGTCACCAGCTTCCAGCCGGCCGCCTGCTCGGCATTGAACAGACCCGGAATGCGGGCGTAGCCCAAACCATTGGCATTCGGGGCCGTGCCCTCGGCAATGATGAGGCCGGCCGAAGCGCGCTGTGCGTAATACTCGGCTACCAGCGGGCCGGGCACGTTGCCCAGCGAGCGGGCGCGCGTCATGGGGGCCATTACTACCTTGTTGCGAAGCGTAAGCGGGCCGAGCTGGGCCGAGGAAAAGAGCGTGTCAGACATGAATGCAAAAATGATGTAGATACATTGATTGGTCTTTAAGCGTATCTACTCGCAAAAGGTTTGCTGTCCTGTTAAAAAAAGTGTCGGCGCGCCACAAAAAAACCTTCACCCCAATTGGAGCGAAGGTTTTACTGGTACGTTTTCCGTTCAGCAACTCGAATTTATGCGAGCCGAACTGCAAATAACGGGTAACGAAAAAGGAGCTTAAGCGGCCTGGAAGCGCTTGTTCACTTCGTCCCAGTTGATGAGGTTGTAGAAAGCGGCCACGTAGTCGGGGCGCTTGTTCTGGTACTTGAGGTAGTAGGCGTGCTCCCACACATCGAGGCCCAGTACGGGGGTACCTTTGCAGCCGGCATCGGGCATCAGGGGGTTGTCCTGGTTGGGCGTCGAGCAGATTGTCAGCGAGCCGTTGGATTCTTTGCAGAGCCAGGCCCAGCCCGAGCCGAAGCGCGTGCCGGCGGCCTTGGTGAATTCTTCCTTGAACTTCTCGTAGGAGCCAAACGACTTGGTAATGGCCTCGGCTACGGCGCCGGTGGGCTCGCCGCCGCCATTGGGGCTCAGCACCTGCCAGAACAGGGAGTGGTTCCAGTGGCCGCCGCCGTTGTTGCGCACGGCCGTAGGGGCGGCGGCAATGTTGTGCATCAAATCATCCAGGCTCTTACCTTCCATGTCAGTGCCGGCAATGGCATTGTTGAGGTTGGTAACGTAGGCCTGGTGGTGCTTGCCGTGGTGAATCTGCATGGTTTGCGCATCAATGTGCGGCTCCAGTGCATCGAAAGCATACGGAAGGGCGGGCAGTTCGAAAGCCATAGTAGAAAGGGGTTAAGGGTTGGAATTTAGTAGTGAGTAGTTGGTATTGAGTAGTGAGACGATGTTTGTTTTGTCCTGATGGGTTATCTGAACATCATCTCACTACTCAATACCAGCTACTCTATACTACCTATATACAACCCCAGCGCGGGGGCCAGGGTTACGGCAGCGGACTAAAAGTAGCCTATTTCCGCTTCTGAGCGAAAAATTCCCGCATCAGTTCCTCGCTTTCGGCGGCCAAAATGCCGCTTACCACTTCGGCCTTGGGGTGCAGCAGCCGGCCGTGGCGGCGGTAGCCGAATTTGGGCTCGGGGGCCCCAAACACTACCCGCCGCACCTGGGCCCAGGCGCTGGCCCCGGCGCACATCACGCAGGGCTCCACCGTCACGTACAGCGTGCATTCCTGCAGGTACTTGTTGCCGAGGTGGTTGGCGGCGGCCGTCAGGGCCAGCATTTCGGCGTGGGCCGTTACGTCCTGCAGGCGCTCGGTCTGGTTGTAAGCGCGGGCGATAATGCGCTTGTCGAGCACTACCACGGCCCCAATCGGAATTTCATCCTCGGCCAGCGCATAACGCGCCTGCTTGAGCGCCTCCCGCATATACTGCTCGTCGGAATGCAGAGAAAGGGTCATTTCTAAAGGCTAAGGAACGGAATAGGGGTGGGGCTTGTCCCCGCCCGCCGTTGAACGATTATCGTTGAACAAATGCCGTTGCAGCGGTGCGAACGGCGGGCGGGGACAAGCCCCGCCCCTACGGCTTACTTCATCATAATACTCTCCATGGCAGCCTGTGCGATGGGCTGCCATTTGGCCTGCTCGCTGGCAGGCGCGTCAAAGGTGAACACGTACAGCTGCTCGGCTTCGATGGCGTACTGCACCAACTGGTACTTGCGAATAGGGGCCAGGGTGCCGCCACCGCGGCGGTTGTCCGTAACCGTCGAAACAAACTCCAGCATCACGAAGTCGCGCTTGTTTACGGTGTGGATGTCTTCGCGCAGAAATTGCACCTTGCCGTACATGTTCTGGATGCTGGCCTTGTAAATCTTGAGCAGCATGCCATAGTCGCGGTTGCTGAAGTTGGTGGGCTTCTGGCTGACGCTCAGGCCTACCTGGCCATTAGGGCTCGTGAAAACGGCCAGTGGGCGGCGCTGGGCCGGGTATTTGGCCGCAATGCCCTCGTCGGGTAGGGGCGCGAAACCATCGGGTACGCCCATCGTCAGGTTTTTAGCAATGGTTGTTTTTTTGAGGCCAGGACCCGCAAAGGCCAGTAGGCCGAACAGCAGCCCCAGCAACGGCACAAAGCGAAAAAAACGGGAAGCAGAATTCATAGCAGAAAGAAGAAGGAGGCCGGCCCGACCGGGCCCACCAGAAATGCAAAGCTCCGAAGCCCAAACGACTTCGGAGCCTTAAACAGTTGCCCGGCCCGCCGAAAAGCGCGGTCCACTTGGGCTATTAGCGCCGCTTTTTGCGGGCTACAGGTGCGGCGGGATACTTTACCATCACCTTTTTCCAGTACACGTAGTTGCCCGTTTTGGCCTCTACCAGGTAGCTGCCGGCCGGAATTCGGCCCAGATCCACGGGCGCGCCAGTGTTGTTCTGCGGATCGAGCGCGGTGGCATAAATGGCCTGCTTCTTATAGTTGGTTACCGTGAGCGTGCCGGGCTGCGTGAACTGCTGGGTGAAGCTGAGCATGATGCTTTTGCCGCCCGAAGCCGGGAAAATGTCAATGCCCGACAGCGTTTCCACCCGCCGGATAGGCCCGTCGAGCACGAGCGGCTCCACGTCGGTTTTGGTCTTTACCTCGGTGCCGTTGGCGGCCTTGGTTTTGGTCTTGATTTTGGTCGCCGTCTGGGCCTGCACGGTGGAGAAGGCAAGCAGCGAAGCGGCGAAAGCGAGTAGAAATGGGCGTTGCATGGCAGAGAAAATCGGGAGTGGAAGTTGAGCTGCCGAAGCTAATACAGAAGTCAGGCCAAGTTTTTAGCTGCAAGCGACAAGCCTTAAGCGGCAAGCTAATGTTGAACGTCAGCTTGCCGCTTGAAGCTTGTCGCTTGCAGCTTACTTAAAACTCATTTCTTCACCACCACCGCCTTCACGTTATCATCCGGGGTGCGGTCGATAAGCAGGTTGTAAGGGTCGATGCCGGCTTTCTCGGGTTTTGAGGGCACGATGACGCTCAGGCGGGTTATGCCGTTTTTAAAACGGCGCTTCTGGCGGTACAGGGGTACATCCTGCCACTGGCCATTTACTTTCGTGCGGCCCAGTACGGCCACATCAATCAGGTCGTTGAGGCGCTTGGCGGGCGTTTCGTTGCCGGCGCTGTCGGCGTACACTTTCTTCGCGCTCAGCACCATATCTACCCGGTAGCGGCCGTCGGGGAGCTTGGTGGCCGTTACCGAATCGGCCTTGTTCTCATACAGCGCAATACGCTCGAACATATCGGTGAGTAAGTACTGCAGCGAGTCGGGCGTGGCCTGGCGCAGGTTGCGCAGCAAATCGAGCGAGGTGGTGTAGGGCGGCTGCTGGAACTTCACTTCCTGCAGATACTGGCTCAGGGCCTCGTTCACCTTGTCTTCGCCGAGGTAGTTGGCCAGCGCGTACATCACCACCGAACCTTTGCGGTAGTGGATGTACTGCTGGTTTTCGACGCGGTAGAGCGGCTGCTCGGCAATGCGCTCGGTGGAGCGGCCCGTCAGGTAGCTGTCCAGCTCGTACTTAAGAAACTTGCGCATGCGCTCGGGCCCATACTTCTGCTTCATCACCATCAGGGCCGAGTACTGCGAGAGGGTTTCCGACATCATCGTGCTGCCCTGGGCCGCTGCCCCAATTACCTGATGGGCCCACCACTGGTGCGCTACCTCGTGGGCCGTCACGTAGTAGGGGTAGTCCACGTCCTTGGGGTCGGTGGTATCGACTTTGGCAATGAAACCGATGTTTTCGGAGAACGGAATGGTATTCGGAAACGCCTGCGCGAAGGCCGAATAACCCGGAAACTCGATGATGCGCAGCTGTCGGTGCTGGTAGGGCCCGAAGTTTTTGGTGTAGTAGCTCAGCGCGTCCTGCACGCCGCGCACCATGCGGCCCAGGTTGTACTCGTGGCCTGGCTGGTAGTAAATCGTAATATCAACGCCCTGCCACTTGGCCTTGCGCTCGGCGTAGCGCGCCG
The DNA here is from genome assembly GCF_018613725.1 of Hymenobacter sp. ISL-91. Classification (GTDB taxonomy): domain Bacteria; phylum Bacteroidota; class Bacteroidia; order Cytophagales; family Hymenobacteraceae; genus Hymenobacter. Next base: position 15,960 of record NZ_JAGGPS010000035.1, read on the forward strand.
ACTGGAACGAGTAGAAGTTGAGAATCGGGGCGTCCATGGCGTAGCGAAAGTAGCGGCGGCCGTTTTCGGTCCACTCTTTCTGCAGGTAGCCGGGGGCCAAAGCCAGCTGGTCGGGCACGGTGCTTACCGTGGCAGCAAAGCGCACCCAGTCGGCGTCGGCGGCAATGTAGGTGTTGGTGCGGGCCGTCGTGTCTTCGAGGCGGGCCATGCGCGGCTTGGGCTTCAGGCCGAACTTTTTGCGGGCGCTGGGCTCGCTCAGCTCGGCGTTTTCGCTGTAGCCGATGTGGGGCAGGTTGCCATTGTTGACGAACGTGCCGTTGGCCACAATGCCGGTGCGGCCGGTGCGCTGCTCGAAGCCGGGCGCATCAAAATACAGGTCGAAATTTAGGGCCAGCGAGTCGCCGGGGGCCAGCGGGCGGGCCAGGCGCTGCACGTAGAAACCCATGGCCGAGTCGGCCAGCACGGTGGTGGTGCCGGTGCCGAGCTGCATGCTGCGCACCTTCACATCCTCGTTCGAGGGCAGGTTGAGCACCACGGTATCGAGGGGTTGGCTCGTTTTATTGCGCAGCCAGTACTGGCCCCGCACCCGCGACTCCTGCCGGTTCGGAAACAAATCCACATTCACATCCACGGCCACAATGCGGGGCTGAGGCGTGCGTCGGAAGCGGCCGTAGTTCTTTTCGTAATCAACGGTGAGCTGCTGCCGGGCCTTGCTACCGCGGAAAGTATTGAGCACGTTGGTGTTGTAGAAAATCCAGCCGCCCACCAGTACAAAGCCCAGCAGGGCCACGGCCAGCGCCGCCCGGGCCGGACCCGAAAAGCGGCGGCCGGCCAGGTGCTGGCGGGTGCGCCAGTCGGTTTCGGTGCCGCGCACCCACAGCAGGTTGGCGGCTACGGCCAAAGCCACGGCCAGCAGCGCCCAGTACAGCTTAAACCACAGGAAAGGCCCCACAAAATGGCCGAAGCCGTTCATGTCGGAGTAGCTGATGCCGGAGTCGCCGCCGTAAATCAGCAGGTTGTGCTCCAGGCCCAACTGCCCGGCGAAGAGCGTAAACACGAAGTACAGCACCATCACGAAATGGCCCAGGTACTTGTTGTTGACTACTACCTGCACTACCACGGCCAGCACCACCAGCAGCCAGTAGTCGATGAGCTTCAGGCCAAACAGCCAGCGCAGGTACAGCCCGATTTCGAGGTTGAAGTAGCCGGAAGCCACCTGCACCACGATGCCAAACACCATCACAACGAGCAGCAGCACCACGGGCACCAGCAGTAGGGCCGTGAGCTTGCTGGCAAACGGCACCCAGTTGGGTATCGGCAGCGCATCGTGGAGCTGGTTGAGGCGGGCGTCGCGCTCCTTCCACACCAGCTCGCCGGCGTAAAACGTCACAATAGCCAGCACAAACAGCGAGAACGAGCCCGACAGAATCTCAATCACCTGGGCCGTAATCGGGAAGGTGGTCGTGTCGTAAATCTTGCCAATCTGCAGCGCCGCCGCCAGCAGAAACGCCAGTCCGGCCACCACAATGGCAATAAAGTAGGGGCTGCGCAGCACGTCGCGCAGACTCAGCCAAGTCAGGCGCAGGTATTGATTGAAATACTGGGTAAAGCCGAAGTGCTGCTCCACGGCCGGCAGCGCTACGGCCACCGGGGCCGGCGCCACCACGCCTAGCGCCGTTTTTGCGGCGGCGGCACGCCGTGGGGCGGCGCTGCCCGTGGCGCCCTGCGCAAAGCGGAAGCGCAGGTAGCAGAAGCCCACCAGCAGCAGGCCCACACTCATCCATAGCAGCCGATTGAGGCCCAACAACCCGGTGGGCCAGATGAGGCGCACGTTCTTCTCCACGGGCGTCCAGTACTTGGTCAGCAGCTGGGTGGCGCCGCTGCCCAGCGGGTCGAGCAGCGAGGCAACAGTCTGGTTATCGAGGTCGGAGAGCTGGGCCTGGGCCGCAATGTAGAGCACCAGAAATACGATGCTGCCCACGTAGGTGCTCAGCGCCTGGCGCGTGAGGGTGGCCAGCGCGAAGAAGATAGCGCCCGTCAGCAGCACGTTGGGCAGCACGAAGGTCAGGTAAGGAACCAGGTAGTAGCTGAGGTGAAATTCGCCCAGCCGGTCGGCCGGAATACCCGGAAACAGCGCCCCGATCAACTGACCCAGCGCAATGCCGCCCATCATCAGCAGCGTAATCACCAGTGTACCAAAAAACCGCCCGCCCAGGTAGCCCCATTTGCTGATGGGCGCGGTGTACAGCAGCGGGTGCATCTGCGAGTCGAAGTCGCGTAGCACGGCTGGCCCGAACATGGCCGACACCAGCAGAATACCGGGCAGCAGCGTGAGGGCGTTGGTGAGGCCGTTAATAGTAAAGGGCGAGTTCAGGTGCACCTTGCCGCTGCCCACCACCGCCGTCAGGCTTTCAAAAAAGCCACCGGTTACCAGCGTAAACAGCAGCGCCAGCACCAGTAGAATGCCGAAATAAATGTAGGTAGCCGGCCGCCGCAGCCGGTACCAGAGTTCAAACTTGAATATCTGTAGAAACATTTTGGGAGAAGCTAGGAGCCAAGGAAGCCAGGAGTTAGAAGGGAAGAAGGAACGATGTAGGGGCGGGGCTTGCCCCCGCCCGCCATTCGCGCCGTTTCAACGTTAGTCGCCCAACGGCGGGGCGGGGCAAGCCCCGCCCCCCCCCCGTGCTTTCACCTTGGCCCCCCCTGTTTCGGCCTGGGGAATGGGGGGGAAAAAACCGCCTTCCCCCCGGGGTTTCCCCCAATAGCAGTCGGGGCCGGGCGGGGGGGGGGCCCCCCCAGCCCCACGGGCGGGCGGCCAAAAATCGGGGGGGGATAGAGC
>NZ_JAGGPS010000036.1 GCF_018613725.1 Hymenobacter sp. ISL-91
TTAATTGAGAACAGCTCCTAGTGCGCGCACAGCAAAGGGCCCTACCGCACCACAGGCCGTGGCAACGGCTCGTGCTGGCGCAGTAAGGCCCTCCGGATACTGGCAACTAGGGGTGCCGGCTTACTTCATATTCACAAACTGTAGCGGCTGGCCGATGTCGGCGCTGCGGAGTGCGGCAATGGCGGCCTGTAGCTCGTCAATCTTCTTGGCCGACACCCGCACCTGGTCGTCCTGCATCTGGGCTTCTACTTTCACCTTGGCGTCTTTGATGGCCTTGATGATTTTGCGGCCCGCGTCTTTATCAATGCCGGCGCGCACTTTCACGGCCTTTTTCATCATGGTGCCGCTGGCGTGGGCCTCTTCCGAGAAATCGAGGGCCGTACCATCAATGCCCTGTTTCACGAGGCGGGTAAGCACAATGTCTTCGAGGGCCCGGATGCGCATGTCGTTTTCCGAGGTGAGGGTAATGACGTTCGTTTTCTTGTCGAGCTCAATGCCGCCCTTGGTGTCGCGCAGGTCGTAGCGGGTCTGCAGCTCTTTCTTGGCCGTGTTTACCGCGTTTTCGAGGGTCTGCGGATCAACTTTGCTTACAATATCGAAGGAGGGCATAGGAAGAGGGAAAAGGTGAGGAAAGAGTAGATGTTGCCTTAACGCAGAAACAGACGGCAAAGATAAGGCTGCGCCGTCGGCCGGCCGATGAAGACAGCTTTTGCGCATTATTCCCGTATTTAGGCACCGCTCATGTCCATTCTCACGCCCCACACGCCGGCCCACTGGGCGGCCTACTACCGCCTCCGCTACGAAGTGCTGCGCCAGCCCTGGCAGCAGCCCCCCGGCTCGGAGCGCACCCCCGACGACGACGCCCCCACCACCACCCACGCCCTGCTCTTAGCTCCCGACGACCCCACTCAGGCTCTTGGGGTGGGCCGTCTGCATTCCTCGGCCCCGGGGCAGGGCCAACTGCGGTTTATGGCCGTGGCCCCCACCTGGCAGGGCCGCGGCATAGGCGGGCAGCTGCTGGCGCACCTCGAAGCTGCCGCCCGGCAGCAACACTTCCAGGAGCTAGTGCTTCAGGCCCGCGCCGAAGCCGTGCCGTTTTACGAGCGGGCCGATTACGTAGTAGTGGCCCCTTCGCACCTACTTTTCGGCCGCATCCAGCACTTTCTGATGCGCAAGCGTATTTAGGCGCAAGCAGCAGGCATGCTCAGGAAAGCGCACCACTTGTAGCTTGCGGCTGTGGCAGCTGCTCTGGTCTGCCGCTTCTTTCAATCCGTCCTACCCCGTTTGAATCTCATGGATAGCCTGCCCGACATCAGTGCCCTCATTGCCACGTACAACCAAATCAACCACTACGGCCGCGCCAATGGCATGACGCTGCACGTCGACCAACCGGGCAGCATCCGCTACACCATGCGCGTACTCGACGAGCACCTTTCCTCGCCCAACACCTGCCACGGCGGCGTACTGGCCGGCCTGATGGATGCGGCGCTGGGTGCGGCGGCCCTGTCGCTGGCTTTTACGGCCGGCGAGCTGGTTTCCACGGTCGAGTTCAAGATGAACTACTTTCATCCGGTGTATCTACACGACGAACTGGAGGCCCACGGCAACATCGAGCACGCCGGCCGCACCCTGGTCGTCACCACCGTCACCATCCGCTGCCCCAGCCGCGACAACCTTGTAGTGGCCCGGGGCCTGGGCACCTTCAACCGCTACCCCGCCACCAAGCGCGACTTCAGCAACTTATTGTCCCTTTGAGGTTAGCTGTTAGTTGTTAGCTGAAAAACGAAGAAGGCCCCGCACTCGGTTGAGTGCGGGGCCTTCTATTAGTCGGCTTAGTCGGCGGTGTCGAATTTTCTTACACGAAAGCTATGAGCTAAAAACCTCAGCTAACGGCTCAAAAATCTACAGACGCTCGGGCGAGCTGGCCGATTCGTGCTCCTCGTGCTCGTCGCTGTAGTTATCGTCGTCATCGTCTTCGGCCCCATCCGGAATTTCGGGAGCATCGACTTTGCGCACGTTGCGGGCGCAGTCTTCGTCGCGGTGGTTGCGGCCTACCGTAAACTCCACCCAGTCGCCTTCCTGCAGCTCGTTGAAGTCGCCCTCCGACATATCAGCATAGCTGAAGAACAGGTTGTTGGGGGGCATCACCACGAAGCCGAAACCGTTTTTGAGGTTTTTGATGGTGCTCATACCGATGGTACCAACCGGGCCGGCGGCCGTGGGGCCGGTGGGGCGCACGGGCTTGGTGCTGGGGAAAGCAGCCGGCTCGGGCGTGTTCACAAACAGCGACTCAATCAGGTCGTCGCCATCGGTGAGGCCCTGGTCGATGATTTCGTGCATCTGCACCGGATAGGTAGCCTGATCGAGTAGCTGCTGCGAGGCGCGGGTTACGCGGTTCTCGCCCTTGAAATCGGTGTATTTGAAGTCCCAGTTGAGCAGCATAACGCGCGTGCCCACGGTATTGAGCTTCTTGATGAGGGGTGCGTAATCCGAGTCGCCGGCGATAAGCACCACCACATCGAGGCTCTTGTGGATAGACAGCTCCAGGGCTTCCAGCGAGAGCCACACATCGATGCCCTTTTCCTGCAAACGGCCGTCGCGGGTTTTCAGGGGCATGTAGTGGGTGGCAATACCCATGTTCATGAGGATATCGTCGAGCAGCCGGTCGTGGAACAGACGGTCCTTGTCGCGGGCCTCGGTGGCCGAGAGGCGGCCACGGAAGAAGTGCGAGTCGATGATCTGGCTCAGCCGCACATCCACATCCTCTTCCTCGGCTACCTGATGACGGATAAACTCATGCAGGCCTTCGAGGCTGATACGGGCTTTACGATCGTGCTGGAAGTAGTAGTAATCACTGATTTTCAGGAAATAATTACCGTCATAAAAAATACCAATCCTGATCAGCGGGCTATTCATCTGGTTCATAAAGAAATCTGGTTAAGCGCGAAAAAAGTAAGCGAAACGGTTGTGTATGGGTGAGGGAGCAACTGACCGTCTTCGGAGCCGAAGCCGGTGCAAAGGTACTGCTTGTTGAGGTTACGATATGGTAATAATCCATAGCCGGAGTACAGCTCCGTATTTAACCAGTAGCAGTACAGGGAATGCGACGAACTGCTTAAGCGGGTAATGAACTGACAGTATGCGTGTAAAGTGATACAGACTGTTAGTAAGGCAGCTACTACGAACTTGTTGGCAGACCGTGCTATAGGGTTATTGTTGATTGCCGTGCAATACTAAAGCATAGCCGGCTTTTAAGCCAATCTACAGGATACTAATTTCTTAATATTCATTCGCCGCCTGCAGCTGGCCACCTATTCAACCACCGGATTCTGCCGGTAATTCCTAGTCAAGTACAATTATTATTGATTCTCTGCTTTTCCCGCCGACTGCGTGGTTTTGAGCTCAACTGTATGGAAAGGTACGTTTTAAGGAAATACCGGGCCGGAAAATTCGGCCAACCGCCCTATTTTACGGCCCGAAATGCCGTTGCAGCAAGCCAACCTGCCCGGCCGCTTAAAACTGCAAACGACTTGCGATAAGCGCCAGCACGAGCACGGCGTAGACGGTACAGATGACAACTTCGAGCAGATTGCCGCTCTTGGAGCCGGTGCGGATGAGCGGGATTCCCAGGCTCACATCGGCCAGGGGCATAAACCATTTAACGCCAGCCTTGGTGAGCGAATCGGCCAACAGATGGGATACATAGCCACCGCCCGCGAATAGGGCTATACCGTGCCAGCCCAAGCTTTGGTTGGCTAGGTGCCCGATGTAGGTCCAGGCAGCGGCGGCCCAGAGCGTGTGGGTGTAAGTGCGGTGGCTGGTGAAGGGCGCCAGGGCAATGAAGCAGCCCAGCATACTCAACCACACAAAACCGGTATAGAGGCCCGCCACCACCGTGCACAGCCCGGTAAAGAGCAGGGCCAGCTTGCGGGTGGTTTCGCCCTGCATGGCCGCGCCCACCAGCCCGAAGGCCAGGGCCACCGTGAAGGCCAGCCGCCGGTTGGGGCCGGGCACCAGCTGCCATTGGGCGTAGGCCGCCACCACAGCCGCCACCGCTATAAAGGCCCACCGCACGTAGTTCTGGGCGAAACCGAGGCGCTTGCTCAGGCGCGAGGCGGGGTGGTCGAGGTCGGGGGCCAGGGCCGAGAAGCCAGCCAGAGCAATACCGGCCGGCGAGAACGGTATGCCCGGCACGAGGCCCGCAACGGCCACGCCGGTAATGAGGCCAATGGCCAAATGAGAAGAACCGCGCAATTTTGATGATTTAAAGAATCAGGATACACAAAAGAACGTCATGCTGAACGAAGGCGCAGCCACAGCCGAAGCATGACGTTCTTTTGCCAACTCCTAATCTCCCTTAAAAGCTACCACCGCTGCCTTTTAGGCCGTTGTGCATATCCTGCACCTGGTTTTCGAGGTGGGTGAGGCACTGGCGAAAGGCGTCTTCTGCATCAGACTGCTCCTGCGCGGGCAGGGGACCATCCTGCCGCACATGCTCGCAGATAAGCCGCAGCTGCTGCACGATGCCGTTCCATTCTTCCTGATCCTGCGGTGGTTGCTTGTCTGCCATAGCTTTACGTGCGGGGTTGTGCCCCAGTGCCGCGTGAAGAGGGAAGGTACGACGGGAACCGGCAAAAGCTGCGGAAACTTTCCGGGGCCGGCGGTGGTATTGACTAGCGCGCGAGCCGCGCCGTGTGCCCGTACTGCCCGACCGGTTTTGCTCCCGGCCGGGCTTCTACCGTTGCCGGCTGCGCTATTTTAGCCGCGCCGTTATTCTGATTTTCGCTTTAGCCGCTCCGCCCTTTGCAGGTTTCCGACTTCCTCAAGCTCTACCTCCTCGACCCCACCGTACTCACCGTGGGCGCCCGCCTCAACCCGACCACCCGCCGCTCGCTCGGCAAGGCCGCCAACGAGGACGAGGCCCCCGCCCGCCTGCACTTGCGCGGCCTGGTAGGCTCGCAGGATGCCGTGCTGGCCGCCGCGCTGCACCACAACTACCCCCAGCAGCCCCAGCTCTTCATCCTCCACGACCGCGAGGAGGCTGCCTACTTCCTGGCCGACCTCCAGCACCTGCTGCCCGACGAGGAGCCCCTGCTATTCCCCAGCTCCTACAAGCGCCCCTACGCCTTCGACGAGACGGAAAACGCCAACGTGCTCATGCGGGCCGAGGTGCTGAACCGGCTGAACTCGCGGACGTCGGGGCCTCACCCCCCAACCCCCTCTCCGGGGGGAGAGGGGGAGCCAAGCGACAAAAAGCCAGTGGCTACAACGGGTCGTCAGGCTCCCCCCTCTCCCCCCGGAGAGGGGGGCCGGGGGGGTGAGGCCCCTGGCGCCCTCATCGTCACCTACCCGGAGGCCCTGTTCGAAAAGGTGATCAACAAGAAAAGCCTGGTGGCCAACACGTTTATCGTGAAGGTGGGCGACCGGCTCGATGTGAACTTCATCAGCGAGATGCTGGCCGAGTACGACTTTGAGCGGAGCGACTTCGTGTACGAGGCCGGCCAGTTCGCGGTGCGCGGGGGTATCGTGGACATCTTCAGCTACGCCAACGAGTTGCCCTACCGCATCGAGCTGTTCGGCGATGAGGTAGAGACGATTCGCACGTTTGACCCCGAGAGCCAGCTGTCGGTGGAGAAGCGGCCCCAGGTGAGCATTATCCCGAACGTGCAGACCAAGCTGTTGCAGGAGACGCGGGAGGCGTTTCTGGACTTTATTCCGGGCGATACGGCCATTTGGGCCAAGGACCTGCGCCAGACGCTGGACGTGGTAACCGAGTCGTTTGAGTGGGCCGAGGCCAACTTCCAGCAGCTGCTGGCCGGGGCCGCGGGCATGCAGATTGTGAGCAAGCCGGAGGACCTGTTTGAGTCGGGCAAGAGCTTTAAGAAGCTGCTGGAGGGCTTTGCCATTGCCGAGTTCGGCAAGCGGTTCTACTTTAAGAATGCCGAGGCGTTCCAGTTCACGGCCCGGCCCCAGCCCAGCTTCAACAAAGACTTCGGGCGGCTGGTGAAGAACCTGCACGAAAACCAGCTCAACGGCTACACCAACATCATTGCCGCCGAATCGGTCAGGCAGGCCGACCGGCTGCGCACGATTTTCGATGAGCTCGACAACAACGTGCAATTCCAGCATCTGCTGCTGGGGTTGCGCGAGGGCTACATTGATGAGACGCTGCAACTGCTCGTGTACACCGACCACCAGCTGTTCGAGCGGTTCTATAGGGCCCAGGAGGGCCGCAAGTTCTCCAAGAAAAAGGCCCTCACGCTCAAGGAGCTCCGCACCCTGGTGCCCGGCGACTACGTGACCCACCAGGACTACGGCATTGCCCGGTTTGCGGGCCTGACGCAGGTCGAAATCAACGACCGGATGCAGGAAGCCATCCGGCTGATTTACCGCGACGACGACGTGCTGACCGTGAGCATTCACGCTTTGCACAAGATTGCCAAGTACAGCGGGGCCGAGGGCACGCCGCCCACCATGAGCAAGCTGGGCTCGCCGGAGTGGGAAAACAAGAAAAAGGCCGTCAAGAAGAAGGTGAAGGACATTGCCGCCGAGCTGATCCGGCTGTACGCCAAGCGCAAAACCGCGCCCGGCCACGCCTTCGCCCGCGACTCGTTTATGCAGGCCGAGCTCGAATCGAGCTTCATTTACGAAGACACGCCCGACCAGGGCAAGGCCACCGAAGACGTGAAGCACGACATGGAGCAGCCCCACCCCATGGACCGGCTGATCTGCGGCGACGTGGGCTTCGGCAAGACGGAAATAGCCATCCGGGCCGCGTTTAAGTCGGTGGCCGATGGCAAGCAGGTGGCCGTGCTCGTGCCCACCACCATTCTGGCCATGCAGCACTACAAAACGTTTCGGGAGCGGCTGGCCAACCTGCCCGTGACGGTGGAGTACGTCAACCGCTTCAAATCAACCAAGCAGATAAAGGAGACGCTGGGCCGGGTGGCCGAGGGCAAAACCGACATCCTCATTGGCACCCACCGCCTCACCAACAAAGACATCAAGTTCAAGGACCTGGGCCTGCTCGTGATTGATGAGGAGCAGAAGTTCGGCGTGAAAACCAAGGACAAGCTCAAGGAGCTGAAGGTGAACGTCGACACGCTCACGCTCTCGGCCACGCCCATTCCGCGCACCCTGCACTTCTCGCTGATGGGTGCCCGCGACCTGAGCGTGATTGCCACGCCGCCGCCCAACCGCCAGCCGGTGCAAACCGAGCTGCACGTGTTCGACGAGCTGCTGATTCGCGACGCCGTGGCCCGCGAAATCAAGCGCGGCGGGCAGGTGTTTTTCGTGCACAACCGCGTGAAGGACATCGAGGAGCTGGCCGGCATGATTGTGCGCCTCGTGCCCGACGCCCGCGTGACCTACATCCACGGGCAGATGGAGGGCGACAAGCTCGAAAAGCGCATGATGAAGTTCGTGGACGGCGACTACGACGTGCTGGTGAGCACCAACCTCATCGAAAGCGGCCTCGACATTCCCAACGCCAACACCATCATCATCAACCGCGCCCACCTGTTTGGCCTGAGCGATTTGCACCAGATGCGGGGCCGCGTGGGCCGCTCCAACAAAAAGGCCTACTGCTACCTGCTCACGCCCCCGGTGGCCGGTTTGCCCTCCGATGCCCGCAAGCGCCTGAGCACGCTCGAAGAATTCTCCGACCTCGGCGACGGCTTCAAAGTGGCCATGCGCGACCTCGACATCCGGGGCGCGGGCAACCTGCTGGGCGGCGAGCAGTCGGGCTTTATCAACGATTTGGGCTTCGAAACCTACCACCAGATTCTGGATGAGGCCGTGACCGAGCTCAAGGAAACCGAGTTCCGCGACCTGTTCCTCGGCGACCCCACCCAGCGCCTGCAGGAAGCCGCCAAAACGGCCGGCGTGCAGCAGTGCAACATCGAAACCGACCTGCAGGTGCTCATCCCCGACGCCTACGTGAGCAACGTGTCGGAGCGCCTGCAGCTGTACAGCAAAATGGACCGCGCCAAGGGCCCCGAGCAGCTGCACAAGCTGCTGGCCGGCATGACCGACCGCTTCGGCCCGCTGCCGCCCGAAGTGGAGCAGCTGGCCGACATCGTGCGCCTGCGCTGGCAGGGCCGCCACGCCGGCTTCGAGCGCCTGAGCTACAAGAAAAACGTGCTCAAGGGCTACATCCCGGCCGAAAACAACGAGGCCTACTTCCAGGGCGACACCTTCGGCAACATCCTCTCCTACGTGCAGACCCACCCCAACTCGTCCAGCATGAAGGAGCGCAAGCAGCAGCTCGTCTTCAGCATCAGCAACGTGCCCAGCGTGGCCGCCGCCAAGCGCGTGCTCAGCGAGCTAGGCAGCGAGGAGCCGGTGGGGGTGTAGAAATTACCTTTTTTGCATGACTATGCGTATTATCAGATACTAAAATAAAAACCCCCTCTTGATAATTTATCAAGAGGGGGTTTTTATTTTATTGAGAAAGATCAAAATCTATTTCCAGTTTTTTTAGAAATCCTTTTTTTCTAATCCCAATTGCCGATACTTTAATAAATTTATGAGCGTATAGGCTTTCTGTATATTTCGTTTCCTCCAGAACGTCAGAGCCAGATATTGACACTTTAACCCTAGCCGCATTTCCATCTTCAAACATTACTGTACCAGCCCCTTTCCTAGTTTCAGTATTGAGATTATGTATATATATATTATAAATTTGATGTTCATCATCAGCAACGGTATCGTCAGATTCCTCCTCTTGCTCTAAATGATCTATTATTTTTGCAGTATCCATTAACTCACTTTTATTATCTTTCGTAACGTAACCTATAAGTTGCCCGCCATCACCATTTTCTTCTATGGATATAAATTCAATTGAGTCATAATTTTTACCCACAGATTCAGAAGCTTTTAGAATATCATTCAAAGCGGAATGTATTGACGATTTCAACGATTCAAAAAGCTCTTCATCCTCAATTGCTTTTCCAAGTTTTGAATATAAAGCCTTAGCAGAATCACATAACTTTCTAAAATTTCCACCGGGCTCTTGGACAGAGTAAACGTCATTCACTTCTTCAGGAAGATATTTAACAATATATTCTATCAAATCATTTTGGAATACAGAAAACAAGCCTTCTCTAAAGAATAAATCTTTACTCTTAGCATTAGACGCATCAACGCTTACCTCAAAATTGAGCTGGAAGCTACCCTCAGTATCTGCAAATTGAAATATCTCTGTAGTCAAACCTAAATTAGGCAATGATTCTATAGTATTTGAAAATACATCAACAACAGCACTTTGAATATTTAGCAAATCTTTTGTTAGTGCATGATGAGCATCTGCAATACCACCTTTTAAAGTAATCTTATACGATGATGATGAAGATTTTCTTTTACCAGGATAATAGCTCTTTCTATGCGGCTTGTACTGACTAGGTATATCATCTGCATTGACAGAAAATATATCACTAACAGTCAGTGAAATTAAATCTTTCTTAACAATAAAAGCGTTTTTAGATATTTCAAATATATCCCTATAACTTCTCCTTTTAGATATAAAATCTAAATAATCAATATTTTTAACAATAAAGTGTATATAGTACAGGACAGTAAGATCATCTTCGTCTTCTTCCAAAAATGAACCTATAATCCAAGACCCATATTGATTTCTCCCTACATAAAGTACAGGGTATTCATCAGAAATCAACAACTCATAATCAGTCTCAATGATTGAAAAATCAGGAGCTAATACGTTTTTTTCAGTTTGTATTTTATTAATCAGCATCGTCTTCGAGTTCAATTTTTACAACAGATACTGATTCGAGCTTTTCAACACTAAAGACGTCACATTTAAGCAAATCGTGATGGCTGTCATGGTCATCATTTGGAGTGTGATTCACAACGCCATTTTCACTCCCTGTTTTAAATCGGCAGATGTACATCTTGCTCTGAGGACTAAACATGAGCCTCTGCCTAAATACGGTTATAATTTCCTCTTCATCATATCCATCAGCTTTGTTCATTGAAACACCTTTCCACCCACAGGTATCTGCACAGCCCTTAGCCTCAATTTCTTTCCCCTGCTTCTTGTAACGCTCCCAATGAGACATAAAGTCCCGTTCCTTTGGTTGATTCCCACCTACTGTACGCAAGAAAGTGGATTCCGTATCTGTACCAACCCCATCAACACAGTTGCACTCAGTTCCTTCATGTAATACTTCAAATGTCATATATCAATCGTTTAGTTTTTTAAGGGGAGGCAAATCTATACATACTTATGAGATTGTGCCTCAATTACTGTACTTCCTCTTAAAGTGTTAGACAATACGTAGTGGTGCTGAGGGCAAGTTCAGCTTATATCGTAGTCTAATGCTGCCTCAATAACCGTGGCTAGGAGGTTCTGGCACGGCCTCTCGTGAAGGCAGTACACACAAGCGCGCGGCGCATTAAGCCTACAACGCGGCCGAACGAATCCGTAAAGTGGACAATTGAACCTATAACACGGCTATTCAAACCTGTAGCGCGGCCGCTCAAACCCATAACGCGGCCGAATGAACCTATAACGTGGCGAGTTGAACCCGTAACGCGGCCGTTGAAGTCGTTGCGGGGCGGTGTGGGGTCGTCGCGGGCGCCGGTGGGCCTGTCGCGGGGTGGCGGCTGAAATATCCTTGGGCTTCGCTGGCGCATAGTGTGGCGGTAGTTTCTATATTACGTCTCTAAATTCCCTAACCCTCATTCCCTTATGAACGATACCCAACGGGCGAAGCTGGCCATGCTGCAAGCCACCCTGGCCGTGCTCGACCAGCACGCCGCCCTCTACGCCACCAACCAGGCCCTCGGCAAAGCCCACGACGAGCTGGCCGCCCTCGTCGCGGCCCTCGACCCCACCGCCGACCGCCAGCGCAACGCCGTGACGCCCGCCCAGCCCGGCGCCGTGAAAAAGCAAACCAAGCAGCTGCTGGCCCAGCGCGCCGCCGATGTCGCCGCCGCCCTGCTGGCCCTGGCCGACGAGCAGGACGACATCGGCCTGCACACCGACGCCGACTACACCGAAAAGCAGCTCCAGCGCCAACCCGACAACGACCTGCTGCGCATCGGGGCCAACCTGCACCGGCGCGCCACCGAGCACGCCCAGCCCCTGGCCCGGCAAAACGTAACGCCCCAGGAGCTCCAGGACCTGCAAGCCGCCCTCAACGCCTTCCGCCAGGAGCTGACCACGCCCCGCACCGCCGTGGCCACCGGCAAGGCCCTCAAGCAGCAAATCGGCGCCGACCTGCGCCAGGCCAACAACCTGCTCCGCAACCGCCTCGATAAGTACCTACTGCGCTACCAGCGCCCCCAGCCCGCCTTCTACGCCGCCTACCAGTCGGCCCGCCAAACCATCAACACCGCCGCCCGCAGTGAGAAATGATTTGGAGATTTGGTGACTTGGTGAACCGGAAAGTAAAGGACCTGTCATCCTGAGCGAAGCGAAGGACCTTATCACGCTTGAACGACCGTAACAACGATTCGTACTGGCGTGATAAGGTCCTTCGCTTCGCTCAGGATGACAGAACGGTTCACCAAATCACCAAGTCGCCCCTACTCCAACCCGCGCTTTTCCAGAATCAGGCGGTTGCGGTAGTCGTAGAGGGTTTCTTCGAGGCCCACGGGGTAGGTGTGGGGATTGAGGAAGCGGCGGATGCTGGGGTCGAGGGCCAGCACTTCGCGGTGGGCGCGGGCGCGGCTCTCGGCCAGCGGGGGCAGCGGCTGCAGCAGCCGGCCGCGCCGAAACACGGGCTCCAGCAGCTCGCGGTAGGGCGTTTCGGGGCGCACGGTGCGGCGGCGGGTGGCATCGAGCGGGTCGACGATAACCAGCGGGGCCGTGGGTGGCGGCGTGGCCGTGTTGTAGAGCATGTCGGCGCGGGGCTGGCCCTTGTCGGTTTCGTAGCGGCGCACCTGCAAAATGCCGGGGATGCTGGTTTTGGCCAGCTGCTCGCTGAGCTTGATGGTGAAGTCCCAGCCCGAATCGTCGGGCTTGCGCAACGCGGCCAGCTTGTACACCCCTCCCAGCGCCGGCTGGTTGTAGGCCGTTACCAGCTGCGTGCCGATGCCCCAGGTGTCGATTTTAGCGCCCTGCAGCTTGAGGCTGGTAATCAGGTTTTCCTCCAGGTCGTTGCTGGCCACGATGCGCACGTCGGGGAAGCCGGCCTCATTCAGCAGCTCCCGGGCCTCGCGGCTCAGGTAAGCCAAATCGCCCGAGTCGAGGCGGATGCCGCCCAGCTCGTGCCCCTCGGCCCGCATGGCCCGCGCCACCTTGATGGCCTTGCGCACGCCCTCCAGCGTGTCGTAGGTGTCCACCAGAAACACCGAGTCGTCGGGGAAGGCCTTGGCGTAGGCGGCAAAGGCCGTTTCTTCGTCCTCGAAGGCCATTACCCAGCTGTGGGCGTGGGTGCCCTTGACGGGAATGCCGAACCGCTGGCCCGCCAGCACGTTGCTGGTGGCATCCACCCCGCCCAGGTAGGCGGCGCGGCTGGCCGACAGGCCGCCATCGGGGCCCTGCGCGCGGCGCAACCCGAATTCCAGCACCATATCGGCGCCGGCGGCCTCGCGGATGCGGGCGGCCTTGGTGGCAATCAGGGTCTGGAAGTTGACGAGCGTGAGCAGGGCCGTTTCAATCAGCTGGGCCTGCAGCAGCGGCCCCTGCACCCGAATCAGCGGCTCGTTGGCGAAGGCCACGGTGCCCTCGGGCATGGCGTCCACGTCGCAGCTGAACTCCAGCGTGCGCAGGTACTCCAGAAACTCCTGCGGGAATAGCGGCGTGCCCTTGGCGCCTTTCAGACCGGCTAAATACGTCAGGTCGTCTTCCGAGAAAGCCAGGCTTTCGAGGAAATCGGCCACGTAGGCCAGGCCCGCGGCCACGGCGTAGCCCCCCTGAAACGGCGGGCGGCGGAAGTAGAGGTGGAATACGGCTTCGCGGTCCTGCAGGCCCTGCTGCCAGTAGCCATAGGCCATCGTAACCTGGTACAAGTCGGTGAGCAGGCTGAGCGAGGGCGCGTAGAGGCCCGAGAGGGGAGCTGGGTTCATAGAAGCACGGCGGTTGGTCGGGCAAGCTTACGCAGATAATTTAATTTGGACGCGACTGGCGCCTATTTCGTAGTATAGCCGTCCTTCTTCCCTTCCCATTATGATCCGAATTATTCTAGCCGACGACCACACTATCCTGCGCGACGGCATCAGCGCGCTGCTGGCCCGCGAGCCTAATATGCAGGTGGTGGGCGAAGCTGCCAACGGCCAGGCCCTGCTGGAGCTGCTGGCCCACACGCCCGCCGATTTGGTGCTGCTCGACATCAATATGCCCATACTCGATGGCTTTGAGGTGATGCCGCGGCTGCGCGAGCAATTTCCTGAGGTACGGGTACTGATACTCTCCATCCTCGACCACGAAAACTACGTGCACCGCATCCTGGAGGCCGGGGCCCTGGGCTACGTGCTTAAGAATGCCGACAGCACCGAAATTGCCTTCGCCATCCGCACCGTGGCCGCCGACCGCCCCTTTTTGTGCACCGAAATCGGGCTGAACCTGCTGCGCCGCCTCGTGGAGCGCACCCCCGCCCCTGCCCTGCCCAACGGCTACCGGCTGGCCCCACCGCCCACCGTCACAAGCCACGCCGAGCTATCGGGCCGCGAGCTGGAAGTGCTGCAGCTCATTGCCGAGGGCCTCACCAACCAGGAAATTGCCGACACGCTCTTTACCAGCAAGCGCACCATCGAAACCCACCGCCAGAACATCATCGAGAAAACCCAGACCAAAAACACCGCCGCCCTCATCCGCCACGCCATGAGCACGGGGCTGATTGGGTGAGCGAACTGCTGCTAAGCAGAACGGTGTAGGGGCGGGACTTGCCCCTGCCCGTCGTTGAACGATTATCGTTGAACGGTGCCGTTGAAACGGTTATCGTTGAACGGTGCGAACGGCGGGCGGGGACAAGCCCCGCCCCTACACCGTAGCCAATAACACTGATCCAAACGCAAAAAAACCGTGCCTGCAGACTGCAAACACGGTTTAGTTGTAGCCGCGACGGGAATCGAACCCATATCAAGCGTTTAGGAAACGCTCGTTTTATCCATTAAACTACGCAGCCAAGCGCTCCGGCCCCAAAGGTACGCCGAAAGCACAGGCGGGCCAAATGGCGCGTATCTTCGGTGCCCTGCGCTGCGCAGGTGCTTTTATTCCGACTACACTATGGGCGTACTGGAAGACTTACGGGCCAGAAGGCGGCGAATTGGCACCGTGGCCACCTCGGCCTTCGACGGGCAGCAGCCGGCCCTGTTGTTCATTCCCGATATCAGCGGCTTCACGCGCTTTATCGAGCAGTCGGGCAGCCCACAGGCCCCGTTTCTGGTGGCCGACCTGCTCGAAATCCTTATTGAAGCCAACACCCTGGAGCTGGAAGTAAACGAGATTCAGGGCGACGCCGTGCTGTTTTACCGACTCGGCCCGCCGCCTTCGGCCCGCGAACTGGTGCAGCAGTGCCGCCGCATCTACCTCGATTTCCAGAACTACCTGCTGCTGGTAGAACAGGATACCGACTCGGACCTGGCCGCCGCGCTGCGCGAAATGGTGCTCACGCTTAAAATTGTGGTGCATTACGGCCGCGTGAGCGTGGCCCGCATCCGGCACCACACCAAGCTAATGGGCCACGATGTGATTGTGGTGCACCGGCTGCTGAAGAACGACATTTCCGGTGCCGAGTACATTTTACTCACGGAGGGCTACACCAGCACCCAGCCTCCCACCGACCTGGCCCGCGCCTTTGCCTGGACGCGCCTGCTACCCGGCTCCAGCCACTACGATTACCTGGGCCATGTGCCTTACCGCTACGCCTACCTCTCGCCGCTACGGCTGCTGCTGAATGCCCCCTCGCTACCCGGCTCCCCAACCACCGACGAGCCGATGCCCGGCCACAGCGGCCGCCTGAAGGTGCGCCGGGCGCTACCGGTGCCGGCCGAGTATGCGCTGCGGGTGGTGGGGGCGTTGCGCCTGCGCCACTGCTGGCTGGCCGGGGCCACCGCCAGCCGCTTCGATGTGAGCAAGGCCGGCCGGCTGGGCACGAGCTACAAGGTGGCCCTGCTCAATGGCCAGATTGATTTCCAGACCGTGCAGATCCTGCGCGACGACGATGGGCGCTACACGTACGTGGAGAAGATTTCGCACTTCCGCCTCTTCCCCAACGCCCTGCTTTTCTTTCACCTCGAACCCGTAACCGACGCCTCCTGCCTGCTCACGCTGGAGCTGCGCTACGGCCACATTGCCAGCAGCTCGCGCCTCATCCGGTTTGGGCAGCTGCGCCGGCTGCACCGCCTGCTGGGCCAGTCGGTGCGGGGGCTGGCCCGCCTGGTGGGGGGTTAGGCAAGTCAAGGGTGAACAGGCAGGCACCTACTCGTAAGCAGTTGTATATAAACGACGTAGGGGGGGCTTGTCCCCGCCCGCCGCTGGGACGGTAACAATGGAAATCGTTCAACGGCGGGCGGGCCCCGCCCCTACGTCGTTTATGTAGCCCTTCTGCTTGCGTGGCCTTGCTGTTGGCGCTACGCTACATCTTGTACAGCAGCGCGATACCGAACGAAAGGGCCGTCAGAATCAGGCCCACCATAAACACCGTGTAGCTCAGGCGCAGCAGGCGGTACTTGCGCGTCAGCACGTCGCCGAGGTAGTACACGTCGGTTATCATGTTGGTATACACCGACTCGCCGTTCTTCATCAGCTCGTGCATGCCGCCCTGGAAGTCGTCGAGGCTAAGCTTGCTGAAGTTGCCGAAGAACAGCAGGTTCACGCGGCGGTTGGTGGCAATCTGGGGGCTGCGCTTCAGCCATTTGAAGCTCGTGACGTCGGGCTGGGCGCACAGGATGGCGGTGATGACCGAACCCAGCGCCGTGGCCAGCAGAATACCCATGGGCACGGCAATAATGGGGTTCTGGATAACGGTCATATCGGTAAGCGCGGCCGAGGTGCCCCCCAGCTTGGCTCCGAAGTAGGTAATGATGAGCGACATGAGCACGGCGTTAAGCGAAATCATCATGCTCGCCTTCTTATCGGCCATATCCGACAGCTTCATGTGGTTGCTGTACATAGTCCGGAACATGGTTTCGATACCCCGCTTGGGCTCGGCGAAGGTGCCGTCGGCTTCTTCTTCCTTCTTCTTGCGCTTTTTTTCGGTTTTCTTGAGGGCCTTGCGCTGCGCCTGAATGTTTTCCTTGAGCTGCTCCTCGTAACGTTTTTTGCCCTCCGAAGAGTGAAAACGGGCGTTGGTCAGGAAGTCGAGCTGGCTCTCGGCCCAGTCGGTGTTGCTGAACGTGCGGCCCAGCGCGGCTTCCCACTCGGCCCGCAGCAGCTCCCCGTTGGCAAAGAAATCTTCGCGGCCCAGCCCGCTCATGTCGGCATCTACGAGCAGCTTCTCCAGCGGCGCCCGGCGCTCGGCCTCGCGGTGCGTAGCCTTTATAAGGCTTTGTACCAGCGCCACCCGCTCGGGCGGGTAATGCTGGCCGGCCAGCCACTCGCCCGCCAGCTCGGCGCTCCGAAACTCGTGGCCGTCGTAGGTATCAATGTAGCCCACATCATGAAACCAGGCGGCCAGCAGCAGCGCTTCCTGGTCGGAGGCCTCCAGGCCGGCGGCCTCGCCCAGCGCTTTGGCCTCTTTCACTACCTGAACCGTGTGCCGGGGCGAGTGGTACACAAGCTTGGCCGGCAGTTTTTCTTCGAACAGGGCCAGCACGTGGGCCTTGGCATTCTTGATGATTTCGGCCTTGGCCGGAGACGGGGTAAGAGCAGTTTCCATTGGGAAGAGCAGGGGCACGGGGGTGTAAACGGGGGCCGATGGGGCTTACAACGCTATTCGGGCCCGCGAAGTTGGCGCACCCGCCCCAACCGTGCTTCCGCGAATTGCGTAGGGCAGCACACCGGCCCGGCCCAAACAGCGTTTATGCCTTGTGTTGGGTAAGTTTACGGTCTTTTTTGTTGTTCAGCCTATAGCCGGCTCTGCCCGCTACGCCTGCCCCGACTTCGCACTCCCTGTTTTATTGTATGAATCGAAATTATCTGCTGCTGACTTTGCTGCTGGCCGTGTTCGGTGTTACGGCTCCGGCCCTGGCCCAGAAAAAGGCGAAGGCCCAGACGCCCCACCTCGAACGGCCCAACTACCGCGGGGCCGGTGTCAACTGGGAATCGAAAACTCCGCCTGATACCTCGCGCATCCGTTACTCCATGTTCCTGATTGGCGACGTGGGCAAACCCGAACTGGAGTCGAATGGCGGCGAGCCCTCACTCAACCTGATGCGCAAGCAGATTCTGGCGGCCGGAGCCAAAAGCTCCACCGTGTTTCTGGGCGACAATATCTACGAATACGGCTTACCGCCTGAGGGCCACTTCGACCGTAAGGAGTCGGAGCGCCGCATGGTGGGCCAGCTGAAAGCCCTGCGCGACTACGCAGGCGAGAAGTACATGATACCCGGCAACCACGACTGGAAGCAGGGCCAGCGCGGCAGCGTGGCGCAGGTAAACCGCGAGCAGCAGTTCGTAGAAGACTACCTGCGCTCCGATTCGGCCGCTTTCCCTTACACCGGCGACTTCTTTCTGCCCCGCGATGCCTGCCCCGGCCCGGTAGAAATTCGGCTGCAGGATGACTTGGTGATGATTGCCATCAACTCGCAGTGGTTTCTGCAGCCCGCCGGCGAACGGCCGGCCGGCGGCAACAGCAACTGCGGCGTGGCCAACGAAACCGACTTCTTCACTCGCCTCGAAGACATTATCCAGCGCAATGCCGGCAAAAATATTGTGGTAGTGGCCCACCACCCGCTGTACTCCGACGGTATTCATGGGGGCTACTTCACGCTCGGCGACCATATTTTCCCGCTCTCCATCGTTTTCAAGTACGCCTACCTGCCGCTGCCCGTTATCGGCTCCATCTACCCGTTTGCCCGCAAGTATGGCGGCGTCAGCCAGGACATTCCGCATCCGCTTTACCAGGCCTACAAAAAGGGCCTGATGGACATCTTCGAAAAGTACCCTAACATTGTATACGCCGCCGGCCACGAGCACAACCTGCAGTATTTCAAGGCGGGCACCCTCAACCACATCGTCAGCGGCTCGGGCTGTAAAACCCAGCACGTAAAGCCCGGCCCGGGCGGCACCGCCGAGTTTTCTGACAAGGAGAAAGGCTTTGCCCGCGTGAATTACTACGACAACGGCGAGGTGTGGGTGGAGTACTACGTGCCCGAGGGCACCGGCGACACCGGCCGCCTCGTGTTCCGTACGCCCATGTATGCCCGACAGGCCGAGGTGGCCGTGGCCGAGCAGCCCACTAACAGCCGGCCCGCCAACCGCCCCGATTACCGCGACTCGACCATTACGGTGGCCGTTAACCCGCGCTACGCCGACCGTGGCAAGTTTCATAAGTTTCTGTTTGGCGAGCACTACCGCAAAGAATGGGCTACGCCCGTTACGTTTCCGGTACTCGACCTGGCCACTGAGAAGGGCGGCCTGACGCCCTATAAAGTGGGCGGCGGCAAGCAGACCACTTCGCTGAAGCTGCGCAACGAAGAGGGCCGCCTGTTCAGCTTCCGCGGTATTGATAAGGACCCGGCGGCCGTGCTGCCAGCCGCGCTGCGCACCGGCGCGGCGGCCGATGTGCTGCAGGACCAGATTTCGGCCCAGCACCCGTACGCCGCCATTGCCCTGCCCCCCCTGGGCACGGCGGCCGGCATTCTGCACACCAACCCCGAGCTGCGCTACGTACCCCAGGACCCGCTGCTGGGCCAGTACCTGCCGCGCTTCGGCAACATCACGGGCACGCTCGAAGAGGATGCCAAGGACGACCAGAGCAACGTGGAAAGCCTCGACTTTGCCGAAAACCTGGTGGGCACCGACAAGGTGTTTGAGCGCATCACCGACGATAACGACAACAGCGTAAAGCAAGTAGCTTTTGCCCGCTCGCGCCTGTTTGACATGTGGATTGGCGACTGGGACCGGCACGAGGACCAGTGGCGCTGGGCCGAGAAAAAGGACAAGGATGGCGACCGGAAGTTTACGGCCGTGCCCGAAGACCGCGACATTGCCTTTTTCAAAGGCGACGGCCTGCTGCCCTACCTGGCCTCGCGCAAGTGGGCCATCCGCAACTTCCAGAACTTTGGCTACGACTACGCCGACTGGAAGGGCCTGAACCTGACGGCGCTGAGCAATGACCGTGTGTACCTGGCCGAAGTAACCAAGGAGGAGTGGGTAGAGCAGGCCCAGGAAATGAAGGCGGCCCTCACCGATAAGGTGATTGAGGACGCCATAAAGGGCCGCTTTCCGGCCGACATTTACGCCCTGCACGGGGCCGAAATTGTGGCCAAGCTGAAAAGCCGCCGCGACTTGCTACCCGAAGTGGCCGCCGACTACTCGGGCATGCTGAACAAGGTGGCCGAGGTAAAAGGCTCGAAGAAGCGCGAACGGTTTGTGGTGGAGCGCCTGCCCGGTAAAACCCGCGTTTCGGTGCAGAAAATAAACAAGGAGGGCGAGCTGACGAAGATGATTTTCGACCGCACCTTCGACAATCAGGAAACCAAGGAGCTGCGCTTGTACGGCTTTGCCGGCGAAGACCAGTACGAGCTGAGCGGCGACGTGAAGCAGGGCCCGCTCATCCGCATTATCGGCGGCATCGAGCGCGACTCGATTGTGGACCGCTCGAATGTGCGCGGGCTGGCCCACCGCCTGCAGGTGTTCGATGCCGACTCGGGCAACGTGATTGTGGCCGGCCCCGATGCCCGCCTGCGCCTGGAGCCCGGCCTCGACGTGAGCCGCTACGACGTGCACTCGCGCGCCGACCGCAAAGACTACACGCTCAACTACTTCGGCCCCACGCTGTACTTCGGTTACAACGTCGATGACCGGCTGTTTCTAGGTGGGGGCGCGGTATACCGTACCTATGGTTTCCGCAAGGAGCCCTACGCCAGCGAGCAGAGCCTGGCCG
Source organism: Hymenobacter sp. ISL-91 (assembly GCF_018613725.1). Taxonomy (GTDB): domain Bacteria; phylum Bacteroidota; class Bacteroidia; order Cytophagales; family Hymenobacteraceae; genus Hymenobacter. The sequence continues at coordinate 19,956 of NZ_JAGGPS010000036.1, forward strand.
CCAACTACTCGCCTTCGCAAAGCGCCTACAACGTGCGCTATAAAGGCCACTTCGTCGACCTTATCGGCAAGCTTGACCTGCGGCTCGATGCGCAGCTGTACGGCCCCCAGCTGCTCTATAACTTCTTCGGCCTTGGCAACGACACGGAAAACGTTCTGGCCGACGACGAAGGCACGCGCAACCGCGACATCAACGACACGTACCGTATCCGCTTCTCGCGGCTGTATGTGAACCCCATGCTGGAAAAAGAAATCTTCAGCTTCCTCAAGCTCGGCTTCGGCCCGCAGTACGACCAGTTCCGGGTAGACCGCAACCAGATTGGCCGCCAGATAGCAGAGGGACTCGATGGGCAGAATAACGGACTGCCCGGTACTGCTGCCGTGGGCATTCGGGGCTCCGACTTCGGCCTCAACCGCTACCTGGGCGGCAAAGCCTACCTCAACCTCGATGTAGCCTCTTCACCCAAAAACCCACGTATCGGCCTACGCATCTACAACTCGGCCGAGTACAACCGCCAGATAGGCGGCGAGAAGCTAGCCTATAGCCGCCTGGCCACCGAGGCCCGGTTCTACCTGTCGCCCAACTTCCCGTTCCAGCTCACCTGGGCCGGCCGCATCGGGGCTACGCGCAACATCGGCGACTACCGCTTCTACCAGGCCAACACGCTGGGCGGCACCACCAACCTGCGCGGCTACCGCCGCACCCGCTACGCCGGCCGCTCGTCGGTGTTTGCCAATGGCGAGGTGCGCGTGCAGCTCTTCGAGTTCAACGCCTACCTGGTGCCGGGCAAATTTGGTATCCTGGGTCTGGCCGATGCCGCCCGGGTGTACTCGCCCTACGACGTGAAGACCGGTGCCAAAGCCTTCCACACGGCCTACGGCGGGGGCATATGGGTTGATGTGCTCAAGCAGGCCGTCATCAACGCCACCTACTCGGTTGGCGAGGAGAATCTGCTGTTCGTAGGCTTCGACTTCCTGTTTTAACTCCCGTCCACGCTGCTTCGGCGCTTATCCACTGTGCTGCTGCACTGGCAGCAACCCAAGGGCCTTATCCCGTACAAACGACGCGCTTTCAACGGCACTTCGGCGGGCTAAGGCCCTTGGTTTTGGGGTTACGCGCTGCCTTTTTTGCGGCCGATAGGCGTCCGGTGCTATCCTTTTGGCTGCCCGGTCCGTTAAGGCCCCTAACTACCCGTTCAGCGCCCTTGCTCTATGCCGTTTTTCTGCTCCCGCCCTCATGGGTTTTTTAGTTACCTCATTCCGGTTGCAGCCACGGCCCTTGTGCTGGCCGGTGGTGCGGCGCGAGCCCAGGTAAAGCCCTCCTCGCCAACCGTGTACCCGCCGCCAGCCCCCCTGATAACCGACACGCTGGCTGCCAACCAAGTGGGCGCAGCGCAGCGCTACGCTGTGCCTTCGGTTATTGGCATGGGGCCCAGCAAAGGGGTGGTAGCCCACATCGAAGGGCTGGCCAACTTCAACATCAAGTCGGACCTGCGGGACCGGGAACCGAATGAGAAAACCGAAAATACGGTAGTCAAGAACCGCCGGGCCTTCATCAAGGCCTATGCGCCGCTGCTCAACCGGCCCCGGCTCAAGCTTATTCTGGGCGTTAACTACGACCGTGAGGAGTTCAAGTTTGAAGACCCCAATCGTTCGGTGTTTTACCGCGACCTGGAAGATAAGGGCCTAAAAACACTGGGGGCCCAGCTGGCCGTTATCCGGCCCATTGATGAGGTTCACTGGTACCTGGCTCGGGTAAAGGGCGAGCTTAATGGTGACTACACATCGTCAGAGTTGTCGGTGTCCGACTACCTGAAGATGTCGGGCGAGTTTATTTATGGCTGGAAGCGCAGCCCCTCCTATGCCTGGGGCGTGGGTGCCCAGCTGGGCTACACCTTTGGTCGCCAGAGCCTGTACCCGGTTATTCTTTACAACCGCACGTTCAACCCGCGCTGGGGTGTCGAGGCACTGTTTCCGGCCCGTGTAACGCTGCGGCGCAATGTAGACTCCAAAACCCTGTTCTTTGGCGGCTACACTGTCGATGGTCTCAACTACAATATAAAGCTGCGTGAGCCGCTACGCGAGCTACAAACCCTCATCATCCGCCAGACGGAGCTGAAATTCCGGTTGCGGGCCGAGCGCGAGATTTACGATTTCCTGTGGGTTGGCCTGGAGGGTGGCTACCGCTATAACTACTCCTTCAATGCCTTCGACGAAGACAGCAACCGCCGCAACCTGTTTGGCATTGGCGGCGGCAACCGCGACAAAACGGTAGTCAATACGCTGGGCGGTGCTCCTTACCTGAGCGTAGAAGTATTCCTGGTTCCTCCACGCAAGCTACTCAACAAGATAAGCAAGTAGTCCAAACCGCGAATTGCAGCTTGTGAGGCCATCGGAAGAAAACCGAAGCGCCCCCTTGGCTTCCTGTATGCAGGAAGCCAAGGGGGCGCTTCGGTGGTTGTGGCGGGTTTACTTCGGAGCCTTTTTTGGAGTAGCCGGACGCTTGCGGGCCGGACGGCCCAGGGCCGCGAGGTAGGCATAGGTCTCAAACTGAGCCCGCACCTCGCCCTCGGCAGCAGCGGCCTCCTGGGTGGGGCCCACAAAGTTGTTCTGCCAGTCGCGCGATTTCACGCTGTCCTGGCGCTGCAGGTTGAGCAGGTCGAGCAGCTCGGCCCGCAAGTCAGGGTCCAGGATGGGGAAGGCTACTTCTACCCGGCGGTCGAGGTTGCGGTTCATCCAGTCGGCCGACGCCACGTACAGCTTCTCGTCGCCGCCGTTGCCAAACACATACATGCGGGCGTGCTCCAGAAACCGGTCGACGATGCCGCGCTGCTGGATGTTGGTGCTCTGGCCGGGCACACCGGGTAGCAGGCACGAAATGCCTCGAATCAGCAACTCGACGCGCACACCGGCTTCGGAGGCTTCGTAAAGCTTGCCAATCATACGCTCATCCTGCAAAGCATTCAGCTTGAGAATAATGTAGGCCTCTTTCCCTTTCCGGGCCAGCTTGATTTCGTGGTCGATGAGGGCGTTGAGTTGCTGGCGTAGTTCGAAGGGGGCCACCAGCAAGTGCCGGAACTGGCCGGTTTTGTCGAGGTGGTCGTGGAAGTAGCGGAACACTTCAGCCACCTCGCGGGTAATCTCGGGGTGGGCCGTAAACAGCCCGTAGTCGGCGTATACCTCGCTGGTGGCCTCGTTGAAGTTGCCCGTGCTTAGGTAGGCATACAGGCGGTTGTGCTCCTCTTCGGCCCGGGTAATGAGCAGCATTTTGCTGTGCACTTTCAGGCCGGGAACCCCATAAATGACGTTGGCTCCGGCTTTCTGCAGCTTCTCGGCCCAGAACATGTTGCTTTCCTCGTCGAAGCGGGCCTTCAACTCGACTATCACCGTTACCTGCTTGCCGTTTTTGGCCGCCTTCAGCAGGGCCTTGGCCACTGCACTCTTGCCACCCACGCGGTAGAGCGTAATGCTGATGTCGCTCACCTGCGGGTCGCGGGCAGCCTCATTCAGCAAGCGCGTTACGTAGTCGAACGACTGGTAGGGCGGGTGCAGCAGGTGGTCGCGGCGGGCCGTGGCGGCCAGCAACGAGCCAGTGCGCGGCAGCGTGGGGTGCGGCAGCGGTGGCATGGGCGCGTACTGCAGGTGGGGCAGGCCGAAATCGGGAAAGCCGAAAAAGTCGCGGAAGTTGTGGTAGCGGCTGCCTTCTACCAGCTCTTCCTTGCCAATGCCGGTTTTCCGCTCGATGGCCTGCAATATGGCCTCGGGCATGGCCGGGTCGTAGAGCAGGCGGGCCGGAAAGCCGGTGGCACGCTTCTGCAGGCTGCTTTTGATTTTGGCCAGCAGGTTATCCGATACTTCCTCGTCGATGTCGAGCTCGGCATCGCGCGAGAGCTTGAGCGCGTGCACCTGCACCTTGCCGTAGCTGGGGTACAGCGCGGCCGCGCAGCAGCGAATTACGTCGTCGAGGAACATCACGTAGTGCTCGGTGCCCACATCGGGCAGGCGCACAAACCGGCCGCCGTGGCGCTTGGTGGGCAGCTCCATGGCCAGCACACGCTCCTCGTCGTGCTTTTGGGGGTTGTGCGGCTCGGTCAGGTAAAAGGTCAGGTACACGCTCTGGTCGCGCAGAAACAGGTGGTGCAGGTTGTCGTCGAGGATGATGGGCGAAAGTAAGTCGCGCACGTTTTCCTCAAAATACTGCTTCACCCAGGTACGCTGCTCGGCTGTAAGGTCGTGCTCCGTAATCAGGTGGATATGCTCGCGGCCCAATTCGGGCAGAATATGGTTGCGGAAGGTGTCGCCGAACGCCTGCTGCTGGCGGCCTACTTCAGCCAGCACCTCGCTCAACTGCTCGGCAGGGTCCTGGCCCAGCTTGGCTTTTGTTTTTTTCTTGAGCTTGCTGAGCCGGCGCAGCGTGGCCACCCGCACCTTAAAATACTCATCGAGGTTGCTGCTGAAAATGGCCAGAAACTTCAGCCGCTCCAGCAAGGGCACAGCGGGGTCCTGCGCTTCCTGCAGTACCCGGCGGTTGAAAGTAAGCCAGCTGATTTCCCGGTTTAATAGTTGCGGCTGGGACGATTTATTGGTCATTTCTTCGGGGGCTGGTGGTCGGTAGCAGGCATTTTCCTGCCTGAATTTATGCTGCTGCCTATGTGCGAAAAGCCAATAGTGCAGAAAGGCCTAATAATTTTTAGGCTTATCAAAGAAGTAGTACTCCGACTTGGCGCGGTCAATATCGGCCCAGTGTTCCACGCTGAACTTAAGACACACGATGGCCGAAGTGGGCATGGAAGGAATGGGGCTGGGCGAAAGCAGGTTGGCAAAATCGGTGAGCGTATTGTTATGGCCCACCAGCAGCACTTCGTCGGCCGCATCGGGCAGGCCCTGCACAATGGCCAGCAGGTCGACCACTTCGGCCTCGTAAATGGCATCAATCACCTGCAGCTTTTCGGGCGGCAGGCTCAACGCCTCGGCCACCAGCGCCGCCGTACTCAGGGCCCGCACCGCCGGCGACGACACCAGCAAGTCGAGCCGGACACTGCGCTCGGCCAGGGCCCGGCCCATCAAAGGGGCTTCGTCGCGGCCCCGGTCGTTGAGCGGGCGCTCCTGGTCGTTGAGCATATCGAAACTCCAGCTCGATTTGGCATGGCGCATCAGGTACAGCGTTTTCATAGGAGCGCAACAGTTAGGGTGGCAGGCCTCTTTACTACGAGCGGCACAAAAGGTTATGCCCTGGCCGGCCCGGCAGCAGCGGCAGGTTGGCCGCCCGTAAAGCAACCGCCCCCTTCCTGTTCTACCAGGAAGGGGGCGGTAAGGCAGGCAGCTTATTAAGCCAGGCCTACTCTTTCACGAAACGCTGGTGCGACACTTGCTGCCCGTCGGAGATACGTAGCAGATAGATGCCTTTGGCCAGGTTACCAACGTGGAGCATGCGACCCTCGAAGCGGGCAGTTTTCATTTCTGCGCCGCGCATGTCGTATACACTTACCGACACGGCCCGGGCATCAATGGTGGTGGGTATTTCGATGTTGAGCACGTCGGTAGCCGGGTTGGGGTACACGCGGTAGCCCGCCTGCTCAACCGTTGCCATCTGGCGGGCCGTACCACCCGTGATGTTCACGGTATAGTCTTCGGTTTCGCCGTAGCTGAAGTTGTTGCAGCTGGTGGTGGCGGCGTTGTCGCTCATGGTTACCCGCATGCGGGTGCTACCGGTTTTGGCTGAGGCTGGTACCGTGAAGGTGGCCGACAGCGTGCCGGCACTCGAGGAGGAGCCTGATACTACCGTTTCGCCAGCGTCAGTAAAGTCGCCATCCCGGTTGTAGTCGATGTATACGCGCCAGTTTTCGGTGTAGGCCGTCGAGGCGAATCCAGCCGAGAAGTTGATGGTCTGCGACGAGCCAGCGGCAATGGTTGTGCTGGTAGCCGTGCCGTCGTAATAGCCGGCGTTGGCACCCGAGGTCCGGTTGATGGTGCCCAGCTTCACGAGGTCAATCCACTCGTAGCTGACATTGGTGCCTTTGCTGGCGCAGTACGTTACGCTCGGCGGCGTAACGGGTGGCGGCGTAGTGCCACCTCCGGGGGCCGTATCACCGTTCGAGGTGAGCAGCGAAGCGCGGGCACCGCCGCTGGCAAACAGCGCGTTCATCCGCGACGACTGGCCGGTAGAGAACATATACATGCAGGCGTCGTCGGTGTAGTCCATGTAGTTCATGAACATGTCGCCGTTGGGGCCGTTGGAGCAGGTAACTTTCGGAAACGACGGGCAGCCCCCGTTGCTGGTTTGCTGCGTAGGCGTGTCGCTCACCAGGTCGTTGCCGCAGTTGGCATCACCCCAAATGTGGCGCAGGTTCAGCCAGTGGCCCACTTCGTGGGTGGTGGTACGGCCCTGGTTGAAGGGGGCCGCCGACGAGCCGCCGCGGCCGAAACCGGTAGTGGTTACCACTACGCCATCGGTGCTGGCGGAGCCGCCCGGAAACTGCGCGTAGCCCAGCAGGCCACCGCCCAGCTTACCCACCCACAGGTTGAGGTACTGTCCGGCGGGCCAGGCATTGAGGCCCCCGGTAGCCGTGCTCTTTATCCGGTCGTCGCTCGACCAGCTGGTAATCGAGGTTTGCTTGCGCTGAATGCCCGTAGTGGCGTTGCCGTTGGGGTCGCGCTTAGCCAGCACAAACTGAATGCCCACATCGGCCACCCGCGAAGCAAAAGCCGAAGGCACTTTGCTCACGTCAGCGTTGAGCTTGTTGAAGTCTTCGTTCAGTACGGCAATCTGCGAGGCAATCTGCGCGTCGGAAACGTTCTGCGAAGCCGTGTTGTAGAGCACGTGCACTACCACCGGAATCGTGACAACGGCCGTAGTCCGGTTGGCTACCGGGTTATCGGTAAACGACTGCGTTTGGGCCTCAATGCCTGCCAGACGAATGGCCATTCCAGGATCGGCAGCGAGCTGTCGCTCCAGCACTTCCATGGTCGCGCAGTCGCGCTTGGTGGGCAGCGCCTCCTGTTGGGCCCAGGCCTCAGCCGTGACGCCCAAACCCAGCAGGCTCAGAAACAACGAGTAAATGTTCTTCTTCATATAATGGGGGTTGAATGAAAAGAAGTAGGTGAAAAAGGTGCTTGGTTGAAAAAGACAGTTCGCAGGGCCTAAACTATTCAATTAATTGCAATTACATCAGTGTTTAATTGTTATTAATTCAAAATGATGTCCTAAGCGCTTGTAACGCCATTTTACAATCAACCCTTAAAAGCACAATACCCGCTCCGGCAAGTCGGAACGGGTATTGTGCTTTTAAGAAGACACTGAGTGCCTGCAGAATCATTGTTACCAAACCGACTTTCGGTTTAGCACCAGTGACTAACAGAGCCCAGGGCGAGGGGTATACTACGTACTTATTCCTGCCAGCCTTCGTCGTCGCGCACGGGGTGCACGGCCGGGTACCGCTCGTTGTGTATAGCGGCCACCAGTTTCACCAGGCGCGCCCGCAACTCGTCGAGGTTGGTGCGGTCGAGGGCCGAAATGAACTCTACCTTGTTGTGCAGCTTGGCCATGTAGGTGGCCCGCAGCTGCTCGAGGGTAGGCCGCGGGGCCGGGGCATTCTCGTCGGCGTTCATGCCCTCAAAACCGTCGTGGTAGGCCGCCTCGCCGGTGTCGTACTGGTCAATTTTATTGAACACGACCAGCACCGGCTTCTCGCCGGCCCCAATGTCCTTGAGCGTATCCTCGACTACTGCCATGTGCTCCTCAAAGCTCTGGTGCGAAATATCGACCACATGGACCAGCAAATCGGCCTCCCGTATCTCATCGAGCGTGCTTTTGAAGCTCTCGATAAGACGGGTAGGCAGCTTGCGAATGAAACCTACCGTGTCGGAAAGCAGGAACGGCACGGTGTCGAGCACCACCTTGCGCACCGTGGAATCGACGGTGGCGAAAAGCTTGTTTTCGGCGAATACATCGGCGCGACTCAGCTGATTCATAATCGTGCTCTTGCCCACGTTGGTGTAACCCACCAGCGCCACGCGCACCATGCCGCCGCGCGATTTGCGCTGGGTCTGGCTCTGGCGGTCGAGGTCTTTGAGGCGCTCTTTGAGGAAGGCAATCCGGTCGTTGACCACCCGGCGGTCCGTCTCAATCTCAGTTTCACCCGGTCCGCGCTGCGAAACGCCACCGCCGCGCTGCTTGTCGAGGTGGCTCCAGAGGCCCGTGAGGCGGGGCAGCAGGTACTGGTACTGGGCCAGTTCTACCTGGGTCTGGGCGGTGGCCGATTTAGCGCGCCGGGCGAAAATATCGATAATCAGCAGGCTGCGGTCCACGATTTTCACCTTCAGCTCGGCCTCCAGGTTGCGCAGCTGCGAGGGCGAGAGGTCGTCGTCGAATATCACCATGCTGGCCCCCGAGTGCTCCACGTAGGCTTTGATTTCGGCCAGCTTGCCTTCGCCCACAAACGTGCGGGTATCGGGCTTGTCGAGGCGCTGCACGAAGCGGTGCACCACGATGGCGCCGGCCGTTTCGGCCAGAAAGGCCAACTCGTCGAGGTATTCGGTGGTCTGGGCTTCGGCCTGGCGTTTATTGGGCACAGCTACCAGCACGGCCGTTTCCTCGTCTACACTGGTGTCGTAGGTGCCATTTTCGGCGGCCTTGGTGAGGATGCGACCCACCCGGCCCTTCACGCCATCTACGGCGCCGTGATGACGGGTGCTGTTCTGGTCTTTGCGGCCCTTGGAAGTCGGTTTATTTGCCATTGGTATAGCGTAATCAAAAGGAAAGAAAGGAGGTGCGGAGCCGGCTATAGCACCGGCAGGCGGCACTCGATGTTCTGCAACGATACGCGCAATCCGAAGCTTTGCGCGCCATGCCGGCAGCCCTGAGATATGTAACGCAGTTTGGCCACAAAAGGGCGCAACTTGTGTTTCAGCTTACTTGTTGCCCTACTTCAGCGTGAGCGAGTAGGCCACTACCTGCGCAATCTGCTCGTCGGTCAGCTGGCCCTTGAAACCAGGCATTACACCCGAAACGGAGCCGTTTACCACCATGTAGGTCCGACCGGCAGCATTGAGGTTGCTCTTAGTCAGGTCGCGGGCGCCGTTAACGCCCAACTTGCCGTTGGCCCCGTGGCAGATGGCGCAGTTCTGGATGAAAAGCGCCTGCCCGGCCGCCAGCACGGCCGCATCGGCCCCGGCCGGCGCTTCGGTGGCAGCCGCAACGGGCGGAATGGGAGGCAGCGGCTTGGTGGCAGCAGTTTCAGAGGCGTCGGTGGCCGGGCTGCAGGCGTTGAGCAGCAGTGCGGCTACCAACAACACTGCCGGGCGGATAAGTACGGAAAGAACTGAGAGCATAGACAAAGATACGCCGGAGCCGGGCAGCAGGCACTGGCCGAAACCGGGAGGCCGGGGCCGCCGTAACCGCGCCTGCGGCCGTCACTGCCCCTGTGCCCCGACCGCGTACCTTTACCGCTCAAGTCTATCCTTCTTGCCGAATGCGCGTCGCCATCGTTATTAATACCGCCTGGAACATCTGGAACTTCCGCCGCAGCCTGGTGCAGGCCCTGCAGGCCGCCGGCCACGAGGTGCTGGCCATCGCGCCACCCGATGCCTACTCGCAGCGGCTGGAAACCGAGTTGGGCTGCCGCTTCGTGCCCATTCTGATGGAGAACAAGGGCACCAACCCGCTGAAAGATGCCGCCCTGACGCGCCGCTTTTACCAGCTCTACAAGCGCGAGCAGCCCGACGTGGTGCTTCATTACACCATCAAGCCCAACATTTACGGCACGCTGGCGGCGCGGCTGGCCGGCATTCCGAGTGTGAACAACGTGTCGGGCCTGGGCACGGTGTTTATCGTAAAAAACCTGGTGAGCAAGGTGGCGCTGGGCCTCTACAAGTTCGCGTTTCAGTTTCCGAAGCGCGTGTTTTTCCAGAACGATGACGACCGGCAGCTGTTCATCAGCAACGGTCTGGTGGATGCCGCCAAAACTGACCTGCTGCCCGGCTCTGGTGTGGATATTACGCGCTTTAAGCCCGCCCCGCAGTTCAGCCGCAACGCGCCGTTCGTGTTTCTGATGATTGCGCGGGTGCTCTACGAAAAGGGCGTGGAGGAATACTTTGAGGCGGCCCGGCTGGTGCGCGAGGCCGTGCCCGGTACGCGGGTGCAGCTGCTGGGCGGCATTGATGAAAGCGGCGGTGTGGGCGTGAAGCGGGCGCTGTTCGAGCAGTGGCTGGCCGCCGGCCACGTCGAGTACCTGGGCACCTCCGACAACGTGGCCGAACTGCTAACCCAGGCCGATTGCGTGGTGCTGCCCTCCTACCGCGAAGGCACGCCCAAAACCCTGCTCGAAGCCGCCGCCATGGGCAAGCCCATTGTAACCACCGACGTGCCCGGCTGCCGCGAAACGGTGGTAGACGGCCAGAATGGGCTACTTTGCCAGGTGCGCGACGCCCCCGACCTGGCCGCCAAGATGCTACAGGTGCTACGATTGTCCAGTGCCGATTTGGAGCAGATGGGCCGCGCCGGCCGCCAGCTGGCCGTAACCAAGTTCGACGAGCAGCTGGTACTCGATAAGTATTTGGCCGTGGTAAATGAAGTAGGCAAAAGCCGCGCCGGCCGCCGGTAAATCTGCCTAACTTGCGGGCCGAAAGTGGCTACCGCCAGCAAAACAGCACTCTATGGAGTTTACGTATTTTGATATTCCGGGCGTAGTCGAAATCCAGCCCCGGGTGTTTGGTGATGCCCGCGGGGCGTTTTTTGAGTCGTTCAGCGCCGAGAAAATGGCCGCGGCGGGCATCGTGGGCAACTGGGTGCAGGACAACCAGTCGCGCTCCGACCGGGGCGTGGTGCGGGGCCTGCACTTTCAGCAGCCACCCCACGCTCAGGCCAAGCTCGTGCGCGTAGCCGCCGGCCGCGCCCTCGACGTTATCGTGGATATCCGCCGCGACTCGCCCACCTACGGCCAGCACCTGTCGGTGGTGCTCGATGCCGAGCGGTTCAATATGCTTTACGTGCCCGTTGGCTTCGCCCACGGCTTCACGGCCCTCGAAGACGGCACACTCTTTCTCTATAAGTGCACCGACTATTACGCCCCGCACTCGGAGGGCGGCCTGCTCTGGAACGACCCGGCCCTGAACATCGACTGGGGTGTTTCCAACCCTACCATCTCGGCCAAAGACCAAGTACTACCCTCGCTGGCCGATTTCAACAGCCCCTTCTGATCACGGATTAGCACGGATTTTAGCGGATTTCACGGATTTTGTAGTCGGCGCGACTAGCACGTTCTATTGGCCGTGTCATCCTTAAAAACACCAAGGCCACCTCAACTTGGGGTGGCCTTTTTTAATCGACTACAAAATCCGTGAAATCCGCTAAAATCCGTGCTAATCCGTGATCAGAGCAGTTCTACCAGCGTTTCTAGGCCCATGCCGCGGGAGCCTTTCACCAGCACTTGGCGGTTGGTCAGCGGGTTGGCACGCAGCCAGGCTGCGGCCTCGGGCTTGGTGGCAAAGTGCAGCATGCTGGAGTCGAGGGCAGCGGCCTGGGCCAGTTCGGGGCCGATGAGGATGACAGTGCCGAATGGCAGGCCCTGCACCAGGCGGCCCAGTGAGCGGTGCTCGTCTTCGCTCTCGGTGCCCAGCTCGAACATGTCGCCGAGGATAACCACTTTAGCCGCCGGGTCGCCGGGGCGGGCCGCGAAGCTGCCCAGGGCGGCGGCCATGCTGCTGGGGTTGGCATTGTAGGCATCGAGCACCAGCTCGTTGCGGCTGGTGCGCACCTGCTGCGAGCGGTTGTTGCTGGGCTCGTAGGCGGCCAGCGCACCGGCAATGGCCGCGGCCGGTACCCCAAAGTAGGCCCCTACCGCAGCGGCGGCGGCCAGGTTGGCAAAATTGTAGCCGCCCGTAATCTTTGCTTCCACTACCTGGCCGTCGTAGAGCTCCATACGTACCGCGGGGGCCGCGCCAAGCAGCCGGGCGGGGTAGGTGTCGGTGGGGCCGGGGTAAGTTACGCGCTCGACTACCGGGGCGGCCAGGCCCGGCAGGCGGGCATCGAGCGTGTTTACGAAAGCCGTGCCGCCCACCTGCTCCAGAAACCGGAACAACTCGCCCTTGCCTTTGGCAATGCCCTCCACCCCGCCAAAGCCTTCGAGGTGGGCCTTGCCGATGTTGGTGATGAGTCCGTGCGTAGGCTCGGCCAGCCGACACAGCTCCTCAATTTCGCCCTGATGGTTGGCCCCCATCTCGACGATGGCCAGCTCGTGCGCGCCGGGCCGGATACTGAGCAGCGTAAGTGGAACCCCAATGTGGTTGTTGAGGTTGCCTTTCGTGTACTGTACCCGGAACCGCCGGCTAAGCACAGCCTGCACCAGTTCTTTGGTGGTGGTTTTGCCGTTGGAGCCCGTAATGGCCAGTACGGGCATAATCAGTTGGCGCCGGTGGTGCAGGGCCAGCTGTTGTAAAGCGGCCAGCGGATCGGGCACGTAGGTGTAGCGGGCCGGTTCGGAAGCGGCCAGGTCGGCATCATCTGTCACGGCGAAGCGGGCCCCTTTAGCTAAGGCTTGCGGCGCGAAGTCGCGGCCCCGGAAATTGGGGCCGTTGAGGGCGAAGAACAGCGTGCCATCCTGCGGCTGGCGCGTGTCGGTGCTGACGGCTGATGCTTGCTGGAAGCGGGCGTAGAGGGCCGCGAGGTCTGCCATGCGGTTTGTACCTAAATTTAGAAGCTAAACGAAAATCCGCCCATGACTATTTTTTCTCCGAAAAACCGGAACTGGCTGCTGGGGCTGGCCGTGGTGGTACTAGCCGGCGCAAATCAGGCTGTGGCCCAGCAGAGCGCCGGGTTCGGCTTCGAGTTCCGGCCGGTGGCAAAAGTAGTGCAGGGCGGCGACACGTTGCGCCAGGCCTGGGCGGGCGGGCTCCACTCGCCCCAGTTTTCCAACCTCGACCTCAACGCCGACCAGCAGCCCGACCTATTGGTGTTCGACCGCATCAGCAACCGGGTACTTCCGTTTCTGAACGTGGCCGCGGCTGGCGGCCGGGCCTGGCTTTTCGCTCCCGAGTATGCCGCCCTGTTCCCACAGGGCCTACGCAGCTGGGTGCTGCTGCGCGATTACGACTGCGACGGCCGGCCCGACCTGTTTACGGCCGACGAGCGGGGCAGCAACATCCGCGTGTTCCGCAACGAGCCCGACGCGCAGGGCCGACCGGCTTTCCGGCTCATAACCACGGTGCTCACATATTTCGCGCCCAGCATCGGCGGCAACATTAATATTGCCGTGGGCGGCGACAACATGCCGGCCATTGAAGACGTGGACGGCGACGGCCGCCTCGACATTGTAACTACCGAATTCGGCACCAACACGCCGAGCCTGTACCTGTACCGCAACACCAGCACCGCGGCCTGCGGAGGCCTGAGCTTCGGGCTGGGCTCCGACTACTGGGGCGGCGTACGCATCTGCGGCCACGGCTGCGGCGGCTTTACCTTCGCCCCCGACCAGTGCCGGCCCGCCCCACTGCGGCCCACCCACAACACGGGCTACAATCTGGCCGTGTTCGACGTGGATGGCGACGGCCGCGCCGACCTGCTGACCGGCCGTACCAACTGCGCCGAAGTAACGGTGCTGCGCAACGAGGGCAGCGCCCAGCAGGCGCAGTTTACGGCCGCCGGCCTGAACGCGCCCGCTCCCTTCAATGGCCAGGCCCCGCGAGTGCCCAACCTGCCCGCCGCCTACCCCGCCGACGTGAACTTTGATGGCCGCCCCGACCTGCTGCTGGCCCCCAATCTGTTCGACAACCGCGACAACGACGACACCGTGGATACCCGCAACGCGGTGCAGCTCTACCGCAACACCGGCGCGGCCACCGGCCCTAAGCTGACCCGTGAGCCAGCCGGGTTTCTGCACCCCGATATGCTGGACGTGGGCGAACAAGCCGCCCCGACCTTCGCCGACCTCGATGGCGACGGGCTGACCGATATGCTGGTAGGTAGCCTCAACCGTCCCGATGGCGGCGGGCTTTTCCGGGCGGCGCTGCGCTACTACCGCAACGTAGGTACCCACCAGAAACCGGTTTTTGAGTTACTTGATGCCGACTACCTGGGCCTGAGCCGCCGTAAGCTGGCCGCGCTGCGCCCGGTACTGGCCGACCTCAACGAAGACGGCCAGCCCGACCTGCTGTATTCCTCCTTCAGCCTGAAAGGTGGGGGCGGCACCATAAGCTACCTGCTGAACACCGCCGCGGCCAGCCAGCCGGCGACCTTCAACTTGGAGGCAACTGTGGAGTTGCCCAACCTACCAAACCAGCGTTACACCATGCCCGCTGTGGCCGATGTGGATGGCGACGGCCACCCCGATTTGCTGCTGGGCGTAACGGGCGCTTCGGCGGCCTTTCCGGGCGGGCCGCTGCGCTACTACCGCAACTCGGGCACCGGCGAGCTACGCCAGCGTTTCCGCCTCGAAAACAACGACTACGGCCAGCTGCGCAATCCTGATGGCACATTGCCCGGCTTTCTGAGCCCGGTGGTGGCCGATTTCGACCGTGACGGTCGCCCCGACCTGCTCACGGCCGCCACTGACGGCACCGTTCAATTCTTTACTGACTTGCGCACCCAGCCCGCCACGTTTGCGGGCCGCACCAACATCGTCTTCAATCCCCTCAACCAGCAGCTGGAAGCAGCCCGCTGGGGCGGCTCGTTTGATATGCGCCTGGTGCCAGCCGCTGCCGATGTAAACGGCGACGGGGTGCCGGAGCTGTTTCTGGGCCAGGAAACCGGCGGCATCAGTTCATTTGTGGGTCGTGGTGGCTTAATCACTTCCTCCCCTGCCCCAGTGATTCGCTCCGGCCCCGAGGTGCGCGTGTATCCGAACCCCGCCACCGCCCAGGCTACCGTAGAAGCCACCGAACCCGTCCGCCTGACGGTGCTCGACCTGCTGGGCCGCACAGTGCGCCCCCAAACGCGGCCCGCCCGCGTACACCAGGTGTCGGTGGCAGGCCTGGCCGCCGGCCTGTACCTAGTGCGCTGCCAGAACGAAGCTGGCACTGTGCGCGTGCAGCGGCTGGAAGTGAAGTAGGGCGCTATTGAGTTCAAGCTCGGGAGTGTAGTAGTAACGAGGCTTGCTCCTAACCTCCCGCGCAACGATTCAAAGCCGCACAGTTCTGGCGGCGGGCGGGGACAAGCCCCGCCCCTACACCGTTTCAGCAAACCCTGGGTACCAGAGTGCCACCTTAGCTACACAGTTCAAACGCGTCGGCATCCTGCAAAGCAGGGAAGCGCTGCCGGAACTCCAGCAGCTCGTCGCGGCGCAAGGTGCGGGTAATGGTGGTGGCTTGGTTGCCGACTTCAACCAGGTACTCGCCGCGCATATCGACGAGGGCTGAGTCGCCGGCATAGTCGGCACCGTTGCCGTCGCGGCCGATGCGGTTGACGCCCATGGTATAGGCCACATTTTCGATGGCCCGGGCCCGGAGCAGCGCTATCCAGGCACCGCGGCGGGCAGCGGGCCAGTTGGCGGTGTACAGCAGCAGGTCGTAGGGCGCGGCCGGGTTGTTGCGGCTCCAGACGGGGAAGCGCAGGTCGTAGCACACCAGCGGGCAGATGCGCCAGCCCCGCCACTCCTCAATCAGCCGCGCCATGCCGGCCTCGTACACGGTATGCTCGCCGGCCATGGTAAAGCGGTGGCGCTTGTCGTAGTAGCTCCACGAGCCATCGGGGCGCACCCACAGCAGCCGGTTGAAGTACTGTCCACTCTCCTCCACCATTAGGCTGCCGGTTACTACGGCATCGTGGGTGGCGGCCAGCTGCTGCATCCAGGCCAGGGTGGGGCCGTTGGTGGGCTCGGCCAGCCCCTGCGGCGTCATACTGAAACCGGTCGTGAACATTTCGGGCAGCACCAGCAGGTCGGTGGGCACCGAAATGGTAGCCGCCTGACGCTCTAAGTGTTGCCGGTTGGCCTCCGGATCGTGCCATTGAAGGCTGGCCTGGATGAAGGAAACAGTGAGATTGGACAAGGCAAAGGTGGTTTGTGACAGCGGTATATCCTGAAAATAAGATAAATAAACGAGCCCGCTGCCTACCTATTTGCCTCCTTCACCCAATCGGCCTCCTGTAAACCGGTTAGCCGTGCGGCGGCGGCGCGCAGGGTTTGCTCGGTTTTGGCGAAGCAGAATCGTACCAGTTGCGCATCGTGGCCGTCGTGGTAGAAAGCCGATAGCGGCACCACGGCCACGCCGCTTTCCTGCGTGAGCCGGCGCGTGAAGGTTACATCGTCGAGGCCCGGGGCCAGGTTGCCGAAACCGGCCACCTGGAAGTAGCCGCCCCCGGAAGGCAGCAGCTCGAAGCCGGTAGGCGCCAGCAGCTCGCGCAGCAGGTCGCGCTTCTGCTGATAAAATGCGGGCAGACTTTCATACAATGCGGCATCAGGCAGCACATCGGCCAGCGCGTGCTGGGTGGGAGTGCTTACGCTGAAGGTGATGAACTGATGCACCCGGCGCAGCTCGGCCGTAAGGGTCGGCGGGGCCAGGCAGTAGCCCACCTTCCAGCCGGTGGCGTGGTAGGTTTTGCCAAACGACGAGAGCACGAAGGCCCGCGCCCGCAACTCGGGGTGGGCCGACACGCTGTTGTGCTGCGCCCCATCGAAAACCATGTGCTCGTACACTTCGTCGCTGAGCAGCAGCGTGTCGGTGTTGCGCAGTAGGCCGGCCAGCGTGTCGAGGTCGGCAGCCGAAAGCACGGCGCCGGTGGGGTTGTGGGGCGAGTTGATGAGCACGAGCCGGGTACGGGGCGAGATGGCCGCCGCCACCCGGTCCCAGTCGGGCCGGAAATCGGGTGCTGATAGCGGCACATACACCGGCACGCCGCCCTGCAGGCGCACGGCCGGGGCATACAAATCGTAGGCCGGCTCCAGCAGCAGCACCTCGTCGCCGGGGCGCACCACGGCGGCCATTACGGCATACAGGCCTTCGGTGGCTCCGCTGGTAACGGTAATTTCGGTGGCCGGATCGGGCGTGTAGCCGTAGCGGTGGGCGGTTTGCTGGCTGATAGCTTCGCGCAGCCGCGGCAGGCCGGGCATGGGTGCGTACTGCTGGTAGCCCGGTGTGAGCACATGGCGGGCCAGCGCCTCCAGCAGCGGCCGGGGCGGGTCGTAATCCGGGAAGCCCTGGGCCAGGTTGATGGCCTCGTGCTCCTGAGCCAGCTGGGTCATCACCGAAAAAATACTGGTGCCCACATCGGGCAACTTGGAAGTGAAAGCGGAAGTAGTGGACATAGCGGGAATTACTTTACGGTAAAACAGAACGTCATTCAGAGTGAAGCGAAGAATCTCGCGGGCCAAAGTAACCCTACTAGCAGGAGTTACCACGCACGCGAGATTCTTCGCTTCGCTCTGAATGACGTTTTAGGTTGTTAGCCCAAAGGCGCTTTTCTGCCTGAACCCTACAGCGGGTTTTTGAGCAGCTCGGGGAATTGCTTGCGGAACTTCTCCACTTTAGGCATCGAAACGCTTTGCACGTAGCCCACTTCGGGGTGCAGGCGGTAGTAGCCCTGGTGGTAGTCTTCGGCGGGCCAGAACTTTTTGAACGGCACCACCTGCGTTACGATGGGGTTGCCGTACTGCTTGCTGGCGTTTACCCGCGCAATGGCATCGTCGATGATTTTCTTCTCCTCGGGTGTGCGGTAGAAAGCCACCGAGCGGTACTGGGCGCCCGCATCGGGCCCCTGGCGGTTGAGCGTGGTGGGGTCGTGGGCGGCGCGGAAAAATACGTCGACCAGCGTAGCGTAGCTCACTACCTTGGGGTCGTAGTACAGCTGTATAGACTCGGCGTGGCCGGTTTCGCCGCGGCCCACCTGCTCGTAGGTAGGGTTGGCCTCGGGGCCGCCGCTGTAGCCTGATACCACGGCTTTTACGCCCTTTATTTCCTCAAATACTTCTTCGGTACACCAGAAGCAGCCTCCGGCGAAATCGGCCGTGGCCAAGCCGGTCATATCGGCCGGTGCGGGGCCCGCTGTGGAGCGGATGGCAGTCGAGCCTTGGGCAGTAGCGGTTTTTTGGGCTTCGGCGGGCCGCTCGGAGCAGGCGGTCAGTAGTAGAATGCAGACGGCAGCAAAGCCGTTTTTCAGGAGGTTGGTCATGTGCTTACAGACAAAGTGTGGCGGCAGAAAGTTTGCCGGCCGGGTGGGGCTGCTCCTACCTACGCAGCCCCGCCCCTGCCCGGACGTGCGGCGGGGCTTGCATTCGGGCCGGCCGGGTGGTTTCTTCGGGACCCGCTAACCTGTTTTGCCTGTGCGTATTCTGTTTTCTGCCGCGTTGGCGTTGCTGGCCGCCGTGCCCGCTGCTGCCCAAACCCTGCTGCCCATTGAACAGCAGGTGCCTGCCAAGGTGCGCTGGTACGAGGTACGCACGCCGCATTTCCAGGTGGTATATCCCGAGGGGTTCGAGGCGCAGGCCCGGCGCACGGCCCACCGGCTGGAGCAGGTGCACGAGCCAGCCGCCACCTCGCTTGGGCTGGCCGCCCGGCCCGTTACAGTGGTGCTGCAAACCCGCACCACTATTGGCAACGGCTTCGTGACGCTGCTGCCGCGCCATTCCGAGTTCTTCACCACCTTCCCCCAGAACCCCTACCTAGTGGGTACCCTCGACTGGCTCGACCAGCTGACGGTGCATGAGTACCGCCACGTTGTGCAGTTTGATAAGGCTCACCAGGGCCTGGGGCAGCTGGGCTACCTGTTCGGCGGTTTTGGCGGGCTGGGCCTGGCCACGCTGGGCGTGCCCGACTGGTTTGCCGAGGGCGACGCCGTGGGCACCGAAACGGCGCTTACCCGGAGTGGGCGGGGGCGGATTCCGAACTTCGGGGCCTACTACCGGGCTAATTTGCTGGCCGGCCGGCGCTACTCCTACGCCGAGGCCACCGGCGGCTCGTTCCGGCACTACGTACCCGACCACTACGTGCTGGGTTACTACCTCAGCACCCGCCTTAAGCGCACGGCCGGCCCCACGGCCTGGGCCGGCGTGCTCGACAAGTACTACGATTTTCCGGTTTACCCGTTCTCGTTTTCCGACAAGCTCCGCCGCCTCACCGGCCTCCGCACCGACGACCTCTACAGCCAAACCACCCAGGAGCTCGACAGCCTCTGGAAAGCCCAGCAAACCGGCCGAAACCTGACGCCCGTCCGCGACTTTGCGGCGGAAACTTCCGAAAAGGTCTTTACCGAATACCAGTACCCGCAGTACCTGACCGACAGCACCGTGCTGGCCCTTAAAAGCGGGCTGGGCCACACGCCGCGGCTGGTAGAATTGACCCGCGGCCGGCCCGAGCGCACCCGGCTGGTGCTGGGCCTGCACCACAACCCCGAGCAGCTGTCGGTGGGCGGCGGCAAAGTGGCGTGGCTGGAATTTCGCTACCACCCGCGCTGGCAGCAGCAGGTGTACTCCGAGTTACGGGTGCTGGAGGTGGCTACCGGCCGCCTGAGCCGGCCCGGCCGCCGCACCCGCTACACGGCCGCCGTGCTTTCGCCCGACGGGAGCCGGCTGCTGGCCGTAAGCACCGATTCGGCCTACCAGCACCGCCTGCACCTGCTCGAAACCGAAACCGGCCGCGTGCTGCGCACCTTCGAGAACCCCGCCAACGAACCCTACCTGCACCCGCGCTTTGGGACCGGGGCTGCTGGCGGGCGCACGGCGGCCGTGGTGCGGCTGGAAACGGCCGGCAAGCGCCTGGAACTGCTCGACGTAGAATCTGGCGCGGCCCAAATTGTGCTGCCGGCCACCAACGACAACCTTTCGCACCCCCAGCCCGGGCCGGGTTACGTGCTGTTCAACTCGCCCCGTAGTGGGCAGGATGAAGTGTATGCCGTGCAGACCACCACCGGCCAGGTGCAACCGATAACCAGCCGGCCAGTGGGCAGCTACCACGCCGCCATCAGCCCCGACGGGCAGCGGCTGGCCTTCCACGAAATAAGGGCCCAGGGCAGCCGGATAACCGAAATGCCGCTGCGCCCCGCCTCCTGGCCGGCCGCCCTGCCGGCTGGCAGGGCCGATACCACCCCTGCCGACCTGTACGCCGACGAGCTGACCGCCCGCGAGCCGGGCGCGGCTACTGTAGGCCCGCTGCTGCCCCTCGATTCGGTGGCCGGACCGGCGCTGACGCCGCGTCGCTACCGCCGCCTCCCCCACGCGCCCAACCTCTATGGCTGGGGTTTTGTGCAGAGTCTGGGCGGCACTGGCCTCAGCCTCGGTCTGCGTGCCCAGGATGTGCTGAGTACCACCCAGGCCGTGGCAGGACTGGGCTTCGACGGCACCGAGCGCACCGGCCGCGTGTTTGCCGATGTCAGCTACCAAGGCATGGGCCCAGTGCTCGATTTCGGAATAGAAAACGGCGGGCGGCGGGCGGCCTTGCTACTGCCCAACGGCGGCGGCGTGGCCGAGGACCGGTGGCGCTACACTCGCCTGAGCGTGGGCAGCCGCCTGCCGCTGGTGCTCACCACGTCCCGTATGCTGACTTCGCTTACCGTGGGTGCGTTTTATCAGCTGGAACAAACCCAGGGCTACGAACTGCCGGCACGGTTTATCAACGAGGTGGGCCGCCAGCCGCTGCACGTGCTGCTGGGCACCGTTAGCTTCAGCCGCACGCTGCGCCAGAGCTACCGCGACGTAGCGCCGCGCTGGGGCCAGAGCCTGCTGCTAACCGGCCGCGACACGCCCTTCGGCACCAAGGGGCTGCAGGGCCGGCAGCTGGCAGCCCAGGGCAGCTTGTTTCTGCCCGGCATCGGGCTGCACCACGCGTTGCGGCTGCGGGCCGGTTACCAGTTCCAGCAACAGCGCGAGTACCGATTTGGGGCGGCCGTTTTCTATCCGCGGGGTCTGCCCTACCTGAGCTTCGACCGGCTCACGTCGCTCAGCGGCGAGTACCGGCTGCCCCTGGCCGATGTGCACTGGCAGCTCACGCGCCTGCTCTATGTGCAGCGCCTCAAAGCCAATATCTTCCTCGATTACGTTCGGGGCGAGTCGGGCCCGCTGCGTCGCTCCTACCACTCGGCCGGCTTCGACGTGTCGGCCGTTTTCAACCCGCTCCGGCTACGCACGCCCCTGGAAGTGGGGCTGCGCACCGTGTACAACTCCTACTATGGCACCTGGGAAGTACAGCCTCTGGTGCTCAACATCGGGTTTTGAGTTAGGTGTTAGGAACTTAGGTATTAGGAAATGAGTAAGCAGAACCGAAACATCATCTCAGTTCTAAAACCTAATTCCCTAAGGCCTACTTCACCTCAAATACCAGCAGCGGCTCCGGACGCTCCGAGTCGAACAGCTGGAGCTGGCGGTTGCTGATGGTGTAGCGGCGCACTTGGGGCAACAGATCGAGGTAGCGGGTTTCCTGCGGTTGCTCGGCGCAGGTGGCACGCGTGCTGGCCTGGCCCGAGAACGTGAGGTAGGACGTGCCGGGCACCAGCATGAACTTGCCTCCATACTGGTTACACCATGCCTGGCCCGCGCTTAGGTTATCAACGGAGCTAAGGGTGAGGCTGGTGGCCGCACCACTAGCCATTACCACCGTGGGCTTTCCCTCTGCCTCGATGAGCTGCCACGACTGGTCGAGCAGGTAGAGCGGCGCGGGCATCGGCTCGTTGTCCTTGGTGCAGCTGCCCAGCAGCAGGCTGGCAGGAAGCAATAGCGCGAGCAGAGCAGGCGGTAATCGGCGGGGCGTTTTCATAGGAAAACCAAGAGGCTGTGCAAGCGTGAACAAGAGTCAGGTAATGTGATGAAAAAAAAGTATATAAAGTTGCATTCACCTGTCTGCATAGTCGCATATTTTGTGCTTTATTCAGCTACAGCGGTTATGCCCGACCATGTAGGGCATATGTGGATTCTATAGCAGTACTCGCCTGTATTTTGGGCACGGACTCTACTCTGGAGTACCGGTGCCGACCGAATGTTTTTGACCATTGGGTTGTTGGAGCCGTATAATTGGCGTTCATCTTCCCTGCTATTATCTATGCCTATTCTGCTCCCTTTATTGAGCGTACTTTGCACCACCCTACAGCCGGCGGCAGTTGCTCTGCCAACTCCTGGCAGTTCGTCGCCCAGCCCGGGGGCTGCCCTTGTACTTCCGGCAAGTGAGCTGTCGGTTACGGTGGTTGTGTCGGCGCTGGCTTCGGAGAGTTCGGCTGTGAAGCTGTATTTCTACAACGTGCGCGAGACGTTCCTGGTACCGAAGGGCTATGCCTTTATGCGGGTAGTAAAGCCCAACGGCCAGCGCCAGGTGCGCCTGCCGGTGCAGCTGCCGGCCGGCGAGTGGGCCGTGGTCATCACCCAGGACCTGAACAACAACGACAAGGTGGATAAGAATCTGCTGGGCATCCCGACTGAGCCTTTCGCCTTCTCCAACAACGTGCGCCCCCGCCTGGCCCCTCCCGCCTTCGATGATTGCAAGTTTGCGGTTCGCGAGCCGGGCCAGGTAGTCAGCATCCGGTTGCTCAAGTAGGAGGGCAGGCTAACGGCCGTTGGCTGGCAGCGCGTAAACTTTTCGGAAGCGGACAGCTTATAGCTGGCTGACTCTTCTGTTATAACTTCTGTTTGTATGAAAATCGAAATCTGGTCCGACATTCTCTGTCCCTTCTGCTACATCGGCAAGCGCCGCCTCGAAAAGGCGCTGGCGGGTTTTGCGCATGCTGCCGATGTACAAGTAGAGTGGCGCAGCTTCGAGCTCGACCCCAACGCTGACCCCACGCCCGGCGAAAACCAATATGTGCGCCTGGCCCGCAAATATGGCAACACCGAGCAATGGGCCCGCCAGATGAGCGCCAACATGACCCAGATGGCCGCCGAAGAGGGCTTGGCCTTCGATTTCGACAGCTTGGTACCCGCCAATTCACTCGATGCCCACCGGCTTATCCATCTGGCTGCTCGCCACGGCCGCCAGGATGCGGCCAAGGAGCGTCTGTTCCAGGCATATTTGGAGGAAGGCCTCGACATTAATGACCACGGCGTACTGCGCCGCCTTGGTGCCGACTTAGAACTACCAGAAGCTGAGGTGACAGCCGTGTTGGCCTCGCGTGAGTTCGAGCAGCAGGTGCGCCAAGATGAGTATGAGGCCCGCCAGATTGGCGTGCGGGGCGTGCCCTATTTCGTATTTGCCGATAAGTACGCCGTATCGGGGGCCCAGCCGGCCGAGTTGTTTGCTGAGGTGCTGGAAAAAGCCTGGAGCGAAACGCAGCCGCGCCATGAGGCCATTGCCGGCACCAATGGCGCTGCCTGCGGCCTCGACGGCAGCAACTGCTAAACAGAAAGTACACGTCCGGCTCCTTTGAGCCTGTTTTTTGGCGCAGTGAGTGCGGCCATAAAACAGGCTCACTACAAACTATTCAGCGTTAAGCGGATACCATGGTCTGGATGTGCTCAGCATGGTGTCTGTTTAACGCTGAACAGCTTCTATACCGAGCCCCCGCTGTCTATATAGGCGCGGGGGCTTCCTTTTGTACAAAAGGCTGGGAAAGCCTTATGCGTGACCCAGCAACGAAGACCTACCAGGTAAAACCTGTAACCTGCCCACTGATGAACGAGTTAAAGAAAACATTACCGTTTATTCTAAACAACCCAAATCTTATGAAACACACGCTCTTACCGCTGCTTTTTGCTCTTGTGGCATTTGTATCGGGCTGTTCGCCGGCCGTTACGGTACAGAAGAAACCCGGTACCGATTTCAGTCAGTATCGAACCTACGACTGGGCCAAGACTGAAGTAAAATCGGCCGATTCGCAGAATCCGATTTATCAAAGCACGCTCAACGACGCTCAGATTCAGCAGGCCATCAGCGCCGAGTTGGCTAAGCGTGGCATCCGCCAAGCCACCGGCGACACTAAACCCGATTTTTACCTCACCTACCACCTGTACATCGATGAAGCTGAACGTACCGTAGCGAATCCGCAGCCGGTAGGTTACGCCTTTCCTTATGCCGTATCGTATCGCGGAGGCTATCTGCCAATCAATTATGGCTATTGGTATACTTCGCCCCGTTACCGCACCAGCTACCGCACCCAAACTTACCAGGAAGGCACTCTTATTCTGGACTTTGTTGATGCCAACACCAACAACCTGGTGTGGCGCGGCTCCGTGATGGATGCCGTGAACGACCCGGCCCGCCTGGGTAGTGAGTTCAGCCGGGCCGCTAAGGATATCCTCGACGAGTTTCCGGTACAGAAAATGTAAGGCTCCGGTTTACAGTTCTTATTCGACTACCGAACGAGCGCTAATTTCCGGCTTACAAGCCCATGCTTGGTGCCCGGCTTCGTTTTTTTCAGCCATCAATACCCCGCCCTATGCTTCGCCCTGCTTATTACGCTGCTTTGGCTGCCCTGGCCATGGCTAGCTGCACTGCCAAAACCACCGAGCCGGTAGCCAATACCGCCAACCCCGATATGTCCGTTTCTACCGCCGCGCCCGATCCGGCCGCGCTGGCCGGCGAGTGGCGCATCCGCACGCTAAACGGCACGGCCCTACTCGCCGAGGCCGCCGCCGATGCGACCCTAAGCTTCGATACTGCTACGAATAAATTAGCGGGCTCGACGGGCTGCAACCGCCTGATGGGCACATACGCTACCAGCGGCACAGGCATCACGTTCGGGCCGCTGGCCACTACCCGCATGGCCTGCCCGCCCAACAGTCCCGAAGCCGGCCTACTGGCTGCCCTGGGCTCCAAAACTCTTACTTACCAGTTGAACTCCGAGGGCCTTACCCTACTGGAAGGCACTACGCCGGTAATTACCTTGAGCCGCTAAACAACCCACCGAACCGCCAGTTTACGCCGGCCACCACTGACACCAGAAGTTAAAGCCTTGCTCGTTGAGCAGGGCTTTTTCGGTTTCATGGAGCTGCAGCATCACATAATCTTCGTGGCTGATGGTGCCCAGTAGCAACTGGTCGTCGTGGTAGAAAGCGGGGTCTTCGAAGTCGCCAGCCCGCCAGTCGTCGTAAGCCAGCGTTTGGCAATAGGCTCTTAGGGCGGGCGTCAGCCAGAACCGATGTGTCGCGCCGTATGCCCTGGTTACCTGTTGCGGCAGTTCCACCGCTGCTTCCTGTAGCATATCGGGTAGCGGGCCTTGCAGCAGAAACTTATTTAGCTCCAGATAATTGACTTGGGGAAGCACCCGTGCCAGCAGCGCCGCCCACTGGTGGGCACGCTGGCTGAACTTATCGTCGAGGAAGTAGCTGGGATTCTCGTCTGAGGCCATGGTTGAAGCTAGCAAAATCTCGCGTGGCGAAGTATTGCCTGGAGTTTGCTGGAGTGCTAGTCAGATTTTCCGGGAGCATCCGTATGGCACGCGCAACCAGATCTGCCTGTAGTGCTGCTGTCAGTTGGCAATGACAGTAGCACTGCGGGCAACTCTCAAGTAACACAAGCAACTGATTAACAAGGCAAAATACACTCATAAGTATAACTTATATTATTATTTTCAAATCAATATATATCCTTATTTTTTATTAACTTAGTACTATGTTCTTTGACTGCGTCGGGACTCGATAATGTATACACACCGGCTCCCAACATGCTTTTCTAGCTTGGTCATCTTCTTATTTTGCTCGTTTATGAAAAACGCTCTTTTACTTTTGCTACTGCTGCTCGGGTCTTTGGCAGCAAGTGCCCAAGAGACAAACGACCTGCGCTTTGAAACCCAGAGAACAGTGGTGTATCCAGTAAGCAACGCTGCTCGCTTGGATAACGCCCTTAAATGGTACGCTGATTTTTTCGGTGTACCACACGATACCTTACGAAAAGATGTACCTAACCCCTACGCCGTATTTATAGTGGACGGCACGGAGGTAAGGCTGGAAACCTCCCCTAAGTACTTAAAGCTAAATGACCCGCTGTTCTATTGGGTGCTACCAACACCCGATGCCGTAACTACCAAATTCAACGCGCTCGAAGGGGAAAATAACCGGTTCAATAGCGGATTATTCAGCCCTATACGCCATCACGGAGGCATTCGCCGATCCAGGCGGCGCACTGATGGCAAAGGAAGTAAAAGGGATGTTGTAGAAACGGTGATTGGCTTCATCGTGTATGACCCTGAGGGCAATGAGGTTGGCGTTATCAACAACCCCATTTATCCGCCCCGCAAATAACCTAAGCTCCCATTGCCTTTCACCGGCCTAGTCGGTTCGTTTCGCTTTTCAGGTATACTGGTCGGATGCAATTGCTGCTACCAGCACAAACGATAGTCCCCCGACCTATGAAAACGCCCCTGTGGATTTCGCTGCTGCTGTTGCTACTTTGGCCCGTGCTGGCGCAGGCCCAGGATAATCCTACTCCCGGCTTTTCGGCCCAGAAAACGCTTGTGTATCCGGTAAGCAGCGCCGAGCGGCTGCCCGCCGCCATTGCCTGGTACACCGATTTTTTCGGTAAGCCACCCACCCGCGTAGTGCAGGATGCCGAGCACCCTTATGCCCTGTTCAATATAGACGGGGCAGAGGTGCGGCTGGAAACTGATCCGCAGTTTTTGCAACTGCGCGAGCCGGTATTTTACTGGACCCTGCCGACGCCGGAAGATGTGGTAGCCAAATTTGAGAGGCTGAGCGCCAACCGGGCCAACAAGTTCAACGGTGGTCTTTTCAGTAAGCTGCGTCAGCTCGACAGCACTCGTTCCTCTTCATCTGAAGTACGCCCCGCTGCCGGCAACACAGGCCCAGAGGGGGTAACGCAGGTGCGGGGGTTTATTGTTTTAGACCCCGAGGGCAACCAGATCGGCGTTATCAATAACCCGGTGTACCCCCCAAAATGAACCAGGGCCTCCCGTCGGCTTGTACCAGCCTGCCCAGCTGGCTCGGTCTGCCTTTCCGGCGTATCGGCTGGCTGCTGGTGCTAGGGCTGGTGGCAGGCCTGCTGGTGCCGCGGCCAGGCTGCGCCCAAAGCCGCACCGCCGACAGCCTGCGCCACCTGCTGCAAACCAACCGGCAGTTCGATACCCTGCGGGTAAAGCGCCTGCATGAGTTGGTAATGGAGCTGGCGGCCGTAAATGCCCCCCAGGCCCTGCGGCTAAGCCACCAGGCCCTGCGACTCTCGCAGCAACTCGCCGACACGCCCTCCATTGGCCGTAGCTTGCTCTGGCTCAGCATCCTGCAACGCCGCTTACCCAACTACGATTCGGCCCGCCACTATACCCTGCTGGCCCAACAGCTGTACGCCCGCCGCCGCGACCGGCCACGCGAGGCGCGTGCCTGCCTCGAACTGAGTTTGATTGACGCCCAGCAAACCAACCTGACGGCCGCCCTGACGTGGGGGCTGCGCGGACTGCGCCTGGCCGAGCAAACGACTGACCGGGCGGTACAAACGCAGCTGCGGGCTATTGTGGGGGATACCTATGGCAAGCTGGGCGACTACGCCAGCGCCCTGCCGATACTCGACCGGGCCCTGCGCGACGGCCACCGCCTGGGCGACGAGCAGGTGGTGGCGGCCGTGCTCAACAGCCTGGGCAGCGTACACCAGCGGCTGCGCAACTGGCCCGAAGCCCTTCGCTACTTCCGGCGGGCGGTGGCCGTGTGCCGCCGGATGGGCGATATGCAGAACCAGCTGGCCAATGAAATCGGGCTGGCCGAAGTATATATTGAGCAGGGCCAGCCGGTTCGGGCCCTGCTGCACGGCCGCCTGGCCCGCGACCTGATCAGGAGCACCCAAGACGATTTCAACCAGCCCTCGGTGGAGCTGCTGCTGGCCCGGGCGTTTCTGCTGCTGCACCACCCCGACAGCACGCTGATGCTGGCCAGCCACGCCCGGGAGCTGAGCCGGAAAACCCGCAGCAACGGCAATCTGGCCGCGGCTACCGAACTACTGGCCAAAGCCTACGCCGAGCTGAACAATTATCCGGCGGCCTACCAGCAGCAACGCTTGTTTTCGGCTTACCAGGATACGCTGGCCGGCGAAGCCACACAGCGCAAAACCAGCGCCCTGCGCTATGGCTACGAGCTAGATCAGAAGGAAACGCAGATTGCCCTGCTCACAAAAACCCGCCAGCTGCAGGCCCAGAAAAGCGCCCGCCAACGCCTGCAGCTGTACGCGTTGCTGGCCGGCTTTGCGGCCCTGGTGCTGGTGATAGGGCTGCTGGGCCGCAACGTGCACCTCAAGCAGCGCATCAACCGCCACCTGAATGCCCAGAATGCCCAGGTGGCCCGCCAGCGCGACGACCTGACCAAAGCACTAGCCGACCTGACCCAGGCGCTGGACCGGCTGAAGTCGACCCAGAACCAGCTCATTCAGCGCGAAAAGATGGCCTCACTGGGTGAGTTAACGGCCGGCATTGCCCACGAAATTCAGAACCCGCTCAACTTCGTCAACAACTTTTCGGAGGTGAGCACCGAGTTGGTAGAGGAGTTTATGGAGGGCCCCTGGCAGCAGCTACCGGAGGCCGAAAAAGCCTACGCCACCGAGTTGCTGGCCACGCTCACAGACAACCTGCACAAGATAAGCCAGCACGGCCACCGCGCCGACAGCATCGTGAAAGGCATGCTGCAACACTCGCAGGCCAGCGCCGGAGTGTTCGAAGCCGTTAACCTGAACACCCTGGTTACCGACCACCTCACCATGGCCTATCAACTGTTCCGGTCGAAAGACCCCAGCTTCAACGCTACCCTCATTACCGACCTGAGCCCCCAGTTGCCGGCCGTGCGGCTGGTACCGCAGGATATAGGCCGGGTGCTGCTCAACCTGTTCGCCAACGCTTTTTATGCGCTGGCACAACGCCGCAACCAGGGCCTGCCCGGTAGCTCCCTCAAGCTGGAGGTACACATCAGCCTGCTGGCCCGGCAGGTACAGATTAGGGTTCTGGACAACGGCATCGGCATGAGCGAAGAAACCCGCCAGAAGGCGCTACTGCCCTTTTTCACTACCAAACCGCCCGGCGAGGGCACCGGCCTGGGCCTGTCGCTGAGCTACGACATCATCGTGCAGGGCCATGGGGGCACGCTCAGCATCAGCAGCCAACCCGGCGGTGGCACCGAGGTTACGATACGCCTGCCGCGCTGAAGCAGTGTTGGCGCTCCGCCTAGCCTTCGTAACGCAGTTCGCCTGCGCCCACCTGCAGCGTCACGCCCGGCTCGGCCGTGATGCGGCCCGCCACCTGGGCCCGGTAGCCGCTGCCGCGCAGGCTGGCCACCACGGCGTCGGCTTGGGCTTCGTCGGTGACGAGCAGCATGCCGTTGCCCATGTTCCAGTAGAGGTAGGCTTCTTGGGGCGTGATGCCGGCCAGGTCGGCGAGCTGCTGCATGGCGGGCAGCGGCTCGAACAAGTTGCTTAGCTCGGCGCCAACCCCATTTTTGAGCACCCGCTTGAAGTTGTCGGCCAGGCCACCGCCGGTGATGTGGGCGGCGGCGTGCAGCGGCAGGCCCGCATCGAGCACCGTCGCTACGCCCGGCGAGTAGATGAGCGAAGGCGCCAGCATGACCTCACCCCAGGTTTTTGGGTGAGGAATTTTGAATTCCTCGGCGGTGTCACTGGACTGGCTGGCAGCGTCGGTAGCTTTCGTTACGCCCACATTGCCGGACTCACCGCCGGCAATTCCTAATTCAAAATTCAAAATTCCTAATTCGCCGTAAGGCGCCAGGTGCCACTTTTCGCCGAAAGCTTGGGTGAGGGCGCGGCGGGCCAGCGAGTAGCCGTTGGAGCGGAACGAGGGCGAGTGCAGGGCCACCACGGCCTGGCCGGCGCGCACGTTGGCGCCGCTCAGGGGGCGCTCCAGGCTCGGGTGCAGCACCCCCACGGCCGTCGAGCACCAGTTGAAATTCATGCGGGCACCGGGGTAGCCGCCGATGCGGTTGCCGAGTTCGGCAATTTCGCCGCCCGTTACGGCTAGCTGGCTGAACTGGGCCGCGTCGTGCAGGCCGCGCATCAGCTCATCGACTACGGTGTAGTCGAGCGTGTTCACGTCGATGATGTTGGAAAGATTGGTGGGCACGAAACCGGCCACAATGAGGTCGTCGGCTACCATGGCAATCAGGTCGTAGCCCAGCGTGTCGTAGCGGTCGAGGCGCTCGGCCACTTCAATCTTGGTCCCGATGCCGTCGGAGCCGATGCCCAGCCGCTCGTTGCCAAACCGGATTTCATTGGAGAAGCCCCCGGCCAGGTCGCGGGCCGGCTCGCCGGGCTTGCCGGCGCGGGTAGCGAAGGTTTTCTGGGCCCACTCGTAGGCGTTACGCGAGGCGTTGTTGCCTTCTTCGATGGAGTAGCCGGCGGTGGCTTTGATGGATTCGTTCATGCGGTGGGACCCCACCCCCCGGCCCCACTCTGCTCAATCCGCAGAATCCTACGGGAGAGGGGGAGCCTGACGACGGCAGCACAGGGTCAGTTTTTAAAGACTAGAAACCTAAAATCAGATTCCCTCTCCCAGAGGGGAGGGGTTGGGGTGGGGTTAGTGCTCCGTCGGGGCGGGGGCCTTGGCACTCACCGAAGGCACGAGGCCACCGGCGTCCTTCTTGCGGTCGATGCGGTGGCTTTCGCGCTCCTCCTGGATGTGGCCCAGGTATTTGGTGATGTCGCCGGTGGGATAGTTGCCGGTGAAGCAGGCAAAGCAACCGCCGCCGTGGCCCTTGTCCTCGGCAAACAGCTCCTGTAGGTCTTCTACTGATTGGTAAATCACCTTGTCGGCCTCGATGTAGCGGCAGATTTCCTCCTCGGTGTAGTTGGCCGCAATCAGCTCGGTGCTCATGGCCATATCGATGCCGTAGATGCAGGGCGCGACGATGGGCGGGGCGCTGCTGATAAAGTACACCTCCGAAGCGCCCGCCTCGCGCAGAATCCGCACGATGCGCCGCGAGGTGGTGCCGCGCACGATACTGTCGTCGACGACGGCCACCTTTTTGCCCTCCACGAACTCGCGGATGGGGTTGAGCTTTTTGCGCACGATGTCCTCGCGGCCGGCCTGGGAGCTGACGATAAACGAGCGGCCCATGTGGTTGTTTTTCACCAGCGCCCGGCGGTAGGGCACGCCAATGGCCTCGGCCAGCCCCGACGCCGCGAAGTAGCCCGACGAGGGCACGTCAATCACCATATCAGGCTGGATGCCCGACTCAATCACCTTGCGGGCGAGTATTTTGCCCAGCCGCACCCGCTCGCGGGCTACCAGCCGGCCATTAATGGTGGAGTCTTCGCGGGCGAAATAGATGTACTCGAACACGCAGAACGCCTTCGGCAGGCTATAGGGGTTCTTGCGGTGCACTTCAAAGTTCTGGTCGATGAAGATGGCCTGCCCCGGCCCCACATTCTCCACGAACTCGAAGCCCAGGTAGTCGAAGCAGGTGCTTTCGGAAACGAAGGCGTACACCGGGCCGGCCTCCGTCTGGCGGCGGCCCAGCACCAGCGGCCGGATGCCCAGCGGGTCGGTGAAGGCCAGCATGCCGTGGCCGGCAATGATGGTAACGGTGGCGTAGGCGCCCTTCACCAGCTCCTGGGTGGTTTCGACGGCATCAAAAATATCGACCACCGACAGCGCATCGAGGTTTTTGAGGCGCAGCTCGGAGGCGAAGGTGTACATGATGAGCTCCAGGTCGTTGCTGGTTTTGGGCAGCACGTGGTACTTTTCGTGCAGGCGCTTGGCGGCCGAGCGGAAGTTGATGACGTTGCCGTTGTGCACCATGGCCAGCCCGAACGGGTAGCTGGTGGTGAACGGCTGGGCCAGCTCGGCATCACTGGAACCCTGGGTGGTGTAGCGGGCGTGGCCGATGCCGATGTTGCCCTTGAGCTTCTTGAGCTGCTTGGGTCGGAACACGTCGGAAATCAGCCCGTTGCCCTTGCACAGGTGGAAATTACCGTCGAAGGTGGCCATGCCGGCCGCATCCTGCCCCCGGTGCTGGAGCGCCGTCAGGCCAAACACGATGTCGTGGGCAACATCCTCGGGGCCGTAAAAACCTACAATTCCGCACATGGCGCTGGGATTAGTATTGAGTAGTGGGTATTGAGTAGTGAGATGATAGAGAAAACTACCATCTCACTACTCAATCTTTACCTCTTTGCGCAGCAAAGCCGCTAAGGTTTGGGGGTACAGCTGGTGCTCGGCCAGCAGCCCGCGGCGCTCGACTTCGGCCAGGGTTTCGGCTCCGCGCAGGTCTACGGTTTGCTGGGCCAGAATGGGGCCGGTGTCCAGCCCTTCATCAACCAGATGCACCGTTATTTTGGTTTCAACCAGCTGATTATCAAAGGCCCATTCATAAGCGTGCAGGCCCTGATGCTGGTGCGTATCGGCGGGGTGAATGTTGAGGATGCGGCCCGCAAAGGCGCGCACAAACGTGGGCGAGAGAATGCGCATGTAGCCTGCCAGCACCACGTAATCGGGCTGGTATTGGCGCAGAATTTCCACCACCTCGGCGTCGTAGTCGGCGCGCTTCCGGCCCTGGCTGCTGAGGCTGGCCGTGGGGCAGGCCAGCGCGGCGGCCGTGGCCAGGCCGGGCGCCTCGGGGTGGTTGCTGAACACTACCGCCACCTCGGCCAAATCGCGCAGCAGGCCCGTCTGGGCGGCCGTTACCAGCGCCACCATGTTCGAGCCCCGGCCCGAAAGCAGGATGGCCAGCCGGGCCTTGGGGGCGCTATGGTTACCAGTTGTTTGCAAGGACGGGTTCCGGCCGTTGGCCGATATCAGGGCGGAAGTACATATCCTGGAAAGTGACCCGGGCCGCTTCGCGGTACACGTACTGCACGGCGTCTTCCAGCGTGGCGCCGTGGCCCACCAGCACCAGCACCCGGCCGCCGTTGGTCGTCAGCTCGCCCGCTTCGTTGCGGCGGGTGGCCCCATGAAACGCCAGGATGCCGGGGTGCAGCTCGGTAAGGCCCGTGATGGGGAAGCCGGTGGCAAAACCACTGGCCGGATAGCCACCCGAGGCCAGCACCACGCCCACGTAATGGCCGGGGCGCTGACGCACGGTAGTCTGGGCCAGCGTGCCGTCGAGGGCGGCTTCGATGAGCTCCAGCAGGCTGCTTTGCAGGGCGGGCAGC
Source organism: Hymenobacter sp. ISL-91 (assembly GCF_018613725.1). Classification (GTDB taxonomy): domain Bacteria; phylum Bacteroidota; class Bacteroidia; order Cytophagales; family Hymenobacteraceae; genus Hymenobacter. Next base: position 52,886 of record NZ_JAGGPS010000036.1, read on the forward strand.
AGCACTTCGGCCTCGGGGTCGCCGAGGCGGGCGTTGTATTCGAGCAGCTTGGGGCCCTGGGGCGTGAGCATGATGCCGAAGTACAGGAAGCCCTTGAAATCAAACTGTTCGGCCTGAATACCTTCCAGCGTGGGGTCGATAATCTGGGTGCGGATGGCGGCCAGGATGTTGTCGTCGGCGAAGGGCACCGGGCAGTAGGCGCCCATGCCGCCGGTGTTGGGACCCTGGTCGCCGGCCAGCAGCTGCTTGTGGTCCTGGGAGGGGCTGAGCAGGCGGATGCGGTTGCCGTCAGTGATGCCGATGATGCTGATTTCGGGGCCGCTGAGCTTTTCTTCGAGCAGAAAGCTGAACCAGCCGCTGTGCTGGGCCTCCAGGTCATCCAGCGCCGCATGGGCTTCTTCTACGGAAGAGCACACGTACACGCCCTTGCCGGCCGCCAGCCCGTCGAACTTCACTACTACCTGCCCATCCAGCTCGGCCGCTTTGGCGCGGGCTTCGGCCAGCTTGTCGGAGCGAAACTGCCACGACATGGCGGTAGCCACGCCGTGGCGGCGCATGAAGTTCTTGCTCCACACCTTCGAGCTTTCCAGCGTAGCGCCCGCACGGCCTGGCCCAAACACCCGAATATCGGAGCCGGCGAAGTAGTCGGTGACGCCGGCCGCCAGCGGGGCTTCGGGGCCCACCACAACGAGCTTGGCGTCGTGTTCTTCGCAAAACTGCTTGATGGCCGGGAAGTCGAGGGCGCTGATGTCGGGGTGGCTGTTGGGGATGCCGGCGTTGCCGGGCAGCACGTGCACGGTGCCCCCGTCCTGGGTGAGTTTCCAGGCCAGGGCATGCTCGCGGGCCCCGCCGCCGAGAAGAACTATGGGTTTAGGAGCTGTCAAATTCGTTTTCGCTTAAGATTCACTTTCATCCTTCATAATACCGGCCCGCACGAGGTTGCCCACGAGGCGGGTGCGCACGTCGCCGGTAGTTTCGTCGGCTATGGACAGCGGCGCGCCGGTTATGCGCTCGTAGATGTCGAGGTAGCGGCGGGTAGCTTCGGCGGCCACTTCGGGCGTAAGGGCGCGCGGGTACTGGCCGTCCTGCTTATTGGCGATGAGCCACTGGCGCACGTATTCCTTGTCCATCTGCTCCACGGCTTCGGGGCTCTTGGCGTAGTCGTCGGCGCTCCAGAACCGCGACGAGTCGGGCGTGTGGATTTCGTCTATCAGAATCAGCTGCCCATCGAGCAAGCCGAACTCATACTTGGTATCCACCAAGATGATGCCCCGCTCGGCCATCCACTCGGAGGCGAAATTGAACAGCTCCAGGGCCTTTACCCGCATCTGCTCGTACAAGTCGGCCGACACCCACCCTTCGCTCACCAGGCTCTCGGGCGTAATCTCGCGGTCCGATTCCTCTTTGGTAGTAGGCGTGACGATGGGCTCCGGGAACTGCTGGTGCTTGGTCAGGCCGTCGGGCACCGTTACGCCCGAGAACGTACGCTGGCCCTGCTGGTAGCCGCGCAGCATCGAGCCGGTAATGTAGTTGCGCACAATCATCTCCACCCGAATCGGCTCGGCCTCGTGGGCCAGCGTCACGTTGGGGTCGAGCAGCTTGATTACGTGGTTGGGCACGATGTGCTTCGTTTTATCAAACCAGAACGCGGCCAGCCCGTTCAGCACCGCCCCCTTGTAGGCCACGGGCGTATCGAGCACCGAGTCGAAGGCCGACAGCCGGTCGGTTACCACCAGCAGCCGCTCGCCCGAGGGTGCCCGGTACGAGTCGCGCACTTTGCCGCGGTGCAACAGTTCCAGCTGGGGAGTGGCGAAGTGGTCGAGCGTGTTCATGTAGTGGAGCGTTGATGAGTTCGTTCGGTTGGTTGCCTCACCCCCCGGCCCCCTCTCCAGGGGGAGAGGGGGTGCCAGACGACATTAGTTCTTTAAAGAATGCTGGAGGAGAGCTTCGCTGATTTTTTGCAACACAGTAGGCAGCTGGTGAAGTACCTGACCATTGGTAAAGCGAAGTACATGGTAGCCTACGCCCTCCAGCTCGTAGGTGCGACCAGTATCGTATTCAGCTTGCCCGGTTTCGTCATGTACCTCACCGTCCACCTCTACAATCAGGTTGTGTTGGGTACAGATGAAGTCTACAATGAATTTTCCGATGGCATGTTGCCGCCGAAATTTGGCGTCATCTAGCTGCCGGTTTCGCAACGCCTGCCAAAGGACATCTTCGGCTGGAGTGGGCTCGCGCCGCATTTCTCCACTAAAGGATTTCAGTCGCTCAAACCACTGCTTTTTATCTGCAGTCAATCGTGGCCGGTTGCCTAACTCTTCAGCGCCAGGCTCCCCCTCTCCCCCTGGAGAGGGGGTCGGGGGGTGAGGCAACGAGGCCACGTGCTCCACGATATTCCGGAACAGCTTCAGTCCGTCACCATCCTCGCTCAGGTCCGGGTTAGCGCGTTTGCGGCGGGCCCAGTCGGGGTGGTTATATAAGGAGAGGAACGCTTCGGGATGGGGCATCAGGCCGAACACGCGGCCGGTGGTGTCGGTCAGGCCGGCGCAGTGCAGGTCGGCACCGTTAGGGTTGTGCGGGTAGTTGGCCGTGGGCGCGCCGGCCTCATCGAGGTAGCTGAGGCAGTTGAGGCCCCGGGCTTCGATGGCGGCGGCCGTTGCGGGGCTGCCGATGAGCAGGCGGCCCTCACCGTGGCGCACGGGCACTTCCAGCGTGTCGAGGCCGCGCAGGAAAGGCGTGTTGCTTTTCGGGTTGACTTGCAGGCGCACCCACCGGTCTTCGTAGCGGCCCGAGGCATTGTGGGTCAGCGTTACTTCAGGCGTCACGGTACCGGCCAGGTCGGGCAGCAGGCCCAGTTTCACCAGCACCTGGAAGCCGTTGCAGATGCCGAGCACGTGCTTGCCACCGGCCACGAACTCCCGGATATCGTCGAGCAGCGTGCGGCCCTGGTCATTTTTGCGGTAGCGCAGCTTGTTGGCCAGCACCACGCCCGAGCCCAAATCGTCGCCGAACGAGAAGCCGCCGGGGAAGTTGAGGATGTCGTAGTCGTGGATGCTGACGTGGCCGTGCAGCACCTGATTGAGGTGCACCACGGTGGCCTCGGCGCCCGCCAGCCGGTAAGCCGCCGCAAATTCTTCCTCGCAGTTGATACCAAAGCCGGTCAGAATGAGCGCCTGAACCTTGGCGTTGTCGGTTGTCAGTTGCGAGTTGCCAGGCTGTGCTTCCGGGCTGCTTTTCAGCGGCTCGTTAGACTCGTGGCCGCCATCGACGCTTTTGTAGCCGGGCAGCAGAATGTTGCCGTCGCCGTCCACCATTTCGTAGCCGGGGTCCTCGGGCCGGGGGCGTGGGGGCAGGTTCAGGTCAGGCAGATTTGGGTGCTGATCTGGTTGTTGCTGGTCGTCTTCCATGAGTACTACTGCGCGGTTTCGTGCTGGCCGAAGCCGATAATCCGGTTTACCGGGCCGTTGGTCCACTCGTGGCGCAGGGCGGCGCAGTCGGCGGCAATAACCGGCTGGCCCGCATGGCGCACCGTCAGCTGGCCGTCGGATGTTACGCGGCCCAGGCGGGTGGCGCGGTGGCCGAAGTGTTGCTCGAACGCCACTACGTCTTCGGGCGCCACCGTGGCCACGAAGCGCGAGTGCGACTCCGAAAACAGCTGCACATGCACCGGCAGGCCGTCGGGCAGCTCCACTTCGGCGCCAAAGCCGTAGCCGAACGTGGCCTCAGCCAACGCCACGGCCAGCCCGCCATCCGATAAATCGTGGCAGCTCTGAATCAGGTTCTGGTCGTTGGCCTCTCCTATTAATATGTAGAGTGCCTTGGCGGCGTCGAAACGCACTTGCGGTACGTTGGCGCCCAGCTCGCCGAAAAGCTGGTAGAACTCCGAGCCGCCTAGCTCGTCGTAGGTTTCGCCCAGCAGGTATACCACGTCGCCTTGCTGCTTGAAGTCGGAAGTGATGGTGCGGCGGACATCCTCGATTTTGGCGGTCATCGAATACAGCACCGTGGGCGGCACCGAAATCTTCACACCGTCGGCCTTGAAGTCGTTCTTCATCGAGTCCTTGCCGCTCGTGAGCGGGATGCAGTAGGCGGCCGTGGCGTCGCGCAGGGCCTGGGCCATGCGCACCAGTTTTGCCAGCTTGAACTTGCCGTCGGGGTTGCTGGCGGGGTCGTACACCGAATCGGGCACGCAGAAGTTGTCGTTGACGGACCAGAAGTTGCCGTCGCCGTAGCGCAGGTTGGGCAGCTTCCCTCCCACCGCCACAATCTGGCGCACGGCCTCATCAAACGAGCCCGCCGACATGGCGTAGGGGTCCAAATCACCGAAGCGGGGCAGAATACCGTTGCTCACGGCCACGCCTTCCCAGCTCTCAAAGTTGAAGCGCACCACCGCCGCATCCTGGGGCGCCTGCCCCGTCGCACCCATCAGGGGCTTAATGATGGTGCGGCCCTTCACCTCGTGGTCATACTGCCGAATCACCGACTCGCGGGAGCAGATGTTGAGGCTACCGAGCAGCCGGGTGAGGATGCTGGTATACTCGGTGGTGGCGGGCAGCGCGGGCTCGTTCAGCGTCGGCTTGCTCCACTCGGCCTCCAGCACCTTACGCGGCACACCGTCGTGCAGGAAGTCCATATTAATATAGGCCACCGGCTTATCGGCGAAGCGTACGTCGAGGTAGCCGTTGGCGGTGAAGTAACCAATGTCGGTCAGCTCCACTTCCATCTCGCGGCCCAGGGCCAGCAGCTCATCTAGTTTGGCGGGTTCGACAGCCAGCGTAAACCGCTCCTGCGACTCCGAAACAAAGATTTCCCAGGGGCGCAGACCCGGATACTTGAGCGGCACGTCGGCCAGCTCCACCACCGCGCCACCCGAGATGGTGGCCAGCTCGCCGATGCTCGACGAGAGGCCGCCCGCGCCGTTATCGGTGCTGCAGCGGATGAGGCCGCGGCGGGTGGCCAGCAGCAGGAAATCCATAGCCAGCTTCTGGGTGATGGGCGAGCCAATCTGCACGGCCGTGGCGGGCGAGGTTTCGTCCAGCTCAATCGACGAAAACGTAGCGCCGTGGATGCCGTCTTTGCCCACCCGGCCGCCGGCCATGATGATGCGGTCCTGGGGCTCAATGTGCTTTTCCCACGAATCGAGGCCGGCCAGCTGCATGGGCAGCACGGCCCCGGTGCCACAGTACACCAGCGGCTTGCCGGCGTACCGGTCGTCAAACACGATGCTGCCGTTCACGGTGGGCACGCCCGACTTGTTGCCGCCGTCCTCAATGCCCTTGCGCACGCCCTCAAAAATGCGGCGCGGGTGCAGCTGATTGCTCAGCAAAGTGCCATCGAACTCGGGGTTGCCGAAGCACAGCACGTTGGTGTTGAACAGCAGCCGCGCGCCCCCGATGCCAGTGGCCAGCGGGTCGCGGTTGTTGCCCAGAATGCCCGTAATGGCCCCGCCGTAAGGGTCGATGGCCGAGGGCGAGTTGTGGGTTTCGACCTTCCAGACAAACAGCGAATCGGGGTTGATGCGCACGGCCCCGGCGTTGTCGGAGAACACCTTTATCAGCCAGTCGTTGCCATTGGCCCGCAGCTGGCGGTCTACTTCGGCGGTGGCGTCTTTGATGTAGGTTTTGAACAACGAATCGACCTCGAAGGCCTCGCCTGTGTCCAGGTCGCGGTAGTTAATCAGGGCCGCGAATTCCTTGTGTTTGCAGTGCTCCGACCAGGTTTGGGCAATAATTTCCAGCTCGCAATCCGTGGGGTCGGTGGGCAGCCCGGCGGCCGTGCGCTGGGCCTGCATGCCGGCGTAATGGTCGCGCACGGTCTGCATTTCCTCCAGGTTGAGGGCGTACAGATTATCCTTCGAGAGCTGCACCAGCTGCTCGTCGGAGAGGCCGGCCAGTGGCACGGTTTCCGTAATGGGCTCGGCCCCGCCACCGGGCCGCGGTGTGTAGTCGCGGATGCCATCGGTGAGGGGGCCGGTTTCGAAGCGGTTGATTTGCTTGTTGCCCAGCAGCTCCTGAGCCAGCCGGCGCAGGTCGGCTTCGGGCAGGGCTTCTTCCAGAAAGTAAAGCCGCTTGCTGAAAATATGCTGGGTGTGGGTGTCGAGCGGCTCGTTGAGCAGGTCGCCCAGCGCGTTCTGGGCCGATATGCCCTCGTCGTCGGTCACGCCGGGCAGCTTGGCCACCAGAATGTAGCTTTTGTATCCAGGGCCGTAGCGGAACTCGTCGAAGGCTACTTCGTGCAGCACCGGGTCCTGGAGGCAGCGGGTGGCGAAGTCGCGCAGCTGCTGGTCGCTCAGGGGGTAGCGCACCGTGTAAAGGGCGGTGCTTTGCACGCGGCCGGTGTGCAGGCCCAGGTGGCGGCGGGCAGCCTCGGCGATGCGCTGGCCCTCCCCGTCGTGTTGGTCGGGCCGGAGCAGCAGCTGAATAGTTCTCTGGGTAGCTTCCAAAAGAAGGGGTGTTATCTATTTTTCGGTGCCACGCCGAGGCTCCGCAAGGGCCACCGTGGGGAGCCTACCCCACGCGGGGGTACGCCGAAAATGCCTTGCCGCCGGGCCGGTTGCCGCCGCGGTAGGTTTAAGAAAACGCTTTTTCCGGCCGACTGCCAGGTTTCACCACCGGAACGCCTGCCCGGCAAAGCGGACAATCGTCGGGTGCGTAGGTGGCCGCCGTGACCGGCAGCAGGGCAAAGTTCGGAAAATTCAGCGCAGCATTGCCACCCGTGCGGTCAATTAAACTCGCCACGGCCAAAACTTTCCCGCCCAACTCGGTCAGCAGCCGGGCTACTTCGTTGGTGCTCTTGCCGGTAGTCACCACGTCTTCGGCAATGATAATCTGCTGACCCGGCTCAATGGTAAAGCCGCGGCGCAGACTCATCTGGCCGTTTTCGTCGCGCTCGGTGAAGATGCCGGGCACGCCCAGCTGCCGGGCCAATTCGTAGCCCATCACCACGCCGCCCATGGCCGGCCCCACCACCACATCGGGCGCGAAACCAGCCGCCTGAATCTGGCGGGCCAGCTCGGCGGCGGCCGGCGCGGCCAGCTCGGGCCGCCGCAGAAACCGGGCACACTGCACGTAAGTGTCCGAATGCAGCCCCGACGACAGCCGGAAGTGCCCGCGCAGCAGCGCTTCTTCCTGCAGCAGTTGCTGCTCCAGGGTTTCGGGGGTGAGGGTGGGTTGGGGAGAGGAAGTCAATGGGAAAGGCAGATTTGTTGAACGGCAGAAAAGAACGTCATGCAGAGCGGAGCGAAGCATCTCGCGTGCTCGTGCTGGGATATTATTACAACGTCAGCACGCGAGATGCTTCGCTCCGCTCTGCATGACGTTTCGGGTTCGCTTCATTACACCCCCACGGCCCGTAGCTCGTTGATTTGCGCCACCAGCTCGCGGGCCGTAGCCGCCGCGTCGTCGGCCTGCCAGAGGGCGCGGGAGGTATTGATGAGCAGACCGGCACCGTCGGGGCGCAGACCGGCGCGGAGCGTGGCGGCCAGGTCGCCTCCCTGGGCACCCACGCCGGGCACCAGAAACCACTGCTCGGGGCAGATAGCCCGCACATCGGCCAGCGCGCCGGGGTAAGTGGCACCCACCACGAGGCCGATGCCGCCAATTTCGGCATCAAGTTGGCAGGCCACCGTGGCTACGCCGTGGGCCAGCGAGCCGCCGCGGGTCAGGGCCATGTTCTGCATCGAATATTGCGACTTATTGCTGGTTTTCGACAACACAAACACCATTTTGCCCTCCCGCACGAAGGGCCGCACCGCGTCGTCGCCCATGTAGGGGTTCACCGTTACGGCATCGGCCCCCACCACGTCGTAGGCGAAGCGGGCGTAGTGCTCGGCCGTGCTGGAAATGTCGCCGAACTTACCGTCCAGAATCACCGGAATATCCTTCGGAATCCGCTGCACGGTGTCGCGCAGCAGTTGCACGCCGTTTTCGCGGCTCAGGAAGAAGGCGAGGTTGGGCTTAAAGGCGGCGGCAAACGGACTGGTCTGGTCCACGACTTCGGCCAGCCGCCGGGCTACCTGGGCGTCGTCACCCACCGGGTCGAGGCCCACGCACAGCAGTGAGTTGGCCGTTTGAATACGCTGAAGAAGCTTTTTCATAAGAGCGAAAAGAGAATGTGAGTACTATGCAGCATGTGGAAAATGTGCGGTTCTGGTTGAATGTGAGGCTTCTTTTAATTGACAGGACTCAGTTTACTGCATCCCGGCACATTCTCACATTCTCCACATTACGCATATTAAAACTGCACTCCGCCGCCAACCTCGCCGAGAGGCCGGGTTCCAGCCACTCGCCGCTGCCGATTTGTACGGCTGCCGCCCCGCAGCGCAGGTAGTCGGTTACATGGCCGGCCGTGAAAATGCCGCCGGTACCGAACACGGGCAGCGTCAGCCGCTCGTCGTGGGCCAGCTCCCACACGCAGCGCAGGGCCACTGGCCGCAGCGCCTCGCCCGAAATACCACCGGCTATGGGGGCGGCACTAGCATCATCGGGCAGGTGCAGGGCTTTGAGCAGGTTGGTGGCGGCCACGGCATCGGCCCCGCCCTGCTGAGCGCCGAGGGCCAGCCCGCGGATATGCTCGGGCCAGGGTGGCAGCTTTACTATTACGGCGGCGCTGGGGCCCAGTTCGTCGCGCACGGCTTGGGTGGCCTCGCGCACAAAACCGGCCGTCAGCGCCTCGCCGCCCGCGGTGTCGGGCTGGGTCAGGTACACCTCCACGCCCGCAATCAGGCTGCCGACTTCGCGGGCCAGAAACCGGGCAATTTTGCGGAATCCCGGCACGCCGGGGGCCGTGATGCTCACCAGTACCGGCACGCCGAAGCGGCGCAGACCGGGCAGGAATTCCTGCACCAGAATCTCGGCGCTTTCGGTGCGCATGTTGCTGGCATTGAGCAGCGTTTGGTCGGCTACCTGCCAGATGCCTTCCTCGTAATGGCCGGGCTGCGGCTCCATCGTCACGGTGCGGGTGAAGATGGCGCCCAGCCGTTCGTACCCTTGGCCCGCCAGCTGCCACGGAGCAGCTGCCAGGCACACGGGGTTCTGTAAAGTGAGCGTTCCGAGTTGCATAGCTGTAAGTTAGTTATCGGTTAGAAAAACGTCATGCTGAGCGCTGACACAAAGCAAAACGCCCGGCCAATGACCGGGCGCTTGCTGGAAAGGAAGGCTAGATGACGTTTTCGCGGTTGATGAGGAAGGGTACGCAGTCGCGGATGTCGGTCTGACCGAGGATGAACCGGGCCACCCGAGCCATGCCCACGCCGGTACAGGAGTCACGTTTGGAGCCCGTGCCTGGGTTCCATTCCTGAGTGGCAGCAGGAGCGGCAGCTACCATCTGCTGGGCCAGGGTAGTGTTGTCGTTCATGTGGGGTGGGTGCCAGTATGGGTGAAAAAAGGAAGAAAAATCGGGGTCAGGCGCTTTGCCGGCTGTTACCAGCCGAGTGGGCCGGGCATAAAAAAACCGCTTCAAAAACCGAAGCGGTGAAAGGCGAAAAAGCCAGAAAACAAACGAATCAACAGCAGAAAAACCGGAGGAAATGGCCTTCCGGTCATCTCGCAGGACGGCGTTTCGCTCGGTCCCGCGCTTCATCAGGGAATGTTGATTTAGCTGAAGCACGATGCAAAAGTACCAATTTGTTTTACACTCGCAAGTTTTTTTTAATATCACCCTTATGTTATCAAATTGTTGCGAAGTTTGATCTGCCGCTTAGTAAACCTGTAAGTCAATGACACCTATCTATTTGTTAATCAAACCAATCAAAGCCTAAATTTTATTTCTCCTAATAGCCTATAGCATCGTACCTTTGCCCTCTATTTTGGTGTTAGAAACAGTATATCAAAAACCAGTGCATCGGCATAGTACAATTTTGAAAATTTACAACTGACGTTCCCGTACTATATAAGAGTAAAAAAGCTTCTTGCTCCTTCAGTTATATCCTGCTATTATTCCAATTCGGGCTGGTGTATTACCACTGCGTCTGCACCCCGCAAGTCAGATAGAAAACTCGGATAGCCTAGTGGGTAAAAATCAAGTTGGTTACACTACTATTTCGGCCAGTCGGCAACCATCCGAACATATTAACATAATTATAACAGGCCCATTTCTTGGTAAAACCGGGTAGTCGTCTAACTTTGTCAGAGACGCATTTTTGAGCCCTTTGTTCTTTCTTTTCTACTTGCAGCTATGAAAAAAGTACTACTTCCACTTTTAGTGGTGAGCTCTCTCGCGTTGTCCTATACGGTACGTGCGCAGGCCCCCGTTCCGGTAAGCTACACCGAGCAGGTGGCAGCGGAAGGTGCCGGCCGTAGCGCCCTTTACACCCGGGCTCTCAGCTGGGCCGAAAACAAGTTCGTTTACGCGCCCACCACCGCCCTGGTAGCCGACCCCACCAAATCAACCATTCGGGTTACGGGCACCGGCACATTGAAGCCAGTAGACGCCCGCGGCCAGGATCAGCGCCTGACCGTTCTATTCACCTTCCGTTTCCAGGCCACCGACAACGGCTACAGCTACCAGATTGGTTCGTTTGAGGTAGTACCCGACCCGGCATCGCCTTCTCAGAAAGTACCGCTGGAAGAATACCAGGCCGAGTTGCGGACCAGCCGCAGCAACGCTAAAACCTTTAACGACCGTCGGGTGGGTGCCCAGGCTACTTCGCTGGCCAGCGAAGCCGCCATGTCGTTCCGCTCCTTTATGAACAGCCAACCCACCAACGACCATGTAGGCGTGGCCGATGAACAGGTGGGGGCCCAATAGCCAGCAGCGTAGGGAGTTAAGCAAAAAGAGCAGGCTGCACTAAATGCGGCCTGCTCTTTTTGCTTAACTCCCTACGCTGCCTCAGCTGGTAGGACCGTTGTCTACCTTGGCTTCAATGGTTGTTTGTACGCTGGCTGCTACGGCCGAAAGCAGATCGTAGCCGGTGGCCTGCTCAATGGCATTCACGCTGGTGCGGTAAGTACTCCAGGTGGTGCTGAGGCTGTTATCGTTCGGGGTGTCGATGGCAATAACCCGGGTGCTACTCGTTACGCGGGCCGCATCGTTGGTGCCTACGGGCAGTACTACCACTACTTTCCAGCAACGGGCTGGTACGGTTACGCGCCCCTGGTCGAGGGTGGTTTTGTAGCCGGCCGAGCCGGTGCCGCCCTTGCCATAGCTACCGGCAATGATGTAGAGTTCGTTGCCTGCATTTACGAGCGTGCGGCAATAGTTCTCCAGGTTGGCCCAGGCCCGCTGGTTGTTGTTGGGAGCCTGGGGCATCATGTTGGTCATCAGGAAAGTCGCCGAATTATCGGCCACCGAGCCGGTGCGGTCGGCCGAAGGGGCGTTGTGGCCCCGATCGAACCCCGAACCTGTGTAGCTGCGGCTGGTAACGCGGTACCAGCCGCTGGGCAACGAGTTGTCGGAAGCGAAATTGTCCTGGCGCGGGGTGCTGCCGAGCCAGGCGCTGCTCAGGTGCCAGCTTACCCAGTTGGGCGTACCCCGGTCGCGGTGGTACGACATGCTGAACTGGGACTTGTTGAGAAGGTAGTTCCAGTAGAAGCTGGTATTGGTTTGGGCGCCGCTGGGGTTGCCCAGGGCCAGGTGGTTGTCGCGGGTAGCCGTGGCAGCATCGGCCACTTGCGAGCCACTGGTGGGGCTGGCGGGTTCCACAGTTTCTTTGGAGCAGGAAGCTGCCAAGCCAGTGAGCAGGGCCAGGCCCAGCATGCGGGAAAGGATACGCGACATGAGATGGTTGTGAAAAGGTGGAAGATGGTTGAGGAACACAAAGTTGGCGCATCATGCGAATAGCAATGTTACCGCTAGGTTATCATATAGCCCCCGCCCAACACCCCTACTATCCACTGCCAACAACGCGAAAAGCCCCGCTGGCCTGCAACCAACGGAGCTTTCCGGCTTTCATAGCCATCAAACGAATAGTACACCCTCCATAAAACTTGCGCGCCAGCCCGGCAACCCGGGCCAACCGCCAGCTTAGCGGCCCTGCGTGAGCACCAACCGCTGCCGGCCTACCAGACGGCCGGCGGCATCGTTCACAACAGCCTGATACACGCCGGCTCCCAGGTTGGGAACCGTTACTTCCGTGGCATTGCGCAGCGGCTGCCGGCTTACCAAGGCACCCTGCATAGAGTAAAGCAACAATTCGTAGCCTCCCTCGGGCAGCCCCGAAAGCCTTCCGATACGCAACTGGCTGCCCGCCGGAGCCGGATTGGGGTATAGTGCCAGTGCCCCGGCAACCGGCCGGCGCGTTACGGCTACCACCGCCGAATAGGTTTCGGTTCCATCGAGGTCGACCTGGCGGAGGCGGTAGTAAAGTAAGCCGGCCGGGAGCTGAGCCGCAGCGGCATCGGTGAGAGTGTAGGCCCGTTTGTTGTCGCTGTTGCCAGCGGCCTGCTGCCGTCCTACAGAGACAAAGCCACGGCCGGCCTGTGCCGAGCGCTCTACCTCAAAGTAGGCGCTGTTCAGTTCAGTAGCCGTTTCCCAGCTCACCTCAACAGCAAGACCGTTGGCGCGCGCTCCAAAGGCCGTCAGTTGCACGGGTAGCGGGCCGCTGGGCACTACGATGAGGGTCGGGAAACCAGTGGGCCGGTCTTCGGCAAAGGCGTAGTAGATGCGGGCATCATTCAGCACCGCCACACCAGTAGCCAGCTCAACTTCCACCCAGTCAAAGTCGCGGGTGGTCAGGAAAGTCGTTTCAAACTGCCCGCCCGCCAGCAACTCCAGATCAAGCAGACTGCTGCCCGTAGCCGTTTCGACCAGCGTACCGCCATTTGCGCCGCTGTACGTTCTGATGGTAATGTTGGAAAGCACATTAGCATCAACCAAACCGGTGCCCAAACCCAGCCGTACGCCAGCCAGGTTACCTGCTTTACCGGGTGCATCGAGGCGCAGCTTCAGGCGGGGGGCGGTAAGCACTTGCAATAGGCTACCTACGGTGGCAAAGTTGCCCGTCAGGCTGTTGTCGGCCGCTAACTCCGGATTGCTGATGAGGTTTGCAGGGTCGCGCTCCTGAAAGTTGTTATCCGGATTTTTGAACAACGAAAGCCGGGGCTCCTGGTCGCGGAAGGTGCTGGGTGTTACACCGAAACCGTAGTATACCCGCAGATTATTGAGCAGGTCTACCACGCTGGTGCGCTGCAGCTCTACCCGGTCGAAGGGCTTGGTAGAGGTAAAACGTACCACCGACTGGCCATCGGGCAGCACCTCCAGTTGCAGAAGGCCCTGGCCGCTGGCCTGCTCCTGCTTTACACCGCCCTGGTACGTGGTAATGCGCAGGTTATCGAGCACGCTTGCGTTGAGCACAGTGCCCGAGCCCAGCACGAAACCCGCCACATAGCCGGCTGGGGCCGGAGCTTCGAGCTGGGTTTGCAGCGTATTGGGGCAGCTTACACCAACCAAAGCATTGAACGTTGCAAAATTGGTCAGGTCGTTATCAACGGTATTTTCCGGGTTGCTTACTCCGCTGTTCACGCATACGCTAAGGCCGTTGTCGTCCTTTACCTCGGTGCTATAGTTGGCCGTCGAAGGGCTGTCGAAGCGCGTGACCAACCCATCCGTTTTGTCGATTACGTTGGCATCAATGGCGTAGGCGTACAGCACATCGAGGCTATAGCCCAACGAGAGGAGTGCTCCAGCTTCCAACTCTATTTTGTCGAATGGCTCAGAGGCGATGAATTCAAAACGTACTCCCTCATTCTCTTTAAGCAATACGGCTTGCACTAATGTAGAGCCTACTGCTACTGACTCCTTTTCCTCTGATCCTAAAAAGGTACGCAGTCGAAACCCACTCGCTAAGTTGATATTTACCAAGCTCAGTAGTCCGCCATTGCGGCGTACTACTACACCAGCTCTATAGTTTTTGGGGACTTCCTTCGCCATATTCATACGAAGCTTTACATTGGTGCCAGCTAATACACCAAACAATCTTAGAGCAACCGGCACATTGATGGTAGCAGCAGTCTGAAAATCATTGTCAGCTGCGTTGTTAGGGCTGGTCACACTTCCAAAACACAGATTACCTAAGCACTGTCGTGCGACACTAGCACCGTTTGCCGAGTAGATAGGCGCACTGGCCGCCGAAACAGTTTGAACGGCCGCGAGCAGAAGCGCGGCCAGCAGTACCAGCAGGCGACTGCCGCGCCAGGTACCGAATGAGTAGAGAGCAGACATAAGCAGTAAGTAAAAAGTTGACAGCCATGCGTATGCAGGCTTGCTTGCTTGCTTGCTTATGCCAACTACCCGGCCAATCCTTCTTTTGCTGCCTTGTCCTTTGACTATCAATATATTAAGGCCATTGTAACTTTTACTTATTGTTCCAATACGGGAAAAACCGTCTCTAACCGGGAATTTTTGGTAAGCCGGCTATTCCCGCTTATACTCGCACTTATAATTGCTTTGCTCTCCTACTTCCCTGAAAACAACCTTCCCAAGATTGGAATACGCTCATACTGCCGCTGGTTTCCAGCACCTTGCAGCCCGAGCGTATCTCAGCCTTCCCCCCTGCGTATGAGTTCTACTTCTATTTCAATTTTTATTGTTGAAGACAACGACTGGTACGCCGAGTTGCTGGCCTACAAGCTGACGCAAAACCCCGATTACGTTGTCCGTCGCTTTGCCACTGCCCAGTCGTGCCTCGACAGCCTGAGCGAGCCGCCCGACATTATCACGCTTGATTATACCTTGCCCGATGGCCGGGGCGATGAGGTGCTACGCCGGCTGAAGGAGCGCCTGCCCGAGGTAGCCGTAATCGTTATTTCGGCCCAGGAGGATATTCGTACGGCCGTTGGCCTGCTGAAGCAGGGTGCCTACGAGTACTTGGTGAAAGATGAAGAAACGGCCGACCGGCTCTGGTTTACGGTGGGCAATATTGTGCAGCAGCTGGCCCTGCGCCGCGAAAACACCCAGCTCCGTAAGCAGATCGGCCAGAAATACGATGCGCGGCGGGCCATCCGGGGCCAAAGCCCGGCCATGCGCCAGCTGTTCACCCTCATCGATAAGGCTGCCCGCACCAACATCACGGTATCCATTGTGGGCGAAACCGGCACCGGCAAAGAGCTGGTGGCCAAGGCTATTCACTACGGTTCCGACCGGCGCGAGGCAGCCTTTGTAGCCGTAAACGTGGCCGCCATTCCGCGCGAGTTGCTGGAAAGCGAGCTGTTTGGCCACGAAAAGGGCGCCTTTACCGGAGCAGTGGCCCGCCGCGTGGGCCGGTTTGAGGAGGCGCACCGGGGCACGCTGTTTTTGGATGAGGTAGCCGAGCTGGATTTGAGCCTGCAGGCCAAGCTGCTGCGGGTGCTGCAGGAGCGCGAGGTAAGCCGGGTGGGTGGCAACGGCGCTATTCCCTTCGACGCCCGCCTGATGGTGGCCACGCACTGCGACCTAGCCCGCGAAGTGCGCGAAGGCCGGTTTCGGGAAGACCTGTACTACCGCCTGCTGGGTCTGCCCATCGAGCTGCCCCCGCTACGCGAGCGGGGCGAGGATGTGCTGCTGCTGGCCGAAGGGTTTCTGCAGGAATTTTGCCAGCAGAACAGCTTGGTGGCCTGCACACTTTCGGAGGAAGCCCGGCAGAAGCTGCTGCGCTACTCGTTTCCGGGCAACGTGCGCGAGCTGAAGGCCTTGGTAGAGCTGGCAGCCGTGCTGGCCGAAAACGGCACGATTACCGCCACCGACCTGCCGCTGCGCAGCCCCCACCCCACCCCCGATACTGCAGGCGGCGTGCTGCCGGCCGACGAGTCGTTGCGGGCCCAGACGACGGCCATTGTACAGCACTGCCTCAACCGCTACAACGGCAACATTCTGCAGGCAGCCGCGCAGCTGCAAATCGGTAAATCCACCTCTACCGCATGCTGCAGAACGGAGAGGTACAGTTACCCTAGGCAAGCCGCGCACCAACAGTTGCCTACCTTACCGTACCCGTAGTGGCCGAACCGCCCGCCCGGCGCTGGCCGATGCCGGTTGGCAGCAACTGGTTTTCATCAGCTTCATTTCCCATGGATTCTATCCGGTATCGGCAGCAGGCCCGGCAACTCCGGCAAGCCCGCCAGCAGCTGGAACGCCTGCGCCAGCAGCTGGCGGCCGCTACCGAGCGGGCCGAAGCCGCCACCCACCTCTACGACGCGCTGCCGAGTTTTATATTCGTCTTCGACCTCCCGTCCAGCAGCCTACATTACTGCAACCGTGTTGCCGAAACCCAGCTCGGCTACCCGGCGGCCGAGCTGCGGGCCATGGGTCCGCGCGTGCTGGAGGTGCTGATGCCCACCAACGAGGCCGAAGGGCTGCGCCGCCATTACAGCGAGGCTGAAACCCTGCCCGATGGCAAGCTGCTTTCCTTCGACTATACCATGCAGCACCCCACCGGCACTACCCGCTGGCTGCGGCTAACCAGCACGGCCTATGCCCGCGATGCGCAGGGCTATGTTACGCAGGTACTAAGCAACGCCGAAGACATAACCCGCTGGAAAATAGCCGATGAGCAGCGCCGCTCGGCCAACCGCCGCCTCGCCGAGCAGAACCGCCTGTTCCGGCAGGTGATTGACACGGTACCCAATCTGATTTACCTTAAAGACAGAAAGGGCAATTACGTGCTGGCCAACGAAGCCACCGCCCGCTTTTACCATCTCTCGCACCAGGAACTGCTCCGGGCCACGCTGCCCGAACTCGAAGCCCGCTTTCCGAGCATGGCCCAGTACCGCCGCCAGGACAGGCAGGTGCTGAGCTCGGAGCAGGAAATAGACGAGGAAGCGCCCCTGACGGATGGCCAAGGCAATATCCGCTGGTTTCGGACGGTCAAGCGGCCGTTTGTGCTCACCGACGGCACCGTGCAGGTGCTGGGGGTAGATAACGACATCACCGAGCTCAAACATACCCAGCAGGCACTGGAGAAAGCCAAGGAGGTCGCCGAGCAGAATGCGCAGGCCCGCCAGAACTTTCTCACCAACATGAGCCACGAAATCCGGACGCCGCTTAACGGCATTGTGGGGCTTACCGGGCTGCTGGCCAAAACGCCGCTTACCAATGAGCAGCAGCTGCTCCTCACCCACGCGCAGGAATCGGCCGATAATCTGCTGGTGCTCATCAACGACGTGCTGGATATGGCCCAGCTGGGCGCGGGCCGGATGCGGCTCGAACACGTACCCTTCGACCTGGAGCAGGTGCTGCGGGCCAGTTGCCAGGCGCTGCTGCCCGCGGCGGCGGACAAAGGCATCAGTCTGCGCCTGCAGCTGCCGCCCGCCGGTGCCGGCCCGGCCCGCGTACTCGGCGACCCCCACCGGCTTAGGCAGGTATTGCTCAACCTGCTCGGCAACGCCGTGAAGTTTACGCTGAAGGGGCAAGTACTGCTTACCTATGAGTGTTTTAACCCCACTTCTTCCGCGCCGCAGTATCGGTTTTCGGTGCTCGATACGGGCATTGGCATTGCCCCCGAGCAGTTGCGCGACCTGTTCGAGCCTTTTACCCAGGCATCTGCCAGCACGGCCCGCGAATTTGGCGGCTCGGGGCTGGGGCTGAGTATATCGCGGGGCTTGGTAGAGCTGCAGGGTGGCCAGCTGACGGCCAGCAGCGAGCTGGGCAGGGGCAGTACGTTTCGCTTTACGCTGCCTCTCGCGCCGGCCCCGGTGGCCTCACCCGTGCTGCCGGAGCCAGCCCCCAACTACCAGCGGCTGCGTGGCTACCGCATCCTGCTGGCCGAAGACAACGCCGTAAACCAGCTGCTTATGCAAACCATGCTGCGCGGCTGGGGCGTGGTAGTCGACACGGCCTCGACTGGCAATGCGGCGCTGACCCTGTTCCGGCAGCACCACTACGCAGTGGTGCTCATGGATATCCAGATGCCGGGGCTCGATGGCGTGGCCACCACACAGCTGCTACGCCAGCACCCCGACCCGGCCCGCGCGGCCACGCCCGTAGTTGCTCTCACGGCCCACGCCATGCCCGGCGACGCCGAGCACTACCGAACTGCCGGCCTCGATGGCTATCTGGCCAAGCCCTTTCGCGAGCAGGCCCTGTTTGCCCTTCTGGTCGAGTTGCTAGGCCTTACCCCGGCCGCCGATACCCATCGGTCTGTCCAGCAGGCTACCCCCGAACCAGCCGCCAGCCAACCGCTTACTCCAGCGGCCGGCCGGCCGCCGCTCTATAGCCTGGCATCCATACGCCGCCTCTCGGGCAACGATGAGGTATTTGTGCGGCGGCTGGTAACCCTATTTATCGAAACCACGCCTCCCGCTGTAACCCGGCTGGAGCAGCACTTACGGCAGCGGCAGTCCACCGAACTGGCGGCAGCGGCCCACTTCCTCAAAAGCTCCACCGATGGGCTGCAACTGATCAGCCTACGCCCCGTGTTAGTGGCCCTGCAAGCCGTGGCCACCGGCGCTACGGCGCCCGACTGGCCTGAGCTGGCGCGGCTTGTTGGGCAGGTGCGCGTTACAGTTGATGAGGTAGTACGGCTGTTGCAGGAGGAATTTCCGACTCAGGCCTAACCACCGGCAGCACCGGCCCTAGGCGCCGTTGGCCCAATGTGTAAAGGCAAGCACATAATTATACTGCAACTTAGGCAGGGGGTTTCGGGTTAGAGATGAGTGCGGCAACGCCACCAGATGGCCCTTCGGGACCAACTGGGGTAGCAAGCCGGATTATTTCTTCATTTCCTCCCCTTTTATATGACCGCCTTCCTGATTTTTCTGGGCATTGCCCTTGCTACGGCTCTGCTTGCTTTCGATACCATCGACAACCTCAAAGCCATGATTCAGCCCCAAACCGTACCCGTGCGCAACGACAGGTAAATTGTCACTGGTATAGCCAAAAAAAGGTCTCTGCTACGGCAGAGACCTTTTTTTTTATCGTTTCCTCCGAAGAGAAGCAGGCAGTATGCTAGCGAATTACGAGCTTGCGCATCTCACTGGCGTTATCGGCTTCCAGCTTTACGTAGTAGAGGCCGTTGGCAAACTTGCTCAGGTCGAGGGTGCGACTGTACCGGTCGCGTAGCTCCGTGAGCGACTCACGGTACATAACCGTACCGATGACGTTGAGTACGCGCAACTCCAGCTTACGGCCCTCGAAACCGTTGATGTTGATGTGCACAATACCGGTGCTGGGGTTGGGATACACCGTCAGGGACTTTTCCTGGGCGGTAGTGGGTGTTTTGCCAGGCGGCTGAGCCTGCGCCGGTGCCTGAAAGCCCGGTACGGCTATATTAGTTAACAAAGCCAGCAAAAGAATACGTAGGAGTGTAAGCATATAGTACCTTAATGAGGTGAACCCGAAACAGTTTCGGGTCGACTATTACTAAACGACCAGGGGGAAATTTAGGTTAACAAAAATACTCGCTCATTTTGGTAAAGCCATAAAATAGTACGCATCGTCGATGAATAGATTTACTATCCGTTTTCTCTCACGCCTTTAGCTGCCGAAATAAGTTGGACGTTATCATTATTGGCGGAGGATTGGGTGGCCTGTGTGCGGCCCTCGACCTGGGGCAGCGCGGCCACGCCGTTACGCTGGTCGAGCGGCGGCAGTACCCCTTCCATCGGGTGTGTGGCGAGTATGTATCGAACGAGGTGCTGCCCTACCTGCGCCGGCTCGGAGCCGACCCGGCCACGCTGGCCCCGGCCCGCATTAGCCGGTTTCAGGTTAGCTCGCCGGCCGGCGAACTGCTGAATGCCCCGCTCGATTTGGGCGGCTTTGGCATCAGCCGCTACGTGCTCGACGAGTTTTTGTACCACCAAGTGCTGGCCGCGGGCGTTACGGTGCTGCACGCCACCGTAGCCGATGTGGCCTTCGACCCGGCCACCGATACCCACGCCGTACTGCTCTCCGACGGCCGCAGTCTGCTGGCCCGCGTGGTTATCGGTACCTACGGTAAGCGTAGTGCCCTCGACCGGCAGCTGCAGCGGCCTTTCTTCACGCAACGCTCGCCTTACCTAGGTGTGAAGTACCATCTGCGCTACCCCGATATGCCGCGCGACCTGATTGCGCTCCACAACTTTGCCGACGGCTACGCGGGCATTTCGGCCATCGAGGACGACAAATTTTGCTTCTGCTACCTCACCACCCGCCGCAATGTGAAGGCCCACGGCACCATTGCGCAACTAGAGGCCAACGTGCTGGCCCGCAACCCCCATCTGCGCCATATTCTGGAAACGGCCGAGGTACTGTACCCGCAGCCCGAGGTTATCAACGAAATATCGTTCGCCCCCAAAACCTGCCTGGAGCACCACGCCCTGCTGGCCGGCGACGCCGCCGGCCTGATTACCCCACTTTGCGGCAACGGCATGGCCATGGCCATCCATGGGGCCAGCCTAGCCGCCACCCACACGAGCCGCTTTCTGCGGGGCCACCTGAGCCGCCCGCAGCTGGAGGCCGCTTATACCACCGACTGGCAAATCCATTTTGGCCAACGGCTACAGGTGGGGCGCGCCGTGCAGCGCCTGTTTGGCCAGCCCCTGCTCAGCGAAATAGCGGTACGTGGCCTGCGCCGCTGGCCCGGGGCCGTGCGCGCCCTGATGCGCCGCACGCATGGAGCCGAGTTTTAGGCTGTTGGAGCCGCAACACTACACTCCTTCTGCCCGCTACCGAGTCCTATCACCATAAAGCTGTAACCCAAGCGGCACGATTTTTACGTAAACTGCCCCGATGAGTAGTTATTTGTGTGCCATTGGCACCGCCAATCCGCCCCACCGTATTCCGCAACCGCAGATTGCCGACTTTATGGCCGCCGCCCTGGAGCTCGACGAGCGCGACACCCGTAAGCTCCGCGCCCTGTACCGGGTTTCGGGCATAGCCCACCGCTACTCGGTGCTGCCCGACTATGCGCGGGTGAACGGAGAGTTTGAGTTTTTTCCGAATACGCCGGGCCTGGAGCCCTTTCCGGCGGTGGGCCGGCGCATGGCCGAGTACCGCCGCTTTGCGCTGCCGCTGGCCGTAGAGGCCGTGCGCGCCTGCCTGAGCCAGCTACCCGAGGTGGAAGTCGGCTCGATTACCCACCTGATTACAGTAAGCTGCACCGGCATGTACGCGCCAGGACTCGATATTGAGTTGGTGGGTGCGTTGGGCCTGCCGGGCCATGTGCAGCGCACCTGCGTGAACTTTATGGGCTGCTACGCGGCCGTAAATGGCCTGAAGCTGGCCGACGCGTTCTGCCGGGCCACCCCTAAGGCACGGGTTCTGGTGGTATGCGTGGAGCTGTGCACGCTGCATTTCCAGAAAAGCCCCGAAGACGACCACCTGGTATCGAACGCCCTGTTCGGCGACGGGGCAGCGGCCGTGCTCGTGCAGAGCGAACCGGCCGCGCACCAGCCCAGCTTGGCTCTCACGGCCTTCCACTGCGACCTGGAGCCCAACGGCCACGCCGATATGGCCTGGCACATCAACGATTTTGGCTTCGAGATGACGCTTTCCTCGTATGTGCCGCGCATGATTCAGGACGGTATCGGGCAGCTTACCCAGCGCCTGCTGGCCGATTTACCGGTTGAGCTGGCCGACATCCGGGCGTTTGCCATTCATCCGGGTGGCCGCAAAATCCTTGAATCCATCGAGCAGGCGCTGGGCCTGAGCGCCCACGACAACCGCTACGCCTACGCCGTGCTGCGCGAGTACGGCAACATGTCGTCGGCAACGGTGCTGTTTGTGCTGGCCCGGCTGATGAGCGAGCTGACGGCCGCCGACAACGGAGCACCCGTGCTTAGCTTCGCCTTCGGCCCCGGTCTCACCCTGGAAGCCATGCTCCTGACGGTAGCCTCGGAGAATGTGGAGGGTGATGTGGAACGTGCGGTTGAGCAGACCGAAACCGTATTTCTGGCTTCGTAAGCGCTACGCATACCATTTCCCACCCGGAATCCGCTTTTTAGCTAACTGATTCATACAAAAAGCTATCAGCTAAAAGCTGCTAGCTAACAGCTAACTATATGGCTGATTTGCGTGTCCGCTCGGACCAGGAGGAGTTGATGGACGACCTGACGCTGGCCTCTGAGGAGCTGCGGCAGAACCTCGACGAGCTGGAAACAGTGAATACCTGGCTTGGTGGCTACGCTCCGGTGCTCGATGCCCTGGCACGCCTGCGCCCCCGCTTCCCGGCCGGCCGGCCCCTGCGCATCGCCGATTTGGGCAGCGGCGGCGGCGACACGCTCCGCCAGCTGGCCCGCTGGGCCCGCCGCCGCCGGGTACCCGTCGAGCTGGTGGGGGTCGATGCCAACAGCTTCATGCTCGACTACGCCGCCGCCAAGGCCCAGAATTACCCCGAAATCAGCTTCCAGCAGGCCGACATATTTGCACCCGACTTTGCCCAACAGTCGTTCGACATTCTGACGGCCAGCCTGTTCTGCCACCACTTCTCCGATACGCAGCTAGTGCAGATGCTGGCCCAGTGTCACCGGCAGGCCGGGCTGGCCGTCATCATCAACGACCTGCACCGCCATCCGCTGGCCTACCACAGCATACGCTGGCTCACGCGGCTGCTGGGCGGCTCGCGCCTCGTGCAGCATGATGCGCCGCTGTCGGTGGCCCGCGCTTTCACCCGCTCCGAGCTGGAAGGCTTACTAGCCGCCGCCGGCATCCGGAACTACACCCTGCGCTGGCGCTGGGCCTTTCGGTGGCAGTTAGTTATCAGTGCGTAGTCGTTTGTGCCTAGTGCTTGGCTGCTCAGAACGTCATGCTGAGCTTGCCGAAGCATCTCTACCGCAGTGGCATATGATTACTGCTCCGGTAGGGATGCTTCGGCAAGCTCAGCATGACGTTATTTTGACGTTCACAAACGACTACGCACTAAAATCAGCCCCACAAATCGGCAGCTACCCGGAACGTGTTGGCGTGGGCTTCAATGATGTCGATGATGTTGGGTGAATAGCCGCCGCCCATGCACACAACCACCGGCAGGCTGTGCTGGTGGCAGAGGCCGAGCACATAAGCATCGCGCTGGCGGCAGCCTTCGCGGCTCAGGCTCAGGTGGCCCAGCTTGTCGGTGGCCAGCACATCGACGCCGGCCAGGTAAAACACGAAATCGGGCTGGTGCTCGGCCAGCAGGCGGGGCAATGTATTGCGCAGCAGCGCCAGGTAGGCCGTGTCGTCGGTGCCGTCGGGCAGAGGCAGGTCGAGGTCTGATTGCTCCTTGCGGTGGGGGTAATTGCGGGCCCCGTGCACGCTGAGCGTGAATACGCGCGGCTCGTGGGCGAAAATAGCGGCCGTGCCGTTGCCCTGGTGTACATCGAGGTCGATGATGAGCACCCGGCGTACGCCCCAGGCGGGGTGCGCCAGCAGGTAGGCGGCAGCGGCGGCCTGGTCGTTGAGCAGGCAGAACCCTTCGCCCCGGTCGCGAAAGGCGTGGTGAGTGCCGCCGGCAATATTGAGGGCCACCCCACCGCTGGCTAATGCCCGGCGGGCACACTCCAGCGTACCGCCCAGAATGGTGGTTTCGCGGGTAATCAGTTCGGGGCTCCACGGAAAGCCGGTGGCCCGCTCCTCCTGCCGGGTCAGTTCGCCAGCCTGCAGGCGGCGGAAATAGTCCGCTTCATGCACGCGCAAAATATCGGCTTCGGGTGGCGGCTGGGGCGCGAAAAAGGCCGATTCGGGCACCGTGCCTTCGCGTAGCAGCTGCTCGGGCAACAGCTCGTATTTGAGCATGGGAAAGCGGTGGCTGGCCGGCAGCGGATGGGCATACACGGGGTGCCAGGCAATGGAAAGCATGCGCGAAGCTGGAAAAGAGAAACACTGTGGAAAGGGGGCGCTCATGTCGGCCAATGGCACAGCAACTACGGGCACTGTAGGTTAACCGGCGGCGGGGCGCTTCGGCGGCACCCGGTCGGCTGCGGTGGCTATTTCCGCTCTTGGCTCAACACAAAAATAACCGCCGGGCAAGGGCGGTTATTTCCGGGTTTACCGGGCTTTTGTGGGGCGTATCGGGCTCGAACCGATGACCCCTACCTTGTCGAGGTAGTGCTCTGAACCAACTGAGCTAACACCCCTGAATAATTACCGGCAGCACCTACTGGCGGCAGCTGCTGAGGCCAAAGATAGCCCACCCCCCCGGTAAACCCAGTTGTCCGGTGTATAAAATTAGGGTTTGCCTCCCTGCCACAGTGTAACCTTCGTAGCATGAGGCAGTATAGGGCTACTAAAGCGGCCGGCCCTGTAGTGGCGCTGCTCGTTCCACACTTACTACTCTCGACTCTCTCTGCCATGAAAAATCTTACCCTTCCGCTAACCCTGGCCACGGGCCTGCTACTTAGCGTGCCGGCCCTGGCCCAAACTACCGGCCCCGACGGTGTCCGTTCTTCAACCGACTACCCAGCGGCTTCCGGCGGCTCCGATTCGCGCAATACCGGCTTCGGTATTAAAGGTGGTTTCACGGCCGCCCATTTCCGCGGCGACGACAAGAAGAACTACTCCGACGAAGGAAGTTATAATACCTTCCACGCTGGCGTATATGCCCAGTATGGCTTCAGCAACAAGTTCTCTATTCAGCCCGAGCTGCTCTACAGCCGCCAGGGTTTTGCCGGCAATAATGGCCTCAAGTCCAATGTAAACGGAGCCTATGACACCCGCCTCGATTACATTCAGGTGCCGGTGCTGCTGGTGTTCAACATTTTCGATAACGTGAGCATCCATGCCGGCCCGCAGGTTTCGCTGCTGACTAAAGTGCGTGAAAACGGCGTAGAACGCAAGCTGGCCAATGAAGACGGCAAACTCGACTACGCTTACAAAAGCCTCGACTACGGCCTAGCCACTGGCATAGAGGCCCGCGTGGGCCCGGCCCGCGTAGGAGGCCGCTACGTAGCCGGCTTCAACGACATCATTGAAGACCAGGACTTCGCCAAAACCGGCAACCGCGCCCTCACCAACATCAAAAACGGGGCGTTCCAGGTATACGTCGGTATTGGCTTCAACCGCTAGCCGGCCCTAGGAGCTGTTCTCAATTAAGGTAAAGCGTCATAACTCGCAGACAGATAAAGG
>NZ_JAGGPS010000037.1 GCF_018613725.1 Hymenobacter sp. ISL-91
TACTTATGCAACACTACTTAACCGCCACCCTGCGCCTCGTCAACCTGACCGGACGCCTCGTGCACGAGCAGTCGGTGCGGCTATACCCTGGCTCCAACGAGCAGCGCCTGACCCCGGGCCGGGCCCTGCCCGCCGGCGTGTACCAGCTCAGCGTTCCAGAGCTGAACTTGAGCCGGAAAGTAGTAGTGCAGTAAGCTGACCCAATTTTCTACAAGCAAGAGGCCCGCTGGACTATTCCAACGGGCCTCTTGCCTGTAAAGAAGCGAAGCGCATCACAACCACCCCTGCGCCGCTAGCCGCTGAGCTGCACCGGCTCCGTCGAGCCACTGCGACTCCAGGCCGGGGCCGCTGAGGTAGAGGCAGCCACCTTCGCCCACGCTGCTGATTATGGCCCGGTACTGGTTGGGGGGCAGGGCGGGGCAGCCGCGGCTGTTGCCGGCCTGGCCGTGGCGCTCCAGATAAGCGGTGCTTACGTAATCGGCGCTGTGCAGCACCACATAGCGGCGCAGGGCGTTGTCGTTGAGGCCGGCATCGAGGCCGCGCAGGCGGCGCGAGAGGCCGTGCTTGCCCCGGTAGGTATCCTGGGTGCGGTAGAAGCCCAGCGAAGTGCAGGCCGATTTGATAGTGTTGGAGAAACGGCGGGCCCGCAGGCCCTCGCCCGAGCCACGGCCGTGGGCCACGGGGCTGCGGTGCAGCACCTGGCCGGCCCGCAAATCAAGCACCCACAGCCGGGGTTCAGAGGAAGGCAGATCCATGTCGACCACGGCCAATACGCCCGGACGGCTGATGCGGCCGGCCCGGCGCAGGTTCAGGTAGCCCACGCAAGCCCGCTCCAGCACCTCTGGGCGCAGGGCGGCGGCTTGCGGGCCCAGCCTCGTGCGCAACTCCGCTACGGCCGTGCGCAACTCCGGCGGCACATCGGGAAGCGGGGACAGCGGCGTGGGAGCCAGCGAATCGGCGGCTGGTGCTGGCATCGCCAAAGGCACTGGGGCCGCTACGGCTACTGCTGCACTTTGGCGGGCTGCGGCCACCTCGCCCCCGGCCGACTGGCACCCGGCCAGCAATCCGCCCATTCCTAGCAGGGCCAGCAGCAGAACAGGAAGACCGGGCAAAGAGGCGGGAAAAGTCATGGGCAGCGGCTGGTTGGAAAGCCAAAATTCGCATTTATGCCCCCGGATGCAAGTGCCATTCCTACCTCATCCGCCTTCGAGCCATAAAAAAGCCGCTTACCAGATCGGTAAGCGGCTTTTTCGTGATGCCTCAGGTTGTGCAGAACGGCGTAGGGGCGGGGCTTGTCCCCGACCACCATTAAACGGTTTCTACGCGGGTCGTTCAACGGTGCAGATAAGTCGTTCGACGGCGGGCGGGGACAAGCCCCGCCCCTACACCGTTCCAACACCTTGTTCCTCAACGCCAATCAGCTACCAGCGTTTCGCCGAGCTGTGGGGCGCGGAGCGGGCGTGCATGCGGCAGTGCGCCTGGGCCCGCTCTTCGCGGTGCCGACGTTGGGCGCCCAGCGGCAGCGGTGGCGGGGCTCCTGCGTCGAGTGTAGGTAGAAAGGTAGTGCCGGCCAGAGCCTGACGAACGGGCGAAGCTGGGCTGGCGGAAACTGGAAGGGAGAAGAAAGACATACGTCAGTTGAGTTGAAGTTGGGAAATAAGCCGGCAACGACTGGCTCGGCCAGTTGCGGATACGCGGGCCATCGGCTGGCAGAGGCCACGAGGCCGGCTCTCTAGGGAAGCCTAGAAAAACACGCTGGCGTTGAGCTTGGCGTAGAAGGGCGTGCCGGGTGTGAAGTGCAGTTCCGACACCGGCGCGGCCTCGTTGCGCAGCCGGGTGGTGGTGTCGAACTGGGCCTGGTTCCACTCCACGTTCAGCAGGTTTTCCACGGAGGCACCCACCTGAAAGCGGCTTTTGGTGTAGCTCAGCACGGCATCGAGCAGGAAGTAGCCTTTCGCCCGCACCGAGTTGTCCTCGTTGGCCGCTCGCGAATCGATGTGGCGATAGCGCAGGCTGGCCCCGAGGCCGCCGGGAGCCCGCAGCGTGAGGCCGCCAACGCTGGTGAGGCTGGGCGCCAGGGGAATCCGGTTGGCGCCTTCCGGCTCGTCTACCAGTCGGCCACGGCTCAGGTTCAGGTCTACATCAGCAAAGAGCAGACGCGTGAGCTGGTAGCGGGCCGAGAGGTCGAAGCCCAGGCGGCGGGTGCGGCCGGCGCTTTCCACTACGCCCTCGTCGCCTACGTACACCAGTTCGTCCTGAAGGTGCAGCGCCCACAGCGCGGCATTTACCACCAGCGCGGGCGCCGGCTTAAAGGTGCCGCCCACCTCGTAGCCGATGGCCCGGGGCAGCACGTTGGCCGTGGCGTTAGTCACTACGGCCCTTGCGTCGTTGGAGTGGAAGCCAAAGCCCGAGCGCACGAACAGCTGCACAGCCGGGTTCACGTCGTAGTACAGGTTCAGCTTGGGGCTTACGCGCCCCTTGCCCGCCCGGCCCGATACCGAATCGGCCGCTACCCGGTCTTCGCGAAAAGCAAAGCGAAAGTAGTCGGCCCGCAGCGCGGCGTTGAGCGTGAGCCGGTCGGTGAGGCCGAGTGTTCCTTCGAGGTAGCCGTTGAAGTTCTGCTCGTACACCCGGCCCGAGCGAATCGTATCGAGTACTGCGCGTTGCGCCGAGTTGCGCAGGGCGATGTGGGTGTCGTCGAGGCGGGTGCCCAGGCCGGCCACTGTGCGCAGCGTGCGGCTGCCCAGTTGCAGGTCGCGGCTGTAAGTGCCGGTGTAGCCGTATAGGTTTCGCGCGTCCGTCTGCCGGATTCCGTCGCCGTTTACCGGGTCGTTAAGGAAAAACGTGAAGTTGGAGTACAGGTTGAAATCGTAGCGTGTGTAGTACGCCTGCTGGCGCAGCACGGCGTTGTGGGGCAGGTCGGTGGTGAGCACGGCTGTGGCGTTGGTGCGGCTGGTCGAGCCGCCCTCGGTGGGGTCGATGCTGCCGAAGCGCGAAATCGTGCCGTCGTCTACACCACGCTCCGGAATCTGGCCCGAGGCATCCCACTTCGAGCCGAATTGCGAGCCGAGCACCATCAGCGAAGAGCGGTCGGAGAGCTGGCCGGTGTACTTGGCCAGCCCATTGAAGCGGCGGAAGTCCTGCTTGGCGTCGAAATACGAGTTGGTGAACATATACTCGCCGGCCACATAGGCGGCAGCCGCACGCTGGCCCGCGGCCCGCACCGGCAGCAGATTCAGCAGCGCCACTGCCCGGCGGGTGTCGAACTGTCCCACTTCCAGCTTCACCTGGCTTTGGTCGAGGCGGGTTTTGGTGGTGAACTCGCCCGCGCCGGCCGTGGCAAAATCGCCAAACCGGGCCGTGTAGGGGCCTTTGTACACCCGCAACTGGTCCACGGTTTCCGGTATCACAAAGTGGAAATCGGCGTAGCCCTGCCCGTGGGCGTGGCTGACCATATTCACGGGTAGCCCGTCAACGCTCACGTTGAAATCGGTGCCGTGGTCGGCGTCGAAGCCGCGCACGAAAATCTGCTCGGCCTTGCCGCCGCCTGCGTGCTGGGCAATTACTAGGCCCGGCACCAGCGGCAGCAGGTCCTGGGCCGAGTTCACGGGCCGCAGCAGCTTATCGATATTGGAAATAACAGCCAGCGACTGGTTGGGGTCGTAGGGCTGGGCCACAGTTACTTCGGAAAGCGCCAGGGCAGCAGTTGGCAGACGAAGGGACAGGGCGGCGGTTTCGCCGGCAGCTACGGTGGCCGTTTGCTGCCGCGCTGCCAGGCCCAGGCCGCTGGCCCGCACCACGTAGGTTCCGGCCGGCACCGCCAGCCGGAACCGGCCCAGCTCGTCGGCCACGGTGGCCTCGCTGCGGCCGGCCAGGCGTACGCTCACCCCACTCAGGGGTCGGCCGGAAACCGAATCGGCCACGGTTCCGCGCAGCACGGCGGTGTTCTGGGCGTGGGCTTCGGACCCGCTTCCCCACGCCACCAGAACCGTACCGGCAGCGGTTATCCAATAAAAAAGGCGCATATAGCCGCAATACAACACGCCGCGCCCGGCACAGGGGCCTTTTGGCGGCACGTCTAAGTCAAAAGATAAGTTGGCAACGGCCCGTGCCAACAGCACCGGCCCGCCTCCCTGGTTTGGGGAGGCGCATCCACTTATCCGCGACGGGGCGGCTGTTCCGGAATCGGGCGGTTTCCGGCTGCTATGGCCGGCTCGGTGGCCGGCTGGTACCCCACAAGCTGCCCGAACCACGCCGCTTGCAGGCAGGGCGTTTCGGGCAGGCAATGCAGGTCGATGCTCTTGGCCGATGCCAGCAGCTGGGCCGGCGTCGTGCGCTTAGTCTGTGCCTCTACCGCCGACTGGTTGCCGTTGCAGGTATCAAAGCAGTCGAGGCGCAGGTAGTTTTCGTGCTGGCAGGCGGCGCTATGTACGTAGGGGTGCGCCGCCGTGGGCCCCGGTGCCTCGGGCCGCCCCACCAGGCCCGCACCAATGCCTCCCAGGTAGGGTAGCAGCAGTAATAGCAGGAGCAGGTGGCGGAGCATTCAATTAAGGGCTTTAGGGCTTAGAAAAGTAACGTCATGCTGAGCGAAAGCGAAGTATCTCTGCCGCTTCGTTGCAGTAGTAGTAATGCAGCAATAGGGTTACCATTGCGGTAGAGATGCTTCGACTCCGGCTTGCGCCTTCGTTCAGCATGACGTTCTTTCTGTTCTGTTCTGTTCTGTTCTGTTCTGTTCTGTTTGATCCCGTTCATTCAACTCAATCGTTCGAAAGTCCAGTAGGCGGCCATAAGGGCAATAACCACCGAGGCAGGCACCAGAATGCGGCGCTTATACCAGGGTTTGCCGGCGGCCCAGCGGCCAATCAGCAGCCAGGCCAGCAGAATAACCGAAACCTGCCCCAATTCTACCCCAATATTAAAGGCTACCAACGACTCCACGAACATGTTGGGCGGCAGGCCCAGGCCCGTAAGCGCCCCGGCAAAGCCCAGCCCGTGCAGCAGCCCGAACCCGAACACCACCACAATGCGCCACGGATTCAGGTGCTCGACCACGATGTTCTCAAGGGCCACAAACAGAATCGACAGCGCAATGAGCGGCTCAATCAGGCTGGCCGGCGGCGACACTACGCCGTACATGGCCAGCCCCAGCGTGATGGAGTGCGCTACCGTAAAAGCCGTGGCCTGCCAGAGCACTGGTTTAAGGCGCGGCTCCAGCAGGTACAGACACAGCACGAACAGCACATGGTCGATGCCCAGCGGCAGAATATGCGTGTAGCCGAGCTGCAGATAAGTAAGGAAGATATCGGTGCGCGAGAGTTTGCTCAGGTCCTCATCCAGCACGTGCGCGCCGGCCATCCCCGGCAGCAACAGCAGCGCGACGAGAAGTGGCAGGAAGCGAGCGAGGCGAATGGCGCGCATGAAAGGTGTTAATGTGAAGGTTGGGTTGGTATTGGATTACCCGTCATGCTGAGCGCAGCCGAAGCATCTCTACCGCCATGCTAATTCTGGCATTGGACTGCCATTACAACGAAGCAGTAGAGATGCTTCGGCTGCGCTCAGCGTGACCGTTACTCATTTAGCAGGTACCTCACTCCTACCGCACTGCCAGTAGCTGGCGGCCTTCCTCGGCCAGGCCGAGACTTAGGTAGGGGTTGATGGCCAGCGCCTGCTTGATGAGGGCCTGACCGGCGGCGGGGTTGCCGTTTTTGGAAGCAATCAGGCCGGCGCGGCACAGCAGCACCGGGCTTTGCGAGTTGGTGCGGCGGGCCGCCTTCATATAGGTAGCGGCGGCCGGATACTCGCCGCGCTTGTACGAAACCCAGGCCAGGGTTTCATTCACGTCGATGTTGTCCGGACGCCGGTCGTATTCAATTTTGGCGTGTTCGAGGGCTTTATCCAGCTCTCCGGTTTCGAGGTAGGCGTAGGCCAGTTCCCGGTCGGCGTAGTGGCCCAGGTCCTCGTTCTCGTCGGCAGCGTTAGCATCTGAAGCGAGCATGGCTATGGCTTCGGCTTTCATTTTGCGGGCCTCGGCGGTTTGGTTGTTGAGCTGGTAAAGGGTCGCCAACTCCTCGGCAAACGTGTAGTCCTGTACTGTGTTGCGGGCCTGTTCCAGGTACTTAATAGCCTCGGGGTAGTTCTGGCGGGCCTGTTCTACCCGACCCAATCCGGCCAGCGCGTAGGCGTAATACGGGCGAGCCGTCAGCGCCATGCGGTACGCCTGCTCGGCATTGGTCAGGTCGCCGGTAGTTTCGTAGAGGTGGCCCAGCGTAATGCGGGCCCACTCGGTTTGTTCCAGGCCGGCGTAGCCAGCCTGCACGGCCATCCGCATGGCCTCAATAGCTCCCGGCAGGTCGCCGTGGATTTCGCGCAGGTACGAAACCCGCGAGTAGGAGCGCAAATCGGGTCGTACGGCATTCATCTTATCGGCCATCTTTATGGCCTCCTCATAGCGGCCCAGCTCCACGTTGGCGTCGCAGAGCAGCCCGTATACGAAGGCGTTGTTCGGGTTCAGGGCCACGGCTTTTTCAGCAATGGCCAGCCCTTCCGAGAAGTGGTGCTGGGTCAGGCTCAGCGAGGCTTTGCAGCATAGGGCCTCAAAGTTTTCGGGCTCATCGCGCAATACTTCGTTTAGCAGCTGCATGGCGGCCGTATCGTAATACGCGTGGTCGCCGGTTACGCGGGCTTCCTGCATGTAGGCCTGGGCCAGCAGCACTTTCGATTTCGTGTCGTCGGGTTTGGCGCGCAGGTTGGCCAGCAGGCCTTCAATGGCCGCTTTGGTGTTCACCCATTCGCCGCCGGCCGCCAGGTCGCCGCGCCGGGCCCGCAGTTGCGGTACGGGGTCGGGCGTGCGGGTGAGGTAAATGGTTACCCCAAGGGCCAGAAACAACAGGATAAGGGACGGGTAGAGGTATTTTCTCACGTACTCAGCGTATAGGTTCCAGTGAATTAGGAAGCGGTTAACAGCCGCAAAGGGAACCGGCCTGGTGGCCGGCTCCCCCGTCGGCAGCCAGTAAGATAGGCAGACTCACCCAGGGCCCGGCTATCCGTCAGCAACTGGCCGGCACGGGCAGTACCCGCGCCGGCCAGCATCAAACCGACTTACTGGTTATGCACCAGCTTCATCGATTGCAACACGGTTTTGCCCGTGGCAATAGTCAGCACGTAAGTACCGGCGGCCACTTCGGGGCCAGGCTTCCAGTCGAGTTCAAACTTCCCTACTTTGTGGTTTCTGCCCTCCATCAACGTGGCCACGCGGCGGCCCGTCAGGTCGCTCACAAACATGGTCAGCGGGGTTTTAGTGGCTACCTCGTAGGTTATTGTGGTAACCTCATTGAACGGGTTCGGGTAGTTCTGGGCGGCGGCCACAATCTCCGGCTTCAGGCTGAAACCGGCCGCGCCGAACTGCGAGGTAATCGTGCCCTGCGCTTTGGTGCCCGACCAAGGCAGCTGCATGTATGGGAAGCCCGTGCGGAAGGTCGTATCGTTTGCCTCGATACCAGTACGGAAGGCAAGAGCCCCGCCCAGGCCCGGCGAGCCGGCCTCGTAGGGCAGGCCAATGGCCGCCAGCACAATGCCCCCCACAGCCTGCAATTCAATGCGGGTGATGTCATCCTCTAAACGACGTCCGTTCGGGAAGCCGTCCATGTTCGGGATGAACTCCAGGTTCGTATTCCCATTGAAGCGCGTGTCAGTCAGGCCGAGCACAGCAGCAGCCAGCAGGCCCTCCGAGCTGAAGTCGGCCGAGCTACGCGACGTTGTTGGTACGGCCATGTTCAGGCGCAGCATGTCGCCACCTACCCCAGCCGGAGCACCCACGTTGTCGATGAGGGGCATGAAATTATTGACGAACGGCTTACCCGGAGCCAGTGGCTGGCCGGCTGGCTTGCCCGTGGCCAGCTGGTAGGGCGGCAGGTTGGGCACACCCGTATGGAAAATGGGCAGAATATCCACCGAGCGGGGCTTGCCCGGGCGCAGTAGGTATTCGGCGAAACCACCGTTGGCCACTTTGGCGAAGGCCGTACCGGCTACAGTAGCAGCAGGTGCGTTCAGCAGCGCCGAAACACCGTTTTTGCCATTGGCGAAGTCAAACATACCCAGCGAATTACGCTGAATGCGCAGCTGGTTGAAACCGGGTACTGCCGTTCCGAAGTAGCCCGCGCCCTCGGCCATGTACAGAGCCAGCTCGGGGTTCGAGAGGTAGTCTTCGGTGCTGGCCTGCTCGGTGTAGGGGGTGTCGTAGTTCCAACGGTCCTTCGAGCCGATGGGCTGGATTACCTCGTTGGTGAGTGGCATGCCCAACCGCGAAACCTGCACCCAGGTGCCGCTGTGGGCCTGCGTGCCATCGGTGGTATTGATGGTGCGGATAGACTGGCGGCTGGCCGAGGCCCACACACCAATAATGTAGTCAGCGTCGAGAATGTTGGCAGCCTGTGCGCCCGTCTTGCCATCCTTCTGGAGCTTGGCAATCGGAATCTGCAGGGCAATGGTATGGGTGTTCTTGCGGGCTACACCGTCGCGGGCCGAGGCCGTGCGGATGCCGCCGAGGTCGAAAATACCGCCCAGATCCACGAAGAACGGGTCATCGACGGGTCCGCAGAATACTTTTATGTCGCCGTCAACCGTCTGAATTGCGCCTGTGAAGAGGCTCTCGTAGCTCGGCGCACCCAGGCCGGCGGCTCCGGTAATAGAGCGCGGCCCCACATTGGGCGGCGGCACCACGCCATCGGTTTTCAGGGTTGTGAAAGCGCCACCGTTTACGCTGCGCTCCATTGTATAGGTGGCCTTCAGGTTCTGCTGGCCCAGCCGAATGTTAAAGAACGTGGTAGGGTCTTCGTTTACGCGCTTAAAGGTGAAGCGGTAGGTGATGTCGTCGGCGTTGGGCTTGCTGCCGTCGTTTTTGATGTGAATTTCGTAGCGCACGTTTTCGCCGAACGTGTTGTAGTTGGGGCCGCCCTGGGGTAGCTCCAACGGCACGTAGTTGGCGATAAGGTTGACCATTTCCGCGTTGTTGGGGTCGCGGAAGGCATACACGTCGGTGTTGTCGGCCAACGGGTCATCGGCAATCAGCGGGGCCTCGCGGTGGCTCGATGCTTCTAGCGTCGTTTGCTGGGCCGTCCAGGCCATTAGGCCCGCCACGGTAGCGGCAGCCAGCGCAATGGGCAGAATAGGGCGAGTAAGAAATTTGGGCATGATGAAAGGGATAAAAAAATGGAAAAATGAACCGGCCACAGCAGCCGGAACAGCAGATAAGACCTTTTAAAAAAGGTCTGAAAGACAAGTGCAACCGAGCCGGCAATGGCCTATAATAATGATGTGCTTAAGCTGGCTACGCAGCCTTTGGCCGATAATGAATAAGCGCGGCAGTAAGGCCCACCAAATCGTACGCCACCCAGCCTGACACTGGATTTAAATAGCCATAATTATATACCATTTATTTATCCAAAAACGCAACTCTTATCGTCAAATCTGATTATCAACTCTCTGAATGGCACTTTTCATTGCTAATCTGATAATTGCGCTTGGCAACTGGTGTGGAAAAGCAGCCATGAGGTGAGGTTGGGGCAACCCGGACGGGCCGGACTTTTGTTGTGTAATTTTGGTCCTTTCGGGCGGGCAGCTATTGTAGCAGCCAAGCCCATCTGTTTCTCTGCTTTCTGTGCGGCCCCGCCGCCTCGTTGTTCCCTATGGCTAAAGTTGCAATCAACCTTTCTACCGGCAGTATTCAGCAGGAGGAAATTATCGTGGGCATCGACCTGGGCACCACCAACTCGCTGGTCGCCTATATCCACCCCGAAAACCGCCAGCCGCTGGCCATCAACGACCAGGGCCGGGGCACGATAGTGCCTTCAGTGGTGCACTTCCCGCAGGGCGGCGAGTCGCCGCTGGTAGGCACCGAAGCCAAGGAGTATCTGCTCTCTGATCCGCAAAACACCATCTACTCGGTGAAGCGCCTGCTGGGCAAAAGCTACCACGACCTGACCCAGCACGCCGGCGCACTGGGCTACAAGGTGATTGACGATAACTCGGAGGGCCTGGTGAAAATCCGGGTCGGCGACCGGTTTTACTCGCCCATCGAGCTGTCGGCCGAGATACTAAAGGAGTTACGCGCCCGGGCCGAGCACGCGCTCAAAACGCCCGTCAACAAGGCCGTCATTACGGTGCCGGCCTATTTCAACGATTCGCAGCGCCAGGCCACCCGCGACGCCGGTCGCCTGGCCGGGCTGGAGGTGCTGCGCATCGTAAACGAGCCCACGGCGGCAGCCCTGGCCTACGGCATCGGCCTGAACCCCGACGAGGAAAAAACGGTGGCCGTGTACGATTTGGGCGGCGGCACCTTCGATGTGAGCATTCTGAAGCTGCACCAAGGCATTTTTGAAGTCCTGAGCACCAATGGCGACACCTATTTAGGTGGCGACGACCTCGACCGTGCCGTGGCCGAGCACTGGACCCAACAGCACGACCTCACGGCCCAGCTGGCTGCCAACGACTCGCTGCAGCAAGAGCTGCGGCTACTGGCCGAGTCGGCCAAGCGCTACCTGAGCCAGCACGACGATTTCGCCGGCAACCTCGGCGACGAGGTGGTGGTGCGCCTGAGCCGCACGGAGTTCGACGAGCTGGCCCGCCCACTGGTGGAGCGCACAATTGATTCGTGCCGCCGCGCCCTGCAGGATGCCGGCCTCAATGCCGAGCAGCTCGACGCCGTGCTGCTGGTGGGCGGCTCCACCCGGGTGCCGCTGGTACACGAGTCGGTATCGGCCTTCTTCGGACAGGAAGCCAACAACTCGCTCAACCCCGACGAAGTGGTGGCGCTGGGCGCGGCCATTCAGGCCGATATTCTGGCCGGCAACCGGCGCGACGTGCTGCTGCTCGACGTAACGCCGCTCACGCTGGGCATTGAAACCCTGGGCGGCCTGATGGACCCAATTATCCCGCGCAACTCCAAAATCCCGACCAAGGCCGGCCGCCAGTACACCACCAGCGTTGACGGGCAGGTAAACCTGAAGATTTCGGTGTACCAGGGCGAGCGGGACGTGGTGAAGGAAAACCGCAAGCTGGCCGAGTTCGACCTGCGCGGTATTCCGGCCATGCCCGCCGGCCTGCCCAAAGTCGATGTTAACTTCCTGCTCAACGCCGATGGCATCCTGAAAGTAGAGGCCATTGAGCTGCGTTCCGGCACCCGCCAGGAGGTAGAAATCAAGCCCCAGTACGGCCTCACCGACGAACAGGTGGAGCAGATGTTGATGGATTCGCTCACCTACGCCCGCGAAGACGTGGCGGCCCGCATGGTGATTGAAGCCCGCACCGTAGCCGAGCAGATGCTCTACCAGGTGGAGCGTTTCGTGGCCAAAAACGGCCAGCACCTCACCCCTGACGAACTTACCCAGACCCAGGCCGGCGTAACGAAGCTGAAAGACGCTTTGCAAACTCAGGAAAAAGATGTGATGCTCAAAGCTGTGGACGAACTGGAAGAACTCACCCGCCCCTTCGCCGAGCGCGTGATGAACATCAGCATCAGCCAGGCCATGGCCGGGAAGAAGATTGAGTAAGCGTTAAGAATCAGGGAAGAACGTCATGCTGAGCGCAGTCGAAGCATCTCTACCGCATTGGTAAATCTGTCATCAGATTACTACTGCAACGAAGCGGTAGAGATACTTCGGCTGCGCTCAGCATGACGTTCTTCTATTACTCACCGACCACAAAAAGCATGCATCGCCTCGCCCAACTTGCCCAGCAGCCCAGCCGCCGCATCATCGGGCTGATGTCGGGTACCTCGCTCGATGGGCTCGATGTAGCCCTGTGCCGCCTGCACGGGCACGGCCCGGCTACGCGGCTGGAGCTGGAGCACTTTGCCACGGTACCGTACAACGACGAATTCAGGCGGCGGGTGCGGCAGGTATTCGCCCGCGAGCAGGTGAGCCTGGAGTACCTGACGCTGCTCAACCCCTGGATAGGTCAGCAGCACGCCCGCATGGTGCTGGCCTGCCTGCATGGGTGGCAGGTGGCTCCGGCCGAGGTCGACCTGCTGGCCAGCCACGGGCAGACGGTGTACCACGCCCCCGCCCACCAGCACCTCCACCCCGATTTCCCCGGCCTCAACGCCACCCTGCAGCTCGGCGACGCCGACCACTTGGCCGTGGGTACCGGCATCATCACCGTGGGCGACTTCCGCCAAAAACACATAGCAGCCGGTGGCGAAGGCGCGCCACTGGCTACCTACGGCGACTTCCTGTTGCTCAGTAGCCCCACCGAGGAGCGTTTAATGCTCAACCTGGGCGGCATTGCCAACTTCACTTACCTGCCCCGCACCAGCTCTGAGAACACCCAAGCTGCCAGCGCCGCTTTCAGCACCGATACCGGCCCCGGCAACACCCTGCTCGACGCCGTGGTGCGCGCTCATTTTCCGCAGCTGGCTTTTGATGAGGACGGCAGGCTGGCCGCCGCCGGCACCGTGCACCCAGGTCTGCTAGCCGAACTGCTGGCCCAGCCATTCTTCGCGGCCTCGCTACCCAAAACCACCGGCCCCGAGCTGTTCAGTCTGGCCTACCTCCACGCTACCCAGACCCGCACCGCAACGCTCGACTTGCCAGTTGAAGACCTGCTGGCAACGCTGGCGGAGTTGAGCGCAACGGGCGTGGCGCAGGCGGTACGGCTGGCCCTGGGCGAGCAGCCGGACGTAGCCGTGTACGCCAGTGGCGGCGGCGCGCATAACCCCATACTGATGGCTGCGTTGCAGCGCCATTTGCCCACTTGCCGGTTTGCCAGCACTGCCGTGCTGGGCGTGCCGCCCGACGCCAAGGAAGCCATTCTGTTCGCGCTGCTGGCCAACGAGGCGGTAGCCGGCCAGCCCTTCAGCATGGGGGTTGGTCGTCAGCACGTGCCGGCCATCCGGATGGGCAAAATCTCGCTGCCCGATTAAGGCAAACTAGTGTTCTGCACCACCCGAAAACTTTGCACCTGGCGAGCCGCGGAGTCCTGGAAGCTGACGTGCAGTTGGTAGTGCGGGCGCACAGCCAGCGTATCGGCGCGGAAGCTG
This sequence comes from Hymenobacter sp. ISL-91, assembly GCF_018613725.1. GTDB lineage: Bacteria > Bacteroidota > Bacteroidia > Cytophagales > Hymenobacteraceae > Hymenobacter. The sequence continues at coordinate 13,034 of NZ_JAGGPS010000037.1, forward strand.
TAGGTGACGAAGGTTTCGGGTACGGCCGTTTCGCGCAGCCGAAAGCCCAGCTTATAGAGGTCGATGGCCGGGCCAAACCGGCGCACCGGGTCCCGTAGCTGCCGGATGGACTGCCGGAATTGCTGCGGGCTCATTGCAGCGCGGGCGGCGGGAGTAAGCCAGCGGTAAGCCGGCCGCCACTCCTGCCCTACGGCGGCCAGCCAGAACTGCCGCGCCACCTGTACCTGAGAGTTCGTGCGCTGCTGGGCCAGCCCGGGCGCAGCCAGTAGCAGGCCTGCGGCTAGCAGAGCCGCGGTCAGTAAGCCGGTTCGCGCTTGCATCAGCTGGGCAGGGTTAGTTCTCCTCCTGGGGCACGAGCACGAATACGTCCTCTCCCGGCCGCTTCATAATGTATTTCTCGCGGGCAAATTTCTCCAGCAGCTCGGGGCTGCTCAGCAGTTCGGCGCGGTCCTTCTTCACCTTGTCAATCTCTCGCAGGTAGTATTCCCGGTCGCCCTGCAGCTCCTGCCACTTGGCATACATATCGTACTGTCGCACTAGGTCGTTGGCATCGAACAGAAACATCCAGATCAGAAACGCCAGCCCGGTCAGGAAATAGAAGTTGCGCAGAAACCGGGGAATGCGGCCGAATAACTCTCCTACTTTCATAATTCACAGGTGGTACAGGTTTCGTCCAACGCCACAGCTACCGACATCAGCACAACAAATATCCGTTATTTCAGCCAACTACCCTATCAGGTCAACGCAGCCATTTTCGACCTTCGTACCAGCAAAAACCAAAACGGTACCACTCCCAAAGGAGTGGTACCGTCTGCCAGCAAAACACAAAAGCCTGCTGATTACATTTTGCGGCCGGGGAAATAGGCAATTTCGCCCAGCTCTTCCTCAATGCGCAGCAACTGGTTGTACTTCGACATCCGGTCGGAGCGCGAGGCCGAACCAGTCTTGATCTGGCCGGTGTTCAGAGCCACGGCCAGGTCGGCAATGGTGTTGTCCTCGGTTTCGCCCGAGCGGTGGCTCATGATGCTCTTATAACCGTGGCGGCGGCCCAGGTTGATAGCGTCGATGGTTTCCGACAGCGTACCAATCTGGTTTACCTTGATGAGGATGGAGTTGGCAATCTGCTCATCAATTCCGCGCTGCAGGCGGTCAACGTTGGTCACGAACAGGTCGTCGCCCACGAGCTGGGTGGTTTTGCCGATGCTGTTGGTCAGGTCCTTCCAGCCGCTCCAGTCGTCCTCGTCCATGCCATCCTCGATGCTGATGATGGGGTACTTCTTGGTCCAGTCGGTCCAGTAGCTTACCATCTCCGATGAGGTCAGCTTGTCGCCGGTGCTCTTCTTGAAGTGGTAATGGCCATCGGAATAAAACTCCGAAGCCGCGGCATCCATGGCAATCATCACGTCGTCGCCGGGCTTGTAGCCGGCCTTCTCAATGGCCTGCAGCACAATCTTGATAGCGTCTTCATTGCTCTTGATGTTGGGCGCAAAACCGCCCTCATCGCCTACGTTAGTGCTAAAACCCTGCTTCTTGAGCACTTCCTTGAGGTGGTGGAAGATTTCGGTGCCCCAACGCAGCGCCTCTGAGAAGCTGGCCGCGCCCACCGGCATAATCATGAACTCCTGAAAGTCGATGCTGTTGTCGGCATGCGAGCCACCATTGAGGATGTTCATCATCGGCACGGGTAGCGTGGTGGCGTTTACGCCGCCCACGTAGCGGTACAGCGGCATGCCCGCCTCGGCGGCAGCGGCACGAGCCACGGCCAGCGAAACGCCCAGAATGGCATTGGCGCCTAAGTTGGCCTTATTGGGCGTACCGTCGAGCTCCAGCATAATTTTGTCGAGCAGGCCCTGCTCGAACACCGAAAAGCCCACCAGCTCCTCGGCAATGGTCGTGTTCACGTTCTCCACAGCCCGCAGCACGCCTTTGCCCATGTACATCGCCTTGTCGTTGTCGCGCAGCTCTACGGCTTCGTGTTTGCCGGTGCTGGCACCGCTGGGTACAGCGGCGCGGCCTACGGTGCCACTGTCGGTGGTTACGTCCACTTCCACGGTCGGATTGCCGCGCGAATCAAAAATCTGGCGTGCGTGGATTTCGGTGATAATGCTCATGAGAATGGGTTAAGGAAACGGATTACAGGTTCTACAACGGCTTTACGGCCATCCTCCTGCAAGGTAAATAGTATCCCCGACGTTTCGCCTCGCTACTATAATACTACCTGCACTCCCAGCCCACAAAAAAAGGCCCGCCAAATGGCGGGCCTTCTTCAAATCTGGTAGGTCGTAGGACTACTCGGCAGCCTTCTCCTCGCGGGTTTCGCCATCCTTCAGCGTCTCCGTGTCGGTGTCCTCGGGGGCCGAAACCTCCGTGGTAGCAGCCTTGGCCTTTTTAGCGGGCTTAGCTTCAGCAACTACTTCAGCCGACGAATCGCCTTCGGTAGTGGTAGCATCAGCCTTCTTGCCACCGCGACGCGAACGACGGGTAGTAGCCTTAGCTTCGCCGGCGTTTTTAGCCTCCAGCATCGTGTCGTTGAAGTCAACCAGCTCAATAACGCACATCTCCGAGTTGTCGCCGAGACGGTTCTGGCTCAGCTTAATGATGCGGGTGTAGCCACCTGGACGGCCGGCAATTTTAGCCGCAACATTGTCAAACAGCTCCTTCAGCACCTCCTTCTGGCCCAGGCTCGAGAAAACAAGGCGGCGCGAGTGCGTCGTATCGTTCTTGGCTTTGGTCAGCAGGGGCTCCACGTACTGGCGCAGGGCCTTAGCCTTAGCTACCGTAGTCGTGATGCGCTTGTGCAGGATGAGTGAGTTGGCCATGTTGGCCAGCATCGCGTGGCGATGCGAGGTGGTGCGGCCGAGATGGTTGAAAGATTTACCGTGACGCATAAAAAAGAAAAAAATGTACGCTTGCGGACAACGACCACGGCGGAAAGCGCCTTTCGGCTGGCCTTCTCATTAGAACCGTTGCCCCGAGGGCGCACTATGAGAAAAGTGAAAAAGTCTGCAAATGTACGCAATAGTCAGACACAAAAAATGTGCTGCCGTGAATTGTGCCAAAGCACTGGTTTCACCGAAAGCACATTCCTGCGCTTACCTTCTATTCTTCGTCGAGCTTGTACTTGCCCAAGTCCATTCCGAAGGTCAGGCCCTTTTCCTCCACGAGGTTCTCCAGCTCCGTGAGCGACTTCTTACCGAAGTTGCGGAACTTCATCATGTCGGCCATGTCAAGCTGCACCAAGTCGCCGAGGCTCTTGATGTCGGCGGCCTTGAGGCAGTTGTAAGCACGCACGCTCAGGTCCATGTCGGCCAGCGGCGTCTTCAGCACCTTGCGCATGTGCAATGTCTCCTCGTCCACAATTTCCTCCTCTTCGGCTTTCACCGTCTCGAAGGTCATGGTGCTGTCAGAGAACAGCATGAAGTGCTGAATCAGGATATTGGCGGCGCCTTTCAGTGCCTCCTCCGGATGGATAGAACCGTCGGTGTGAATCTCGATAACGAGCTTCTCGTAGTCGGTCTTCTGCTCCACACGGGTGTTTTCCACGCTGTACTTCACATTTTTGATAGGCGTGAAGATGGCGTCGATGGCAATCTGACCGAATACCTGGTCGAGCGGTTTATTCTCCTCAGCAGGCACATAGCCACGGCCCTTCTGAATAGTGAACTCAAACTCGAGTTCCGTTCCGGGGTCAACGTGACACACGATCAGGTCGGTGTTCAGTACCTGGAAGCCGTTGGTGAAGTTATTGATGTCGCCAGCCCTGAATGAATCTTGGCCTTTAATGCGCACCGTGATTTTATCCTCAATAGCATCGCTCACCTTCTTGAAGCGAATCTGCTTCAGGTTGAGGATGATTTCGGACATATCCTCCAGCACGCCTTCGATGGTCATGAACTCGTGCAACACACTGTTGGTGCGCACCGAGGTAATGGCGTAGCCCTCCAGCGACGACAGCAGGATGCGGCGCAGTGCGTTGCCGATCGTGACGCCGTAGCCTTTCTCAAGCGGTTTGAATTCAAACGTGCCGTAGAAGTCGTCGGATTTCTCCATCACCACTTTCTCCGGCATTTGAAAAGCTAAGATTGACATAAGTGGGGCGGTTGGTTAAAATTGAGTAAAAGGTATCAGGTAAAAGGATGCGTTTGCAGCGGCCTGATACCCAATACCCAATACCTGAATTCAATAAAAAAAGCAGCGAAGCCAACGAGCGGCCCGGGCGTCCGGGCCGCTTCGTTTATTACTTCGAGTACAGTTCGACGATGAGCTGCTCCGTGATATTCTCCGGAATCAACTCGCGCGAAGGAGCATTGAGGAACTTGCCCACCATGTCCTTGCCGTCCCACTCCAGCCATGCGTAAGCACGGGCATTGCGGGCGCTCAGGCTCGTAGTGATGGCCTCCAGCGACTTCGACTTCTCGCGAACGGCAACAATGTCGCCAGCACGCATTTTGTACGAAGCAATGTTCACAATCTCACCGTTCACGGTGATGTGCTTGTGCAACACCAACTGACGGGCGGCGCGACGCGTAGGGGCAATGCCCAAACGGTACACCGTGTTGTCGAGGCGCGACTCCAGCGCAGCCAGCAGGTTGTCGCCGGTGATACCGGGAGCAGCTGCAGCCTTGTGGAACAGGTTCTCAAACTGCTTCTCGAGCATGCCGTACATGTACTTCACTTTCTGCTTCTCCATCAGCTGGATAGCGTACTCGCTTTGCTTCTTACGACGACCACGGCCGTGCTGGCCAGGAGGGTATGCTTTCTTGGTGAGTGCCTTGCTTGGGCCGAAAATCGGCTCATTGAAGCGACGGGCAATCTTGGTTTTGGGACCAGTATAACGTGCCATTTCGGATTTGTTGGGGGTTGAAGGGGGCGCGACAGAAGCCAGCGTGGTGCAAACTAAACGCGACGGCGCTTAGGAGGGCGGCAGCCATTGTGGGGAAGTGGGGTCACGTCCTTAATGGTCGTTACCTCAATGCCCACATTACCCAGCGTCCGGATAGCCGACTCGCGGCCCGCACCCGGACCCTTCACGAACACCTCTGCCTTGCGCATGCCCAGGTCGTGGGCAACTTTCCCGGCATCCGACATCGCCATTTGGGCGGCGTAAGGAGTGTTCTTCTTCGAACCCCGGAATCCCATCTTACCAGCCGAAGCCCAAGAAATAACTTGGCCATTGTTGTTGGTGATGGAGATGATGATGTTGTTGAAAGAGGCCTTAATGTGGACCTGCCCTACGGGCTCAACAACGACAACGCGCTTCTTGGCTTTGTCTTTTCTTTTCTGTGCCATTTGGTTATCGCAAAAATTACTGCGGAAGGTGTTAGGCTGAAAGCTTTTCGCAACCCATCGGCCTGATTCCCGCTACAGATTATTTAGTGGCTTTTTTCTTACCAGCAACCGTCTTGCGTTTGCCCTTACGGGTACGCGAGTTGTTCTTGGTGCGCTGACCACGAACGGGCAGACCCTTACGGTGACGCAGACCACGGTAGCAACCGATGTCCATGAGCCGCTTGATGTTGAGCTGAACCTCCGAACGCAGAACGCCTTCAGTTTTGTAAGTGCTGGCGATGATGCTACGGATTTCGCCGGCCTCCTCTTCCGTCCAGTCCTTCACTTTCTTGTTCAGGTCTACGCCTGCCTTCGAAAGGATTTGCTGAGCCGAAGCTTTGCCAATACCGAAAATGTAGGTCAGCGAGATTTCGCCGCGCTTGTTGTCTGGGATGTCTACCCCTGCAATACGAGCCATGTGATGAGTTTGGGTTGTTGGCGAGTTAGGGTCTTGGGGTTCCGCTGCTGGTTAGCTCCGGCTGTCAGAACACACAGCAAGCTGCCATGCTCCAAAGACCCCAATTTCCAATAATTATCCCTGACGCTGCTTGAAGCGGGGGTTCTTCTTGTTGATTACGTAGAGCTTACCATTGCGACGAATAATCTTGCAATCGGCGCTACGCTTTTTGATGGACGTTTTTACTTTCATGGTAGTGAGTTGTTAGGGTCTGAGGTTCGGAGGGTCTGAGTTTGCAAGGGAAGCCGAACAACCTGGTTGAACCTCAACCTAGTTCCCCGGACCCCAAGTACCCCACACCCTTACTTGTAACGGTACACGATACGGCCCTTCGACAAATCGTAGGGCGACATTTCGAGTTTCACCTTATCTCCCGGCAGAATTTTAATGTAGTGCATCCGCATCTTGCCCGAAATATGGGCAATCAGCTGGTGCCCGTTTTCCAGCTCCACGCGGAACATGGCGTTGGATAAGGCTTCCAGGATGGTACCGTCCTGCTCAATGGAAGTTTGTTTGGCCATATGGCTACTATAAGGTTTTTGCTTGTAAGGCTTTTTCTATGTAATCAAAGGAAGTCAGAATTTCTGCCTTGTCTTTGCGAACAACTATGGTGTGCTCAAAGTGCGCTGAGGGCTTAAAATCCTTAGTGCGGATAGTCCAGCCATCCTTTTCTTGAACTACACTTTTTGTACCGAGATTAACCATCGGCTCGATAGCCAACGTTAGTCCACTTTGCAGCTTAAGGCCTGAACCACGTTTACCGTAGTTGGGCACTTCTGGCCGCTCGTGGAGTTTCTGTCCGATACCGTGGCCGACCAACTCACGCACAACACCGTAACCCTGCTTCTCCACATAATTCTGGATAGCGTAGCTCACGTCGCCAAGGCGGTTGCCTGCTATAGCTTGCTCTATACCTAAGTAGAGTGACTTTTTAGTTTCATCCAACAGAGCCAAAACCTCCGGTGCCACCTCCCCTACTGGGTATGTATATGCACTGTCGGAATGGTAACCGTTGAGTTGTACACCACAGTCAATCGAAACGATGTCACCACTTTTCAGCACGTAATCGCCCGGGAAACCATGTACTACTACCGCGTTGGGCGATATGCAGAGACTGTACTCAAAACCGTTATACCCTTTGAAAGAAGGTAGACCACCATTGTCGCGGATGAATTCTTCCGCTCGCTGATCCAGCGCCCGGGTCGTAATTCCTTCCCCAATCAATTTCGCTACCTCTCCATGAGCCTGAGCCAGCACTTTCGCGCTGGCCTTCATCGAGTCAATCTCTTCCTCAGTTTTGTAAAAAATCATTTTTTACGAAGCGAGAGCAATGTTTTGCGAGCGGCCCCGAGTCTTGCCAGTCTTCATCATGCTGTCATAACGACGCATGAGCAAGTAGCTCTTCACCTGGTTCATGGTATCAAGTACTACACCCACCATAATGATGAGCGAAGTACCGCCGTAGAACTGGGCAAAAGGACCGGTTACGCCAGCAACAGTGGCTATGGCAGGAAGAATAGCAATGATGGCCAGTGCTACGGCTCCAGGCAGTGTGATACGAGTCAGTACTTCATCAATGAATTCTGACGTATCACGGCCAGGCTTCACACCGGGAATAAACCCACCGCTCCTTTTCAAATCATCAGCAATCTGGTTAGGATTAACGCTGATGGCTGTATAGAAGTAAGTGAACACAACGATGAGCAACCCAAACACAACGTTATACACAACGTGATTGGGCTGAAACCAAGTACCGATCATGGTAGCTGCCTCACTGTCCTTGTTCCAAGCGGAAGCAGCAATAGCTGGCACGAACATCAACGACTGAGCAAAAATAATCGGCATTACACCGGCCGCATTTACCTTCATCGGGATGTACTGGCGCTGTGAGCTCAAAGAAGCCGCTCCACCTACCTGCTTTGCGTATTGCACCGGAATCTGCCGCACAGCCTGTGTGAGGATGATAACGGCCATTACAACAAGGAACAGCACTGCCATTTCAATCAGGAAAATCAATGAGCCACGCATCGAGCGGGCTGTAGCCTCTCCAATCAAAGCACCCGGCAGGCGCGACACAATACCAATCATGATCAGCATCGAAATGCCGTTACCAATACCCTTATCAGTTATTTTCTCTCCCAGCCACATGCAGAACAACGTTCCGGCAGTAACTATAAGAGCCGTCGAAACGGTGAAGAAAACACCCGGATTCATTATGGCTTCCGCATTAATGGTGGCAATAAAGCCAACCGATTGCGCTGCTACAATTGGAATCGTAAGGATACGAGTGTACTGACTGATTTTATTACGGCCCGACTCTCCTTCCTTTTGCAATTTTTGGAAGTAAGGCACTGCAATAGTCAGCAGCTGCAATACAATGGAGGCGGAGATGTAAGGCATAATACCCAACGCGAAGATGGATGCATGGCTAAAAGCCCCACCCAGCAACGTGTCAAGAATACCTAATACACCACCTTGACCAGTGTCGAGGCGAGTAGGATCAATACCCGGTAGCACCACGAAGGAACCTAGCCGGTAGATGGCAATGAAAAAAAGCGTATTGAGAATCCGCGTACGCAGATCCTCAATCGCAAATACATTCTTTATCGACTCGATAAGTTTTTTCATTGCTGCTTTGATGCTTAAAGCGTCACTGCTTTTCCACCTGCCTTCTCGATGGCTTCAACAGCCGACTTCGAGAATGCGTGGGCGTGTACTTCCAGCGCCGTGGTGATTTCACCGCGACCCAGAACTTTGATTTTGGCGCTCTTCGAAGCCAAACCGGCAGTTACGAAGTAGGCCGCGTCGAAAGTGGTAGCACCACCTTCCGCCAGAGCAGCCAGTACGTCAAGGTTGACGGCTTTGTACTCAATGCGGTTGATGTTTTTAAAGCCAAACTTAGGCACCCGACGCTGCAGGGGCATCTGGCCGCCTTCGAAGCCCGACTTCTTGGAGTAACCCGAGCGGGACTTGGCACCTTTGTGGCCACGCGTCGATGTGCCGCCGCGGCCGGAACCCGTACCACGACCCACGCGCTTTACATTGCGGGTGGAGCCAATGGCGGGCTGGAGATTGCTGAGATTCATGTTCGGGAAATTCCTAGAGTTCGGTTACTTCCAACAGGTGCTGAACGGCTTTGATCATGCCAGCAATTTCGGTTGTGTTTTCCACAGTCCGAGTGCTGTTCATTTTGCCGAGGCCCAATGCCTGCACGGTACGCTTCTGACGCTCGGGGCGGTCGATAACGCTTCTTACGAGTTTGATTTGGAGCTGCGCCATCGTTCTTTATCCGTTAAAAACTTGGGCGAGAGTGATGCCACGAGCCTGAGCAATCTGCATCGGGTCGCGCATTTTCAGCAGGGCATCGAAGGTCGCCTTTACCACGTTGTGGGGGTTCGACGAGCCTTTCGACTTAGCCAGTACGTCTTTGATACCAGCGCTTTCGAACACGGCACGCATAGCGCCGCCCGCAATTACACCCGTACCAGCGGCGGCCGGCTGAACCAGCACAAAACCACCCGAGTACTTGCCTTCCATTTTGTGAGGAACCGTGTGCTTGTACAGAGGTACTTTCACCAAGTTCTTCTTCGCGTCGTCAATGCCTTTGGCAATAGCGTCGGTTACTTCGTTGGCTTTGCCGAGGCCGTAGCCTACGGTGCCGTTACCATCACCTACTACCACGATGGCCGAGAAGCTGAAGCGACGACCACCTTTTACCACTTTGGCAACACGGTTGATAGCAACTACTTTCTCTTTCAAGTCAGAGTCGCCGGTGCGCGAATCGTTGTCTTTGTTGCGGTCGTTGCCGCCCTTACGGTCATTGCCACCACCCCGACGGTCATTGCCGCCGCGGTCGTTACCACCACCCCGAGGGCCGTTGTTAAATTCTGCCATGAGGATAGATTAGAAATTGAGGCCGCCTTCGCGGGCTCCTTCTGCCAATGATTTTACGCGGCCGTGGTAGAGGTAACCGGAACGGTCAAATACCACTTTCGAAATTCCTTTTCCAGTAGCACGGGCGGCAAGCTCTTTGCCGACTGCGGCGGCGAGGGCGACTCCGTTGCTCCCTTCCACCGAAACGTGCTTCGAGGAAGCAGACGCCAACGTGTGGCCGGTAGTGTCGTCAATAATCTGAGCATAAATGCCCGTATTGCTGCGGAACACCGACAAACGCGGACGCTCGGACGTGCCAGCCACCTTGGTGCGGATGATGCGCTGGATCCGTTTTCTTCTAGTTGCTTTATCGAAAGCCATGGTGCGTTATTATTTCGAAGCTGTTTTACCAGCCTTACGACGAATCTGCTCACCCACGAAACGCACGCCTTTGCCTTTGTAAGGCTCAACTTTGCGCAACGAGCGAATCTTTGCGGCTACCTGGCCCAGCAACTGCTTGTCGATGCTGGTGAGGGTAACGATGGGATTTTTACCTTTTTCGGTAACAGCCGTAGCAGTTACTTCGGCTGGCAGGGCCAAGAAGATGTTATGCGAGTAGCCCAACGACAACTCTAGGGTGGTACCAGCCATAGCGGCTTTGTAACCTACACCTACCAGCTCCAGCTTCTTTTCGAGGCCATTGCTCACGCCATCAATGGCGTTGTTTAGCAGCGAGCGGTACAGACCGTGCATGGCCTTGTGGCGCTTCTGCTCCGTGGGGCGGGTCACCACTAATTGGCCTTCCTCAGTAGCCACGTTAATGTCGCGGTCTACGGGAACCACCAGTGTGCCCTTCGGGCCCTTTACGGTTACGTTGTTGTCTTTGCTCACTTCAATCTGCACGTTGTCGGGCAGGCTGATGGGCAGTTTACCAATGCGTGACATAGTTTCTGTTTCCTTTCAGATTAGTAAACGTAGCACAGCACTTCGCCGCCCACGTTCTCCGCCTTCGCCTCTTTCTCTGTCATTACACCTTTCGACGTAGAGAGGATGGCAATGCCGAGGCCGCTGAGTACACGCGGCATGTTGCCAACGTGCGCATACTGGCGCAGGCCGGGCGAGCTCACGCGCTGCAGCTTGGTAATAGCCGGCACCTTCGTGGTGGGGTTGTATTTGAGGGCGATTTTAATCGTACCCTGCACGGCAGCATCGTCAAAACGGTAGCTCTGAATGTAGCCCTTCTTGTAGAGCACCTTCGTAATCTCCTTCTTGATGTTGCTGGCCGGAATCTCCACCACCCGATGGTTTGCCTTGATGGCATTGCGTACCCGGGTTAGGTAATCGGCAATTGGATCTGTGTTCATTCGATTGTAAAAATGAAGCGCCCTTTTTTAGGGAGCCGCAAAGATAGGAAAATTTCGCCGCCACGGAAAGTGGTAACGAAATTTTCGGTTAAGACTACTCAGCTCGGCTTGTTACGGCTCGGCCAATGGTTTCTTTCGGCAACCTGCCAAATTTTTAGTAGTGAATAGTTAATAGTGAATAGAGAAATGATGAATAACCAATCCTGAAAGGACTACCGATCATCACCTATCTACTCACTACTAAACATTCAATACTGATACTTACCAGCTCGACTTGGTTACGCCGGGAATTTTACCGGCGAGAGCCATTTCGCGGAAGCGTACACGGCTGATGCCGAACTTACGCATGTATCCACGAGGACGACCGTCAATTTTGTCGCGGTTGTGCAAACGCACGGGCGACGCATTACGCGGCAGTTTGTCAAGGCCTTCGTAGTCGCCGGCCGCTTTCAGGGCCTTGCGCTTCTCGGCGTAACGGGCAACGGTAGCAATACGCTTCCGCTCCCGTGCTTTCATGCTCTCCTTAGCCATTGTTTTCTTTCTTAGCGTTGGCGAATGGCATTCCGAAAGCCTTGAGCAATTCGTAGCTCTGCTCGTCGTTTTCGGCCGACGTCACGAAGGTGATGTCCATGCCGGCAATCGACTTGATTTTATCAATCGAAATCTCCGGGAAAATGATCTGCTCCTTCACGCCCAAGGTGTAGTTACCCCGGCCATCGAAGCCTTTATCGTTGATACCTTTAAAGTCACGTACCCGGGGAAGGGCAATGGTCAGCAAACGGTCAAGGAATTCGTACATCTGCTCACCACGCAACGTTACACGGGCGCCGATTGGCATACCCTCACGCAGCTTGAAGTTCGATACCGAACGCTTGGCGATAGTTGGAACAGCTTTCTGACCGGTGATGATGGTCAGTTCGTCTACTCCGTTATCCACCAACTTCTTATCTGCAACTGCCGCGCCAATGCCGCGGTTGATGCAGATTTTGGTGATGCGTGGTACCTGCATGATGCTCTTGAACTGGAATTTCTCCTGGAGCGCGGGTACTACTTCGTTGTTATATTTCTCTTTGAAACGAGCCATGTCGGGAGCGGTTAGGCGTTAGCCGAGTCCACACGCTTCACGTTGCTCACGTGAATGGGGGCCTCGATCTTGGTGATGCCGCCCTGGGGGTTCTTCGCACTGGGTTTGTTGTGCTTGGTTGCCAGGTTCAGGCCTTCCACGATGACACGCTGGGTCGAACGGTTAACCGACTTGATGGTGCCGGTTTTGCCTTTCTCGTCGCCGGCAATCACCAGAACGGTGTCGCCGGTTTTCACGTGCAGTTTCGTAGGCGTTGCTTTTTTCGTTGCCATGATTAGATAACTTCAGGAGCCAGCGAAACAATCTTCATGAACTGACGCTCACGCAACTCGCGGGCTACAGGGCCGAAGATGCGCGTACCACGCGGCTCGTCGTTATTGTTGAGCAGCACGGCAGCGTTGTCGTCGAAGCGAATGTAGGAGCCATCCTTGCGGCGAACTTCCTTCTTCGTGCGAACAACAACAGCGCGGGAAACCGTGCCCTTTTTAGCATTGCCGGAGCCAATGGCCGACTTGATCGAAACGACAATCTTGTCGCCTACGCTGGCGTACTTCTTGCCCGTGCCACCGAGGACACGAATGCAAAGAACTTCTTTGGCGCCGCTGTTATCAGCGACGGTCAGACGGGATTCTTGCTGTATCATCTTACTTGGCGCGTTCTAGAATTTCAACCAGTCTCCACCGCTTCAGCTTGCTGAGGGGGCGAGTGCTCATAATGCGCACCGTGTCGCCTTCGCCGCATTCGTTGTTCTCGTCGTGGGCCATGAATTTGGTCGACTTGGTAACGAACTTGCCGTAGATCGGGTGCTTCATCTTGCTTTCCACCATCACCGTGATGGACTTGTCCATCTTGGATGAGGTTACACGGCCGATGATTTCTTTGCGCAGGTTCCGCTCAGTGGTAGCGGCAGTGCCCTGCTGTTCTTCGTTATTTGCCATCGTTAGTTAGCAGTGTTAGTAGCCTGCTCATTCTCGCGACGCTTCAACTCAGTCAGCAGACGGGCGACGTTTTTGCGGGCTTGCTTCAGACGGAGCGGGTTTTCCAACGGCGAGATGGCGTGCGCGAAGCGCATGGTCTGGCCCGAGGTCTGCTCGGTCTTCAATTGATTTTTGAGGTCCTCTAGCGAGAGGTTACGGATATCGGCGTTCTTCATCATTACTTGCTTTCTACGTAGTCACGACGAACAACAAACGACGTCCGCACCGGCAGCTTCTGGGCCGCGAGGCGCAGGGACTCCTGAGCTACTTCCAGCGTCACCCCGTCCGATTCGAACATGATGGTGCCCGGCTTCACGCAGGCCACCCAATATTCGGGCGAACCTTTACCCTTACCCATTCGCACTTCAGCAGGCTTCTTGGTAATGGGCTTGTCGGGGAAAATGCGGATCCATACCTGACCTTCGCGCTTCATGGCGCGGGTCATGGCGATACGGGCAGCCTCAATCTGGCGAGCCGTAATCCACGCTTGTTCCAGCGACTTGATAGCGAACGAACCGAAGTCGATGGAGCTGCCGCGATGGGCTAAGCCATGTATGCGACCCTTTTGCATCTTGCGATACTTGGTCCTTTTCGGTTGTAACATGAGTTATACTGTCTTAAAATTCGAGAGAAAGGGAGAGGACTAGCGACGCGGTGCGCCACCGCCACGGTTGGCGCCACCGGCACCACCAGCACCCGGTCCACCTGGACCCCGGCGCTGACCACCACGGCTGTCGCCACTCCGGTCACCACCACGGCTGTCACCACCCCGGTCGTTCCGGTCGCGACGTGGGCCACGCTCACCACGCGGACCACGGTCGTTGCGGCTGTCGCCACCTTGGGCGTTAGCGGGCTGCTGGTTAGGCGAGAGGTCGGGCTTGCCGAATACCTCACCACGCATGATCCACACCTTGATGCCGATCTTGCCATATACCGTCTGAGCTTCCGACAGCGCATAGTCAATATCAGCGCGCAGCGTGTGCAGCGGCGTACGACCTTCTTTGTACTGCTCGGACCGGGCGATTTCAGCACCGCCCAAACGACCACCGCACTGAATCTTGATGCCTTCAGCACCAACACGCATTGCAGCCTGGATCGACATCTTCATGGCGCGACGGAACGAAATCCGGGCAGCCAACTGCTGGGCGATGCTCTCACCTACCAGCTTAGCGTCCAGCTCGGGGCGCTTAATCTCGAAAATGTTGATCTGAACGTCTTTGCCGGTGATCTGCTTCAGCTCGTCCTTGATCTTGTCCACCTCGGCACCGCCTTTACCAATCACTACGCCCGGACGGGCCGTGTTGATGGTAATGGTCACGCGCTTGAGCGTGCGCTCGATTACAATGCGGCTGATGCCACCTTTTGGAATACGAGCGTTTATGTATTTGCGGATCTTCTCGTCTTCAACCAGTTTGTCGGCAAAGTCCTTGCCGCCGTACCAGTTCGAGTCCCATCCTTTGATGACGCCCAGACGGAAGCCAACCGGATTTACTTTCTGTCCCATAGTGCTTATGCGGTGGCTTCTGCCTTGGTTTCAGTTGATTTCTTGGTGCTGCGACGCGAATTCTTCTTAGGAGCTGCATCGGCCGAAGCCTCAGTGCCCTTCGTCTCGGCAGCTTGCTGAGCGGCAGCTTTGCTACCGAGCGGCTCAACTTTCGAGTCGATGATCAGCGTCACGTGGTTGCTACGCTTGCGGATGCGGTGACCACGACCCTGAGGGGCAGGGCGCAAACGCTTCAGCATGCGGCCTTCATCCACGAAAATCTCTTTGATGTAGAGATTAGCATCCTCGATGCGCTCATCCTCATTCTTAAGTTGCCAGTTGGCCAGAGCCGACAAGAGCAACTTTTCGATTTTAGGAGCACCCGAGTTGGCCTCAAATTTCAGCAGGCCGAGGGCCCGGGTCACTTTCTGACCACGGACCAGGTTGGCCACCAGGCGCATTTTGCGCGGCGAGGTGGGCACGTTCCGGAGTTTAGCTACTGCTTCCATAATTAGCGCTTGCCTTTATCTTTCTTGGCGATATGGCCGCGGAAGTTACGGGTTGGAGCAAACTCACCGAGTTTGTGTCCTACCATGTTCTCCGTGACATACACCGGGATGAACTTATTGCCGTTGTGCACAGCGAATGTGTGGCCAACGAAGTCGGGCGAAATCATCGAGCGGCGCGACCAAGTCTTCACCACCGACTTTTTGCCGGATTCTTCCATTGCCGTTACTTTCTTCTCGAGCCGGAAGTCAATGTACGGCCCTTTTTTTAGTGAACGTGCCATTGCTTACTTCTTGCCTTTACGGTTGACGATGAGCTGCTCGGAATACTTGTTCTTGTTACGGGTCTTCTGTCCTTTCGAGAAGATACCGTTACGGCTGCGTGGGTGACCACCCGACGACTTGCCTTCACCACCACCCATTGGGTGATCGACAGGGTTCATGGCTACACCACGAACACGTGGACGACGACCCAACCAGCGGTTGCGGCCAGCCTTGCCCAGACGAACATTCATATGGTCGCCGTTGGAAACTGTACCAACCGTAGCCATGCAGGTTACGAGAACCATACGCATCTCACCGGAAGGTAGCTTCAGGGTAGCGTAACGGTCTTCGCGGGCTACGAGCTGGGCGTAGGTGCCGGCCGAACGAGCCATAGCAGCACCAGCACCCGGCTGCAGCTCAATGGCATGCACGATGGTACCGAGGGGAATCTCGCGCAGGGGCAGGGCATTGCCTACCTCAGGGGCCACTCCCGTACCCGAAACGATTACCGTACCCACAGCCAGACCGGCCGGAGCAATGATGTAACGCTTCTCACCATCGGCGTACTGCAACAGGGCAATACGGGCGGTGCGGTTGGGATCGTATTCAATCGTCTTCACCGTGGCAGGCACGGAGGCCTTGTCACGCTTGAAGTCGACGATACGGTAACGGGCTTTGTGTCCGCCGCCCATATAGCGGTTCGACATTTTACCCGAATTGTTACGGCCACCGGAGTTTTTGAGGGGTGCCAACAGCGACTTCTCCGGCGTCGACGCAGTTAGCTCGTCGAAGGCCGGGGCGATGCGGAAGCGCTGACCCGGTGATGTTGGTCTTAGTTTTTTGAGTGCCATTACTCTTGCTTAAACTTTTGGCGGGAGATAAACTGGCTTACAGGCCGCTGTAGAAGTCGATGATGTCGCCTTCTTTCACGGTTACCACGGCCTTCTTGCCGTGGGGCCGACGGCCCGAGATGGAGCCGCCTTTGGTGAACTTGGACTTCACCTTGCCAATGGTGCGCATCGTGCTGATGCTGGTGATTGTTACGCCGTACAGCTGCTCAATCTCCTTCTTAATCTGCACCTTGTTGGCATCGATGGCTACGTCGAAGGAATACTGTCCTTTGTCATTGAGGCTGGTAGCCTTTTCTGTTACGATGGGTTTTTTCAGAATGCTCATTACTCAGCAGTGGTATAGAGTTGTTCCAATGCCGTCAGCGCATCCTCCGACAGCAAAAGCGTATCGGTGTTCAGCAGGTCGTGGGTGTTGAGGGCTACCGGAGTAGCTACGCTCACGCGCTGAATGTTGCGGGCCGACAGGACTACGTTCTTTTCAACCGCACCCGTTACGAGCAGGGTCTTCTTGCCGTTGTTCAGCTTCAGACCAGCCATGATGGCGACGAAGTCTTTGGTCTTTACGGCCGACATGGTGATGTTCTCCACTACCGATACCTTGCCGTCCTGAGCCAAAGTCGAAAGAGCCGACAGACGGGCCAGACGCTTGGTTTTCTTGTTGAGCTTGAAGCCGTAGTCGCGGGGCTGAGGACCGAACATACGGCCACCACCTACGAATACGCCCGACTTCATGGAGCCGGCACGAGCACCACCGGTGCCTTTCTGCTTCTTCAGCTTCTTGGTAGTACCGTGTACTTCGTTGCGCTGCTTCGACTTGTGCGTTCCCTGGCGCTGGTTGGCCAAGTACTGCTTTACGTCGAGGTACATCACGTGCTCATTCGGCTCGAGTCCGAAGATGGCGTCAGACAGGGTGACCTTACGGCCGGTGTCTTCGCCTTTGATGTTGATTACTGACAGTTCCATCTTGCTAGGTTATTTTTCCAGGACCACGAAAGAGTTCTTGGCACCGGGAATCGAGCCGCTCACCACGATGAGGTTTTTGTCGGCTACAATGCGCATAACCTTCAGGTTCTGCACTTTCACCCGGTCGTTGCCCATGCGGCCACCCATGCGCATTCCTTTGAATACGCGCGAAGGCCACGAACAGGCACCGATAGAACCAGGGTGACGAGCCCGGTTGTGCTGGCCGTGCGTCTGGCCACCTACACCGGCAAAGTTGTAGCGCTTTACAACGCCCTGGAAACCTTTACCCTTCGACGTACCAACAACGTCAACGAATTCGCCTTCTTCGAAGAGCGAGGTGTTGATTTCGCTGCCAGCAGCAAAGTTGGCAGCGTCGTCGGTGCGGAACTCAACGAGTTTTTTCTTAGGAGTGGTTCCGGCTTTAGCGAAATGACCAGCCAGAGGCTTAGTCGTATTCTTCGCTTTCTTCTCGCCGTAACCGAGCTGGATGGCTAGGTAGCCGTCCGTTTCGATGGTCTTAACCTGCGTCACTACGCACGGACCCGCCTCGATGAGCGTGCAGGGAATGTTCTTCCCGTCCGGAGTGAAGAGGCTTGTCATACCGATTTTTTTACCGATGATGCCAGGCATTCAATTGGGGTTTTAAAAAAAGACACACTCGAAAACGCCCGCGTGGCATTTTCGCAAATGGAGTGCAAAGCTAGGAAATTGTTGCCGCAATATCTAAGGTGGCTCCGAAATATTTTCAGAATTAGATAGTTAGCCTGCCATTCCCGTCCTGAATCGTTTGGCCTCCGAACAGAAGATATCCAATAGATATAGTTATAGGATAGTTCCTTCCCTCCTGCCCTAATGCCGGTTTGCAGCTAATTACCCGTTCAACCAAAAACTCCCCATCGGCTCCGAAGAGACGATGGGGAGTTCAGGTCAATCAGCTAACGGAAACCGGTCCTCAGACTTTGATTTCAACGTCAACACCGCTAGGCAACTCCAGCTTCATCAGGGCATCTACGGTCTTCGACGAAGTCGAGTAGATATCCACGAGGCGCTTGTAGGTGCAGAGCTGGAATTGCTCCCGGCTCTTCTTGTTCACGTGGGGCGAACGGAGCACGGTGAATTTTTCCTTTTTAGTGGGCAGGGGAATTGGACCGCTAACGATAGCGCCCGTAGCCTTCACCGCCGTCACAATCTTCTCCGACGATTTGTCCACCAAGTTGTGGTCGTAGGATTTGAGCTTGATGCGAATTTTCTGATTCATGTCGATTAGTGAAAAGCGGGTTAGCGGATAGCGTTGCCCTTCTGCTTGGCGATGATGGCTTCGGCGAGGTTGTTTGGTACCTGGTCGTAGTGCGAGAACGTGAGCGAAGCCGAAGCCCGACCCGACGTAATCGTCCGCAGCGAGGTTACGTAGCCAAACAGTTCCGACAACGGAACGTCAGCCTTGATAACGTTGGCACCCGCTTTGGTGTCCATGCCCTTCATCAGGCCACGGCGACGGTTCAGGTCGCCCGTTACCGAGCCAGTGTACTCATCCGGCGAAACAACTTCAACAGCCATAATTGGCTCGAGCAATTTCGGACCAGCCTGGCGACCAGCCTCACGGAAACCACCACGGGCGGCAAGTTCGAACGACAGGGCGTCCGAGTCAACATCGTGAAAGGAACCGAAGAACAGACGCACGCGCATGCCCTCAATGGGGAAGCCAGCCAGCGGACCATTCTTCATAGCCTCGTCGAAGCCTTTCTGGATTGGGGCAATGAATTCGCGGGGGATTACACCACCCGTGATATCGTTGACAAACTCCAGTCCTGGCTTCTCCGGCTCGGTGAGCTTCGGACCCAGCTCAAACACGATGTCGCCGAATTTACCGCGGCCACCGGTCTGCTTCTTGTAGGTCTCACGGTGTTCCACCGTTTTGGTGAGTACCTCTTTGTAAGCTACCTGAGGAGCACCCTGGTTGATTTCCACTTTGAACTCGCGACGCAAACGGTCAATGATGATTTCAAGGTGCAACTCACCCATGCCCTTAAGTACCGTCTGGCCCGTCTCGGGGTCGGTCTGTACCACGAGGGTGGGGTCTTCTTCCACGAGCTTGGCAATGGCCATGCCCATCTTGTCCACGTCGGCTTGCGTCTTGGGCTCGATGGCGTAACCAATAACCGGCTCAGGGAACGACATCGATTCGAGCACAATTGGGTGCTTTTCGTCGCTCAGCGTATCGCCGGTCTTGATGTCTTTGAAGCCTACGCCGGCAGCAATATCGCCAGCCTGGATGCGCTCGATTGGGTTTTGCTTGTTGGAGTGCATCTGCATGAGGCGCGAGATACGCTCCTTCTTGTTCGTGCGGTTGTTGTGCACATACGAACCAGCATCGAGCACACCGCTGTAGCAGCGGAAGAAGCACAGACGGCCCACGAAGGGGTCGGTAGCAATCTTGAAGGCCAGGGCCGTGAAAGGCTCCGAGTTGTCGGGGTGACGCTCGATTTCCTCCTCCGTCTCGGGGTTTTTACCGATGATGGGGGGCATATCGAGGGGCGAGGGCAGATAGGCCATTACGCCATCCAGCATCGTCTGTACACCTTTGTTCTTGAAGGCTGAGCCACACATAACGGGCGAGAACTTCATGTCGATAACCGCTTGGCGGATAACGACCATCATTTCCTCACGGGTGATGGAGTCCGGGTCATCGAAGAATTTCTCCAGCAAAGCATCGTCATACTCGGCAACGCTTTCCACGAGCTTCTGGCGCCACTCGGCAACCGTCTCAACGAGGTCCTCGGGAACGGGGATTTCGCTGAACGATTTGCCCTGGGTAGCGTCATCCCACACAATGGCTTTGCCAGTGAGCAGGTCAACTACACCTTTGAAGGTCTCTTCAGCGCCAATCGGAATCTGCAGCGGCACGGGGTTAGCACCCAGCTTCTCCTTGATTTCGTTTACGGCCTTGAAGAAGTCAGCACCGGCGCGGTCCATCTTGTTGACGAAGCAGATGCGGGGCACCTTGTACTTGTCAGCCTGACGCCAAACCGTTTCCGACTGTGGCTCTACACCCGATACGGCGCAGAACAGTGCCACAGCACCGTCGAGCACGCGCAACGAGCGTTCCACCTCTACGGTGAAGTCTACGTGGCCGGGAGTATCAATCAGGTTGATTTTGTACTGTTTGGTATCTTCAACCGAGTCACCGTTGGAGTCGGTTGGGTAGTTCCAGAACGTAGTAGTAGCGGCCGAGGTAATGGTGATACCCCGCTCCTGCTCCTGCTCCATCCAGTCCATCGTGGCGCCACCGTCGTGAACCTCCCCGATTTTGTGGGTTTTGCCGGTATAGTAGAGAATGCGCTCCGACGTGGTGGTTTTACCAGCATCGATGTGCGCCATAATCCCGATATTCCGGAGGTATTGCAGATCTTTATTTACAGCCATTGGGTCGATAAGTGAATGAGTGAATCAGGGAATGTGTGCGGCGAGGGAATAGTTCAGTTGCTGAATCAGTCCTCAAGCCCACATTCGCTCATTCATCGGCTTAGAAACGGAAGTGCGAGAAGGCCTTGTTGGCTTCAGCCATCCGGTGGGTGTCGTCCTTCTTCTTTACGGCAGCACCTTCACCTTTCGCAGCAGCAATGATTTCGCCAGCCAGCTTGTCCTTCATGGTTTTCTCACCACGACGACGAGCGTACTGAATCAGCCACTTCGAACCTACCGCAATACGGCGGTCGGGGCGAACTTCGATGGGAACCTGGAACGTGGCACCACCTACGCGGCGGCTCTTCACCTCCACGGTCGGCATTACGTTGTTGAGGGCTTTGCGCCACATCTCCACGCCGCTTTCCTTGGTCCGGGCTTCAACCAGCTCGCAGGCGTCGTAGAAGATGGTGTAGGCCAGGTTTTTCTTGCCGTCATACATCATGTAGTTGACGAACCGGGTTACCAGCGTCTCCTTGTACTTAGGATCGGGCAGGAGGATGCGCTTCTTTGGTTTTGACTTTCTCATGAGAGTAGAAATGGGTTGCTGTAGCGGGAAAGTGGGATAAGAACCATGTGCTATCCAGCACTTCGCACTACCTCACCCGGCTTCAATTACTTTTTCTTCTTAGCGGGAGCACCTTTGCCGGCCGCGGCTGCCTGACCGGGCTTGGGGCGCTTGGCACCGTACTTCGAACGACGCTGGGTACGGCCGTTTACACCGGCGGTATCGAGGGCACCGCGAATGATGTGGTAACGCACGCCGGGAAGGTCTTTCACCCGTCCACCGCGGATCAGCACGATGCTGTGCTCCTGCAGGTTGTGGCCTTCGCCAGGGATGTAAGCGTTAACTTCTTTGCCGTTGGTGAGGCGCACGCGGGCAACCTTACGCATAGCCGAGTTCGGCTTCTTGGGCGTGGTGGTGTACACGCGGGTGCAAACGCCGCGGCGCTGCGGGCACGAATCGAGGGCCGGCGACTTCGACTTGGTCGTCAGTTTCTCGCGGCCTTTTCGTACTAACTGGTTGATAGTAGGCATTTACGGAAATGGTTTGTCCAGGGAGGGTTCTCTCCCAAAAATTAGGCTTGCAAAGGTAGAAAAGTTGCGCGGCAATAGCAAACGAGTTGAGATAGTTTGTTTTAGGAAGCCGAAACGAGCCTATCCAAAACGGTGTCATGCTGACGAAGGAAGAATCTCCACTGCCACACTATTGTCATGCTGACGAAGGAAGCATCTCGCGTGCTGACGAAGGAAGCATCTCGCGTGCTGACGAAGGAAGCATCTCGCGTGCTGACGAAGGAAGCATCTCGCGTGCTGACGAAGGAAGCATCTCGCGTGCTGACGAAGGAAGCATCTCGCGTGCTGACGAAGGAAGCATCTCGCGTGCTGACGCAAGGGTTGGGTTGGCTTGGCAACGAAGCGGTAGAGACGCTTCGACTCCGCTCCGACACTGGCTTGATGCGCCACATGCTCAGCATGACGCCCTTTCTATACTGTGCCCTATCACCAAACATAACAGCAGCTTCCACCGCTACAGTAGAAGCTGCTGCCATTGCTTTCGATTCAATCTGGGGCCTACGCCTCCCCTATTGCGCCGCCGAAGCCCATCGGGTAAGCGGGCGTTTCCTGCTGGGCTTTGATGGAGCCGTTGGCCTGCTCGAACCGCTCAATATTCTCAGCCAGCGCCGCCTGCAACCGCTTGGCGTGCTCGGGTGTGAGGATGATGCGCGACTTCACTTTGGCCTTGGGCACCCCCGGCATCAGCCGGATAAAGTCAATCACGAATTCGCTGCTGCTGTGCGCAATCATGGCTAGGTTGGCGTATTCGCCTTCGGCCATTTCTTCCGACAGCTCGATGTTGATGGCGTTCGGGTCCTGGGGCTGGACCGCGTCGGTGTTCTGGGGCTCGGTGGGTTGGTTCATGGTTTCGAACTGTTGATTTTGTTACTAAGCGGTATTACGACCGTTGTTTTATGATTTCTTTTAAAGCTTCATAACTAATTAGATAAGCGGCGACAATAAGCCCAAGTAAAATCAAAACACCTATTGGTCCCATGTATAGAACTACTGTCGGAAGCATCAGCATTGTAAGCAACTCATCCCACAAACTATTTGGATGAGCCCCTTGAAAGAGCTTGACACCTGACAGGAAATCCAAGACTAGTAGCGAAGCCCATATTCCAGGAAGTAGACGTAAAAGCAGTAATACTTGTCTTACAATACGTTCAGTTCTCCTATAGATTTCAGAGTTTTTAAATCTCTCTATGGTTGAGAAGCCGTCACTCAGTATCCTTGATGACAAAAGGATTATCATCCATAAACGGCTTTTTCGCATAGCAATGCTTCTATTGACGAGCTACGTCTTCATTCAAAGTTAGAAAAGAAAAAGCCGACTAGATTTCTCTAGTCGGCTTCTCTCATTTACTCACTTCTGCAGATTACTCTGCCGACACTTCGCGCTTGGCGCGCGAGGGACGCTTGGCAGGCGCGGCAGCCTCTTCAGCTTTGGCGGCTTGGGCGGCTTCCATCTCTTCCTTCGAGCCAACGATCTGGCGGGTGTACTCGCGCAGACCGGTACCGGCCGGGATGAGGTGACCTACAATCACGTTCTCCTTCAGGCCCAGCAGTTCGTCGGCCTTGCCACGGATGGCGGCTTCCGACAGCACCTTGGTCGTCTCCTGGAAGGAAGCGGCCGAGATGAACGACTGAGTGCCCAACGAGGCCTGGGTGATACCCTGGAGGGTCGGACGCGAAACCGAAGGTTGGGCGTCGCGCACTTCCACCAGCTGCAGGTCGCGGCGGCGCAGGCTGCTGTTCTCGTCGCGCAGGCGACGAGCCGTCACAATCTGACCGGGCTTGAAGTTGCTGGAATCACCGGCGTTGGTGACCACCTTCATGTCGATGATGGTGTCGTTCTCCTCCATGAAGATAATCTTGTCGATTACCTGATGTTCGAGGAACGACGTGTCACCGGCGTCAAGGATAACTACCTTCTGCATCATCTGGCGGACGACCACCTCGATGTGCTTATCGTTGATTTTCACGCCCTGCAAGCGGTATACTTCCTGAATCTCGTTCACGAGGTACTCCTGCACGGCACCGGGGCCCTGAATGCTCAGGATATCGGAAGGCGTGATGGCACCATCCGACAGCGGTGCACCGGCCCGGATGAAGTCGTTGTCCTGCACCAGAATGTGCTTCGACAGCGGCACCATGTATTTCTTCTTGACGCCGTCCTTCGACTCGACGAAGATTTCACGGTTACCACGCTTCACCGTACCGTAGGTTACCACGCCGTCGATTTCGGCCACTACGGCCGGGTTCGACGGGTTGCGTGCCTCGAACAGCTCGGTTACGCGAGGCAGACCACCCGTAATGTCGCGGGTTTTGCCCACGGCACGCGGAATCTTAGCCAGAATCTGGCCGGCCTTGATTTTCTGGCCGTTCTCCACGTTCAGGTGGGAACCTACCGGAATGCTATAGCC
Source organism: Hymenobacter sp. ISL-91 (assembly GCF_018613725.1). Taxonomy (GTDB): domain Bacteria; phylum Bacteroidota; class Bacteroidia; order Cytophagales; family Hymenobacteraceae; genus Hymenobacter. Next base: position 37,131 of record NZ_JAGGPS010000037.1, read on the forward strand.
CTTCTGCCCCTCCTCGTCGCCCTTTTTGCCGGGGCGCACGATGATGGCGGGGTTCTGGTCTTTGGCCGACTTGGACTCGATAATTACTTTCTCGCGGTGACCCGTCTGCTCATCCGACTCCTCGCGGTAGGTTACCCCGTCCGTGATGGCGTCGTATACAATGGTACCATCGAACTCAGCCAGAATAACGGCGTTGTAAGGGTCCCAGTTGTTGAGCTCCTGGCCCTTCTCAACCTCCTGACCCTCTTTTACGAGCAGGAATGAGCCATAAGGCACGTGGTTCGAGATGAACACTTTACGCGTTTCCTTGTCCACGATACGGACTTCGCCCGAGCGACCCATTACCACGTTCACAGCTTCGCCATCGGCGCTGGCTGTCTCCACGGTCCGGATGTCTTCGAACTCCACCACGCCGGCGAACTTGGCACGGATGCTGGCCTCTACCGCAATGTTGGAGGCCGTACCACCTACGTGGAAGGTACGCAGCGTGAGCTGGGTGCCTGGCTCTCCAATCGACTGAGCGGCAATTACACCTACTGCCTCACCACGCTGGACCATGCGGCCAGATGAGAGGTTACGGCCGTAGCACTTGGCGCAGATACCACGCTTGCTCTCGCAGGTCAGTACCGAGCGAATCTCCACCGACTCGATGCTAGTTGCATCAACGCGGCGGGTAATCTCCTCGGTGATTTCGTCGCCAGCCGTCAGGATAACCTCGTCCGTGAGCGGGTCGATGATATCATGCACGGCTACGCGGCCCAGGATACGCTCGGCCAGGGGCTCCACGATGTCCTCATTATCCTTGAGGGCGAAGGTTTCGATACCGCGCAACGTGCCGCAATCGGGCTCGTTCACGATAACGTCCTGCGATACGTCTACCAAACGACGGGTCAGGTAGCCAGCGTCAGCCGTTTTCAGAGCCGTGTCAGCCAGACCTTTCCGGGCACCGTGGGTCGAGATGAAGTACTCGATTACGTCCAAGCCTTCTTTGAAGTTAGACAGAATCGGGTTCTCAATAATCTCACCTACCGAACCCTGCAGCGACTTCTGCGGCTTAGCCATCAGACCCCGCATACCGCCGAGCTGACGAATCTGCTCGCGCGAACCACGGGCACCGGAGTGCATCATCATGTAAATCGAGTTGAAGCCCTGGTTCTCCTTTTCGAGGCGACCCATGAGGGTTTCAGTGATTTGGTTGTTGATGCGCGTCCAGATGTCGATAACCTGGTTGTAACGCTCGTTATCGGTAATCAGACCCATCTGATAGTTCTGGGTTACCGCGGCAACGTCGGCCTGCGCCTGCTTCACCAGCTCATCCTTCTCCTTTGGAATCTGGATGTCGCCCAGACCCATCGACAGACCACCTTTGTAAGCCGACTGGAAGCCCAGCGTCTTGATGTCGTCGAGGAACTGCGCGGTGCGGGCCATGCCCGTGCGCTTGAAGACCATCGAGATGATCTGCTGAAGCTTCTTCTTGGTCAGCAACTCATCTACGAAACCTACTTCGGCGGGCACGAGCTGGTTGAAGAGCACGCGGCCGGCAACAGTTTCGATGATTTTCGTCACGAGGTTATCGTCCTCATCGCGAATCGGAGTGCGCACCTTTATGTAGGCATGCTTCGAGAGCTGGCCTTCATTGATGGCAATTACTACTTCCTCATCGGAGTAGAACACGCGGCCTTCGCCCTGAATGCTCTCCTCTTCGGTGCTGCGCTTGCCTTTGGTTACGTAGTACAGACCCAGAACCATGTCCTGCGACGGTACCGCGATGGGCGCGCCGTTGGCCGGGTTCAGGATGTTGTGCGAGGCCAGCATGAGCATGGAGGCTTCCAAGATGGCGGCCGGGCCGAGGGGCACGTGCACAGCCATCTGGTCACCGTCAAAGTCAGCATTGAAGGCCGTACAAACGAGGGGGTGCAGCTGGATAGCCTTGCCCTCGATGAGGCGTGGCTGGAACGCCTGGATACCCAGACGGTGAAGCGTTGGAGCCCGGTTAAGCAATACTGGGTGGCCTTTCAGCACGTTCTCCAGAATGTCCCAAACAACAGCGTCCTTGCGGTCCACGATTTTCTTGGCCGACTTCACCGTTTTCACGATACCACGCTCGATGAGCTTGCGGATGATGAACGGCTTGAACAGCTCGGCTGCCATGTTTTTGGGCAAACCGCACTCGTGCAGCTTCAGCTCGGGGCCTACCACGATAACCGAACGGCCGGAATAGTCGACACGCTTACCGAGCAGGTTCTGACGGAAGCGGCCCTGCTTGCCTTTCAGCATATCGGACAGCGACTTCAGGGCGCGGTTGCCTTCGGCGCGCACGGCATTCACCTTGCGCGAGTTGTCGAAGAGCGAATCCACGGCTTCCTGCAGCATGCGCTTCTCGTTCCGCAAAATCACCTCCGGCGCCTTGATTTCGATCAGGCGCTTAAGGCGGTTGTTGCGGATGATAACGCGACGGTACAGGTCGTTCAGGTCGGAGGTAGCGAAACGGCCACCGTCGAGCGGAACGAGCGGGCGCAGTTCCGGCGGAATAACGGGCACCATGCGGATAACCATCCACTCGGGCTTGTTTTCCACGCGGGTAGCGGCGTCACGGAAAGCTTCCACCACGCGCAGACGCTTGAGGGCTTCCGCCTTCCGCTGCTGCGGGGTTTCGGTGGCGGCAGAGTCACGCAGCGAGTAGCTCAGCTCATCAAGGTTGATGCGCTCGAGCAGCATTTGCAACGCCTCGGCACCCATGCGGGCGATGAACTTGTTGGGGTCATCGTTCGGCAGCATCTGGTTCTCGCGGGGGAGCTTGTCGATGATGTCGAGGTACTCGTCTTCGGTCAGGAAGTCGAGCTGCTGCACGCCTTCCTCAGCCAGCGTACCCGGCTGCACCACGGCGTAGCGCTCGTAGTAGATAATCTGGTCGAGCTTCTTGGTGGGCAGGCCCAGCAGGTAGCCGATTTTATTGGGCAGCGACTTGAAGTACCAGATGTGCGCCACGGGCACCACCAGTTCGATGTGGCCCATCCGCTCCCGGCGAACTTTCTTCTCGGTCACCTCCACGCCGCAACGGTCGCAGATGATGCCCTTGTAACGGATGCGCTTGTATTTGCCGCAGTGGCACTCCCAGTCCTTCACCGGACCGAAAATCCGCTCGCAGAACAAGCCGCCCATCTCGGGCTTGTACGTCCGGTAGTTGATAGTCTCAGGCTTGATGACTTCGCCGTTCGACCGTTCCAGAATGGATTCGGGCGAGGCCAGCGAAATGGTCACTTTTGAGAAGTCCTGAACCAGTTTCTTGTTTTTTGCAAATGCCATGTAGGGAAGCTGTTATTAGCTGGTGGCTTGTTTTCTGTTCGTTATTTCTACCAGTCTTAAGACGGGTTAGAAAGAGCGTAACAGTTCGACTCTGCGAAAAGTGCTCTGCGGGTCGGATAGGTACGCCGCGCAGTAGATTTTGCTAGATCTGGGTATTTACCTTCAAGAAGAAACTCCTCTCACCTATTACTATTCTGACCTATCTCGGAACAGCTGTCTCGTGGTGAGGCTTTACTTCTTTAAAATATTATCTATTCCTCATTTCCACCTTCAAGCTCCCACAAATCAAGGTTCACACGGCAGCCGTCTTCTAAACGTTTGATCTTACTAAGGATGTTTTTAGGCGAAGAATCAGAAAATTCTACACGGTATCCATAGACCATGTCATCGTTACCAGTGTCGGATTCGATTTCATAAACCAACTGACTCAATTCGTCGCTGGTGATTCCAAGAATAGAAGCGAGACTGCTGTCTTTCTTATCATCATTCAACTCCATCGCAATGTCTTTCCAGTGGCCCATGTTGTATGCTTAAATTCTAAAAGAAAATGTTTTTTTTTAATTTGACGACTAATTGATTATTACAAATCTTTTAGTGCCTGTTGATTTTGAGTATTTTTTCTACGCTGTAACAACATCTGTTCGTTTTTATCGTCCCTAAACATTTCATCATATATTCCTTTACAAGCGTAGCTAATTAACGAAAGATCACCTCCTGGCCATTCAACAACCGATAGTTCGACCTTTTTGCCAAACCATTCACGACCGTTTGTATCACTTTTAGTCTTCGTGCCATCCAATACTTGTGTTGGATGGCCATAAAGCCTCTGAAGTAATTCAAGTATACCATTTGAATTAACCATATCAGCTTCTAACTGTATATGCATAAGTTTATCTTTATAAAACTCATAAGTTATATTTTTAAGTTTATAAGGACCAACCATTAAATCTTCATCTTTCTTCTGATATTTAACTATATATTTATTATCATACGGATCTTTCTTTAGCTTAACCAGTCCAGCTATCATAGATGAACTGAGGCCAAATTTATATTGCCTAAACCCATACTTTGCATCTAGCGCAGCTACGCTTTGTGCATCGCAAGCGAAAACCACAAAGAGTAACAAAGCAGAAAATATTACATGAAATATCTTTCCCATTATATTATTATACTATTCTACCTCTGGCTATTAGTGTAGCCAGAGGCAGACAATAGAACTTCAAACCTTAGTCAAGCGTAATTTCCAGGGCCAGACCACGTAGCTCATGGATGAGCACGTTGAACGACTCGGGAATGTTGGGCTTGGGCAGCACGTCGCCTTTTACAATGGCTTCGTACGCCTTGGCCCGGCCTACCACGTCATCCGACTTCACGGTCAGGATTTCCTGGAGCACATTGGAAGCGCCAAAGGCCTCCAAAGCCCATACCTCCATCTCGCCGAAACGCTGACCACCGAACTGGGCCTTACCACCCAGCGGCTGCTGAGTAATGAGCGAGTACGGGCCGATGGAACGGGCGTGCATCTTGTCGTCCACCAGGTGACCCAGCTTCAGCATGTAGATAACGCCCACCGTTACCGGCTGGTCGAAGCGCTGACCCGTCAGGCCATCGTGCAAGTAAGCACGTCCCCAATCGGGCAATCCGGCTTCGGTCAGCTCCTTGGCTACTTCGTCCTCGGTCGCACCGTCGAAAATCGGGGTAGCGTAGGTACGGTCCATTTTCAGACCGGCCCAGCCGAGTACGGTTTCGTAGATCTGACCAATGTTCATCCGGCTAGGTACACCAAGCGGGTTGAGCACGATGTCCATCGGGGTGCCGTCGGGCAGGAAGGGCATGTCTTCGTCGCGCACGATGCGGGCTACTACACCCTTGTTACCGTGACGACCGGCCATCTTGTCACCCACCTTCAGCTTGCGCTTCTTGGCGATGTACACTTTGGCCAGCTGCACGATGCCGGCAGGCAACTCATCACCTACTTCCAGCGTGAACCGCTCCCGCTTGAAGCGAGCCGTTACCACGTTGCGACGCTTGGCGTAGTTTTTCACCAGCTCGCCTACCATGGCATTCACGCGGGCATCGGCTGTCCAGCCGTCCAGCACGAGGTCCTTGAACAGATTGGCCTCTTCGGGAACAGCGTAGTTGCTCTCGTCGCGGTACGGGTTCTTGTCAGGGAACAGGTTCTCAGCCACGTTCTTCTTGCCGAATTTCACGCCTTTCGACATGATTTCCTCACCGAACTTGTGCTTGATACCCTGCGACGTCTTGCCTTCAAGCAGAGCGGTCATCTTCTCTACCATGATGGCGCGGATGCCCCGCAACTCGCGGCTGTAGGCATCCTTCAACTCTTCTACTTCCTTCTTCGACTTGGCCCGCAGGTTTTTGTCTTTCTTAGGACGCGAGAACAGCTTGGTGCCGATAACCACACCCTGCAACGACGGTGGCGCTTTCAAGGAAGCATCCTTCACGTCGCCGGCCTTGTCGCCGAAAATGGCGCGGAGCAGCTTCTCCTCCGGAGTCGGGTCAGTTTCGCCCTTGGGCGTAATCTTACCGATCAGGATGTCGCCTTCCTTCACCTCAGCACCCAAACGGATTACGCCGTTGTCGTCGAGGTTGCGCACAGCTTCTTCGCTCACATTCGGGATTTCCGAAGTCAGTTCTTCCTCGCCGCGCTTGGTTTCGCGCACTTCCAACTCAAACTCCTCAATGTGAATCGAGGTGAAGATGTCGTCGCGTACTACCTTCTCCGAGATGACGATGGCATCCTCGAAGTTGTAGCCCTGCCACGGCATGAACGCCACCTGCATGTTGCGGCCCAAGGCGAGTTCGCCCTTGTTGGTACCGTAGCCCTCGCACAGTACCTGGCCCTTGGTCACCCGCTCACCCTTCTTCACGAGAGGCGTCAGGTTGATGCAGGTGTCCTGGTTGGTACGACGGAACTTGATGAGGTCGTAGGAAATCCGCTCAGCGTCGAAGCTTACGAGGACTTCATCCGGCGTCAGGTCGTACTTTACTACGATGCGGTTAGCATCGACGTAATCTACTACACCAACACCTTCGGAAACGACCAGCGTACGCGAGTCGGTAGCTACGCGGCCTTCGAGGCCGGTACCCACGATGGGGGCTTCGGCTTTCAGCAGCGGAACCGCCTGACGCTGCATGTTCGAGCCCATCAGTGCCCGGTTGGCGTCATCGTGCTCCAGGAACGGAATCAGCGAAGCAGCCACCGATACAATCTGGTTCGGGGCTACGTCCATGTAGCTGTACTCGTCGGGACCAACCACGGGGAAGTCACCTTCGAAACGGCCTTTTACGAGGTCGTTAATGAATTTACCATCATCGTCAATCAGGGCGTTGGCCTGGGCGATGTGGTGGGTGTCTTCTTCCTCCGCGGTCAGGTACTTCACGTTCTCCGTCATGTCCACCTGGCCGTTGGCGGCCGTGCGGTATGGCGTTTCGATGAAGCCCATCGAGTTCACCCGGGCATGCACGCACAGCGACGAAATCAGACCAATGTTTGGTCCCTCCGGCGTTTCGATGGTGCAGAGGCGGCCGTAGTGGGTGTAATGAACGTCACGTACTTCGAAACCGGCACGCTCCCGCGACAGACCTCCTGGCCCGAGTGCCGATACGCGACGCTTGTGCGTCACCTCGGCCAGCGGGTTGGTCTGGTCCATGAACTGGGAGAGCTGGTTCGTACCGAAGAACGAGTTGATAACGCTCGACAGGGTGCGGGCGTTAATCAGGTCAACCGGCTTGAAGTCCTCGTTGTCGCGCACGTTCATGCGCTCCTTGATGGTACGGGCCATGCGGGCCAGACCTACACCGAACTGGGCATAGAGCTGCTCGCCTACCGTACGCACCCGGCGGTTGCTCAAGTGGTCAATGTCATCGACAATAGCCTTCGAGTTGATCAGACCAATGAGGTACTTCACGATGAGCACGATGTCCTCGTTGGTCAGCACGCGGGCCTCCCAGTTGGTCTCGATGCCCAGCTTTTTATTGATGCGGTAGCGGCCTACGTCACCGAGGTCGTAGCGCTTATCCGAGAAAAACAGCTTTTGAATGATGTCGCGGGCAGTCTCCTCATCGGGCGCTTCAGTGTTCCGCAGCTGACGGTAGATTTGCTCCACGGCCTCCTTCTCCGAGTTGGAGTTATCCTTCTGGAGGGTGTTGTAGATGATGGCGTAGTCCGCAATGTTCACGTTCTCGCGGTGCAGAATCACCGACTTCGCCCCGGCATTCAGGATGATGTCGATGTCCTCCTCCGAAATTTCAGAATCGCGCTCCATCAGTACCTCGTTGCGGTCGATGGAAACTACTTCGCCAGTGTCCTCGTCCACGAAGTCCTCCGTCCAAGTGCGCAGCACCCGGGCGGCCAGCTTGCGGCCAACCGCTTTCTTGAGATTTTTCTTGTCAGCCTTCACCTCCTCCGACAGCCCGAACAGGTCTAGGATGTCTTTGTCGGTGCCGTAGCCGATAGCACGCAGCAGCGTGGTAACCGGGAATTTCTTCTTCCGGTCGATGTAGGCGTACATCACGTTGTTCACGTCCGTCGCAAATTCAATCCACGAGCCCTTGAACGGGATAATGCGGGCCGAATACAGCTTGGTACCGTTGGTGTGCTTGCTCTGAGCAAAGAATACGCCCGGCGAGCGGTGCAGCTGCGATACAATAACGCGCTCGGCACCATTGATAACGAACGAGCCCTTTTCGGTCATGTACGGGATGTTACCCAAGAACACTTCCTGCTCAATCGTCTCGAAATCCTCATTGTCCGAATCGTTGCACACCAGCCGGAGCTTGGCCTTCAACGGCACGGAGTACGTCAGGCCGCGGTCAATGCACTCGTCAACCGAGTATTTGGGCGGGTCAACGTGGTAATCGAGGAAGGTCAGAACGAAGTTCTCGCGCGAGTCCGAAATCGGAAAGTTCTCGGCGAATACTTTGAAAAGGCCTTCATCGGTCCGGTTCTCAGCAGCCGTTTCCAACTGGAAGAAATCCTTGAACGAGCGTACCTGCACGTCGAGGAAATCCGGGTACTCAATAACCTTTTTAATCTTGGCGAAGTTGATCCGCTCGTCAGCAGCCTGCAATTTTTGCAGCCCTGTCGGCACCTGAAGTGCTTTCGGTTCTTTCGATGTAGCCAATGTATGTGGGGTTAGGAAATGGAGACTGGGAGAATCCAAGCCAGGCTGAAAACAATGTTAGCAGCTTGGCAACTCATTTGGGTAATCAGTGGACACGCCAAAGCGCAAAGCACTACTAGTAGCAATTTGCGCTGGACCATCCGTAGCCGCGAAAAGCCGCAAAGCGGCGCGTAAACGAACTTCCGACTAGTTTGTTGCCTACAAACAGGAAAAGACCTGGCTTAGTTGCCAGGCCTCTCCTAATTTGTTGGCTCTTAGAGCGGGCCGCAGAGATTACTTAACCTCTACCTCAGCACCAGCCTCTTCCAGCTGCTTCTTCAGGCCATCGGCCTCATCTTTCGAAACACCTTCTTTAACGGCCTTTGGGGCGCCGTCAACCAGCTCTTTGGCTTCCTTCAGGCCGAGGCCAGTCAGGTCTTTCACCAGCTTCACAACAGCCAGCTTCTGGCCACCAGCAGCCTTCAAGATTACGTCGAACGACGTCTTCTCCTCAGGAGCATCAGCAGCACCAGCGCCACCGCCAGCCATCATCATCGGAGCAGCAGCTGCTGGCTCGATGCCGTACTCGTCCTTCAGGATAGTAGCCAGTTCGTTTACTTCTTTTACCGTCAGGCTAACGAGCTGCTCGGCGAATGCTTTCAAATCTGCCATTTCTGTAGATTGTTAAAAAGGGGGGTTGTTGAAGAAAATTATCAGTATTGAGTATTAGGTATTTAGTATTGAGATTGAAGACTGTTGTCTAATTACTCACTACTCCATACTTGCTACTCTTTTGAAAAAGATGAGCAGTGGTTAGCCTGCAACCTCTTCTTTTTCGGAAAGCGTTTTGAGGATGCCAGCCAGCTTGGTACCGCCGCTCGAAAGAGCCGAGATAACATTTTTGGCGGGCGACTGGAGCAGACCGATGATTTCACCGATGAGTTCCGTCTTACCTTTCAGCGTAGCAAGCGTGCCGAGCTGGTCGTGGCCGATGTAGATGCCAGCATCTACATAAGCACCTTTCAGGGCTGGGCGAACAACGGCCGTTTTGCTGTAGTTCTGTGCCTTGTGAAAGTCCTGCATCAGCTTAGCCGGCGCATTGCCCGACTCTTTCGAGAACAGGATGCCCGACTGGCCTACCAGTGCCGCGTCCATCTCCGTCGTGTCTACCTCGAGGGTATCGAGCGCCTTACGGATGAACGTGTTCTTGTACACCTTGAACTCCAGGCCACGGTTGTAGCACAACCGGCGGAATTCGTTGATTTTCGCCACCGACATTCCCGAAGCATCGGCAATGTAGAACGCGTTGTGCGATTGAAACTTCTCGCTCAACTCGTCGACGAGGGCTTGTTTTTCTTCCCGGATCATACGTCGTGTTGATTAAGGTTAGGCGGAAGTTACCGACGTGTCGACCGGTACGCCGGGCGACATCGTGCTCGAGAGCGTAATGCTCTTGATGTAGGTGCCTTTAGCCGAAGAAGGCTTCAAACGCAGCAGCGTCTGGATTACTTCGATGGCGTTTTCGGCCAGCTTCTGGTCGTCGAACGATACTTTGCCAACCGAGCAGTGGATGATACCGGTTTTGTCAACTTTGAAGTCGATTTTACCAGCCTTCACTTCCTGTACCGCTTTGGCAACATCGGTTGTAACTGTACCCGACTTAGGATTCGGCATCAGACCACGGGGGCCCAATACGCGGCCCAGACGGCCCACCTTGGCCATAACAGCCGGCATGGTGATGATTACGTCGATGTCAGTCCAGCCCTTCTCGATCTTGGCGATGTAATCGTCCAGGCCAACGAAATCAGCACCAGCTGCAGTAGCTTCGGCTTCTTTGTCGGGCGTTACGAGAGCCAGAACGCGAACGGTTTTGCCAGTGCCGTGGGGCAGCGTAGCAACGCCACGCACCATCTGGTCGGCTTTGCGGGGGTCAACACCCAACCGAACGTCGATATCCACGGAGGCATCGAATTTCGTGTAGGTGATGTCTTTCACAACCTTCGCTGCTTCTACCAGCGTCCGGATTTCGGTCAGGTCGTGCTTGGCCAGGGCTTCCTGGCGCTTTTTGCTGATTTTTGCCATGTCTTCTCCGTCGTTTAATTAAGCTGCGAAAGGAGAAGCACCTGACACGGTGATACCCATGCTCCGCGCTGTGCCGGCAACCTGTTTCATGGCCGACTCCACCTCGAAGGCGTTCAAGTCGGGCATTTTGGTTTCGGCAATAGTGCGAACCTGGTCCCACGTAACCGACCCAACCTTGTTCCGGTTAGGCTCTTTCGAACCGCTCTGGAGCTTGGCGGCGTCCTTCAGCAGAACGGGCACCGGGGGGGTCTTCACCACAAAGTCAAACGACTTGTCGGTGTACATGGTGATGAGAACAGGACAAACTTGGCCGGCCTTATCCTGGGTGCGAGCGTTGAACTGCTTGCAGAACTCCATGATGTTAAGGCCTTTGCTACCAAGTGCAGGTCCAACCGGCGGTGCGGGGTTCGCGGCGCCTCCCTTTATCTGAAGCTTCAGATAACCTCTAATTTCCTTGGCCATTTGGTTTGTAAGGCTTCGGATGCCGCGACGTAACTCGCAGTATCCTCAGTTTTCTAATTGCTCCGAAGTGGAAGCACCACCGGTCCGGAGCGGATAACCGATGACGTTTTTCTTTCATTGTTAATGGTTCGTTGTCAGTTGTTAGCCGAACACTTTGACTAACAACTGAAAACGAATCACTAACAACTACTCTATTTCTTTCTCGACTTGGGTGTAGCTCAGCTCCATGGGCTGGCTACGGCCGAATATTTTCACGATTACGTTGAGACGCTTACGGTCCTCGTACACCTCGGCCACATTGCCCGACATGCCGGCAAAGCCTCCGTCCACGATTTTCACCAGCTCGCCCACCACGTAGGGGGTTTCCAACGTTTCGGTCTGTTCTTCCGACTCATCGACAATGCCGAGGATGCGGTTCACTTCCGAAATGTGCAGTGGCACAGGCACCGTGTTCTGGTTGGCCGCCTTACCCTCCTTGTCGGAAAGAAAGCCAATGATGCCCGGAGTGCTGGTGATGATGTGGTCGACTTCACCATGGGTCAGGTCGGCGTGGATGATGATGTAACCGGGATACAGGTTCCGCTCACGCACACGCTTCTTGCCGTTGCGCATCTCAAACACCTTCTCCACCGGAATTAGTACCTGCGGTACCAACTCGGAGAGGCCATGACGGCCAATTTCAGTTTCGAGGTAGGTTTTAGCCTTTTTCTCCTGTCCGCTCACCGAGCGAACCACATACCATTTCAATTCGCCCATTTTAGTCGCTTCTGTACCGATTAAACGAACGAGTTGTAAAACATCTCCAGGACCTCTTTAAAAGCGACGTCCATCAATCCTACAACTACTGCAAAAATCAATGAGCCGAGTAGCACAAGGCCGGCACTCTTCTGCAGCTCTTCCAGCGAAGGCCACGTTACCTTGTAACGCATCTCATCCGATGTTTCCCGGAAGTAGTTGGTCAGCTTGCTCATGCTACAGGACCTGCTGGTGAGAGTGAATAAAAGAACGGCTGCCGAAGCAGCCGGACATTCTGATGGCACGGGCGGAGAGATTCGAACTCCCATCAAAGGTTTTGGAGACCTCTATTCTACCCTTGAACTACGCCCGTGGATGCGTCCCTCTCAGCCCTAAAGCCGGATTGGGACTGCAAATGTAGGTAACTCTTTAGACAAAACAAATCCGCCCCCGAAAATTTCGGGGGCGGATTGTCTTATTTCAGCAGTTTTTCGAAAGAAAACTACTCGGTGATTTCGGTTACCTGACCGGCACCTACCGTACGGCCACCCTCACGAATAGCGAAACGCAGGCCTTTCTCCATAGCTACCGAGTTGATCAGCTCAACCGAGATAGTTACGTTGTCGCCGGGCATTACCATTTCTACACCCTCGCCCAGCATGATGATGCCGGTTACGTCGGTGGTGCGGAAATAGAACTGGGGACGGTAGTTGTTGAAGAACGGCGTGTGACGGCCACCTTCCTCTTTCGACAGCACGTACACCTCAGCCTTGAACTTGGTGTGAGGCTTAACGGAACCTGGCTTGCAGATTACCATACCGCGACGGATGGCTTCCTTCTCGATACCACGGAGCAGCAGACCAACGTTGTCGCCAGCTTCACCACGGTCAAGAATCTTGCGGAACATCTCCACACCGGTTACAGTCGACTTCAGGTTCTCAGCACCCATGCCGAGAATCTCCACCTGCTCACCCGAGTTTACAATGCCACGCTCGATACGGCCGGTAGCAACCGTTCCACGACCCGTAATCGAGAACACGTCCTCAACAGGCATCAGGAAGGGCAGGTCGGTCAGACGAGCAGGAATCGGAATGAACGAGTCAACAGCGTCCATCAGCTCCTCGATCTTGGGAACCCAGTTGGCATCGCCATTCAGGCCACCCAGGGCCGAGCCCTGAATTACGGGGATGTTGTCGCCGTCGAAGTCGTAGAACGAAAGCAGCTCACGGATTTCCATTTCCACCAGCTCGAGGAGCTCTGGATCGTCCACCATGTCAACTTTGTTCATGAACACCACCAGCTGGGGAACACCAACCTGACGAGCGAGCAGGATGTGCTCACGGGTCTGGGGCATTGGGCCGTCGGTAGCAGCTACCACGAGGATAGCACCGTCCATTTGGGCAGCACCGGTAACCATGTTCTTCACGTAGTCAGCGTGACCGGGGCAGTCAACGTGAGCGTAGTGACGGTTCTCGGTAGCGTACTCTACGTGCGAGGTGTTGATGGTGATACCACGCTCTTTTTCTTCGGGCGCATTGTCGATCGAAGAGAAGTCGCGCTTAGCAGCCAGGCCTTTGCCGGCCAGTACCTGGGTAATGGCAGCGGTGAGGGTGGTTTTGCCGTGGTCAACGTGACCGATGGTGCCGATGTTTACGTGCGGCTTGGACCGGTCAAAATTTTCTTTAGCCATTGTAAAGAGATTTAGAGGAATTTTGAGGTGAGAAGGGAAAACGCGACTTAAAACCTAACTATACAGAAGAAAGCGAAACACAGCTCTGATTAACCAGGGACTGCACGTCGCTTTACTTGGCTGACAGTTCCAAAACGGTGCAGTCGCGCTGCCCCGTTGGTACTCGTAATTCTGAGCCATTTATGGGATTTGAACCCATGACCTCTTCCTTACCAAGGAAGTGCTCTACCACTGAGCTAAAACGGCTGGTATTTTTTTTAGCCCGCTGGCGCGTAGCCGGGGTAAAGGTACGACACGAGAACAATTTTGCCAGCCTGAGCCGGCTTAATGTATCAACTGACGCACTGTTGCTGTGAGCGGGAGACGAGGTTCGAACTCGCGACCTGCAGCTTGGAAGGCTGCCGCTCTACCAACTGAGCTACTCCCGCGGAGATATTGAAATTAAAAATTGAGAATCAAAAGCTAAAAATCAGTTGAAGGATAATCCTCCATTCTTACTTTTTAATTCTCAATTTTTAATTCAAAAAATGTGGGGGTGAGAGGACTCGAACCTCTGAACCCGAAGGAGCTGAGTTACAGTCAGCCGCAATTGCCACTATGCGACACCCCCAAATCTATGGTTTCGACGCCGTTTGCGTGAAACCGCCCATTCCAACTCGTGGGCCGAAGCCGCGTTTTCTCGAATTGGAGTTGCAAAATTAGCGGGTTTCTGACGTAAGTCAAGCCCTGCATGAAAAAAGGTTTGAAACCGGCTGACTTTTTGAGCGACCCGAATGAATACGGCTGGGCTAAGCACCTGACTTCCTAGTGCTAAAGGCAAACTACTGTGTGGCTGACGAAGCAGAAAAATTTATTGCACCAAGCTGTACATAGCCTTCAGGTTGCTATCCTTCTCCTTATTTCGAATATCCTGAAGAGTAGTTTTGAGGGTAGGCATACTTCCCGTTAGCTCATTCAGGCCCTTGTAGGCCCCGAGGCGTACGTAGAGTTGCGGGTGGCTGCGAGCCAGATTTTCGAGCCGCTGGAGCCCTTTTTCGCGCTCTATGGGCGGAATGCGGTTCATGAGGCGACCAAAATTTTCGAGTAATACATAGAGTACTTCGGGCTGCGCATCCTGGCTGCGTTGCAAAAACCAGTCGTAATCGTCGAGGGTACCGTTGAGACCGTAGAAGCCAGACAGGGATTTGAGTAGCGCCGGATTACGGGTTTTCTGCAACTTGGCAACCTGGGTACGGGTAATAGGCGCAGGCGATTTAGCCAGGGCATCAACGGCGGCGGCAGCTACCAGGTAAGAGCTGTCGACCAGGGCAGCTTCGTACACGCTGGTAAAATTCTCGTTGGCAAACGACGACAGGACGTTGATGGCAGTGGCCCGCACAGTACCGTGCTTCTCGTTCAGGGCGACTTGCTGTAGATCTTTACGGACTACACTGCCCTCGGCTCCGCGGTAGCGGCGCAGGCCTTCGAGTGCAGCTACGCGGGTGGCCCAGAAGGGGTCGGTGAGGGTGTTGCGGAAAGCCGAGCTAACCAGCAAATCTCCTGACTTGCTTTTCAGCCCTTCTATGGCCTCAACTTTCTGCAGGTAGCCGCGTGCATGGCTGAGTTGGAACTGTAATTCTTCGGGAGTTTGCGCCTCGTCTATATCGGCCAGAAGGATTCCCTCATTGTCGAACTTAACCAGAGACGGGCGCTGAAGTGCAGGCAGGCGAAAGGTTTGGTCGGCCTTGGTGACAACCAAGCGATGCTCCGTAGACTGATTGCCATTCCAGACGGCCACCGTTACGGGCAGGCGGAACACGGGCTGGTACAGGGTGTCCTGCACCTGCCGTACGCGCAGTACTACGGCACTGCTTTCATAGCTGTGGGTTATGCGCAACTCGGGGTGGCCGCGCTGCAGAAACCACTGGTCGAAAAACCACGTCAGATCCTCACCGGTCGTTTCTTCGAATGCAGTGCGCAGCTTGGGCAGCTCGACAGCCGACAGTTTGTTCTGGTTGAGGTAGCGGGTGAGGGAGGCGAAGAAAGCGTCGTCGCCGACAAGGCTGCGCAGCATGTGCAGCACCCGGCCGCCCTTGTCGTACGAGTGGCGGTCGAACAGGTCTTCGTGGTTGTTGTAGCTGGTACGGATAAGCGGCTCACGCTTCGTTTGGGCCTCTTCGAGGTAGATACGCAGCTTGTTGCGCTGCACCAGCGCGGCAGCGTCGGGACCATACTTGTGCTCGGCCCAGAGCAGTTCTCCATAGTCGGCAAAAGCCTCGTTGAGCGGCAGGTTGCCCCATGATTCGTTGGTGACGTAGTCGCCGAACCACTGGTGGATCAGCTCGTGGGCAATAACCGATTCTGAGCCGTCGTAGGGCACATCGGCCAGCTCGCGGGGTGTGAACTGCACCAGCTGCTGGCCGAAGGTAGAGGCCGTGGTGTTTTCCATAGCGCCCGACACAAAATCGTGCACCGCTACTTGGGCGTACTTATCCCACGGATAGTCAACCCCCAGCTTCTTGGAGAAGAACTCCAGCATTTCGGGGGTATTGCCAAACACCTGCTTGGCCGTGTTTCGATAGGCGGGGTCCACGTAGTAATCCACCGCCTTTCCGCGCCACGTGTCTGATACGACAGTGAAATTGCCGACTGCCAGCATGGCCAGGTAGGGCGCGTGGGGCTGGCTAAGCTTCCAGGTATCGGTGCGGGTGCCATCGGGGTTGCGTCGCGACGATACGAGCAAGCCGTTGGACAGCGTTTTCTGGTCGGTTTCCACCGTCAGGCTGATTTCCTGGGTCATGCGCTGGTTGGGCCGGTCGATGGTCGGGAACCAGCAGGAGCTCCCTTCCGTCTCGCCTTGGGTCCAGAGCTGGCGGGGCTTGCCTTTCTCGGTACCGAGCGGATTGATAAAGTACAGGCCTTTATCGTCGATGATGGCCTCGCTCCCGCCGCCTCTTGGCAACTCGTTGGGCTTGGCCACATACTGAATGCGGACTTGGTACTGCTCAGTACGCTGGTAGGTGCGGTCGAGGGTGATGGTGAGCTTCTTCTTATCGTAGGTATACTTCAGGTCGCGGCCCTTGCGGCCCGCGCTGAGTAACTCTACCCCTTTGATATCGAAGCCCTTGGCATCGAGCACCAGCTGATATTGCGGGTAGAAGTGTGGGCGGAGCGTAAGCGTAGCCGTGCCCTGCAGCCATTGCCGGCTCCAGTCGGGGCGCAGGTCGAGCTTGGTGTCTACCAGGTTGTGGAGAATAGTAGCTGAGGGCTGCTGCGGGCGAGCCTGGTCGGGTAGCCAGTTGGGCAGGGGTGCCGCGGCAGGTGCCTGGTAGGGCGCCGTATCGGCCCCTTTTCGGGTGGGCGAATGTGGGCTGGCAGCACCGCCGCGACTTGGTTTAGCAGCCTGAGCAGCAGCTGGTAACTGCGCCGGCAGCCACAGAAAAAGAATACCGAGGAATAGGTATTTCATGCAATAAGGCACTAGGGTAATGGTTGGTGAAGTTCCGAATTTATTTCAGATTTGACCTATCTTTAAGCCCTTTTCTGCCCCACTCCCGCCCCATTCATATGCTGCAAATCCAATTGGCTGCGGCCAACCAGCTTCCGCAGGAAGTTGACTTCCAGCCCGCCGGTACTGTTACGCTCGGTGGCCAGCCCTTTGCCTGGGACCTTACCGCTCTTGGTGGCGGCCGCTACCACGTGCTGTACCAGAACCGTTCGTACACTGCTGAGCTGCTGGAAATCGACCACGCCGCTAAAACTGTGGCGCTAAAGCTAAATGGCCAGCGGCTGGAGCTACAGGCGAAAGACCGCCTCGATTTACTGCTGGATAAGATGGGCCTGAGCGCAGCTGTCAGCACCAAGGTAAATGAGCTGAAAGCCCCTATGCCGGGCCTTATTGTGGATGTCCGCGTAGAGCCAGGTCAGACGGTACAGAAGGGCGACCCGCTGCTGGTACTAGAGGCCATGAAAATGGAAAATATCCTGAAAGCGCCCGGCGAGGGTGTGGTAGCAGCCATCAAAGTAGGTCTGCGCGACAACGTAACCAAGGGCCAGGTACTGATTCAGTTCGCCTAAATAGCTGCCCTCTTTTTCTTCTACCTCTACTAGTTCCTCACTGCCTTGAAGTACAACCGAATTCTGCTGAAACTGAGCGGCGAGGCCCTGATGGGCCAGCAACAGTACGGCATCGATGCCAACCGGCTCATGCAGTACGCCGAGGAAATCAAAATTGCCGCCGAGACAGGCACGCAGGTAGCCGTCGTTATCGGGGGCGGTAACATCTACCGCGGGGTGCAGGCCGAAGCCTTTGGCCTTGATCGGGTGCAGGGCGACTATATGGGTATGCTGGCCACGGTCATCAACTCGATGGCCCTGCAAAGCGCCCTCGAAAAGCTGGGCGTGAACACCCGTCTGCTTTCAGGCCTCACTATCCAGCAGGTGTGCGAGCCGTACATCCGCCGCCGGGCCATGCGCCACCTCGAAAAGGGTCGGGTCGTTATTTTCGGTGCCGGCATCGGGTCGCCTTATTTCACTACCGACTCGGCGGCGTCGTTGCGGGCCATCGAGATTGAGGCGGATGTGGTGCTAAAGGGTACCCGTGTGGACGGTATCTACACTGCTGACCCCGAGAAAGACCCTACGGCCAAACGCTTCGCCGACATCAGCTTTGATGAAGTAATGGACAAGAAGCTGAACGTGATGGACATGACGGCCTTCACGCTGTGCAAGGAAAACAACCTGCCCATCATCGTTTTCGACATGAATAAGGAAGGCAACCTGCAGCGCCTGCTACGCGGCGACAGTGTGGGTACGCTCGTGAGCATGCACGGAGCCAACGCCGACGCCTAGAAAAAACAACTCCCTCGCGCCGGCCGTAGGCTACACTGACACCCATCAGCGTAATTTTCGCAGCCGGTTAACTTATCAACCTTACATTTTCAACACTTAATTTTTCTGAAGTGGACGAAGAAATAAAGTTTTACCTCGATGAGGCCGAAGAGTCGATGGGCAAGGCCCTAGAGCACACGACCGTAGAATTTTCGCGCATTCGGGCTGGCAAGGCCTCGCCGGCTATGCTCGATTCGCTGCGGGTGGACTACTACGGTACCCCTACTCCGTTGGGCAACGTGGCCAACGTATCGGCCCCCGATGCCCGTACGCTATTTATCAAGCCCTGGGAGAAGAACATGATTGGCGAAATTGCCAAGGCCATTAAGAACAGTGACCTGGGCCTTAACCCGCAGTCGGATGCTGAAGGTGTACGCCTCAACATCCCGGCCATGACCGAGGAGCGGCGCCGCGAGCTGGTGAAGCAGGCAAAATCGGAGTCGGAAGGCGGCAAGGTGCGCATCCGGGGCATCCGCAAGGATGTAAACGAGTCGTTGCGCAAGCTGCAGAAGGATGGTGCTTCGGAAGATGCCATCAAGGATGCCGAAGCCAAAGTGCAGAAGTTCACTGACAGCTACATCAGCAAAGTAGACGAGGTGCTGAGCAAGAAGGAAACGGAGATTATGACCATCTGATTTTTTCGGGAGCTACAAGCGGGAGCTACAAGCTATAAGNNGGGGCTTATAGCTTGTAGCTCCAATTAAACGTAATATCCTTCCGCCCGAATTTGCTGTTCCACTAGTTCAGGCAGCAGATAACGCACCGACAAGCCCTCGCGCAGGCAGCGGCGGATGAAGGTGGCCGAAATATCGAGTAGCGGCGCCTGTATTACGCGCACTGTGGGCGGCAGCGGGTCAGGCAGGGTATATCCGGGGCGCGGATATACGTAGATTTCTACCTCGGCCAACAACCGGTCGGCGGCTTTCCAGCGAGGCAGGCCGGGCAGATTGTCGCCCCCCATGAGCAGCACAAACTCCTGGCCCGGGTGTAGCTGCCGCAACTGGTCGAGCGTGTCGATGGTGTAGCTGGGTTTGGGCAGGCGGAATTCGATATCGAGCACGCGCAGCCGTTCGTTGCCGGCAATAGCGCTGGCCACCAGTGTCAGTCGCGCCTGCTCATCGAGCAAATCGGCTTGGGCTTTAAACGGGCTTTGCGGCGACACGATGAGCCACACTTCAGCCAAATCGGTGTGCGTGGCCAGGAAATTGGCCAGAATCAGGTGGCCGGTATGGATGGGGTTGAAAGAGCCAAAAAGCAGCCCCACTTTCCGGCCCGATGGGGTAACGGAGGTGGGGCTGCTCACAAGATGGCCGATTCGGCGGTAATAAAGGCGCGTACCAATCGCTCGGCTTCATCAACGGCCTTGTCTAGGTCGTCGTTGGTGATAACCACGTCGAAGCGGTCTTCAAACGTAAGCTCGAAGTTGGCTTTGTACAAGCGGGCCGAAATGCTGGCTTCCGAGTCGGTAGCGCGGTGGCGGAGGCGCTGTTCCAGGATTTCCAGCGAGGGAGGCTTAACGAATACCGCCAAAGCACGGTCTTGGTAAAACTCCTTGATGCTGAGGCCGCCCTTCACATCGACATCGAGCACCGAATGCTGGCCGTTTTCCCAGATTCGCTCGATTTCCTGTTTCAGGGTGCCATAGAAAGCGCCTTCGTACACCTCTTCCCACTCCACAAAATCATCGTGGCGGATCTTCTCCTGAAATTCCTGAACGGAAATAAAGTAGTAGTCCTTGCCATTGGCTTCAGTTCGGCCGCGCTTATCGCGCGTGCAGGCCGAGATGGAAAAGCTCAGCTCTGGCATTCGGGCCAGCAACCGATGGACAATGGTGGTTTTGCCGGCCCCGGAGGGCGCGGAGAAAGCAATGATTTTACCCTGCATCGGGTAAAATTAGGCCATTTCTCCCTGAAGTTGAGCAAGAATGCGCTGGGAAAGTGCGGCAGGGGCTCCCCTACGTCCTACCTTCTGGCTAAGGAAGTCGATGAAAATCTGCTGTTTCTCCAAGCTATCGAAGCATGGTGAACAGTCTTCGGCGTGGCTGACAAAGTATTCCTCATCCGCCGCCGAGGGGTCTTGCCCCACGATAATTTGGTCGAGAATAGTATTCACGCGGTCACAGTCGGGGCCGTCGCTAATCGCGGCGGCTGCCTGTTTGGTTGATGAGGTAGAGGTAGGTTCCATAACTACTGCCTGGCATTGAAAGAAATTAGTCGGTCGATTCTTGGTCGTCTTCGTCGTCGTTGGCGGAGGCACCGTTTGTGCCATAACCCATCGAGCGGGCGTACTTGTCGAGCTTCTCTTTGAGGAAATTACGAGCCCGGTGCAGGCGCGAACGCACAGTACCGATGGGGATGTCGAGCACTTTGGCCATTTCCTCATACGTGAACCCTTCGAGGTCGCAAAGTATGATAACTGTTCGGAAATCCACGGGCAGCGAGTTTAGTGCGCGCGCCACTTCGTCGCCGATGAGGTCGCGCACGGCTTGCTGCCGCATGTCCGAGGAGGTGGTACCGGCATCAGAGTCGGCCTCCACTTCTTCAGAGTTGTAGTACCCTTCGATTTCGCTGTAATCAACCTTGGCAGGCTGCTTACTTTTCTTGCGAAAATCGTTGATGAACGAATTTTTGAGGATGCGAAACAGCCACGCTTTGGCATTGGTCCCCGGTTCGAAGTACTCAAAGAAGCGATATGCTTTCAGATAAGTTTCCTGCACCAGGTCATTTGCATCATCCTCGTCGAGGGTGAGGCGGAAGGCAAAGTTGTATAGGGGGTCGAGCACGGGCATCAGCTCGGCCTGGAAGCGCCGGTCTTTTTCCTCTTTACTCAGCTTCGGGACCCGCTCGGGAGAATCGCTCATGGACGCTAAAAAGTGTGGTTTTCGGGGCCGAAAACCGCGGTCAGACAAATATACTGTTTATACCATTTTGCGCCGGCGAAGGTTTGGGAGGCCGCCGGAGCCGGCGCTCAGCAGCCACAATCAGAAAGCCATAAAGAAAAACGAACAGGTTGTAGCTCGTTTGCAACTCCAGCAGCGAATCGGTAAGCATGGCCACCGCCGATAGCAGCACAAATCGGTACACGTACGGATTCCGGCGTAGCGTGGGTTGCGCCAACGGCCCCAATAGCACGAGCAGCCATAGCACCAGCCCTACTACTCCGCCCGCCACCAGCTGGTGCAGGTATTGGTTGTGCACCATCACGCGGTTGGCAGGCAGCAGCCCGTAGCTGCGCCAGGCGTACTGGTCCATCATGGCGGCGTGCGCATCGGCCGGGCCTACGCCCAGCAGCGGGTGCTGGCGGGCTACTACCGTGGCCGTTTGCCAGGCGGCCAGCCGCCGCGAAAGCGAAAAGTGGTTGATGTCGTGCTCAAGCTCAAATTGTTCGAGGTCGAAGAGCGTGTTGCTGACCCGCTCGCGCACCGAGGCCAGGGAATGGTAGGCCAGCCAGGGACCGGCTGCCAGCGCCAATAGCAGCGTAGCCCCCAACCAGAACCGGCGGCGCACCAGCAGCGCCAATAGCGCCTCTACCAATAGCAGCGTATAGGCAGCCAGCAGCCCCGAGCGGTATGCCAGCACGTGCAATACCACCACGCAAACCACCACGCTCAGGCCCAGCAACACCTGCAGCCAGCGGGGCGCCTGCGGCTGCCGCGCCATCCGGAAGCCGAAAAAAGCCGCCAGCGCCAGCATCAGCCCGAAGTGAATGTGGAAGATGCGCGTGACAGAAGGCATGCTCTGGCCGAGGCGAAAGGCCTCGTTGGCGGCAGTGGGGTCGCGCAGGTACTGCCCCACGGTGGCTGCCCCAATAAGCGCTAGGCCCAGCACAAACAGGCAACCCACCCCGAACCGTTGGCGGCCCGTGAGCGGCACTGCCAGCCCGAAAAGCAGCGGCACACCCAGCCAGGGCAACTGCCGAAACAGCTCGTGCTGCCATTCGGGCCAGTTGTGGGTATAAAGGCCACTGAGCGCCAGCAACCCATACAGGCCGGCCGGAGCCCAAATCGTCCGGAGCCGCAGCCATTGAGGCACCTGCCGGCGTACATGCGGGTTGGCCAGCGCCGCCACTACCCCGGCCACCGGTGCCAGTGCCACCAAGGCCCGCGAGGCCAGCAGCCCGGCCACCCCCGCCACGCAGGCCAGCAGCAATAACTGTTGCGAAAGCCGACCGGATTGCCACCAGTTTTTCCAGCCGGTGGGCTCAGTTGTTGAAAAAGCAGCGTCGGAGGTGGGCATTCGGTTTAGTTGGCAGGCTGCGCCCTAGCGGGGAAACACAGTAAGTTAGCTCCCGGGAGCGGACTGGCTTTTCGCACAGCTTCAGCATTGATACGAACGAGACGCAAGATATTGCCTTGGGTTGCCAGTTCCCACCCGTAACCGCACAGATATGCTTTTAGAAACCTATTGGCGGTAACTGGCTCCAGCGCTGTACGCGGGCCAGCACCCGTGCTGGCTCCAGCGCCCTGATACAGGTGCAGGCAACTGGCTTAGTGCGACAGTCCTGGCAGTCGGGCCGGTCGAAAACCAGATATTCGGCGTGGGGGCCTAGTGGGGCCCAGCGGCCGGGGTGCATGGGCCGGATGGGCGGGTAGAGGCCCAGCGCGTGCCGGCCCAGCGCGGCGGCCAAGTGCAGGGGCCCGGTGCTACCAGCTACCAACCCATCGGCGGCGCCCACAAAGGCAATGAATTCGGGCAGGGCCAGCTGGCCGGTAAGCTCGGCCGCCAGGTAGGGCCGGTGCGCAGTCAGCCACTCGGCCAATTCCTCACCTTCGGCCGCGGTGCCGGTTACAAATACGCGGTGCCCGGCCTGGTGCAGCAAGCGGGCCAACTCGCCAAAGTGCGGCAGCCCCCACTCGCGGGCACTGCCGCGGCTGCGGGGGTGCAGCACCACATTGAGCTGGCCAGGCTCGCGGGCCGCCAGCAACTCCTGCCATTCGGGCCGCAGGGGTACGGTGGGCACCAGCTTCACCAAGGAGGCCACTTCGGACAGTGGTAATGGGTCCGATTCGTGCAGCGGAGCCAGCAGAGCCAAGTTGAGTTGGCTTTCGTGGAGCTCGGAATTTTTGCGACTAAGTTTGACCAAGCGGTTGCAGGTAAGCCAGTGAAACCAGCGGTTACGGGTACCGATGCGCACTTTAATACCGGCCAGCAGCGCCAGCCGGGCCAGATTTTTATTCGGGAAAACATGCAGTATCGTATCGACCCCGACGGCGCGCAGGGCGGCTACCTGCTGGTTGGGCGGCAGCTGCTGCAACTCGTCGAGGCTCACAAAGCCATCCAGCCAGGGGCAGGCGTCGGCGACGGCGCGGGTGTAGTTGCGGCCCAGCAGCAGCACCCGGCAGCCCGGAAACAGCTGCTTCAGCCGGCCAGCTACCGGCAGCGTCAGCACCACGTCGCCGATGGCGTCGGGGCGGCTGATGAGGAAGGTGCGGCTCATGCGGAGGGGCGGGTTTTAAGCTTGGCGAACTTCAGAAACACGCCCCAAGCCGAAATAGCGGCAATGCTGAGGCCCGCAAAACCATCCAGAAAGCCGCCCCGCACAATGTAGCCGTGCACGAACTTCCAGATGGGTTTCAGTACCAGATGAAAAACCGTTACCTGCCGCCGGTTTTTCAGCCAGAGCTCCTCGGCGGCAATACTGGTGAAGCGGTTAAGCTGCTGCACGTGCTGCTCGACGGAGGTGTAGGAGTAATGCAACGCGTCGCCGGCCAGGGGTTGCGGCGCGGGTTGGCCGGGCGCCAGCTCGTAGTGCTCGTGCAGCAGCAGGCCCTGCCAGCTGCCCAGGCGCCGGTCGTAGAGGCGCAGCTTACGGTCGGGGTACCAGCCGCCGTGGCGCACCCAGTGGCCGCAGTAGCTGGTGAGGCGGGCCAGCGTGTAGCCGCCGCCCTGCCAGTTGGCCAGCGCCACCCGGATGCTGGCTTGCAGCTCCGGCGTCAATACTTCGTCGGCATCGAGCTGGAGCACGTGCTCGTGGCGGGCCTGGGCGGTGGCGTAGTTTTTCTGCTCGACGTAGCCCGCAAAGGCGTGCTGCACCACCCGCACCCCCAGTTCCCGGCAGATTTCCACCGTGCGGTCAGTCGAGAAGCTGTCCACCACCAACAGCTCATCGGCTACCGGGCGGGCGGCTTCGAGGCAGCGGGCAATGTTGGCTTCTTCGTTGAAGGTGATGATGACGATGGACAGCGGAACGGCAGCAGGCATAGGCGGCAATATCGGATGATTTGGGCGCTGATGAAACGAACCGCCCCGGAACTGCCCCGTATAGCCGCATAACCAATCCTTTAGTAAATGATTAGCTCTGCTTCTGAACAGATTGCCCTCGTTACGGGCGCCACTTCGGGCATCGGCAAAGTAACGGCCCGCGAACTGGTGCGCCGGGGCTACCACGTTATCCTGCTGGCCCGCGACGCGGCCAAGGCCGCCCGGGTGCGCCAGGAATTTCAGCAACTGGCGGCATCCGGCCAGCGGGTCGATGTGCTGCTCTGCGACTTATCGGACCTAAGCCAGGTACGGCGGGCGGCTGAAGAGTTCATCCAGCGTTACCACCGCCTCGATGTGCTGGTGAACAACGCCGGCCTCATCTTCGGCAAGGAGCGCGAAACCTCTACCGATGGCTACGAAATGACGCTGGCTACCAACTACCTCGGCCCTTTCCTACTCACCAGCCTGCTGCTGCCGGCCCTGGAGCGCAGCAAGGCCGCCCGCATCGTGAACGTGGCCTCAGAGGCCTACCACATGGCCAAACCCAAACTGCACGACCTCAACCAGGAGGGCAACTACAGCGCCTGGCGGCAGTACGGCAACAGCAAGCTCTACAATATCCTGTTTACCCAGGAGCTGGCCCGACAGCTGCGGGCGCGGGGCATAGCCAACGTCGTGACCAACAGCCTGCACCCCGGCGTAATAGCCAGCAGCTTCGGCTTCGCCTCGGGCGGCCTCACCAGCCTGTTTACCCGGCTGGCCGCACCCTTCCTGCTTACCACCGAAGAAGGTGCCCGCACCAGCATCTTCCTGGCCACCGACCCCATCGGCGGGCAGGTAAGTGGCGGCTACTTCGATAAGCAGCAGGCCACACCGGTAAAGCACGAATTTACCGACCCCGCCAAGGTCCGGCAGCTCTGGCAGGAAACCGAGCGGCTGGTAGGCCAGGAGTTTTTTGGGTAGTAAAATGAATGCGTATCAAACAATAAAAACCCCGCCCGGCGCAATGCCGGGCGGGGTTTTTATTGTTTGATAAAGCGCAAAGGCCTAGTAGCGGTACAGGTCCGACTTGAAGGGGCCTTCCACGTCTACGCCGATGTACTTGGCCTGGTGGGGGTTCAACTCCTCCAGTTCCACGCCGATTTTGGCGAGGTGCAGGCGGGCTACTTTCTCGTCGAGGTGCTTGGGCAGGGTGTACACCTGGTTTTCGTACTGGTCGGCGTGCTGCCACAATTCCAGTTGGGCCAGTACCTGGTTGGTGAACGAGTTCGACATCACGAACGAGGGGTGGCCGGTAGCGCAGCCCAGGTTCACGAGGCGGCCTTCGGCCAGCACGATGATTTCCTTGCCTTCGATAGTGTACAGATCTACCTGGGGCTTGATGGTGTCCTTGGTGTGGCCGTAGTTCTTGTTCAGCCAGGCCATGTCAATCTCATCATCGAAGTGACCGATGTTGCAGACGATGGCCTTGTCCTTGAGGGCACGGAACGACGCTTCGGTGATGATGTCGCAGTTGCCGGTGGCCGTTACCACGATGTCGGCTTCCTTGATGGCATTTTCCATCTTCTTCACCGCGTAACCGTCCATGGCTGCCTGCAGGGCGCAAATGGGGTCGATTTCCGTCACGATAACGCGGGCTCCGGCGCCGCGCAGCGAGGCGGCGGTGCCTTTTCCTACGTCGCCGTAACCGGCTACTACGGCAATCTTGCCGGCCATCATCACGTCGGTGGCCCGGCGGATGGCATCTACGGCCGACTCTTTGCAGCCGTACTTGTTATCGAACTTCGACTTGGTAACCGAGTCGTTGATGTTGAAGGCGGGCATGGGCAGCGTGCCGGCCTTCACGCGGTCGAGCAGGCGCAGTACGCCGGTCGTGGTTTCTTCCGACAGCCCTTTGATGCCAGCGGCCAGCTCGGGGAACTGGTTGAGCACCATGTTGGTCAGGTCGCCACCGTCATCGAGAATCATGTTCAGCGGCTCGCGCTTCTCACCGAAAAACAGCGTCTGCTCGATGCACCAGTTAAATTCCTCCTCCGTCATGCCCTTCCAGGCATACACCGGAATGCCGGCCGCAGCAATGGCCGCAGCAGCATGGTCCTGGGTCGAGAAAATGTTGCACGACGACCACGTAACGTCGGCGCCGAGGGCGATGAGCGTTTCGATGAGAACCGCCGTCTGAATAGTCATGTGCAAGCAGCCGGCCACACGGGCACCCTTGAGGGGCTGGCTGGCGCCGTACTCCTCACGCAGGGCCATCAGGCCGGGCATTTCGGCCTCGGCCAAACGAATCTCCTTGCGGCCCCACTCGGCGAGGCTCATATCTTTTACTTTGTAGGGCACGTAGGCCGTTGTCGTCTTGGTCTCTACCATGATATATTGGGGTTTGAGAAGTCAACCACAAAAATACAAAAAAGTTAGGGCGGCCGCTATATGGCGGCCGCTATATAGCCATCAATAGCCAACGCCTGCCTCCCTTTTCGGAAAGCAGGCGTTGGCCTTATATCACTGATGGTTGCCGCCTAGTTATTGGCGACAATGGAGGCTCTTGGCAGCTTGGCTGGCTCCAGGCTACCGGCAATGCCGCGCACAACAATCGTGTAAATCTTTCCGGCTTCGTAGTTCTTGGTGCCGGTGCCCGAACCCGAACCGTCGCCTACTTTCACGACTGTAGTTGAGGCAGGACCAGTGGTGATATTAAGGTCGTATGTGCCAGCGGCAACCGAAACGAAAGGCGAGGCCTGCCCAAAGGCAGCAACTGCATTGGCCACGTCACCAGTGCCCGAAATAGTAGTCTGAGACAGCTTGATGGGAGAAGGACCATTAAAGACCAAGTGCACAATCCGGATTTTTGTCTGGCCGGCGGCAGGTGCCGTTAAGTCATCCTCAATAGGCAGCAGGTCGACAGTAGTGGCCGAGTTGGGGTAGGCAAATACCGAGTAATTCTTGCCGCTGGCAACGGTTATTGGCTTTTTATCGACGGCCGTTACTACTGGGTTGCTGCCGGCCACATTGATTGTAAACGTGGGACTGCCGGCCGTTACAGCAAAGTAGTTTGTGTTGCGACCATAATCGAGGGTCGAGCCGGCCGCTACGTCATTGACAAGGGCTTGCACGCCTATCGGGGCCGAAGCAGCACCGTGTACGAGCATCACCTGACCCTGCTGGGGGGCAGGATTATCGTCATCGTCGCTGCAGGCCGAAAAAGCCAGCATAGCGGGCAGGGTAGCCAGAAGAGCAACGGGGCGGATGGAAGAAAACAGCTTCATAAAAAAGGAAAAGAAAGGGTGGCTTGAATGGCAGACCAACGAAGACCAACTGCTTTTTGTTGGATAGAAGAAATTTTATTCCTCGATGAATTGCACTTTTTTCCCGTCGAAGGCCTTAGCAAGCGCAGTTACCTCGTCGTAATTTTGCTTCCATGAATCACTCTGTTTTGTCTTCTGCTGTGCGTGTATCTGGGCGCGTTTTTTTGGTATTGCTGCTGTGCTTCGCCGGCTTGAGCCAGCAGGCCCAAGCCCAGCATACGGGTCCTATTAACCTAGCCCCCGAAGACCAGGCACGTGGCCTGAACGGGCCGCAGAAGAACTTCTACTTTTCCCTGAGCACTAACCCAACTGAGGGCAGCTACCAGAATGCGGGCTTCTTTGGCCAGCGGCTGCGCCCCTACTTGGCAGGTGAGCCAGATGCGCTGGCGGCACTCGACCGGTACCGTCGTCAGAAGATGCTGTTTCTGGCCGAACGGGCAGTGTTTGTAGGAGCAGTAGGCCTGTACGGCCAGCAGGTGCTTTCGGCTCCCGACCGGCAACAATACTTCAACAACACCCAGAAGGTGGCTATCGGGGTGGCAGCGGCCAGCCTGCTGACCAATATTTTTGTTTCGCGCAACACCAACACGCATTTTCAGCGCGCAGTAGCCGCCCACAACGTTGGCCACACTGCCCGCACTACAGGCCTGTTGCGGCAGTTGCAGCCCACTGCTGTGGGTGTAGCTGCTAGCGCCACCGGCCGGCCCCTACTGGCTCTGCGCTGGAGCCTGTAATCCGCAGGTTGGGCGTTGCAGATGTATCAAAACAGGTTTGCAACACCCAAAGCCTCAGCCCGCCGGTAGCTCACAGTTCCGGCGCTTGCAGCTGAAAGCAGTAGTTTTGCGGTATGGAATACCCGCTGCCCGCGGCGGCTCGCCAGTATGTGGCCGAGCACCTGCACGACGACCCCGCCCAACTGGCCCTGCAGGCCCGCCGTCATCCCAATCTCCCCGTTCCTGAGCTGGTACGCCAGATTCAGGCCCGCCAGAAGGCCCGTGTAAAGTTGCCCACCTGGGCTGCCAACCCCGACCTGGTTTTTCCGCCTGCGCTTTCGGTCGAGCAGGCCTCTTCCGACCGTACGGCCATCTTTAAAGCGGAGTTGGTGCGCGGGGCCCAGCGCCTGGCCGACCTCACCGGCGGCTTTGGCGTCGACTCGGCCCACTTTGCTGCTACGGTGGGCGAGGTGCAGTATGTGGAGCGTAACGCCGCGCTGGCCGATGTGGTGCGCTACAACCTGGCCCAGTTGGGCATAGAGAACGTACAGTGCCACGCCACCGACGCCACGCATTTCCTGCGAGATTCGGCCGATACCTACGACTGGATCTACCTCGACCCAGCCCGGCGCGATACGGCCGCCAAGAAGATTTTCCGCCTTCAGGATTGTGAGCCCGATGTACTGCGCCTGCTACCGCTGCTGTTGCGCAAAAGCCCGCGCATCCTGCTCAAAACTTCCCCCATGCTCGACATCGAGCAGGCCCTCCGCGAGTTGGGCCACGTGCGGCGGCTGTGGGTAGTAGCCGTGGATAACGAGTGCAAGGAAGTGCTGTATGAGTTGGGCGAGGAAGCCGCTGTAGACCCGGAGCGCTACACCGTGAACCTGCGCCGCGACGGTACCCGGCAGGAGTTTCGTCTTAACCGAGCCCGGGAGGCCCGGGCCATTGCCCGCTACGCCGAGCCCCGGCAGTTCCTCTACGAGCCCAACGTGGCCGTACTCAAGGCGGGGGCTTTCAAGAGTGTGGGCACCGCTTTCGAATTACTGAAGCTGCACCAGCACAGCCACCTCTACACCTCCGACACGCTGCACGCCGACTTTCCCGGCCGCATCTTCCGCATTCTGGCCGTGGAGAAGTACGATGCCCAAACCCTGCGCGCCTACCTTGGCCCGGCCGTACGCGCCCACGTCACCACCCGCAACTTCCCCGATTCGGTGGCCGAGTTCCGCCAGCGCACCGGCATCCGCGAGGGCGGCGACCTGTACCTGTTCGCCACCACCAGCCACGAAGGCAAGCTGCTGGTACTAGTGTGTCGGCCACGGACCAGCACGGACTAAAGCGGATTTAACCAACGATTTGCTCTACGCTAACCTACAATCTGGAGATTCCACGGCAGGCTGGCGGCTACGGCCCCGGCGTATTCCAGACCGATGCGGGGGCCGGCGAGAAGTTGGTTAGCAGAAACGATTTCTCCGTGGTCTTCTATCCAGAGCAGGTTGCCCTGCAGGTCGGTGCCGGTGAGGGCGGGCGTGAGGCCCAGCGCCTGCGTGAGCATGCCAGGGCCGGCCGTGAGGCGGTCGGGCTTGATGGCAGCGCCTCGACGCTCCTGCATAACATCGAGGCCCACAAGCGGTTCGATGGCACGGAGCAGTACGGTGTCGGTTTTGCCGGCTTCGTTGGTGCAGATGTTGAACAGCGTGTGGCGCTGGTACACTTTGTAGAGGTACACCCGGCCGCCGGGCTCCAGCAGGGCCTGGCTGGCCGTACTCAGGCGCTTGAGGTGCATGGCCAGCGAGTTGTCGCCGTGGTGCGAGTAGGCTTCGGTTTCGATGATGCGGCCGCCGGTAAGCCGGCCATCGACCCGCGAGAAGACGTGCTTGCCGAGCAGTTCACGGGCAATCTGTACCGGGTCGGGGCGGCGGTAGAACTCAGGCGGTAGTTTCATTTGTGAGTAGTGAGTAGTGAGTAGTGAGTAGTGAGTAGTGAGTGAGGTACGGGAATCAGAGCCAAACAGAACGTCATGCTGAGCGAAGCGGAGCGCAGTCGAAGCATCTCTACCGCAGCAGTAACCCAGACGCCTACACCGAAGCAACAGAGATTCTTCGACTGCGCTCCGCTTCGCTCAGCATGACGTTCTCATATCTGCCTCTTCCCTTTTTTCACTTCTAAAATTCCCCGCCTATCTTTGCGGCCGTAAAGGTGGCCGGACCCCGATTGGGGGGCGAGGCTGAAAAGGGAATCCGGTTCAAAACCGGAGCTGTCCCCGCAACTGTACGCTTCACGAGTCGGCGCGTCATCACCGGCCACTGTTTCGGCAGCTACCTTCTTTTCACTTACGAAAAGAAGATGGCGGAAATGGGAAGGCGACGCGCCAGGAGCAAGCCAGGAGACCTGCCTTTGCATTTTCCTATGTTCAGCGCCTGCGGAGGAAGGGCGGAGAACGAATGCAGTAGCGGCCTTTGGGGGCCGCAGCGTACCCTTCTGTTTTCGGACTCGGCTTTGGCCGGTGGGCGCCTAGGCGCAAACCTGACGGAGTTTTGAACTGAATTTTTCGGTCACGAAAATTTTGGTTCTCCAGACGTTTCTACCCGGACGGCTTGCCGCCCAACTCGTTTTACTCGGCGGCTTCGGCCTGCTGGCTGGTGCGGCGGTACCCGCTACGGCCCAGGCCCCCACCGATACGCTGCAAAGCCAGCAGCTGCCGGCGGTACGCGTGGCCGGGCTGCGCCCTACACGCTTTGCCGTGGGCAGCCGCCAGCTGGTGCTCGATTCGGTGGCGCTGAACAACTACCGCAGCGGCACACTGGCCGATGCGCTGGGGGCGCGCACGGCCATCTATTTGAAGAACTACGGGCCGGGGCAGTTGTCGTCCATTTCGTTGCGGGGCACCTCGGCCCGGCACACGGCCGTGCTCTGGAACGGCTTCAATATCAACCTGCCCTCGTTGGGCGAGGCAGATTTTGCGCTGCTACCCGTAAATGGCACCACGCAGGTTGACATTCAGCCGGGGCCGGCGGGTGCTACATACGGCAACGGAGCAGTGGGCGGCACAGTGCAGCTTAGTGCTGCTGCCAACAGTCCGGCCGACTGGGGCCGGGGCTGGCATGGCACCGCGCAGGGCGACTACGGCAGCTTCGGACTGGGCGCTGGCTTGGTTACGGCCGGTTTCAGCAACCGGAAAGTGGCGTTGCGCACCAGCTTCAATTACCGCCGCGCCGATAATGACTTTCCTTTTTATGTGGGAGAGGGCCGTGGCCGGGTGCAGCAGCGCCAGGAAAACGCCGCCTTCCGGCAAGCCAGCTTTACTCAGGATGCTACGTTGCGGCTGGGCCAGCGCGGCGAGCTGAGCGCCGCTATCTGGCTCACGGATGCCGACCGCCAGATTCAGCCCGGAATTGGCACCAACAACACCAATGCCGAGGAGCGCGACCAGAGCCGCCGCCTGACGGCCGGTTACCGCCGCGTGAGTACCCGCCACGAATGGGCTGTGCGCACGGCTTGGTTCGAAGACGTTATCAACTACCGCGACGATGTGAGCGGGCTCAGCGAATCGAGGGTGCGCACGAGCCAGGCCCAGGCCGAGCATACGTGGCGGCTGGCGCCCAATGCCTCGGTACGGCTGGGGGCCGAAGCCCAGTACTTCTCGGCCCAGGTAGACGGCTACGGCACGGCCCCGCGCACCGAAAACCGCTACTCGGGTTTTGTGCTGCTGCGCTACGACCCGCGGCCGCGGCTGCAACTCTCGCTGAATATTCGGCAGGCAGTGCTGCCGGGCCGCCAGCCGCCCCTCACGCCCACTGCCGGGGCCGAGTGGATGGCCCTGGCCGTCGGCCGACATACCCTTAGCCTGAAGAGCAACGCCTCGCGCAGCTACCGGGCTCCTACCCTGAATGAGCGATACTGGCGGCCCGGCGGCAACCCCGACCTGCTGCCCGAGGAAAGCCTTGGTTACGAAGGCGGGCTGGCGCACACCTATAAAACTGCTGGCCTGACGCTGCAAAACGAGCTAACCGGCTACCGCCAGCTGGTAGATAATTGGGTGCAGTGGACGCCGGGCGCCTCGTATTGGTCGCCACGCAACTTGCGGCAGGTACGGGCCCAGGGCCTAGAGGCCAGCAGCACGCTGGGCTGGCAGCCGGGCGCTTACCGACTTATGGCGCGGGCCTCCTACGCCTTCACGAGCACCGAGAAAACCCAGGGTACGGCTACCGACGCCGACCCGGTGGGCCGGCAGCTACCCTTTGTCCCCCGACATACAGTGGCACTCAGCACCGACCACGCCTGGCGGGGTTGGCAGCTAGGCACCACACTCACCTACACCGGCCACCGCTATACCGACGCCTCGGCCACCGATTTTCTGCCTGGTTACCTGCTGCTGAATGCTTCGGTAGGCCGCACGCTGGCCGTGGCCCCGGCCTGGCAGTTGCTGGTGCTGGCCCAGGGTTTCAACCTGACCAACAATAGCTACCAGAACTACCAGAACCGCGCCCTGCCCGGACGCAACGCCAGTCTCAGCCTGCGCCTGCTATGGCACTGATTTGCCAGTTGACAAACTGCTCTGGCAAATTAACACCGAACACTGAAACCTAATCACTCACTCCTATTACCTAATTCCTAAAGATGAAGCCATTTACTGCTTTTGCCAGCCTGCCGGGCCGGCTGCTACTGGGTAGCGCCGCCGCCCTTACCCTGCTGGCCTGCGACCCCGACAAAGACCCCACCCCTGGCTTGCAGCCCGTTGTTACAAACTCGGTGTTTGTGGTAAATGAGGGCAACTTTACGCGTTCAAACGCCGAAATCAGCCTGTTCAGCAAGGCCACCAGCGCGGTTACCAACAAGGCACTCTACGCGTCTGTCAATGGCGGGCCGCTTGGCGATATTGCCCAAAGCATGGCGGTGCGCGACAGCCTGGGCTATATCGTGGTCAATAACAGCAACAAGCTGGTAGTGGTGTCGATGGCAAAATTCAAGTCGAAAGCCACCATTAGCAACCTAAAGCTACCCCGGTACTTCGTGGCCGCTTCCTCCGACAAGGGCTATGTAACCGAAACGGTATCGTACAGCACCTCTTCCGGGCAGGTATCGGTTATCGATTTGAAAACCAATACGGTTACCAAGACCATTGCGGTGGGCAAGCAGCCCGAGCAACTGGCCGTAGTGGGCTCGCGCCTCTATGTAACGAACAACGGCGAAAACACAGTTACCGTCATCAACACGACCACCGATGCAGTGGAAGGCACCATTACGGTGGGCGACGGCCCGAACAGCGTGGTGGCCGACCGCAACGGCCGGATTTGGGTGCTCAGCAGCGGCAAAATAGTGTACAACCCCAACCCTACCCGACTGAGCAAAGGCAGCCTCTCGCAGATTGTACCCGGCCAGCTAACGGCCACCACCCGCGAGATGCCCTCCGACCAAAGCTCCCCCGGCAACCTGACCATCAACGGCAGCCTCGACCAGCTGTACTACACCTACTTGGGCGGCGTATACACGCTGGGCATCAACGATGCCACCCTGCCCACTACGCCGCTCATCAAACGCGGCAGCTTCTACGGTCTGGGCGTCGATCCGCAGGACGGCACGATTTACGGCGGCCTGGCCTCGTTTTCGTCATCCGACAAAGTGATTCGCTTCAGGAACACCGGCGCCGCCATCGACTCGTTCACGGTTCTGGCCGGCCCCAACGGCTTTGTATTCTATTAAGCCCTGTCAGAAGCAGCCACCGGTCTGAAAGCTGGCGTTTATTGCTGCAAAGCAAGGCCCCACACTCCTGATAGAGTGTGGGGCCTTGCTTTTTCGATCTGGTTGAAGCGCTAAACAAAAGCGCCGACGTGCTTATTTAGGTTAGTGTACCGCTTAATCGGCCAAACCGTCACGGTTGCGGTCGGGGGTATTGGCGGCTTTTTCGTATTGGTCTCTAACGGTCGTTCGGTTGGTATCGGGCTGCATGCCCGAGGCTGCCGAGTCGGCTCCCTGGTTGCTGGGGCGGAGCGCTTCGGGGTCCATCTTTTTGTCGTGGCCAATCTCCACATTGGTGGAGCCCTCTTCGTTGCCGGTGCTGCAGGCTGCAAGAGAACCAGTGAGTAGCAGAACGGCTACCAGAGGGCGGAGTAGGGCAATTTTCATGAAAGAATGAGTAGAATGTGGCAGATCAGAAACGCAAAGTACCTACTGTACGGCTGACTGCGCGACTGGTTTTTTCGTATACGCTTCCGGAGCGCCGGATGCCTCGGGCAACCGGTATGCTTCTTTTGTTTCCTTGATCAACACTACGCAGTATGGCCCTTTTACGATTCATCTTCCATCCACCCACGTAGCCACCATGCGGGGCCGCGGCCTATATTTACGCTTTCTACGTAGCGTTATGCCCCAATCTGCCAGCACTTTTTCCAAGCTCCGGCCGTTGTTTCGGCAAATGGCCTTGCTGGCTGCAATAAGCGCGGCCCTTTCGCTGGCACTGGTCTTGTACCTTTATGGAAGTCAGGATCAGTTTCTGATTCGGCTGTCTGGGGCATTTTTCGTATTTTTCTGGCTGTTGGCCACCACCTTTTTGGCCGCAGTTCCGTTTGTAAGTTGGGCGGCAGCCAACTGGTTTGGCCCGGCCTGGGCCAAAACCCCGGCTGGTCCCAGCCGGCGTAAAAAGCCTGCCGCCGTTGTTTCCCGTACTCCCGCGCGTGCTGTCGCACGGCCGAAACCCACCAACCGCAACCATCCGTGAAAACTAATCTGCTCCACATCAAAAACATGGTTTGCCCACGCTGCATCGAGGCAGTGCGCACCCTTTTCGAACAGGCCGGCTACACTCCTACCGACGTAACGCTCGGCCAGGTGCAGCTGGATGAAAACACGCCCGCCGACCCCAGCACCGTGGCCCCGTTGCTGCGCGAAGCCGGTTTCGACTTGATTATGGGCCGGGCTGACCAGCTGACCGAACAGATTAAAACTGCGCTGATTGAGTACCTGGAGCATTTGCGCACCGCCCGCATGCCGCTCACTACCTCGGCCTTCCTCACCGACCGGTTTGCGGCCACTTATTCGCACCTGAGCAAAGTATTTTCGCGCACCGCCAACCTCACCATCGAGAAATATCTGATTCGGATGAAGATTGAGCGGGTGAAGGAAATGTTGAGCTACAACGAAATGACCCTGAGTGAAATAGCCGAAAAAATGCGCTACAGCTCAGGTCAGCATCTCAGCAACCAGTTCCGCCAGGTTACCGGCCGCTCGGTAAGCGAGTTCCGCCGCGACCTGCTGCCCCGCCGCCTCTCGCTGGATCAGTTGGGGTAACGTTTCCCTCATAAG
This sequence comes from Hymenobacter sp. ISL-91, assembly GCF_018613725.1. Lineage (GTDB taxonomy): Bacteria > Bacteroidota > Bacteroidia > Cytophagales > Hymenobacteraceae > Hymenobacter. The sequence continues at coordinate 72,921 of NZ_JAGGPS010000037.1, forward strand.
GGAAGCCAACTATTGAAAGCCGCTCGACGGGCCTGATGGCCACGTTGAGCGGCTTTTGCATTTGCCCTCCCCTATGCCTGATTTCGCACTCAGTGGGCCCGTATTGTATGTAACCTGGTGGCCCGCTGCGGAGTCTTACAGGTAGTCTACCAATCAAGTATAGCCGTATGCGTTTTTCTTTTCCGCTCACTGTGCTGGCGGGCCTGCTGGCCACGCCGGCCCTGGCCCAGCATCATCCAGGCACGCCTGCGCCAGCCGATACTGCCCGTCGCATCATGTCGGGCCAGAACCACGCCGGCCACACGATGCCACCTGCAAGCGAGGGTGCCGGGATGAGCCACGGCGGCATGGCAGACATGAGCCATGCGTATTCGCGCAACCTACCCATGAGCCGTAATGGCTCGGGCACGGCCTGGAACCCCGACAATACGCCCATGTATATGTGGATGCACCACAAGGGCGCCTGGATGATTATGAACCACGGTGCCATCAGTCCACGCTTTACCAGCCAGAACATCGGCCGCAAAAGCGGGCAGCGGGGCGGCAGCACCTTCGATGCGCCCAACTGGTTTATGACCATGGCCCAGCGTCCCATCGGCCAGAAGGGTCTGTTGAACTTTACGGCTATGCTCTCGCTCGACCCGCTCACGGAGGGCGGCAACGGTTATCCGCTGCTGTTTCAGAGTGGCGAGGCGTACAAAGGCCAGCCGCTGGTCGACCGCCAGCATCCGCACGATTTGTTTTCGGCGCTGAGCGTCAGTTACACCCATGCTTTTTCCGAGGATGTAGACCTGACAGCCTATTTTGGCTACCCCGGCGAGCCGGCTATCGGGCCGGTGGCCTTTATGCACCGGATTTCGGCCATGCCCAACCCCGATGCCGGCCTGGGCCACCATTGGCAGGACGCCACCCATATCACGTTTGGGGTGGCCACGCTGGGCCTGCGCTACAAGCAGTTCAAGCTCGAAGGCTCCAACTTTACCGGCCGCGAGCCCGACGAGCACCGCTACGGTTTCGACAAGCCCCGTGCCGACTCGTGGGCCGGCCGCCTGAGCTGGAACCCTACCCCGGCGCTGGCGCTACAGGCAAGTCATGCCTTCATCAAAGGGCCCGAAACCCTGCACCCCGATGAGGATGTGAAGCGCACTACGGCCTCCGTCATTCAGAGCAGCAGCTGGGGCGAGTACCGCTACATCACGTCGGCGCTGGTGTGGGGCATGAACCAGCACGTGCAGGACGGCCACACCGACCCGGCCTCACACTCGGTGCTGGCCGAAACCAACGTGCAGCTGGGCAAGCCGGCCGTGTACGGCCGCTACGAGTTCGTGCAGAAGTCGGACGAGGAGCTGCAAATCGTACGGTCCGACACCCCGGCTGGTACGCATCCGACCTACAACGTGCACTCCGTTACGGTGGGTGCCAATTATCGGGTAGCCCAAGTAGCTAATGTTGATTTCACGCTTGGCGCCCAGGCCACCGTGTACCGCCCCGAAAGTGAAATCCGGGGATTTTATGGCAGCGCGCCGGTGTCGGGGCAGGTGTACCTCAGGCTGAACCCCTCGCTGATGAAGATGGGCAGGATGAAGATGTAGCCCAGCCGACAGGCAAGGCCGTACCTTTGCGGGCACCTTTCGGGCCGGCCGGCAGTTGCATTGCGCACGGCCGGCCCGGCAGGCTCTACCTTTTGATTCGCGCTTGGTGACTTCGCCCAAAATTCTGCTCATTACGCCGCCGCTCACGCAGCTCAACACGCCCTACCCGGCTACGGCCTATATCAAAGGGTTTCTGGGTGGGCGCGGCTATGCCGTGGCGCAGGCCGATTTGGGACTGGAGCTGGTGCTGAAGCTGTTTTCGCGGGCGGGGCTGACGCGGGTGTTTGCCGAAATTGAAGCCGGCGACTTTATCCTGAGCGACAATGTGCGGCGGATGCTGCGGCTTAAAAACAGCTACCTGAGCACCGTGGAGCCGGTGGTGCGCTTTCTGCAGAACAAGGACAGTACGCTCGCACCCCGCATCTGCCACTCGCGTTACCTGCCCGAGGCCAGCCGCTTCGACAACGTGGCCGACCTGGAAACGGCCTTTGGCACCATGGGCCTCACCGACCAGGCCCGCCACCTGGCCACACTCTACCTCGAAGACCTGGGCGACCTGCTCAAGGAAACGGTGGGGCCGCAGTTCGGCTTTTCGCGCTATGCCGAGAAGCTGGGCATGTCGGCTACTACCTTCGACGAGCTGCACGCGGCCCTGCAAACCACGCCCAACCTGCTGGACCGCATGCTACTGGAGCTGCTCGACGACCTGCTAGCCCGCACGCAGCCCGACGTGGTGGGCTTCACGGTACCATTTCCGGGCAACCTCTACGGGGCGTTGCGGCTGGCCGGCCGCATCAAAGCCTCCTGCCCCGCCACCTATACCATTATGGGGGGCGGCTACCCCAACACCGAGCTGCGCAGCATCAAAGAGCCGCGCTTCTTCGATTACATCGACTTCCTGACACTGGACGACGGCGAAGGGCCGTGGCTGCGTTTGTTGGAAAGTATTGGTTGTCAGTTGCCCGTTGTCAGTTGTCAGGCCGTTGAAATAGGCCAGCAGAACGAACTGACAACTAACAACGGGCAACTGACAACTAACACACTGCAACGCACCTTCCTGCGCAACGCTGCCGGCGAAGTGGAGTACATCAACCACCCGCAGCCCGATATTCCGCACCCTGAGGTGGGCACACCGGATTACTCGGGGTTGCCGCTGAGTGAGTATCTGTCGGTGATTGAGGTGCTGAACCCCATGCACCGGCTCTGGAGCGACGGGCGCTGGAACAAGCTGACGGTGGCCCACGGCTGCTACTGGAAACGCTGCTCGTTCTGCGACGTGACGCTCGACTACATCGGCCGCTACGAAACCGCGCCCTCGGCCCTGCTGGCCGACCGCATCGAGCAGATTGTGGCTCAGACTGGCCAAACGGGCTTTCACTTCGTGGACGAGGCCGCGCCACCACTGGCATTGCGCGAGCTGGCCATTGAGCTGCTCAAGCGCCGTACCGGCATCACGTGGTGGGGCAACATCCGCTTCGAGAAAACCTTTTCGCCCGATTTGTGCCGGCTGCTGGCCGCCAGTGGTTGCATTGCCGTGAGTGGGGGCCTGGAGGTGGCCTCGGACAGGCTGCTGGCCCTCATGGAAAAGGGCGTAACTATTGCCCAGGTGGCCCGCGTGACGGACGGCTTCACCCAGGCTGGCATCATGGTGCATGCCTATCTGATGTACGGTTTCCCGACCCAAACCACTCAGGAAACCGTGGACAGCTTGGAAATTGTGCGTCAGCTTTTTGAAGCCGGCATCATTCAGAGCGGCTACTGGCACCGGTTTTCGATGACGGCCCACTCGCCGGTAGGCAAGAATCCGGCAAAATACCAGGTGGCTGCCGTGGGCCCCGAGCCCGGTCCGTTTGCCTGGAACGACCTGTGGCACGACGACCCCACTGGCACCGACCACGGGCAGTTCGGCCCCGGGCTGGCTAAGGCGCTTTACAACTATTTGCACGGCGTGGCCCTGCACGAGCCGCTAAGCTTCTGGTTTGATTTCCGGGTGCCCAAAACCACTGTGCCCCGCAACGTAGTGGCCCAGGCCCTACAGGAGCCCACCAAACCCGATTTCGCCAAGCAAAACCAGCGGCTGTTCTGGCTCGGCAACGCGCCCGAGCTACGCCTTGAAACCGGCAAAAAAAGCGGCCGTGCCGTACTCACCTTTTACGAGCAGGCCGAAGACTTCGAACTGAAACTGCCCGCCGCCCTCGGCCCCTGGCTGCACAATTTGCTTATCCGTCTCAGCTCCGATTACGACACCAAAATCCTGCTCAAAGATGCCGCCCGCGACTTCCCGGCGGGCCTAGCTTTTGCGCAATTCCTGGAGTCGGAAGCGTGGCGGACGTTGCGCGAGAAGGGGCTATTGGTGCTGTAGGAAGCGTAGGGAGCCAGGCC
>NZ_JAGGPS010000038.1 GCF_018613725.1 Hymenobacter sp. ISL-91
TCGAGGTATATTTGCTTATTTTTTGTTTTTTGAAGGCGAAAAAGGAAATGGGAGATGGAGAGGGGGCTCGGGGGCTGGGAGATGTGTATAAGAGACGGGTGTGGGGGCGGGGCTTGTCCCCGCCCGCCCTCAGAGCGATACGTTAATCCTGTTTGGAGGCCCTGCAAAGTCCTTGCTAACGGCGGGCGGGGACAAGCCCCGCCCCTACACCGTTCCGCTAACAGCTCAAGTAAAATGGACTACCAGCAGACTCTCGATTATCTCTATGCCCGGCTGCCCATGTTCCAGCGGGTGGGGGCTGCAGGCTACAAGCCGGGGTTGCAGCGCACCGAGGCGCTGGCCCAAGCAACCGGCCACCCCGAGCGGCAGTTTCGCAGCGTGCACGTAGCCGGCACCAACGGCAAGGGTAGTTCCAGCCACTTGCTGGCGGCGGTGCTGCAGGCGGCCGGCTACCGGGTAGGCCTATACACTTCGCCCCACCTGAAGGAGTTTACCGAGCGGATCCGGCTGAACGGGCAGCCGCTGGAACCGGCGTTTCTGGTGGAGTGGGTGGCGCGCTGGCGGGCTACGTTTGAGCAGGCTGAGGCCTCATTTTTTGAGGTATGCGTGGCGCTGGCCTTCGATTACTTCGCCCAGCAAAAGGTAGACGTAGCCGTGGTAGAAGTAGGCCTGGGTGGCCGGCTCGACTCGACCAACATCCTGCAGCCGCTGGTGTCGCTCGTCACCAACATCAGCCTCGACCACCAGGCCCTACTCGGCGACACGCTGCCGCTGATTGCGGCCGAAAAAGCCGGCATCATCAAGCCCGGCATCCCGGCCATCATCAGCCAGACCCAGCCCGAGGTAGCGGCCGCATTCGAGCAAAAGGCGCAGCAGGAGGGAGCCCCGCTGGTATTCGCCGACCAGCACTACCGCGCCGAGTTGCTACGCGCGCCTGCCCCCGATGAGGCCAGCCAGCACCTGCGCATCTGGCACGACGACGAAGTTGTGCTGGACGATGTGGAGCTGGGCCTGGTAGGCGACTACCAGCGCCTGAACCTGCCCGGTGTGCTGGCCACGGTAGCTGAGCTGCGCCGCCAGGGTTTCATCATCGAAGAAGCCCACCTGCGCGAAGGCCTGCGCGACGTGACGCGCCTGACCGGCCTGCGGGGCCGCTGGACCATCCTGGGCCGTCAGCCGCTCGTCGTCTGCGACACAGGCCACAACGAAGCTGGCATCCGCTTTATCGTGGAGCAACTGGCGCGGTTGCCGAAACGGCGGCTGCACATGGTGCTGGGCGTAGTCCAGGACAAGGATGTGAGCAAGATGCTGGCCTTGCTGCCCCACGAGGCCACGTATTACTTCTGCCAGGCCACCATCCCGCGGGCCCTACCGGCCGCCGAGCTGGCCGTGCAGGCTGCCGCTTTGGGCCTGCGCGGCACCACCTACGTCTCGGTGCCGGCCGCCGTAGCCGCCGCCCGCGCCACCGCCGAGGAAGCCGATGTAGTGTTTATCGGAGGTAGTACCTTTGTGGTGGCCGAAATCGAGGATCTATAGGTTCGTTTTTCGTTGCTGGTTCTTCGTTTTTCGGCTCTAACGGAAAAGGAATTCAGCAACGAAAAACGAAGAACCAATAACAAAAAACGAAAAGTGAGCAGAAGTAAACTCCGGCGCTTTGCCGCCAACGCCGAGCGGCCGACCATTGTAGAACCGGGCAAAGAAACCTACGAGCAGCTGGCCGGGCGCTGGCACACCGAATTTTTTGATAACCAGCACCCGATTACGCTCGAAGTGGGCTGTGGCAAGGGTGAGTACACCGTGGGCCTGGCCGCCCGCTACCCCGAGCGCAACTTCCTGGGCCTCGACATCAAGGGCGACCGAATCTGGAAGGGCAGTACCCGGGCCCTGGAGCAGGAGCTGACCAATGTGGGCTGGCTGCGCACCCGCGCCCACGAGCTGGCCGCGCACTTCGCCGTCGGCGAGCTGCACGAAATCTGGATTACGTTTCCCGACCCGCGCCCCCGCGACCGGGACATCAAGCGCCGCCTCACGTATCCGCGCTTCCTCGATCTGTACCAGCGCATCCTGCGCCCCGGCGGCCGCCTGCACCTAAAAACCGACAACGCCGACCTGTTCGACTACACCCTCGAAACCCTGCAGCAGCGCCCCGGCGCCACCATTGTGGCCCAGACCCGCGACCTGTACGCCACGACCGAGCTGCTGCCCCACGCCGAAGACATCCAGACCACCTTTGAGCGCAAATACCGCGAATTGGGCGTCCCGATTAAGTACGTGCAGTTCGAGCTGAGCTGATTACGAAACCGCTTAAAGCCCCTGCCATGCATTCGTTGCCGCCGGTTCAGACTATTGACCTGTTTCCGGTGCTGGACCGGCATTTGTTCGACCTGCTGGCTTCTCTCGCCCCGGCCGACTGGGAGCGGCCCACGCTGGCCCCGCAGTGGAAGGTGCGCGACGTGGCCCTGCATCTGCTCGACGGCAGCCTCCGGGCGCTGTCGATGCTGCGCGACGGGCACTTCGGCGTGGCACCGGCTGGCAATTCCTATTCAGAGCTGGTGGTTTTTCTCGACCAGCTGAATGCCGATTGGGTGAAGGCCGGCCAGCGGCTGAGCCCCACCGTTATCCGAGAGCTGCTGGAGCAGGCGGGGGCCGAGTACAACCAGTATCTGGCCAGCCTCGACCTTTGGGCTCCGGCCATTTTCGCGGTTGGCTGGGCGGGCGAAACCACCTCGCCCAACTGGTTTCATATTGCCCGCGACTACACCGAGAAGTGGCACCACCAGCAGCAAATCCGGCAGGCGGTGGGGCAGGAGGGCGCGCTGCTGGTGCCCGCGCTCTACCAGCCGTTCCTCGATACCTGCGTGCGGGCGCTGCCCCACCACTACCGGGCGGTGCCGGCCAGCGCAGGGAGCGTTATTGCCTTTACGATTGTGGGCCCGGTGGGCGGAACCTGGTATTTGCAGCGTGAGGAGGAGGCCTGGGTACTTGGCCAGGGATACGTCGGCCCGCTGGCTGCTACCGTTGAACTGGATGGCGCGGTGGCGTGGCGGCTGTTCACCAAAAGCCTGCCACGGCAACAGGCCCAGGCGCACGTGGCCATTAGCGGCGACGAACGGCTGGGCCTGCCGGTTTTTGGCCTGACGACGGTAATGGGCTGAGAACCGGCGGCTATTCTTCCAGCGCCTCAAAAATGGCTTCTAGCTCGTCGAAGTCGCGGATGCCGGGCTTGATTTCGTCGCCACCTTGCAAAATAAGGCCGGCGGGTTGCAGCCGGGTTAGCAGGTCTGTAACCTGAGCGGGAGCTGGGTTGCCGCTCAGCCAAAAGGGCTGCTGGCTGCCTACCGCTCCGGCCAGTGGGCTAATCAAGTCGAAGCCGGCGGTCAACACGGTGCGCAATCGGGCCAGGGTATCAGGGGCAGCGGCCGGCAGCTCGACCAGCGCCGGAACAGCTACTGGGGCATCGGGTACCGAGCCGGTAGCCGGTAGGTTGAGCACAATGCGGGTAAGGCTGCATTCTTCCACGAGTCGGTTGATTTCCGATACGGGCATTTCGCCGCCGAATTCACCGATGATTTCTACGCCGGCCACCCAGCCGGCTAACTCCTTCACCGTAACCACATCCACGGCCCCAGGCAGGGCAGGGTCGAGGGTGAAGATGAGGCCGTCGGCGCCCATGCCCGCGCAGTAGCGGGCATCGGAGAGGTTGTTGATGCCGCGGACGAGGACGGGGAGGAGCAGGGACATGCGGGAACGAATGAGTCGGTGAAGTAGTAAATGTGGGAGCAAAGATACTGTCATCCGCTATCTGTCATTCTGAGCGGAGCGAAGGACCTTCCCCCGGTAGCACTATATTATTACGGCGACACTGCTACCGGAAGAAGGTCCTTCGCTCCGCTCAGGATGACAGCGCTTCTTCCTCACCCCACCTCATCCTCCGAAACCGTATCTTTGCTTATTCGGCCGGAACCTTTCACGCTCCGGGCGCAATTACAACAGGTATGAACACAACGAAAGGACGGGTGCTGGTAGCCATGAGCGGCGGCATCGACAGCTCGGTAGCGGCCGTGATGCTGCACGAGCAGGGCTATGAAGTGGTTGGTATGACCATGAAAACCTGGGACTACGCTTCGGCCGGTGGCAGCAAGAAGGAAACCGGCTGCTGCTCGCTCGACTCCATCAACGACGCCCGCCAGATTGCCGTGGAGCTGGGCTTCCCGCACTATATCATCGACATCCGCGACGAGTTCGGCGAGGCCGTCATCGACAATTTCACCGACGAGTACCTGGCCGGGCGCACGCCCAACCCCTGCGTGCTCTGCAACACCCACATCAAGTGGGATGCCCTGTTGCGCCGCGCCGACCAACTCGGCTGCGAGTTCATTGCCACCGGCCACTATGCCCAGGTACGCGAAGAAAACGGCCGTTACGTTATCACGAAGGGCATCGACGACAACAAGGACCAGAGCTACGCCATCTGGGGTGTGAGTCAGGAAAGCCTCTCGCGCACGCTGTTCCCGCTGGGGGAGCTGCGCAAGTCGGCCATCTACGACTTTGCCCGCGAGCGGGGCTTCACCGAGCTAGTAAACAAGCCCGAGAGCTACGAAATCTGCTTTATTCCCGACAACGACTACCGCAGCTTTTTGCGGCGGCGGGTGCCGGGCCTGGAAGAGCGCGTGGCCGGTGGCGAGTTTGTGCTGCGCGACGGTACGGTGGTGGGCACCCACGAGGGCTACCCGTTCTACACGATTGGGCAACGCAAGGGCCTGGGCATTGCGCTGGGCTTTCCGGCCTACGTTACGGCCATCGACCCCGATACCAACCGCGTGGTGCTGGGCAACTTCGAGGAGCTGGCCAGCTCGCGCACGTTGGTTGGGAAGCTGAACATGGGCAAGTATGCCTCGCTCGAAGGCCGCGGCCTGGTGCCAAGCACCGTGAAGATTCGCTACAACCACGACGGCGCGGCGGCTTTTCTGGAGCAGCGGGGCGAGAAAATTTACGTGTATTTTGAGGAGCCGGTACATGCCGTGACGCCCGGGCAGGCCGCCGTGTTTTATGAGGGCGACGACGTACTGGGCGGCGGCTGGATCGAGCGCCACACCATTGGCGAAGTACCCGAGCCGCTGGCCGAGCTGAGTGCCTATGAGTGCCTAGGCGCCAATACCCCGTTACCAACTTCTCACTCGTTACCTTCCGCTTAGCAACTGCTACCTGATGAATAAGAGCTATATGAGTCGGACTGGATTGGTTGGTTTGCTGGGCCTGTCGGCGGCGCTACTGCTGGCCGGCTGCGGCGACAACGCCGAGATACAGCCGCAGCTACAACCCGATTACTACCCGCTCAGCGTGGGCAGCACCCGCATCTACGATGTAGCCGATACCGTGTGGCGTGACAACGTGCCCACGGCCAGCCGGTTCCAGTTTCGCGAGCAGGTACTGGCCGCTCCGGAAGCCAATGCGGCCGGCCAACTGGTGTATCAGGTGCTTCGGTCGCGCCGCGCCACGGCCGCCGCAGCCTGGCAACCCGATTCGGTACTGACCGTAACGGTGGCCCCGCTGAATGTTACGGAGCAGTTCAACAACCGCCGCACGGTGGCGCTGGTGCTGCCGGCCGTGGAGGGCAAAAGCTGGAGCTACAATGCTTTTAACAAGAACTACAATGCCGCTGACAGCCAAGATTCGATAGCAGCTGTCACGCGCATATATCGGAACGTGAACCAGCCATTCCGTATAACCCGAGGCGGTCAGACTTATCAGTATGCCAATACCGTTACAACGGTCAACGACAGTGACCCTGGCTCCAAAAATAATAATGCGGTCAGCCAGGTCATCCTGCGCACCACTTTTGCACTAAATGTGGGACCAGTAAACCGCGTCAGCCGCAGTTACAAAAACGACTGCTCAGGGGCTGAGGGATGCCGGAACCCTTTTGTTCGGAAGCTCGGCCAGTCGCGCAACGAGGTGCTGATTGAGAGCAGTAACTAGCCCGCCCCGCCAGGAAGTACAATAATACGTTTGACGCCCGGGGGGACCTGACGGTTGAACGGCAAAGTAAGGTCCCCAGAACGTTCCACCTACTTTGCCCCCGCATGCGTCGTTTGCTACTGATTGGATTGCTGGTAGGCCTGAGCCTGCCGACCCTGGCTGCCCGCCCAACTCCGCCTACTCGGCCCACTGCGGCAACGGATGAGGCCAAAAACACGGTACGCCGGCACCTGATTTACTTCCGCGACAAAACCGGCACGCCGTTCAGCACAAGCCGGCCCGAGGAGTTCCTTTCGGGGCGGGCACTACAGCGGCGCCAGCGCCAGCAGATTGTCGTGCTGCCCCGCGACCTGCCGGTGAGCCCCGGCTACGTGCAGCAGGTGAAGGCGGTGCCCGGCGTGCAGCTTTGGTACACCTCGCGCTGGTTCAACGCCGCCGTGGTAGCCTGCGACTCGGCCACGCTGGCGCAGGTGCAGGCGCTGCCCTTCGTGCAGAGCGCCCGCACCCTCAACCGCGGGCAGGCCGGCGGCAGCGCCCAGCCCAAACCTACGCCCGCCGTACCAACCCCCGCCCAGACTGCAGCCGACCGTAGCCAGTATGGCAAGGCCTACGCGCAGGTCAAGCAGCTAAGTGCCGAGAGCATGCACGCCGCGGGCTTCCGGGGCGAAGGCCTGCAGATTGCCGTGTTCGACGCTGGCTTTACGGGCGTGAATACGGCCTCGGTATTTGCCTCAATGTTCACTGAAAACCGCCTGCTCAGCACGTTTAACGTGGTGGAGAAAACGCCCGCCGTGTTCGGTCGCAACAGCCACGGCACGCAATGCCTGAGTATTATTGCCGGCGACGAGCCGGGCCGCTACCTGGGTACGGCACCCAAAGCCTCGTTCCGGCTCTTCATCACCGAAGATGACGTGGACCGCACCGAGCACCCCATCGAGGAAGTGAACTGGCTGATAGCGGCCGAGTACGCCGACTCGGCCGGGGTCGATATCATCAGCTCCTCGCTGGGCTACACTACTTTCGATGCGCCCTCGCCCAGCTACTCCTACGCCGACATGAACGGCCGCACGGCCCTCTCGACGCGGGCAGCTACCGTGGCGGCCCGCGTGGGCATGCTGGTAGTGAACTCGGCAGGAAACGATGGCAACAACGAGTGGCGCTATATCGCGGCCCCGGCCGATGCCGACTCTATTATGACAGTAGGCGCGGCCGACTCGCTGGGCCGGGTGGGCAGCTTCAGTTCGCGCGGGCCCACTGCCGACGGCCGCATCAAACCCAACCTATCGGCCATGGGCGTGGCCACGGCTATTGTGAACCCGAGCGGCACCATCTCGCGGGGCAACGGTACCTCGTTTGCCTGCCCGGTGCTGGCAGGTGTGGCGGCTGGTTTCTGGCAGGCCAACCCCCGCCTAACGGCCCAGCAGGTCATCACGCTGCTGCAGCAGTCTGGCTCGCAGGCCACCGCTCCCGACAACAACCTGGGCTACGGCATCCCCGACTTTGTGCGGGCCTACAACCTGGCTAACCCCGGCACGCCGCTGGCCAATGCCCATTCCCGCGCCCTGGCTGGCGTGTACGCCTATCCCAATCCGGTCGGGGCAGGCGAGCCGCTGTATCTGCTGCTCCCTGCCGGACTGGGCACGGGGGGGCTGGAAATCCAAATTTATGATGCCCGCGGGGCGCTGGTAGCCAGCCAGCGGGTGGCGCCGGCGGCTACCGGTGCGGTACGCCTCGAAACGGCGGCACTGCGACCGGGCATCTTCACCTGCCTCATCGGGCAGGGGCCGCAGCAGCAGGCCGTGCGCTTCGTGAAGCAGTAGCAGCGTACGTAGCCGTACATTGAACAGCAACAAAAAAGCAGGCCTACCGGACCTGCTTTTTTGTTTTACAAAATCATAAGAACGTCATGCTGAGCGGAGCCGAAGCATCTCTATCGCTTCGTTGTATTGGTAACCCAACGAAGCGATAGAGATGCTTCGGCTCCGCTCAGCATGACAGTTCCGTGACCATTGCCGGCGTAATACAAATACATGTTACAGGCCAAGCGCGGCTACCAGAAACGGTTGGTGCAGACGACTTGTGCCTTTTTCTTCAGCCGCAGGCCGAGCATTATTTCGTGGGTGCCGTTATGGTAGGGCGACAGCCGCGAATGGCCTATGTCGTAGGAGTAGCCCAGGGAAAACTGCTCGTAGTTAACGCCGGCCATGGCCACGGCTGCATCGGAAGTGCGCCACGAGATGCCGGCCCATAGCAAATCCTGATATTTGAGCTTGGCATTCACATCGACAGATAGCGGAGCTGGACTAACGGCTTTAACCAACACAGAGGGGACCAGGGACCAGTCATCGGTCAGCGGCAGCATCACGCCACCCGTGAAAAAGTAGTGCCGCCGGAGTGAGTTGCCCGAGCCGGACGCTAATTGGTTGGGACCGTAGGAGAAATCGAGCTTATTGGCCAGCAGCTGGGTGCTGGATACGCCCACGAAAAAATTTGAGCTGTACACCCAAAGGCCCACCGAGCCGTCGAGCACCCGCGAGGATTCGTTGGGGGCCAGCACCAGCGGGTCGGGGCCGGGGTCGAAGAACCGCAGCTTGCTGCCATCGACGGCAAACTGCTGCAGGCCCGCCGACATGCCCAGCGCCGCCCGCAGGTTGGGCCTGAGCACCACGTTATAGGCATACGAAACATAGGCGCTGGTGCGGCTGATAGGCCCCGTTTCGTCGCGGTACACCATGCCGCCGATGGCATGAAACGGCCGGCGCAGGTCGCGCCGGGTGCGCTTATTCGTGGTGAGCCACTTGCCCAGCGACGAGTTGACGCTGGCGTAGTAAGTTCGGGGGCCGCCCTCCAGCCCCACCCACTGGGTCCGGTAGCTGAACTTCACATCAATATAGTCCTCCGCACCCGTCGCGCCGGGGTTGATGAGGTAGTTGTTGTTCATGTACTGGCTGTACTGGGCCTCCTGCTGGGCCAGGGCCGGCGCGGCGGTTAGCAGCAGTAGCAGCGACAGGAGGGGAAAAGATGCTCTCATAACAGCAGGAGTATTACGTATCAGGTGTCATCTGCCAGTGCCCGGCCGCCAGCTGGTGGCCACCGGGCACTGATAGCAACTTAATAAAGTACCGTCAGCGACCCGCTGAAGGATTTGCCCAGAGGGCCTTTGGTCACTACCACGTAGTAGTAGGTGCCGACCGGCGCGGGCTTGCCGTTGATGTTGCCGTTCCACTCGTTGGCCCGGCTGTAGTTCTGGGCCGAGAAAACCTGGGTTCCCCAGCGGTTGAACACGGTAACGGTGTTGTCGGGAAATTGCTCGATGAACTCAATCTGCCAGGTGTCGTTGCGCCCGTCGCCGTTGGGCGTAAAGGCGTTAGGAATCCGGATGGCCTCGCGCACGGTTACCGTTACCTGGTCGGTGGCGGCGCAGCCGCCGGTTCCGGCCGAGAGCGTGTAAGTAGTAGTGGTGGTGGGGGAGGCCCGGGGCCGCAGCGGGTCGTTGCCCGAAAAATCCAGGCCGGCTGCCGGGGCCCAGGTAACAGGGTAAGTACCATCGGCGGTACCTTCCAGCACCACCGAGTTGCCGAGGATAATCTCCTTGTCGGGGCCGGCGCTTATTTTCACTACCGGCTGCACGCGCACCACTACGCCATTGGAAACCGCCGTTGCCGGCCCGCAGCTGTTGGCCGTGCTCAGGCGCAGGGTCACGGTCTGGCCGTCGCGCAGGGTGCTGCTGGTGAACACCGGGTTCGTGGCCCCGGGTACGTCGTTGCCATCCACCTGCCACTGGTAGGCGGGGTTCGTGCCGCCATTTGTTACGCTGGTGGCCCGGAAGGTCTGGGGCTCGCCCGCGCAGGCGGCCTGACCGGCTTCCTGGGCAATAACCAGGGTAGGTGTGGGGGTAGGAGTGCGCGTAACAGTAACGGTGGCCGTAGCCGGCCCGGTGCTGCACAGGCCCGGACTGGCGGTTACCTCCACCCGCACCCGGTCGCCGGTAACTACCGTGCTGCTGGTAAAAGTAGGCCCGCTGGCCACCGGAATGTCGTTAACAAACCACTGGTAAGCCGGCGTGGCTCCCGCGTCGGTGGCCACGGCCGTGAAGGTGAGAGGGGTGCCGGGGCACGAAGCGGGCGGAGTAGCCACGGTGACGGTAGGCGTTACCGAGGGCAGCACCCGAATAGTAACTACGTTGGAAACCTGGGTGGAGCAGGTGCCGGTGCCCGATGTAACGCGGCGGCGGAAGAAGGTGGTAGCCGTGAGAGCAGCCGGCTGGTAGGTAGGTCCGGTTGCCCCGCCAATAGCCGTCCAGGTGCTGTTGTTCAGCGACGACTCCCACTGGTAGGCAAACGTGCCGGTACCACCGCTGGCCGGGCCGGCGCTGCTCAGCGGCGCGGGGGCCGTACCGGTACAGACGTCCTGGTCGGCGGCAATGCTGCCGGCCAGCAGCTCGGGCAGCACCGTTAGCGTCACCACGTTTGAGGGAGCGGGGGCGCAGGTTGCGGTGCTGGCCTGGCGGCGGAAGTAGGTAGTTACCGTAATCGGGCCCGGCGCGAAGCCGGCGCTGGTGGCCCCGCTTACCGGCGTCCAGGTGGTATTGTTAGTCGAAATCTCCCACTGATACGTTACGGCGCCCAGGCCGCCGGTGGCGTCGCCGGTGCTGGTCAGTGGGGCGGGCGTGGCTCCCTGGCACAGCGTTTGGTCGGCGGCAATGGTGCCGGCTACTACTGCCGGGGCTACCGTAATGGTTACCACATTGGATATAGCCGGAGCGCACCCCGCGCCCGAGCTGGCCCGGCGGCGGAAGTAGGTGGTAGCCGTAAGAGCAACTGGCTGGTAAGTAGCGTTGGTAGCACCGGGAATAGGCGTCCAGGTGGCGTTATCAGCCGACGATTCCCACTGGTAGGTAATGGGGCCATTGCCGCCCGTGGCGGCCGTTGGGCTGGTAAGCAGATCAGGCGCGGCCCCGGTACAAACGGTCTGGTCAGCCGCAATAGTACCGGCCGTCAGGGCCGGCGTAACCGTGATGGTAACCACATTAGAGGCAATGCTGTCGCAGGGGCCGGAGCTTACCTGGCGCCGGAAGAAAGTGGTGACCGTGAGCGGGCCGGGCGCATAGGTTTCGCCCGTGCCGTTGGCTACGGCCGTCCAGATGGCGTTGTCGAGGGATGATTCCCACTGGAAAGCAAACGAGCCGGTACCCCCGGTGGGGGCCGCCGTGCTGGTAAGCGGGGCCGGCGCGCTACCCACGCACACCGTCTGGTCGGCGGCAATGGTACCAGGCACTACGGCCGGCGTTACGGTAATCGCAACCGTGTTTGAAGTTGTGAGCGGAGGGCAGAAGCCTGAACTAACTAGGCGCTTATAGTAAGTAGTAACATTGAGAACGGGCGGCTGATAGGTTTCACCGGTTGCGCCCGTAATGTCGGTAAACGTTACATTGTTTGTTGACTGCTGCCATTGGTAACTATACTGCCCGGTGCCTTCTGCCGCCGGGGTGGCGCTGGTAAGCAAAGCCGGGGTGTCACCGGCGCACACGGCCTGGTTGGCCGCAATGGTGCCCGGGGTAGGAGGGCCGAAAATCCGAACGATGCTCTTGCTTTCCCGGCAAAAGCACTCCGTTGTAATACGTAGCGTTACCTCGTAGTCGCCGGGGCGGGGGTAGAGGTGCGGGGGCGGGTTCTGGGCCGTTGAGGTGGTGCCGTCGCCAAAATCCCAGGCGTATTGGGGGTTCTCAAAATCAACTGGGGGCGCTTCAAATGTGTATTCCAGGCAGCCCGTCGGTTGTCCGCTGAAGCCAAAGCGTAGCAGGGAGCTTTGATTGAAATTAACCAGACCCAAGCCGCTGAGCCGCCCGCCCAGCTGCAGGCTGTCGTCGGCGTAGCCAATGGCGGCACCCAGCGAATCAGGGTAGGAAATAAAGCCCAGGGCTGGTTGGTCTTCGCGGGCCACGTAAATCTTGCCGTCGGGGGCTGTCTGCATCGAGCCCAGGTTCACCGGCGTAGTCTGCCCAAGCGGAATAACCTCGCGGCCCACCGGCCCATTGCCGGCGCCGGTACCAATAGTACTGATATCGAACTGCAACAGCTGCGGCAGCCGGGGCGCAGCGCCCAGCACCGTGGCGTATAGCCGGCTGCGGCCCGGCGAAAACGCCACGCCGTAGTAGCCACCCTGGTCGGCATCAATAGCTTTGCGGTTGCTAACCGTGCCCGACCCCTTATCAAAGCTAAACAGCTCGACGGTGCCGGTGCTGTCGCCAGCCAAGGCTACTTCGCTGAAGCGGGCTACGGCCAGCTGCTGCCCATCGGGCGTAATCTTCATCTGGCCCCGGTAGCCCTGTGTGTTCGTTGGGCTTGGGGCGTGTAGGGCACCAATGGTAGAAAGAATTGGTGGGTCGATAGTAACCGGCCCCGTACCCATGCCGCCGGTTGGCGGCTTCACGCGGTAGGCCAGAAAGGCGTCGCCGCGGTTGGCGGTACCCGAAGTAGCAGTGCCCCAGCCGTGCACGATGAGCCAGATGTCGCAGCCGTTCTTATGAAATACGGCCGTCATCTTCTCAGCGGTGCCCGTGGTGAGCAGTACGTTTTTAGTTACTACTTCCCCCGGCCCGCCGCCGGCCGGAATAATAATTTCGGAATAACGCAGGCCATTAGGACCGCCCGCCGCGTCCTGGGTGAACAGCAGGTAGCGCGTTGCCACACCCGTTGAACCCGGGGGCGGGCTGCCGGGCATCCGGATGGGCAGGGGGCCATCGGTAACGAGCCGGCTGCCGAGCAGGCCGGTGCCGTTGGTCATTACGGTGCCATCACCGTTCCATACGGTTTCGCCGTTGCTGTAAAACAGAATCTTGCCGTCGCCATCCGACATGACGCCGGCTCCGGCCGGCGCGTCCATGGCCCCGTTGGTCAGCACTGTAGGCAAAATGCTGTCGGTGGCCATATTGAAATCGAGCCCCGCCTTGAAGCCGAAATACCAGGTGTTGGCAAACTTCTCGTCCTCGCTGCATTCCGGCGGGCCCGTGGGGACTTGCGCGTAGGCTGCCCCACTCGTAAGTAGCAGTAACAGGGTAAACAGCCATCCAACAGCTGCCTGCCGCCGGCTGTTCAGGTACCGGCAGGCGGGTATCGGGCGAGTAGCCTTGGTCGGTAACAAAGAATGAGAAACGGGCAGGAGAATAAGCGTTGCGGGCATAAAGGGGCAGGCAAGTGGGCGGGCACTTATCAACAGGCAGGCGGATGGCTCTCAAACAGAGGGTTACCCGCTATTTTAAACGAACATAGTCTGCTAGATAATACAGTTATTCTAAAGAATCTACCAGCAGTACTTGGTAAAGCTACAGATTGTCGGTTAGGTTCGCTCCAGAGGCTGCTGAAGTAGAAATAAACGCATTAACCGAACTGCAAAAGAGTCAAGTGGATGATTGTCAAAAGCGTATGGGTTGGCTGCAGAGGCAATAACTGTGCGGGTGGTCTGTGAATCTTAATTGCCAATTTATTTAGTTTTGATGATGCAAAAATTATTAGTAATTTGGCATTGATTTCCAGTTGAAGTAGGTTGCCGGCAGCATCTCGGTTTTGGGCCAAGCCCTCCGCGTCGCTGTTAAGCAAGTCATCTTCTTTTCTCGTTCGTTATGCTGCAAATGATGGTTACCAGGCGCCTAGGGCGCCGCCAGTTTCACTTCACGGTCCAGGGGGCCAACTTCCACGAAACCGTGGCCGAGTACGACCGGCTCAGTTTCCCCGACGTGGCCAAGTGCGGCCTCTGCGGCTCCGATAACCTTGATCTGACCGCCCGCGAGGCTCAGGGTAAGTTCAAGTACACCAGCCTGCGCTGCCTCGACTGCCGCGGCGACGTTACCTTCGGTAAGCGCCAGGACGACGACCAAACCGTATTCCTGCGTAAAACTGAAGACGGCAAGCTTGACTGGCGGGCCTTCGAAAAGCCGGCTTAGGTAAGGGCTTAATCACACGTAAGCGCCCCCTCTCCGGAAGGAGAGGGGGCGCTTATTTCCGGGTCCTCCGCCTAAACCGCAATAGTGGCTACAGGCAAGTAGGTGCAAACCCTATCGCCCGGTAACAGATGCGCCTCTGACTTTGAGTATTGGTACAGGCAACTCCCACCCGGCTATAGTTTTTGCGCGCCTTCAACTTTCTGCTTAGTAATCGTCTATGTTTAAGTCTATTTTAGTGGGTCTGGTAAGCCTAGCTTCGCTGACCTCCGGCCAGGCGCAAACGGTCACGGGCCGCGTGGTATCCCAGACCAATGGCGCGCCACTGTCCCATGTTACCGTCCGCCTCGAAAGTCAGGTTGGCGTCACTACCACCACTGACGATAACGGGACTTTTCACCTCCCGCTGACCGCTGCTACGTCCGATGCCCAATTGCTCATCTCGCACTTGGGGTATCAAGCCAAAGCGCTGCCCCTAAACAGGCTTGGCCCAACCATAGCGCTTGAAGAATCATTGTATCAGATCGGAGAAGTGGTTATTAGGTATGAGCGTGTTCGTGAGTTGCTACTTAAGAGGTGGAAAATTGACGAAGGCTCGGTTGTGGCGGTTGCCGACAACGCCATCGCTGAACTGCAGCAGTCGGATTCGCTTAAAGCGAAGAAGCTGTTGCAAAATCCTGGCTCCCTACGGGCCGCGTTGAAGTTGGCGCGGCTGGTGTTTTTAGCTGATGGAACGGTTAAGACCAAGTTTGGACCGTTGGGTGCAAGTGCCGAGTGGCAGTTGGATGAACAGGAGCATACGCTACGCATAGTGAGGAAAAATGGCAGAAATACCCTAATGATTGTAGTGGAGCTCACTGCTGATCGTTTAGTAGTTTGCGAATCCAGGCTCGATAGGCAACCTGAAGTATACATTCCGGCTAATTAAAGGGGGCAACAAGTCAGTAGGCTATGATTCTGCGGAACGGCTGATGGCGGTTAACCTGCCGGACCTGGGCCTGCCCGGTGCCGGTATGTGGCTCTTTAGGCGATGCTGCCCTTGCTCAGAGCACAAGGAAGGAAGAGCAGGTTTCCGGCATACCAAACCGCGCCGCCGGGCGTTGGAAGAGCCGTGGCACCGGCCCGGGCAACTTCCTCAGGCGGGGTTGCCGTTAAGCCGTTGCTAACCCGTACTTTCGTGGCATGAACCCGACTCGTCGCCAGGCCCCGCTGCTGGCCCCCTCGCTTCTTTCCGCCGACTTTGGCAACCTGCAGGCCGAAACCGAAATGCTGGCCGCCTCGGCCGCCGACTGGCTGCACTTCGATGTGATGGACGGCCGCTTCGTGCCCAACATCTCGTTCGGCATTCCGGTGCTCGAAGCCGTGCATCGCTACGCCAGGCAGCCCATCGATGTGCACCTGATGATTGAAGAGCCCCAGCACTACCTGAGTGCCTTCCGCGACGCCGGAGCCGCAATTATAACGGTGCACTACGAGGCCTGCACCCACCTGCACCGGGTGGTGCAGCAGATCAAGCAGCTGGGCTGCCGGGCCGGTGTGGCCCTCAACCCGCACTCGCCCGTGAGCCTGCTCGAAGATATTGCCGCCGACCTCGACGTGGTGTTGATTATGTCGGTAAACCCCGGTTTTGGGGGGCAGGCCTTCATTCCGAACACGCTGCGCAAGGTGGCCCAGCTGAAAGAGTTGCTGGTGGATAGTGGCTCGTCGGCGCTGATTGAGGTGGATGGCGGCGTAACGCTCGACAACGCGCCCGCCCTGGTGGCAGCCGGCGCCGATGTGCTGGTGGCCGGCTCGTTTGTGTTCAAGGATGGCGACCCCGTAGGCACCCTGGCCCGGATGCGGGCCGAGCTGGCCCCCGAAGCCCTCGAAACCAACGACTAAGCCCTGCGGATGCTGCCTGATTTCCGCGCCCGTTTCTGTGCTCCGACTCGCCTGTGGCTCCGGCTCCTGACGGCCCCCGTCGTCCGCCCGGGCACTGCGGCGCTGTTGCTGCTGGCCGGCCTGGCCACGCCGGCGCTGGCCCAAACCAGCCGCGTAACGGTAGCCGGCCTAGTGCGCGACGGCAGCGGCCGGCCCCTGGAGGACGTAACAGTAGGCGTGGAGGGCCAGACTGGCAGCACCAGCACCAACGAGCAGGGCCGCTTTTCGCTGAGCGTAGCACGGCCGGCGGCCGGCGCGGCCGCCCCGGTGCTGGTACTACGCCGCCTCGGCTACCGCCTCGAACGCCTCAAGCTCGACTTAGCCCAGAACCCGGAGTTGCGCCTGGTGCTGGCCGATGATGGCCGGGCCCTCGACAACGTAACCGTACGCGGCCGCCAGGATGGCACCGATACTCGCGAGCAGGTGAGCATTATGCAGCTGGAGCCGCGCACAGCTAAAGAGATACCCTCGCCCTTCGGCGACTTTTCGGCCGTTCTCAAAACGCTGCCCGGCGTAACCAGCACCAACGAGCTGACCAGCACGTACTCGGTGCGGGGCGGCAACTACGAGGAAAACCTGATTTACGTCAACGGCTTCGAGGTGTACCGGCCGTTTCTGGTAACCACGGCCCAGCAGGAGGGCCTGAGCTTTGTGAACCCCGATCTGGTGAACACGATTGAGTTTTCGAGCGGGGGCTGGCAGCCCAAGTTCGGCGACAAGCTTTCGTCGGTGCTCAACATTGAATACAAGCGTCCCCTCAAGTTCGGGGCGTCGGCTACGGGCAGCCTGGTGGGCGGCACGGCCCACGTAGAGGCCGCTTCGCCCAACCGCCGCGTCAGCTACCTGGCGGGCGTGCGCTACAAAAATGCCACCTACGTCTTCAATTCGCTCCAGCAGCAGCAGGGCGGCTACAACCCTACTTTCTACGACGGCCAGAGTCTGATTACGCTGGCCTTAGGGCCCCAGGACAATCTCGACCGGACCACGGTGAGCCTGCTGAACACCTTTGCCCACAACGATTTTCGGTTCAATCCCGAAAGCGGCGTCAGCACGTTCAGCACCGGTGTCAACCAGTTTTCGCGCCTCGTTATCGACTACTCGGGCCGCGAGCGGATGCAGTACGACACCTACCAGGGCGGGCTGAGCCTGAGCCACCAGCTGCGAAACAACCTGCGCCTGGAGCTGCTGGGGGGGCTGCTGTACTCGCGCGAGTTTGAATACCGCGACGTGGAGGCAGCCTATTTCATTGCTGAAATCAACCGCGACCCAAATTCGCCCGACTTTGGGGCCGACCGCAACCGGCGGGGTGTTGGCTCACTTTTCAAGAACTCGCGCAACTCGCTCGACGCCCGGGTGGCCTCGCTCGAAACCCGCGGTACCTGGACGCCGGGGCTGCGCCACACCGTGCGCTGGGGCCTGAAAGCCGGCCGCGAGCAGATAAGCGACGTGCTAAATGAGTACAGCTTCGTCGATTCGGCCGACTTTGTGCCCGACTTCCGCCGTACCCGCCTGCGCTCCGACCTTAGCTTGAACAGTACCCGCACCCAGGGCTACGCCCAGCACACCATTCGCTTCGATTCGTTGCGCACACTTACCTACGGCGCCCGTCTCAACCACTGGACCGTGAATGGGCAGACCACGCTCAGCCCGCGGGTGCAATACGCCTTTCGGAGTGCCCGCAACCCGCGGCTGGCCTGGAAAGCGGCCGCCGGCGTGTACGTGCAGCCGCCCTTCTACCGCGAGCTGCGCTTTCAGTCCGGGGCCCCGCAAAGCCAGGAAGGCGCGCTTAACCTCGATTTGCGCGCTCAACGCTCGTTGCACTTTATTGTAGGCAACGAGCTGCGTTTCCAGAGCTGGGGCCGGCCGTTCCGCTTCACCGGCGAGGCCTACTACAAGTACCTCACCGACGTGGTGCCCTACGACATCGACAACGTGCGCCTGCGCTACCAGGCCAACAACAACGCCAAGGCCTACGCCGCCGGTTTCGATGCGCGGGTGAGCGGCGAGTTCATCCCCGGCACCGAATCGTGGTTTAGCCTGGGCGTGCTCACGACCCGCGAAAATCTGTTCGGCGACTCGCTCAATGTCTTCGATTCCGAGGGTCAGGTTATCGGCCGCCAGCCTAAGGGCTACATCCGCCGCCCTTCCGATCAGCGCCTGAACTTGGGCATTTTCCTGCAGGACAACCTGCCGAACGACCCCTCGGTAAAAGGCTACGTGAATTTCGTGTTTGGCACCGGCCTGCCCTTCAGCCCCCCCGACGCGCCCGATTTGCGCGGGACCAGCAAACTCACCCGCGCCTATCGGCGGGCCGATCTGGGGTTTACCAAAGTAGTGAGCCTGCGCTCGGCCGCCGAACTGGCTGCCCGCGGCCGCAGCGTGCAGCTGCAAACGCTATGGATTAGCCTGGAAGTGCTCAACGTGTTGGGCGCCAGTAATCTGGCCGGTTATAACTACGTGCAGGACCTCAACGGCCTCACCTACAGCGTACCTAACTTCCTCTCGAACCGCCTGGTAAACCTGCGGGTGATTGCTCGTTTTTAGCGGGGGAGAGAAGGATAAGGAACGTCATGCTGAGCGAAGTCGAAGCATCTCGCCTACTGACACTGCAACAGTAATCTGACATCAGCACGCGAGATTCTTCGCTTCGCTCTGAATGACGTTTCCTGTATCACTTCTCTGTACTCACTTCCCCGGCATGTACGTCTTTAAAGCGTAGCATATCGGTGAGGCGTTCCTCCATTTCGGGGTCGAAGCCGCAGGTGGCCTCGAAAGTGGCAGGGTTGCGGTAGGTACCGAAGAGGTAGTCCCAGACAACCAGGTCGCCGTAGTTGTGGCTGTGCTGCTGGTACTGATGATGGACGCGGTGCATTTCGGGGCGCTGGAAAATGTAGCCCACCCAGCGCGGCGTGCGCACGTTGGTGTGGTAGAAGAATTCGCCCAGCGCCGTGCAAAGCGTGTATACGGCCCCGACTGCCGGGCTCAGGCCCAGCACGGTAAACACCAGCAGCCCGCCCAGCACCGAATTGACGGTCATTTCAAGCGGGTGCTTGTAGAAGGACGTGATGACTTCGAGGCGGCGGGGGCTGTGATGAATCTGGTGAAAATGCAGCCACAGAAAGTCGTGGGTGTGGCGCCAGCGGTGCCACCAGTAGAAAATGAACGTGGCCACCACGTAGGCAAGCAACCCGCCTGCCACCGGCCCAAGGTAGCGCGAAACGTGCAGCAGCGAGTAGGCCGAAAACCATTTCTCCCAGGTGAGGCCCGCCACTACTACAACCAGCAGCTGAGCTCCGTTGATGACCAGCACCCGAAAGGGCCAGGTGGCCACCCGCGGCAGCTTCCAGCCCGGCACCACACGTTCCAGCACAAAGCAGAACGCGAAGGCTGCGAAAACAACAACCAGCATGGGTGGGGCGCCCCATTGAAGGAGATGGGGCAGGCTAAAGACAAAGTCGCAGCTTAACAGCAGCGGCAGGGAAAACAGCGGATTCATAGGAGCAGGGTTAAGGGGTAAAACCATGCTCCAAAGGTGCGGGCCGCTTCGCCCGCAACCCTTGACATTTGTCAAGAAAGAGCCGAGTGCCTGTAGCGCGAAGCTCCAGCTTCGCGTGTCGTTGCTGACTGCCACACGACGTCGTTCAACGACACGCGAAGCAGGAGCTTCGCGCTACGGCTGTTCAGCGGCGGGCGCGCAGGCGGCTCAGGGTTTCAGGGGTAATGCCCAGGTGCGAGGCCAGCATGTGCAGTGGCACCTGTTGCGTGAGGTCGGGGAAGTCGTGCAGCAGCCGGGCGTAGCGTTCGGCGGCGGGCAGCATGCGCAGGTCGAGGGCGCGCTGCTCGCTGAGCACGTAGTAGCGCTCGGTAAGCACCCGGCCGATGAAGTTGAACTCAGGAAACTGCCGGTACAGGGCCTGTACCTGCTCGTAGGTGAGCGACCAGCCCCGGCACTCGGCCAGCGCCTGCAGGTACTCGTGGGACGGCCGGCGCGAAAAGAAGCTCAGAATCGAAATCACGAAGTGGCCCGCCGGCATAAACCACGACGTTACCTCTTTGCCTTCCTTCAGATAAAAGCCCCGCACCAGGCCCGATTCCAGAAAATAAAGCCGCTGCGCCACATGGCCGGGTTCGAGCAGCAGGGTGCGGGCCGCCACATTTTCGGGTCGTGCCAGCCGGCACAACTCGGCCTGCAGGCCCGGGGAAAGCGGATGAATAGCGCGGCAAACTGCCAATAAAGCGTCCATGTGGGCCAAGGTAGCAGGACTTGCGCAATGCGCGTGCAGCGCCAGCCATAGGAGAATCGGTAAAATAAAAGCAGCCGCTGCATATAGCAACGGCTGCTTTATTTCGGGGCAGTAGTCTGTTGGAAACCGCGGTTAGCCGCGTTTCCGGGCTTTGCCGGCGGGCGCGGGTTTGCCGTTGCCGGCATACGCTACCCGGTACACAACGCCGGTAGCGTCGTCCGACACCAGTAGCGAGCCGTCGGCGTGCTGGGCAATGCCGCACACACGGCCGAACTGCTCCTTGTTGTCGTTCACGAGCCAGCCGGTCACGAAATCCTCGAACTTCTCGGGCTGGCCCTGCTCATTGAAATGCACCCGTACCAGCTTGTAGCCCGCGGGCTCGGCGCGGTTCCAGGAACCGTGCATGGTTACAATGGCGTCGTTCTGGTACTCTTTCGGAAACTGCTGGCCGTTATAGAACGCCATGCCCAGCGGAGCCGAGTGGGCCTTATAAAGCAGTTTGGGGTTGATTGTTTTGGCCGCGTACTCCGCGTGGGTCTGGCCGCCGGGCGGCTCGTCGGCCAGGTTGGCCTTGCCATTCTCGAATACGAAGGGCCAGCCGTAGTTGCCGCCCTGCTTGATTTCGTTCAACTCCTCGCGCTGCTGCTCGTCGCCCAGCCAGTCGATGCCGTGGTCGAAGCCGAACAGCTGCCCGGTGCGCGGGTGCCAGCCGAAGCCGATGGTATTGCGCAGGCCCTGGGCATACACGGTGCGGCCCGAGCCGTCGAGCTTCATTTGCAGCAGGGTGGCGTTTTCCTTATTGCCTTCGTCGCAGGCGTTGCAGGTGCTGCCCACCGAGAGGTAGAGCGTGCCGTCGGGAGCGAAGTTGAGGGTGCGGTTGGGATGCTGGCCGGCATCGGGCAGGTCGTCGTAGAGGCGCTTGAGGGGGCTGAGCGAGCCGTCCTTCTGAATATCGGCCACGTACAGCTCCCGGATGGCCGAGGCGTAGAGCTTGCCGTCGCGAATGGCCAGTCCGTGCAGGTGCTCGGCCTGGGCTACCTGCCGGGTCTGGTCGGCGCGGCCGTCCTGGTTGGAGTCGCGCAGCAGCGTGATGGTGCCTTTGTCGCGGTTCGACACGTACACGTCTCCGTTGGGGGCCACGGCCAGCATTCGGGGCTTGTCGAGCTTCTCGGCAAACTTGGTGATGGTGAAGCCGGCCGGCACCTTCAGCTGGGCCACGCGGGCGTCGGTGGCATCCACCTGCTTGGGCTTGAAGATGTGGCCTTCGTAGGAAGCGCGCACCGACTGCTGATAATCGTTCTGAGCGGTAGCCGTAAAGCCTGCTGTCAGCAGCGTAGCCAATAAAAAAGGGACCTTAACCATAAATCGAGTTGAATGCAAGCGAGTAATTTGCTTGCATTCAACTCGATTTAGGCCATCGATGTTACAAACCTGTCTGCCTAAGCGCTGGTAACCTGCGTGCTTGGCGGCGCAGTTTTAGTAGGCCCGGGCCTGCCATTCGGTGAGCGAAAGGCGCATATTAGGCAAGCGCGATTTGAATGCCTCGTCATCTTTATCGCCCATTTTGATTGCTTTGCGGGCATACACAATGGCCGTGCCGTAGTCTTGCTGCTGGGCCAGCAGGCGGGCTTTTATCCAGTTGTTGCTCACCTCGCTCTGCAGTCGAATCGACTCGTTTATCCAGCTCAGGGCGCGCTCGGGCTGCAGGTTGTTCTGCACGAGGTAGTCGGCGGCCTGGGCCAGCAGCTCCCAGTCGTTGGGCTGTTGCAGCAGCGCCCGCTCTACGCCGGCCAGTACCTGTTTGTGTACTTCCACTTCAAACAGCAGCACCACGGTGCGCTTTTCCCAGGTCAGGTTGAGGTGGGCTCCGTTGGGCCGCACGTTGGAAAACCAATACAGCAGGCTTTCCTGAAACTGCGCCTGCTCCGTCTGGACCGGCACCCGGATAACGTCCTGCTGCGGGTCGTAGCCATCGGTACCCCAATGAGTGATTACGCGGTTGAGCGCCACTTCCCAGTCGCGGTCCTGGTGCGGAATCACGTAGTAAGAGTACTGGCCGGCGGGCACGCTCTGCCCATTCAGCAGCACCGGGGTCGAGAAGCGGATGAGCGTGTTTTCGTTGGCGCCAGCGCGCCACACCTGCTCGTAGGGCACCAATCCGCCCCATACGGCCCGGCCCCGCACCGAGGGCGAGTGGTACTCCACCGTCACGTCGGTAAGGCCTACGGTTTGAGAAACCAGGGCCCGGGGGCTGGCCTGGGGTAACAGCAGCTCGATGCCCGTAGGCACGCCCGTGCTGGGCGGCGGCAGCGCCGCCGGTGCCGGCTCGCCAGCCAGGGGCGGCGGGGTAGCCGCCGATGCGGGCACCGGTGCTGGTGCGGGCGCCGGGGTTGTCTGGGCCAGGGCCGCCAGCGAGCTGCCAGTGCTCAAGGTAAGCAGGAGGCCGAAACGAAGAGCAAGAGAGCGGGCAGTAAACATAGAGCAGAAAACAAAGCGGGGCAGGAAACTGTACCATAGCCGGCACGGCAACCGCACCGCCGGTTATGCAGTAACAATGGTGCCAAAAGTAGGTTGACCTGTTACGGGAAACGTGAAGTTCCCGGTTTTTTGATAATTTTTTTGGGGAAAAGTTTTCATCCTATTGGTCTGCTCGTACATTTGCCCCGCTACTTAGCCCTTATGATTTTCTCCGCGCCCCGTATTGTTGTCCTCAGCCACCCGGCCGCCCCCGTAGCGGGCCGCCCGGCCGGGGCCGGCGCGTCTGAGTCTGCCGCTTGGCATCATCACGGGCACCATTCCTCTTTCTAGAGGAATATACGCATCATATTGACCCCGTTGGGCGAACCGCAACCGGTTCCCCGGCCACCCGAAAAACCGGTGGCCCGGCCTTGTTCTGGCCCATTTCCAACGTCCGGGTCCGCTTCTTGTTTTTCCCGAAACCTGTTTTGAGTTAGCTATTAAGAAAGCCCCAACAAACGGCCAGCTCTTAATTTTTAATTCCTACTTCTTAATTAAAAAACATGCTCCGTCTGGCTATCCAGAAATCCGGCCGCTTAAGCGAAGACTCCCTGAACCTGATTCGGGAGTGCGGTATCAGCTTCCTTGCGGCTTCCAACAAGCTCAAAACCGAAGCCACCAACTTCCCGCTCGAAATCCTGTACCTGCGCGACGATGATATTCCCGGCTACGTGCAGGACGGCGTGGCCGACCTGGGCATTGTGGGCCAGAACGTGCTGGTAGAGGCCGGCTTTCCGGAGCTGGAAGTAGAAGGGCTGGGCTTCAGCAAGTGTCGCCTGAGCCTGGCCGTGCCCCGCGCCGCCGCCTACGACTCCATCCAGAGTCTGCAGGGCGTGAGCATTGCCACTTCGTACCCCAAAATACTGGGTGATTACCTGGCCGGCCAGGGCGTGCAGGCCAACTTGCACACCATCAGCGGCTCGGTGGAAATTGCCCCCAGCATCGGGCTGGCCGAGGCCATCTGCGACATTGTGAGCAGCGGCTCAACGCTGCTTGGCAATGGTCTGCGCGAAGTGGAAACCGTGTTCCGCTCCGAAGCCGTGCTCATCGCCAACCAACACCTGAACGCCGAGAAGAAGGAGTTGCTGGAGCAGTTGATGTTCCGGATGCAGGCCGTGCGCCGCGCCCGCCGCAACAAGTACATCATCCTCAACGCGCCCGTCGCGGCCCTCGATGCGGTAAAGCAGCTGCTGCCCGGTATCAAGTCGCCTACGCTCACGCCGCTGGCCGAGGAAGGCTGGGTGTCGGTGCAGTCGGTGGTGAATGAGGACGATTTCTGGCACATCACCAGCCAGCTCAAAGCCGTCGGCGCCGAAGGCATTCTGGTGCTCCCGATTGAGAAAATGATCAGCTAACTCCGCTGTTAGCTACTAGCTGTTGGCTGATAGCTTCCGTTAGGGAAGCCCGGCCAGCGAGCTATCAGCTAATGGCTATCAGCTAACAGCTTATGAACGTAGTCCAATATCCTGCCCGATCTGAGTGGGCAGCGCTGCAGCAGCGGGCGGCTCAACAGCAGGCCCAGGACGTGGAGCAGCGCGTGCAGCAGATTTTCGAGGACGTGCGCACGCGTGGCGACGCGGCCCTGCTCGATTATGCCCGGCAGTTCGACCGCGCCGACCTTTCGGCTGCCGGTGGGCTGCTGGTGGGCCCCGAGGAGTTGGCCGCTGCCGCCGCCCGGGTGCCTTCGGAGCTGCAAACGGCCATCCGGCAGGCGCATGCCAATATTCTGCGGTTTCATCAGGCTCAGGTGCCGGCCGAAGAGCGGGTGGAAACCATGCCAGGCGTACTATGCTGGCGGCGCGCAGTGCCCGTGCAGCGGGTGGGCCTGTATATTCCGGGCGGCACAGCGCCGCTGTTCAGCACGCTGCTTATGCTGGGCGTACCGGCCCGGCTGGCGGGCTGCCCGCACATTGTGCTCTGCACCCCGCCCCAAAAGGATGGCTCGGTGAACCCCATTATCCTGTTTACGGCCCAGCTGCTCGGGATTGATATGATTGTGAAAGCCGGCGGGGCGCAGGCCGTAGCCGCTCTGAGCGGCGGCACCGAATCGGTGCCGGCCGTTGACAAGATTTTCGGGCCCGGCAACCGTTACGTGACGGCCGCCAAGCAACTGGCCACCCGCTACGGCGTGGCCATTGATATGCCCGCCGGCCCTTCGGAAGTTTTGGTGCTGGCCGATGCCACGGCCAACCCGGCTTTCGTGGCGGCCGACCTGCTCAGCCAGGCCGAGCACGGCCCCGATTCGCAGGTGATTCTGCTGGCCGACTCCTTATCTATAGTGGAGCAAACCAAAGCCGAAGTAGAACGCCAGCTGCGGGAGCTGCCCCGGGCCGAAGTGGCGGCGCAGGCCCTGACCGAAAGCCGCGCCATTCTACTGGAAAGCCCACAGGCTATGCTCGACTTCTCGAATGAGTATGCGCCGGAGCACCTGATTCTGGCCGTGCGCAACCCCGAGCAGCTGGCTGCGGGCGTCACCAATGCCGGCTCGGTTTTTCTGGGGCATCTGACCCCGGAAGCGGTGGGCGACTACGCTTCGGGCACCAACCATACGTTGCCCACCAACGGCTACGCCCGCAACTACAGCGGCGTCTCGCTGGATTCGTTCCTGAAGAAAATCACCTTCCAGCGCCTGACTCCCGAAGGCCTGCTGAATGTGGGCCCCGTAGTGGAAACGATGGCCGAAGCTGAAGGCCTGCGCGCCCACGCCCGCGCCGTTACGCTACGGCTGGAGTCGTTGGCGGAGGCAGGCAACGAGTAGAAACAAGCTATACACCTGTCATTCTTCGCGCTGCACCGGATGACAAAATAAACGAATACCATGTTCAATCTTGATAGCCTGGTGCGCCCCAACCTCCGGGACATGAAACCTTATTCCTCGGCCCGCGACGAATTTCAGGGCGAGGCCCAGGTGATGCTCGATGCCAACGAGAACAGCCTCGGCAGCGCCGGTCCCGAGCGGTTCAACCGCTACCCCGACCCACAGCAGCGTGCCGTGAAAGCCGAGCTGGCGAAGCTAAAGGGCGTGCTGCCAACCCAGATTTTCCTCGGCAACGGCTCCGATGAGGCCATCGACCTGCTGGTGCGCCTGACCTGTGTGCCCGGTCACGACAGCCTGCTGATTCTGCCGCCCACTTACGGCATGTACGAGGTGGCCGCCAACCTGAATGATGTGCGCGTGGAGCGTATCCAGCTCACGCCCGATTTTCAACTCTCACCCGAAATTGTGGCCGGGGTACTGGCGTCGGAGGCCAAGCTGGTGTGGCTCTGCTCGCCCAACAACCCCAGCGGCAACCTGCTGCATGCGGAGGCCATTGAGGAAATTCTGCGTGGTTTCCGGGGGCTGGTGGTGGTAGATGAAGCCTACGCCGACTTTGCGCCGGCCGCCAGCTGGATTACCCGCCTGGCCGAATTTCCGAACTTGGTGGTGCTGCAAACCTTCTCCAAGGCCTGGGGGCTGGCCGGGCTGCGCCTGGGCATGGCCTTCGCTTCGCCCGAAATTATCGGCTACCTCAACAAAATCAAGCCGCCCTACAACATCTCCGAAGCCACCCAGCAGCACGCGCTGGCCGCCCTGCACGACGCGCCCCGCGCCGAGCGGCTGCGCCGGCAGCTGCTGGAGGGCCGCGACTGGTTGGCCGAGCGCCTGCCCGCGCTGCCCATCGTGGAGCAGGTGTTTCCCTCGGATGCCAACTTCCTGCTGGTCCGGTTCAAGCCCGATGCCACGGCGCTCTACAATTTCCTGGTGAGCCGGGGCATCATCGTGCGCAACCGCACCACCCAGCCCGGCTGCACCGGCACGCTCCGCCTCACCGTGGGTACGCCCCCGGAGAACGAGTTGCTGCTGGAGGCCCTGCGGGAGTTTGCGGGGTAGGGGATATACGGAATAAAATACGTCATGCTTTGACTCCGGCTTCGGATATGCGCAGCATAACAACGACTTTTAATCACTCATGAAAAAAGTACTCTTCATTGACCGCGACGGCACCATTATCCTTGAGCCGCCGACGGATTTTCAAGTGGACGCGCTGACACGGGAAAAATTTCAGTTTGTGCCCGGCGCCATCACTGGTCTGGCGCGCATTGCCCGCGAGCTGGATTACGAGCTGGTGCTGGTGAGCAACCAGGATGGCCTGGGTACCGCGAGCTTCCCCGAGGAAACTTTCTGGCCGGCCCACACGATGATGCTCGACGTGCTGCGCTCGGAAGGCGTGGAGTTTGCCCGCGAGCACATCGACCGGAGCTTCCCCCACGAGAACCTGCCCACCCGCAAGCCCGGCACCGGCATGTTGCAGCAGTACTTGGCCGAAGGGGCTTATGACCTGAAAAATTCCTTTGTTCTCGGCGACCGGCTGACCGATGTGGAGCTGGCCCAAAACCTGGGTTGCCAGGCCATCCTGCTGCAGCCGGAAGGGGAGGAGGTAGCCGATGCGCACGCCGCCCTTCAGACGATGAGCTGGGAAAAAATATACCAATTCCTGCGCCTGCCCGCCCGCACCGCCGTGGTACAACGCGACACGAACGAAACCAAGATCAGCATCGCGCTCAACCTCGATGGCAACGGCCGCCCCGAGATGCACACCGGCCTGGGCTTCTTCGACCACATGCTCGACCAGCTCAGCAAGCACTCGGGCGTCGATATGAAAATTACGGTGCAGGGCGACCTGCACATCGACGAGCACCACACCAT
The DNA here is from genome assembly GCF_018613725.1 of Hymenobacter sp. ISL-91. Taxonomy (GTDB): domain Bacteria; phylum Bacteroidota; class Bacteroidia; order Cytophagales; family Hymenobacteraceae; genus Hymenobacter. Next base: position 27,287 of record NZ_JAGGPS010000038.1, read on the forward strand.
CGAGGACACGGCCATTGCCCTGGGCGAGGCCTTCACCCAGGCCCTCGGCGACAAGCGCGGCCTGGCCCGCTACGGTTTCCTGCTCCCCATGGACGACGTGCTGGCCCAGGCGGCCATCGACTTCTCGGGCCGCCCCTGGATTGTGTGGGACGCCGAATTCAAGCGGGAGAAAGTAGGGGATATGCCCTGCGAAATGTTTTACCATTTCTTCAAAAGCTTCTCCGACGCCGCCCGCTGCAACCTCAACATCAAGGCTGAGGGCCAGAACGAGCACCACAAGATCGAAGCCATCTTCAAGGCCGTTGCCAAATCCATTAAGATGGCGCTGGTGCGCGACGCCGGCCGCATGGAAATTCCCAGCACTAAAGGCATTCTGTAGTCTATCCATTTGTTTATTCAAATGTGTAAGATACCGACGTTGACTGGCCTGCCCGGAATAATGCTTTCCTATTTTCCGATAGGAGTGTTATTTAAGCTAACGGGCAGCGCATTACGAGAATAATGACTTAAAACATTTGTTTAAACAAAAGGATAGGCCTCGCTCATCACTCGATATATTCAAATGGAAATAGCTGTTGTTGATTATAAAGGCGGTAACGTGCAGTCGGTGCTGTTTGCCTTGGAACGGCTAGGCGTGCAGGCCACGCTCACGGCCGACCACGAGGTGTTGCGCAGGGCCGACAAGGTGCTGTTCCCCGGTGAGGGTGAGGCCGCATCTGCTATGCAGGAACTGCGCGCCCAGGGCTTGCACGAAGTGCTTCCCACGCTCACCCAACCCTTCCTTGGCATCTGCCTGGGCATGCAGCTGCTGGGCCAACACACGCAGGAAGGCGGGGGCACCGATATGCTCGGTATCCTTCCCTTTGATGTAGTGCGTTTCCCGGCCTTACCGGAATATAAAGTGCCGCACATGGGCTGGAATAATCTGCAAACTTTGAACAGTCCGTTGTTCGAAGGCCTTAGCGCCGAGGATTACGTGTACTTCGTGCACAGCTACTACGCGCCGGTCGGAGAGTACACCATTGCAGAGGCGGCATACCCGGCACCCTTCAGCGCGGCCGTGCAGCATGAGAACTTCTACGCCGTGCAGTTCCACACCGAAAAGAGCGGCCCCGTCGGCACCCGCATTTTGGAGAATTTTCTCAAGCTGTAAGTGGGTACCAAAAGAGCGTCATGCTGAGTGAAGCCGGAGGCACAGTCGAATCATCTCTACTGCTTCGTTGCAATCAGTAAGAATACCATTACACTAAAGATGCTTCGGCAAGCTCAGCATAACGTTCCATTGATCCGCTACCAGCACCAAGCACTAACCCCATGAACATCATTCCCGCCATCGACCTTATCAACGGCCAGTGCGTGCGCCTGACGGAGGGCGACTTTGCCCAGCAGACCACCTACGACGCCGACCCGCTGGCCGTGGCCCAGCGCTTCGAAGCGGCCGGCGTTAAGCGCCTGCACCTCGTCGACCTCGACGGGGCCCGGGCCCGGCAACCCGTGAACCTGCCGGTGCTCGAGCGCATCGCCCGTCACACCAGCCTGCACATCGACTTCGGGGGCGGCCTGCAGAGCGAGGCGGCCGTGCGCCAGGCCTTCGACGCCGGGGCCCAACAGATTACGGCCGGTAGTATTGCCGTGCGCGAGCCCGAAACGGTGAACGGCTGGCTCCAGGCTTTCGGGGCCGGCCGCATCATCATCGGGGCCGACTACCGCGACAACCACATTTCCATTAATGCCTGGGCCGAGCAGAGCGAACGGACCCTGCGTGAGTTTGTGGAGGGTTACCTGGCCAGTGGGGCCACTACCTTCATCTGCACCGACGTGAGCAAGGACGGCAAACTTCAGGGGCCCTCACTGGCCACCTACACCGAGCTACGCCAGCAACTGCCCGCCGCCGAACTTATTGCCAGCGGCGGCGTGACCACCATTGCCGATGTAGAGGCCCTGGCGGCTGTGGGCATGCACGGCGCCATCATTGGCAAGGCCATCTACGAAGGCACGATTACGCTGGAGCAGCTGCAGCCCTGGCTGTAGCGGTTACCGAACAGTTCTTTTGTCATCCTGAGCATGTTGCGCTTTGAGCAAGGACGAAGGACCTTATCGCGTTTGAAGGAGATATACCAACGGTTTCATGCCAGCGTGATAAGGTCCTTCGTCCTTGCTCAAAGCGCAACATGCTCAGGATGACAGTATATTTCAATAGCCAACCATGCTGACCAAACGAATCATTCCTTGCCTAGATATAAAGGATGGCCGCACCGTGAAGGGCGTGCAGTTTGAGGGGCTGCGCGACGCCGGCGACCCGGTGGCGCTGGCCGCCCGCTACGCCCGCGAAGGCGCCGACGAGCTGGTGTTTCTCGACATCACGGCTACCAACCAGAAACGCGCCACGCTGATAGCGCTGGTGCGCGACGTGGCCCGCGAGCTGGATATACCGTTCACGGTGGGCGGCGGCATTGGCTCGGTGGCCGATGTGGAGGCGCTGCTGCTGAACGGGGCCGACAAGGTGAGCATCAACTCGGCGGCTTTGGCGCGGCCCGAACTGATTGACGAGCTGGCTGCCCGTTTCGGCTCCCAGTGCATTGTGGTGGCCGCCGACGCCCGCTTTAATGCCGCCGACGGCTGGCAGGTGTACACCCGGGCCGGCACCCATAACACCGGCCGCGACGCCGTGCAGTGGTGCCGCGAGGCTGCCGACCGGGGCGCGGGCGAAATCCTGCTGACTTCCATGAGCAACGACGGCACCAAGGACGGCTTCGCCCTCGATATCACGGGGGCCGTGAGCCGGGCCGTAACCATCCCGGTTATCGCCTCGGGCGGCGCCGGCTCGAAGCAGGACTTCACCAATGTGTTCCAGCAGGCCCAGGCCGACGCTGGCCTCGCCGCCAGCATCTTTCACTTCGGCGAAATCGGTATTCGCGAACTAAAGGAGCATTTGCGCCAGGACGGTATTCCGGTTCGGCTATAATTGAGTTGTCAGTTGGTAGTTGCCGGTTGTCAGAAGTGATGATGGCGTGCCGGTACTGACAACAGACAACTATCAACTGACAACTACCAAATGGATTTTGCCAAAATGCCCGATGGGCTGATTCCCGTGATTGTGCAGGATGCCGCTACGGGCCAGGTGCTCATGCTAGGCTACCAGAACGAAGAAGCCCGGCGCGTTACGCGCGAAACGGGCCGCGTGACGTTCTTTTCGCGCTCCAAGCAGCGCCTCTGGACCAAGGGCGAAACGTCGGGTAATTACCTCACCGTAGTGAGCGAGCACGAAGACTGCGACCAGGACGCGCTGCTCATCCGCGCCATTCCCGACGGGCCCACTTGCCACCGCGGTACCACCAGCTGCTTCGAGCAGCCCAATGAGGCGGCTTATCCGGCCCCGGCTGTGGGCTTTATTGCCGAGCTGGAGCGGCTGGTGCAGCGCCGCCACCAGTTTCCCGACGAGGACCCCAACTCGTATACTGCCTCGCTCTTCCGCAAGGGCATGCCCAAAATCGCCCAGAAAGTAGGGGAGGAGGCCGTGGAAACGGTTATCGACGCCGTGGGTGGTAATGTGGATGGCCTCAAGGGTGAGGCCGCCGACCTGTTGTACCATTTGGTGGTACTGCTAACGGCCTCTGGCCTGTCGCTGGATGATGTAGTAGCCGTGTTGCGCGAGCGGCACAGCACCATCTCGGGCGGGGTGCGGCGGCCGGAGTAGGTAAGTAGTAAAGAAACAGGCTCTAAACACTCAAACGCTGGGGCGGCCGTTTACGGACGCCCCAGCGCTGGTTAAAAAGCGTAGCCGACCTGTAAATCCGCACCCGTAGTAACGTGCACATCCATGCCGCCCTTGCGCGGCCGGCCGGGCACTACATACGACTCGCGGCGGGCCGTGAAGTCGTAGCCGTAACTACCGCTTAGCAGCCAGCGGCCCTTGCGCAGTTGGTAGCCCACGCGGGCCGTAACCGGGGCGTGCACTTGAATGTCGCTAACGTAGCCGCCGGGGCTGTTGCTGTCCTGTTGAAATTCCTCCGCTACCACCTGCAGACCGCCGCCCACGAACAGGCCCGCGCCGGCTTTGCGTTGGGGCCAGAGAAAATACCGGAGCTGGGTGCTTACCAGAGCGCTGTTGAATACGCCGCGGCTGAGCCTAACCCGTTCGTATTCCCCGGTAGACGGGTTTAGCAGTACCGTGTACGTGCTGGCATCTCGATGCACGCCGCCAATTCCCACGCGCATTGCCCATCGCTCATTCATCAGCCACTCGTAGCTGAGGCTGGGATAGTGCGTAGCTCCGCCGTATTCTGCACGGTGTACGCCCAAGTACAGGGCGCGGCGCGCGATGGGCGGAGTAAGGACGGTCGAGTCGGCCGGTGCCGATAGCAACAGGCTGGTAATACTGGTTAAGAGTAACATCGTACAAAGACAATAAAGCTGGTAAAGATGCGGTAATAACGGTTGTAAACGCTGGAAATGATATGCTCCGTTGTGGGAAATCCGGCTCATACAATATAGTTTTCGCACAGCTGGGGTAATATACTCCCGATAGCGGGGCAGTTGCAGGGATGCCCCTTTTACATTCCTTCCGTACCTTGCCAGTTCGCCTCTTAGTCGTTCTATGTCCGCTGCCAACTCCATCTACTTGTCCGAGCAAAGCCTGACGGTGCTCGTGCCCGTGTATAACGAGGAGGAGAGCCTGGGGCAATTTGTGGTGGAGATGGACAAGTTTCTGGCCCTCACGCCGGTGGCCACCACGGTGCTGTTCATCAATGATGGTTCGACCGATGGCTCGCTGGCGCTGCTGCGGGCGGTGTGCGGCAGCAAGCCAGGCTACGAGTTTATCAGCCTGAGCCAGAACCGGGGCCTGAGCACGGCCATCAAGGCCGGCATCGACCACGCCCGCACCACGCTCATCGGCTACATCGACTCCGATATTCAAACCACGCCGCTCGACTTCCTGACTTTCTTCGAGTTTCTGCCCGAGTTTGATATGGTGAACGGCATCCGGGCCAAGCGGCAGGATACGCTGGTGAAAAAACTGTCGTCGAAACTAGCCAACGGGGTACGCCGCACGCTCATCAACGACGGCATCCAGGATACGGGCTGCCCGCTGAAAATCATCAAAACCGACTATGCCCGCCGGTTGCCGCTGTTCCATGGCCTGCACCGGTTTCTGGGGGCGTTGGTGCAGCTGCAGGGCGGCCGCGTGAAGCAGCTGCCGGTGCGCCACTTCCCGCGCTTTGCGGGCACGGCCAAGTACACCCTCTGGAACCGGGCCTGGAAGCCGCTCATCGACACGTTCGGCTTCCGCTGGATTCGCTCGCGCTGGAAGAACTATGAAATAGGGGAGCAGTACCGTGGTGCTCCTGCCGGCCCGGTTGGGCTGGCCGCTGCCAAACCGGCAGACAACCGCTAAGCTGGCTGGAGGTGGAGCTGCTGAAGCTACAGGCGCTGCTGACAACGGCCAACGTGGCGCTGGCCATTGGGCTGGTGTCGCAGCTCTTGTTTTCGAGCCGCATCGTGCTGCAATGGATCCAGAGCGAGCGGGCCCGGCGGGTGCTGGTGCCCACGCTGTTCTGGCAAATTAGCCTGGTTTCGTCGTTTCTGATGCTGGTGTACGGCCTGCTGCGCCACGACCCGGTGATTCTGGGCGCCCAGCTCATCAGCTACGCCATTTATGTGCGCAATCTGCAGCTGCTGGGCGAGTGGGGCAAACTGCCGGCCTGGTTCCGGGCCGCGGCCTACGGGCTGCCGGTGGCGCTGCTGAGCTGGTTTGTGGCCGGCAACCGTCATTTCAGCCTGCGGGCCATGCTGGGCACCGAAATACCCGGTGGCCTGCTGGTGCTGGGCACCGTGGGCCAGGTTATTTTCCTGCTGCGCTTCGTGTATCAATGGGTCTATTCCGAGCGCCGGGGCGAGTCGAGCCTGCCGCTGAGCTTCTGGGTGATTAGCCTGGTCGGCTCACTCCTGATTCTGGCCTACGCCGTGCTGCGCCGCGACGTGGTGCTGTTTATCGGCAACGTCTTCGGTACGGTGGTGTACGCGCGCAACATCGTGCTGCTGCGCCGGCAACTGCGGCAGGAGCCGGAGTCGCCCAGGGGCCCAGCCCAATCTGCAACGCCACCGGCGGGCCGCTAGGTGTACACCCCACAACGCCGGGGCGGAGCTTCCCCGCCATTGAACGGGGAAAACAGGTTTCGTTTAATGGTGCATGGGTACAGGTCCTGCCCCGGCGTCGTGGGGCAAAAGGCCCGTTGGCTGCTGCTTAAGCCACTCCACAAAAGCCCGGAGACCCTCGTCTAGGCTGGTCTGGGGCGCATAGCCCACTAGTTGCCGGGCTTTACTGATGTCGGCGTAGGTTACGTCGACGTCGCCGGGTTGCATAGGCCGGAACTCCAGGCGCGGCTCGCGGCCTACGGCCTGGCCTACGGCGGCAATAAGGTCTAGTAGCGGCACGGGCTGGTGGTTGCCCAGGTTCAGGGTTTCGTACACGCCGTCGTGTGCCAGCAGGTAGTTTACGCCCCGGGCAACACCGTCAACCGTATCGAGCACAAAAGTGTAGTCGCGGGCCGTGTTGCCGTCGCCGAATACGGGAACAGGCTCTCCGGCCTGTAACAGTCGCACGAACTTGTGGATGGCCAGGTCGGGCCGTTGCCGGGGGCCGTACACGGTAAAGAAGCGCGCATTGAGCACATCGAACCCATGAAGGTGATGATAGGTGGCCGTAAGCTGCTCGCCGCTGAGCTTGGAGGCCGCGTAGGGCGAGATGCAGCTGGCCAGTAGGTTCATATCCTCGCGGAAAGGCTGCTCGCGTGTGTTGCCATATACGGAGGAAGAGGAGGCGAAAAACAGCTTCGAGATGTCGCGCTGGCGCATCCACTCCAGCAGGTGGGCCGTGCCCAATACATTGGTGTCGAGGTAAGCCGCTGGTAGTTGCACCGAGGGGCCAACGCCGGCCTTGGCGGCCAAGTGCACCACTACGTCTATCGGGTCGGCGGGCAGGGCGTCCACCAGCGCGTCGGGGCCACGGCGCAGGTCGGTTTCGTGGAAGCTGAAGCGGGGGTGATTCCGGCAGGCCGCCAGGTTGCGCTCTTTCAGGGTGCGGTCATAGAAAGGGTCGAAGTTATCGAGACCGATAACGCGGTGCCCATCGTGAAGTAGGCGCTCGGCCAGGTGTGAGCCGATAAAGCCCGCGCAGCCTGTAAGCAGAATGGAAGCCATGGTATGAGCCAGAGAAAAGGTCAATCGGAGCCCGTAGAGGCGGATAAGCAAATGTAGTTCGAATTCGGCTCCCGTCGGTTCGTCGGTTGGTAGTTGTTTGGTGTCGGAACTGCCCACTGCGCGGCAAGCACTATGCGGCGTATTACCTGTAGTATGCCTGTCTGCGGCAGTGACAGCACGCGCTATAGCGTTGGCACCCAAAGTGCCGGTAGCCGACTACGTGCCAAGTGTGCGCCATTTAGCTGCTGGCATTACCTTGCCTGTTCTATCTCCTTCAACTGCTCTTATGCCGGATCAAGCTGCTTCCTCTCAACCCCACGTCTCATTTATCACCCGTTTGCTGACTTCGCAATGGGGCCGTGCATTAGTGTTGGCGTTGGTATGCGGGGTGAGTTTTTTCCTCTATAACGGCGCATCGGCAGTCAGCCTGATGGAAAGCCGCAACTTTGTGGCCGCCCGCGAAATGGTTGCCGGAGGTTCGTGGCTGATTCCGACAATGAACCAGGAATTGCGGTTGGCCAAGCCGCCACTGCCTACCTGGGCTGTAGCCGGCCTGCAGCAGCTGACTGGGCCTACCGATAATCTGGCGCTGCTACGACTACCTGCCGCAATGGCCGCTACGCTGCTTGTTTTCTTTTTCTGGGGCCTGTGTTGTGAGCTCACCCGGCGCCAGACCCACGACGACGATGCGCCGGGGCGTACCGCCTGGCTCGCGGCGCTGGTGCTGGCTACCAGCCTGCTCGTTATTACCACCGGGCGTGAAGGGCAGTGGGATATATTCGCCACCAGTATGGCAATGGGGGGGCTTTGGCTGCTGGTTGGCGGGTGGCAGCGGCCGGTTCGGCAGGCGTATCGGTGGCTGGCAGGGGCAGGGCTGCTATTGGGGCTGGCCGTGCTAAGTAAGGGCCCGGTACCTCTTTACGCGCTGGTTCTTCCTTTTTTACTGGCTTATTTGATTGGTCAGCCCTTCCATCGGCAGGCGGTACGGGCCCGGGCCGGAGCCACTGTGTTGGGGTTCGTGCTGGCTGTTATAATCGGGGGCAGCTGGCCCCTCTACGTCTGGCTGAAAGTGGCCCCGGCTGCCCGTTCTGTGGCCCGGGTCGAAATAGCGTCGTGGGCCGACCGGCATGTGCAACCGTTCTGGTACTACTGGCCTTTTTTTGCCTTCACTGGCCTATGGGCGCTGGTGGCGCTGGCCGCCCTGGTGTGGCCGTATGCCCGCCCGAGGCTGCGAGGCTTTATTCCGTACGCAGTGGTGTTGGGGTGGGCGCTGTTCGGGTTGCTGCTGCTGAGTATAGTGCCCGAAAAGAAGGAACGCTACATGTTGCCGCTAATGCCCCCACTGGCCTTGCTGGTGGCCGGCCTGCTGCGTGCCTGGCAAACCCAGCCCGCATATCCAGTCGGCCTCCGCAGTGCCCCCGATGCCTGGCTTCCCCGGGTCTGGGCCTTTCTGCTGCTGCTGTTACTGCTGGCTCTGCCCGTCGTCATGGCCTTGGCCGATTATCCCGGCTTCGGGGTCGGTTCGCTGCGGTTTGGGCTGATGGTGGCGCTGGCTACTGTGGTGGGAGTAGGGTTAGTCAGGGAAGGGATTATGCGGCGCCGGGTGAGTTTTCTTATCAGCAGCACGCTGACGATGGTGCTGGGTATTGTTGGGTTGGCTATGCCAGCCTACCCGCGTTGGGAAGGCCGGCGTGATGTTACCGACCGTCAGTATATGGGGCAGGTAAAGCAGTTGCCAGTCTTTCGGGGGGTGGGGGAGTGGTATAGCCTCGATACCCTGCATGTCAAGCAGGTGTGGGCCGCCGGGCAGTCTGTACCCATCTGGCATCCTACAATAAACCAGCTGGCTGACTTGGCCCGTCCGGTAGTTGTTGTATCGGAACGTCCGGCTGCGAAAAAATTGCCAGCGGGCTGGTCTAGGTTTATTCGCATCTCCCGGCAGGACTCCTTCTACTTAGATAGAAGCCGGAATTCGGGGTTATGGTTTATTTCCAGGTTGGAGCCAATTAGATAATAAGCTATTTTAATGCAAAATGACTGGCATTCAGCTACTAACAAATTATGTTTACTTAACATAATTATTAAACGTATTGAAATTTATAGATTTTTAAACTGTAGGGGCGGAGTAGACTACCTATGGAAAAGAACTACACCGGAGAGCCAGAAGAGTTCCTGCCTCTCCGGTGTAGTTCGGGTGCACACTAAAGGGTTGGAGTCTAAACCCAAACTACTATAACTATTCTAGCGCGATTGGTCGCCTAGCTGGCGCTTGATCTTGTTCAACAGCGCTTGAACAAGCTCTACATCATCAACATGTTCAATAGTAAGATGGGTGTTCAACCCAGGGCCGTGTAGATGGATAGCAAACGTATTTGAAGGGACAGTAAGCTCCTGTGGCACTGCTGCAGCTGCTCCAGGAGTGACTGCCATACCTTGGCTGGTAGTGGCCGGTGGTGTCTCCCGGGACTCTGGCTGGTCATGAACTTCGGCGGGCACAAAGTCGGAAGCTTGTCCAGGGCCTGAAGTAGCAATAGTATTAGCAGAAGTGCCGGCTTTGGGCTGATCATCCATATCGTTCGTGTCGAGTCCGAAGAGGCTGGATACAGCATCCGGGAGGCGTGATATTGGGGAAGGCTGAGGTACAAAGGCTGGGTTTGCCGATATACCGGACACCGTGGGTGTGCTAGATCCACTGCTGGGTATGCCCCCGGTGGTTGTAATCGCCACCGACTGAAAACGACTCAGTGGTAATTCAGTAGTGGCTAACTCCCGGCGAGGCTGTTGCTGGGCGGTAAGCTGGTCGATATCGGCAATAATATTCTGCTCATCGAGTACACCAACCATACGGGCACCATCAATGAACGCCTTGGTTACAGCCTGAGCATTTATTTCCTCCACACCGAACTCGCGTACCAGCATGACATCAAACATGTGTACGGGTAGCTCACGATTCCTGAACTTACGGCATATCTGGGTGAACAGGGGCGGATGCAGGAAGGCTTCGCGTTCATATATGCGCTCTTCCTGTTTGTCATACGCGTTTTTTATACGACGAAATAGGTTGGTAGTAGTAAGCAACTCCCGTTTACTGGTCAGGAGGCCAAACTTAACGGCTGAACCGATGATGGCCTTAAAAGAGCCACTCACCTTGCGGTTAAGCTTGCGGGCGGCTGTCTCAATAGCACATTTTCCCCCAGTGTCATCAACAACTTCAGCAACTTCCCAAGCACTCTGATAAGATGTGCGGGGATAATCTATGGTCTTAGGCATAAAGAAGCAAAGTGAGAATTAAGAGTTATAGCAAAGTATTCAAAAGTAGCATAAATAGTAATAACAAGCAATATATAGTATATAAAAGTAATACTTTCTTATACTTTTTGTGCTTTTTATTACTATCAAAGCTTCTCTCTCCATTATTTAATAGCCTTCAATGCTATCCATACCAGTGTTATAAATACCCTCTATAGCCGGAGCGAAAGAAGCGGGAGCAGGGAGTAGTTTAATGTATGGCAGCTTCTTCTGTATCTACAGCCACTCAACAGCATTATTTGTCAAGTTAACCACACCGGAAATCAACTATCGACAGAAGCCCGCTAACAGCGTTGAAATTGATGCATCATCAGGCGCCGAAGTGTTATTTTTCTTCAGCAGCTTTTCTGAGGAATCGGGTAAGCATAATTTCAGGATAGTGGCCAGCATACTGTAAAAGATCAACCAATGAAGGCCAGCCTGTTTTGTAGGGTAGTTGTAAAGCGTATGAGCAAGGCCACGAATAATCAAGCTAGTTAGTCGGTCTGCCAATCGGTTGAATACCGGTTGTAAGGGATACAAGTCTATGAGAGTTGCCTTATATCACTAGATTTCATGAAGCTGCTGGAGAGTCTACGCAGCAACCCGCGATGCAAGATGTATATACTTTGTATTGTAGTTCACGCAAATGACCCTGTGTCAATGTCAATTAGTGGAATCTTATAATCAGCATAGTGTAGCTGACGGTAACTATGCTGATTTCTGTAACATACTATTGTCTTATAATTTATATTATGTTAAGTCATGTATAGTAAAACAGGGCCGACTGTATAGCCGGCCCTGTTTTGACACTCCCCTACACTCACTATACAAGAAGTAGTACGGAAGCTCTGGTAAGCTTACTTAGCTGCATCCAGTTTACTCATCATTCGCTGAGAATCTGCTTTACGGTCTAGGCGCAGATACACTTTCTGAAGCGCGCTCATCGTGCCACGGTCATCGGGCTGTAACTCGAGCGACTTCTCGAAATACGGCAACGAATCGGCAAAATACTTTTTACCCTCCGTTTCCAGCTTTTTGCCCGACTTCTGGTATTCCGCCAAACTCATCTTGCTGGCCCGGGTATAATAATCCGCGGCCTTATTGTAGTTATAGATACCCAGGTTGAAGTTGGCATCGAAATTATTTGGGTCAATTTCAACAGCCTTCCGGTATGCGGCCAACGCTTCGGCCGGTTTCTTGTCACTGTCCAGAATGGAGCCTTTAACCGCGTAGAGATTCGCGTTGGTTGGATCGGCTGCAATGGCGCGGTCGATTTTATCAAGTGCCTCTTTGCCACGGCCGGCGCTCAGGTACATATTCAACTCTTCCAGCATGAAGCCTTTGTTGTTGGGATATACCTTCAGCGCGTCCTGCACTACTTTTAAGGCAGCAGCATCGTCTTTCTGCTGACGGGCAATCTGTAGCATCCGGCCATACATCTGAGTTGACTGGTAGCCGATGCCCTGGAGCTTGCCGTACATTTCCTTGGCGCCGGCGAAATTCTCATTCGCTTCAGCCGCGTAAGCCGCGTACAGGTACGCCGTCGTATCCTGTGGCTTGATTTGCTGAGCCATCCGATAGGAATCCATGGCCTTCGCGAAGTCTTTGCTATTGTAGCTTTCGACTCCGGCGTTCAGGGCCATACCGTACAGGCCATCGAGCTTGGCCTCGGCCTGCTTACCGTACTCTCCGTCCTTACCATCCAGGCTCAAGGCCTTCGTATAGGCTTCAAAGGCAATTTTAGCCCCGTCTTCGGTGCCGAGGCTTTTCTTATAGATGGGGCTGTTCACCATGCCCTCATAGATTTCGCCCCGGGTAAACCAGGTTTTAGCCTTACCAGACGTTTTTTCGTTGGTAACGGCCTTATCGATTTCGGTCTTGGCCTTGTCAAGCGTACCCTGGCGCTGGTAAAGAATAGCGTTGGTAACGGCCGAGTTCTGGGCCGAGGCCGTGTGCAGGGCGGCGGCGGCTACAAGCGTTAAAAGAACTTTCTTCATGAGAGTTGAGCGAAGAATCTGCAGTTTAGTGGAAGGAATTATAGCGCAAACGGCAGAACTTCCGGGGAAGTTCTGCCGTCGCAAGTTAACAACTGCTTAATTAGCGCTAAGCGTGTCCGGGTCGGTCAGCTCCGTTAGGTTGTCGTCTGGGGCGGTAGCTGGCAAGTCGGCCGGAGCACTACCGTTGGGCTCTGCTCCTTCCACCAACGCTGCATCCGCCTCAAGTTCCTCGATTTTCTCTTCGGCCGCTACTTTAGCCACCGACGAAATCTCGTCGCCATTGCTGATTTTCAGCAGCCGCACGCCCTGAGTGGCGCGACCGATACTGCGCAGCTCACTCATCCGCAGGCGAATGGTAATGCCCGACTTGTTGATGATCATCAAATCATCGGTGTCATCCACAGCCTTGATAGACACGAGCTGACCGGTTTTCTCAGTCAGCTTCATGGCCCGCACGCCTTTACCGCCACGGTTGGTGATACGATACTCGTCGAGCGGGCTGCGCTTGCCATAGCCGTTTTCCGACACCACCAGCAGTTCCTGCTCGCTTTCCTTATCCAGGCACACCATGCCCACTACCCGGTCGCCGCCAACCAGGTCGTCGGCCAGCGTGATGCCGCGTACTCCGGCAGCAGTGCGGCCCATCGAACGGACTTTGTGCTCGGGGAAGCGCACGGCCCGGCCCGAACGCAGCGCCAGTACCACCTCATCGTTGCCGTTGAGCAGCTGCACGTCGAGCAGCCGGTCGCCCTCGTTGATGCTGATGGCGTTGATGCCGGCGGTTCGGGGGCGCGAGTACGCTTCGAGCGGGGTCTTTTTCACCGTGCCCTGCTCGGTGCAGAACATCAGGAAGGTGTTGTCGAGGTAATCGGGGTCGCGCAGGCCGCGCACGTTGAGCACCGAGCGGATGCTGTCTTCGCGCGGAATCTCAATCAGGTTCTGAATCGGACGGCCCTTGGTGTTCTTACCGCCTTCGGGCACTTCATACACTTTCAGCCAGAACACCCGGCCGGCCTCGGTGAAGAAGAGCAGGTACTCGTGGGTGGTGGCCACGAACAGGTGCTCGGTGAAGTCGTCCTGTTTGGAAGCGGCCCCGCGGGCTCCTACCCCACCCCGGCCTTGGCTGCGGTACTCGTCCAGCGCCGTGCGCTTGATGTAGCCTTCGCGCGAGATGGTAATCACCATGGCCTCGTCGGCAATCATGTCCTCCATCGAGAAGTCGCCGCCGGCGTACTCGATGTTGGTGCGGCGGGCGTCGCCGTAGCGCTCCTTGATTTCGGCCAGCTCCTGGCGGATGATGTCGCGCTGCATATCCTCGGAGGCCAGCACGGCCTTGAGGTGGTCGATCAGGGCCATCAGCTCGTTGTACTCGGCCACGATTTTGTCGCGCTCCAGGCCCGTAAGGCGCTGCAGACGCAGATCGAGGATGGCGCGGGCCTGCACCTCGCTCAGCGAGAACCGCTCGATGAGCTGCTGGCGGGCCACTTCGCCGTCGCGCGAGCTGCGGATCAGGGCAATGACTTCATCCAAATGGTCAAGCGCAATCAGCAGGCCTTCCAAGATGTGGGCGCGCTTCTGGGCTTCGGCCAGCTCGTAGCGGGTCCGGCGCACCACTACGTCGGCGCGGTGCTCCACGAAGTAATGGATCAGCTCCTTGAGGTTGAGCGTCATCGGGCGACCCTTTACCAGGCACACGTTGTTGACGCCGAACGAGCTTTGCAGCTGGGTGTACTTATAGAGGTTGTTGAGCACCACGGTTGGCATGGCGTCGCGCTTGAGGTCGTACACAATGCGCATACCGTCGCGGTCCGACTCGTCGCGCAGGTCGGCAATGCCCTCAATCTTCTTATCGTTGATGAGCGCGGCCGTCTTCTCGATCATCGAGGCCTTGTTCACCATGTAGGGAATCTCCGTCACGACCACCTGCTCCTTGCCGGTAGCGGTGGTTTCGAAGTGAGCCTTGGCCCGCATCACTACCCGGCCACGGCCGGTTTCGAAGGCCTGTTTCACGCCCTCGTAGCCGTAAATGGTGCCGCCGGTCGGGAAGTCGGGGGCCGTTACGTGCTCCATGAGCTCGGCAATGGTGATATCGGGGTTGGCCAGAAAGGCCACGATACCGTCCACCACTTCCGTCAGGTTATGCGGGGCCATGTTGGTGGCCATGCCCACGGCAATACCGGTGGTGCCATTAACGAGCAGGTTGGGAAACTTGGCCGGCAGCACCGACGGCTCCTCCAGCGAGTCGTCGAAGTTGGGCTGGAAGTCGACCGTATCCTTGTCGAGGTCGCCGAGCAGCTCATCGGCCAGACGCTTGAGGCGGGCCTCGGTGTACCGCATGGCGGCCGGCGAGTCGCCGTCGATGGAGCCGAAGTTGCCCTGGCCATCCACCAGCGGGTAGCGCAGGCTCCACTCCTGGGCCATGCGCACCATGGTGTCGTACACCGAGGAGTCGCCGTGCGGGTGGTACTTACCCAGCACTTCGCCCACGATACGGGCGCTTTTCTTGTAGGATTTATTGTACGAAACGCCCAGATCGGACATGCCGTAGAGCACGCGGCGGTGCACGGGCTTGAGACCGTCGCGCACATCGGGCAGCGCCCGCGAGATGATAACCGACATCGAGTAGTCGATGTAGGCCCCGCGCATCTCATCTTCGATGTTAATCGGAATGATTTTTTCGCCTTCCGCCATAGGGAGCTGATAGTCGGCCGGTAAAATCCCCGGGATAAAAGAGGAGCTTACCGGCCCGTGAAAATGAACTTCATTGAAGCCTGCAAGATACGCAAAAAAGCCCGTTTTATCTAGCCTGAAAGCCTATTCCAACCAGCGCCGGGAGCCCCCTTACCAACCCGGCCGCAATGCCTGTCGGGCCCGGGTTCGAGGCACCATGCGCACCCGCCAATCCGCTTAGTCGTTGATGGTCCGGCTCCGGTCGTTTTTGCGTTTCACCGCATCGGGCTTATACACCTTTATTTTCTCGCCAATGGCCGGGTTCTGCTTTTTCCAGAGCGGCTGTCCGCGGAACTTGGTGCCGTTGTGTAAATGCACCTTACGGGTGTGGCAAGACTCCATGGGACAGGTGCGGCACGACGAAACGGCCAACAGGCAACCCACAGCCAGCAGGCCAATACGGGAGGAAAACGAACGGGGAGTAGTCATTGGCGTAAAGGTACCAAATATGACGAAGCGAAGATGGCGCCCGGCTGCGCTTAACAGGGCCCGGCCGTAGTGAGCACCGCATAAACCTGCTCCAGCGGCTCCAGGCTATCCAGCTCGGCTACTTTCGGTAGCAGCCGGGCGGCCCCGGTGCGGTTCAGCCACACCGGCCGGATGCCCACGGCCTGCGCCCCCACCACATCGGCCACCCAGTTGTCGCCCACCATCACGGTTTCGGCGGGCCGGGCCCGCAGGCGCTGCAGGGCCACGTGGTAGATGGCGGGGTCGGGTTTGAGCACGCCCACGGCCTCCGAGGTGATAAGTGCGTCGACCAGCCCGCTCATACCCAGAAGATCCAGCTTTTCCTCCTGCTCGGTGGTGCGGTTGTTGGTGACTACGCCAATCCCAAAATCGGGCTTGAGCCGCTGCAGCAGCGCCAGCGCCCCGGGCACCGGCTGCCGGAACTGCCGGTAATGGCCGTAGTGCTCCTCGGCCAGCTGCGCCAGGCTGCCGGCCGTCGGGCCCGACTCGTAGGGCGCTAGCAGCTGCCGGAACCGCAGCTCCCGGGCCGTCAGATAATCCAATTCGCCGCGCATCACCCGCGGGTGCATCTCTTCCAGCAGGTCGCTGTAGCGCTGGTAGAGCGCCTCAGCCGGCACACCGCGCAGGCTGGTGCGGCCGGCCGCTGTGGCTGCCAGCGCCGCCCGGGCCGTAGCGGTGTGGTCGTAGAGGGTATCGTCGAGGTCGAAGAGAATGGTCATAGTTTTTAGCTGAGAGCTGTCAGCTGACAGCTCTCAGCCTCTCAGGCTAACGTAGTGATAGAATGAACAGGAGCTAACGGCTCAACAGCTACGACGAAACATCCTCCCCTTCCCACTCGCGCAAAAACTGCTGCAGAAACTGCTCCATATAGGCATGGCGCTCGTCGGCTACCCGGCGGGCGGCGGGCGTGTTCATCCGCTCGCGCAGGTGCAGCAGCTTTTCGTAGAAGTGGTTAACGGTGGGTGCCGTGTTCTGCTTGTAGCTCTCGAACGTATCGTGGCTGACGGGCGGGATGGCGGGGTCGTGCAACTGGCGGTTCTTGTGGCCCCCGTAGGCAAAGGCCCGTGCAATGCCAATGGCCCCAATGGCATCGAGCCGGTCGGCGTCCTGCACCAGCGCCCCTTCTATGGAACTCATGGGCGTGGGTACGCCGCGGCCCTTGAAGCTGATTTCGCGGATGATGGCCTCTACCCTATCCATTACGGCCTCGTCGGCGTGCTGGCTGGTTAACCAGGCGCGGGCGGCGCGGGGGCCGGCTTCTTCGTCGCCGTCGTGGAACTTCCAGTCGGCCACATCGTGTAGCAGCGCCCCCAGCTCGGTCGTCAGCAGGTTGGCTTCGGGGGTTTGAGCGGCCAGGCGGCGGGCCACTTGCCACACCCGACGGATGTGCTCCCAGTCGTGACCCGAGCCCTCGTGCAGGAATTTTTCGCGGATGAAATCGGCTGTGGCCGTAATAAGCCGGAAATCGGCAGCGGAAAGCGACATAAGCAATCAGGATAAGAGAGGGTGCCGACAAAAGTAGGCCCAACCAACGGCCCCAACCAGTGCGCCAACAGGGAATTATTGAACGGTCGCGGAAGTTTACCGTATATTGCCTTCAGATGACGCTTTAAAAATCCGCAAATGACAATGGTTCGCAATACTTCCGTCGCCGATATGGTGGCCCTGATGGGTGGCCCGGCCGTTATTCCGCAGCTTGTGCGCAACGAGATGGACCTGCTGGGTGTGGCCATCAGGGGCCTGTCGGTACAGGCCGTGCGGGCGCTACAGCGCCACCTGGGCTTTTCCAACAAGGAGATGAGCGCCGTGCTGGGCGTCTCGGAAAGCACCCTGACGCGACGCGAGCAGAACCGCAAACCCCTCACGCTCGACGAAAGCGAGAAGGCCATTCAGCTCTCGGCCGTGCTGGCTAAAGGCATGGAGGTGTTCGAGGAGGAGGCCGACCTGCATTTCTGGCTCAACTCCCCTATTCCCGCGCTGGGTGGTCAGAAACCCAAAGACCTGCTCTATTCCGTTATTGGCCGGGGCCAGGTCCACGACATCCTGGGCCGCATCGAGCACGGACATTTTTCTTAAGCTGTTAGCTGACAGCTATTAGCTGTTAGCTTCCGTTCATCGAGTCAGAAATAAGCTAGCCCGAGAAGCTAGCAGCTAATAGCTCTCAGCTAACAGCTTATAAAATGAAGCTTTACCGTTTGGGCAAGGCCCCGTATATATCGGATACTTCGGGGAAGGGCGGGCTGTACTATGGAGGGCGCTGGCATCCGGTGGGGCGGCAGATTCTGTACACGGCCGAGCATTTGTCACTGGCCAAGCTGGAGGTGCTGGCCAACTCGCCGGTGCTGCCGCGGCACTACTTCGCCCTGACGCTCGAAATCCCCGACGACACGCCCTTTCTGGAATACGCCCCGGCCGATTTGCCCGCCAACTGGCAGCAGGTACCCTACCCGGCCGAACTAACCGAGCTGGGCCGGGCTTGGCTGGATGCCGGCTCGCACTGGGTGCTGCGCGTCCCTTCGGCCCACGCCCCGGCCGAGTGGAACTACCTGCTCAACCCGCTGCACCCCGACCACGACCGGCACCTACGTGCACTGAGCATAGAGCCGCACCCCTTTGATGAGCGGCTGAAGTAAGCATGATGGGCGCCCCTTTGCCGAATACCTGATACCATGGTCGCTGCTCTGTTTTTTTACTGCACCCTGTTTGCATATTTTACCCTTTTTATTAGCCATTAATTTTACTTTTCCAACCTTATTACTTGTTATTATACATACTGAACCAGGTGCATATGCTTTTTCATAAATCAGCTGCAGCCTGGCTTTTATTTTATTTTGAGTTGTAGTAAATCCGGAGTGCGGCAAAGGGGCGTAAGTGGGGGCAGATTGTTTCAATTGTCTCTTCTACATTCCCTTTTGTTTCCGATGAAAAAGCAACTTCTTTCCCTCGCTTTCGTGGCCCTGTTGGGCGGCGCTTCTGCTACTACCGCTTCGGCCCAGGCCAAGATGACGCCCAACACCGTAATGGTTGGCGGCATGGCGATGTACCCCAACAAGAACATTGTTGAAAACGCAGTAAACTCCAAAGACCACACCACCCTGGTAGCGGCTGTAACGGCCGCCGGCTTGGTAGAAACCCTGCAGGGCAAAGGTCCCTTCACGGTTTTCGCCCCTACCAACGCCGCTTTCAACGCCCTGCCCGCCGGCACCGTTGAAACCCTGGTAAAGCCTGAGAACAAGGCCACGCTCACCAAAATCCTGACTTACCACGTGGTAGCCGGCAACATGACGGCCGAAAAAATCATGGCTGCCATCAAGGCCGGCAAGGGCACGGCCACGCTTAAAACGGTAAGCGGCGGCACGCTAAAGGCCATGATGAACGGCCCCAAGAACGTGGTACTGCAGGATGAGAAAGGCAACGTATCCAGCATCTCTACCTACGACGTAATGCAGAGCAACGGCGTAATTCACGTAATTGACAAAGTGCTGATGCCCTAACCAGCATAACAATTAAAATAAATAAGCCCGCCCCGATATAAATTATATCGGGGCGGGCTTATTTATTTTAATTGATTGACAAACTAGAATAAGCATCAATTTACAGGAACAGCCAACCGGGTTTCCGGCTGGCCGGTGACTTTTACGAGCCGTCGTGGTTACCCTCTCTCCTACCATCTCCCCGCCGTATGCGCCACTTTACCGCCGCCGACCTCGGCCAGCTCGAAAAGGTTTACCGCCTCAACCTCATCAACGCCATCACGGGCTTCAAGCCGGCCAACCTGCTGGGCACGGCCGATGCGGCCGGGCGCACCAATCTGGCCATCATCAGTTCGGTGGTGCACCTGGGGTCCAACCCGGCGCTGCTGGGGCTCATCATGCGCCCACCCACCGTCGAGCGCCACTCCTACGACAATATCCGGGCAACGGGCTGCTACACGCTCAACCACGTGCATGAGGGCATCATCAAGGCGGCGCACTACACCTCGGCCAATTTCCCGCGGGAGGTTTCGGAGTTTGAGGCCTGCGGCCTGACACCCGCGTACCACGACGATTTTTCGGCACCCTATGTGCAGGAAAGCCGCTTGCAAATCGGGCTGGAGCTGCTGCAGGAAGTTGCTATCGAAGCCAACGGCACGGTACTGCTCATCGGCCGGGTGCAGCACCTGTACCTGCCCGACACGCCCGGCGTGCTCCGCCCCGACGGCTCACTCGACCTAACCGCCGCTGGCACCGTGGCCCTCAGCGGCCTCGACACCTATTACGCAGCCCAACCTGTAGCCCGCTATGGCTACGCCCGACCCAACCAGCATCTGGAAGAGTTGGATATGTAACCCAAGTTGAGGAGTACGCTGTAGGGGCGGAGCTTGTCCCCGCCCGCAGTCAGAAAGAAGCACTGAACAGTTATTTTGAGGCTCCCAACGTCCGGGCTAACGGCGTATTGACGGCGGGCGGGGACAAGCCCCGCCCCTACAGCGTGCTCACCTTGAGTCACCGTTTCAGACTACGCCAAACGCCGCCAACTCTTCCCAGACGCGGTGCACCGGTAGGCCCATTACGTTGAAATAAGAGCCTTCGAGGCGGGTGATGGCCACCATGCCAATCCAGTCCTGGGCGCCGTAGGAGCCCGCTTTATCAAAGGGCTGGTAGTGACGGACGTAATGTTCGATTTCGGCGGTGGAAAGCGCCCGGAAGTGTACCCGGGTTTCATCAGCGAAAACCACCTGGCGGCCGTTGGCAGCCAGCAGACATACGCCGGTGTACACCTCGTGGGCGCGGCCCTGCAGGCGTTGCAGCATGGCTATGGCCTCGGCTTCGTCGGCGGGTTTGTTAAGCACGTCGTCGTCGAGGCAGACAATGGTGTCAGCCGTGAGCACGATTTCGCCGGGAGCCAGATCGGGGGCATAGGCGGCCGCTTTGTGGGCGGCCAGGTACTCGGCAATTTCGGCCCGGCGCAGGTGGTCGGGGAAGCTTTCATCCACCTCCCGCAGGCGGATTTCGTAATCCAGGCCCAGATCGGAAAGCAGCTGGCGGCGGCGCGGCGAGCCGGAGGCCAGCACCAGCCGTGGCTGGTCCGCCATCGGGGCAGTAGTCAACACAGAATCAGGCACGGAAAACATCGGTAAACGGGGCGTTGGTTTCGCGTTCGGCAATGCTGCTGAACAGGAAACCGCCAATGGTTTTGGGAAAGAAAAACGTGGATTTGGCCGGCATTACGGCCCCCGAGTGGCACACGCGCTCCACTTCGGCCATGCTTACCTCGTTGGTGATGAAAGCGGCCCGGGCCTCACCCTTATCTACGCGGGTGAGGCACTCGGGAAAGTTGCGCACGTAGGCCACGCCGGGCCACTGCCGCTGCGCCTCCGAGCCCACAATATCCAGCACTTTTTCGAGCACGAAATAGTGAAGCACCGTTAGGTCGAGGTTTTTGACCTCCGTGGTTGTGGGCCAGCCGAGCTGGGCGTGTACTTCGGGGCGCAGGCGGATTTTGTACACCTCGCCTTCGCCCAGGTACAGCCCAAACGCCCACTGCTTGCCGGCAATCCGCTCAGGCAAATCGTAGGGGTCGTCGAGGGTGAGAACGGTGAAGTACGGCTCCAGGCGGGCCAGCAGATCGGCCGTGCCGGCAATGCCGGGCAGCTCCAGCAGCAGCCGGTGGGTGGGCAGAATCCGTAGGTCGTCGGCGGCCGCGTTGGTGAGGTACATGAGGTGAAAATTCCAGGCCTCGTGACCAGTGTAGGCCTCACCGGCCGCCGCCTGGCGCGCCTGGCGGTAGGCCAGCGAGCCTTCGTAGCGGTGGTGGCCATCGGCCAGAATCACCTCGCGGGCCGCCAGCACGCGCTGGAAATGGCGGATGACGTCGGCATCCTGAATAACGGCCAGTACGTCGCGGGCACCCTGGTAGTCCTCCTCCGTTTCGTAGAGCGGGCTGCGCATGGCCTCATCCAGGTAGGGCTCCAGGTTGAACTCATCGTCGCGGTACAGGCCGTGGGTGGCACTAGACTGAAACTCGGTGCGGGCCAGCAACTCGGCCCGGTCATTCACGGCGGCGGGCAGCGTGCTTTCGTGGCGCAGCACCACGTTCTCGGCCCAGTCGGTGGCCTTAATGTGGCACATAAACCCCTTGCGGCAGTACTCGCGGGGGCTGCCTGGCAGCCGGAAATACTGGTAGTACACGTAAATACCCGGCAGCTCATCCTGCTGCAGCACGCCGGCCTGCTCCCACTCGCGCAGCCGCGCCAGGGCCTGGCCGGCGGGGTCGTCGCCGCGGGGCACCGAGAGGTGGATGCTGTTGAGCGGATTTTGGTAGAGCGCCTCCCGCTGCCGGGGCGACACCACATCGAAGAGCGGCGAAACGAGCCGGTCAATCTGGGTACGTAGTCCGGGCCCGTAGCGCCAGCCCCGGATGGGTTGAATTTCAGCCAAACTTTTGGGTAATTATGAATTTTGAATTTTGAATTGGGCCGGGCCGCCGGGCAGTTCAGCGCCACCAGCAGGCCAGTCAATTCAAAATTCCTAATTCCTACTTATTAATTGCGCGCGCAGCGCGCCTACGGGGCCAGACGGTTCAGGTGCCACTGCCCAGTGGCCGTGCGCTCGTACACAATCCGGTCGTGCAGGCGCGAGGGGCGGCCCTGCCAGAACTCGACGCGGTGGGGCCGCAGCAGGTAGCCGCCCCAGTGCGGCGGGCGCGGCAGCGGCTCCTGGCCGGCGAACTGGGCTTCAATTTCGTGCTCGCGCTGTTCCAGGGCTTCGCGGCTGGCAATGGGCTGGCTCTGGGGCGAGGCCCAGGACCCGATCTGGCTGCTGCGTGGGCGGCTCTGGAAGTATTCGGTCGAGTCGGCATCGGAGGCTTTTTCTACCCGGCCTTCGATGCGTACCTGCCGCTCCAGGCCCGGCCAGAAAAACGTGAGGGCCGCCAGCGGACTACCAGCCAGTTCCCGGCCCTTGCGCGAGTCGTAGTTGGTGAAGAACAGAAAGCCTTCATCCTGGGGCAGGCCCTTGAGCAGCACGATGCGGGCGGCGGGCTGGCCGGCGGCATCCACGGTGGCCAGGTTCATGGCCGTGGGCTCATCGAGGCGGGCGGCCAGGGCCTCATCGAGCCAGGCCCGGAACTGGGCCACCGGCTCGGGCAGCACGTCGGCCTCGGTGAGGGTGCGCTGGGAATAGGTCTGGCGCAAGTCGGCCAGCTGCGGGTCGGTCATTTTAGTAGCTGTAAGCTGAAAGCTATTAGCTGGTAGCCTTTATTCTGACAGCCTCCAACCGGAAGCCAACAGCTAATAGCTTTCAGCTAACAGCCTATCGTAAGGTAAAGGTAGTACAATGCGGCGGGGCCGGAACCTTGCGCCCCCCGCCGGCCGTAAGAACAGTTTTAGCCGCCACTGTTCCCGGCATCTTCCCAAAAAAAGCTAACCGTTATCCGCTAGCAACTAACACCGTAACCCAATGGCCCGACTTCGCCCTGGCAACCTGCTTATTTCCCAGCCCTTTCTGGGCGACCCCAACTTTGAGCGCAGCGTGGTGCTGCTCTGCGGGCACTCCGAAACCGAAGGCTCGTTCGGGCTCGTGCTCAACCGCACGGCCAACCTGCAGCTTTCCGACGTGCTAACGCTGCCCGGCGGGGAGGTGCTGCCCGCAGCGGCCACGCCCCTGGGGGTGGGCGGGCCCGTCGAACCCGATACGCTGCACTTTATCCACCAGCGCGCCGACCTGCCCGAGGCAGTTGCGCTGGGCGGGGGGGTGTACTGGGGTGGCGACTTTGCCCGGCTGCTGGAACTGCTCATCAGAGGTGAGCTGACGCCCGCCGAAGTGCGGCTGTTTATCGGCTATTCGGGCTGGACCAACGGGCAGCTGGCCGACGAGGTGCGCGAGAAAGTATGGATTGTGGAGCCTGATGCTGCCGCGAAAGTGTTTACTTTGACTACCGATGCCTTTTGGCAGGCCATTTTACGCGAAAAAGGAGGCCGCTACCGGATGCTGTCCAACTACCCCACCGACCCGCGCCTGAATTGATTTTGAGCTATTAGCTGACAGCTGTCAGCTTGTTGTTCAGCATCGGCTTCCGCTTTACCCACCTATAGATTTGTCCGTAAACCGCCTCGCCTCATTGCCAATCAAAGCTAACAGCTGATAATAGCTAACCGCTAAATTCACCCACTGTGCCCCGCCCGATGCGGGGAGTTTTTGCCGACCCCTATGCACCCCGACCAACCGACCCCCAACGGCGCTTCCGCCGACGCCAACGCCGAATCGCCCCAGCAGATTCTGGCCCGCCGCCTGGCTGAACTCGCCGCCGACAAGCCCGCAGTGACTGGCCCGGCTTCAGAAGAACTGGACATTACCGAGCAGCCCGCCCAGGGCACCACGCCCCTGCCGGCCAACCAGCCCGCTGGTGCCGGCACGGCCGAACCCTCGGCCGCCGCCACCGAAACGGCGGAAGCCACGCACGCTGCCGCCGACCAGCCCAACACGCCCCCAGCTGCCGACGCGCAGCTGCCAACCAGCGTACCGGTGCCCCCCGCCCCTACTGCCACCGAGCCCCCGGCCGAAATGCCCGAGCCCAACAACGCGCCAAATAACGCGCCCAGCCAGTCAGCCGAAGCCACCAGCGCCGAAGCACCGCACGTTACGCCCGTAGTCGACGTACCGGCCGGCGAAACCGTAGCCGAGGCCCTGGAAGCCACGCCCGGCGTTGGCTCACTGCCCACTTCGTCTGACTCGCCGGCCAGCCCCGGCACTACGACCACGGCCCACCAGCCCGCCGCTCCGGCCTTACCCGACACTGCTACTGCTCAGGGCGATGCGAAGCCCCAGCCAGAAGCACCCAGCGTCGATTTTGATAGCCTCGACCTGGGCGGCCAAGCTGCCCACCTGCGCGGGTTGCTAGGCCAGTCCAACGCCGGCAAGAAGCGCCAGACCATCACCGACCTCTACCGCCGCTACGAAACCGGCCTGAAAGCTGAACGTGCCAACCAGCGGCAGCAGTTTGTGGAAGCCGGCGGTACAGCCGAGGATTTTGCCGCTACCGACCCTGCAGGCTATCAGGAGCTGCAGCAGTCCTACCAGGAGTTCCGCGCCAGTAAGGCGCGCGACGCCAAAGCCGAAGACGAGCAGCGCGGCAAAAACCTGGCCCACAAGCAGGAGCTGCTCACGCAGCTGCGTCAGCTGGTAGAGTCGGCCGAAACGGAAGACAGCTCGGCCCGCATTAAAAGCCTGCAGAACGACTGGAAGAACACCGGTCCGGTACCCCAGACCGACTCGCAGGAACTCTGGAACAGCTACCACGCGCTGCTCGACATCTATTACAACAACCGGGGCCTGTTCTTCGAGATGAAGGAGCTGGACCGCCGTCGCAACCAGGAGGCTAAGGAAGGCCTGATTGTGCGGGCAGAAGCGCTGGCCAGCCAGACCAACATAAACAAGGCCACCCAGGAGCTGCGCCAGCTGCACGAAGAGTGGAAACACATCGGGCCGGTACCCAACGAACAGCGCGAGCCGCTGTGGCAGCGTTTCCTGCAGGCTTCCGAGCTGGTGCACGGCCGTCGGCAGGAAGCCTCCACGGCCCGCAACGCCGAAGAAACTGCCA
This sequence comes from Hymenobacter sp. ISL-91, assembly GCF_018613725.1. Taxonomy (GTDB): domain Bacteria; phylum Bacteroidota; class Bacteroidia; order Cytophagales; family Hymenobacteraceae; genus Hymenobacter. Next base: position 52,552 of record NZ_JAGGPS010000038.1, read on the forward strand.
ACCTGGAGCGCAAAACCGCCCTCCTGGCCCAGATTACCCCTTTCGGCGAGTTCGAGACGGAGCGCGTAAACGAGTGGCGCAGCAAAACCGATGAGCTGCAGCAGCTGAAGCAGGCGTGGGATGCCGCTGGCCTGGTGCCCCGCAAACAGGCCGAGCAGGTAAACAAGCAGTTCTGGAGCGCCTACAAGGGTTTCTTCCAGAAGAAAAATCAGTTCTTCAAGGCCCTCGACGAGGAGAAAAGCGCCAATCTGAAGCGCAAGCTCGAAATGTGCGAGCAGGCCGAGGCCGCGCTGCAAAGCCCCGATTGGGAGGCCAGTCGCCAGACCGTTATTCAGCTCCAGAAAGAGTGGAAGCTGGTAGGCCGGGTGCCCGAAAAGCAGTCGGACAAGGTGTGGAAGCGTTTCCGCACTGCCTGCGACGCCTTTTTTGATCGTAAGAAAGAGGAAGGCCGCCAGCGCGAGCAGCAGGTACAGCAACTCAGCGACGACCAGACCGCTCATTTGGCTACTGTTGCTGAAACCATTGCCGGCCTCTCGGCCGAGCAGCCCGGCACGCTGGAGGGCTTCCGCGAGCAGGTAGCCGGCTGGCGGGCCTTCGACGGTGCCACCCGGCCCCAGGCCGAGGAACGGTTCCAGAAACTGATGGCACAGTACCTCACCCAGGTGCCCGAGCTGGCTTATCAGGACCGCACCGACCTGCTCTTCAGCCTGCAGGTAGAACGCCTTAAGGCCTCGCCTGATGCTCAGCAGTTGCTGTATAAGAAAGAGCAGGCTCTGCGCCGGGAAATCAGCGAGTTGGAAAACGACATCTCGACGCTGCAAACCAACCTGGAGTTCTTCGCCCGCTCGAAAAACGCGGCCCAACTCCGCCAAGAGTACCAGGGCCGCGTAGATGAAGCCCAGACCCGCATCGAAAACCTGAAGCGGCAGCTCAAGGCCGTGCGTAGCTAACTTATAGCGCCACTAAATTCAGTTGGAACACCCCGCTGCTTAGGCTGCGGGGTGTTTTTATTTTTCGGGCAGTTAGCTAGTTAGTGTACCAGCGAAGGAAAATTTGCCTGATTACTTGGCAGGCTCATGTTCAAGACCTACTTTTGTGCCACTTCCCCGCCTCCTTAGCTCAGCTGGTAGAGCAACTGACTTGTAATCAGTAGGTCGTTGGTTCGATCCCGACAGGAGGCTCACGTATTTAATCCCGGAACGCCCGGAAAGTCGCTCATCTGGCAACAGAAGCGGTTTTCCGGGCGTTTTCGCGTTCGGGGGAAATGGCACTCCTGGGCGCGAAACTTTCACTTAACGGCGGAAGCGACGCTATTCGTTTGTGATGACTCAATTCGGACGAGACTGACCCGGCACCCAGGGATATACAGGCCCATGCTCTTTCATTAACCTACCATGCTATCCAACCACAAGGTACCTTGCGCGGATAACGGGCAGTTTACTGCACGCTACCACTCTAAAGTGCCTTATTCAGCTGCTGGTTGATACCTTATGCCCGACGGAACCCTGCTCATTATCGACGACGAAGCGCCGCTGCGCCAGGCCATTGCCCGGATGCTGGAGCTGGAGGGCTACACCGTGCGGCAGGCTCCCGACGCCCGGCGGGGCCTCGAAGACCTAGCCCAGCACGCCGACGAGGTGCTGGTAGTACTGAGCGACGTGAAGCTGCCCGACGGCTACGGTCTCGACCTGCTACCCCGCTACCGGGCCAAGGCTCCGTTGGCCGAAATCATTCTACTGACGGCCTATGGCACCATTCCCGACAGTGTGCGGGCTATGAAGGAAGGTGCGTTTGACTACCTGACCAAAGGCGACTCGGATGACCAGCTGGTAGTAGTGGTGGACCGGGCGGTGGAGAAGGCGCGGCTGCGGCGGCGGGTGGCCGAACTGGAGCAGCAGGTGGGCGCCCAGCACACGTTTGAGAGCATGATTGGCTCGTCGGTGGCGCTGGTGGAGGCCCAACGGTTGGCCCGCCGCGCCGCGCCTACTGGCAGCACCGTGTTGCTCGAAGGGCCTACCGGAGCCGGCAAGGAGCTGTTTGCCCAGGCCATCCACCAAGCCAGCCCCCAATGTGGCAAGCCCTTCGTGGCCGTCAACTGCTCAGCCTTCCCCAAAGATTTGCTTGAATCGGAGCTGTTTGGCTACAAGAAGGGCGCATTTACGGGCGCGCTGGCCGATAAGAAGGGGTTGCTGGAAGCCGCTAATGGCGGCACGCTGTTCCTAGACGAAATCGGGGAGTTGGAGCTGAGCGTGCAGGCCAAGTTCCTCAGGGTGCTCGAAACCCAGCAGTTCACCAAGCTCGGCGACACTCGGCCTACCACCGTGGACGTGCGGCTGGTGGCCGCCACCAACCGCAACCTGCAGCAGGAAGCAGCTGCCGGTCAGTTCCGGACCGATTTGTACTACCGGCTGGCCGTGTTTACGGTGCCGGTGCCGGGCCTCAACGAGCGGCGCGCCGACGTGCCCATTCTGGCCGATTACTTCCTCAAGTTCTTCGCCGCCAAGCTAGGCAGCCCACTGCGGAGCCTGGAGCCCGAGGCCCTGGAGCAGCTGCGCCGCCACGACTGGCGCGGCAACGTGCGCGAATTGCGCAACGTGCTGGAACGCGCCGTTATCCTGGCCGACGGCGACCGGCTGACCACCGACGATTTGCCCGCCGAGTTCCACCACTTCCAGCCCGACCCTGCCACCCCCGCCGACGCCAACGACCGCACCCTGCGCACGATGGAAAAGCAGCAGATTGCCCGGGTGTTGACCGAAACCGGCGGTAACAAGATGGAAGCTGCCCGGCAGCTGGGCATCGGCACCAAAACGCTCTACCGCAAGCTTCAGGAGTACGGGCTTTAGTCCGTCGGCATCCCAGCAGGCCTACCGGGCGTCCCAGACCTTCAGCCCAGGGGCTCGCACGCTACCCCAAACCGAGTTATTCTGACCTCCGCATCGGGTCAGGATGACTCGGTTTTTTACGTTCTGGCTCAGCCCACAAAGCAGGACAATAATAATCGAGCCTGACTACCAGCATAATAGCGCCGGACGAGATGCGGCAGCGAAAAACGGGGCCGGAATTGGCAAGCAGGCCGGCACACCAAGCAATCAACCCCGCTTATGTCCGCTGCCCTGCTGATTCCGCTGCTGACGGCCACTGGCCTTGCCGGCTTCTGGCTCTTCTACAAATCGGTCGACTTCTTCGACCACATCTAATGTCGCTCCAAGCCATGATGATTGCCTTACTCCTGCTCGGGCTTGCCACGTTCGGCTACCTCTGCTATGTGCTGCTTCGCCCAGAGAAATTCTAATTCAGTTGTCAGTTTTTAGTTGTCAGTTGATAGGCAATTCTCTCATCAACTGACAACTAAAAACTGACAACTAGCAACTCACAACTACCCTATGTTCTCTGAACTTCTTGGCATTGCCATCATTTTTGGCGCGACGGTGCTGCTGGCTATTCCGCTGGGCCTCTACCTGGCCACCGTGTACCGCGGCGACAAGAGCTGGTCCGATTTCCTGGCGCCGCTGGAGCGGCTGTTGTTTCGCGCCGGTGGCATCGATGCCCGCCGGGGCATGAGCTGGCAGCAGCACCTGATGGCCCTGCTCACCATCAACTTGGTGTGGTTCCTATTTGCCATGCTCATCCTGTGTACCCAAGGCGTGCTGCCGCTCAACCCCGACGCCAACCCCTCCATGTCGCCCGATTTGGCGTTTAATACGGCCATTTCGTTTCTGGTGAACTGTAATTTGCAGCATTACTCGGGCGAGTCGGGTCTGTCGTACCTCTCGCAGGTGGTAGTCATTATGTTCCTGCAGTTCGTGTCGGCCGCTACCGGTATGGCCGCTTGTGTAGTCGTGTTCAACGCGCTCAAGGAAGGCACCAACGAGAAGCTGGGCAACTTCTACGACTACTTCGTGAAGAGCCTCACGCGGGTGCTGCTGCCTATTGCGCTGCTCGTGGCGCTGGTGCTGGTGTTCCAGGGCACGCCCATGACGTTTGCCGGCAAGCAGCCCCTCATCACGCTGCAGGGCGACACTACGGCCGTGAGCCGCGGCCCGGTTGCCGCCATGGTGGCCATCAAGGAGCTGGGCACCAACGGCGGCGGCTTCTTCGGCGCCAACTCGGCCCACCCGCTCGAAAACCCGACCTACCTCACCAACATGGTGGAGAACTTCGCCCTGGTCCTGATTCCGATTGCCATGGTGTTCGCCCTGGGCTTCTACCTGAAGCGCCGCCGGCTTTCCTACATGGTGTTCGGCGTGATGACGGCCGGTTTCCTGCTGCTGCTGGCCCCCACCGTTTACTACGAGATGCAGGGCAACCCCGCCATTGCCCAAATGGGCACCGACATGCAGCTGGGCGCGATGGAAGGCAAGGAAATTCGTCTGGGCGCGGCCGCTTCAGCCTATTGGGGCATTACCAACACCATTATTTCGTGCGGCTCGGTGAACTCGATGCACGACTCGCACATGCCGATTTCGGGCATGAGTGAGATGCTGGGCATGATGACCAACGCCTTCTACGGCGGCGTGGGCGTGGGCTTTCTCAACTTCTTCGTGTTCGTCATCATTGCCGTGTTCATCTCGGGGCTGATGGTGGGCCGCACGCCCGAGCTGCTGGGCAAGAAGATTGAGGCCCGCGAAATGAAAATCGCCATTATCGTGGCCCTGCTGCACCCACTGATGATTCTGGGCGGCACGGCCATGGCGGCGCATCTATACGTGAGCAACCCCACCGAATACGCGGGCTGGCTGGCCAACCCCGGCTACCACGGCTTCTCCGAAATGCTCTACGAGTACACCTCGGCCGCCGCCAACAACGGCTCGGGCTTCGAGGGCCTCGGCGACAACACGCCCTTCTGGAACATCAGCACGGGTGTGGTACTGCTACTGAGCCGCTTTCTGCCCGTCATCGGCCCGGTAGCCATTGCCGGCCTGCTGGCCCGCAAAAAGTACACCCCCGAAAGCGCCGGCACCCTGCGCGTCGACACGGCCACGTTCGGCCTGATGGTCTTCTTCGTCATCTGGATTATTGCCGCCCTGGCCTTCTTTCCGGCCCTGGCCCTGGGCCCCCTGGCCGAGCATTTCAGTCTGTATTAGTAGTGAGTATTGGGTATTGAGTAGTGAACATTTCAGGGGTAACTATCAAGCAGTCAATTAGCAATGTACACCCCTTTCACTACCTGGTAAATGCTACTCACAATCATGAAAAACTATCATCTCACTACTCAATACTGAGTACTCATGTCTAATAACAATTCTCTCTTCCAACCCGCGCTGGTGTCGGAGGCCGTAAAGCAGGCTTTCGTGAAGCTCGACCCGCGGGTGATGGTGCGCAACCCGGTGATGTTTACCGTAGAGCTGGGCACCGCCGTGATGCTGCTCGTGACGCTGGGCCTGCTCGTGCAGCCCGACCCGACCCAGGGCAGCTTCGGCTACAATTTCACCGTGTTTCTGGTGCTGCTGCTCACGCTGCTGTTCGCCAACTTCGCCGAGGCCATTGCCGAGGCGCGGGGCAAGGCCCAGGCCGGAAGCCTGCGCAAAACCCGCGAAGAAACCCCCGCCCGCCTCGTGGATGAGCGCGGCGCCGAAAGCGTGGTTTCCTCGTCGCAGCTGCGCAAGGGCCAGTTTTTCCTGGTCGAAGCCGGCGAAATCATCCCCACCGACGGCGAAATCGTGGAGGGCCTGGCCACCATCGACGAGTCGGCCATTACCGGCGAGTCGGCCCCGGTGATTCGGGAGGCCGGCGGCGACAAATCGAGCGTGACGGGCGGCACTAAGGTGCTTTCCGACCGCATTAAGGTGGTGGTGACCACCGAGCCGGGCGAGTCGTTTCTCGACAAGATGATTGCGCTGGTGGAAGGGGCCTCGCGGCAGAAAACGCCCAACGAAATTGCCCTCACCATTCTGCTGGCCGGCTTTACGCTGGTGTTTATCATCGTCTGCCTCACGCTGCAGCCCTTTGCGGCCTACGCCAACACGCCCATTGCCGTGGCCTCGTTCATTGCCCTGTTTGTGTGCCTGATTCCGACCACCATTGGCGGGCTGCTCTCGGCCATCGGTATTGCCGGCATGGACCGCGCGCTGCGGGCCAACGTCATCACCAAGAGCGGAAAAGCTGTAGAAACGGCCGGCGACATTGATGTGCTGCTGCTGGACAAAACCGGCACCATTACCATCGGCAACCGCAAAGCCACCCACTTCTGGCACGCCCCCGGCGTGGCCGCGCAGCACCTGGCGGTGATGTCGACTATTGCTTCGCTGACCGATGAAACACCCGAAGGCAAGAGCATTGTGGAGCTGGCCCAAACCCAGCAAGTTGATGCGCTGAAGCTGCAAAGCCACCTGAAGGGGGCCGAGCTAATTAAATTTACGGCCGAAACGCGCTCCTCCGGCATAACGCTGGCCGACGGTACCCGCATCCGCAAAGGGGCCGCCGACGCTATCCGGCAACTGACCGAGCGGGCTGGCAAGCTGTATCCGGCCGAAGTGGTGGAGCGGGTACAGCTGGTGGCCAGCAACGGCGGCACGCCGCTGGTTGTCAGCCAGAACGATGAAGTGCTGGGCGTGGTCGAGTTGCAGGACATCATCAAGCCCGGCATTCAGGAGCGGTTTGAGCGCCTGCGTCGCATGGGCATCAAAACGGTGATGGTGACCGGCGACAACCCGCTCACGGCCCGGTTCATTGCCTCAGCAGCCGGCGTCGACGACTTCATTGCCGAGGCCAAGCCCGAGGACAAGATGCAGTACATCCGGGCCGAGCAGCAGCAGGGCAAGCTGGTAGCCATGATGGGCGACGGCACCAACGACGCGCCCGCCCTGGCCCAGGCCGACGTGGGCGTGGCCATGAACAGCGGCACCCAAGCCGCCAAGGAAGCCGGCAACATGGTCGACCTCGACAACGACCCCACCAAACTCATCGAAGTGGTCGAAATCGGCAAGCAGCTGCTCATGACCCGCGGCACGCTCACCACTTTCAGCATCGCCAACGACGTGGCCAAGTACTTCGCCATCGTGCCGGCGCTGTTCATGGTAGGCATTCCGGCCCTGGGCGCGCTCAACGTGATGGGGCTGCACTCGCCCCAGTCGGCCATCCTGAGCGCCGTGATTTTCAACGCCCTGCTGATTCCGGCGCTGGTGCCGCTGGCGTTGCGCGGCGTGGCCTACCAACCGGTGGGGGCCTCGGCGCTGCTGCGTCGCAATCTGCTCATCTACGGCCTTGGCGGCGTGGTCGCGCCCTTCGTCGGCATCAAGCTGATTGACCTGGTAGTGGGGCTGTTTGTGTAGCCTTTTTCGAGCTGTTACCTGCCAGCTTGCTACTACGTCAGGCCAACAGCAGCAACCAAGCCGTTCCGACCAACCCAGCAGGTCATTCTGACCCGGTTGCGGCAGCCCAGACCAACCAACCGAACGGCCCGAACACAACTTTTTGGCTGGTTATGAGGATTTTGCTGCCAGCAGTGAGCCTCCACCAGCAAACCGGGCCGGAATTGGCAAATAGTTAACGCATCAGTCATTGAGCCACTCTGTGGCCTTAAGTCACTCCTTATTAGAAACCATGAAAAATAACTTTGCTTCCGCTTTTCGTCTGACGCTGGCCCTGCTGGTGCTGTGCTGCGGCGTGTACCCGGCCCTGGTGTGGGGCGCGGCCCTGCTGGCTCCCGGCCAGGGCCAGGGCGTGCAGGTGTCGCACAAGGGCCGCCTAGTCGGCTTCGAGAACGTGGGCCAGAAATTCGACTGGCCCGAGTACTTCAACTCCCGCCCCTCGGCCGTAGGCTACGCCGCCGACGGCTCGGGCGGCTCGAACAAAGGCCCCAGCAACCCCGAGTATCTGGCCGAGGTAAACACCCACGTGGCCGCCTTCCGGCAGCAAAACCCCAGCGTGAAGCCGGGCCAGGTGCCAGTGGAGATGGTCACGGCCAGCGGCTCGGGCCTCGACCCGCACCTCTCGCCCGCCGGGGCGTATGCCCAGGTGGAGCGCGTGGCCCGGCTGCGGGGCCTGCCCGCCGAACGGGTGAGGGCCTTGGTAGACGCCCGCGTGCAGCAGCCCATCTTCGTATTGCTCGGCCCTTCCAAGGTAAACGTGCTCCAGCTTAATCTGGCGCTGGATTCCCTCTCTGGAAGATAGCCCGTTGTAGAGACGGGCTTAGCTATCCTTCGGTTGTCCCTACCCACCATTTGCACCGGTTTAACCTTTCTGTTCAATGGCGGGCGGGGACAAGCCCCGCCCCTACAACGTGCTATTGTTGCAATTGGCCGCTGAACGCTCAACTTACCTCATCAATGAAAAAACTTCTTACGCTGAGCCTGGCCTTATTGGCCGCCGGCGGGGTTTCGGCCCAGACAACCACGACGACAGCCGCTACTGATGCGGTAGCGGCGCCCAATCCGCTCACCTTATATGGTTTCGTAGACGGCTATTACGGCTACGATTTCAAGCACAACGACACCCAAAGCCGCCCCGGCTTTCTTTACTCGCACAACCGCCAGAACGAGTTTACCATCAACCAGGGCGTAGTAGGCTTGCGCTACGATAACGGGCGGGTGCGCGGGGCCATCGGGCTGCACGCCGGCTCCTACGTATCGGCCAACTACGCGGCCGAGGACCAGGTATTCAAGCACATTTACGAAGGCTACGCCGGCTTCCGGCCGTTCGAAAAAGCCTGGCTCGATGTGGGTATTTTCGGCTCGCACATCGGGTTTGAATCGGCCCTGAGCAAGGACAACTGGACGTTGACCCGCTCGCTGATGGCCGAAAACTCGCCCTACTATGAGGCCGGCGCCCGCTTCACCTACGAGGTGGCCCCGCAGCTCACCCTGACTGCCCTGGCGCTCAACGGCTGGCAAAACCTGCGCGACAACAACCAGGGCAAGGCCCTGGGCACCCAGTTGCAGTGGCGTCCCACCGATAAGCTGCTCATCAATAGCAGTACATTTTATGGCAATGAGCAGCCCCAGGACTCGGTGCGCCGCCGCCGCTACTTCCACAATTTCTACGTGAGTTACGCCGCCACCGACCGCCTGAGCCTGGCAGTCGTGTTCGATGTGGGCAAGCAGGAGAATGAGCAACGCGGCACCAAAGCCGATACCTGGCACACAGGGGCCGCTTTCGTACGCTACAAACTCGCCGAAAAGTGGTCGGCCACGGCCCGCGCCGAGTACTACAGCGCCGACCGCGGCGTCATCATCCGCTCTTTCTCCCCGTTGCCTGCCGACGCCGACTTTCAGGTGAAGGCCGCTTCGCTCAACCTCGATTACGCTCCCACCGCCAACGTGGTGTTCCGGGTGGAGGGCCGGGTGATGGACGCCAAACGGCCCGTTTTCGAGCAGCGCAACAACCGCACCTCCGACAGCTACGGCAACCTGACGAGCAGCATCGCCCTTTCTTTCTGAGCTATTAGCTGATAGCTGTTAGCCGTTAGCTTTCGTTCAGGGAGCAGTTAGCCTACCAGGAAACGCTGATAGGTTATGTATCAGTCATTTGCCAGCATAGTATAGGAGGTTGGCTGAACATTCTATCGTCCCTAAAAAAGCTAACAGCCAATAGCTGTCAGCTAACAGCTTAAACCACATGGATGAGCGCGACGAATCGGCCGAGCGGTTTTTGCGGCTGGTGCAGCAGCGGCGGCGCGGGCGGCTGAAGGTGTACCTGGGGCTGGCCGCCGGGGTGGGCAAAACCTACCGGCTGCTGCAGGAAGCCCATGAGCTGCGCCGCCAGGGCGTGAACGTGGTACTGGGCTACGTGGAAACCCACGGCCGTCCCGAAACCGTGGCCCAGGTGCGCGACCTGCCCGAAGTGCCCCGCAAAACACTGTTCTACAAGGGCCGGGCGCTGGAAGAAATGGACCTCGACGCCATCATCCAGCGCCGGCCGGCCGTGGTGGTAGTCGATGAGCTGGCCCACTCCAACGTGCCCGGCTCCAAGAACGAGAAGCGCTGGCAGGACGTGGAAGACTTGCTGAGAGCGGGTATTTCGGTGCTCACGGCCCTCAACGTGCAGCACCTGGAAAGCCTGCACGACCAGGTCCTTAAGATAACCGGCACCGACGTAACCGAGCGCGTGCCCGACCAGGTGCTGCGCGACGCCGACGAGGTGGTGAACGTGGATTTAACCGTGGGTGAGCTGCGCGGCCGGCTGGAAGAAGGCAAAATCTACGACCCGGCCAAGGTGCCGGTGGCGCTCAACCACTTCTTCCGGGCCGATAACCTGCTGCAGCTGCGGCGGCTGGCGGTGCGCGAAGTGGCCCAGCTACTGGGCCAGCAAGTGGAAACCGAAGCCGGCGGGGCCGCCCCCGTGCCCGCCCCGCGCCGCAACGCCGACCGGCTGCTGGCCTGCATCAACACCAACGAGCCGGCCGCCCGCGAAATCATCCGCAAAGCCTCGCGCCTGGCCCAGCAGCTGGGCATGTCCACCTGGTACGTGCTCTATGTGCAAACCCGCCGCGAAGCCGCCGACCGCATCAACCTGGCCGCTCAGCGCCACTTATTGCGCAATTTGCAGCTGGCCACCGAGCTGGGTGGCCAGATTCTGCGCGTGAAAAGCGACGACGTGGTGACGGCCGTCATCACGGTGGCCCGCGAAAAAGAAGCCACGCTGCTGATGTGCGGTATCACGAGCGAAAAAACCGTCTGGCAGCGTCTGAGCCACCGCGGCATCACCCAGGACCTGATTCGCGCTGTGGCGCAGCTGGAGCAGGACGTGGATATGTTTCTGGTGACCTACTGAGGGTGAGAAGTGAGAAAAAAGAACGGTCATGCTGAGCGAAGCCGGAGGCGAAGTCGAAGCATCTCTACCGCTTCGTTGAGTTGGCAATCATACGACAAGTTTACTATTGCAGTAGAGATGCTTCGACAAGCTCAGCATGACACCGGCTTTATTTGTCCGCTACCCAAAACCAGCCAATACCCAAAGCCCCCAACACCCCGCCAACATGACCTTTAAAACCAAAATAACGCTGGGGTTTTTGGCGCTGCTGACGCTGCTGCTGGCGCTGGGCGGCTACGCTTTCTACACCGTGCGGCAACTCGACCAGAGTGCCAAAAGCATCCTGAAAGACAACTTCTACAGCGTACAGCTGGGCCAGCAGATGCTACGCGCCCTCGACGGGCTGGAGCAGCGCCCCGACGATGCCGCCGAGCTGGCCCGCTTCCGCGAAAGCCTCACCCGCGAGGCCGGCAACATCACGGAGACCGGCGAACAGGAAGTGGTGGACAGCCTAACGGCCAGTCTGGCCCGTTATGAGCGGCTGACCGATGCCGCCGGTGCGGGCGGGCGCGGGGCCGTAGTGCGCCAGTTGCGCGGGCAAACCCACCGCATGGTGCAAATCAACATGACCACCCTGCAGGCCAACAACGACCGGGCCACTGCCACCGCCACCCAGGCCGGCTACTACCTGCTGGGCGTTATCGGGCTGAGCGTGCTGACGGCCCTCACCTTTGTGGTGCGGGTGCCGGCCGCCGCCGTGGCCCCGCTGCAGCGGCTGGCCGTCAGCATTGAGCACGCCACAAATCAGGATTTTTCGGCTACCATTCCGGTAGAAAGTTCGGATGAGTTTGGGCAGGTAGCCCAGGCATTCAACCGGCTGCTGGGGCAGCTCAATGAGTACCGCAGCTCGACTATTGCCCAGCTGGTTACCGAGCGCAACCGGGCCGCCAGCATCGTCAACGGCCTCGATGAGGGCCTGCTGCTGCTCGACCAGCACCGCATTATTCTGCTGGCCAACCCCGTGGCCTGCGAGCTACTGGGTTTGCAGGCCAGCCAGCTGGTGGGCCGGCCCGCCGCCGAAGTGGCCCTGGAAAACGACCTGGTGCGCACTATGCTGCAGCCCCTGGAGCAGGCGGGCGGCAGCGGCGGCGAGCTGCCGCTGCTGCACATCACCCAACAGGGCGAGGAAGCCTACTTCCAGCTCGATGTGCAGGATTTGCTCTCCTTCAATGAGGCGCTGAACCAGAAGGAGTTTGCGGGCCAGATGCTGACGCTGCGCAACGTGTCGGACTTCAAGCGGCTCGATCAGGTGAAGTCGAATTTCCTGGCCACCGTGTCGCACGAGCTGAAAACGCCGCTTTCCAGCATGAACATCAACCTGCGGCTGTTGCAGGATGAGCGGCTGCCGGCCGAGGAGCGCCAGCGCATCACGGCCAGTATCCGGCAGGAAACCCAGCGCCTACAGCGCATGGTGGGCGAGCTGCTCGACGTGTCGCGCCTCGACGCGGGAGCGGGCATCCAACTCGACCTGCGGCCCACCAACCTGGCCGATGTGGTACGCTACGCCACGACTACCGTGCAGGCGCAGCTAACCGACAAGCGCATTGCGCTTGATGTGCAGCTGCCCTCCAACCTGCCCTTCGTTCGCGCCGATGTGGAGAAGACCACCTGGGTGCTCATCAACCTGCTGGCCAACGCCATCCGCTACTCGCCGCCGGGCGAAGCCATGACGGTACGGGCCGAAACGCTGGGCCAGAAGGTGCAGGTAAGCGTGCAGGACCACGGCCCGGGCATTGCCATCGAGCACCACGAGCGCATCTTCCAGCGCTTCGCCCAGCTGCCCGACCCCAGCGGCTACCGGGGCGGCTCGGGCCTGGGCCTGAGCATTGCCCGCGAGTTTATTGCCACCCAGGGAGGGCGGCTGTGGGTGGAAAGCGAGCTGGGCACGGGCAGCACGTTTCGCTTCACGCTGCCAGCCAGTAATTCGAGCCAGTAATTCGAGCCAGTAACTAAGGCTGCGTTAAGGCAGGGAGTAGTAGCGCGAACTTGGTAGTTCGCGCTACTACTCCCTGCGCCCTTCACCATGCTCACCGTGCCGTAAAACAGCGTGAATGGCGCGGGGACGCGAACTACCAAGTTCGCGCTACTACCCTGGCAGTACTTGAACGAAATCACTGCGTAACAGCAGTAGCCAAGGCTGCGTTTAGGCCAGGAAATTCATGTCGTTAGCTCGAATGGTCGGCTACGACTACCCACTTGCCAGCCATGCGGCGCATCACCAGCAGGAAATGCCCCTGCAGGTCGCCGGCTGCGGGGCGGGCCAGGTGCCAGCGGCCGATGACCTGGGCCGCGTCGGGGCTGAGGGGGCGGATTTGCAGGCGGCTGAAATCGAGCTGGCCCATGGCGGTTGGGTTGGGGTAGCTGCGGCGGTAGTTATCGAGCGTGGGCTGCCAGCCGTAGGTGAGGCCGCTTTTACCGATAAACACCAGCGAATCGTTCTGCCAGTAGCCCTGCATAAAGCCCGCTACATCGCCGCGGTTCCAGGCGGCGGTTTGGGTACTGAGCACCGCCAGAATATCGTGGCGGGCAGCGGCCTCAGTGGCCGGTGTAAGCGCCCCAGCCAGTCGGGGCGAGCAGGCCGGAAGTAGGGCCATCGGGGCCAGCAGCAGTGGGAGCAGAAGTCGTTTCATGTAACGAAGGAAAGCATTTGGCTAGAAAGCTGCCGGGCAGAGCGAAGCGGGGCCTCAGTCGGGACATGACAGCGTTGTATGGCCCTCATTCACTCATTCAACCTACTCGACCATCAGTTCCCGCACGTACTCGGTGCCCCGCAATGCGCGCATGCGGCGCAGCACCCGGCGCTGCTTGGAGCGGGCCACGGGCCCCGGGTTGCTGGCCCGGAAACGGAGCGGATTGGGCAGCACCCCGGCCAGCAGGGCGGCCTCGGCGGCACTCAGCCGGGCGGCTGGCTTGCCAAAGTAAGCCTGCGAGGCGGCTTCGGCCCCGAAAATACAGTCGCCCATTTCGGCTACGTTCAAATATATTTCCATGATGCGGCGCTTGTCCCAGAGCAGCTCGATGAGCAGGGTGAAGTAGGCCTCGGCGGCTTTGCGCACGTAGCTGCGCCCCTGCCACAGAAACACGTTTTTGGCTACCTGCTGGGTAATGGTGCTGCCACCGCGCAGCTGCTTGCTGCCACTCAGGTTCGATTTGGCGGCCTTCAACAGCGCGTCGCCATCGAAGCCGTGGTGCAGCAGAAACCGCTGGTCTTCGGCCGCCACCAGGGCCAGCGGCAACTCGGCCGACACCTCGCTGAGGCTTTTGAAGTCGTACTGAATGCGGCGGTCAGTTTCGCGGATACCGTGGTAGCCCAGGCCCACCGGCGCGTGGGCCCGCCGGTCGAGCATCAGCCAGGTGGCGGGCGGGCTTACCCAGCGGTAGAGCAGCACCCAAGCCACCGAGGTCAGAAAGGCCACGGCCAGCACCTGCAGGGCAATCCGGCCCGTCCGACGGGCAATCTGTTTAAAATCTCTCACGCACGCAACAGCTTGAAAAAGGCTTGCACTCCAACTCCGGAGTACGGGCAAAAATAGCGGCCGTTTGCGCCAACCCCATACTCTCTTCCCTCGAACCTATCAAAAAAGCGCCCACCGGGCCGGGAATATTTGGGGGCCCGCGTTGTTATTACGCCCAGAGGCCCGTAGCTTCCTGCCTCTGCCCTGCCTCTTCTCTCCGCTTGCTCTATGCGCCAACTCGCTCTGTTTCCGCTTAATCTGGTCGTGTTTCCCGGCGAAAAGCTCAACCTGCACATCTTCGAGCCGCGCTACCGCCAGCTGGTGCGCGACTGTCTGCTGGAGGGCATTACATTTGGCATCACGCCTTATCTGAACGGAGGCGTAAGCCGTCGCGGCACCGAGGTGCGCCTGCTGGATGTAGAAAAAAACTACCCCTCGGGCGAGCTCGATATCCGGACCAAAGCTATTGGGGTGTTTGAAATGGACGATTTTCAGCGCGAGCTGCCCGGCAAGCTGTATGCCGGCGCGACTGTGCGCAACCTGGCCGACGACCGGGAGGCCGACCCCGCCCTGCACGCCCGAACCCGCGTGCTGATTGAGCAGCTGTACAGCATTCTGGGCCTGCGCCGCCTCTTTCTCGATTTGCCCGACGGCTTCCGTGTGTACGATGTGGCCCACCAGCTGGGCATGAGCACCGAGCAGGAGTACGCGCTGCTGGAAGCCGACACCGAAGCCGAGCGGCAGCTACTGGCCCTGCGCCACCTCGAACGGATTCTGCCCGTGCTTCAGGAAACCGAGCGCCTCAAGGAGCGGGTGCGCCTTAACGGCCACTTCAAAAACCTCACTCCCCCTACTTTTTAAGGCTTGGTACGTAGTTGATAGCAGCAGCCACTGAAAGCGGCCCCGGCTCCCGGATGCGGCTCTGCCTTTCGGGCATAACCTGATGACTATCGACTACTTCTTTTACGCCTTACTTGCACTGGCCGGGTTGCTAGCCCTGTGGCTGGCCCGCCGCTACATGCAGGAGCGGAACTACCGCCGCCGCCCCTACGTGGCCCCCGCCGCCCACAACTGGGCCAGCCGGCCCCAGCCCAGCCGCCCGCCCTACCACCGGGTGGCCCTGCTCGGCGACGTTGGGGCCCTGGCCACCGATGGCTCCGACCCCGTGCTGCAGCTGCTCGAACAATGGCAGCAGGAGGCCGGCCCGAATGGCACGGTAGTGCTGCTCGGCGACAATATTTATCCGGTGGGCCTGCCAGCTCCCTTTGCCTCCGGCCGGGCGGCGGCCGAGGCCCGCTTCAATGCCCTGCTGGCGGCTTTGGGGCGCTTCGAGGGGCGGGTAGTACTGCTCAGCGGCAACCACGACTGGAACAAGGGCCGCTCCGATGGCTGGGAGTACCTGCGCCGCCAGGAAGCCTACGTGCGCGAGCATCTGCCCACGGCCCACTACCTGCCCGTTGATGGGGCTCCTGGCCCGGTGAGCCTGCAGCTGGCCGAGGGCCTGCTCCTAATTGTACTCAACACCCAATGGTGGGTGCAGAATGGCCCCCGGCCGGCGGCCGATGCCTGGCGGCCCTTTCGCCAGCTACGGGCGCTGCTGCAAGCCAACCAGCACCAGCAGGTGGTTGTGGCCGGGCATCATCCGCTGTACTCCAATGCGCTGCACGGGGGCAAATTTACGGCCAAGCAGCACGTATTCCCGCTTACTACGGTAAACAAGCGCGCGTATGTACCACTGCCGCTTATTGGCTCGCTGCTGCCGCTGTACCGCAAAACGGTGGGTGCGGCCGAAGACATGGCCCACCCCCGCTACCGCCGAATGCGCCGCCGGCTGCTGCGGGTGCTCCACGAGTTTCCCGGCGTTATTTATGCCGCCGGCCACGACCATAACCTGCAGTATTTCCAGCGGAGCGGGGGGCACTATCTGGTAAGCGGAGCCGGCAGCAAAACGGCCTTTGTGCAGGCTGGGGGCGAGGCTACGTTTGTGCACGAGCACCAGGGCTTTTTCGGACTGGATTTTTATGGCCCTCGCGAAACCTGGCTTCGCACCTACGAGCCCCCCACGGGTACGCCCGAGGTGTTCCGGCTGCAGCTCAGCCCCGGCTTGGGCACGCCCCCCGAACCAGCGGCCGGCACTACAGACGCGGCGGAGCTACCGCAGCCGTAGCGGGCGGCACCAGCACCCGCAGGCTGCGCGGCTGCAGGCTGATTTCGACCGGACAGGCGAGCATGTACGGCTCGCCATCCAGCTGTACCAGCACTTCGCTGGCCCCGGGCACCGTGATGCGGGCGCGGTGGCAACTGAGGCGGCGGGTATAGTCCGAGCTATCAAAGTCGCTGGTGTAGAGGCGGTACAGCAAACCAGGCAATGCCCTTCCGGGGAAGGGCGCAATCAGGCAGATTTCGAACTGGCCATCGTCCAGCTCCCGGTCGGGATTGATGACCACGTTGCTGCCGAAGGTGTTGGCGTTGGCAATCGTGAGCATGAAGGCCTCACCCTGCCAGTTTTCGTGCTCAGTTTCGATGTGGTAAGTACCGGGCTGGTAACTGCCATACTCCTGGGTGGCAATGCGCACGTAAGCGCCGGGGCCTCGCACGCCACCTTCTGCGAAGCGCTTTACTACGCGGGCATTGAAACCCATATCGGCCAGGTGAACCGTGAACCGCCCCCCTACCCGCAACGTATCCAGCTCCCGGACGTGGTGCTGCCAGGTAAGGGCCAGCGCGTCGGGCAGCGCGAGCGGAATGGCCAGGTCTTTGGCCAAGCCGTTGCCCGAGCCCAGCGGCAGAATTCCCAGCGGTACGGAACTGCCCGCCAGCGCCTCCGCCACCATGCTCACCGTGCCGTCGCCACCGGCCGCAAACACGGCGTCGGGCGGCGTCGGGGCAGCCAGCAGCTGGCGCAGGTACTCCAGGTCCTGCTTACCGGCCGTATCGAAAAACTCGGCCTGGCGGCCCCGCTCGGCGCAGTAGGCGGCAATGGTGTCGCGAAGCTGGCTTTTGTCGATGTCGCCCGATATGGGGTTGAGCACGAACAGCAGCCGTTGCAACGGGCCCGGATAGACAGTTTCCATAGCGTATAGGTAGCAGGGGCCGCTGGTAGAGCCCGGCGGCTGTTGGCTCAACACGACTATAGCCGGCTATACTGCCGGCTATAGTCGTGTACACAAAAAAAGAGCAGAACGCGCGCCGTACTTAGGGTTTAAGACCCGCCGGCAGCCCCTGCGGGAAATCGGCCTCAATATCGCGCTGAATTTCCTGGATGCGGTTGCCGGGGTTGGGGTGCGTGCTCAGGAATTCGGGCGGGTTGGCGCTGCCGTTGCCGCGGTCCAGCACTTCCATTACCTGCAGCATGGCGCGCGGGTCGTAGCCGGCGGCGGGCGTAAAATCTACGGCCAGCCGGTCGGCTTCCAGCTCATCTTCGCGGCCGTAGCGCATCGTCAGCAGCTTGCCCACCATGGCGGCAGCGGCGGCGCTGGCGGCCGTGCCGGGCCGCTCGGGGTCGTAGAGGCCAATGGCGGCGGCCCCGGTCAGGCCGTTGGTCAGCTTCGATTTGGCTACCTGCTCGGCCGAGTGCCGGGCCACTACATGCCCAATTTCGTGGGCCAGCACCCCGGCCACCTGGCCTTCGGTGGTCAGGTTTTTCAGCAGGCCAGCCGTGATAAAAATCTGGCCGCCGGGCAGGGCAAAGGCATTGATGGTCTTCTCGTCGGCCAGCAGATGAAACTTGAATTGATACGGCGTCTGGCTGGCTTTGGTACTTTGCACAAGCTTCTGCCCGATGCGCTCCACTGCGGCGCGGGCCTGTTGGTCGGGGTGCAGGCCGCCGTACTGGGCGGCCATTTCGGGAGCGGCCTGCAGGCCAAGGGCAATTTCCTGCTCGGCCGACATATCTACGTGTTGTACTTCGCCGGTCACCTCGTTTTTCTGGGTGTTGCAGTAGTACGGAATGAAAGCAAACGCGGCCATCAGCAGGGCCAGCAGGTATCGGATATTACCGCGCATAGCAGAAGGGGATGAATGGAAGAAAGGGAGGTTGTTGGCGTTTCGTAACGCGACCCCGCAAATAGGGTTGCACTGCCCGCTTAAACCTTACAGTACCTGGCTCACGTATCAGGCTCCATACCGACCTCTTTCCCGTTCGGCTTTCCCCTCTTTCACCCTTCTTCTCTCCGGTTATGAATCAGAAACGCACTTTTGGCAGCATTCTTACCATTCTGGGCATCGTTGGCATTATCTGGGCGGCACTGGCTTTCCTGCAGATTGGGGGCATGGGCCTGAGCAAGATGAATTCACTGGTGCCCTTTGTTGTAGGTCTTATTTTCTTCTTTGCTGGTATCAACCTAGTACGCACCACCAGCGACCGGGCCTAAGCAGCCGCACTTCTTCTACACCACAACGCCCGCCGCCGGTATGTACTGGCGGCGGGCGTTGTGGTATAGAAGAAGTGCGGCTGCTTTCGAAAGCTAGCCCGGCTGCGAAGCCAGGCGCTGCTGCCCGCGGGCAAAAGCCACCAGGGCGGCATCCAGTTCCAGCAGCGCCGAACGGTAGCTTACCTGCGCCGGCCCATGGATGTAGAGCACGGTCCCATTCTTTATAGTCCGGATAATGGCGGCCGACTCGGGGGCCGGCAGCGCCGGGCAGCCCTGGCTGCGCCCCAGGCGGCCGTGCCGGCTCACAAACGCCTTGCTCACGTAATCGGCTCCGTGCACGACAATGGCCCGGCTGTGGGCATTGGTGTTGTAGCCCGCATCAACGCCCCGCAGCCGCAACGACAGGCCGTGCTTGCCGTGGTAGGTGGGGCCGGTAACGTAGAAACCCAGGCTACTTTTTTCGGAGCCTTCTACGTTCGAGAAATAACGGGCGAATTCCTCCCCCGTGTTCTTGCCGTGGGCTACCAGCGTGTGGTGCAGCAGCCGGCCTGCGGCCACATCCACCACCCACAGCCGCTCGCGGTTGCTCGACTGGCTGAAATCGGCAATGGTGAGGGTGCGGGTACCGGGCTCAATTTGGCCCCGCTGCTGCAGGTTGTAGAAACCCAGCAGCGCCTGCCGGTACACGGGCAGCGGCAGCGCGGCGCCCGTAAGCCCCGCCCGGAGGTAGGTGCGGGCTACATGCTGCTCAAACGCCGCCAGGTAGCTTGTGCGCTCAGTTGGGGTAAGCAGCGCCAGTACCGGCACCCGAAGGCGCGAACCGGCGGGTATTGCTGTGGCTACTGCCTTGGCAGGCGCGGCCCCTGCCCCGACCAGGACTCGACCGGCGGGGGTGAAACTGCTGAATAAGGTCAGGATAACTCCGGCGGTCAGCGTCGGCAACTTCATCATGGGCCTGTAGTAAGCGTAGCGGGAAGCAGATAATTTGGCGGTACCTTGCGGGGGCCCTCAGTATGGGCCAAACCAAAATTAGCATTTTTTCCGCAGAACACCGATAACTGCCTGGCTTTCCTGCCCATGAACATTCCTGCTTTTCGCTTATCCTGGCTGCTGTTTCCGGCAGCGCTGTTCGCTCTTGCGGGCTGCGGCCACGCGCTGCCAAGCCTGCCCGGTTTCGATACGGCCGCTTGGCGGGCCGACCCTTATGGCTGCCGCGGACAGCGTGCTACGCTGGTACCAATTCTCGAAAAGCACCGCTCCGATTTGTTTGAGGCACGTATCAACGATATAACAGAACTTCTGGGCCATCCGGATGAGGAAGAGCTGGGTGAACAGAGCGACAAAATATACATCTATTATGTAGCCCCGGGCACGCAATGTGCCACTGGTAACCCACGGGCTACTGCCAACCGCGTAATGCTACGTAGCGGCGCTACCGGCACTGTTACGGAGGTTATACTGCCGGTGCGCCTGCAATAGCCAAACTGGACTATTCTGCTAAAGCGCCCCTGCCCTGCCGTTGTACCCGACCTTACTGGTCCTGGAGTTCTACCTCAGCACGCAGGCAGGCGGCCTTCAAACGCCACTATCAACCTACCCAAGTAACCCGGCCACTTACGCCCAACGCCATTCCGGCCGCTCCTGAACTGAATCGGGAGCGGCCGGAATGGCGTTGGGTGACGGGGCAGGCTACTGCCGGGCGTGTGCTTAGCCCAGCCCGCCTTCGGTATCTGGCTGCGAAACCGGAGCCGGCTGTGGCCCGCGCATAAGGCTAAGCTGCGTAGGCGTCAGGATGCGGCTGCACTCGGCATCGTAGTGCGACTGCAGCTCCGAAAGAGCCTGTTGCATCCGCAGGGGGTTTTCTTGGTGCTGCCACTCAATCTCGTCGGCCTGGGCTACTTTAATGCTATTTACTTTATACAGACGGGCTATCTGACCTTCGTTCAGATGCAGTTGGGCTGTCATCTGCCGGGTTAGTGCCTCAGCCTGTATAGCCGTCCGGTCGATTCCATCGGGCCGTTCGGCGTGGTGCTCTTGCTTTTGGGCTTGGGCGACTGAGCTCAAGCTACCCAAAAAGAGGAGAGTGAAGAAGAGGACTTTCATATGGTGGTACTGGCTATACTGAAGCAGGCTAATGGGCTCAGCTAACCGTAGAACCAAATAATTCTACGGAAAATTCCATCAACCCCATATCCATGATGCAATAATATAAAAAAAAAGCCACATTAACGACTTTTCATATCATTTGAAGTAAACTATATATTAGAATAATGTATTTTTCATATCCTCCTGAAATAACCCACTTTACTGTTCGACTCAGTGCGCTGAACAGATCAAATACCTTATCAAATTATTGTTAATCAGATAGTTGAATCATTAATACATCACCACGCATAATAGTATGCACCGCCTAAATTACCTGTCTGAGCTGGGCACCGGGCTATTCCATGCCCGTCATGGGCTGGTGGTCGGGGCTCTTGAAATATTGCATAGCAATAAGCGAGACAATCATACCCGACATGGCGCCCTGCAGAATGATGGCGAGGAAAGCAATGGTTACTGACAGATCATAGCCAAACAGATCCTGCGCCTGCAGACCATCCATGATGCCGGGATTGATAACGCCGGCATATAGAATAAAGAAAAAGCCAAAGGCGACCGAAGCAATAAGCGCCGTAATAATACCCGTGCCGAAACCCGCCAGGTAAGCCATGCGGCCGTCGCGGCTGCGCTTGAAGCGCGCAATGGCAAAGCACACCCCCACGGCCAGTATAAGGCCATTCAGGAAGCTGAATTCGATGCGTTCGGTCAGGTTGAAGAAGGAAGCAGCAACAAAGTATATCATCATACCAACCGAGGTATAGAGGCCGTAACGGACGCCGTTGGTTTCGGGAGTAATTGTGGAATTAGCCATCGAAAGAGTGTAAAAGGGGGTGGATGTAACGACTGAAGCAAGAAGGATTTGGTAAACCAGCGCCGGAACCAGTCGGGCCGGGCCGCGTGTTGGTATCCGGCAGCCCGTAAGGCCTTGTTTCACTTTATACAAGCTTGCAGGGCGGCTGGTTGTCGTTTCTGACACTTTTTTGTCCTATCTCCGGTGTCTGGCTTTCTGCCAGTTCAACGGCGAGGGCAATTTCCGTACTTTTGTGGCCGGTTACGCGGCACCTATTGCCCCCGACCGCTTGCTGCTTTCTTTTTCGCCTACTTCTCTCTATGATTAGCACCTCCAACGTAAGCCTGCGCTACGGCAAGCGCGTTTTGTTTGAAGACGTTACCATCAAATTCATGCCGGGCAACGTGTATGGCCTCATTGGGGCCAACGGAGCCGGCAAGTCCACGTTCCTGAAAATCCTGTCGGGTGAAATCGAAGCCAATACGGGCTCGGTGGATATGCCCAAGGGTTCGCGCCTGTCGGTGCTCAAGCAGGATCAGTTTGCAGCCGACGCCTTCCCGGTGCTCCAGACCGTAATTATGGGCCACACTCGTCTCTGGAAGGTGATGGAGGAAAAGGATGCGCTATATGCGAAAGCCGACTTCTCGGACGCCGACGGTGAGCGGGCCGCCGAATTGGAAGGCGAGTTTGCCGACCTCGAAGGCTGGAACGCCGAGTACGAGGCCGCCGAGCTGCTTTCGGGCCTGGGCATTGCCGAAAACAAGCACCAGACCCTGATGGGCGACCTGGGCACCTCCGACAAAGTGCGGGTGCTGCTGGCCCAGGCCCTGTTTGGCAACCCCGACGTGCTGCTGCTCGACGAACCCACCAACGGCCTCGATGCCGAAACGGTCCTCTGGCTCGAAAACTTCCTCGACTCGTTCCAGAACACGGTGATTGTGGTGAGCCACGACCGCCACTTCCTCGACGCGGTGTGTAACTACATGGCCGACCTCGACTTCTCGAAGATTACCATGTACCCGGGCAACTACTCGTTCTGGTACGAGAGCAGCCAGCTGGCTTTGCGCCAGCGCCAGGACGTGAACAAGAAAACCGAAGACAAGCGCAAGGAACTGGAGGAGTTCGTGCGTCGCTTCTCGGCCAACGCCTCTAAAAGCAAGCAGGCTACCTCGCGTCAGAAACTACTCCAGAAGCTTACGCTGGAAGAAATTAAGCCCAGCTCGCGCAAGTACCCCTACATTGCGTTCAAGCCCGAGCGCGAGGCCGGCAACCAACTGCTGACGGTAGAAAACCTGAGCGCCAAAGTAGACGGCCAGACCGTGTTCCGCAACGTGTCGTTTATGCTCGATAAGGGCGACAAAGTGGCCCTGGTGAGCCGCGACGACCGCGCGCCTTCCCTGCTGTTCGATATTCTGTTCGAGCAGGTGAAGCCGGCTACCGGCACCTTTGCATGGGGCACCACTATTACGCCCAGCTACTTCCCCAAGGAGAACACCGAGTTCTTCGACACCGACCTGAACCTGGTGGACTGGCTGCGCCAGTACAGCACCGAGAAGGACGAGTCGTTTATTCGCGGCTTCCTGGGCCGGATGTTGTTTTCGGGCGAGGAGTCGCTCAAGAAAAGCAACGTGCTGAGCGGTGGCGAGAAAGTGCGCTGCATGCTGAGCAAGATGATGATGGAAGGCGGCAACGTGCTCACGCTCGATGACCCGACCAACCACCTCGATCTGGAAAGCATTACGGCCCTCAACAACTCGCTGCAGGAGTTCAACGGCACGCTGCTGTTTGCCTCGCACGATTTGAAGGTGATTGAGACTGTGGCTAACCGCATCATCGAGCTGACGCCCGATGGTATTATTGACCGCCGCATGACGTACGAAGAGTACCTGAACGACGAGAACATCCGCGAGCAGCGCCGGCGTATGTACCAGCTGGTTTCGTAGCGTTGGCAGCAGCTCGCAGATTACATACGGGATAAAGGAAATGGTGCGTTATTGAACAACAGTAGCGCACCATTTTACATTTCCACCCGTTGCTGGTTATCTACTCTCCTATCTATTTCAGACACATGAAACGACTTCTGTTTTCGCTGATGCTGGGCGGAACCGGCCTCGTGCTGGCCCCGGCCGCTGCCCGCGCCCAGACGACAACGCCGACCGACACGGTGCGTACCGTGAAGCCACAGCTGAATACGGCCCCTCCCGGCTCGGCTCCCCCCCGGCCCCGCCAGCAGCCCGCCCCGGTTCCCAACGAGCCGCAGCCAGCGCCCATTACGCCGCCCGTGTACCAGCCCGACCCCAACGTACCGGCCTCCAATGCGCCCTACGACCCCAACCGGCCCTCGGGCATGGATTTGCCCCAGCGGCCGGGCGTAGCGCCGCCCCCACCCCCGCTGCGCAAGTACTTTCTGTACACCAACTTCGGGTTGGGCTACAGCAGCTACGCCGGCGACGGACAGTTCAACGCGAGTATTGCCCCGGCCATTGGCTATCGGGTGACGGAGAAGTTTGCCATCGGACCGGGCATCAGCTACTCCTATATCAACGTCAGCTACTCGCCTTACAACCAGCAGTTCGGCTACCCCAAAAAAATCGAGTACAACAACCTCGGACTGAAGGCATTTGCGCAGTACATGGTGTACAAGCAATTTTTTGTGCACGCCGAGTATGAGGTAACCCGCCTGCGTGGCAAAGCCTTCGATTCGTTCGGTAATGTATACAGCAGCAACACCACGGCTACCACGCCGCTGGGTGGCGCTGGTTACCGCAGCCAGTTTGGCGAGCGGTTTGCCGCCGACATTGTGGTGCTTTATAATTTCAACGACGGCATCGACAATCAGGGCAACCGCAAGTCGCCTTATGGGCAGCCGGAAATCCGCTTCAACTTCCTTTTCGATCTGAAGTAGACCTTTGGCTTACCCAGCCCACAATCACAAAGAAGCCCCGCTCAAGTAATTGAGCGGGGCTTCTTTGGTTTTTCGGAAAACCTATATTTCCGGTTGGCTGAGTGCCGGGCGGTGGTTAGACCGCGCTACCGCCTCGAATGACGCGCAGCAGCACTACGATAATGGCAATTACGAGCAGAACGTGAATGATGCTGCCGGAGAAGAAGCCACCGAAGAAGCTGATAGCCCAGATGATGACCAGAATGACGGCGATGATGTACAACAGATTACCCATGATTGAAAAGGAAGAGAGTGGGGAAAAAGGGGAGAGAGAAAACAGCGTTTCCGGTTCGCAGTGAAAGATTAGCGGGCCGGAATACATTCTGCGGGTTTGTACGCGCACCTTCGCCCAAAAGGTTTTATTAGGCTTCGTCTATTTTTCGCACTTTGGCAAAAAAACCTCTTTTAAAGGCTTATATGGCACATTTAGGCTATGCAAAAAAAGCGCGTTACGCAGCCCGTGCGGGTTTGCCGGATTGGGCGGAGCCGGGTTTCGGTGTAGCTTTGCCAAGGCACGTCCCCACCCCGGATTTGGCGCGCTTTCGTTTCTTCCCACCCTGTTTTCACTTACTTCTATGAACGTTGCCGTTATTGGCTCGGGCACGATGGGCAATGGCATTGCCCACGTATTTGCCCAGCACGGATTCGCTGTTGCCCTTATTGACATCAACCAGCCAGCCCTCGATAAAGGCATGGCCACCATCGGCAAAAACCTCGACCGGCAGGTAAGCAAAGGCAGCCTGGCCGAAGCCGATAAAACGGCCACGCTAGGCCGCATCACCACTTACACCAGCCTTTCGGAGGGAGTTCTGCAGGCTGATCTGGTGGTAGAAGCCGCCACCGAAAACGTGGAGCTTAAGCTCAACATCTTCCGCGAAATCGACCAGTACGCGCCCGAACAGGCCATTCTGGCTACCAACACTTCCTCCATATCCATCACCCGTATTGCGGCCGTAACCAAGCGCCCCACCCAGGTGATTGGCATGCACTTTATGAACCCGGTGCCGGTGATGAAGCTCGTAGAGGTGATTCGCGGCTATGCGACTTCCGACGAAGTAACGGCCCGGGTGATGGATATGTCGCGGCAGCTGGGCAAAACGCCCACCGAAGTCAACGACTACCCCGGCTTCGTGGCCAACCGCATTCTGATGCCCATGATCAATGAGGCCATCATCTCGCTGCACGAGGGCGTGGCGGGTGTAGAGGAAATTGATACGGTAATGAAGTTGGGTATGGCCCACCCCATGGGTCCGCTGCAGCTGGCCGATTTTATTGGGCTGGATGTGTGTTTGGCCATTATGCGGGTACTGCACGACGGCCTGGGCAACCCCAAGTACGCCCCCTGCCCGCTGCTGGTGAACATGGTAACGGCCGGCCGCCTGGGCGTAAAGTCGGGCGAAGGCTTCTACTCCTGGACCCACGGCACCAAAGACCTGGTGCTGGCTGAGCGGTTCCGCAAGTAAATCGCAGATGTTGCAGATGAAAGGGATAACGCAGATTCGTTCTGCGGTGCCTCTATAATGCCTCCCGGGTTTGCGTGGATTGTTCATCCTGCTGTCTTTAAATGGAGGCCGGAGAACAGCTACCGCTCCTTACGTGTTATAAAAACACCGCAGAACGAATCTGCGTTATCCCTTTCATCTGCAACATCTGCGATTCAACATTTGCGATTTTATGGAACAAGCTACATTTGGCGGCGGCTGCTTCTGGTGCACCGAAGCCGTATTTCAGAACCTGAAGGGCGTAGAGAAAGTAGTATCGGGCTACACTGGCGGGCGCATTGCCAACCCGACCTACAAGGAAGTTTGTAGCGGCCTGACGGGCCACAACGAGGTCATTCAGGTCAGCTACGACCCAACTGTTATCAGCTACGAGGACCTGCTGGAGGTGTTTTGGAAAACCCACGACCCCACCACCCTCAACCGCCAGGGCAACGACGCGGGCACCCAGTACCGCTCGGGCGTCTACACCCACTCGGATGAGCAGCAGCGCCTGGCCGAAGCCTACAAGCAGAAGCTGACTGACGCCAACGCTTTCGACGGCCCCATTACGACCGAAATTCTGCCCCTGCCCACATTCTATCCGGCCGAGGCGTACCACCAGAACTACTACAACCAGAACCGCAGCCAGCCCTACTGCCAGTTCGTAGTCAAGAGCAAGGTGGATAAGGTAAAATCGGTATTCGGCGACAAGCTGAAAAGCGAAGCAGCATAGTTTAGAGGTGAGTACAGAGAAGTGAGAGGTGAGACTTTCGTGCTGAAAACCCAGATTGCGGGCATCGGCACGAAAGTCTCACCTCTTACTTCTCTGTACTCACCTCTACCAGGTACTCACTTCTGCTACTACCCCTGCCCAGCCATTTCAATCTGGAATGGCCCCTGGTCGCGGCCGAGCGCGTAGAAGGTGGCCACCTGGTTCATCAGGGTACGGGTATAGAGGTCCAGGTCGCGGGTTTCGATAATCTGGTCGTTGCGCACGATGATGAAGCTCACCAGCTCGCCGGGATAGGCTCCATCTTCGCCTACTTCGGGCAGGGCCTCGAAGGGCGAGTGCGAGCGAACCGGAATAAACTCCTGCTTGGGCAGCGTCATCAGGGTTTTGTCGCCGAAGGGCACGAAGCCTTTAACGGCCGAGTAGTGGTAGTGCGGATTCCAGACCCAGCTGCCGTTGAAGATGTAGTACTCGTCGGTGCCCAGGCGCAGGAACTCGCGCAACGACACGTTCACGGCTACCCGCCAGTTGCTGCGCTCCTGCAGACTCTGCTTGATAATGGCCAGCCGCGTGGGGTCGGGCACATCGGTAAGCGTTTGCGTGAGGCGGGCACGAACGACCAGTTCGCAGCCGGCATACAGGTTAAGCAGCTGCTGGCGCCAGGCATTCTGAGCCCCCAGCTGATAGGCATCGGCACGGGTAAACTCGAAAAAGTTGTGGGTGTAGGGTCCGGCCAGGGCCACGCCGTCGCGGCCGTTGGGCTCGGCCCACTCCACCAGAAAACAGGGCCGGGTACGCCCATCTACCCAGGGCAGCTCGCGGTTGAAAACCACCCGAGTCTGAACGGTTTCCGGTTCGAGGCTCAGCTCCTGGGCTACATAGTCGCGCACTTCCTCGCGGGCCTGCGCGGCCGATACGACATTCTTGATCACGGATTAGCGCGGATTTTAACGGATTTCACGGATTTTGTAGCTGGTTCCTCACCAGCACCAGACGGGTCCATACTTACTCAAGCAGTAGCCATCGGGAGCGAATATACTACTCCTAGCTTGTCCGGCTACTATGCCTGTGCTCCGCAGGCCGGCCGTAAACCTAGCGCAGGACTGCGCAGGGTACTGCGGAGGCGCCAAATAAGGAGCCGGCTACAAAATCCGTGAAATCCGTTAAAATCCGCGCTAATCCGTGATCCTAGATGGCCACGTTGTGCTCGCGCAGGGCGTCGTTGAGGCTGGTTTTGAGGTCGGTGCTGGGCTTGCGCTGGCCGATGATGAGGGCACACGGCACCTGGTACTCACCGGCCGCGAACTGCTTGGCCACCGAACCCGGAATAACCACCGAGCGGGCCGGTACGTGGCCCCGGTACTCCTTGGGCTCGGTGCCCGTCACATCAATAATGCGGGTGCTGCCCGTGATGGTCACCCCGGCCCCGATAACGGCCTCACGGCCCACAAAGCAGCCCTCTACCAAAATACTGCGCGAGCCCACAAAGGCACCGTCCTCGATGATAACCGGGGCAGCCTGTACCGGCTCCAGCACGCCGCCAATGCCCACGCCACCGCTCAGGTGCACCCCGGCCCCGATCTGGGCGCAGGAGCCCACCGTTGCCCAGGTGTCTACCATCGTGCCCTCGCCTACCCAGGCGCCGATGTTTACGTAGCTGGGCATCAGGATAACGCCCGAAGCCAGGTAGGCGCCGTAGCGGGCCACGGCCGGCGGCACCACGCGCACGCCCTGCCCCTGGTAGTCGGTTTTGAGGCGCATTTTGTCGCGAAACTCGAAGGGGCCGACTTCGATGGTTTCCATCTGCCGAATGGGGAAATAAAGAATCACGGCCTTTTTCACCCAGTCGTTCACCAGCCAGCCGCCCTCGGCATCAGGCTGGGCCACGCGCAGGCGGCCTTTGTCGAGCTCTTCGATAACGTACTCAATGGCTTGCAGTGTGGCAGGCTGCTGCAGGAGGCTCCGGTCATTCCAGGCGGCTTCAATCAGGGGTTGCAGGTTGGTCATTTTCGTTTTTCGTTAGGCGTTGTTCGTTATTCGCAGTTGGGTTGCCGACTTGGCGGCCGGCCCAAAGGTAGCAGACGATGGGCGCTGGTAGCCACGCCAAGCTCCGGCCACCGCCGCCCCGCTTTCGTAGCCCCCCCCGAACAACGAAATACCAGAAACGAACCACGCACCCAATGCCCGCCCTCACCATTCTACTGGCCTCCGTACTCAAACCCCTCGACGATACGCGGATGCTGGGCAAGTTCGGGCGCACGCTGGCCCACCGGCCCGGTGCCCAGGTGCACGTGGCGGGCCGCGCTGCGCCCCAGCCGCCCAACTTACCGCCCAACCTGCACGTGCACGAACTGCTGCGCGGCTCCCGCCTGAGTTTGGCGCGGCTGCAGGCGCAGTGGCGCTACTGGCAGCTGCTGCGGCAACTGCAACCAACAATTGTAGTTGTGCACGCCCCCGAGTTGCTGCCAGCCACCGTGCTCTGGCAGTGGCTGGGTCGGGGCCGCCGCTTTGTATATGATGTGCGCGAAAACTACGCCCTCAACATCCGGACGCAGGCCGTGTACCCGCCCTGGGCGCGTGATGTGCTGGCCGGCCTCGTGCGCCGCCTCGAAACGCTGGCCGCCGCCCGCGCCGCTGCCGTGCTGCTGGCCGAACGCAGCTACGCCGCCGAGCTGCCCTTCGCGGCCGGGGCGTTGGAAGCGGCGAAACCATTGGTAGCCTCCCCCCCTGCCCAAAGCCAGCAACTGGCACCCAATAATCAACAACCAGTTCTTATCATCGAAAACAAGTACCAGCCCTATGACAACCTCCCGGCCGACTGGCCGCGGCGGCTGCCCAGCACTTCGGAGCTGCTGCGGCTGGTGTATTCGGGCACCATTTCGGAGCTGAACGGGGTGTGGGAAGCATTGCGGTTTGCGGCCCACCTGCGCACCGTGTGGCCCCTGGCCCACCTGACTATTATGGGAGCCTGCCAGCAGCCGGCGCTGCTGGCGCGGCTGCAAGCGGCCGTGGCGGCAACCAATGGGGCCGTTACACTGGTGGGTGGGGCGGCGCTGGTGCCCCACGCGGCGGTGGTGGCCGAGCTGCGCCGCAGCCACCTGGGGTTGCTGCCCTACCGGCCCCACCCCAGCACGGCCCGCTGCGTGCCCACCAAGCTGTTCGAGTATCTGGCCCTGGCCCTGCCGCTGGTGCTGCCACCCAACCCGCTCTGGCAGCCGCTGACCGAAACGGCCGGGGCCGGACTGATCTTCGACTTTCAGCAGGCCACTTACCCGCCGGCCAGCGAGCTGGCAGCCGGGTTGCAGGCGGACATATATTACCCGCAGGGGCCGCCACCACTGGCCTTTTGGGAGCCGGAAGCCAAAAAAATAATGGGGCTGCTGGATTCTATCGGGTAACTACCGACCTTAGCAGCCCGTTTACGGAACCGGCACCGTTTTTCTCTACCTTCGGCGTCTGCTACATTCTGCACTGCTCCGCAAATCCCTCCCCCGATGAACAACTCTCTCCGCAACTCTGAAATTGCCGGCGTCGGCCACTATGTGCCCGAGCGCGTGGTTACGAATGCCGACCTCACCACCCTGATGGACACCACCGACGAGTGGATACAGGAACGCACCGGCATCAAGGAGCGGCGCTGGTTTACGGAAGGCACCGATACCACTGCCAACATGGGGGCCAAAGCGGCCCGCCGCGCCCTCGAAATGGCCGGCCTGGAGCCCGACGATGTGCAGATGATTGTGTTTGCCACGCTTTCGCCCGACTACTTCTTCCCCGGATCGGGCGTGCTGTTGCAGCGCGAATTGGGCATCAAGGCCCCCGTACCGGCCTTCGATGTGCGCAACCAGTGCTCGGGCTTCGTGTACGCGCTGAGCATGGCCGACCAGTTCATCAAAACCGGCATGTACGACAACGTGCTGGTGGTCGGCTCCGAAATCCACTCGTCGGGGCTTGATATCAGCACCCGCGGACGGGCCGTGTCGGTTATTTTTGGCGACGGGGCCGGGGCCGTCGTGATGCGCCCCTGCACCCGCGAGGGCCACGGCGTACTAAGCACCCACCTGCACGCCCAGGGCGAGCACGCCGAGGAGCTGATTGTGAAGGAGCCCAGCTCGAACCGCCAGAACCGCACCGCCTACCTCCAGAACCTGGAGAACGAGGTCGGCCTCTACCCCATCATGAACGGCCAGAACGTGTTCAAGCACGCCGTGGTGCGCTTCCCGCAGGTTATCAAGGAAGCCCTCGATGCCAACGGCTACCAGCCCCAGGATATCGACATGCTCATTCCGCACCAGGCCAACCTGCGCATTACGCAGTATGTACAGCAGAAAATGGGTCTTCCGGACAACAAAATATTCAGTAACATCCAGCGCTACGGCAACACCACCGCCGCCTCGGTGCCCATTGCCCTGAGCGAAGCCGTGCAGGAAGGCCGCATCAAGCGCGGCGACTTAGTGTGCCTGGCCGCCTTTGGCTCGGGCTTCACCTGGGCTTCGGCGCTCATTAAGTGGTAGGTCGTTAATTCTGAATTAGAAGTTTTGAATTTTGAATTGGCCGTTCAGGATGCGTTTTTCGACTCACTGAAGAGCTAATTCAAAATTCATAATCCAGAATTCATAATTCCAAAGAATGCCTAGCTTCACTGAAGAAAACTATCTGAAAGCCGTTTACAAACTCTCGGAGTTTCAGCCGGGCACGGAGGTGAGCACCAACAGCGTAGCCGAGGAACTGCTGACCCGGCCCGCCTCGGTGACCGATATGCTACGGCGCCTCGGCGAGAAAGGACTCGTTAATTACACCCGCTACCGGGGCGTAACCCTTACCGAGGCCGGGCAGCGGGTGGCGCTGGCCACCATCCGCAAGCACCGGCTCTGGGAGGTGTTTCTGGTCGAGCATTTCGGGTTTCACTGGGATGAGGTACACGATGTGGCCGAGCAGATGGAACATATCGACTCTGAGTTACTGGTGCGCCGCCTCGACGAGTTCCTGGGCTTCCCGCAGCTCGACCCCCACGGCGACCCCATCCCGACAGCCGACGGCGTGCTACACCGCCCCGAGCACCGCCTGCTGGCCGACCTGCGCCCCGGTGACCAGGGCCGCGTAGTGTCCGTCCGCAACACCTCCGCCCCCTTCCTGCAGTACCTCGACAAAGTGGGCGTGGGCCTCGGGACCCACATTGAAGTGCTGGACAAGATTTTGTTCGACAATTCCTTAGAAATCAAAATAAACCAGGAAGTAAAGCAGCTTATTTCGGCCGAGGTAAGCCGCAACCTAATGCTGACGGATTGATGCCCGCAGGGCATTTTAGTGCCGATAATTCTGCGTTGATGAAAGCAGGGTATATAATGTCAATCATCAACTAACTCGGGCCATGCTACTGGCCTTGGTTAAAAGTTTGGTACAAAAGTTAATCGGTGGCCGTGCCAGCGGCTGCCTTTCGGTGGGCGTGAATGACCACTTTGCGGTGGCGTAAGTACTTGTAGAGGGTGACCTTGGAGATGTGCAGGCGCTGGGCGATCTCGTTGACGCCGAGTTGCTGCTCGCGGTAGAGCGTCTCGGCGATGATGGCCGTGCGTTCAGCCTGCTCCGAGAGACCCCGCTGGCGGCCGCCCACCCGGCCCCGGGCACGGGCCGCGGCCAGCCCGGCGTGGGTGCGCTCGCGAATCAGCTCCCGCTCAAACTCCGCGAGCGAAGCGAACAGGTTAAAGACGAGCCGTCCCTGCGCGGACGTGGTGTTGATGGCATCGGTGAGGGACACCAGGCCCACGCCCAGCTGCTGGAAGTCGCCGACCACCTGCAGCAGGTGCTTGAGCGAGCGCCCCAATCGGTCGAGCTTGTAGATGTAGACCGTGTCGCCGGTGCGCAGCTGCGTCAGCAGCCGCTCCAGCTCCGGGCGGCTGGTGCTGGCCCCGGACACCTTTTCCTGGTAGATGGTTTCGCAGCCGGCTTTGGTCAGGGCATCGAGTTGCAGTTCCAGGTTCTGGTCGCGGGTCGAGACGCGGGCGTAGCCGATTTTCATGGGCAAAGTACAGTTTATCCGTGGCGAAGGTACCCTTATTTGTACTTTGATTGCTGAACAAGTTTTCTGTACCAAATAGCCTGGTTTTGGCTTTCCCTTACCCCAGCGGGCGCTGCCTGACGACTTGTACATAAATACGTTCGTTTCACTGTACAAGCTAACGGGCTACTTTTAGGATTTACTTCCCTTCAAATGGCCCGTCACCTTCCCTTACTTGACGCCACTCAGCGTCGCGCCTTCGACCAGCCCCCGGTTTTCAATCCGCCGCAACGGCAACTCTTCTTCGCGTTGCCCGACTGGGCTACCCGGTTTATGGAAACGCTGCTGGCGCCGCACAGCCGGGGCGGCTTCGTGTTGCAGGTCGGCTACTTCAAGGCCACCGGGCGCTTCTTTCCCGTGGACCGGTTCCTGGCGGCCGACCAGGCGTACGTGCAGCAGCGTTACCACTTGGGAGCGGTCGAGTGGGCGCGCTACGACAAGGTCACCCGTTTCTACCACCGGGAGCAGATTCTGCAGCAGTTCGGGGTGCCGCCCTTTGAGCAGGTCGAAGCGGCCGTGCGGCAGCAAGTGACGCATTTTGCCCGCCAGCAGATGAACCCGGTGGCCGTGTTTCACTCCACCGCCGATTACATCCGCACCCATCGCTGGGAAGTGCCGACCTACGCCGCGCTGGCCGGCCTCGTCACCGAGGCTTTCCGCACGGTGGAACAACAGCTCATCACGCAGCTCGCACACCACCTGACGCCGGCCGTGCGCCAGCAATTAGATGCCTTGTTCACCACGCCCGAAGAAGCCCCGGCCCATTCGCACCGGCCCTACCGGCTGACCACACTCAAGCGCAGCCTGGAGCTGATGCGCCCGATGGCTATCCGCGCCAACGTGCAGGACTACGCCGTGCTCCAGACGCTGTTCACCCAGGTGTACCCCGTGGTGCAGGCCCTGGACTTATCGGAGGAAGTGGTGCGCTTCTACGCCCGCTACGTCGAGCGGACGCAGGTTTTTCAGGTGCAGCAGCAAGCCGACAAGAAATACCTGATGGTGCTCTGTTTCGTGGTCTACCAGTACTACCAGGTCGGCGACCTGCTCACCGAAACGCTGCTGCAAGCCGTGCAAACTCACCGCAACGCCGCCCAGCGCGAAACGCAGGAGCGCGTCTACCGCCAGCAGCAGGACTCGGCCGGCCAGCTGCGCCAGGTGCTGGAAGGCGTGGTCTGCCACGGCGCGGCCCTGGCGCAGCTGGAAGAAGTGGCCTTTTCGTTTGCCCGCACCAACGAGGAGAAGGTGACGGCCTTGCTGGCCTGGCTGCAAACCCCGGCCGTGGCCGATTTTGCGCAACTGGGCCACACGGCGCAGCAGTTACGCCAAGGAGGCGGGGGCAGTCGCATCGGCCCGTATTATCAGGTCGTGGAGGAGCGCTCGCGCGCCCTCCAGCGCCGGCTGGGCGAGATTCTGCGCACCGTGGCCTATGAAGGCGCGGCCGACAGCCCGCTGGCCCAAGCCCTTGCCCAGTACCGAGCGCGGGACGGCCAGGTGAGCGCGCAGCCCCCGACTACCTTTTTGAAAGCCGCGGAACGGGCCGCCCTGGCGCAAGCCGAAAGCCCTGTTTCCCTGTACAAGGCCCTGCTGGCGGGCCACGTGGCCGACCACCTGAAAGCCGGCAAGCTGAACCTGGCCAACTCGCTGCGCCACCGCCCCTTCGACTCCTACCTGCTGGAGGCCGCCACCTGGCAGCAGCAGCGGGACGCGTTACTGGCGCAGACGGACCTCGTGCACCTGCGCCAGCCGGGTCCTTGGCTGGCCGGGTTGCAAGCCAAACTGGCCACCGCCTTCGCCCGCACCTGTGAGCGACTGGACGCCGGCACCAACCCCGGCGTGCGGGCGCGCGCCAACGGGCGGCCCCGCTTCCTGACGCCGGCCCGGCCCCTGGACGAGGACGCCCCAATAGCGCGGCCACTGTTTCCCGGGCCGGGCCTGATTTCCTTGCACGAGGTGCTGCACACCGTTAACCAGCAGTGCCACTTCACCAGCTTCCTCACCCACTGGAGTCCACGTAATCGGCCGCCCCGGCCCGCGGAGCGGGTATTCTTCGCGGGCCTCATGGCGTACGGCTGCAACCTGGGGCTGACGCGCATGGCCCATGCCACCAAGCACGTGGCGCTGGCCACCCTGGAGAACGCGGTCAATTGGTACTTCTCGCTCGACAACCTGCGCCGGGCCAACGACGCCGTGGTGGCCCTGACCGGCAAACTGCCCGTTAGCCGCCTCTTCAAACGCCACCCCGAGGCGGTGCACACCTCCTCCGATGGCCAGAAGTACTACGTGGCCGTTGATTCGATTCACGCCACGCATTCGTACAAGTATTTTGGTCAGGAAAAGGGCATCGTCTCCTACGGCTTCCTCGACGACCGCCACCGGCTCTTTTACTCGACCACGTTCAGCTCGTCCGAGCGCGAGGCCGCCTATTTGGTGGATGGCCTGCTACACAACGACGTGGTCGAGTCCACCATCCACAGCACCGACACCCACGGCTTCACGGAAGTCAACTTCGCGCTCACTGCCTTTTTGGGCATCGAATTCGCCCCCCGCATCCAGTCCTTTCAGGACCAGCAGTTCTACGCCTTCGCCGGCATGGACGTGCCCGACCTGACGGCCTACGGCCTGGCGCCGGTTAAGTACATCGACCAGGGCCTTATCGAGGCGCAGTGGGATACGCTGCTGCGGCTGGTGGTGAGCCTCAAGCAAAAGCACGTGACGGCCTCCACCGTGCTGCGCCGACTCAATTCCTACTCGCAGCAGCACCCCGTCTACCTGGCCCTGCGCGAGCTGGGCCGGGTGGTGCGCACCGAGTTCTGCTCCGTTATATGGACGACCAAAGCCTGCGCAAGCGCATCGACGACCAGCTGGACAAGCTCGAAAGCACGCATACCTTCGCCCGGGCCGTGTTCTACGGCCAAAACGGGCAGATTCCCTACGCCGGCAAGGAAGAGCAGCAGGTGGCTGACGCCTGCAAACAGCTCGTACAAAACACGATTGTGTGCTGGAACTGTCTCTACCTCAATCAGTATTTATTCCAGGCCCCGACGGCCGAGCGCCAGGCGGTGGCCGACGCCATTGCCGCCAGCTCGCCCGTGAGTTGGCAGCACATCAACCTGCACGGCGAGTTTGACTTCTCGGATGATGCCCTCAAAGACTCGCTCCGCTTTGACATCGAAGCCCTCTTCGCCTTCAACTGGGAACAGGTTTCGGGCCCGTCCGATTAACTTTTGGACCAAACTTTTAACCAAGGCCGCTACTGACGCTTTTCCTGTCGGAAACTACCCCGATAGCCTTCGCAGGATTAGTCTTCATGGTCCCGCTTGCCTTGGGTCTGTACTATCCTATTTTTTATCTGTCACGGCCTAAAGCATCTGGAAGGTCTAAAATAGTGGCTTCAGTGCTAGCATTTCTGCTGATTGGGCTTAACGGATTATTAGACGATGAATTTGGAGGGGGGCTGGTGAAATTATTCTTTTACCTGCCTCTGGGAGTTGTCATAGTCAATGCGGTGCGGAGTGAAACCGGGCAATAGATATATAGAGGCTAACCCTTTCCTCTTTTAATTCACACTTCTGGTCACAGTACCTTTGCGGTCCTATCACACCCAACTGCCGTGGCCGCCAACCTGCCCCTTTCGCTCTCCGATACCATTGTTGCCCTCTCCACGCCGCCCGGCGCTGGCGCCATTGCCCTGGTGCGCCTCTCGGGCCCCCGCGCCATTGCCATCACCGACGCGGTTTTCCACGGCAAACGCCTGTCCGAGCAGCCCGGCCACACGCTGCACTATGGCACCCTGCGCGACGGTGTGCAGATTCTGGATGAAGTTGTCGTGTCGCTCTACCGCGGCCCCAACTCCTACACCCGCGAAGACGTGGTAGAAATCAGTACCCACGGCTCCGACTATATTGTGCGGCAGGTGCTGGCGCTGCTGCTGCGCCACGGGGCCCGCCTAGCCGAAGCCGGCGAATTCACCAAGCGCGCCTTCCTGCACGGGGCCCTCGACCTAGCCCAGGCCGAAGCCGTAGCCGACCTGATTGCCGCCGACTCGGCCCTGAGCCACCAGGTGGCCCTGCGCCAGATGCGGGGCGGCTTCTCGCGCGAGCTGCGGGAGCTGCGCGGGCAGTTGGTGCATTTTGCGGCCCTGCTGGAGCTGGAGCTGGACTTTGGGGAGGAAGACGTAGAGTTTGCCGACCGTACCGGACTGGTGGTACTGCTGCAGCAGGTGCAGGCACTGGTGCGTCGGCTGCTGCGCTCCTTCGAGCTGGGCAACGTCATCAAAAACGGTGTCACCACCGTTATTGCCGGTCGGCCCAATGCCGGTAAAAGCACCCTGCTCAACGCCCTGCTCAACGAAGACCGAGCCATCGTGTCGGAGGTGGCCGGCACCACCCGCGACCTGATTGAAGACGAGGTGAGCATCGAGGGCATCCGCTTCCGCTTCGTGGATACGGCCGGCCTGCGCGACACCACCGATGTGGTGGAAGCGCTGGGCGTGGAGCGTACCCGTCAGCGGGTACAGCAGGCCGCATTAATCGTGTATCTATTTGATCTTTCTACTACTTCGATTACTGAGCTTCAAGCGGAAATTGAAGCCCTGAACCTGCCCGCCGGCGTGGGCGTGCTGGCCGTGGGCAACAAGCTCGACCTGGCTTCCGAAGCTCAGATTGCCGCCTTCCGGACCCGGCCCGATACGCTGCTGCTGGCCGCCGGCCAGGGCCTCGGTATCGAGGAACTGCGCGCCGCTCTGCTGGCCCGCGTCCGCCTCGATGGCCTCGACCAGACCGGAGCCAGCACCATCGTCACCAACCTGCGCCACGCCCGCAGCCTGGAGCAGGCCGACCGCCACCTCGACGCCGTGCTGGTGGGCCTGAGCACCGGCGGCGGCACCGAGCTGCTGGCCGCCGACCTGCGCCACGCCCTGGGCGCGCTGGGCCAGATAACCGGCGAAATCAGTTCCGACGACCTGCTTACCAGCATCTTCACCCAGTTCTGCATCGGCAAGTAGATGGTGTAGCCCTAGCGGTGCTCCTGGTACAAATTGGCTGGCGCGGCCTGCAGCAACTCTTGGCGGGCATCGGGCGGCAGCGGCGCACTCCGGGCCAGCTGCAGGACCTCGGCTAATTGCGCGGCGGTCCGGATGCCGAGTACGGCCGCCGTTACGCCCGGCGTATCGAGCACGAAGCGGCCGGCCACCTCGGCGGGCAGGCGCTGCAGGCGCTTTGCCACCGAGGCCACGGCAGCTGCCGCCGCCTGCACCGTTTCGGTCGGCTGGCCTAGGTACTCGCGGGCGGGCTTACCGGCCAGCAGGCCCTGGGCCAGCGCCCCGCGGGCCAGCACGCCCACCCCGTGGGCAGCCAGCAGCGGCAGCACGGCCTCCAAAGGGCGCTGATCGAGCAGGCTTAGCTGCAACATAACGCTGCTGAGGCCGGTAGCGGGTACGTTGCGCCGGATGACATTGGGCCGGATGGAGGAAATGCCATAATGCCGGATTTTACCCTGTTCCTGCAGCCGCTCAAAAGCTTCAACTACCTCATCAAGTGGGTCATCAATAGTACCGCCATGCAATTGGTATAGGTCGAGGTAGTCGGTTTGAAGGCGGCGCAGGCTGGCCTCGGCGGCCTGCCGGATGTAGGTGCCCGAGGGGTTCCAGTCCCAGCCCTGGCCATCGGGCCGCCACTGGTTGCCCACCTTGGTGGCCAGCACCACCTGGGTGCGGCAGTGCCGGAAGGTGGTCCCCAGCAGCTCCTCATTGCGGCCATGCTCGTACAGGTCGGCCGTATCGAAAAGCGTAATGCCACCGTCCCGGGCCGCATCAAGCAGGCGGCGGTCGGCCGCCGCATCAGCCCCCAACGACATGCCGCCGAAACCCACGCGGCTCACGTGTAAATCAGTAGTTCCCAGGTAGGCGTAGTGCATAGCGGAAGAAGTAGGCAGATGGTACAGTTTGGGCACCCTGATGCGAAAAAAAGGCCCACCGAGTGGTAAAAAAACGGGCTTTATGGCGCACTTGTGGGCCTTGCGGCGTTTCTTTGCGCCAGGTGAAATGGCAAACAACCACCCGCCCCGGCTTGTACTATAGCCAGTAACTGCCGGCCGGGTTGCCCGCTTGCCGGTTATTATCTTTAAATTCGCCCTGTACCCCCACTTTTCAACCTACGCTTTATGGCAGAATCTGCTGAACTGACGCTCAACGGGCAGTCGTACACACTCCCCGTAATTGAAGGCACTGAGCACGAGAAGGCCTTCGACATCAGCAAGCTCCGCGACCAGACGGGCTACGTAACCATCGACCCCGGCTACAAAAATACCGGAGCCTGCAAAAGCGCCATTACCTTCCTCGACGGCGAAGAAGGCATCCTGCGCTACCGCGGCTATCCAATTGAGCAGCTGGCCGAAAACTCCACTTTCATCGAAGTTGCTTACCTGCTGATTTACGGCAAGCTGCCCACCCAGGCCGAGTTCGATACGTTCAGCGAGAAAATCACGCAGCACACGCTGGTGCACGAAGACGTGCGCAAGATTTTCGACGGCTTCCCATCGGCGGCCCACCCGATGGCCATCCTGAGCTCCCTCATCTGCTCACTGACCGCCTTCTACCCCGAAAGCGTTTCGCCCGACCTGAGCAAGGAGGAAACCGACCTGAACGTGATTCGGTTGATGGCCAAGATTTCGACCATCGCGGCCTGGACCTACAAGAACAACATGGGTCACCCGCTCAACTACCCGCGCAACGACCTCGACTACTGCTCCAACTTCCTCTACATGATGTTCAGCTTCCCTACGGAGAAGTATGAAATCAACCCCGTAGTGGTGAAGGCGCTCAACAAGCTGCTCATCCTGCACGCCGACCACGAGCAGAACTGCTCGACCTCGACGGTGCGGCTCGTGGGCTCGGCCAACGCCTCGCTCTACGGCTCGGTTTCGGCTGGCATCAACGCCCTGTGGGGCCCGCTGCACGGTGGCGCCAACCAGGAAGTAGTGGAGATGCTCGAATCCATTGAGCGCGACGGTGGCGACACCCAGAAGTGGATTGATAAGGCCAAGGACAAGGACGACTCGTTCCGCCTGATGGGCTTCGGCCACCGGGTGTACAAGAACTTCGACCCCCGCGCCACTATTATCAAGAAGGCCGCCGATGATGTGCTCAAGGCCCTGGGCCTCGAAGACAGCCCCCTGCTCAAGATTGCCAAGGAGCTGGAGCAGGCTGCCCTTACTGATGAGTATTTCGTGCAGCGCAAGCTTTACCCGAACGTAGACTTCTACTCGGGTATCATTTATAAGGCCATTGGCATTCCGACCGAGATGTTCACGGTGATGTTCGCCCTGGGCCGCCTGCCCGGCTGGATTGCCCAGTGGAAAGAGATGCGCACCAACAAGGAGCCCATCGGCCGCCCCCGCCAGATTTACGTGGGCGAAACCGAGCGCGACTACGTAGCCATCGACCAGCGTAACGCCTAGACGACAGCTTTGCAGGCCGGCCCAGCCGGTTTGTACTACTTGGAGTTACTGCAACA
This sequence comes from Hymenobacter sp. ISL-91, assembly GCF_018613725.1. Lineage (GTDB taxonomy): Bacteria > Bacteroidota > Bacteroidia > Cytophagales > Hymenobacteraceae > Hymenobacter. Next base: position 92,749 of record NZ_JAGGPS010000038.1, read on the forward strand.
AAAAAGCCCGCATATGCGGGCTTTTTTGTTATCAATCAATTCGAGCGTTACCTAAGGTAGCACCTGATAATAAACTGTTAATCAGCGAATATTAACAGCCGTGAATTCGGATTTAAGGCCATCATACACGGCGAGCTGCTTGGGTTGCAGTAGGGCTGCTACATCCCACTCGTAACGCTGCAGCAGGTCGGATAGCGCCTTATCGAGGTTTGCGGGATCTGCCTTAAGCTGGTTGCGGAGCGCGGCCATCTCGGAGAGCAGACCTACGTTGAGGCGACGGAGCTTGACGTACTGGCCTTCGCTGAGCTGCGTACGCTCGGCAATACGCCAGGTCATGGCCGTAGCCCGCTCGCCCATCGTTGGGCCTCCGCCATCGGCCTGAGCTGCAGTCGGAGTTCCGGAGGCCAGCAGTAATACCAGGCCCAGTAGAGTAAGCGCGTTTTTCATAGTTGTAGAAGGTTTGGTGGAAAAATCAGCACCCATCCAACTTCACTGTCCAAAATTGTCTTATCAAGGTACTAAACAAATATGACATAAGCAATATTTGTTTTAATCTGTTGTCAGCTTAATCCACGGCCCAACCACAGTGAGTCGAGCCGTGGCAGCTCCAGCTTTCTATTTCGACAGCGTACCCATAGCCGTCATGCTGGCGCGGTGCTGGTCGAACAAAGAGCGTTGGGCAGGCCGTAGCATGTCTAGCAGAGCCATTTCGTAGTAAAGCTGGGCATCGGCCAGGCGCTGGTCGAGCATGGGCTGCTCGGCAGCGAAGCGGGACTTCAACTCCTCCTGCTCGCTCAGCATCCGGATGTTGAGTTGCTTGAGCCGCAGGTACTGGCCTTCATCGAGCCGGATACGGTCGGAAATGGCGCGGGTGAGGGCCGTAGCGCGGGCCGTAATGCTGGTGGGGTTGTCGGCGCGCGAAGCTGCTAGGATTACACCTGGAGTGGCAATAAGCAGGCAGACGAAAAGTGCAACTTTCTTCATGGTAAAAAGGGAGAAAGGGTTAGAAGATGAATGTTTAGGGCTGTTGGCAGAGGCGCGACTCCTATTATGAAGGTGTTGCCCCTGCTTCCACATGTGCCGTTTGCTTTGTGGGAATAATCAAATGTACACCAAATAATTTAACTATAAAATGTTTTTTTATCACTATTCTAATCAATAACTTTTATAACAATAAGCCAAAAGTCTCATTATCAGACTTCTGATTATGCTACAAAAAAGAAAAACTCCAATCAAAAAAAGTGCAATTACTCGCGTAATTGTCCTTTTTTTGATTGGAGTCGGGGGAAAAATCGGCTGACTGCAGCTAGTTGCCCGGGGCGGCTACAGAATACGCAGTTCGATACGGCGGTTCTGCTGGCGGTTTTCTTCGGAGTCGTTGGGAGCCAACGGCCGGGCCTCGCCATAGCCCTTGTAGCGCAAACGGCTGGCCTCTACGCCCTGGCTTAACAGGTAGCGGTACACCGACTTAGCCCGGTTTTGCGACAGCACCAGGTTATCATCATCGGAGCCCACATCATCGGTGTGGCCCGATACTTCCACCTGGATAGTAGGATACTGCTTCATGAAGCTCACCAGCCGTTTGAGCTCGGTGCGCGACTTGGGCTTAAGCTCGTACTGGCTTAGATCAAAAAACAGATTATTGAGCACTACGCTGCGCCCCGCACCCACCGGATCGAGGTACAGGTCGAGGGTAAGCGGGTCGAAGCTGCGGCGGCTGCTGTAGTCGAAGCTCAGGCTACGCAGCAGGTACTTGTCGGCGGCGGCGTACATGGCGTACTGACGGCCCTCGTTGAGCACCACGGTATATTCGCCGGTTTCGGCATCGGAGTTCACATACTGTACCAGCTCGTTGGTATTGAGGTCGTAGAGCTGCACGTCGGCGGCAATGGGCTTTTTGGTGACGGCATCATATACCCGGCCCTGGGCATAGGTGCTGGTTTCAAGGGCCCGGATGCTGGCAGGCGTCTCAAACGAATACAGCTCAACTGGCTGGTCGCGCTGGCGCTTCACGCCCGGCTCGGCCGTGCGCCAGCGCGAGCAGAAGCCCCGGCGGTTGTCGGAACTGATAAACAGCGACGCTTCATTCTCAAACGTATTGAGCGGGTAGCCCAAGTTGCGGGGCACGCTCCATTTACCGTCAGGAGTCAGCTCGCAGCGGTAAATATCGAGCCCGCCCATGCCCACCAGCCCATCGGTTACATAGTAGAGCGTGGTGCCGCTGGCATGGATGAACGGGGCCATGTCTTTGCCGGGCGTGTTCACGGGGGTACCCAGGTTGCGGGCAGGCGTCCAGTTGCCCTGCTCGTCGAGCGTTGTGGTATACACATCCTCCTGGCCCTGCCCGCCGCGCCGGGTGCTGGTAAAATACAGCGTGCGGCCATCGGCCGAAAGTGTGGGCTGCGAGTCCCACTCGGGCGAGTTGACGTTGCGCCCCAGGTTTTCGGGCTTGCTCCAGGCATTGCCGGTGCGCCGCGAAATGTACAGGTCGCAGTTGCCTACCGAGTTGGCCCGGTCGCAGGAAGCAAACACCAGCGTTTTGCCGTCGCCGGAAATAGCCCCGGCCCCCTCGTTGAACGAGGTGTTGATGGCCGGGGAGATAGAGGCCGGCTCGCCCATGGTGCCGTCGGGGTTCTGGCGGCTCACATACAGGTTTTCGTCGCTGGCCGCCGTAGGACGGCCGGTGAAGAGCAGAAAGCGGCTGTCGGCGGTGAGCACCGGGAAGTACTGAAAACGATATGTATTAAGCGGTTCGGGCAGGCGGGTAGGCTCGGGACCGGTGGGAGCGGCTATGGCCTCGGCCGCAAACGTGCAGTTGAGCAGCTGGCGCTTGGCCTGCGGAATGTTACGCTGGCCTTTAGGAGCCGTTTTGAGAAACTTCGGGTACGCATCGGCCGCCGTGGTATAGTCGCCGAAGCTCATGGCCAGTTCGCCCAGCATGAAGTAGTCGTTGCTCCGGGCCGCATCAACGGGCAGCTTGGGCAGGCCGGTCCGGTAGGCGTCAAAAGCCGCCTGGTTTTCGCCCATGGCCTTGAGCAAAGAACCCCGCAGCAGGTAGGGCTGCCCCAGCGACGGAAATTTCTGGGTCAGCTGGTCGAGTGTTTCGAGGGCCTTGGTGAAGTCGCGGCTTTTGGCCTGCGCCTGGGCTTTATCCCACAGACTACGGGCCTTTGTGTTGGACGAGCTGAGCTGCGCCTGAGCAGCTGCCGGCTGCGACGAAAGGCTACCAGCAGTTAGCAGCAATACCAACGGCGCGAAAAGCGAACGACGCATACAGAACAGGCTAAAAGGTGAGGACGCTAAGGAATATCGAGATACTTATGAGTCTGCAAGGACACCTGCCAGCGTGGGTTAGCTTTCACGTACTCCACAATAAGCGGCGTCATGGCGGCGGCCTTGCTCCACTCGGGCTGCAGGTAAAGCCGGCACTCGGGCCCTACCTGCGCGGCATGTTCTTCGGCCCAGGCAAAGTCGCTTTTATTGAACACTACAATTTTCAGCTCGTGCGCTGCGGCCAGCACCGAAGGCAGCGGCGCCTTGAATTTTTTGGGCGATATGCAAATCCAGTTCCAGTTTCCGCTGAGCGGATAGGCCCCGCTGGTTTCGATCCAGGTTTGGCAGCCGGCCTGCTGCAGCGCGGCCGTAAGCGGCCCCAGCTCGTGCATAAGCGGCTCGCCCCCGGTTACCACCACGTTGCGACCGGGGTGCGCCGTTACGGCCGAAACCAAGTCGGCAAGCGCATGGCGCGGGTGGGCATCCAGGGGCCACGATTCCTTCACATCGCACCACACGCAGCCCACGTCGCAGCCGCCGAGGCGGATGAAGTAGGCGGCCCGGCCCGTGTTGTAGCCTTCGCCCTGAATGGTATAAAACTGCTCCATTACGGGCAGCGAGGTGGCGGCCGGTATAGCTGGAGTAAGCGGTAGGTGATGTAGCAAAACGGGTAACCTTCTGAAAAAAAACAAGTCGGGCCGCCGGGAAATCCAACTACGGCAGTAACTGGTGCTTTTCCCGGCAGACCGACTTTAAAAGTACTACAACGGGCCTGATTCTGAAAGCCCGGGCACGACTAATTGGATTTTAGAGTCTTAGATGCCCAATCCTCAACTACTACACTTCTCCTTTGGCGGCCCGCAGCGTGTTCAGCAGCAGCATGGCAATGGTCATCGGGCCAACGCCCCCGGGTACGGGTGTGATATAGGAGGCCAGCGGGGCTACCTGCCCGAAGTTTACGTCGCCCTTCAGCGCCCAGCCGGCTTTCTTGCTGGCGTCCGCCACGCGGGTTGTGCCCACATCAATCACCACTGCGCCGGGCTTCACCATATCGGCCGTTACGAAACCGGGGCGCCCCAGGGCCGCTACCAGAATGTCGGCCGTACGGGTTATTTCGGGCAGGTTCTGGGTGCGCGAGTGGCATAACGTAACGGTACAGTTACCGGGCTCCAGGTTCTTGGCCAGCAGAATGCTAACCGGCGTACCCACAATATTGGAGCGGCCGATAACCACGCAGTGCTTGCCGTCGGTGGGCAGCTCATACCGGCGCAACAGCTCCACAATGCCAGAGGGCGTGGCCGGCAGCAGTGCCGGCAGCCCGGCCACCATGCGCCCGATGTTCATGGGGTGGAAACCGTCCACATCCTTTTCGGGGCGCACAGCCTCAATCACCTTGTTGGTGTCGATGTGGGCAGGCAGCGGCAACTGCACAATGAAGCCGTCGATTTGGGGGTCGTCGTTCAGCTCGGCCACCTTGGCCAGCAGCTCGGCCTCCGTGATGGAGTCTTCGTAGCGAAGCAGCGTGCTCTCGAAACCAACCCGCTCGCAGGCCAGCACCTTGTTGCGCACGTAGGTTTCCGAGCCGCCGTCGTGGCCCACCAGAATGGCGGCCAGATGCGGCGTTTTGTGGCCGGCGGCTTTACGTTCGGCTACTTCGGCCGCAATTTCAACTTTGATATCCTCGGCGGTTTGCTTGCCGTCGATGAGGCGGTAGGTTGTGGCGTCGGGGGCGGTGGTCATGCAGCAGGCAGGGGTTGGTTAGGAGGCAGCAGGCTGATCAGCAGCAGGGGCAGCCGACGACGATTCGTTGGCAACCGAGGCTTCGTAGGTGGCAATGGCTTCGGCTCCGGCTTCCATCAGGGCCTTTTCCATCACGGGCCAATCGTCGCGCCAACGGAATTTGCGCTCTTGGCCCCAGCGGATTTTCTCCAGCTGCTCGTAGCTGCGACAGTTCTTCACTAAATGATGATCAGACATGGTATGAGGGAAAGCAACACACGCCCGGTTAAGAAGTGCATCAGGTGAAAATGATTGTGCGCGTAAAAAAAACGCGCCTGTGGCAGGCGCGTTTCACTTATCAGTCCAGCTTCAAAACGGCCAGGAAAGCCTCTTGTGGTATCTCAACAGAACCAACCTGACGCATCCGCTTTTTGCCTTCCTTCTGCTTTTCGAGCAGCTTGCGCTTGCGGCTGATGTCGCCGCCGTAGCACTTGGCAATTACGTTTTTGCGCAACGCTTTTACGGTTTCGCGGGATATAATTTTCTGGCCGATGCTGGCCTGGATGGCAATTTCGAACTGCTGGCGGGGTAGCAGCTCGCGCAGCTTTTCGCACAGCCGGCGGCCCCACTCGTAGCTCTTGCTCCGGTGCACAATGGCCGATAGCGCATCGACCTTCTCACCGTTGAGCATGATATCAAGCTTCACCATGTCCGACTCGCGGAAACCAATCAGCTCGTAGTCGAGCGAGGCATAGCCGCGGCTGATGGTTTTGAGCTTATCGAAGAAGTCGAACACGATTTCCGACAGCGGCAACTCAAAGGTCATCTCCACCCGCTCGGAGGTCAGGTACGACTGCCCTTTGATGATGCCGCGCTTGTCCATGCACAGCGTGATGATGGGCCCCACATAATCGGCAGCCGTAATAATCTGGGCCTTGATGTAGGGTTCCTCAATGTACTTGATCAGGTTCGGCTCGGGCATTTCGCTCGGCGCGTTGATGGTCAGCAGCTGGTCTTTGGTGCCGGTGGCGTGGAACTGCACGCTGGGCACGGTGGTAATCACCGTCATGCCAAACTCGCGCTCCAGCCGCTCCTGCACGATTTCCATGTGCAGCATCCCCAGGAAACCGCAGCGGAAGCCGAAGCCCAGGGCCACCGACGTTTCGGGCTCCCACACCAGGGAGGCGTCGTTGAGTTGCAGCTTCTCCATGCACGAGCGCAGCTCCTCGTACTCGGTGGTATCGACGGGGTAGATGCCGGCGAAAACCATGGGCTTCACATCAGCGAAACCTTTGATGGGCTCCTTGGTGGGGTTGGCCACGTGGGTGATGGTGTCGCCCACTTTCACTTCGCGGGCTTCCTTGATGCCGGAGATGAGGTAGCCCACGTTGCCAGCCCGCATTTCCTGGCGGGGCTCCTGGTTGAGGCCCAGAATACCGATTTCGTCGGCGCCGTACTCCTTACCGGTGGCCATAAAACGGAGCTTGTCGCCCTTTTTCATGGTGCCGTTCTTGATGCGGAACAGCACCTCGATGCCGCGGTAAGAGTTGAAGACCGAATCAAAAATCAGGGCCTGCAACGGGGCCTCGGGGTCGCCCTTGGGGGCCGGCACCCGCTCGATGATGGCGTTGAGAATGCCCTCGATGCCGAGGCCGGTTTTGCCGGACGCGTGCAGGATGTCTTCGTACTCGCAGCCGATGAGGTCCACGATTTCGTCGCTCACCTCCTCGGGCATAGCGTGGGGCAGGTCGATTTTATTAAGGACGGGAATGATTTCCAGGTCGGCCCCGATGGCGAGGTAGAGGTTGGAAATCGTCTGGGCCTCGATGCCCTGCGAGGCGTCCACAATCAGCAAAGCGCCTTCGCAGGCGGCAATGCTGCGGCTCACTTCGTAGCTGAAATCGACGTGGCCGGGGGTGTCAATCAGGTTGAGCGTGTAGGTTTCCCCTTTGTAGGGAAACTGCATCTGGATAGCGTGGCTCTTGATGGTGATGCCCCGCTCCCGCTCCAGGTCCATGTTATCGAGCAGCTGGGCCTGCATGTCGCGCTTGGCCACGGTACTCGTGAATTCGAGCAGGCGGTCGGCGAGCGTGCTTTTGCCGTGGTCGATGTGGGCAATGATGCAGAAATTGCGGATGTTCTTCACAGAAAGCGGTTTTTTCTAGCTTCAAAGGTACGCAACGGGGCGCGGATATGCTACGGCCGTAGCGCGGGACCAGGGCCTGACCCGCAGAATTGGGCGGGCAAACCCGGCAATTGCGGCCGCTTCTTCGTTAGACCAGCAACGGCGGCCGTGTTCGTCCTGCACCGTTTCCCGCTGTTCTGTTCTCCGCTATGCCCCACCCTACTCCCCTCGAAAATTACGGCCTGATTGGCAACCTGCACACCGTGGCGCTGGTTTCGAAAGCCGGCTCGCTGGATTACCTGCCTTTTACCCGTTTCGATTCGCCCACCATTTTTGCGGCCCTGCTCGATGCGGAAAAAGGCGGCGCCTGGTCGATTGAGCCCGCCGGCGCCGAAGGCGAAGTGCGGACCAAGCAGCTGTATTTGCCCAACACGGGGGTACTGCTCACTAGGTTTCTGCTGGAGGGCGGCATTGCGGAGCTTACCGATTTCATGCCCGTGAAGCGCCACGAGCAGAACTGCGCCGTAGTGCGCAGCCTGCGCGTCATCAAGGGCAGCCTCACCTTTCAGCTGCGGTGCGCCCCGCGCTTCGAATACGCCCGCGCCCCCCACCACGTAGTAGCCCAGCACGACGGCAGTTTGCTGTTCAAGGAGTTGGAGTCCACCGACGCGGCTCTGCAGTTTCGGCTCCTGAGCAGCCACCCGCTCGAAGCTACTTCTGACGGCGACGCGGTGGGCAGCTGGACCCTGCACGCCGGCGAAACGGCCAGCTTTGTGATTGAGGCTACCCCCGTCGACGACCCCGGCTTCATTGCCCGCGACCTGGAACACTACACCGAGGCCGCTTTTGCCGACACGCTGAGTTTTTGGCGCGAGTGGGTGGAAAGCAGCACCTACACCGGGCGCTGGCGCGAAATGGTGATGCGCTCGGCCATTACGCTCAAGCTGCTTACGTCGCTGGAGTTTGGCTCGACGGTAGCAGCGGCCACGTTTGGGCTGCCCGAAGCCGTGGGCGGCACCCGCAACTGGGACTACCGCTTTACCTGGGTACGCGACGCCGCCTTTACCATGTACGCCTTTCTACGGCTGGGCTTCACGACCGAATCGAAAGCATTTTTGCGCTGGATTATGGACCGGTGCGAGCAGTTGGCCGATGCCGCCGACCTGCAGCTCATGTACCGCATCGATGGCTCGCCCGAGTTGCCCGAGCAGGAGCTGAAGCACCTGAGCGGCTACCGCGACTCGCGCCCTGTGCGCATTGGCAACGGCGCAGCCAAGCAGTTTCAACTCGACATCTACGGGGAGCTGCTCGACACCGTCTACCTCTATAATAAGTACGGCGGGGCCATTACCTACGCGCTCTGGCAGCAGATATGCCGGATTACCGATTTCGTGGCCGCCAACTGGCACCGGCCCGACCACGGCATCTGGGAAGTGCGCGATGAGGAGCGCCATTTTCTGTCGGCCAAGATGATGTGCTGGGTCGCCCTCGACCGTGCCATCCGCATTGCCGAAGACCGCTCCTTCCCGGCCCCGCTGGCCGATTGGCACCGGGTGCGCAATGAGATTTACGAGGAAGTATACCACAACTTCTGGAGCGAGGAGAAGCAGGCCTTCGTGCAGTACAAAGGCGGTGAGGTGCTCGATGCTATTGCCCTGCTCCTGCCCCTGATCCGGATGTTCAGTCCGGCCGAGCCGCGCTGGCAGGCCACCATGCGAGCCATCGAGCATGAACTGGTGGTCGACTCGCTCGTCTTCCGCTACCACGCCGAGGGCGGCGCTACCGACGGGCTTACGGGCCAGGAAGGCACCTTTACCATGTGCTCGTTCTGGTACATTGAAAACCTGTCGCGGGCCGGCGAGCTGGACAAGGCCCGGCTGCTGTTTGAGAAGGTGTTGGGTTTTGCCAGTCCGCTGGGCCTGTACTCGGAGCAGATTAGCCCCCAGGGTGCCCAGATCGGCAACTACCCGCAGGCCTTCACACACCTGGCCCTCATCAGCGCCGCTTTCCAGCTCGACCGCGACCTGGACGCCCGCCACGGCAAGGGCCCCAACCGAGGCCATGCGTTCGTGTAGCCGCCGCAACGGCTCCGCAGACCCGACCGGCCCCGCGGCTGGCCCGGTCTGCCGCGGCGGGGCATTTCGCTTGCGTCAAACAAATCGTATCTAACCTATTTCCGCCTTCCGACTTATACCTGCGTACAACCTCATTCACCAAACCCGTTCTCATGAGCTCTATCAACCTCCAACAAGCCCAGCAGATTATTGAAGCTGCCCGCCAGAAGTCGCAGGAAATGGGCGTAAAAATGAACATTGCCGTGGTGGATGCCGGGGCCAACCTCGTGGCCTTTGCCCGCATGGACGGTGCCTGGCTCGGCTCGCTCGACATTTCCATCAAGAAGGCTAAAACGGCCCGCTTCTTCGATATGCCCACCGGGAACATCGGCGGCCTCTCGCAGCCCGGCGGTTCCCTGTTCGGCATCGAGCATTCCAACGGCGGCCTCATCACCTTCCCCGGCGGCCTCCCAATCAGGCAGGGCGACGAAATTGTGGGGGCAATCGGCGTGTCGGGCGACTCGGTAGAGAACGACCACACGGTGGCCGAAGCCGGCATGAAGGCGCTGCAGTAGCCGGTTGCGGCCGGCCCGCTTCGGTGCCGCCGCAAACCTTATGGCGCCAACCAGCCTTGTATTGAAACCCCAAACGGCAGTCTTCCTTGATATGGTGAAGGCTGCCGTTTGGCGTTTAGGATCATATCTACCACTCCCAAAACCCACTCGTATGGCTAACAACAGAGGCGTAGTGTACCTGGAACCCGGCAAAGTAGCCGTTCAGGATATCGATTTTCCGGAACTGAAAAACCCGAAAGGCAAGAAAATCACGCACGGCGTGATTCTCAAGGTCGTATCAACCAACATCTGCGGCTCAGACCAGCACATGGTTCGGGGGCGCACCACGGCACCGGCCGGCCTGATACTGGGCCACGAAATAACCGGCGAGGTGATTGAGGCAGGCACTGATGTGGAGTTCCTCAAGAAGGGCGACCTGGTATCGGTGCCGTTTAATGTGGCCTGTGGCCGCTGCCGCACCTGCAAAGAAATGAAAACCGGCATCTGCCTGAGCGTAAACGAGGGCCGCGCCGGTGGTGCCTATGGCTACGTGGACATGGGCGGCTGGATTGGTGGGCAGGCCGAATATGTAATGGTGCCTTACGCCGATTTCAACCTGCTCCGGTTTCCGAACAAAGAACAGGCAATGGAGAAAATCCGCGACCTGACCATGCTGAGCGACATTTTCCCGACCGGTTTCCATGGGGCGGTGAAGGCCGGCGTGGGCCCCGGCACCACCGTATACATTGCCGGCGCCGGGCCGGTGGGGCTGGCCGCCGCGGCTTCGGCCCAGCTGCTGGGCGCGGCCGTGGTAATTGTGGGCGACATGAACAAGGCCCGCCTGGCGCACGCCAGCTCGTTCGGCTGCGAAACCGTGGACCTGACGCTCGACGCTACCCTGACCGAACAGATTACCCAGATTCTGGGCGTGCCGGAAATTGACTGCGCCGTTGACTGCGTGGGCTTCGAGGCCAGCGGACACGGCACCGACTCGAAGAAGGAAGTGCCAGCGGCCGTGCTAAACTCGCTTATGGAAATCACCCGCGCCGGCGGCTCCATCGGCATTCCCGGCCTCTACGTAACCGAAGACCCGGGCGCCGAGGACAAGGCGGCGCAGAAAGGCAGCCTCTCCATCCGGTTCGGGCTGGGTTGGGCCAAAAGCCACTCGTTCCATACCGGCCAGACGCCCGTGATGAGCTACAACCGCCAGCTCATGCAGGCTATTCTCTACGACAAGGTGCAGATTGCCAAGGCCGTGAACGTGGAAGTCATCAGCCTCGACGATGCGCCCCGCGGCTACGAGGAATTCGACAGCGGCGTGGCCAAGAAGTTCGTCATCAACCCGCACAACCTGATTCCGGATGTGAAGCCCAAGGCTAAAAAGAAGGAGCCAGTTGAGGCGTAAAGTCAGTTCAGTTTATAATAGGAATGCCCCGGCAGATTCGTCGGGGCATTTTTCATGTCGTAAGAACTCCCAAAAAGGAGCCCCTATTCTGTAGCGTGAAGCTCCAGACTAGCGTATCGTTGCTGACAATGGAACACTTGTAAGCGTGCTGCGAGACGCGAAATCGGAGCTTCGCGCAACATTTCAAGTGCGCAAGTGCTGACTCTCATTACACCTCAGCAGCATCCTCAGCGGCCAGGGCAGCTGTAACCCTTGTTATCGTTTATTTATTGCCCGCATGTAGCCCGCCCGCAGAACGAGCAGCAGATACACGAATAGCAGCGCAACGGGAATCGTCAGGTGGTCGCCGTCCAGTACAGAAAAAACGGCATACAGGCTGGCGAACATCAGCGGTAGAAATACCACTGCCTCCACCAGCACTGTCAGCCGGGCATAGTGCCTGGGCTGCTCGAACAACAGGGCCGGTAATTGCGCGGGCCACAGGGCCAGTAGAAACAAGGCGTTGCTGACGAGCCAGCCCATAAGCAACGCCGCCTGCCCATACATTAACGGAATGCCGATAGAATCGGCGAAGGGAGGAAAGTCGCCGCGGAAGCCCCGATAATAGTAGTACCAATAAAGGGCGACAAACAACAGGGCCCACCCGACATTCAGCCAAACGAAAAAGCGAGTTTTACTCACAGTTTTCGTTCGCCGTAACTCCTTCCAGGACTGCACTCGGTTGGCCCGCAGAAACAGCAAAACTGTGAGGCTGCTGATGGCTACGCCGGAGCCGGTGTCGAGCCAGTCGTTACGATTGGTACGCCAGGCCTTTTCCGCAGCGTAATAAGTTTTGCGGTAGTCGATAGCGCCGTCTGACTGGGTATTCTTGACTTCATCGGCCGGATCAGCTGTGTACATAATTTCGTACAGGTTGTTGATGCTCTTTCCTTCGATAAAGGCGGGCATGAAAAACCCGTGCAGCCACGCCGCCGCACCCAGCAGCAACAGGCTCATCAATGCACGCGGCAGGTTTTTCAGCATCCTGATTCAGCTTTGCGTAAAGTTAGTGAAACCCGATAGCGGTGCTGCCACTTAGCAGATACCTGCATGGTATTCTGGGGTAGCAAACGCGCCCTCGCCGCCTGTTTCGTACCTTAGCCCTACCAAAACCCACCCAACCGCCCTTCGATATGCAAGCTCCCGTAGCGCCTTATAAACCTAAAAACCACGTCCGCATTGTAACGGCGGCCGCCCTGTTCGATGGGCACGATGCCGCCATCAACATCATGCGCCGCATCATTCAGAGCAGCGGCGCCGAAGTCATTCACCTGGGCCACAACCGCTCGGTGCAGGAAATCGTGGATTGCGCCATTCAGGAGGATGCCCAGGCCATTGCCATTACCTCCTACCAGGGCGGCCACAACGAGTACTTCAAGTACATGCACGATTTGCTGGCAGAGCGCGGCGCGGGCCACATCAAGCTCTTCGGCGGCGGCGGCGGCGTGATTCTGCCCTCCGAAATCGAGGACCTGATGAACCACGGCGTCACCCGCATCTACTCGCCCGACGACGGCCGCGCCATGGGCCTGCAGGGCATGATTAATGACCTGCTCGAACAGTCCGACTTCCCGACCGGCCAGAACCTCAACGGCGAGGCCGCTCACCTCAAAGACAAAAACGCCCGCGACATCGGCCGCCTCATCTCCGCCGCCGAAAACTTCCCCGAAGAATTTGAGCGCGTACGCGGTCAGTTGTTAGTTGATAGTTGTCAGTTGTCAGTTGGCGGAGAAAAACCCCAACAGAACGACCTGACAACTGACAACGAACAACTGACAACCAAACAAACAACCGACAACCAACAACCAACAACTACCCAAACGCCCATCCTCGGCATCACCGGCACGGGCGGGGCGGGCAAGTCGAGCCTCGTGGATGAGCTGGTGCGGCGGTTTCTGCTGGACTTTCCGGACAAGACCATTGCCATTATTTCCGTCGACCCCAGCAAGCGCAAGACGGGCGGGGCGCTGCTCGGCGACCGAATCCGGATGAATGCCATCAACAGCCCCCGAGTGTACATGCGCAGCCTGGCCACGCGCCAGAGCAACCTGGCCCTGAGCAAGTACGTGCAGGACGCCGTGGACGTGGTGCGGGCCGCCGAGTTCGACCTCATCATCCTCGAAACCTCCGGCATCGGCCAGTCCGACACCGAAATCATCGAGCACTCCGACGCCAGCCTCTACGTGATGACGCCCGAGTACGGCGCGGCCACCCAGCTGGAGAAAATCGACATGCTCGATTTCGCCGACGTTATTGCCCTCAACAAGTTCGACAAGCGCGGCGCGCTGGATGCCCTGCGCGACGTGCGCAAGCAGTACCAGCGCAACCACGGCCTCTGGGACAAGCAGACCGACACGATGCCGGTGTTCGGCACCATTGCCTCGCAGTTCAACGACCCGGGCATGAACCGGCTCTACCGCGCCGTGCTGGCTACCATGGAGGAGCGCACCGGCCATGCCTTCGCCTCCAAGCTCGAAACCTCGGTGCAGGATTCCGAGAAGATTTACATTATTCCGCCGCACCGCACGCGGTATCTTTCCGAAATAGCCGAAACCAACCGCCAGTATGACCAGTGGGTTCAAAAACAGTCTGCCACAGCGCAGCAGCTCTATGGAATCCGACAAGCCGTCGGAGCCGTTGAAAGCCTCGGCAACGACCGAATTGGAAACAGTGCCGGAGGAGCTGGTAACAGCGGCGGCCCAGCAGGTGCCGGAGTCGAGCCCGGAGCACTCGTGGCCGGCCTGGAGAGCACCTTCGAGGAGGTCAAGCTTCGGCTGGACGGGCAGAACTGGAAACTCCTGGAGACCTGGCCGCAAACGGTAGCCGCCTACCAGGCCCCCGAGTTCGTGTTCAAGGTGCGCGACAAGGAAATCCGCATCCAGACGCACACTAAAAGCCTATCGGGCACCCAGGTGCCCAAGGTTTCCCTGCCGCGCTACACCGCCTGGGGCGATTTGCTCCGCTGGCAGCTCCAGGAGAACGTGCCCGGCGAGTTCCCCTATACGGCCGGCGTGTTCCCCTTCAAGCGCGAGGGCGAAGACCCCACCCGCATGTTTGCCGGCGAAGGCGGCCCCGAGCGCACCAACCGTCGCTTCCACTACGTGAGCATGGGCCTGCCCGCCAAGCGCCTGAGCACGGCCTTCGACTCGGTGACGCTTTACGGCGAAGACCCCGACCACCGGCCCGACATCTACGGCAAAATCGGCAACGCCGGCGTGAGCATTGCCTGCCTGGATGATGCCAAGAAGCTCTACTCGGGCTTCAACCTGGCCAACCCGAGCACCTCGGTGTCCATGACCATCAACGGGCCGGCCGCTACCATCGCCGCCTTCTTCATGAACGCCGCCGTTGACCAGCAGTGCGAGCTCTATATTAAGGAGCAGGGGCTGGAAGACGAGGTAAGCCAGAAAATCGACGCCATCTATGCAGCGTATGGCCAGCCCCGCCCCCACTACCAGGGCCCGCTGCCCGAGGGCAACGACGGCCTGGGCCTCATGCTGCTCGGCGTAACCGGCGACCAGGTGCTGCCCGCCGACGTGTACGCCGGCATCAAAGCCCGCACCCTCACGCAGGTGCGCGGCACGGTGCAGGCCGATATTCTCAAGGAAGACCAGGCCCAGAACACCTGCATTTTCTCGACTGAATTTGCCCTGCGCCTGATGGGCGACGTGCAGCAGTACTTCATCAACGAGAAGGTTCGCAACTTCTACTCGGTGTCGATTTCGGGCTACCACATTGCCGAGGCCGGCGCCAACCCCATCACCCAGCTGGCCCTCACGCTCTCCAACGGCTTCACGTTCGTGGAATATTATGTGAGCCGGGGCATGGATGTGAACGACTTCGCCCCCAACCTCTCGTTCTTCTTCTCCAACGGCATCGACCCCGAGTACGCCGTGATTGGGCGCGTGGCGCGCCGCATCTGGGCCAAGGCCATGAAGCTCAAGTACGGCGCCAACGCCCGCTCGCAGATGCTCAAGTACCACATCCAGACCAGCGGCCGGAGCCTGCACGCCCAGGAAATCGACTTCAACGACATCCGAACCACCCTGCAGGCCCTGTACGCCATCTACGACAACTGCAACTCCCTGCACACCAACGCCTACGACGAAGCCATTACCACGCCCACCGAGGAGTCGGTGCGCCGGGCCATGGCCATCCAGCTCATCATCAACCGCGAGCTGGGCCTGGCCAAGAACGAGAACCCGCTGCAAGGCTCGTTCATCATCGAGGAGCTGACCGACTTGGTGGAAGAGGCCGTGCTGCTCGAATTCGACCGCATCACGGAGCGCGGCGGCGTGCTCGGGGCCATGGAAACCATGTACCAGCGCGGCAAGATTCAGGAGGAGAGCATGCACTACGAGATGCTCAAGCACACGGGCGAGTACCCCATCATCGGCGTCAACACCTTCCTCTCCTCCAAAGGCTCGCCCACGGTGGTGCCCGCCGAGGTTATCCGCGCCACCGAGGAGGAAAAGCAGTACCAGATTACAATGCTCCAGGCCCTGCAGACCCGCCACGCCGCCGAAGCCCCTGCGCGCCTGAAGCAGCTGCAACAGGCCGCAGTAGCCAACGAGAACCTGTTCGCTGAGTTGATGGATACGGTGAAGTTCTGCTCGCTGGGTCAGATTACGAATGCACTGTTCGAGGTCGGCGGGCAGTATCGCCGGAATATGTAGGCTGAAGCTAATTTGGCAGAATAGAAATGGGTGCTACCTTGCTTAGGTAGCACCCATTTCTATTCTGCCGTTTTTTATATATGATACGAACATACATTTCTTATACATTAACACTACTTTCAGGATTGTTAATCTATTTCATGTTTGCTGCTATGTCATCAGTGGCAGCCGGTATTACATGGATCCCAACTATCAGTTTCGTAGGAAGCATGTTGCATATCGGGCTAAGTAGCTGGTTATTTCTGGTTCTTCCTAAACCTGGAAAAATTACTTCTTTTATTACCACTGCATTAATGTGTTCTTGGCCAATTACTGCGGGCATTGAAAGCATAAAGATTTTTGACTTTGAGGCTCTGATAATTTATACACTACCTCTTACTATTAGTGGTTTCGTGATATGGAATCATCTTAGATCTTTTCACGAAAAAGAGAATCAATCAACTAAAACGCAAATAGTTTTATCGGCTTTGCCGTTAGTTTTTCTAGTGTATATAGTTTATTTCTATTATATTCTGTTTACTCAAACATAGAGTTGAATTGTTAAGGATCAGCCTACAATCCTATATCTTAGTTTTCCAAGCTTTGGAGGGCAAGATATTATGAGTATGCTCTCCGCCTCTACCTATAATCAGCCCGCTATTCATAAGCTTCAACATGCTTCGTTCGGGACCGGGGCGCGGGGCGGTGGGTCGTTGAGGGCCCCTAAGCTGCGGCCTTAGCTCCCTGATGAATCACCCGTGCATTGCGGGGCAAAGGCGAGGCTGCCACCACCAGTTCGTAAGGCCGGTTAAATGCTTCCTGTGAGACCTGGAAGTAGCTGGCGAGGCGACGGATAACCTCTTTCGAGAGGCCCCGCCGCCGGTTAAGGATATCTGAAACCGCGCCTTTGCTCAGGCCCAGCACGGTCACCATATCCTTGGCCAGCAGGTGGCGGCTTGCCATCAGGGAGCGTAGCAGCTCGATGGGGTCGGCTTCGGGCAGCGTGGCGTGGGCCTGGTCCCAGGTTTCGATGAGCAACGTGAGCAGGTCGATTTCCTCCTGCGTGGCCGTAGAGGCAGTTCCTTCGGTTACTAACGCTTCCAACTGGCGGCAATAGTCTTGGTACTGCGGCTCGGTTTTAATGACGGTGTATTTGAGCGTTTTCATAGGTTGGGCTAGTAGAGGTTAACGGTGTATTGCTGGTTTTTAGCGCAGATTTTATCGTATTCAGCATGCGTACCCAGCCAGCAAACGAACAGGTGCACCTGCCGCTGGCCAAAGACGTAGCGGCCAATCAGCCGGTAGTTGTTACCCCCGATGTCGAACACCACGCGGTTGCTGCCATTGCCCAATAAGTCAGCCGCACCGAAGGTCTGCTGCATATCAGCGGGCGTGTTCCAATCAGCGTACTTCACGGCCGTTAACTACAGCGCAAAAGCGGCGCGACTCCGGGCGTGGCGGGCCGCAAAGTCTTCCACGGTTTGCCGCTTGATGAGATGAACTTTCATAGGAGGACGTTGGAGTTACGCTACAAGTTCGCAATATGCGAACTTGTAGCGTAACTTTTTATGTAGCGCTACACTTCCGAATAGGTATGACTCTGGGCGGCGCACCTGTTTCCACCGTTACTACCCCCGGCCCGCCGCGGCCGTTACGGGCCGCTTCGGATGGGGCCGGGGCGTGCGGTGGGGCGGCTGGGGGGCTATGCCTCGGCCAACAGCGCCAGTACCTCCTGTTTCAGTTGCGGCAGGTGGCGCACTACGATGCTCCACGTCATCTCATCGGAAACCGTGTCGTAGCCGTGGATGATGCGGTTGCGGGTGGCTATAATCTGGCGGGCGTTGGAGAGTTGAAAAGTCGGGGCCAGCTTCAGGATGCGGCCCACTGCTTCGCCCATTATTTCGAGGTTGCGCTCAGTGGTGCGGCGGGTGCGTACGTCGCGCTGGTAAAACATGAAGTCCAGCGGCTGCCCGGCAAAGAAGCTTTCCGTTTCCTCTATGGCTTGCAGCACATCGTGCAGGCAGGCGCGAATCTCAGGCTGCATACAGGAGTTGCCGGGTGGCTTCCAGCTGCTGGCGGAAGTAGGGGTTGCGCACGGCCTGGGCTTCCAGCAAGTCTACCGGCCGGCCAAATAACTCCTCCAGCGCAAACTTGAAGCGGAAATAATTGTCGGCGTACTGCTCCAGCGGCATCGGCTCAAACTCCGCCACCAAATCCACGTCGCTGTCGGGGCCAAAGGCCGGAGTCAGGGCCGAACCAAACCCAAACAGCTGTCGTACCCGGTGCTGCCGGCATAGCTGTTCGAGGGCATTCTGGTTCAGCTTGAATAGTTGCATAGTGCGGGTTAGATAAGACTTTGGGGCCAATTCCACCTTTTTGGCGGCGTTTTGTCATCTACGGAGCTGTGCTAACTACTCTGATTTTGGTCTCCCTCCATCGCACCACTCCGACAGCTCCAAGCGGCACACCTGTTTTCGCCCCTCCTCCCCGGCCCGCCGCGGCCGTTACGGGCCGCTTCGGACGCGTTGCAGGGCTTTGTGCAGTTGATTAAGAGAACATTACGGTTGAGGGCATGGTAACAATTTTGTTCATTTACTTTGAATTACAAAGTTCTTTTACATCCTTTGCAACGCAGTCGATTACCCGGCCTGCTCAACCCTTAACTTAGTATTACCATGCCACTTACCCAACGCCTTCTTCGCCCGGCCCTGATTACCGCGGGCCTTCTGCTGATACCTTTCGTAGCCATGCGCTTCACCCGGGAAGTGCAGTGGGATTTGTTTGACTTTGCTTTTGCCGGCGTCCTGCTGTTTGGCACCGGGCTGGCCTTTGAGCTGGTGGCCGGCCGGGGTGGCAGCACCGCGTACCGCGTGGGCGTAGGCATGGCGCTGGCGGCCGCGCTGCTGCTGGTATGGGTGAACGGGGCCGTGGGCATTATCGGCAGCGAAAACAACCCGGCCAACCTGTTGTATGGCGGGGTGCTGCTGGTAGCCTTGGTGGGGGCCGCCGTGAGCCGTTTGCGGGCGCGTGGGCTGGCCCGCACGATGCTGGCCGCCGCCCTGGCCCAGTTTCTGGTGCCGCTGCTGGCCCTGCTCATCTGGCGGCCCGCGTTGGACTGGGGTGTTTTGGGCGTACTGGGGGCAAATGCCATATTTGTGCTACTGTGGGTGGGCGCAGCCTTGCTTTTCCAACGCGCCAGCGCCACTGGCCCCACGCCAGCCCGTCGGCTGGCTTAGTCGGCTGGCTTAGTCGGCTGGCCCACCGGCACGGGGCCAGGCAGCATCCCGCTGGAGGTTGTGTTACAACGCCGGCTCCGGCGGCGGCTGGGCCGGCAAATAAACCGGTTCATCGAAAGTGCCAGGCAGTACATCGGGCAATTGGCTAGCTTTGGCACATGGGCAAGGTTTTGTACAAGTCGAAGATGGGGTTGCTCCTGCTGCTGCTGCTGATTGGGCAGGCGGCCTGCTCCTCCCCTTCGGCCGAGGTGGCCGCGCAGGAGGTGCAGGAGCCCAGCGAAACCTTTACCCAGCGCCGCGTGATAGTGGGGGCCGACTCGCTCGTTCGTGGCCGGCTGCTCGACCGCAACGACTCGGTACTGGTGGCTACCGGCACGCTGCACCTGCTGAAACTGCCGCGCAAGCCCCCGCTCGATACCACCGCGCTGGCCAAGCTGCTGGGCTGGGGGCCAACTACGATCAGGCAGCGCATCGCCAACGCCCTCCCCTACGACAACGCCCCCGCCGGCTACCCCGTGAACCTGCGCCTGACGGCGGCCGAAGCCGCGCGGGTGCGCAAAGCCCGCAAGCAGTGGCCCACGCTGGTGCTTACCACCCAGGTGGGCCGTCGCTACACGGCCAATGCCGGCGCGGCCGTGCTGGGCTACCCGGCCACCGAGGCCCAGGCGTTTTTCAGGCAGGCCCAACGCACCAAGCGCGGCCGCTTCTATAAGCTGCGCAACGGCGGCGTCGAGGGCTACTACAATGGCCTGCTGACGGGCCGCGTGGGTTACCTGCACCCGCTCATCGACTCGGTGGGCAACGTCCGCGGCAGCTGGGCCACCGATACCACCTTCCGTCAGGGCCAGGATTTGCACCTGACTATTGATACGAAGCTGCAGGCCTACGCTGAGCAGCTCATGGGCAACCGCAAGGGCTACCTGGTGGCCCTCGACCCGAAAACCGGCGAAATCCTGGCCTACGTATCAGGCCCGGTGTACGACCCGGCCACGCTCACGGCCCCCGACCAAGCCAAGGTGCGCTCGGAGATGCTCTATGATGAGAACAAGCCGTTGCTGAACCGCCCGGCCATGTTGGCCAACCCGCCCGGCTCGGTGTTCAAGCTGGTGAATGCGGCCGTAGCGTTGCAGCTGGGCGCTATTACGCCCACTACCGGCTTCAAGTGCGACCAGACGCTGATTAAGTGCGTGCACCACCACCCGGTGCCCGGCAGCCTCACGGTGGGCCTCAAGTACAGCTGCAACCCCTACTTCTACCAGGTGATGCGCAACCTCATGCAGCGCGTGCCCGACAGCCTGGTGGCCGATACCGTAGCCGCCCGCCATGCCAACCTGGCCGAGTGGCGGCGCTACGTGCGCTCGTTCGGCCTCGACTCGGTGCTGGGCGTCGATATCCCCCGCGAAGCTCCCGGCTTCCTGCCCACCCCCGCCTACTACGATAAAGCCCGGAAGACCCGCAACTGGACCTACCGCTCCATCTACTCGCTGAGCGTGGGCCAGGGCGAAATCAACATGACGGGCCTGCAGATGGCCAACATGACGGCTATCATTGCCAACCGCGGCTGGTACTACCCACCTCACCTCGTGCGCGGCATCGGCGACAACGGGCCCCTGCCCCGCTTCACCCAAAAGCGCTATACCCTCATCGACAGCGCCCATTTCGCGGCCCTGCTGCCCGGCATGCTCGGCGCAATGCAACGCGGCGGCACAGCCGAAACCTCCAGCCTCGCCGATGTGGGCATTGCAGTAGCCGGCAAAACCGGCACTGTCGAAAACGGGGGCGACGACGACAACGACCACGCCGCCTTCGTTGGTTTCGCTCCTGCCGACAACCCCAAAATAGTAGTGGCGGTGTACCTCGAAAACGCCGGTTTCGGGGCCACTGCCGCCGCGCCCTGCGCCGTTATGGTGATGGAGAAGCATTTGCGCGGCTATATTGCTCCCAAGCGCAAACGCTGGGAAGCCCGCGTGAAGCACCGCGCCCGCAACGGGTATTAGCGCGTGTGGACGGTGTTTTTGCCGCATTCTGCCCAAATGCCTAATGGCTCCGACATACCACCCGCCCCTAACGTTTTTTCCGCAGGTGTTCCCGGGCAAGTGCTTTAAGGCTATTAATTAAACTATGAAGCTGTTTAGGAAGTCGTCAGGCGGTCATGCTGAGCTTGTCGAAGCATCTCTCCCGCTTCATTGAACGAACCTGACGAAGCGGTAGAGATGCTTCGACAAGCTCAGCATGACGTCCAATCTTGAATTCTCAGACTTCCTAAACAGCTTCTATATCTATATAGATTGCCGGGAATTTATATCCCATTTCGTTCAGCTGGCCATGCGTATCAGTCGTTCCGTTGCGCTCTGCGTGTTTCCGTTTGCCGCCCTGCTACTGGCGGCGGGTTCTTCTCCGGCCCCCACACCGGCCCTGCCCCCCAACTTCACCCAGGGCATCATCACCACCCGGGTATCGCTGCCGGGCAACCCCTACGATAAGCTGCTCAGCCAGATCGACCCCGCCAAGGGCAATGTGCAGGGCCAGATGCAGCAGCTTGCCCTCCGCATGACGCCGGCTGAGCAGCAGCAGTTTCAGGCCGAGGCGGCCCGGCTGAGCCCGGCCCTGGCTATGGGCGCCATGATGCTGCCGCGCAAAGGCACCATTTACTGCCGGGGCCAGGAAGCCCGGGTAAGCACCGACGGGCTGTCGTACCACCTGGAAAACTACTTCGACAGCGCCAAAAACGCCGGTATCCTGCTGCTGGCCTCCCAGACCAGCCCCGAGCGGGTGGCGTACACCTATAATGCCGCCACCATGAAAACGCGCTGGCAAAGCATTGTGGTAGCCGAAAAGGATTACACCCTGAAAACAAGCCCCGAAACCACCCTGGTGGCCGGCTATCCGAGCCAGAAAACCACCTATACCTTGAAGCCGGGCGCGGGCACCCCGGTGCCCGACGAGGCGGGCAGCATGAGCCAGAAGCCGGTAGCGCTAGAAGTCTGGACCTCTGCCCAGATTCCGCAGATGCTGAATTTTGCGCACCCGGTATACGTCCAGCAGCAACATGGCATCACTAGGCTGCTCGTTTATTTTGACAAGGAGCGCCGGCAGAAGCTGCTCTACGAGTTTACCGGGGTGCAGCTAAAGCCCGTTTCTGCCCAAGACCTGAAAATTAACACCAGCACACCTCTGCTGGATTATGCCAAAGACGAGCTGCAAATCGGCATGAAGTCGTTGGCCATCATGCTGGGTGGCGGCCCCGGCTCGCCGGCCAAACCTAGCACCGACGACTAGCTTCGCGCATCCTTCGGTCCTTCTGCCACGGCCCGCGCCTGCTCAGGCGCGGGCCGTGGCGCATCCAGGGCGCCCCTACCCCATTAACCCGGCTTTCCTCATAGCTTGACGGGGTTCAAGGCTTCTAAACGCAACCTTTTAGCGGCGTACTATCGTCTTAGCGGCAACTGTTTTGCTGGCTGAATGATGAATTGCAAACTGCTTCTGTTGCTGCTACTGCTGCTCACCACCGCGCCCGCTGCCCGGGCCCAGTCGCTCACGGGCAGCTGGCAGGGCGTGGAAATTGACCCTGGCGAGCGGGGCGAATACTGGCCCGCCGAATTACGGCTGCAACAGAGCAAATCGGGCAGCGTGCTGGGTATACTCTACCAGCAGGTTGGGTCCGGCGACGAGGTGAGTGTGACGTTTCAGGTACGGGGCCAGCGCACGGCCGGCGGGCTGCGGCTGGAGCACGGCCACAAGCTGCAGGAAACCGGCCAGTCGCTGTTCAGCTACTGGTGTTTCGGCAGCGTAGTGCTCACCTATGATGCCGCCGAGGAGAAGCTCACCGGCCGCGCCGCCTACCAGCCCGTCGGCGACTGCGACATCGGCAACTTCACCTTCTACCGCGTTAAGCTGAAATCGGCCGAAACAGTGCCTGCCGACACCGAAACCACCCTGCGCGTATCGGGCCGTAACGTACTCTGGTACGCCGATGCCGACGCCCGACAGCCGCTGGCCAGCGGCAACAGCTTCCGCACCCGCCTGCGCCAGACCACGACCTTCTACCTGGCCCAGGGCTACTACCCTACCACCCAGAGCACCCGCGTACCCATCACCATCCGCGTTAGCGGCAGCGCTTCACCCGTAGCAACCCGCCCCGCGCCTCCCGAGTTATTGGCGCCGCTGCCCGTGCCGCTCCGCCAACCATCACTGGCCAGCCAGCTGCCCGACTCCGTGCGGCCGCAGCCGGGCAGTCCGACGCTGGCGGTTACGCCTACCGTGCTGCCTACCGTGCTATTCCAGTTGGGTACGGCCCGGCTGCTGCCCGAGGCCTTCCCGGCGCTCAACCAGCTGGCCGCCACGCTGCGCACCAACCCCGAGTTGCGCATTGAAGTGGCCGGCCACACCGACCGCATTGGCGAGCCGGGCAAAAACCAGCAGCTCTCGGAGCAGCGGGCCGCCGCCGTCCAGAAGCACCTGATTCGGGCCGGCGTTGCAGCCGGCCGCATCAGCGCCATCGGCTATGGCGACACCCGCCCCCTGTACCCTGCTCCCGACGAGCGCAACCGCCGGGTAGAGGTGCGGGCCGTGGAGTAAGGAGCGGAACGGCAACCAGGCGCACCCGCCAACGAAACGCCCGCTCCTGGCTGGCAGAAGCGGGCATGTGTAAAACCGTAGGGCGGCAGTGCGCGGGCTACTTGCGGGCCCGGGGCTTGGGCTTAGCCACCGGCGCCGGGGCCGTGCGGCGGGCCTCTTCGCGCTGGTAGAAAGCTACCTCGTGATGATAGGCCGAGTAATCCCAGGAGGGCCGGGCCACGGCGGCCTCGCGGGCGGCCGTGCGAATGGCGTCCAGCTGCGCGGCGGGCAGAAACGACTGCGCCGAATCAGTCAGCAGGGCCTGGTGGGTTTGCTCCAGCACCGCTTCGAGGGCCATAATTTCGGCGGAGCCCTTACCGGAGAGCGTGCCCGGCGCGGTGCGCTGGCGCGCCACCTGCTGGCCCTGATAGGTGAAGGCGCTGTTAGAAGCCGGCGTCGGGATGACTACCGGAGCCGAGGACGGGGTTTCCTCGGCGGCGGCTTTGGTTTTTACTTTGGCTTTAGCCTTGCCGTTGCGGGCAGCCATAGTGACTACCTGCGTTGCAAGCCGCGCACCGCCAAGCAAGCCGGCCTGCGCCTGCGCCAGGTGCACACCGGCGAGGAAGAGAACAGTAAACAGGTACTTCATCCGGGAAATGTTATAATTAAAAGGATGCGTGAAAGTAGACAACTCCAACGAAATATATACTATAGCGGCACTATATATGCCTATAAGAAATAACTACTCTTTTAACTTGCCAGCCATTTTTTCTTCGGATAATACACAAACGTTTTCTGGTTGTCACTTAAAACATCCTTTGCAAAGGCGGGCTTCTTTCACAAATTTGTTCGGCTTGCATAACACTTTGCCGGATTCTGCGTTGTATCTTTGCATTTAATTAGCTGACTGCTACACCATTTACCCCGAGTACCATGAAAAAGAGCACCGCCACCTTTTCGTCGCTGCTGCTGCTGGGCAGCTTCGGCTCCTACCGTTTCCTGGCCGCGCAACTGCGCGACCTGAGCCTCCATTTCGACCTGCGCGACGAGGAAGAGCTGCACTTCTGCTAAGCCTCCGCCGTCTATTCTATTGCCGCGAGCCCCGCCCTTCCGGCGGGGCTCGCGCGTTTAGGGGCCTCAGAAACCGGGCTTCATAGTCAGCCTCTTAGCGGCAGTACCCGAAAAAACAACATCCATCTGCGGCGGTTTTCGGTACTTCACAGTAGCGCCGGCCCGTGCGGGGCTGCGCACCTTGTTTCTCACCAGTTGGTTTTCAACCCCGACTGCCGGCCAAAACCGGCCGCAGCAGCAGCGCGAAATCAGCCTTAATCAGTGTTATTATGGAATTGAATGGCTTGAAAGAGCAAATCAGCTACATCATCGGCCGAGACATGGCCAACAACTTCGCCCAGCAGGGTCTCGACCTGGACATTGATATTTTTGCCCAGTCGATGAAGGAGGCGCTTACCAACGAGCCCAGCCGCCTCACGCCCGAGCAGATGCAGAACGCCATGCAACAGCTGCAGGAGCAGCTCGGCGGTGGCATGGAAGACGACAACGACGACGACAACCAAAACGCGAGCAATATGGGTAACAACAAAGCCGAAGGCGAAGCCTTCCTGCAGGAAAACGCCAACAAAGCCGGGGTAACCACCCTGCCCAGCGGCCTGCAATACGAGGTAATTACGGAGGGCAGCGGCCCCAAGCCCGGTCCCGGCTCGTCGGTTACTACCCACTACCACGGCACGCTGCTCAACGGCACCGTGTTCGACAGCTCGTACCAGCGCGGCCAGCCTGCCACGTTTGGCGTAAACCAGGTAATTGCCGGCTGGACAGAAGCCCTGCAGCTGATGCCCGAGGGCTCGAAGTGGCGCCTGTACATCCCCTCCGACCTTGCTTACGGCAAGCGCGGTGCCGGCCGCGACATCGGCCCTGATACTACGCTCATCTTCGATGTGGAGCTGGTAAAGGTGAACAAGTAGCCAGGAAACGAAGCGAAGTGGCGCCGGTAAGCGGAATGTCCTCACCTTTACCGCCTCATTCGGTTGCTTCGTTACTTAAACCTACCCACACCATGCAAGCCCCGCTGCCCCCCCTACGCCACGTTCCGCCCTATTGGGTACGAACCAGCACGGGTAGCAGCGGGGCTTTTGTTGGTGGTACCCCTCGGCCGGAGCCGGCCGCTACGCCGCTCCCCACTCCGCCCCCAGCGGAGCCAGTGGCAGCAGCGCTACCCCAGCCCTCGCCACCGGAGCCCTCGCCGGAGCAGCCCATCGAAACGTTCGAGCCGCTGCTGCCTCCGCCACCAACGCCCGAGCTCTTTACTACCCTGCGAAGCGAAGATGGCCGGTTGGTGCTGACCAATGACGGACTGGAGTTGAACAAGGAACAGTTTAGCTGGCGCGAACTGGAGGGAGTGGATGTGCAGCCGGTTCGCTGGCTGCTGGGCGTGTTGCTGGGTGCGTTTACTTTCCTGGGCTTCTTGGCAGCCTACCTGCAGTTTTGGCTGAAAACAGTGCCGGCGGCGCTGGGTATCGGGCTGGGTCTGGCGCTCCTGGCCTGGGGCCTGCGCGGCACCAACCGCTGGCGGGTGCATCGGCCGGGCCGGCAGACCCGCTACTTTGCCCTAACCGGCCCGGCCCACAGCTGGCAGACGCTGGCGACAGAGGCCAACCGCCGCATCGGGCAGCGCCACCACGAAACGGCCACTGCGGCCGGCTACTGGCTGCAGCAAACCGCCCTCGTGGCGCCCGTAGCCAGCCCCACCGAAGGGGCCGGGCCCGACACGCACGCCCCGGTCTGAGCCGCCGGCCACCGCACTTACGGGTTCGGTTTGGCTACGCACTGCACTTACGCACTGCAGCCCGTGCGCCACCGATTACGGGCCGTCTGTTACCTTCGGCCCCGCTTACCGCTTTTTCGCCTCTTTCCAGCCGTTTCCATATGGATGCCAAACACCAGCACTCCGCCGTTTCGACGGCCGGTTTGCTTATTGCCCTGGGTATTATCTACGGCGACATCGGGACTTCGCCGCTCTACGTGATGAAGGCCATCGTATCGGGTCAGATTGACCCACTGCTCGTGTACGGCGGCATCTCCTGCGTTATCTGGACGCTCACGCTGCAGACCACCGTTAAGTACGTGCTGCTCACCCTCAATGCCGATAACAACGGCGAGGGCGGTATTTTCTCGCTTTATGCCCTGGTGCGGCGGCGCGGGGCCTGGCTATCGGCCGTCGCCATTATCGGCGGTGCGGCTCTGCTGGCCGATGGTATCATTACGCCACCTATTTCGGTGTCGTCGGCCATCGAAGGGCTGGAAACGCTCTATCCGGGCATCCCAACGGTGCCCATCGTTATCGGCATCATTGCGGCGCTGTTTCTGCTCCAGAGCTTCGGTACCCAGATTGTGGGCAAGGCCTTTGGGCCCATTATGTTCGTGTGGTTTGCCATGCTGGGCATTTTGGGCGTGAGCGGGATACTGCACCACCCCGAAATCATGAAGGCCTTCAACCCCTACTATGCCTACAACCTGCTGATCAACTACCCCGGTGGCTTCTGGCTGCTGGGTGCCGTGTTTCTGTGCACTACCGGGGCCGAGGCGCTCTACTCCGACCTGGGCCACTGCGGCAAGGGCAACATTCGCATCAGCTGGATATTCGTTAAGTCGTGTCTGGTGCTCAACTACCTGGGCCAGGGAGGCTGGCTGATGTCGCAGCAGGGCCAGCAGCTGAACGGCCGCAACCCGTTTTATGAGCTGATGCCCGAGTGGTTTCTGCTCATCGGAATCTGTATTGCCACGCTGGCCGCCGTTATTGCCTCGCAGGCCCTCATTACGGGCTCGTTTACGCTCGTAGCCGAAGCCATCCGCCTCAATATGTGGCCCAAGGTAAAGCTCAACTACCCCACCAACGTGAAGGGCCAGCTGTTTGTACCCAGCATGAACCGGCTGCTGCTGCTGGGCTGCATTGGGGTGGTGCTGTATTTCCGCCGCTCCGAGCACATGGAGGCCGCCTACGGGCTGGCCATCACGCTCACCATGCTCATGACCACCGTTCTGCTAAGCGTCTGGCTGCACTCCAAAAAGGTGCCGCTGGCCGTTATTGGGCTGTTTGTGGTGGTGTACGGCACCATTGAGGGCTCTTTTCTGGTGGCCAACCTCATCAAGTTTCCGCACGGTGGCTGGGTGTCGTTGCTGATTGGCGGGCTGCTAGTGAGCGTGATGTACGTGTGGCTGCGGGCCTACTACATCAAGCGCCGCCTCACCGAGTTCGTTAAGATTGACCCTTACCTTGAGGCCCTCAAGGAGCTGAGCGCCGACGAGTCGGTGTCGAAGTATGCCACGCACCTCGTATTTCTCACCTCGGCCGAGCGGGCCTCGGAAATCGAGGCCAAAATCATCTATTCCATCTTCCAGAAGCGCCCCAAACGAGCCGACATCTACTGGTTCGTGCACGTGGACACTACCGACCAGCCGTATACCATGGAGTACAAGGTAACCGAGCTGGCCCCCGACGACGCATTCCGCATTACGTTCCGGCTGGGCTTCCGCGTCGAGCAGAAAATCAACCTCTACTTCCGTAAGGTAATCGAGGAGCTGGTCCGCAACAAGGAGGTCGACATCACCTCGCGCTACGAGTCGCTCAGCAAGCAGCACGTAACCGGCGACTTCCGCTTCGTAGTGATGGAGAAGTACTTGTCGGTTGAAAACGACTTCCCGACTACCGAAAAGCTGGTAATGCAGTCGTACTTCTACATCAAGCAGTTCATTGCCTCCGAAGCCAAGTACTTCGGCCTCGATACCAGCTCGGTGAAAGTGGAAAAGGTGCCGCTGGTGATTGCGCCCGTGCGCGAGATGGAGTTGCAGCGGATTTTCTAAATCAGGTCGAATGCCCGGGCGTATTGGCTTAGCTCAAACGTTGTATCGGCATGCAGCTTGTGGCGTATGTTGCGCCGGTGGGTAGAGGCCGTATGCTCCGAAATACAGAGTTCCTCCGCTATTTCGGGGGCGCTTTTACCCAATACCAACAGCCGCAGCACACACCGCTCGCGCTTGGAAAGCGCAGCAAACAAGGCCGTATGCTGGCGCAGGAACTGATTCTCCTCCAGCAGACGATGGACTTTGGCAGCAAAGTGGTTGTCGGGGTGCAGCGGAATGGCTAGCCCCATGACCAGGAGCGGATTGCCCTGGCCGTCTGCCAGCAGGCGGCGCATAGACGTCAGGTAGTAGCTCCAGCCGGGGCGCTCAGTCGTGCGTACTTCCTGGTAAAAGGTATGGACCTCGGGCTTTTCGGTTTCATACATCAGCTCGAATACCCGGGTCATGTATTCATCCGATTCGACTGCATTGAAATAGGTAGGCGAGAACCTAGGCCCCAGCGCCGTAAGCTCCTCCAGCGTGGCCCCCAGTAGTTGCAGGCCCCATTCCGACAGATAGCGGACCGTTTGCGTAGGCACATGGTGGATGATTACAACGGCAGGGTATTGGTCGGCGGTAGCAGCTATTTCAGCTATTTTATCTGCAATGAGGGCTTCTTCATCGGTGGGCATGCGCATTGGCGTGAGTGGAGAGTGAGCAGAACGGCAGAAAACAGCTGCTGCAATATATAACTCTCCAGATCAAATCAATCTGCCTTTTGTACTACGGATATCCGCCTTTTTTCGAAGCTGTTTACCAAGTCAGCAATGACGTCTTTGTAGTCATTGCTGACTTGGTAAACAGCTTCTTCTTTCGATGAATTGCCAGGTGTTTCCTCTCCCGCGCGTCTTTCCATGAAGCGTTCATGCCAATGCTAACTGCGCCAGTGAGAAGACGATAGTGGCCCGGATGGCCGGATTCAGCGTAGTGCTGAGGAACTGAAGGAGGTGAGCCTGGCAGGTAAGCCGCAGCCTGCGTTTGGGCCACCTACCATCCAACCCTACTCAATCTTCGTGGGCGTAGAAGGCGGCGCAGGCTCGGGTGTTGGTGTGGGCTCGGGCGTGGGCGTAGGTTCGGGTGTGGGCGTGGGCTCGGGCGTAGGCGTCGGTTCGGGTGTCGGCTCGGGTGTGGGTGTGGGCGTCGGTTCGGGTGTGGGCGTCGGTTCGGGTGTGGGCGTCGGTTCGGGGGTTGATACAGGCTCGGGCGTAGGCGTCGGCTCGGACATTGGCACGGCAACGGGCGGCGCCGTTTTCTTGGCCTTCGCCGCTTTATTTTTGCGCTTTGAGTGGGCCCAGGCCAGTAGCGAAAGCTCGGCGTATACACTGCCCCCATAGGGCTCACCGGCTTCAAACAGGGCACCGATGTTGTTCGAGCCTACCACCAGCGGGCCCAGGCGCACCATGGCTCCGTAAGTCAGCGTCTGATAGTTGTTGCTCAACGAGATGGGCGTGGCCAGTTCCAGCCAGCGGGTTTCCATGCGAGGCGTGAGGGCCGCGTAGGAAAAGTGCCGCATGCCGGGGGCAAAGCGGGTACGCAACCCGTGGCTGACGGCCATGTTTGCGTAGAATACGCCCTTCAATTTATAGTCAACATCTACGTTTAGCGCCGTGGGTAACCCCGCCCGGAACCGGTCCTCGCGGGTAAGGGTCTTCGTGCGCAGAATCTCGTTGATTTTAGTATCTATGTTGTCTGCATCGAGGCCGCTCAGGTCCGACTCGCTCACGCCTACGTTGCGCAGGTTGATGTTGGGGAAGGACACGGCCTGCTCGCGGTACAGAATCGAGCCGATATCGGTTAGGGCAACCGAAACCCGGTACTTGTACTTATTGCGCCCCCGGTCCCCGCTGCCTGGCATGCCCAGGCCACCCGCCGGCCCGCCATCGGGGCGGTATTCGTACACCACGCCCAGGTCGGCACCCCAGCCCGAACCCGGAGAGCCGCCCGAGGTGAGCCACTTGGCAGCTGTTTGCACATCGATGCCAGTGAAAGCATTGGGGTTGGAATACGCAAATGAACCCGTGTAAGAATTAAGCCGGACGATGGTATCACCGACCTGGGCCGCTTCGGGTACTACCTCAATGTCGGCGTTTTTGGCCTGCAGGTGGGCAGAGGCAATGCCGCGCAGCAGCTTAACCGTGGCGCCTGCCTTCAAAAAGTGGTTGCCCTCCTCAAGCAGCACCCGACCATACGTAGCATCCCACTCGGCAAATCCGTTCAGGTTCAGGTTGAAGGAGTTGTCTTTGAGTCGGTTGGGCAGCTCGAATTCATCCACGGCCGCCTGCAGGAAATCACCGCCGATGTTGTTGCCCTGCAGCGCCGTTCTCACCCGGGTACTCAGGGCAATACCCTGCTTTGGCCCCAGGCTGAGCAGCAGGCCCGGTCCGCGCACGGCTATACCCACGCTAAATAGCTTCGGCTGGCCGCTGTTTGCGTTGGCCTGCAGGTTGGCACTCGTCAGGTCGATGGAACCAGGTGACAGCACACTGCCGGGCCCGGAGTAGCGGTAGGCATTGTTGGTGCCATGCACATCGAGGGCCACGAGCTGCACCTGAAACCGGTAGCGGTTGTCGGCCACAGTAGCCGGGTTCCAGGCCGTTCCGGTAAGGCCGGAAAAATTGCCCCGGCCAGGATTGTACAACTGCTGGGCCATTGCCTGACCCGCCGTAGCCGTAAGTAGTAAGCTGCACAGGTAGCGTGCTTTCATGCAAAAAGAGGTAAAAGTGAGAGAGGTGCTGGTACTCCGGCTTCAGGCCGGCAGAAGGCCGGCAGCCGTTAGCAGGCGCAGGGGTGTCGGCCAGCCGGCTGGTGTCAGCGTCTGGTATACGTCAGGATGTATTGCTTACCCGCACGGCTGTAGCGGAAAGAAAGGTTGGTCTCGGTGAGCTCCGTTATCTGGTGCTTGCCCCGCAGGTCGTTATCAATGTCGAGGATCAGCAGCCGGTCCTTTTGTTGCAGCCGCCAGGTTCCTTCCAAAACTTGGGACACAGCCGGCTTGCAGCGCGAAAGGCCTTCATCATACAACAGCCGGTCGGCCTCCTCAAAACGCAGAAAATCGTCCTGCTCACAGGAGCTCAGCTTCGCCTCCTGCTGCGTGGTGCCGTTACGGGGTATCGTGCCACCGCTACGCAGCCAGTCCTTGCCTATCAGCAGGCTGTGGTCATCTTCCTGCGGGGCGTCCTCCTTCGTGCAGGCCCCAAGCAAGGCAACAGCCGCCAGGCAGAGTAGTAGCATGGGGTTCATACGCAAGAGAGAAGTGGCGGTAGAGTCAGTTGCGGCGGGCGTGTTAGTAGCGTTGGCGTAGCTGCATCCAAGCGGTAGCAGACCGATTCAGGGGCTGTATCGGGGGTGGCAGGTGGGCCGTTTTTGTTTCAGCACGGAAAGCGTTGTTGCAAGGAATAGAACTGGGAAAATACTGCTGCTACCGTGGCTTGAATGCGGAGCATCCGAAATCAGCATGCTGAATAAGTCCCATTATTTGCTCCAAATTTTATCTTTTGTGCACAACCCTGCAATACCTGGAAACAGGTATTTTCAACTACTGGCAACGTATTATTTCCACTTCGGTGTAGCCCTCCAGCAGGTTCTAAGCAGCCGCTTCTAAACCAGCGCAACACCGGCATATCGGCTGATGTAACGGACGCCTTAACGCGTCTGTCGCCAGCTCCCTGGCAGTCCACACGCCCTAAGGGGGCTAGGCGCAATGCGCCTGGTAGCTGCGGCCCAGCCGCCTGCCTTTTGCGGGCCGCGAAGTTGTTAGCGGCCCGATTTCCGGCCGCGGCTGCAACCCAGTTCACGAGCTTTAAACAGGCTTATTATCTACCTTTAGCTCATGGAATTACTTATTATTCTACTACTGGTATTGCTCAACGGCGTGTTTTCCATGTCGGAAATTGCGCTTATTTCCTCGCGTAAGGCCAAGCTGGAAGCACAGGCCAAGCAGGGCAGCCGCCCGGCCCAGGCGGCCCTGGCACTGTCTCAGCAGCCCACCCGCTTTCTCTCTACCGTCCAGATCGGCATTACGCTTATCAGCATCCTGACGGGCGTGTTCAGCGGCGCGGGGCTTACCACCCAGCTTGAGGCAGTTATTGCCCGCGTGCCCGTGCTGGCCCCCTTTGCCCACAATATGGCGGTGGTCCTGATGGTTATCTTCATCACCTACCTCTCGGTGGTGATTGGGGAGCTGCTACCCAAGCGGATCGGCCTGACCAACCCCGAGGCCATCATCAAGTTTATGGCCGCGCCCATGGCGCTGCTTTCCCGGCTTACTTCCCCCTTTATCTGGCTGCTAACCGTTTCCAGCGACTTTCTCATCCGGGTTCTGGGCATCAACACTCAGGAAAGCCCGGTAACGGAGGAGGAAATCAAGGCCATGATCCGGGAAGGAGCGACGGGAGGAACGATTCAGGAAATTGAGCACGACATTGTGAAGAACGTCTTCAGCCTGGGCGACCGGCGCCTGGGCTCGCTCATGACCAGCCGCCAGGACATAGAGTGGCTGGACCTGGAAGCCGACCTCGACACAACCCGCCAGACGGTGCTTGCCCGCAAACGCTCGGCCTACCCACTTTGCCAGGGCAGCCTGGACGAAGTACGGGGCATGGTGTACCTGAAAGACCTGGTAAGCGAAATACCGCTGGATACGCAGCTGCTACGCCTGCACGAGCTGCAGCGCGAGCCGCTGTTTATGCCCGCTTCGAGCAAAGCCTACCATGCCCTGGAAATGTTCCGGCTGCGGCGCGTGCACCAGGCCATTGTGGTAGATGAGTTTGGCGGCGTGGTGGGCATGGTAACGATTGATGATATCCTCGACGCACTGGTAGGCGACGTTTCGCCCGATGCGGAAGGCAACCCCGCCATTGTGGAGCGCACCGACGGCTCGTTTCTCATTGATGCACAGCTGCCTTTCGCCGAGTTTGTCGAGCGTTTCCATATTCCGGTGGCGGCGCGGCGCGGCCTGACGGGCTTTCATAGTGTCGGCGGCTTTGCGCTGCATATTCTCAACTCGCTGCCGCGTGCCGGCGAGCATTTTACCTGGGAGGGTCACTACTTCGAAATCGTGGATGTAGACCGCAGCCACATCGACAAAATCCTGTTCAAGCCGAAACCCGATTAGCGGCCGCCGCACCAATCTGCGCCGCCGGGCCAGCAGCCAAGCCGGGCGTCAGCTACTCAGAACTTCATGCGCTGAATCCGCACCGCGTTCAGAATGGCCAGCAGGGCCACGCCCACATCGGCAAACACCGCTTCCCACATCGTGGCCAGGCCGCCCGCGCCCAGCGCCAATACCACGCCTTTCACCACAAAGGCCAGCCAAATGTTCTGCCAGACGACGGTGTGGGTGGCGCGCGCAATGCGGCGGGCGGTGGCAATCTTGCTGGGGTGGTCGGTCTGGATAACTACATCGGCCGTTTCAATGGTAGCGTCGGAGCCCAGGCCGCCCATGGCAATGCCCACGTCGGCCAGGGCCACCACGGGGGCATCGTTCACGCCGTCGCCCACGAAGGCCAGCTTGCGGCCCGCATCCAGGTACTGCTGCACGTAGCGGGCCTTGTCTTCGGGCAGCAGGCCGCCGTGGGCTTCGGTAATGCCCAGCTCGGTGGCCACGCGCTGCACAATGCTGTCCTTGTCGCCCGAAAGCATGACGAGCTTGGTAATGCCGTCGGCGCGCAGCTCCTGCACGGCGCGGGCGGCGTCGGGCTTGGGCGCGTCGGCCACGGTGAGGTAGCCGGCATACTGCCCGTCGAGGGCTACCACCACGATGCTATCAACTACGGCATCTACCTCGGCCGGGTAGCTTACACCAAACTTGCGCAGCAGCTTGGTGTTGCCGGCCAGCACGGTGCGGCCGGCCACCTGCCCGCGCAGGCCGTGGCCGGCAATTTCCTCTACGCTTTCCACCGCCGCCGTGTCGGCGGCCGTGGGGGCCGCGTGCTGCACCACGGCCTTGGCAATGGGGTGGGTTGATTTGGTTTCGAGCGCGCCGGCCAGCCGCAGCAGCTCGGCCGCCTCGGTGCCGGGGGCCGTTACCACTTCGCGCACCGCAAACACGCCTTCGGTGAGCGTGCCGGTTTTGTCCATTACCACGGTGTCAATCTCGCGCAGCACATCCAGGAAGTTGGAGCCCTTGAACAGGATGCCGTTTCGGGAAGCTGCCCCGATGCCGCCGAAGTAGCCCAGCGGAATGCTGATAACCAGCGCGCAGGGGCAGGAAATAACCAGAAACACCAGCGCCCGGTACAGCCAGTCGCGGAACACATAGTCATCGACCACCACCATTGGCACCAGCACCAGCAACACGGCCAGCAGCACCACAATGGGCGTGTAGATTTTGGCGAAACGGGTGATAAACTGCTGGGTTTTGGCCTTGCGCCCTACCGCGTCCTGCACCATGGCCAGTATGCGGCTGAGCTTGGTATCGGCAAAGGCAGCCGTCACGCGCACGCGGGCCAGCGTATCGAGGTTTATCATGCCGGCCAGCACGGTTTCGCCGGGCTGCTTGGTCTGGGGGGCCGATTCGCCGGTGAGGGCAGCCGTGTTGAAGGAGGCCAATACGCCTTCCAGCGTGCCATCGAGAGCCACTTTTTCGCCGGGTCGCACTTCCATCAGGTCCTCCAGCTGCACCTCCTTCGGGTCGATAACCAGGCTCTGCCCGTCGCGGAGCACGGTTACTTCCGTGGCCTGAATTTCGAGCAGGGCCCGGATGCTGCGCTTGGCCCGGTTCACGGCCGCATCCTGAAACAGCTCGCCCACGGTGTAAAACAGCATTACGGCCACGCCCTCGGGGTATTCGCCAATGGCAAATGCGCCGAGCGTAGCCAGGCTCATCAGCAGAAATTCGTTGAACACATTACCCGTGGGCAGGCTGACGGCCGCCGCCCGCAACACCTTCCAGCCCACCAGTAAAAACGCTACTCCGTACCACAGCGGCCGCACCAGCCCCACAAAAAACGGCACATCGAAGTAGTCCAGCGCCAGGCCGCCCAGCAGCAGCGCCAGGCTAATGGCTGGCCACAGGTAGGGCCACTCGCTGGCCGGACCATGGTCGTGTCCGTGCCCATTGTCGAGGCCATCGTGCGAGTGGCCGGCGTTCTCATCGACCGATTCGTTGTGGTGGTCGGCGTTATCGGTGGGCGGGTGGTCCTGGCCTTGGGGGGCGGTGGCGGCTTCGGGCGTGAGTTGCTCGCGGTTGAGAGCCCCAACGTTGGCCAGGTCTACCTGCTTGGCGGTGTTGAGCTCTTCATCGGTGTTATCGGAATACGGGTCGGGCATCGGAAACGGGGCTAAAGGGAAACCGGCAAATCACCGGGCAGCAGGTATCAGAACGAACAGGTGCCCCCAGGGTTATCCTGCCATGCAGGGCAACCCCGGGGGCACCTATAACGGTAGCCCGGCTGGGCCGGGCTTCGCGGCCCTACGCGGGGCGGGCCTCGAAACCGGCCTCCTGCACCAGGGCTACCACCTGCTCGGCAGACAGGTCGCCGTTGACGGTGAGCACTTTGTTGGGGGTATCGGTATCAACCTGCCAGCTGCTGATGGCCGGCTCGCCGTTGAGCGTGGGCGTGATGGCGCGCACGCAATTGGCGCAGTTAATGGTGGTATTGAAACGAAGCGTGGACATAATTGAAACAGGTAAAAGTGAAGTTGGCCAAACCAACCGATGGTATCTACTACAAGAATACGGCCCTAAACAACGAGCAGTGGTACAGGATTCCCCGGAAAACCAGCAAAACCCGGGGCTGGGCCGCACCCGACACCCGCCGCGCCACTGCCCCGGCCGCCGAATATTGTAGGCCTGGAAAGGGAATCGTGTACATCTTTCGGGCATCCTTCGGGCCGGTTTCGGGGTTTAATAGGAAAGCCCCTGCTGCGGGCTTTCCTTGTCTTATCTGCCTTATCCAAACTGCCTTGTCTACTCCTGCTGCCACTTCCGCTGCCCCGGCCAGCACCTCGCCCGGCGCGCCTCCCCGCACCGAAACCCTCCACATCGAGGGCATGACCTGCGCCTCGTGCTCCAACTTTGTGGAGCGGGCCCTGAGCCGCACGCCCGGCGTGCTACGGGCCACCGTAAACCTGGCCGCCGAGAAAGCCACCGTCGAGTACACCCCTGGCCAGATAGACCACGCCGGGCTGAAGGCGGCCGTGGAGCAGGCCGGCTACCAGGTATTCGAGCCCCAGGCCCCGGCCGCCCCCAACGTGTTGGCGGCCGATGAGGAACTGGCTGAGCGCAAAGCCCGCACCTACCTCGACCTCAAGCGCCGCTTTCAGGTGGCGGTAGTGCTGGCCGTTATCATCATGCCGCTGAGTATGCTGATGCTCTGGCCCGCGCTGATGGCCCGTATTTCGATGCCGGTGCTCAACTACGGACTGCTGCTGCTCACGCTGCCCGTGCTGCTGTACAGCGGCCGCGAGTTCTACGTATCGGCCTGGAACGGGCTGCGCCACCGCACGGCCAGCATGGATACGCTGATTGCCGTGGGCACCGGCGCGGCTTTCCTGTACAGCTTGGCCGCCACCGTGGCACCCGGTTTTTTCCAGCGCCAGGGCCTCGCACCCGATGTGTACTACGACACCACGGCCACCATCATTGCCCTGATTCTGCTGGGCAAAGTGCTCGAAAGCCGGGCCAAAGCCAAAACCTCGGCCGCCATCAAGGCCCTTATCGGCCTGCAGGCCAAAACGGCCCGGGTGCTGCGCGGCGGGCAGGAAGTGGATGTGCCGCTGGAGCAGGTGCGCCACGGCGACGAGGTGCT
The DNA here is from genome assembly GCF_018613725.1 of Hymenobacter sp. ISL-91. Taxonomy (GTDB): domain Bacteria; phylum Bacteroidota; class Bacteroidia; order Cytophagales; family Hymenobacteraceae; genus Hymenobacter. The sequence continues at coordinate 130,033 of NZ_JAGGPS010000038.1, forward strand.
GGTGCGCCCCGGCGAGAAAGTGGCCACCGACGGCCTCATCCTGGAAGGCCGCTCGGCCCTCGACGAATCGATGCTTACGGGCGAGAGCCTGCCGGTGGAGAAATCGGTGGGCGACCAAGTGTTTGGGGCCACCATCAACAAAACCGGCTCCTTCCGCTTCCGCGTGAGCCAGGTGGGCACCAACACGGTACTGGCCCAGATTGTGAAGCTGGTGGAAGATGCCCAGGGCAGTCGCGCCCCCATTCAGCGACTGGCCGATAAAATCAGTGCCGTATTCGTGCCGATAGTGATTATGCTGGCCATTGCCACGTTTGTCGTGTGGTTTGCGCTGGCCCCGGCCGGGCAGCGGCTGCCGCTGGCGCTGGTCAATTTTGTGGCCGTGCTCATCATTGCCTGCCCCTGCGCGCTGGGTTTGGCCACGCCCACGGCCATTATGGTGGGTACCGGCCTGGGCGCCCGCCACGGGGTGCTCATCCGCAACGCCGAAGCTCTCGAAAAGGCGTACCAGGTGGATACCGTGCTGCTCGATAAAACCGGTACCATTACCAAAGGCGAGCCGGCCGTCACCGAGTTCATCACCGCGCCGGGCACCGCGCCGGCCGCCCTGCTGCCGCTGCTGGCGGCGGTAGAGCGCCGCAGCGAGCACCCGCTGGCCGCCGCCGTGGTGCGCTATGCCGACCTGCAGCAGCAGCAGGTCCGGACAGCCCCGGTCGAGGCCACCGATTTTGTGGCCCACGAGGGCCGGGGGGCCGGGGCCACGGTGGCCGAGCAAACCGTGCTCATCGGCAACCGCCGCCTGCTCGATGAGCACAACATTATGCTCGGCTCCGAGCTGGAGCTGGCCGCCGATGGGCTGTTGGCCCAGGCCCGCACCGTGCTGTATGCCGCCGTGGCCGGCCGGGCTGTAGCGTTGGTGGGCGTGGCCGATACCGTGCGCGACACTTCAGAAACTGCCATTCGCCAACTACAAAGCCAGGGCCTGGAAGTGGTGATGATGACCGGCGACAACCACCAGACGGCCGAAAAAGTGGCCGCCCAAGTAGGCATCAGTCGCTTTTACGCCGAAGTGCTGCCCGCCGACAAGGCCGGCAAAGTGCAGCAGCTGCAGGCCGAGGGCCGCACCGTAGCCATGGTGGGCGACGGTATAAACGACGCGCCCGCCCTGGCCCGCGCCGACCTGGGCCTGGCCATGGGCGCCGGCACCGACGTGGCCATGGAAGCGGCGGGCATCACGCTTATGCGCTCCGACTTGCAGGGTGTGGCCACCGCCATTGCCCTCTCGCGCCAAACGGTGCGCACCATCCGCCAGAACCTGTTTTTTGCCTTCATCTACAACGCGCTGGGCATCCCCATTGCGGCGGGCCTGCTCTACCCCTTCACGGGCTGGCTGCTCTCGCCCATGCTGGCCGCCGCCGCCATGGCCTTAAGCTCGGTGTCGGTGCTCACCAATTCGCTGCGGCTGCGGGGTTTTTCAATTGAAAAATAAAAGTAAAAATGGATGCTTCTCAAATCATTGTTACGCTGCTCGGTACGGGCCTGATTGGCTTTGTGGGGTGGTTTTTCTTTGCGGCCCCGCACCGGGTGGCTACGGCCGTAGCGGATGGCGGCGGGGTGCAGCAGGTGGCTATTCAGGTGCAGGGCGGCTACTCGCCCGATGTGATTGAGGTGGCCCTGGGTCAGCCGGTGCAGCTCCACTTCTACCGCAACGAAACGGCCGGCTGCTCGGAGGAGCTGTTGCTGCCCGACTTTGGCATCCGGCGCGAACTACCGGCTTTCCAGACCACCACCGTGGAGTTGCGGCCCGATAAGCCGGGCACCTACCCATTTACCTGCGGCATGGGGATGCTGCGCGGCAGCCTGCTAGTGCGGTAGCGCGGCGGCCCGTTGCCGGGTATCTGCCGCTTGCCACACCCTCGCTCCACACTAAACCCACCCCTCCGATGACGTATAAAACCCTGCTTTACCAAGTGCCGATATTGATACTTAGCCTGCTTTCCCTCGCCGGCCGGCCGCCCGCAGCACTGGGGGCGCCCACTCAGCAGCCCCCTCTGCCGGCCGGCCCGAGCCGGCCCGATATACCGCCAACGACAGGCGTTTTGCGGCTGGTAACGGCCGACGGTCGGCCGGTTGATTTAAACAGGTTCCGGGGCAAGGCCGTGTTCGTGAACCTGTGGGCTACCTGGTGCGCGCCCTGCCGGGTGGAGATGCCCGGTATCGAGGCCCTGGCTGCGCGCACGGATACCAGCAAAGTGGCGTTTGTGCTGATTTCACTGGACAAAAATCCGGATAAAGCCCTCAAATTCATGCAGCGCCAGGGGTTCCGGCTGCCCGTGTACTTCCCGGCCGCGCCCCTACCCCCGCCCTTCAACTCGACAACAATTCCCAATACCGTTATTCTGAGCCCCAGCGGGCAGGTGGCGGCCCGTTACGAAGGCTTGGTCGAATACAACACGCCCGAATTCAGGGAGGCCCTGGAAAAGCTGGCGGCGCAGCCATAAGCTGCGGCAAAGTGGTTTACAGCGCTTTTGGGGTGTAATTGGAGTGCTAGAGCAGCCTGCTGCATCCGGTTGTGGGTGAAGGGCTTACTCTGGCTCATTTTTTGGCTTTAGCGGCAGGACAGCTCCTAATTAGGATAATACTGGCAGGAAACTTACCTTTCCTCATGCTCCGTTCTCTGCTATGGACTTTTCTGCTGACAGGCCTGCTGTTGCGGCCGGTAGCCGGACAGGCGCAGAGCCCGCAGACGCTGCCGTTGCAGCAGGCCCTGGCCCGCGCCTCTACCGACACGGCCCGCGTGCTGCTGCTGGCCGATTTGGCCGCTACGTTCCGCTACTCGCGCTTCGACTCGGTGAGCTTTTATGCCCGGCAGGGCCTGCGCCTGGCCCGCCGGCTGGGCTATACCAAGGGTGAGGGACGTTGCCTGTCGCGGCTGGCCATTCTGCCCGGCGAGCGGGGCAACCTGCCGGAGGCGCTGCGCCTGAACCTGGCCGCCCTGCACCTCAACCAGGAAAGCCACGACCTGGAAGGGACTGCCCGCACGCTCAACCAAACCGGGCTGCTGTATTTCGCCCTCGACGACTACCGGCCCTCGTTGCGGTACTCGCTGCGGGCGCTGGACAGCTACCGGCAGGCCGGCACCACCGATACGTCGCAGCTCATCAGCGTAATTGCCAACCTGGGCGCCAGCTACGAAGGCCTGCGCCGCTACGATTCGGCCGCCTTTTACCTCAACAAGGCCTGGCAGCTGACGGCCCGCCACCGCCCCCGGGCCTGGAGCTGCTGGGGCAACCCCGCCCCGTATGTACTGCGCGAGCTGGGCCTGCTGCAACTGGCCCAGGGACACCCGCAGGCCGCCCGCGCCTACTACCGGCGCAGTGCCCAGGCGGCCGCACCCGAAAACGACCTGCGCAGCGTCAGCCGGGCTTTTCAATACCTGGCCGAGCTGCATAAGCAGCAGAACCGGCCCGATTCCAGCATCTGGTATGCCCGGCGGGCGCTGGCGCTGGCCGCCAACCTGCCCTACGTGGTAGGCGTGATGCGCAACAGCGCCCTGCTGATGGAGGCCTACGAAGCCCGCCAGCAGCCCGATAGCGCCCTGTACTACACCCACGTACTGCTGGCCGCCCAGGACAGCCTCTTCAACCCGCGGCGCATCAAGCAGCTCGATGCCATTGCCTTCAACGAGCACACCCGCTTGCTGGAGCTGGAGGCCGAACGTGGCCAGCTGCTGGCCCGCATCCGCACGGGCGCGCTGCTGGCCGGGGCCGGGCTGCTGCTCGTGGCGCTGCTGCTGCTGTGGCACCGCCACCGCCAGCAACAGGATGCCACCCGCCGCCTCGAAGTGTTGCACCGGCAGCTCAGCCAGCAGGCCAACGAGCTAACTACCCAGCGCGACAACCTGGTGAAGACGCTGAAAGAGCTGAAGATAACGCAGGGCCAGTTGGTGTTACGCGAGAAAATGGCGTCGTTGGGCGAACTAATGGCCGGTATAGCCCACGAAATCCAGCGCCCCGTAAGCCTGCTACGGCGCTACGCCGCCGCCAGCACCGAGCTCTGCGACGAGATACGCCAGTATATAACGCAGCTGTGGCTGCCGCCCGGCCAGCAGGCGCTGGCCGATAAGCTGCTCGACTCGCTACACCAGAACCAGGCCCATATTATGCAGTACAGCCAGCGGGCCGAGTCGGTGGTGCGCGGGATGCTGGAATACTCGCAGGGCGGCGGCGGAGCCCGTCAGCACACCGACCTCAATGCCCTGGCCGAAGAGTACCTGCGGCTGGTGTACCACGATATGCGAGCCAAAAACCGCCATTTCAGCGCCGCCCTGCTCCTCCACCCCGACCCAACCCTGGAGCGCGTGATGGTAGTGCGCCAGGATCTGGGCCGGGCGCTGGTGGGCGTGTACAGCGCCGCCCTGCAGGCCGTGGCCCAGCGCCAGTACCAGCCCGACGAAGACTATGTCCCTCAGATTGAGCTGACGACCCGCCGCACCGCGGCCAGCGTGGAAATACGGGTGCGCGACAACGGGGAAGGGCTGTCGCCCGAAACGCTGGTTACCTTGTTCCAGCGCTTTCCGGCCGGGGCCGAAACCGGCCTGAGCCTGGCCCTGAGCCACGACCTGATTACCCGCGGCCATGGCGGCACGCTCAGCGTGAGCAGCCAGCCCGGTCGCGGCACCGAGTATCTCATCGTGCTGCCGTTGCCCGTAGGATAAAGCCCTTTTCGGGATTTGTAGTCAAGCTTATCGACATCATGTAGCCTTTGTCCTGTTTCGCTATCGAACCAGTGTTGTATATGAAGCTGTTTTGAAAGTCAAAAGGACGTCATGCTAAGCGCAGCCGAAGCATCTCTACCGCTTCGTTGTGGTCGTTTAACGAAGCGGTAGAGATGCTTCGGCTGCGCTCAGCATGACGGTGTGATTGATTCCAGGTACTTCCTAAACAGCTTCTATCTTTGAACACGCACCCGTACAGGTTGAATTCTATTCAAAGCCCTAAGTAAAAGGCCGATTAATCAGGTAACAGAATACCATACTTTATCGGCCGCATATTAGCCGGAGCGCAGCCTTTTTTATGGCGGATGCCCGCATGTTACTTTTCTGGTTCTAGGGAGGACAAGGGCCGGTCGAGGCCGTTCAATAAAAACTCGCGCAGGCGGTTAACGTGATTTTTGAGTTCGGCAATTCGTTCGAACTGGGAGTTGCTGGTGCCGGCGCTGGTACCGGGCTGGGCGGCCAGGGTACGGAGTAGGTTTTTGCGCTCCTCCATCATGCGCAGGGCCACCCAGAGCGTTTCTTCCAGCCCCTGACGCGAATCGTCGAGCAGCGTGCCCAGGGTGAAAGCGTGGCCCGTATGGCAGCGGAAGCGCACCACATTGCCCTCATTGAGCTGCCAGAGGCTGCCGCCGCAGCCAGGGCAGGTGAAGGGCACGGGCCTGCCGAGCTGGGCCACCTCCTCGGTGTTGCCCACCACGCGCTCGGCAATGGCGGCCTCCAGCCTGATATCCTCGGGAACACTCCCTGCGGCCGGCGGGGGCGTTTCGTGTACCAGGCGGGTTAGCAGGGCACCCATTTCGGCCAGGGGAGCCACGTAGTCGACGGCAACGTTGTTGAGGGCGCTTTCGGGCATACTGGAGAATTCGGCTTCGAGGGGGTCCTGCACCACGGCCCGGCCCCCGGCCCGCTTGATTTGGTCGAGGCCGGCCGTGCCGTCGTGCAGCAGCCCCGTCAGGACCACGCCCACCACGGCGGCCCCGTGGTAGGCGGCGGCCGAGCGGAACAGCGCATCCACGGCGGGCCGGAAGTTGTTTTCGCGCGGGCCCTTGGTTACCAGCATCTGCCCGCTCTGCACCAGCAGATGGCGGTCGGGCGGGGCCAGGTAGAGGTGGCCGGCTTCAAGCGCCTGTCCGTCGGTGGCCAGCGCGCAAACGAGGCGGGTGGCTTTTTGCAGCCGCCCGACCAAGTGGGGGCCCGAGGAGGTGGGGGCCAGGTGCTGCACGATTAGCACGGCCGCCGGCAAGCTGGCCGGCAGTTGGCTTACCAACCGTGTGAGCGCACCCATCCCACCCGCTGAAGCACCAATAACAATCAGATAAACCGGACTTTGTAGAATCATAAAAACGACTAAGCAGGCGCGAAGAAGCCCCCGTGGCTTCTTCGCGCCTGCTTTGGTATACGTAGCCCCCCACCTGCCTTGTTATCGTTGAGCTCACCAAGCCCGGGCTTGCCCCCGCCCCGGCCTTAGCTACGGGCTCCTGGCCGCGAAATGCGAAACTCCTGCGGGCGCTGCTTAATTTCGGGCTTGGCCGGCCGGCTTACTGTTCCCGGCCCACGCCCGCTGCCATGGCCGACACCGCTCAAACCTACCCCGAAGAGCCCGAAAACCAGGAACCCGCCGCCCCGATTGGCATAGCTGCCCCGCCGGTTGAAAGCCAGGTAAGCTCCCGCCAGTTGCGCCTGGCTCAGAGCCAGGAAAACACCACCGATAAGTTTCCGATTGTGGGGCTGGGCGGCTCGGCGGGCTCCTTGCAGGCCTTCGAAGCCATTTTTCGGGCCCTGCCGCCCTCCCCGGGCATGGCCTTCGTGGTGGTGATGCACCTGGCCCCCGACCAGCCCAGCGAGCTGCCGGCCGTGCTGCAGCGCTTTACACACATGCCCGTGCATGAGGCCGCCGACGGCCTGAAAGTGCGGCCCAACCACGTGTATGTAATTCCGCCCGACGCCGACATGAGCATGCTGCACGGTACGCTGCTGCTGTTTCAGCCCACCCAGGCCCGGGGCCGCCGCCTGCCCATCGATTTTTTCTTCCAGAGCCTGGCCAAGGATGCGCGCGAGCGGGCCATCTGCATCATCTGCTCGGGCATGGGCTCCGATGGCACCGTGGGCCTGAAAATGGTGATGGAGAACTTTGGAATGGTGATGGTGCAGAGCCCCGAAACGGCCGAGTACGACTCCATGCCCCGCTCGGCCATTGCCACCGAGTTTGTAGACTACGTGCTGCCCGCCGGCCAGTTGCCGGCCAAGCTGCTCGAATACATGCACAAGCCGCTGTTTGCCCGGCCCCGCCGCGAGCAGGCCGAATCGGACTCGCAGCCGGCCCACGCGCTGCAGAAAATCTTTATCCTGATCCGGGCCCAGACCGGCCACGATTTCAGCTTCTACAAGCGCAACACCGTGTTTCGGCGCATCGAGCGGCGCATGAACGCCCACCAGATTCACGAGTTTCCGCAGTACGTGCGCTACCTGCAGGAAAACCCCGCCGAGGTAGAAGCCCTGTTCCGGGAGCTGCTGATTGGCGTAACCAAGTTCTTCCGCGACCCCGAGGCCTACCAAGCCCTGCAGCGGCAGCTGCCGCCGCTGCTGCGCTCCAAGCCCACCGACAGTACCGTGCGGGTGTGGGCGCCCGGCTGCTCGACCGGCGAGGAGGCCTACTCGCTGGCCATGCTGCTGCTCGAAAGCCTCGACGCCATCGACCCGGCCCGCTACCTCAAAATCCAGATTTTCGCCACTGATATCAACCCGGCGGCCATCGATTTTTCGCGCGCCGGCCTCTACCCGACCAACATTACGGCCGATGTAAGCCCAGAGCGGCTGCAACGCTTTTTTGTGCGCCAGCCCGATGGCAGCTACCAGATAACCAAGGAAGTGCGCGACGTGGTGATTTTCGCGGTGCACAACCTAACCAAAGACGCGCCCTTCACCAAGCTCGACCTGCTGTGCTGCCGCAACCTGCTGATTTACCTGTCGGCCGAGCTGCAGAAAAACCTGCTGCCCGTTTTTCATTACGCCCTCAACCCCAGTTCGCTGCTGTTTCTGGGACCCAGCGAAAACCTGACCGGCTACCAGGAGCTGTTTATTCCGCTTGATATGAAGTGGAAGATTTCGCGGCGCAACGACGCCTCGCCTTCCATTACCCGGCTCGTCAATTTTCCCTTCGCCCTGTCCCAGCATTCGGCTACGGCGGCGGGCAACGTCACTGCTATGAGTACTTCCTTGCCCCGCAAAAGCGGCCCTTTCGCGGCCCTGGTCCAGAAAACGCTGCTGCAGCAGTACACGCCCCCGGCCGTCATCATTAATGTCCGGGGCGAAATTCTGTACGTGAATGGCCGCACCGGCCGCTACCTCGAACCGGCGCCTGGCCTGGGCGGGCTCAACCTGTTTGAGATGGCCCGCGAGGAGCTCAATTACGAGCTGAGCGCCGCCGTGCATAAGGCCAGCACCACCCGCCAAACGGTGGTGGCCGAACGGGTGCGGGTACAAACCGAATCGGGTTTGCAGCTGCTGCGCCTCACGGTGCATTTCCTCGAACAGCCCGAGCAGCTGGCCGGCTTGCTGCTGGTGGCTTTCGAAGATCAGCCCACACCCCGCAAAATGCGCACGGCCAACATTAGTACCTCCCCTGAAAGCCGCGACGCCGCGGTAAGCACCCTCGAAAAGGAACTGCAGTATACCAAGCACCGCCTGCAAACCACCATTGAGGAGATGGAAAGCAGCCTCGAAGAGCTGAAGAGCACCAACGAGGAGCTGCAGAGCGCCAACGAGGAGCTGCAGAGCACCAACGAGGAGGCCATGACCAACAAGGAGGAAATGCAGAGCCTCAACGAGGAGCTGATGACCCTGAACATGCAGTACCTGAGCAAAACCGAGGAGCTGAGCCAGGCCGCCAACGACATGAAGAACCTGCTCGATGCCACGGAAATTGCCACCATTTTCCTCGACAACGACATGGTTATCAAAGGCTTTACGCCTTCCATGACCCGCATCATGCACCTGCAGCCCGCCGACGTGGGCCGGCCCATTACGCACTTTGCCAGCAACCTGCGCTACGCCACCCTGGAGCAGGACGTGCGGCAGGTAATCGACCGGCTCACCACGGTGGAAGCCACCATTGAAACCACCGGCAACGAGTGGTTCTCGATGCGCATTCTGCCCTACCGCACCCTCGACAACTACATCAGTGGGGCCGTGCTCACCTTCACCGAGGTATCGGACATGAAGCACCTGGAGGCCCGGCTGCGCGAAAGCACCCGTCTGGCCGAAAGCATCATTGAAACCATGAATGAGGCCCTGCTGGTGCTCGATTCTGAGCTCCGCATCCAGACCGTGAGCCAGACGCTGGCCCAGCAGTTCCAACTCGATGCGTCCCGGCTGCGCGGCCAGCCCCTGGCGGCCCTCGGCCCCGCCGGCTGGAATCTCACCCCCCTGCACGAGCAGCTACGCGCCCTGCTCAACGGCTCGGGCGAGGCCTTCGACAACCTGCACCTGCCCGGCCCGAAAGGCGGCCGGCCGGTACGCGCCTTCGCCCGCCTGCTGCTGAGCGCCGGCCAGCCCACCGGCCACGTGCTGCTGGGGCTGGAGGAAGTTGCCGGGTAGCGAGCTGCTCATGGTGGTATCTTTATCTTGAAGCTGTTTAACCCACGTTGGGGAGGGCGTTGTAGGGGCGGGGCTTAGCTGCGTCCGCCGTTGAACGATTACCGTTAGGGCGGTGCGCACGGCGGGCGGGGACAACCGCAGGACAGCGCAGCTAAGCCCCGCCCCTACCGCGCCCTTCCCGACAAACTGCGCCTGCCCATGTCTGCCGACTTTCCGCCTTCCCCCCTGGATTCCAACCCCGACTACGACGCGCTGCGGCCGGCCTCCTCGGCGGCGGGCAATGCGCTGCGCCAGCTGCGGGCCCGCGCCGAGCGGCGCCGGCTGGTTACGCAGAGCCCGCCAGCCGAAACGCCGGCCGAGATGCAGCGGCTGGTGCAGGAGCTGCAGGTGCATCAGATTGAGCTGGAAATGCAGTACGAGGAGCTGCTGCTTGCCCAGGCCGAAGCCGAGGCCAGCCGCGCGCAGTACCTCGACCTGTACGAATTTGCGCCCGTTGGCTACTGCACACTCGATGCGGCCGGCACACTGCGCCAGCTAAACCTACGCACCGCCCAGCTGCTGGGGCTGGTGCGCCAGCAGCTGCAGGGCCGCCGGCTGGCCTTGTTCGTCGAGCCCCGGCAACGCGGCCAGTTCACCGAATTTCTCGGGCGGGTGCTGGCCGCCGATGCCGCCGATACCGCCCGCCACAGTATCCTGCTGACTTTCCAGCGCCCCGATGGCCAGCCCCTGGAGCTGCGCCTCGAAGCTACCCTGGCCCATGGCCCCCACGAGCAGCCGCTGGTGCGCCTGGCCCAGCTCGACGTGACGGAGCAGCAGCGCGCTACCCGGGCGCTGGCCGAAAGCGAGCAACGCCTGCGCCAGGCCCTCGACGCGGCAGCCATGGGAGTAGTAAGCTGGGATTTCGCCACCAACACCTGGCAGGCCGATGCCCGTGCCCAGGCCATCTGGGGGTTGCCCTATGCCGCTGCCGCCCGCCCCATCGACACCGTAGCGGCCCACCTGCATCCCGCCGACCGCACCCGGTTCCGGCAGCTGGCCGAAACGGCGGCCGGCACCGACGGCCTCGAAGTGGAGCTGCGCGTAGGGGATGCCCAGCAGCCCGACCACTACGTGAGCCTGACGGGCCACGTGCAGCCCCCTACTCCGGCCAATCCGGGCGGGCACCTGCTGGGGCTGGTGCGCGACCGGACGCCGCGCCGGCGCGCCGAGCAGGAGCTCAGCTACAAAACCCAGCTGCTGGAGCGCATTCTGAGCCATTTGCCGGTGCTGCTGGGCCGCTTCGATACGCAGGGCCGCTACCGCGAGCTGGTGGGCGCGGGCCTGCGCCGCCTGCACCTGGCCGATAACGAGCTGGTGGGCCAGTCGGTTTTCGAGTGTTTCCCGACCATCAGTGAGCACAACCGCCGGCTGCTGACCGGCGAGTCGGTTGATTTTGTGGGCACGACCGAGCTCGACGGCGAGCAGGTGTATTATCAATGCTACGGCTTTTTCGACACCGAGCGCAAAGAGGCCGTGGTATTTGCCCTCGATATAACCGAGCCCGAGCAGCAGCGGGCCGAAACCACCCGGCTGCAGCTGCGCCAGCAGCAGCTGGTACTTTCGGCCATCCTCACCACCCAGGAAGAAGAGCGTCGCCGCATTGCCGAGGCCCTGCACAACGGTGTGGGCCAGCTGCTCTACGCCACCCGCCTGCACCTCACCCAGCTACCCGATTCGGAGGCCCTGCGTGCCAGCCAGCAACTGCTGCAGGAAGCCATCCGGGCCACCCGCACCATCTCCTTCGAGCTCACCCCGCACATTCTGGAAGACTTCGGCCTGCCCGCCGCCCTGCGCGAGCTGGCCGACCGCGTGCCCGTGAGCCTGCTGCGCCTTGACCTCGTGCTGGAGGGCCTCGACGACCTGACCCAGCCCCTGCCCCCGCCGGTGCAGATGGCGGTTTACCGCATGGTGCAGGAGCTGCTCAGCAATGTAATGAAGCACGCCCAGGCCCGCGAGGTAACGCTGCGCGTGGCCCGCCAGGCCGGGCAGTTGGGCATCCGCATCTGCGACGACGGCGTGGGCTTCGTGCCTGCACCGGTGCCCACCAGCGGCGGCATCGGACTGGCTGGCATCCGCAACCGAGTGGAGCTGCTGGGCGGCCGGCTGATTATCGAATCGGCGCCGAATAAGGGAACGACTATCAGTATTGAGCTACCACTAGCGGGCCCGCTGTAGGGGCGGGGCTTGCCCCCGCCCGCCGTTAAACGATTACCGATGAAACGATGCGAATGAACAGCGTAGGGGCAAGCCCCGCCCCTACGCTGTTCATTCGCCCCGCGCCAGCAGCACCACGCCGCCTACTATAGCCAGCAACCCCAGCGCCTGGGGCCAGGCCAGGGTTTCGCGAGCCACCAGGATGCCCAGCAGGGCGGTAAGCAGCACCGAGCCGCCCACAATGATGGGGGTACCAACCGAGGCCGGCACGCCCCGTTCGAACACCACAAAAGTCAGGATTTCGGCCAGCCCTACCCCCAGGCCTGCCAGCGCGGCCAGCCCCAGGCCCTTGCTGGTTACACCCAGCGGAGCGCCTTTCAGGTGCAGGCTCAGCAGCCAGATGCCGCCCAGCGCGGCGGCAACCAGCTGCAGCACTACGGCGCCCGCCGCGGCCGCAATGTGGCCCGCCGCCAGCTTGATAAAGAAGTTGTAACCAGCCAGGCATAGCGCCGCCAGCAGCGCCAGCCCCAGCCAGCCGCCCACGCCCGCCACCTTAGGCGCCGGGCTTATCGAGGCGCTTGAGCAGCTGCCGCTGCTGGCCCTCCCAGTTCTCAAACTCGTCGCTGTCTTCCCAAAACTCGCGCAGCTCCGACTCGGGCCCAAGAATAGTGCGCACGGCCTCCTGAGCGGGCTTGCGCAGGGGTTCTACATGGCTCAGGTTCAGCCCCGGAATAACGCCCAGCAGGTCGTTGGGAAAGGTACGGGCGGGCTTTCCCAGAATGGCGGCCACGATTTCGGCCGCCGCCAGCGCCTCGTTGGCTACGTCGGCGTCGAGGTACTCGCCATCGGCCTGCTGCACGGCGGCCAGGGCCTGTTCGAGCACGCCGGACGAGGGTTCGGCCCTGAAATCTTCGGCAAAGTCGGCGGCCGTGTCGTTGTCGAAATTATAGTAGCCCCAGGCTCCCATGTGCGGTACTGTTTTGAGGATTGATTGGAAAGGTTGAAATCAGTGCAAAGAAGGCAATAACGGCGACATTGTTTGCACTCGGACTATTTGCGGTGCTATACCTGCGTACCAGCTGCTGCGGCCGGATGATTGATGACGCCCACCGATACTACCGCGGCTTCCGGCGCCGCGCCGCCATGCTACTTCAGCTTTTCCTTAAGTAGCTCAATCTCCGCGGCCGGGTCAGCTTTGTCATAAAGAATATTGTAGGCTGCCGTAGTGATGGGCATGGATACCTGGAGCTTGCGGTTGATTTCGTAGATGCTCTTCACGGCGTAGTAGCCCTCGGCAATCATGTTCATCTCCAGCTGAGCCGATTTCACCGAGTAGCCCCGGCCCACCATGTGGCCAAAGGTGCGGTTGCGCGAGAACTGCGAGTAAGCCGTCACCAGCAAATCGCCCAGGTAGGCCGAGCCCGACAAATCGCGCGGCTGGGGGTTGAGGGCGTGGGCGAAGCGGCGCATTTCCTGCACGGCATTGCTCACCAGCACGGCCAGGAAGTTGTCGCCGTAGCCCAGGCCGTGGGCAATGCCGCCGGTCAGGGCAATGATGTTTTTCATCACGGCGCAGTACTCAATACCGTCGAGGTCGGTGGCGGGGTTAGCCTTCACGTAGCGGTTGCGCAGCAGCCGGCAGAAGTCCTCGGCCAGCTCGGCGTCGGGCGAGCCGATGGTCAGGTAGCTCTGTTTTTCGAGGGCTACTTCCTCGGCGTGGCAGGGCCCGGCCACTACGCCCAGGCGGGTGTGGGGCAGCCGGAACCGCTCGGCCACGTAGTCGGTCACGAGCACGTTTTTGCCCGGAATCATGCCCTTGATGGCCGAAATAATACGCTTACCCTTCAGTGCGTCACGGTCGAGCTTGTCGAGGGCGCTTTGCACGAAGGCGGCGGGCACGGCCAGTACCAGCCAGTCGGCGGCCGCTACGGCCTCCTTCAGGTCGGTGGTGGGCAGCACGCGGTCCAGGTCGAGGGCCACCGACGAGAGGTAGCGCGGGTTGTGACGCGTGCGCAGCAGGTGCTGCACGTCGTCTTTGCTGCGCATCCACCAGTGCACGCGGCTGCCGTTTTCCGACAGGATTTTGGTAAGCGCGGTGGCCCAGGAGCCGCCGCCGAGCATGGCTATTTTTTCCAAGGTGGGATAGAATCAGAGGTAAAGCAGGGTAGAATGCGCGAAAAGGCCGGTAAGTTGGCAAATAAAAAACTGTCATCCTGACGAAGGAAGGACCTTACCGCGCCAAAACGAGCCGCTGTTGCAGCCGTTCTCACATGGTAAGGTCCTTCCTTCGTCAGGATGACGGCCGGTTTAGGCTAACCGCTGCCCTACTGGGCCGCTACGTCTTCTTTCAAGGCTTCCTTGTTGAGGCTTTTGGCATCCTTAATAACCACCAAATCGCCGTCTTTCAGGGTTTTAGAAACGGCCCGGAACGGTCCGCTCGCCACCTGGTCGCCGGCCTGAACGCCGCTCAGGATTTCAATATTCTGGAAGTCGCTGATGCCGGTTTTTACGGGCGTCATCACGGCCTTACCGTTCCGGATCAGGAACACCACTTCCTGGGGGGCCGCCTGCAGCCCGGCGGCGGCAGTTGGCTTGGTTGTGGCCTTGGCACCGTCTTTAGCAGCTCCCGGGGCCATCTGGGTGCTATCGGTGCGGGTGGTTACGGCGGCCAGCGGCACGCTCAGCACGTTGCTTTTACGGTTGGTGATGATGTCGACCGAGGCCGTCATGCCGGGGCGGAAGGGCACTACCCGACGGCCGGGCTTGGCCTGCAGCAGGTTTTCATAGGAGGAAGGCAGCAGTCGGATTTTCACCTCAAACTCGGTTACGGCCTCGGCCGTCAGCGCGTCTTTGGCCGTGTTGGCAATGCTGGTCACCACGCCCCGGAACCGCTGGTCCTGACTGGCGTAGCTGTCCACCTCCACGTCGGCCGAGTCGCCGAGCGTCACGTTGATGATGTCGTTTTCGTTCACGCTCACCCGCACCTCCATTTCGCGCAGGTTGGCGATGCGCATGATTTCGGTACCCGCCATCTGGCTGGTGCCCACTACCCGCTCGCCCTTCTTCACATTCAGCTTGCTGACGGTGCCGTTTACGGGCGAATAGATGGTGGTTTTGTCGAGGTTGCGGCGGGCTTCCTCCAGGCCGGCCTGGGCCGAGCGCACGCTGCTCTGGGCCCCGCGAATGCTCTGGCGGGCCGAGTTTATTTCCTCCTGCGAGGCGTCGTAGGCCGCCTTGCTGGCTTCATAGTCGGCCTGCGAAATCACCTTTTGCTTGTAGAGCGAGGCATTGCGGCGGTACGTCAGTTCGGTTTGGCGGGCGCTGGCAATCAGCTGCTGCAGGCGGGCGCGGGTCTGGGCCACGTTGGCCTGCTGGGTACCCACCACGGCGTTCTGCTGGCTCACTACGGCCTGGTAGTTATCGGGCCGGATACGCAGCAGCAGCTGGCCTTTCTTCACCGAGTCGCCTTCTTCCACGTACAGCTCGGTTATTTCGCCCGATACGTCGGGCGAAATCTTGACTTCCGTTTCGGGCTGCACTTTGCCCGAGGCACTTACCTTCTCCACAATAGTAGTGGGCGCAGCCGAAGCCGCCAGCACCTCGGTGCCCGCCGGCTGGCCAATCCAGCCCTGCTTTTTGGCCACGAAGAAGCCGACAAGCGCCACCACCAGCAAGGCCAGCAGGATGTACAGGGTACGATTGTTTTTCATATCTGGGGGTATTGGAAACTTAGGACTTGGGGTACTGGGATAAAGCGCAAGCAAACACGCGGCCACCCAGGGCCTTATAGTGAAATGGGGCGACCCTGGTAGAAGTCGAGGACTTTGCGGCGGAACACAAAGCTATACTTCGCCTGAATCATGCTCGACTCGGCGGCCGTGAGGTTGTTTTTGGCAATGTTGAACTCGGTGCCGTTGAGCAGGCCGTTGTTGAAGCGGATTTCGGCGTTGCGGTAGGCCAGCGTGAGGGCTTCTACCTGCCGGCTGGAAGCCAGGAACTGGCGCTGGGCGGCCAGCGCATCGGCGAAAGCCTGCTCAATTGTTTGGCGCAGCACCAGCCGGGCCTGCTCGGCGCGCACCTCGGCCAGCTGCTGGTTTATTTTGGCCCGCTGCACGCTGGTACGGGCCTGCAGGCCGTTCAGAATCGGAATCTGCAGGTTGAACTGCAGCGACTTGCCCAGGTTGTTATCGAGCTGGGTGAAGTACGACACGTTTTCGGAGCTGCGCCGAAACACTGGCTGGAAGGGCGTTACGGCCACAAACGGGGCCGCCGTCGTCGTCGGCCGGCCGGTGTTGGGGTCGAGCTGAAAGATGGGAAAAAACGCCTGGGCCGAATCGACGCTGGTGGTGGGCAGCGTGTAGAGCGAGGAGTAGCCGGTGAAGATGCTGGCGCCAAAAGTCAGGCGCGGGTAGTAGGCCCCGCGGGCCAGATCGAGGCTGCGCATGCTGCTTTGCACGCGCAGGTCGGCGGCCTTTATTTCGGGCTGGCGGGCCTGGGCAGTGCCGAACACCTCGGCCGGGGCCACATCGGCCAGCGCGCCTTCGGTGGGGTCGGCCAGCTCGGGCGTCTCAATGGTAAGCGCCTGGCTGGCGGCCTCATCCAGATTAAGCAGCTGGGCCAGCTGAATTTTGGCAATGGCCAGCTGGTTTTGGGCCGTGATGACGTTAAGCTGGTCGGTAGAAAGCTGGGCGCGGCTGTCGAGCACGTTGCTCTCGGCCACCGCGCCGGCCTTCAGCAGCTTCTGGCTCTGCTCGACCTGCAGCTGGGTACTAGCGGCCCGCACCTCGTTGGTGCGCACCAGCTCCTGAGCCAGCAGCATCTGCAGGTAGGCCGAAGCTACATTGAGCGACAAGTCGTTGCGGGCCTGCTCCACGTCGCTGAGGGCGGCCTGGTAATCGAGGGTGTTGCGGCGGACGGTGTTGCGCAGCTGGAAGCCCGAAAAAAGGGTTATCTGCGATACGGCCGAGAAATTGTTGTTGCGCGTGGTCTGGCTCTGGAAAACGTTGGTCAGCGGGTTGATGGTAGTACCGTAGTTCCAGGCCTGGCTGCCATTGAGGTTGGCCGAGGGCAACATAGCGGCGCGGCTCTGCAGCAGGGCTACATCAATATTCTGGGCCTGCAGCTGGCTCTGGCGCACGTTCAGGTTGTGGGTCAGGGCATAGTCGACGGCCCCCTGCAAGCTCCAGGGGCCGGTGGGCGCGGCGGCTGGCAGCGTACCGGCCGGGGGCTGCACCGGCGTAGTCTGGGCCTGGGCCGCCAGCGGGGCCACGGCAACGGCACTCAGCAGCAACCAGTAGTAACGCTTCATAAACACAAACTAAATAGAAAGGAAGAGGGCAAATGGCGTGGCCGAAGCCGTTGGGTCAAAGATATTGATTGCCCGCTATATCGCCCAAGTCAATCAACCAACAGCCCATTCTTCGCCGTGAGCTTTAAGCTGCAAGCTGCAAGCTTTAGAACGGGCTTGAAGCTTGCAGCTTGTGGCTTGCAGCTTAACCAAAGCTAATCGAGGGCCTGAATATCAATCACGCGGTGCACCCAGCGCAGCTGGCGCAGGTAGTCGAGGGTGCTGGGGCGCAGGTCGGAGTCCATTTCGATGAACTGGCGGGCCGTTTCGTGCTTGCCCCGCCGCGAAACCGACATGGTGGCAATGTTGCAGTCGTCGCGCGAGATGACCGAGGCAATGAAGGCAATGGAGCCTACTTCGTCGTCGGCATCAATAATGAGCGTGTGCAACGAGCCCGAGAAGTCAGCCGGGAAGCCATCGACCTCCACAATCCGGATGACGCCGCCGCCCCGGCTCTGGCCCACTACCTCCACGGCCCCGCCGGTGCGCTCGTCGCGCAGCTGCAGCCTGATGGTATTGGGGTGCATGGTAGACGCGTTGCCTACGCCCTGAAACGTGTAGCTCAGCCCGGCCTGCTGGGCGTGGTCGAAGGCCTCGCGGATGCGCACATCGTCGGTGTTCATGCCCAGCAGCCCGGCCACAATGGCGCGGTCGGAGCCGTGGCCCTCGTAGGTGCGGGCAAACGAGTTGTAGAACGTGATGACGGCGTGCGTGGGCGTGCTGCCCAGAATGCGAATGGCGGCCCGCGCAATGCGCACCACGCCGGCCGTATGCGAAGAGCTGGGCCCGATCATCACCGGCCCAATCATATCAAAAATGCTCGATTTCTCTGCCATGCGGTAAAGGTAGTTTTTTGGGCGAAGTGAGGGGGATAAAGGGGTAAAAGAACTGTCATGCCTGCCTCAAATTCCTACCTTTGCGCTTGCCTATGGAAAACCCCGCCCCCACTCCCACCGACTTTTCGCCCGCCGTGCTGGAGCAGCTGCAGCGCCTGAAGCAACGCTTCGATGCCGACGACCAGGATCTGGCTGCCTATCTCGAAGGCTACTACCACACCCGCTACCTCGGCTACTGGGACTACATCCAGCTTGAAACCCTGCTGAGCCTGCAGCGCCCGCGCACCGAAATTCCCGATGAGCGGATTTTCATCATGTACCACCAGATTACGGAGCTGTATTTCAAGCTCTGCCTCTGCGAGTACGAGCAGCTCGGCGACCTGCAAGCGCCCACGGTAAAGGAAGTGGTGCTGCGCGTGGGCCGCATCAACCGCTACTTCGAAAACCTGATCGACTCGTTCGACGTGATGGTGGACGGCATGGACAAGCTGCAATTTCTGGAGTTCCGGCTGGCGCTTATGCCGGCCTCGGGTTTCCAGAGCGCGCAGTACCGCATGATTGAGCTGGCCAGCACGGCCCTGAGCAACCTGGTGCCCGAGGAGCAGCGCCGCCTGCTGGGCGAGGCCGCCGCCCACGACGAGCTGCTGGGCTGTATCTACTGGAAATCGGGTGCTACGGTGGTTGAAACCGGTGCCAAGGCCCTTACCCTTACCGAGTTTGAGAAGAAGTACACCGCGCAGCTCAACGACTTCGCCCGGCAGTACACCCAGCGCAACCTCTGGGCCGTGGTGCAGCGCCTACCCACCGGCCCCGAGGGCCAGCAGCACCCGCGCCTGCTGCACCAGCTGCGCCAGCTCGACGTGAACGTGAACGTGAACTGGCCGCTGATGCACTACAAATCGGCCGTGCGCTACCTGGAGCGCAACCCCGACTCCATTGCAGCCACCGGCGGCACCAACTGGCAGCAGTACCTGCCTCCCAAGTTCCAGCGCCGCATTTTCTACCCCCAGCTCTGGACCGAAACCGAGCTGGCCGACTGGGGCAAGGGCTGGGTGGAAAGCGTGCTGGGCGGCGAGTAATAATTACGGCTGTTCAACGAAGTACCCGGAAGTAAAAAAGACCGTCATGCGGAGCTTGTCGAAGCATGACGGTCTTTGTAACTGCCTAAATAGCGCTAGTTGCAGCTGCTCTGACTGCTACTCTACTTTAAACGTAGCCTTCGTGTTGTCCCAGCCCAAGGTCACTTCGCCTGATTTATCGGCCGTGATGGTGAACTGTTCGAGGCGGCGGTTCGGGGCCGAAACCGGGGCGGGCACGCGCAGCGTGTCGCGGGTGGCATCGTACTCGTAGGCCCCCCACTGGTTGGGCTGGCTGTTGAAAATGATGGTCCACTCCTTTTCCTGCGGGATAGTGAACAGAGCATATTTGCCGGCTGGCAGCGGGCGGCCCTGCACCCGCACGGGCTTATCGACGGTAAAAGTAGTAGCCTCGTTGGCGCCCGTGCGCCATACCTGGCCGTAGGGTACCAGCCCGCCCATTACCTTACGCTCGTGGGCCGAGGGGCGGCTGTAGCGGATACTGAATGTGGCCCCGCTGGCCACGGTGGCCGACACGGTGGCGGCGGGGCTGGGCCGAGCGGTTTTCTCGGCCGTGGCCGGCGAGTCCGACTCTGAGCAGGAGGCAAGACCGAAAGCGAGTCCCAGCAGCGGGAGCAGCAAAGGAGCCAGAAAAATCTGCCCGGAAGGCGTACAGATGGCAGGCATAAGAGAGCGGTGGGGTGAAGCACGAAATGGCCGGCGTCAGCGGCCAGAGGTATTCTTTGCAGCAATAAGTATACCCCAAGTTTATTGATTGGTTGCTTGGGCGCAATTGGCGGCCAGAAACAGCCAGCAGATTTCCGACTACCTTCGCCCCGTTCTTGGTCTGTTTTTCAGGTCAGATGAGTGGCTGGTGGCCGCGCTTTCGGGCGGGGCCTTAAAAGGGAACCGGGTGCAACTCCCGGACAGACGCGCTACTGTGAGGGCCGGCCGCTTCGGCGCCGCCGCTGCCTCCCCCATGTTGCCCATTGCTTGCTTCGGCGGGTGAGAAGGGCGGGGAGGCAGGCCCGAGTCAGGAGACCTGCCCGCCGCTTATAGATGATAAGGCCACCCCGCGACCTGGGGGCCTTGTTGCATGCTGCGGCGGGCTGGTGGCCCGTGCTATAACCGGCTGCCGGGCAGCCGGGTCCGGCGTGGCCGGGCGTGCAGCATTCGGCAGGGAAACCAGGCAGCAGGCCAGCCTCGAAAAACGGGCCGGGAAGGTTTTTCTACCCTCCTTTCTTCTCCTTGCTGCTTATGCTCACGCTTGCCGAAAAAATCAGCCGCGCCGAAACCCGCATCTTCAAAGCGGTTTTTCCCAACACCACCAACCACTACGACACCCTGTTCGGCGGCACCACGCTGCACCTCATGGACGAGGTAGCCTTCATCACGGCCACCCGGTTTTCGCGTCTGAAAATGGTGACGGTTTCCTCCGACAAAGTCGATTTCACCCACCCCATTCCCGGCGGCACGCTGGTCGAGCTGATTGGCCGCGTCGAGCACGTGGGCCGCACCAGCCTCAAGGTGCGGGTAGAGTTGTTTGTGGAGCAGATGTACTCCGAAGACCGCCACCGGGCCGTGTCGGGCCTGTTCACCTTCGTGGCCATTGATGAGGACAAGCGCCCGGTGGCCATTTTGCCCGCCGAAATGCAGCCGGCGCCGGTAGCGTAGGCCAGCTGCGGGGGCGTATCTTTGCAGGCGTAAAAGGATAACTCCCTTTCCCCTGCCTTATGCCCTCTCCCCTTGCTTCCGGCGCTCAGGAAATTGAGCTGCTGCTCCCCCCCGAACAGGCCTACGACGAGCTGGCCCGCTACGAAGCCCTGCTGGCCGCCGCCGGCCTGCGCCCCGGCCAGGCCGATTTCGTGCACCTGCGCAAGCGCTCGGTCGATGCCCGGGGCCGCCAGCCGCTGGTGCGCCTGCGGGCCGACATCTACCGCCAGCGCCCGCCGGCCGATTTGTTCGGGCCCTGGTTCTCGTTTCCCGACGTCAGCCAGGCCCGGCGCACGGTGCTGATTGTGGGCGCCGGGCCGGCGGGGCTGTTTGCGGCGCTGCGGGCCATTGAGCTGGGCATCCGGCCCATTGTGGTGGAGCGCGGCAAGGACGTGCGCACCCGCCGCCGCGACCTGGCCGCCATCAACAAAGAGCACCGCGTCGACCCCGACTCCAACTACTGCTTCGGCGAGGGCGGGGCCGGCACGTACTCCGATGGCAAACTCTACACCCGCGCCACCAAGCGTGGCGACGTGCAGCGCATTCTGCGGCTGCTGGTGCAGCACGGCGCCACGTCCGATATTCTGGTGGATGCCCACCCGCACATCGGCACCAACAAGCTGCCCGCCGTGGTGGCCGCCCTGCGCGACTCGGTGCGGCAGGCCGGCGGGCAGGTGCTGTTTGAAACGCGGGTCGATGACCTGCTCATCAGCGAAAACCGCCTGCACGGCGTGGTCACGGCCGCCGGCCAGGAGCTGACGGCCGACGCCGTAATTCTGGCCACCGGCCACTCGGCCCGCGACATTTACGAGCTGCTGCACCGCCGCGGCGTGCTCATCGAGGCCAAGCCCTTCGCGCTGGGCGTGCGCGTCGAGCACCCCCAGCAGCTCATCGACCAGGCCCAGTACCGCCGCCCCGACCGGGGCCCACTGCCGGCCGCCTCCTACGCGCTGGTACACCAGACGCAGGTGGGCAACGAGCAGCGGGGCGTGTTTTCGTTCTGCATGTGCCCGGGCGGCTTCATCGTGCCGGCCGCCACGGCCCCCGGCGAGGTGGTAGTAAACGGCATGAGCCCCAGCCGCCGCGACTCGCGCTTTGCCAACTCGGGCATCGTGGCCGCCGTGGAGCTGCGCGATATGGATCTGCGCCAGCACGGCCCGCTGGCCGGCCTGCACCTGCAGCAGCAAATTGAGCAGCGCGCCTGCCAGCTGGCCGGCAACTCCCAAAAGGCCCCGGCCCAGCTGCTGGGCGACTTTCTGAAGCAGAAAACCTCCGCCCAGCTGCTGGAAACCAGCTACCAGCCGGGCCTCGTGTCGGTGCCCATGGATGAGGTGCTGGGCGCGGCGCTGGCCGAGCGGCTGCGCCAGGGCTTTGCCAATTTCGGCCGCAAAATCCCCAGCTACGCTACCAACGTGGCCCAGATTGTAGGCGTGGAAAGCCGCACTTCCTCGCCCGTGCGCATCCCCCGCGACCGGGACACGCTGGAGCACCCCACCCTGCGCGGCCTGTTTCCGTGCGGCGAAGGCGCGGGCTACGCCGGCGGCATCGTGTCGGCCGCCATGGATGGCGAGCGGTGCGCCGAGGCGGTATTAGCGGTTTTCTAGGGACTTGGATGGGGTTTGCTGCGGACAGGCAACCTTATTATATCCACTATATAGGATTTAAAAGCAAGTGGGAGGCACTAATTTGCCTATTATCGTCTGATTTAAAGTCCTTAACGTAATGCTAGTTATACCCCCGACCTCGGAATAGTGGCGGTTTTAGCTTCCTTGCGTGGCCTGCTGCCAGCGTGGTACTTTATGAAGGAGTTAAATCAGAAACACAAGCTGTATGGAGTAAAGAAGCCAACTCAAAAATATTGCTCAGCTTCCCAGTAGTATTACGCAATACGCTACTAGTTTTGGGCTACTTATCCTGCCCGGCCATTGCCACCTTGCCTCATTACTTATTGCACGAAAGCATCCTTTCTGTTTACTTAAAAGGGAATATGTTCAATAGTTTCCATTACACGCAATGATTCGTTTCCTCTTAGTTAGCTGTCTGCTAGTGACTACTCTTTCCTCGTGGGCCCAAACAGACCCACCACTTAATTTCCCCCGGTGGTATGCGGGCCTGCAGTATGGTCGGCAAGATTACCAATTAGCTTTCTCAGTAGCCTCAGGTTCAGCCAACCTAGGGCCTGGGCGCACAAATGCTCGTCGTCCGCAACTGACGCTAGGCTATCAGATTAACCCTAGGTTAGCCGTACAGGCAGGAATTGCCCCTGCAAAAGAGACATTCTCCTACGGAGGAAGTGGCACCAATAGTGCGGGTAATAGTTTGACTGAGTGGGGAGTATCCACTAACAGCAGCTTAGCCTTACCCATTTTGGCACGATACACCCTTGCATCCAAGCTCTGGGGAAACCTGCAACTCGATGCGTTGGGTGGTACTGTATTGTTCTGGTCTCAGGGCAAGAGTGACTTTACCCGCACTGAAGACGGTGTAATTACCCTTCGTTCGATATCTACAACAAAGGTGCGTAATGCAATTCTCGCTGTAGGACCAAGTGCGCGCTATGAATTTGGCCGCCACCTAGCGGGGTTTGCTGACTGGATGTTTTATAAGAATTTGCAGTCCAGCAGCTTAGTTTACCCAGGGAGTAATTCGACAAACAAAAATGGGATTACTAACTCTGTGAACCTCGGAATCCGATATCGTTTTGGCTACCGATAAGGCATATTTTGTAACTGGTTGCAGAGTTCATAACCCTTTCTAAACGGTCGTTTATAACGTTATGATGGCCGCCAGCCCAGGCCTGCCAGGCTTCGTGCGAGCAGATGGACACGTTTTTTAGGGGCCTCAGCAAGCGGTGAGCGTTTCGGCTCCGTACTACTTTGCAGCCGGGCCTGCGTATAGCACTGCTCGTTTGCGGGGTTCGGCCGTCGCGTCACGCGGCCCGCCTGCCCCGCCTTAAATCACCCGATAGCATCCGTTCTTATGAAAAAGACCCTCGTTTTAGGTGCCACCGACAACCCCGCCCGCTACGCCTACCGGGCCGTGCACCAACTCAAGCAGCACGGCCACGAAGTAGTGCCGGTGGGCATCCGCAAGGGCGCGGTGGCCGGCCTCGAAATCCGCAACGACCGGCCCGCCGCCGAAGGCGTAGACACGGTGACGCTCTACGTCGGCCCCCAGAACCAGCCCGGCTGGTACGACTACATTCTGGACCTCAACCCCAGGCGCATCATTTTCAACCCGGGCACCGAAAACCCGGTGCTGGAAGAACTGGCGCAGCAGCGCGGCATTCAAACCGAAGAAGCCTGCACGCTGGTGATGCTGAGCATCGGGCAGTATTAGCTGGGAAGTACTGTTGTACAGTAGCCCCAGCGGGGCAGCATGTGGGTAGTAATATTAACAGACTACAAGACAACAAAGCCCCAGCGGGGCGACACAAACGGCTGAACGGCTTGTGTCGCCCCGCTGGGGCTTTGCTGTAGTAGTTTCTACCGATATGCCGCCCCTCCGGGGCTACTGCACAGGGCCCATTTACAGGCCGCTGAAACTTTCTTTTGCCCCCAGGCAACCCTTACCGCTTACCTTGCATCTGACGCCCCAAACGAACTGCTTCTGACCTGAACTTTACGCTGCTGCTGCCGCCGTTATGACGGAAACCGAGTTAATAGCCGCCTGCCGCCAGGGCAGTAGCCGGGCCCAGAAACAGCTCTACGAGCAGTTTTCGGGCCTGATGCTGTCGGTTTGCCTGCGCTACCTACGCCGGCGCGAGGATGCCGAGGAAGCCCTAATTGTGGGGTTCACCAAGGTGTTCCGGGCCCTCGACCAGTATCGGCACGAAGGCTCGTTTGAGGGGTGGATCCGGCGCATTGTGGTCAACGAGGCCCTCGGGATGCTGCGCCGCAAGGAGCCGCTGCACATGGCTATCGACGACCTGACTTACGATGTGCCGGCCGTGGCCGCCACGGCCGAAAGCCAGCTCAGCGCCGACGATATGCTAGCGCTGCTGGCGGGTTTGCCGGCTGGTTACCGCACCGTTTTCAACCTGTACGCCCTAGAGGGCTACTCCCACCCCGAAATCGGCGAGCTGCTCGGTATTTCGGAGGGCACCAGCAAATCGCAGCTCAGCAAGGCCCGGGGCATGCTCCAGCGCCGCCTCGCGGTGGCCAATAGCGAGGCCCGCCCCGCCGCTCCTACCACCTCCTCACCGAAAGAACTGTATGCAACCGGAAGATATTGATAAGCTGTTTCGTGAGCGGCTGGCGGACCACGCCCCCACGCCGCCCGCCTTTGTGTGGGCCGAAATCGAGGCCGAAATACAGCCTGCCAAGCGCCGCCGCCCCGCCATGTGGCTGGCGGCGGCTTCGGTGGCGCTGCTCGTGCTGCTGGGCGCGGCCGGTTGGCTGCTGCTGGGTGGCGCGGGCCCCGCAACTCGGCCCGAGCTGGCCGCCACCACGCCCGCCCGCGTGCCGGCCGCTGGCGCAACTGCGCCGGAGGCCGTTGGCACGGAAAATAATTCAGCTGAGAAACAGGCGCTTCTGGCCGCCGCAGAAATAAATGAGGCAACCCGGGCAACGGCTGAAGCCACGGCCCCATCTGGCCCCTCAGAAGCAACCGCCACCGTTATGGCCTCCGGGCCGGCCGCCTTAGTGGCCACTACGGTTCGCGCTGCGGCAAGCCGGCCCGGGGGTGTACAACCCGGCCTGGCCGCCGACCGCCGGCCCCCAACCAGCTCGGCGGCGGTTGCTTCTGAAAGGCTGCCGGCAAACGAGCCGGCCCCGTTAACGGCCCTGGCCGCCACCGCGCCCGATCTGCCCAAACCTACGCTGGCCCCGGCGCTGAAACGGCCCGCCGCCCTAGCCACTGCCACGGTAGCCCTCACCGGCCCGATTGAAGTGGAAGTCCGGCCCGCTTATGAAGCCCCGGAGCCAGAGCCGGCCCGCCGCCGTGGCGTGCTGGCCGTGCTCCGGCAGGTGCGCAACGTGGTGCAAGGCGAGCCGGTGAGCCTGACCGCCGCCGGCCTGCCCGAAACGGTAACCGTGCAGGCCCGCCTGGGCAGCCGCACGCTCACCAAAACCATTCAACTGTAGGGCTTAGGGATTTAGGTTTTAGGGATTAGAGAAGAATTCAACGCCTCCTTTCTTTCTCTCGCTCTTAATCCGGCAACACTCACTAAGCCTTAAAACCTAAGTCCTAAGCCCCTAAGTCCTAAATCTCATGAAACGCTTCCTCCTGCTTCCGCTTCTGACGATGCTGCTGGCCCTGGTTTCGACCACCGGTACGGCCCGCACCCTGCCTGCCCTGAACGACGACACCATTGTGGTGCGCCTGCCCAACCAGGCCACGATGACGCTGTATGTAAAAGACCGCGCCCAGCTGCGCGAGCTGCGCAACTACAAGCTCGATTCACTCATGCTGCTGCTCGATACTTACATTGCCCAGGCCGAGAAAGCCAGCAAGAACTCCACCTCCGAGCAGGTAACGATGGAGTTCTACCCCGCCAAGGACCAGCCCGGCAAGCGGGTACCCGAGCAAATCCGCATCACGATGCACAACGACCAGGCCCCCGGCCAGCCGGCTAAAAAGGGCGAGCGGGTAGACGTGAGCGTGGGCCGGGTATTCGGCGTAACGGTGGAGGAAAGCGGCACCGATGGCGACGACCGGGTATCGGTGCGGGTGGGTTCGTCGGCCAAATCCGACTCGATCCGGACGGCTGAGCGCAAGGCTAAGGCCGAGGAGCGGGCCAACCGGGCCGTGAGTTCCAGCTTCACTATCGACCTGGGCCTGAACGCGCTGGTAAACAAGCAGCAGGATATGGGCGGCACCTCCCTGGACCTGCGCCCCTGGGGCTCGCGCTACATCAGCTTCAACTGGCTCTACGACATTCGGGTGGGCGCCAAAGGCTCGCCGCTGTACCTGCGCACCGGTCCCGAGCTGGCTTTCAACAACTACATGCTCGATAACAACCGGCGTTTCGTGAACCAGAACGACGTAACGACCCTGGAGTTGCCCACCGAAGCCGGCCGCAACTATGAGAAGAGCAAGCTGGCCGTTTCCACCATCAACCTGCCGCTGATGCTGGCCCTCAGCTTCCGCGACGACAAGGGCCGCTCTTCGTTCCGCGCCGGGGCCGGCGGGTTTGTCGGCTACCGCCTCGGCTCGCACACCAAGCTCAAGTACGAGGAAGACGGCAACACCAAGAAGGATAAGGACCGCGGCAGCTACAACCTCGAAGACTTCCAGTATGGCCTGCAGGGCACCATTGGCATCCGCGGCATCGACCTGTTTGCCAAGTACAACCTCAACAACCTCTTCCAGAGCAACCGCGGCCCCCAGGCTCAGACCCTCAGCTTCGGTATCACGCTGCTGAATTAGAAAACGAAAAGCGGCAGTAAAAAGGCTCGTTAAACGTCCTCCTTTGAGAGTCGTTTAACGAGCCTTTTTACTGCCGCTCTTTTGCACTTTGATTCAGCCAATCAAAGATTCCGATAAAAGTTATCCAGCAGAATAGCCGCCGATACGGCCACGTTGAGGCTCTCGGCCTGGCCGCGGCCGGGAATGTGCAGGCGTTGGGTGAGGCAGTCTTCGACAGGCGGCGTGAGGCCGTGGCTTTCGGAGCCCATAATAAGCACGCCGCTGGGTTGCAGCGTGAGGCGGTGCACGTTGTCGCCATGCAGGTCGGCGCCGTACACGGGCAGGCCGGCGGGCAGCGTGGCCAGCCAGGCGGGCAGGTCGCGCTGCCAGATGGGTACACGGGCAAACGAGCCCATAGTGGCCACCACTGTTTTTGGGGCCCAGGGGTCGGCGCAGGTTTCGGAGCACACCACCCCGGCCAGTCCGTACCAGTCGGCCAGCCGGATGAGCGTGCCCACGTTGCCGGGGTCGCGCACATCGTCGAGGGCCAGCAGCAGCTGGTTGGGGGCCGGCTGCAGGGGTGTTTCGGCGGGCAGGCGGGCCACGGCCAGGGCCGTGTTGTTGGTGCTCAGGGAACTGAGGCGGGTCAGCTCGTCGGCCGAAACCAGGTCGAGCGGAACCCCGGCGGGCAACTCGGCGGCAATTTTATCCGCAAATTCGGGCGTCGCTATCAGCCGTTCGGTGAGAATGCCGGAACTTAGCAGCTCGCGCACGCTCTTGCCGCCTTCTACCAGGAAGGCACCGTGGCGGGTGCGGTACTTCTTCAGGTGCAGCGCGTGCACGTATTTCGCTACTGCTTTTGAAACCATTGGCACCTTCTGAGGCCCTGTTGGGGCGAAATTTTAAACAAGTTGAACTGCCCCGGCTGCGGCGGCTGGCCCTGGCGGGCCTGCTGCTGGCTGGCGGCGGGCTGGTGGGCTGTTCGCCGCTGAGGCTGCTGCAGCCCGGCCAGCGGCTGCTGAGCGAGGTTAACGTCCGGGGAACCGATCAGGCCGACCCCGAGCGGCTGGCGGCCCTGGTGCAGCAGCAGCCCAACAGCACCTTTCCGCTGCCAAAGGTAACCATCTACCAGTTTGGCCGCTCGTTTTATAACCCCGAGCGCATTGCCCGGAAGCTGGCCGACACCCAGGCCGACTACGCCCGCCAGATTGCCGAGGCCGGCACCGACTCGGCCCAGGTGGGCAAGCTGCTGCGCCGGCGCGAGCAAAAGGAGCGCCGCTACCAGCTGGCGCTCGATAAGGGCAACGCCATTATGCGCCTGGGCGAGCCGCCGGTGGTCTACGATTCGTCGCTCACGGCGGCTTCGGTGCAGCAGCTAAGTATCTACCTGAAATCGAAAGGGTTTTTCCGCAGCTCGGTTACGGTTTCCGACACCGTGCCCACGCGCCGGTTTACGCCGCTGCGGCTGCTGGCGCTGCAGGCACCCTACTCCACCGACTCGCAGCGTGTAACGGTTACCTACACCATTAACGAAGGGCCCGTTTTTCATTATTCGCGGCTCGATGATGAAGTAGCCGACTCGGCCGTGGCCCAGCGGGTGCGGGCGGCCCGGCCCCAAAGCCTGCTGCGCGAGGGCGACCAATACGACGAGGAGGTGATTGGGGCCGAGCGCGCCCGGCTGGAAACGCTGCTCAAGAACCAGGGCTACTACGATTTCCGGCAGCAGTACATCACCTTCGAGGCCGACACCAGCTTCCGGCCTACCACCGTGCGCCTGCGCACGCTCGTCGATGCCCCGCCCCGGGGGCAGCATCGGCGCTACACGCTGCGCCACGTCGATTTCATCAGCGACGCGGGTATCGTGCGCTTTGGCCAGAACCGCGACACGGTTGTGCGCGACTCGGTAAATTACCTGGCCTACCGCCACCGCATCAGCCCGCGGGCCCTCGACCGCAAGTTGGCGTTGCGGCCCAACGAGCCGTACAGCCTCAGCAAAACCCAGCGTACCCAGCGCCAGCTTGGCAGCCTGGATATGTTCCGCTTCACGACCATTACCTACCGGCGGGTGCGGGGCGCGGAGGCGTCGGCCGACTCGACCCAGGGCCTGCTCGATGCCACCGTTAGTGCAGCACCAGCCAAGCGGTTTCAGGAAACCGTGGAGTTTGGCGGCACTTACGTGGCCCAGGAAGTAGGGCCGTTCGGTAATGTGCGCCTGAAAATCCGCAACGTATTCGGTGGGGCCGAAATCCTGGAATTTGGGGTACGGGCCGGCTTTGAAGGGCAGTACGATATAACGGGCACCCAAAGCAGCGACACGCAGGAAAAGCTGCGCTCCGAGCTGACGACCCAGCTCGGAGGCAACGTGAACCTGGTGCTGCCGCGGTTTCTGGTGCCCTGGCGGGTGGGGCCGCGGCTGGGCGAGTACAACCCGCGCACCCGCATCAACGCTTCCTATACCTACGTTGACCGGCCCGACTACACGCGTACCAATGCCGAAGCCACCTTCGACTACATCTGGCAGCGCTCGGCCTTTCACCAGTATGTGCTCACGCCCATTGATCTGAGCATTATCCGCACGGCCAGTATCAGCGACACGTTCCAGACGACTCTGCAGAATCTGCTTATCCGGCAGGGCTCCCCGCTGTTTCGCAGCTTCGATAACCTGCTCATCCCCAGCCTCAACGTCACGTCCCTCTACAACTCCAACGATTTCAACCAGACCCGCGACGCACGCTACCTGCGCCTGTTTGCCGAGGTAGGCGGCCTCGGCCGGGGGTTATTTCAGCAGCAGCCGCTGGTCACCGATACGCGCGATCTGCGCCAGAGCGACCTCAAAATCTACGACTTCACCAAGCTTACGGCCGACTACCGCCGCTACTACAAGCTCACCTCCGACTCGTACCTGGTATACCGGCTGGCCGGCGGCGCCGTGGCGGCCCTGAGCAAGACCCAGCTGACCACTATTGGCCGCGACGGCAGCCAGAGCACCAGCACCTCTTTTCTGATACCCTACGACAAGTACCTGTTTGCGGGCGGCAGCTCCAGTGTGCGGGCCTGGAAGCCGCGCCGGCTGGGGGCAGGCTCATTCACGCAGTATAAGTTCGACCCCGATAACCCAACTCAACCCCTGATTGTGGATGGCCAGCGGGTGCGCGACTTCAACCTCGAGCAGCCCGGCGAGCTGCTGCTCGAAGGCAACATCGAGTACCGTTTTCCGCTCTACAACTTCATAAAAGGCGCCGTATTCACTGATTTCGGCAACGTGTGGACACTCCGCCCCGACCCGCGGCCGGGGGCCCAGTTCCGCTTCAACAAGTTCTATCAGCAGTTCGCGGTGGGCTCGGGCTTCGGCTTCCGCTTCGATCTGAGCTTTCTGATTATGCGCCTCGACATTGCTACCAAGGTGTACGACCCCAGTGCCCCCGGCAGCAAGTGGGCCATCCGCAACTTCAGCTTCCGCGAAGACCAGACGGCCTTCAACCTAGGCATCGGATATCCATTCTGATTCACTGATTTCGAAATAAATTACTATACATAAGAAAGGCCCCGCTAAGCGGGGCCTTTCTTATGTATATGTAAAACCGAATAATAATTAAGTACAATTAAATTCGGGCAGTACGCAATTTTCGTCACTTATCGATTTGATTACCAGCGGGCCCGTTTCAAATTTCAACCGCTTACTACTAGGTTTTATCGACGAAGTCAGTACATTTGGCTGGTCTTTTTCAACATTCATCGAGTTTGACTGCGCGGGTTTAGTACTATTCCTGCTTAGTCTGTAACCTACTCGTTGCCCCGGCTTCGGCCCGTCGTTCCAGGGCTGCCCATAGAGGCAGCATCCCGGAATAGTCTCTTTCCTCCTTCCTTTTCCTGCTGATGAAACAACCACTACTCCATTTGGCGGCAGCCCTGTTGCTGTGCCTGCCGGCTAGCCTGGCACGAGCCGAGGGCTCGAAGCAGCTCACGCCCAACACCAACCCAACGGTAGCCCTGACCAATGCGGCCAATACCCGGGCCGGCTACCTGACCCACGATTTCAACAATATCGTGTCCGGCCAGTACCAGTCGCAGGGTTTTTTGAAGCCCGCCACCTGGAGCGGGGGCACCGGCCGCCCCTTCAGCACCGACTACCGGCTGCGGGTACGCCTGAAACCCGGTGAAACCTTGTTTTACGGGGTGCACCGAATTGCGAGCGAGAATGGCAGTGGCAACCAGAACAACCTGATTCTGACCCTCAAATACGACAACAACGGCACCGAAACCCAGGCGGCCACCAACACCCTGCCTTTTAGCACGGCCGCTGGCAACACCCGCCGCTCGTTGCTGGCCGCCGGGCCGGGCGTAATTGACAACGCGGCCCAAGCCCAGGCCGGTCCGGCCGTAGCGGGCACGGCATCGGCCAGCACGGGCTACAACCCCCTCACTTACACCAACAACACGAATGCAGAGCGGGATTTTTGGGTGGAGCTCACGCAGACCGGCGAGGCGGCCATGAGCCAGACCCAGAAAATTTCGCAGTACGACTTCTGGGATTTCACAGTGCGCTCCAGCGCCGACGCTTCGGGCCAGGAAATACCGGGCCGGCTGCACAGCAAGTTCTGGTCCTTTACCACTGCGGGCTTTACCAACCGCCTGTCGGCCACCTTTAGCCTGTACCCGCTGGTGCCCAGCGTGCGCCAGCCGGGCCGCTACTACGTGAAGGAAGTGGAGTTGGCCGGTATGAACCCCTACGCCTTCTACTTCGTGAGCAATGCCAAGGGCACGGACCGCAACTCGACCGATTTTCTGACTTCGCGCCGGAGCCAGACCAGCGAGCAGACATATCCCGAGTATTTTAACTTCGTCAACGACCCTGACCCAAGCATCTGGCCAAGCGCGCCGCTACCCGTTTTCAGCCGTACCGTGCAGCCCTTCTGCAACCCTATCACGGGCCGCGGGGCCGCGGCCTTCACCACCACCAGCGAAGAAGCCGGCTCGACTTCTGTGCTTATCGACATCAACAACAACGGCGTACAAGATGGCAACGACGTAGTGATTGAGCAGAACGTGGCCGCCAGTGTGCCCACTACCACCTTCTGGAATGGGCTCGACAATGCCAGCCAGCCAGTGCCCGCCGGCACGGCCCTGCGCCTGACTTTCATTAGCAACGGTGCGCCGGTGAACTTCCCGCTCTTCGACGTGGAGGGCAACACTGATGGCCTGCGGGTGCAGAACGTGCGCCCCTCGCAAGGTGATAACCGCTTCTTCGACCGCCTGTACTGGGACGACCGCAACCTGCCGACTACTACTGCCCGCTTCCCGGCTACCCGGCCCGCGCCCGACTTAAGCAACTACCGCCCCGATGGGGTGATATCGGAGGAAGGCGTGCACCGCTGGACAGGTACTGCCGGCAGCCAGGGCGGCGACAACTACACGGTGAACACCTGGACCTACGGCTTTATCTCGGCCGCCGCCGAGCAGCGCTACACCTTTGATTTCAAGTGCGACTTCGACGGCGACGGCGTTGCCGACAAGGACGACATCGACGATGACAACGACGGCATTCCAGATGTGGTAGAAATGTTTGCGCTTAACCCCCAGACGGCTACGTCCAACGGCGTAGCCACTACCACCGGTAACGGCGTACTCGTGTACCTCGATGCGGCCTATGTGCACCCCGTGCTTGGCGCCTACCGCGACCTGAACCGCGACGGTATCAACGATATATTTGATGCCGACGGCGACGGACTGCCCAACCACCTCGACCTGGATTCGGACGGCGACGGACTGCCCGATGCCTTTGAGGCCAGCGGCAATATCAACCCCACCTGGACGCTCGGCAGCGGGGCCACGCAAAGCCGCTACAACGCCACCCAGGCCCGCTTTACGGGTGCCGTGGGCGCGAACGGGCTGCCCGATGCGGCCGAAGCCCGTACTGCCGGCGGCCCGGAAGTTAATGTTACCCGCCACTCGCTGCCCGACCGGGATGCAGACTCGCGCACGGCCAGCGGCATTACGGCCAGCAACTACAACTTCCTCGACTTCGACTCGGACAACGACGGCATCAGCGACGAGATTGAGGCCCAATCGACCAGCGCCTACATAGCCCGCAGAAGCCAGGCCAACTTCACTACCGACACGAACGGCAATGGCCTGCGCGACGCCTACGAAGGGGCCGGCGCGATTAGCAGCGTGATGAACCTGGACGGCGACGCGCAGGCAGATATGTTCGACTTCGACTCGGATAACGATAATGCCGGCAAAGGCAGCCTGCCCATTGCCGAGCAAACGGCCGACTGGACCGAGGGCTTCGACGACAACCAAGACGGGTTTGCTGGCAACGAGGTAGTAGCTAAAGCTCGCGCCTTTGCGCTGGCCAACCCTAGCAAGGCTTCCTATTACGTGGTAACCACCAATTCTCAAGGTGAGCGGGCCATTTTGTTTTCCACCTTCCTCAAAGACGACGACAGCAATGGCATCCCCAATTTCCTGCAAATCGGCCACCCCACCTACCACGACGACAACTTCAACGGCCTCGTAGACCTATTCGACCCGGCTTACGGCGGCACGCCTTCCACGCTACCGCTGGTGGGCGGGGCCGGCACCGAGGCCATCTTCCGCTCCGGCGCCATTGCTGTGCCCCTCCCTGTTACACTGGTCGATTTCCGGGCGCAGGCCGTGGGCCGCGACGCGCTGGTGAGCTGGACGACGGTCCAGGAGGTAAACAGCGCCAGCTTCGTGGTGGAGCGCTCGAATGACGGCAGCAGTTTCGTGCCGGTGGCCACCCTACCGGCCCGCGGCACCAGCAACCAGCGCCTCAACTACCGCATCACCGATAAGAATGCCGGAGCCCAAGCCGGCCTGCGCTACTACCGCCTGCTCCAGCTCGACCTCGACGGTACGGTAGCCCGCTCGGATGTGAAAACAGTGCGCTTCGACGGCCGGAGCAGCGACACGGCAGTGCGTTTGTTCCCCAACCCCACCAGCGCCAACGTTACCCTCGACTTAGCGCAACTACCTACCGGTGCTTACCGCGTGGAGGTGCTGGGCGCCGAGGGCCGCAAAGTAGCCGAATGGTCGGCCAGCGGGGGCCAGGAGCAAGTACTGCCTACTCAGAACTTAGCTAAGGGCGTATACCTGCTCCGTATTAGCGGCCATAACACCACGCAGGTAATTAAGCTGGTGAAGAACTAGGTTTAGTGCCTGGCTATTAATTGCTTCGTGTTTAGAAAAAAGGCCCGTCATCCTGCTGCAGGATGACGGGCCTTTTCGTTGGCTGATGATGCCAAAAGCTTATTGACGCCGGTGGGATTTGGGAGCCGGTTCCTTTCTGGCTTAATACCCCAACAGCTCGGCCAGGGAGGTAGCCACTTTGTCGGGGTTGGGCAGCATCTGCTTTTCCAGCTCTACGTTGAGGGCAATGGCAGGCAGGTTAGCGGCCCCGAGCGTGAACACGGGCGCATCGAGTTGGCGGAAGCAGTGGCGCTGGATGCGGCCGGCCAGGCTCTCGGCGAACGAGTTCATCAGCGGCTCCTCGGTGAGCACCAGGGCCTTACCGTGGCGACGCACCGTCGCCTGCACGGCGTCCCAGTCGAGGGGGTTGAGGGTGCGCAAATCCAGGATTTCGACTTGGCCGGGGAACTGCCGGCTGGCCGTGCGGGCCCAGTGCACGCCCATGCCGTAGGTGATGACCACGCAGGTTTCGCCGTTGGCGAGCTTTTGGGCGTCGGCGGCCTGGAAGATGTTGGCCTTGCCCAGCGGAATGACGTAGCCGGCGGCAGGCTCGGTGGTTTTGGCCTCCTCGGTGCCGGGCACCTTGCTCCAGTACAGGCCTTTGTGTTCCAGCAGCACCACCGGGTTGGGGTCGAGGAAGGCGGCGCGCAGCAGGCCCTTCATATCGGCCGCGTTGCTGGGGTACACCACCTTAATCCCCCGGATGGTGAGCAGCGTGCTTTCGATGGAGCCCGAGTGGTAGGGCCCGCCCCCGCCGTAGGCCCCAATGGGCACCCGAATCAGGCTTTGCACCGGAAACTGCCCGTTGCTCAGGTAGCACGACTTGCTGAGCTCCTCGACCAGCTGGTTGAGGCCGGGCCAGATGTAGTCGGCAAACTGAATTTCGACGATGGGCTTGGCTCCCACGGCGCTCATGCCGGCCGTGCTGCCCACAATGTAGGCCTCCTGAATAGGCGTGTTGAACACCCGGGCGTCGCCGTACTTTTTGGCCAGCAGCGCCGCCTCGCGAAACACGCCGCCCAGTTCGCCGCCCACATCCTGGCCGTAGAACAGGGCCTCAGGAAACTCCTGCAGAATATCGTCCACGGCGTGCAGGGCAGCATCCACCATCAGCGCCTTTTCGGCCCCGGCGGGGCTTCGCTCGCCGGCTTCCTCGGTTACGGCCGGCGGGGCAAACTCGTGGTCGGCGAAGGTGGCCGGGTCGGGGTTGGGGGCGGCCAGGGCGCGCTCGTAGTCGGCCTGCACGGTGGCGCGGGCCTCATCGGCCAGCTGCTGCAGCTCGGTTTCGGCAAAGCCCAGGGCCAGCATTTGCGCATGAAAACGGGGCAGCGGGTCGTTCAGGGTGTGTTGGGCCAGGTCGTCGCCGCGGTACCACTCGCGGCGCACGCCGCTGGTATGGTGGCCCAGCAACGGGCATTTGGCGTGCACCAGCACCGGCCCGCGGCGCTGCCGCACGTAGTCGGCGGCCTGCTGCATGGTGGCGTAGCTGGCCAGGAAATCGGCCCCATCGGTTTGCAAACGGTGCAGGCCTTTGAAGCCGGCGGCAAACTCGTAGGCGGTCATCGTGCGCATCTCGCGGCCAGTGGCCGAAATGCCCCAGTCGTTGTCCTGCACCAGAAAGATGATGGGCAGCTGGTGCAGCACAGCCATTTGCAGCGCCTCACTCACCTCGCCCTCGGTCATGGCCCCGTCGCCAATCGAACAGATGACCAGCGGATTACCGCTGTGCTCGCCGGCCGGCACCGAGCTGTACAGGCCGGGCACCGGCTGGCCGCTTTCCAGAAAATTGCGCGGGCCAGCGGGCAGCATTCCGGCATCCTGGTTTTCCAGGTATTTGATGCCCTGAGCCACGCCGGTAGCCGGAATGGCCTGCATGCCGGTGGCCGAACTCTGGTGCGGAATGGTGGGGAAACCGGCCCGGCGCAGCGAGGGGTGCGAGTAGTAGGTACGGCCGCCCGAAAACGGGTCGTCGCGCTTGGCCATGAGCTGGAGCATGAGCTCATAGGGCTGCAAACCGATACCGAGCAGCAGGGAGTCGTCGCGGTAGTAGGGCGCGGCGTAGTCGTGGGGGCCTAGGCAGGCGGCGGCGGCCAGCTGGATGGCCTCGTGGCCGCGGGCCGTGGCGTGCACGTATTTGGCCGTCACGGCCTTGTTTTCCTCGTAGAGGCGGGCCAGCTCGTCGCCGGTGCGCATGAGGCGGTAGGCACGGCGCAGCAGTTCAGGCGAAGCCTGGGAGGCAGTCAGATCGATTTCCGGGACGGGAACGGTTTCGAAGGTCATGGGTGGGGGTTGGGTGCTGGGGCGAAGTTACGAAAGGGGAAATGGGTTAGTAATGGTCAGTAAAGGAACGTGTCATTCTGAGCAGCGCGAAGAATCTCGCGGGCAGTGCTAACCCTGTCGCCAGGCATTACTTTGGCACGCGAGATTCTTCGCGCTGCTCAGAACTGGCAGTGCTTTTTGCGTCCGGTTCGCGTACCATTTCTCACCAACCTCACTCTCACACCCTCTCATCACTTACCGCTCATGCTCCGCTTCTCCCCCGCCACTGCCACCGACCTGCCGGCCCTTAACCGCCTCGTAAACCGCGCCTACCGCGGCGAAGCTTCGGCGCAGGGCTGGACCACCGAAGCCGCCCTGCTCGCCGGCCAGCGCACCGACGAAGCCGACCTGCGCGACCAACTCGAAAAGCCCAACGCGCAGTTTCTGCTGGCTCGCCGCGTTGCCAACGATGAGTTGGTGGGCAGCGTGTTTCTGCAGCAACAGGGTCCCGAGCTATACCTGGGCATGCTCTCCGTCGAGCCCACGCTGCAGGCCGGCGGCATTGGCCGGCAACTGGTGCAGGCCGCCGAAAGCCACGCCCGCGCCCTAGGCTGCCAAGCCGTACGCATGACCGTTATTTCCGTCCGCCACGAGCTGCTGGCCTGGTACGAGCGCCTGGGCTACCAGCGCACCCCCGAAACCGTAGCCTTTCCTACGGACACGCGCTTCGGCGTACCGCTGCAAGCCGAGCCGCTGGTGCTGCAGGTGTTGCGGAAGGCGCTGAATGAGTGAGGACGAAAACACGGTGTAGGGGCGGGGCTTTCCCCGCCCGCCGTTGAACGATTCGGAAAGAACCGTTGAACAAGTACCGTTGAAGTGGTGCGAACGGCGGGCGGGGACAAGCCCCTACATCGTGCTGTAATTTCATAGAAGCAGTTACTCATTCATCGCCTCCCACCAGCGCGCCTGGGGCAGCGGGCGGCCATCGAACGTAACGGGCTGGCCCAGCTGGGGCGTGGCGATAGGCTGGCCGAGGCGGGCGGCTTCGGCCGTGGCGCGCTTTATCGGCTCGTCCCAGGGGTGGTTGGCCTCAGTGAAAGCGCCCCAGTGCACGGGCAGCAGCACGGCGGCGCGCACATCGCGGGCGGCCTGCACGCTTTGCTCGGGCAGCATGTGGATGTCGGCCCAGTGCGGGTCGTATTGCCCGCACTCCATCAAGCCCACATCAAAAGGGCCATGTCGGCGGCCCACGGCGGCGAAGTGCGGGCCGTAGCCCCCGTCGCCGCTGTAAAAGGCGCGGCGGCTGGCCGATTTCACCACCCAGCTGCTCCAAGACGTAGAGTTGCGGTTGGTGAGCCCGCGGCCCGAAAAGTGCCGCGCCGGCGTGCTTACAATGGTCAGGCCGGCCACCTGCACCGAGTCGTTCCAATCCAGCTCCCGAATGCGGGCCGTATCGACGCCCCAGGCGCGCAGGTGGGCGGCAATGCCCAGCGGCACCACAAACAACCGGGTTTTGTGCCGCAACTGCCGGATGGTTTCGTAGTCGAGGTGGTCGTAGTGGTCGTGGGAGATGAGCACGGCCGTAATGGGCGGCAGCTGCGCGGCAAAAATGGGCACCCGGGGGTTGTAGCGCTTGGGCGTCACCCAGCTCAGCGGCCCCATATCCTGGCCCAGCATGGGGTCGAACAGGATGTTCTGCCCCCCTATTTCAAGCAGGCTGGCCGAATGCCCAAACCACGTAACGCGCAGCAGCTCGGGGGTTTTGCGGGCTATGCTCAGCGAATCGAGCAGCTGCATGGGCAGCGGGCCGGGCGGGTTTTTGCCGGGTGTTTTCTTGAACATGAATTCCCACAGCACCTCGGCCATGCTGCTGCCGGTCATCAGCTCCGTCGGAATCTGGTTCTGAAACTCGCCCTTTACGTAGTGGCCGCTACGGGCGTAGCGGGCTTTTTCGGCCTGGGTGGGCGTACCGCCAAACTGCGGGCTCAGGCCGGCAAAGGCGGCTCCGGCCAGCAGCAACAGCCCTATGCAACCGATTGTCAGCCAGCCAAGGCGTTTCGTCTTATTGCGCATGCGGGGCTTATGGCAGATGTATGAATAGAGCTGACCGGCCGAACCGAGGCGTTGCGCCGCCTGTGCGCGTGCGCTGCTGGCGTTGTCGGGTCGGGTCGGGCGCGGCAAATGATGTACGGGCTACGGGGCGCGGCGCACGTTACTGTAGTTCTATCTTGTCAATTTCCAGCCGGAACGTCTCTGCTTTCCCGTTGCCTATTAAAAAACGGACCTCCTGAATTTGGCGGGCGCTGAAATTAGGCAGATCCAGTTTATTACCGCGGTAGGTAGGCTCCATTTGGCTGAGGGGAATCTCGATAACCTGCCATTCTCCGCTGGTTTGGAAGGTATGTATGTAGGATGCCTTTTCCGTCAGGCTGGCTTTTACCCTGAACTGGTAGCCTTTCCCGTCTCCTTTCAGGCGGATGCATGCCTTGCTGTAGCCGCTTATATCCCGGGGAGCAAAATGATATTGCACAGAAGCGAATCCGCCATCATTCTCCAGGGAAACAGCGCCGGTAAACACCGCATTACCCGCCTCGCTTCGTGCGAGTTGGCTGGACGACCTGCCTCCCATTACCACATCATTCTCTACCTCCCACACCGACCAGTCTGCCGCGGAGCTGAAATCAAAAATAAGCAAGCTACTCATCATCAATGCGGTTAAATATGAACTGTTCATTGCTGTACTCTTTACGTGGAACGAGCGTGCCCGTATCATTCTTCAGACAAGTTTTGGGGCTTCAAATAGTTTCCGGTTGTCCGATTTACTGCCTGGTGTTTTCAGGTCTTTCAGGGTGAGCCGTTTGGTGTGGGCCGGGTCTGGCAGCTGCATTTGATGGAGGGGTGTGCGAGCTAGAGCCGCTGCTCTGCTGCCTGCAACCACGCTCCTGTGGTACTAGCCGCCGGCTTTGGCCTCATCGGCTAAGCTCAACATTAAGCGGCCCCTACCTGTTAGAAAACGCAACGGATACGACGCGCCAATTCCGGCTTGCCTGAAACCGACGGCTTGATACCCCTACATGCTCCATATAGCCCACGACAAAACCAACACCGACTCGTTCGAAATGACCGGCAAATGCCCCTTCGGCGGCGACAGTATCGGCGGGGCAGCAGGCACGCCGCCCGCACTGTCCGACTGGTACCCCAACCGGCTGAAGGTGGAGCAGCTGCACCAGAACGGCCCGCAGGCCAATCCGCTGGGTGAGGATTTCAACTACGCCGAAGCCTTCAATACCATTGACTTGGAGGCGCTGAAGCAGGAAATCAAGTCGTTTCTGACTACGTCGGTGGCTTGGTGGCCCTCGGACTACAATAACTACGGTCCGCAGATGATTCGCATGGCCTGGCACTCGGCCGGCACCTACCGCATTGCCGATGGCCGCGGTGGCGCCGGCGAGGCCTTGCAGCGCTTTGCACC
Source organism: Hymenobacter sp. ISL-91 (assembly GCF_018613725.1). Taxonomy (GTDB): domain Bacteria; phylum Bacteroidota; class Bacteroidia; order Cytophagales; family Hymenobacteraceae; genus Hymenobacter. The sequence continues at coordinate 169,859 of NZ_JAGGPS010000038.1, forward strand.
CGTCGACAGCTGGTGGGACAACGGCAACACCGACAAGTCGCGCCGGCTTATCTGGCCCATCAAGCAGAAATACGGTAGCGCCCTCTCCTGGGCCGACCTGATTGTGCTGACCGGCAACTGCGCGCTCGAAATCATGGGCTTCCCGACCTACGGTTTCGCCGGCGGCCGCCACGATGCCTGGGAGGTGGACAGCAGCACGTACTGGGGACCCGAGGTAGAGAGAGACCTCAAAAACGCCGACTCGCCCGATAGCATGGTAAGCCGCGACAAGCGCTGGCGCGGCCAGAACGGCGACGCGGACTACGACCTCGAAAACCCGCTGGCGGCTTCGCACCAGGCCCTAATCTACGTGAACCCCGAAGGACCCTATGCCAACGGCGACCCGCTGGGCTCGGCCCGCGACATCCGCGTGACGTTTACGCGCATGGCCATGAACAACGAGGAAACCGTGGCTCTGATTGCCGGCGGCCACGCCTTCGGCAAGAGCCACGGCATGGTGCCGGCGTCGGAAATCGGGATGCCGCCCGAAATTGCGCCCATGGAAGCCATGGGCTTTGGCTGGCACAACCCCAAGGGTTCCGGCAACGCCGAGAACACCATGACCAACGGCATCGAGGGCAGCTGGACGCCCAACCCCACCCAGTGGGACAACGACTACCTCGTCAACCTGTTCAAGTTCGACTGGGAGCAGACCAAGAGCCCAGCCGGTGCCCTGCAATGGACCCCAGTAGACAAGAACGCGCCCAAAACGCCCGACGCCCACATCCCCGGCAAGATGAATGCGCTGATGATGATGACCAGCGACATTGCCCTGAAGGAAGACCCCGAATACCGCAAAGTCTGCGAGAAATTCCTGGGCGACTTCGACGCCTTCACCCAGGCATTTTCCAAGGCCTGGTACAAGCTCACCCACCGCGACATGGGCCCGCGCGAGCGGTACCTCGGCCCCGAAAAGCGCAACGAAAACGACCTGCTCTGGCAGGACCCCATTCCGCTGGCCGACTACCAGCTGATTGACCCATTGGATATTACGGCGCTTAAGGAGTCGATTCTAAAGTCGGGTATTTCGGGGTCTGATTTGGTCTTCACGGCCTTTTCGGCGGCTGTCACGCACCGCAGCAGCGACAAGCGCGGCGGCGCCAACGGTGGCCGGCTCGCACTGGCTCCGCAGAAGGATTGGGCTATCAACCAGCGCACGGTACCGGTAGTAGCGGCTCTGCGCTCGGTGATGGAGGAATTCAACGGCCAACAGTCGGGTGGCAAACAAGTATCGTTAGCCGATTTGCTGGTGCTGGGCGGTTGCGCCGCGCTGGAGAAAGCGGCCGCCGATGCAGGCTTTACCACGGCCGTACCCTTCACGCCGGGCCGCCGCGACACCACGCAGAAGCTCACCGATATTGAGATGTTTACGTGGCTAAAACCAGTAGCCGATGGCTTCCGCAACTACCTCGCCCCCAAGTTTGAAGCCATTGCACAGGATGTGGCCCCGGAAGTATTCTTCCTCGACAAGGCCCAGCTGCTCTCGCTTACGGCCCCGGAGTGGGTGGCGCTGACGGGCGGCCTAAGGGCTATGAATGCCAACCACGACAACTCGGCCCACGGCATCTTCACCGACCGCGTGGGCGTGCTCACCAACGACTTCTTCACGATGCTCACGAGCATGGATTTCGAGTGGAAGAAAACGGATGCGCAGGGCATGACCTTCGCACTCAAGGACCGCACAACGGGCGAGCAGCGCTTCACGGCCACCCGCTCCGACCTCGTGTTCGGCGCCAACAGCCAGCTGCGCGCCGTGGCAGAAGTGTACGCCGGCCGCGACGGCCATAAGCGCTTCGTGAAAGCCTTTGTAAAAGCCTGGGATAAGGTGATGATGCTCGACCGCTACGACGTGAAGGTTTCAGCTTAACACCTTATATGTAGCTTCTTTAAAACCGCTCCGGGTAACGGGGTAAGGCTTTTGGAACATGCTGTAACCAAGAAGAGCGCGCCAGTTGGCGCGCTCTTCTTGGTTACAGCATGTTCTTAACCCAAGTTGTGAAGTTGTTTAGCGACACGTTGTAGGGGCGGGGCTTGTCCCCGCCCGCCACCGGGTTCGTACAACGGCCCGTTGCCGCATCGTTCAACGGCGGGCGGGGACAAGCCCCGCCCCTACCTCAACGGCCATGCCACTCGGGCCACCACGGCATATAATGGGTCGGAGCGGCCGGGGGCGGGGCTGCGGTCGAGTAATTCAATAGGCTGCCAGCCGCCCGCTTCTTCCAGGAAACGCTGCACCAGCGCCAGGTGCCCGTGGTCGTCGAGGGCGTGCCAGGCGGCAATGGCTTTGCTGGGAAAGCAGCGGTTGGAAAACGTGATGACCAAGGGTGCGCCGGGCCGCAGCACGCGGGCCAGCTCGCGCAGCACCGCCACTGGCTGGGTGAGGTAGTCGATGGACACGCAGATGGCCGCGCCGTCGAATTCCTGGTTCTGAAAGGGCAGGCGGGGCTGCGCGTTCAGGTCCTGCACTACATGGGCGTTGAGGCGCGGGTTGGCGCGCAGCTCGGCCGCGTTCATGCCCAGCCCTACCACGCGGGAGTAGGCCACGTCGGCGGGCAGGTGGCTTATCCAGCTGCTCATCAGGTCGAGCAGGGCGCTGTTGGGCCGAAAATATTCGCGGTAGAGTTGCGTAACGGCGGCAATGGCGGCCTCGTCGATGTGCGCCACGAAGCGCGGATGCTGGTAGAATTCTGCGTCGGGCGTTTCGTCCTGACGGCGGAACAGGTCGGCGGATAATGGCAGAGCGGGGTTCATGGGGAGGTCTTACAGGATTAGGAAACTAGCAATGGGTGGCGGGCAAATTGGCGAGTCGGGCGCTTGGGCCAGTTCGATATGCCGGGGTGCGGCACCTTTGGTCAACTTCCCAACAACCAATAACAACGCCTATGGGTTGGGTTTTGGGCAGCGTCCGAGGTAACACCCGGCCCGGCGGCCGGCGGTTTTATTTACCTTTGCCCCAATGCCCGATTCGCCCGCCCTCGCCCCCTTCCCCGCCCCGCCCACCGGCCTGCCCCGCTTCCGCGACACCGTAGAAGCCTGGATGCGCCTGTTTCAAGACTGGCTTTGCCAGCAGCTCGAAGCCACCGACGGCTCCGGCCGCTTCCACGAAGATGCCTGGCAGCACCACAGCGGCGGCGGCGGCCGCTCGCGCATCCTCACCGAAGGCACTACTATTGAGAAGGGCGGCGTGAACTTCTCGGCCGTGGAAGGCCGCATGAGCGACGCGGCGGCCCGGCAGCTGCTCATGCCCTCGCCCGACTACTTCGCCACCGGCGTGAGCGTGGTGCAGCACCCGCGCAGCCCCCTGGCCCCGATTTCGCACATGAACGTGCGCTACTTCGAGGCCGGCAACGGCGAGGCCTGGTTTGGCGGCGGGCTCGACCTGACCCCGATTTACGTAGATGTGGCGCAGGCCCGCTGGTTTCACGAGCAGATTGCCCTGGCCTGTCAGCAGCACCATCCCTGCTACTACGCCCGGTTTAAAAAGTGGGCCGATGAGTATTTTTTCCTGCCACACCGCCAGGAAACCCGCGGCGTGGGCGGCATCTTCTTCGACCGCCTGATTGTGGGCCAGGAAGCCGATGCCGAGAGCCTGTTTGCCTTCGTGCGGGCCGTGGGCGAAGTGTATGGACGCACCTACTGCGCGCTACTGCGCCGCAATGCCGGCCAGCCCTACACCGCCGACCAAAAGCAATGGCAGCTGGTGCGCCGCGGCCGCTACGCCGAGTTCAACCTAGCCATCGACCGGGGCACCCGCTTCGGCCTCGAAACCGGCGGCCGCACCGAGAGTATTCTGATGAGCCTGCCGCCCCAGGCCGAGTGGCACTACAACCTGCAGCCCACCCCTGGCTCGGCCGAAGCCGCCACCCAGCAGTGGCTACGTCCCGGCCTCGATTGGCTGAACGCCCGCGCCGAGACCGGACCCACTACCGACCTTTCCGCCACCGAAACTGCCGGCCAGTGCTAGAGCAACTGCAGGCCCTGGACCGCTGGCTGTTGGTGGCAGCCAACGCCAACCGCTCGCCCGCTTTAGATAAGTGGATGGTGTTTTTCACTGAGCGCTTTGTGTGGTTTCCGGCGTACTTCGTGCTGCTGGTCGTGCTCATTTACCTCTACGGCCGCCGCGCCCGGCTGCTGTTGCCGCTGTTGGGGGCCAGCATTGCCCTGGCCGACGGCATTTCCAGCCGCTTCTTCAAGCCCTACTTCGCCCGCCTCCGCCCCTGCCACGACCCCGACCTGTCGGCCACGCTCAACCTGGTAAACGGCTGCGGCGGGCAGTTCGGCTTCCTTTCCTCACACGCCGCCAACGCCTTCGCGCTGGCCGTATTTATGGCCCTGGTGCTGCCCCGGCGCTTTTGGGCGGCCAAATGGCTGCTGTTTGCCTGGGCCGTGGTAGTAAGCTACAGCCGCATGTACCTGGCCGCCCACTATCTCACCGATGTGCTGGCCGGAGCCCTGCTGGGCTCGCTCACGGCCTGGGCCTGTGCCGTGGCCTACCGGCGGCTGTCGGCCCGTTTCTGGCCCCGCGAAACAGCCGCGGATACCACTTGATTCAGGCCTAATAGGCATCTGACCACCAGCCAAAAAGGCCGCTGACGATATTGTCAGCGGCCTTCTCATTTGCAGAATATGCCAGCCCGGCGCTACTCGGCCGGCTGGCGGTTGCCAGTGTGGCCGTCGCCTTCGTCGCCGTGGCCGGGCTTGCTGGTGTGTTTGGAGTTGTGGCGGTCGTCCTGGGAGAGCGACTTATTGAGGTCGACTGACTTCTTGATTTTAAGTAGTCATGCAAAAGTAATCGTGTATTGTTTGCCGACGTTGGTTAAGACGTCTTCGAGTCGTTGGAGCAGTGTTTGGTCGGTGGCATAGTCTTGTGGC
>NZ_JAGGPS010000003.1:0-55922 GCF_018613725.1 Hymenobacter sp. ISL-91
AGGAAGCGTAGGGAGCCAGGCCATTATGCTACGCGCCCTGAGCCTGGCGCCCTAATGCCCTACTTACGCTGTCCGAATCAGACCTGAAGTGCCGTATCCGTTGCCAGCTTCTAAAACGGCACCACGACTTTCACGCTCAGGTTGCGGCCGGGGCTGTAGATGCCCAGACGACCGGTGGGTGCGGTACGGTAATACTCGAAGTACTTGAGGCGGTTGAGGTGGGACTGATACGCGACGTCGAACAGGTTATCGGCCTGCAGCACTAGTTGCAGAGCGTCGCGGCCGGAGGCGGTGCGCAGGGTGGTGCCAGCCCCCAGGCCCGTGAGCAGGTAGCCGGGCGTGGCGGTTTCGGCCCCATCTACGGCGTAGAAGCGGTTTTGGCGGGCGGTGCCGGCCACCGACAGACGCACATAGCTGCCGGCTAGGCGGCGGCCGGGTTGGTCGGGCAGGGCAAAGCGTAGCTCACTCTGGGCAGTAGGGGCCGGAATCAGGGGCAGGTAACGGGCCGCGGTGCCTTCCCGGTCCTGCAGGGCTGCATTTTTGTTGATGCCGATAACCAGGGCCGCGCCGGTACGCCAGCTCAGCCCCGGCAGCGCGGCGGGCTGCACATTGAAAGCTACTTCGCCCCCGAAGAGGTTGGCCGCCGCCTGCTCAAACTTGTAGGTCGAGTTGCCAAACTGGTCGCTCAGGGCCTGGCCGTTGGCATCGAACTGCTTGGCCTGGTAGATGAAGTTTTCGACGTGGTTGTAGAACGCCTCGGCGCTGGCCTCGAAGCCCGCTGACTTCCAGAGCACGCCCACATCCTGCTGCCAGTTGAATTCGGGCTCGAAATCGGGGTTGCCCAGGTAGATGATGTGGGCGCCGGGGTCGAGACCGTTCGAGCCGATTTCGGGGATGTTGGGGGCGCGGTAACCGCGGGCCACGTTGGCGCGCAGCACCAGGCCGGGACCCACCGCGTACGAGCCGCCTACACTGGCCGACACCCCCCGGTACACCTTATGGAAAGCCGAAAACTGCCGGTCGGCACCGGGCGTACCGGCATCGGCCTTAGTACCAAAGCCGGTAGCCGGGTCGATGCCGGTATAAAAGTCGTTCCAGTCTACCACGCGGGTATCGTAGCGCAGGCCGCCGGTCAGCTCCAGAGCGCCAAAGGCCTTTTTCACCACTCCGAAGCCCCCAATATCAAACAGCCGGTAGGGCGGAATGGCGAAATCGGTGGCGTTCAGGTGCTGGTTGTCCTGGCCCATGCCGTTCACGCCCACCGTCAATTCATAGCCACTGAAATCCTGGAAAAGGTAGCGGGCCTGGTAGTTGAGCGTGGTCAGGCGCAGGTCGAGGCCGGGCTGGGTGGGGGCGGTAGGGTGGTTGAACTCCTGGCGGTGGTTCTGCTGCATGCCCAGCAGCAGGCGCAGCTCGCCGGGGCCGGTTTTCAACTCGCTCGTAACAAAGGCCCGGTAGTGCTGAATGTGCTGATACAGGGGGCTGATGCCGTAGCTTTTCAGCTCCGAATTGCTCACTATGGGCCGGTTATTAAAGTCGTCCTGGTTGCCATCAAATAGCTGTTTAGTAAAGGCGCGACTCAGTGAGTCGCGGCTGCCGTCGGGTATTTCCTGCCGGTTGTCGTAGGTCGTCAGCCACAGGCGCACGTTGCCCCACGCTCGCTGCACGCCCACCATGCCCGTCAGGTTCAGCTCGCGGAAACCCGTGTTGTATACCCGGTCATCCACGGGGTTGCTGTAGTCGCGGGCCCAGCGGTGGCTGCCCCGCAGGCTGGTCTGGAAGCCATTTTTCTGGTAGTCGAAGGCCAGCGACTTGCCCACCAAGCCGTTCACCGACTGGTACTCGGCCAGCGCCTCACCGTGCAGCTCGCCCTCAGGGCCCATAGGCAGGGCGGGCAGCAGGTTCACTACGCCGGCCACGGCATCGGAGCCATACAGCAGGCTGGCGGGGCCCTTCACCACTTCCACCCTATCGAGGCCGTAGCCGTCTACCTCAATGCCGTGCTCGTCGCCCCACTGCTGGCCTTCCTGGCGCAGCCCGTTGAACATCGTGAGCACCCGGTTGTAGCCCAGCCCCCGGATAAAGGGCTTGCTGATGTTGGGGCCGGTGGTTACGGCTGAGAGGCCGGGCACGCCGCGCACGGCCGCGTCAATGGCGTTGCCGTTGGCATTAAGGCGGATTTCGCGGCCCGTTATGGCCGCAATGGGCACCGGTGAGCGACGAATCTCGGTGCTGCGGCTCACACCGGTAACCACCACTTCGCCCAGCGTACTCTCAGTCGACTGCAGCCGCACTATCAGGGCCTGGGCCAGCGGGAGCATTAGATTTTGGGTAGCCGTGGTATAGCCCACTGCACTCACCTGTATTTGCTGTGGCCCGGCCGGCAGATCTGACAGCGCAAAGCGGCCACTTTCGTCGGCGGCGGCACCTTGCTGCAGGGCAAGTAAAGCCACGTTGGCATACGGCACCGGCTGGCCCCGTTGGTCGAGCACCCGGCCGCGCAGGCTGGTGGTTTGAGCCAGCACTGGTAAAGTCAGCAAGCAAAGAATCAGGGTAGATAGAATTTTCATTTAACAAAGGCGAATTAAATTTTTAGATCTATCTAAATCAGAGGTCAGTTAAAAACCGCTACATTGGTTTGTAGCGGTTTCAACGAAGCCGGTATTAGGCTCCCGTGAAGAACTGGAACAGCAGGTAGCCGTTCAGGCTCAGGATGATGGCCGACACTGTCCAGCAGACAGCCTGCAGCCACGGCTTGTTTACGAACACGCCCATTTTGAGCTTGTTGCCCGTGAACAACACCAGCGGAATAACGGCGAAGCTGAGCTGCATCGACAGAATAACCTGGCTTAGCACCAGCAAGTCGCTCGTGCCCTTCTCGCCATACAGAATCGTAACAATAAGGGCCGGCACCACCGCAATGGCGCGGGTTATCAGGCGGCGCATCCAGGGCCTGAGCTTGATATCGAGGAAGCCTTCCATCACGATTTGCCCGGCCAGCGTGCCGGTCAGGGTCGAATTCTGGCCCGAAGCCAGCAGCGCAATGGCAAATACCACCGAGGCTGCTCCCGCGCCCAGCACCGGCGTCAGCAGCTTATGGGCGTCGTAGATGTCGGCTACCTCGCGCAGGTTGTTGCTGTGGAATGCCGCAGCCGACACCACCAGAATGGCCCCGTTCACGAAGAAGGCCAGAAACAGCGCCGCCGTGCTATCAATGGTGGCAAACTTGATGGCCGAGCGCCGGGCGGGCTCGGTGGGCTCGACGGCCCTAGTTTGCACAATGCTGGAGTGCAGGTACAGGTTGTGGGGCATTACGGTGGCCCCCAGAATACCAATGGCCAGGTACAGCGCGCTCGGGTCAGTTACGATTTCCGGCTTCGGAATCAGGCCCTGGGCCATGGCAAAGTAGTCGGGGTTGGAGGCTATAATCTCGTAGATAAAGCAGCCGAAAATCACGAAAACCAAGCCGGCCACGATGCTCTCGATGATGCGGAAGCCCTTGCTCTGGAAGTAGAGCACCACCAGCACATCGAGGATGGTGAGCACGACGCCCCAGGTGAGCGGGATGCCAAAGAGCAGGTTGATGGCAATGGCCGAGCCGATAACTTCGGCCAAGTCGCAGGCGGCAATGGCAATTTCGCACAGCAGCCAGAGCACGAACGAAACGGGCTTGGAGTAATGGTCGCGGCAGGCCTGGGCCAGGTCGCGGCCCGTTACGATGCCCAGCTTCACGGCCAGGTGCTGCAGCAGCATGGCGAAGAAGTTGGAAATCAGAATCACCGACAGCAGCATGTAGCCATACTTGGCCCCGCCCTCCAGGTCGGTGGCCCAGTTGCCGGGGTCCATGTAGCCCACGGCTACCATCAGGCCCGGCCCGGTAAAGGCCCACAGCTTACGCCAGAATGTAGCCCCTTCGGGCGGCACCATAATGGAGGCGTACACCTCCGACAGCGAGTTGGCGCGCCGGGGATAACGCCAGCCGGCATTCTGGTCGAATGAGGTAGTGGTCGAAGAAGAAACAGGTATGGGTTGAGACATAGATGCCGGAAGGTAAGCGGGCTAGATGCGTAGCAAAGATACGATGCCGCCTGATTTTTAGATTACCCTAAATTTAATTTTTAAAGCATCTAGTTTACTCAGATGTGCCGGAAAAGTTTTGTGCTTTTAGCAAAAGCGGAATTTTAGCGGCCCGGCTCGCGTCGGATGGGGCCGGGCCAAATGCTAGCTTTGTCCGGAATCCGTTCATTTTCGCCTTCTTTGCCCGCCATGAAGCTGCCGCTCAAAACCCGATACGCCCTGCTCTCACTGGTTGTGAGCGTGGTGCTGGTGGGCGTGAAGTTCTACGCCTGGGCCCTCACCGACTCGCAGGTCGTGCTCACCGACGCGCTGGAGTCCATCATCAATATTGTGGCCAGCGCTTTTGCGCTCTACAGCATCTACCTGGCCGGGCTGCCCAAAGACGAAAACCACCCCTACGGCCACGGCAAAATCGAGTACCTGTCGGTAGGGTTCGAGGGCGGGCTGATTCTGATGGCGGGCGGCTACATTTTTTATGCGGCGCTACTGGCCCTCTGGGAGCCCCACAGCGTGGCCCGGCCCGACTGGGGCATGGCGCTGCTGGCGGCCACCGCCTTCGTAAACCTGGGCACCGGCTGGCTGCTGGTGCGCGCCGGCCGCCAGCACCACTCGCCAGCCCTGGTCGGCGACGGCCAGCACCTCTACCTCGATGCCGTGAGCACCTTCGTTTCGTGCGCCGCGCTGGGTCTGGTCATGCTCACCGATAACGTGCTGTATGATGCGCTGGCGGCCCTGGGGCTGGGCGTGTTCATCGTGGTGAACGGGTTCCGGATGGTGCGCCGCTCGGTGTCGGGGCTGATGGACGAGGCCGATGTGGCCACTGTGCAGCAGGTGGTGGCCGAGTTGCAGGAGCACCGCGAACCGGCCTGGATCGACGTGCACAACCTGCGCGTGCAGCGCTACGGCGCCAGCCTGCACATCGACTGCCACGTAACGATGCCCTACTACCTGAGCCTGGAGCAAACCCACGAGCACGTGCACGGCATCGAGGCGCTGGTGGCCCAGGAGTTTGGTGTACCCGTCGAAATGTTCGTGCACGCCGACCCCTGCACCTTTGCCGCCTGCTGGCACTGCCACGTAGCCGACTGCCCCGTGCGCCGCCACCCTTTCACGCAGGAAATTACCTGGACGCTGGCCAACGTGGCCAAAAACGAGCGGCACCACCTGGAGGCAGCCCCGCCCATTGGCGCTATGTCTCCCCCACAGCCACCTTCTCCGAAAAAGGAGATGGAGTGAGGCGAGATACTACTACCTTATTCCACTACCAGCCGCTGCGTACGGCCGCCGTTCTGCACTAGATACACGCCCGGCTTCAGACCCTCAACCGAAAGTGTGAGCTGACTTTGGCCGGCCGCAAAACGTGCGGTTTGCACTTGGCGGCCTAGCGCGTCGCTGATGCTGATGGCGCCGGTAGCCAGCGCGGGGCGCTCCAGCGTGAAAGTGTGGCGGGCGGGGTTGGGCCAGAGGCGCAGGCGGGCGGCTGCAGGAGCCGTAGTGGTTGTTACCACGAAGTCGCGGTTTTCGAGCACCAGTATCCGGTCGTCGGTGGCGGCGGGGTTGCCACGTCCGTCGCGGTTGCTGGTGGCCACGTACACTTTCCCCTGCGGAGACACGCAGATGGCCCGCAGCCGGCCGAAGCCAGTGAGGTAGTCGGTGCGGGTAGTGATGGCGTTGCCGGTAGCGTTAAGGACCAGGTCGGTGAGGCGGGCAGCTTTGAGCGAAACCAGCAGCAAACGGTTCTGCCAGCCCGGAATGGCGGGCGACGTGTAGTACGCAAGGCCCGCCACGGCCAGCGTGGGCGTCCAGGCCGTGAGGGGTTCGCGCACGTTGTTCTGGGTGCAGAAGGCCAGCTCGGTGGTTTGGTCGCAAAAGCCTTCCACGGTGGGCCAGCCGTAGTTGCGGCCGGGCTCAATCAGGTTCAGCTCGTCGTCGCTGTTGGCCCCATGCTCCGAGCTGTAAATGCGGTTACCGGGCCCCAGCGCCAGGCCCTGGGGGTTGCGGTGGCCCAGCGTGTAGGTAAGGCTCCCGGAAATGGGGTTGTTGGCGGGCACGCTGCCATCGAGGTTGAGGCGCAGAATTTTGCCGTTGAGCGAGGCCGAATTCTGGGCCTGGGGTAGCTGCTGGGCGTCGCCGGTGCTCATGAGCAGCGTGCGGTCGGGCAGAATGAGCAGGCGCGAGCCGCTGTGGGTGCTGGTGGCCGGAATGTTGCCCAGCAGCACCAGCGGGGCGCTTAGTGTGCCGTTGGCGTACGTCAGGCGCACCAGCTTTTCGAGGTAGACCCCGTTTTCAGTGTAATTGTACACCACGTACACGAAAGGCGCCGTGGCAAAATCGGGATGCAGCGCCATGCCCAGCAGCCCGCCCTCCGACGACGTGGACACATCGGAAAGCGTAATGAGCGGCGAAACTGTGCCGGTGGCGGGGTTTACCCGGCTGATGCGGCCGCCGCGCTCGGTCATCCAGATGAAATTATCGGGCCCCCAGACCAGCTCCCACGGCACCGTCAGGCCGGTGGCCAGGGCCGAAACAGTAATGGTGGTGGCACCGACCGGGAAGGTGGTGAGGGCCGGCAGCGGCGTTTGGGCCGCCAGAGGCGCGGTGGCCAGTAGCAGGGCCGATAACGAGGTGCAAAAACGATTCATAGCGAGGCTGTTGGGTGGTCGGAGAGAAGATGCATAAGGTAGCAAAAACGACCGACTCGCGGGTCCCGACTTTCGCGTCTGCCGTAAGCTGCCGTTCTTGCCGCTGCTCTTCAACTCCCGCCGTCCATGTTCACTGTCAGCCCCGACCCCGCCCGCCTTGATGTGCCCCTGATTCACCAGTATCTCAGCCAGCACTCGTACTGGGGGCTGGGTATGCCGCTCGAAACCCTGGAGCGGGCCATTGCCAACTCGCTGAACTTCGGCCTCTACGCCCCCGATGGCCGTCAGGCAGCCTTCGCCCGGGTAATTACCGACCGGGCCACATTTGCCTGGCTCTGCGACGTATTCGTGCTGCCCGAATACCAGGGCCAGGGCCTGGGCAAGCAGCTCGTGGAAACCATCATGGCCCACCCCGATTTGCAGGGCGTGCGCCGCTTCATGCTGGCTACCCTCGACGCGCACAGCCTCTACCGCCGCTTCGGCTTTCAGGATTTGCCTACTCCCGAGCGGTTCCTGGAAATCAAGAAAGCCAACCCCTACGGCGTGCCCACCGGGAATTAGGCTGTAACGCGAAGCTCCAGCTTCGCGGGTCGTTGCTGACGTTGCTACGATTCTGTTCGACGATGCGCGAAGCTGGAGCATCGCGCTACATGCTACTTCCTCATGCAAACCCGCTGGAACTCCCTGGTAAGTCCGCTAATGCCCGACGCGGCCCGAAGCGCCCAGATGTACGCGCAACTTGTGGCCGCCTACTCCGGCTCCGGCCGCCACTACCATACCCTGCGCCACGTGCAAACCCTACTGAACACCGTGGAGGAGTACGCCGGGCAGGTGGAAGACCGGCCGGTAGTGGAGCTGGCCGTCTGGTTTCACGATGCGGTGTACAACTATCTGTCGGCCGAGAACGAGGCCCGTAGCGCCGAACTGGCCCGGCAGTTTCTGGCGCACTCCAGGCTCAGCGCTGAGCGGCAGGCGCGGGTGGCCTATCTCATCGAGTGCACCGCCCGCCACACCGCCGCCCACGCCCCGGCCCCCGACCTGGATTTCTTCCTCGATGCCGACCTGCGGGTACTCGGTGCCGAGCCAGCCGATTACGCCGAATACGCCCGCCAGATTCGGCAGGAATACCGCCTGGTGCCTGCCGTGCTGTACCGCCGGGGCCGCCGCAAGGTGCTGGAGCAGCTGCTGGCCGCCCCGGTTCTGTACCGCACCACCGCGTTTGAGCAGCGGTTCGGGGTGGCGGCGCGGCGCAACCTGCAGGCAGAGCTGAACGGCTTGTAGCGCGAAGCCCCAGCTTCGCGCATCGTTGCTGACTGCCAAACGACATCGTTCAACGCCCCGCGAAGCGGAAGCTTCGCTTTACAGCTGTTCTACGGCGCAACGCCCCGCGTACCGGCCGCGTCCCTTATCTTCCGAAACGAAATTCCTGCCCATGACCCACCGTTACCTGCTGCCCCTGGCGGCGCTGCTGCTGGCCGGCCCGGCCCAGGCCCAACAGCTGGCCCCACTCACCGTCGAAAAAATAATGCGCGACCAGGCCCAGTGGCTGGGCACTTCGCCCAGCAACGTTTCCTGGGCCGACGACGGCAAATCCATCTATTTCAACTGGAACCCCGAGAAGGCCCGCCGCGATTCGCTCTACCGCATTGCGCCGGGTGGCGGCACGGCTCGCAAGGTGAGCCTGCGCGAGCAGGTAGGACTACCGGCAGCCGAGGGTGAGTATGACCGGCGCTACCAGCGCAAGCTCTACGAAAAGGCCGGCGACATTTACCTGCTCGACCTCAAAACCCAGCGCATCCGGCGCGTAACCAACACCGCCGAGCAGGAAACTGACCCGCACTTCGCCCTGCAGGACCAGGCCATCAGCTACAGCCGCGGCGGCAACCTGTTCACCTGGGACCCCGCTACCGGCGAAACCGTGCAGCGCACCGACTTCCGCAAGGGCAACCGCCCTGCCGGCGCCTCCACCGACAAAAGCGAACAGTACCTGAAGGCCCAGCAGTTGGCACTGTTTGATGTGTTGCGCGAGAAGGAGCAGGACGCCAAGGCCCGGCAACGGCAGCAGAAGGCGCTGGCCAAGCTCCGGCCCAAGGCCATCTGGCTCGGTACCCAAACGGTGCGCAACCTGCGCCTCTCGCCCGACGGCCGTTATGTAACCTACACGTTGGCCCAGGAGCCGCCAACTGCCAAGGTGGCCCTGGTACCCGATTTCGTAACCGCTTCGGGCTTCACCGAGGACATTAATACCCGCACCAAAGTAGGCGCGGCGCAAACGGCGTTGCAGCTGGGTCTCTACGACGTGGGCCGCGACACCACCTTTGTACTGGGCTACACCGAGCTGCAGGGCCTCGACGAGCAGCCCGCCTACCGCAAGGAGTACCAGCTGAAAGCCAAAGCCCCCATGCCCGCCGATTCGGCGAAGGCGGCTAAAACAGCCAAAACCGCTAAGTCGGCCGCCGAATTGCGGCGGGTGGCTCCCTACGGCCCGTTCTGGTCGGATGATGGCCGCCACGCCTTCCTCGTCATCCGGAGCGCCGATAACAAGGACCGTTGGCTGGTGGGCCTCGACCCGGCCACCCAAAAAATAACGCTGCTTGACCGCCAGCACGACGACGCCTGGATTAACGGACCTGGCATTGGCTACGGCGAAGGCAACGTGGGCTGGCTGCCCGGCTCGCACCAGCTCTGGTTCCAGAGCGAAGCCACCGGCTACTCGCACCTCTACACCTACGACATGGCAAGCGGCCAGAAGAAAGCCCTGACCAGCGGAAAATTTGAAATCCAGAAAACCCAGCTCAGCCGCGACGGCAAAACGTGGTACCTGCTGGCCAACAAGAACCACCCCGGCGAGCAGCACCTCTACCGCATGCCGGTAAGCGGCGGCGCGCTCGTGCAGCTCACCACCCAGCCCGGCGGCTACGACGAAGCCTCGCTTTCGCCCGATGAGAAAACCTGGGCCCTACGCTACAGCACCAGCAACAAACCCTGGGAACTGTACACGATGCCCAACAAGCCGGGGGCCAACATGCGCGCCCTTACCCACTCCACCACGCCCGAGTTCGAGAGCTACGCTTGGCGCCAGCCCGAGGTAATCGAGTACAAGGCCCGCGACGGAGCCGGCGTGTACGCCCGTCTCTACCGCCCCGCCAATCCGCAGGCGCAGGGTCCGGCCGTAATTTTCGTGCATGGTGCCGGCTACCTCCAGAACGCGCACAAGTGGTGGAGCAGCTACTCCCGCGAGTACATGTTCCACAATTTGCTGGTGGATAAAGGCTACACGGTGCTCGACATCGACTACCGGGGCTCGGCCGGCTACGGCCGCGACGTGCGCACGGGCATCTACCGCTACATGGGCGGCAAGGACCTCACCGACCAGGTAGACGGGGCCAAGCTGCTAGCCGAAAAATACGGCGTCAGCCCCCAGCGCATCGGCATCTACGGTGGCTCCTATGGCGGTTTTATTACGCTGATGGCTATGTTCACCCAGCCCGAGGTATTCCAGGCCGGCGCGGCTCTGCGCTCGGTTACCGACTGGGCCCACTACAACCACGGCTACACCGGCAACATCCTCAACGAGCCTTTCAACGACTCCATCGCCTACGCCCGCTCCTCGCCCATCAACTACGCCGCCGGCCTCAAAGGCCACCTGCTCATGTGCCACGGCATGGTCGATACCAACGTGCACTTCCAGGACATCGTGCGCCTCACCCAGCGCCTCATCGAGTTGAAAAAGGAGAACTGGGAGCTGGCCGTGTACCCGGTCGAAAACCACGGCTTCACCGAGCCTTCGTCGTGGACGGATGAGTACCGCCGCATCCTCAAGCTGTTCGAGGCAAACCTGAAGCCTGCCCCAGCCGCCGGTAGCGGAGCCGGTGGGCAGTAGCGTCGGCGGCACGCACACTTTATAAAGCCAGAACCGGCGGCAGGCTAAGCCTGTCGCCGGTTCTGGCTTTATCACTTCATCAATCAGCCGAACCGCTGCGGGGCTACAGCTGCTTTATGAAACCCAGCCCCGAGTAAGCGTAGCCGTTTATGTTAACGCCCTGCACCGGATACACTGAGAGGCCGGTACGGCTGGTGGTTTTGTGCAGTTGTGGCACCAAAATGCCCACCGCCGCGCCTACCGTGTAGCCCAAAATGTTGTCGGAGAGGAAGTGCTTGCCGGCCTTGAGTCGGAAGTAGCCCGTAGCCGCAGGCAGCAGTGCCGCCGTGCCCCACACAAAAGGGCGGGCTGCCGAGCCGGGGTTGAAATCGTGGTATACTTTGGCGGCGAAGAACGTAGCTGCCGCCGTGTTGGCTGTATGGCCGGCAAAAAACGAGTTGGTGGAGATATGACTGTTACGCTTGCCGCCCCCTTCGGAGCCATACAGGAACGGACGGTAGCGGTACACATTGCCGGCAGTAAGCGTGAAAGTGGCGTTGGAGGCCAGCATAGTTTGCAGATACAATCCCAATACCTGCCCGTAGCGGCCCCGCACGTCGCTGTCGAGGGCCAATAGCCCGGGTGCCAGCAGCAACGACGGATACACGATCAAGTCGCTGGCTGTTTGAGCGCTGGTGCTGAAATTTCCGGCCGCAAACCGGTCAAACTTCGGTACATCCTGCTTATTGAGGGCCGCCAGCTGCGAGTTGTTCAGTCCGTCCTTTTTAGAAATCAGCAGCAGTCCCACGCCGCTCAGTGCCCCCAAGCCCGCCGTAACAGGCGCATCGACGGCAAAGCGGGTGCGGTAGGGCGAAGGGGCGCGCTGGGCCTGCACTTCAGACAGGGGCAGTAGCGGCAAAAGCAGCAGTGGGGTAAAGTACTTTTTCATCGGAGAGATGGGAAAACCAAAAAAGGGACGGACTGTTAAGGGCTTGAAACGCAAATGCAGCCTTACGGTTTATGTTGGCGCTACGCAGACTGCTCCCAGCATGTTTCTGAGTAAGCCAACCGCCGGAAATCTTGTAGCTTTGCGGCCCTGCCTGGCCCTTTGCCAGTACGGGGCAGGGGCTACCGGCCTCTCGCGTACTTCTACCCTTCTTAGCTGATGCCCTACCTGTTCACTTCCGAGTCCGTTTCGGAAGGCCACCCGGATAAAGTAGCCGACCAGATTTCCGACGCTATCCTCGACGAATACCTGCGCCAGGACCCCACCGCCAAAGTGGCCTGCGAAACGCTCGTAACCACTGATTTTGCCCTCGTGGCCGGCGAAATAAAGTCGACTGCCCATGTGGATGCCGAGCCTATTATCCGCGAGGTTATCCGCCGCATCGGCTACCATAAGCCCGAGTACCTGTTCAATGCCGATACCTGCGAGGTGATGAACCGCCTGCATGAGCAGTCGCCCGACATCAACCAGGGCGTGGTACGCGCTACGGCCGAAGAGCAGGGTGCCGGCGACCAGGGCATGATGTTC
The DNA here is from genome assembly GCF_018613725.1 of Hymenobacter sp. ISL-91. Taxonomy (GTDB): domain Bacteria; phylum Bacteroidota; class Bacteroidia; order Cytophagales; family Hymenobacteraceae; genus Hymenobacter. The sequence goes on from NZ_JAGGPS010000003.1 coordinate 12,116, forward strand.
GGCTACGCGACCAACGAAACGGCTAACTACATGCCGCTGGGCCTCGACCTGTCGCACCGGCTGCTGCGCGAGCTATCGGCACTGCGCAAGGAAGGCCGCGAAATGACTTACCTGCGCCCCGATGCCAAAAGCCAGGTCACCATTCGCTACGCCGACGACAACACGCCCGAAGCCATCGAAACCATCGTCGTCAGCACCCAGCACGATGAGTTCGACGCCGACGAGGCCACCATGTTGCGCCGCATCGAGCAGGATATCAAAACCATCCTTATTCCCCGCGTGAAGGCCCAACTCGACGCCAACACCCAGGCCCTGTTTACTGACGGTATCACCTACCACATCAACCCCACGGGCAAGTTCGTCATCGGTGGCCCCCACGGCGACTCGGGCCTGACGGGCCGCAAGATTATTGTGGACACCTACGGCGGCAAAGGAGCCCACGGCGGTGGTGCCTTCTCGGGCAAAGATTCGAGCAAAGTCGACCGTTCGGCAGCTTACGCAGCCCGCCACATTGCCAAAAACCTGGTGGCGGCCGGCGTGGCCGACCAGGTGTTGGTGCAGGTAGCCTACGCCATTGGCGTAGCCGAGCCGGTGGGTGTGTTTGTAACCACCTACGGCACCACCCAGGCCAGCAACGGCAACGGCGAAAAGCTCACCGACGGCCAGATTGCCCGGAAAGTGCAGAACATTTTCGACCTGCGCCCCTATTCCATTGTACAGCGCCTGGGCCTACAGAACCCCATCTTTGCTGAGTCGGCCGCCTATGGCCACATGGGCCGCGACGCCGGCACCAAGCAGGTGAGCATGCCCGATGGCAGCACCAAAACCGTCGAAACCTTTACCTGGGAGAAGCTCGACTACGTGGACCGGATTAAGGCGGAGTTTTCTTTATAAGAACTGCAAGCCTCCAGCTACAAGTAGCAAGCTTTCGTGTAGGTAAGCAGTAGTTGACCTCCTTGTAACCTTACAGAAAAGCCCCGTCTGAATAGTCAGACGGGGCTTTTCTGTGAACGAAAATCTTGTCGCTTATAGCTGAACGCTTGCAGCTTAAAAACCTAGTAATTCACCAGCTTCTCTTTGTGCTTTACCAACTGGCGGCGCATGGCCTCGTAGCAGGCGTCGGTAGCCGCCTCAAAAGTAGGCGCGTCTTCTTCGCAGAACAGAGTATTGCCGGGCACCATCAGTTTGAATTCTACCGTTTTGTTGGCAATGCCGTCTTTGTTATTCACTTTGAGGATAACCTCACCCTCGGTTATACGGTCGAAGAAGGTTTCGAGCTTGTTGAGGCGTTGCTGGATGAAATCGAGCAGGGGCTGGCCGGCGTCAAAATGCACCGAGTTGATCTGTACTTTCATCGACTAGGGGGTTAAGGGTAAACAATAAAGCAATCAGGCCTTGGGATGGGCCTTTTCGAAAACGGACTTCAACCGGTCGATACTCAGGTGGGTGTATACCTGCGTAGCGGCCAGGTTGGCGTGCCCAAGCAATTCTTTAATGGCATTCAAATCAGCTCCTTTGCCCAGCAGATGCGTGGCAAAGGAGTGGCGGAGCACATGCGGATGCTGCTGGCCCGAAGCCGTAGTTATCTGACTCAGATAATGCTTCACGGTGCGATAAACCAACTTTTCGTACAGCGGCTCGCCTTTGTCTGTAACGAGAAGTGGCCCCGTGGCGTTGCCGCTACTGTCGAACTCGCGCCGTTGCCGGGCTATATATTGTTCCAACACCCGCACCAAACCGGGGTTGAGCGGCACAATACGCTGCTTATTGCCCTTACCCGTTACGCGCACGGTGCTGCCAGCCAAGCTCAAGTCGGCCAGCCGAATGCCCAGTAGCTCTGAAAGGCGCATACCGGTGCCATACAGTAGTTCCAGAATCAACTGGTCGCGGGCCCCGGCGAAGGTATCTGGAAACTCGAAGGAGTTCAGAAGGTTGTTAAGGCTCTCCTCGGGCACAAAGTCGGGCAGCTTCTTGGCTGTTTTGGGCGAGGTGATGCGTAGCATCGGATTTTTGACCACCGCTCCGGTACGCAACAAATAGCTGTAGTAGGAGCGCAGGCAGGCAATTTTACGATTCACGGTACGCGCGTCGAGTTGCTGCTGCATGAGTTGCACCACCCAGGAGCGGATCAAGGTGTGGTCGGCTTGTGCTGGGTTATGAAGCTCGTAAGTGGCCGCAAGGAATTCGCTGAACTGCCGCAGGTCCGTTTGGTACGACACAACCGTATGCGGGCTGTACCGCTTCTCGAAGCGCAGATAATCAAAAAACAACTCCATAATTAAGCAGCAACTAATGGCTGGACAGCCAATGTAGGCAATTCAACCAAGCAAACAAACCTACCGGCCAAAACGCAAGAAACCCGTCTGATTCGCTCAAAGCGCGAATCAGACGGGTTTCTCAACTAAGTCAGCAGCTAGGCTGCAACCAAATCTTTATTTGGGGTCTGCATCAGGACCGTAAGTAGAAAGCTTGTAGATGGCCTTCTGCTTCTGCTTGCGGTTGGTGATGGAGGGCTTCTGGAAAAAAGTGCGACGACGCAGTTCTTTCAGAACGCCGGTGCGCTCGAATTTCTTCTTGAAGCGCTTGAGCGCGCGGTCAACCGACTCGTTTTCTTTGATTTGGACGATGAGCATATCAGCAGTGAACTTGAAAAATCAACTATGAAGGGCCGCAAAGATACATCACAGATTTTACAGATGAAAAGGATACCGCAGATTCGTTCTGAATATTCAGCAGAAATCTGGTTCACAGCATCCAAAACGAATCTGCGGTATCCGTTTCATCTGCAACATCTATGCTTTATTTGAGGATGGCCCGGGCGATAACGAGCTTCTGAATCTCGGAAGTGCCTTCGCCGATGGTGCAAAGCTTAGCGTCGCGGTAGTACTTCTCGGCCGGGTAGTCCTTGGTATAGCCGTAGCCGCCGAAAATCTGCACGCCTTCGTTGGCCACGCGCACGCTCACCTCAGAAGCATAAAGCTTAGCCATAGCCGACTCCAGATTTACGTTCAGGCCACGGTCCTTCATATCAGCCGCCCGGTAGGTTAGCAGCGAAGCCGCTTCAATTTCGGTGGCCATATCAGCCAATTTGAAGCTGATACCTTGGAAGTTGCTGATGGGCTGGTTGAACTGATGGCGTTCCTTGGAGTATTGCAGTGCGGCCTCATAAGCTCCTTGGGCAATACCCAGGCTCAGAGCGGCAATGCTGATGCGGCCGCCGTCGAGCACTTTCAGTGCCTGCACGAAGCCGTCGCCCACTTTGCCAATCACGTTTTCTTTAGGCACCCGGCAATCCGTGAAGATCAACTCAGTGGTTTCCGAAGCCCGCATGCCGAGCTTGTCCTCCTTGCGGCCCGCTGCAAAACCGGGCGTACCACGCTCGATAATAAAAGCTGTCATGGCCCGGGAGTCTCCCACTTCGCCGGTGCGGGCAATTACCACGGCTACGTTGCCGGTTTTGCCGTGGGTAATAAAGTTTTTGGCTCCGTTGAGCACGTAATGGTCGCCATCCTCAATGGCCACGGTGCGCATATTGCCGGCGTCGGAACCAGTGTTGGGCTCAGTCAAGCCCCAAGCACCAATCCACTCGCCAGAAGCCAGCTTAGGCAAATACTTATGCTTTTGCTCCTCGGAGGCATGCTGCAGAATGTGGCCAGTGCAAAGCGAGTTGTGCGCGGCCATGCTCAGACCAATGCTACCGTCAATCTTCGATAGTTCAGCAATGGCCGTCACGTACTCCACATAACCGAATCCGGCCCCACCGTACTCCTGGGGCACGAGTACGCCCATCAAGCCCAATTCACCGAGTTTATGAAATACTTCTTTTGGAAACTCCTGCGACTCATCCCACTCCATCATGCGGGGCTTGATGTGCTGGGCGCCAAAGTCGCGCACCATCTGGGCAATCATGGTTTGGTTTTCGGTAGCTACCAGTTCCATACGTAAGGGTGGGGTGGTGGTGGGATAGTTGAAAGTAGTTGGACGGGAATGCTACAACCAGCGAAGTCCAACTTTGGGTTCGCAAAAGTACGATTTTACACCCGGCTCTACCAGTGCAGGATTCAGGCCGGCGGAGCTTCCAATTTTGATAGGCCCAGTTTATTCGGTTTCTTTGATGGTTCTTAAGCAACTACCTTCCAACTGGGACTAGCGTACTTCGCTTTAGTTTTTTCCATCTGAATCCGGCCTGAGTCGGTCTGCATGCCTAAATTGTTCCTTCGCCGCTTCTTCGGCCTGTGGCTGCTGTGCTCCCCGGCAGTACTACTACTGGGCTCCTGCTCCGCTGCCCGTGTACATCAACAGAATATTTTATTTCGAGCCGATGGGGAGGGGCGTCTTGATACGGCGAAGTTGCGTGATGTGGTAAACAGGGCCGAGCGCAACTACATTATCCAACCCAACGACTACCTAGAAGTTCGGGTGTATACCAACGAAGGCGAACGAATCCTCGATCCTAACGGGGAGTTGCAATTTGGCAACATGATGGGTGCAGGCGGTATAGGAGGTATAGGTAGTACTGGCTCTAGCCGACCACAATCTGCTTTTGGAGGCCGGCAGGGAGGGCAACAGCAGCAGCAGAACCAGCAGAACCAGAATAGCAACCAATTTTTAGTACAGCATGACGGTGTTGTACGCTTGCCAATGGTAGGCTATCAGCGCCTAGAAGGCCTGACTTTATTACAGGCCGACAGCCTGTTGCAAACTAAATACACTGAGTTCTATAAAGGAGTGTTTGTAACGACCCGGGTATCCAACAACCGTATCGTCGTACTCGGTGCCGCTTCAGGTGGCTCCGGGCAGGTTATCCAGATGTTCAACGACAACATGAACCTGCTGGAAGTGCTAGCTATGGCTGGGGGTATCGATGGCGCTTTTGTAGGTACTACTGCTTCCGGCCGCGCTGGTCGCGCCGACAACATTCGTCTGATTCGAGGCAGCTTGAAAAACCCACAGGTGCAAGTTATTGATCTGACAACGATTGACGGCATGCGTCGGGCGAATCTGCAAGTGGAACCCAATGATATTATATATGTTGAGCCTATCCGGCGACCCTTTTACGAAGGATTGCAGGATGCAACACCTTTGTTTAGCTTGATTGCAAGCATTGCAGGGGTTGTTAGCACCATTTACCTTATTTCGCGACTTGGCAGCAACGGCAACTAGCCGAACGCTTTCTCATTGATTACCTGAATGGCAGTAAAAGAAGACGCGGAACTGGAAGAGCTCATCCGTCAGGCCGGCGGCGGCGAATCCACGGAAGAGCAAGACGATGGTGGTGGGTTGGACCTGACCACTTTACTAACTGTAGCTCGTAGAAGCCTGCCTTGGATACTATTACTTATTGCGCTGGGACTCACGGCGGCCTGGTTGTTTTTGCGCTACACGCCCCCGCTCTATAAATCCTCTTCCACGCTGAAGATTGATGAGAAAACTGAGGCCGGCGTATTAGGTCTTGGTGGTTTGGGAGGGGCCGTAGAGCAGAAGCAAAGCTTGACTAAGCTATCAGGTGAAGTTGAGCTCATTAAATCTGACATTATTTACAGTCGGCTCAACGACTCGCTGGCCCTCGATGTTAATTATTACGTCCAAGGCACGGTCTTGGAAACCGAAATCTATGGGTCTTCGCCCTTTGAAGTGAGTTATGAGGCGACAGATAATGCTGCTTTCGATCAGAAGATTGCTTTGCGGTTTCTCTCCCCTACCACATTTGAGCTAATCCTGCCTGAAAACCTGGGAGGCACCGAGCAACAGCACACGTTTGGCCAACCTTTTACAGCGGCTGGCTTTCGGTTGACAATACGTCAAACAAAAGAATATAGCTCGGCGGCGCTTGATGGAGAATATTCGTTCCTTATTAATAGCCCCGGCGCTCTAAGCGCCTACTTCAACACTAACCTGCTGGTTGATATTGTAAACTTAGATGCCAACACTATAAGCATCTCATTTACTGATCATAACCCTGCAAAAGCCCGCGACATTGTGAATGCCGTGGATGCAGTATATCTGGAGGAGAAACTGACTCAGAAACGTGAGCAGGCTGCCCGGGCATTACGCTATATTAACGAGCAACTGGGTAGCAACAACCAAAGCCTCAGCCAAGCTGAGGAGAATATGGAAGCCTTTGTGAAGCGCACGGGCTCCTACGACGTGAAGGGGGAAGTAGGGCAGTTGACGGGTCTTCTCCAAACGTTGGAAGAGGAGCGAGCCAAATTGCAGGAGCAAAGCGAGATGATGAGTGAAGTAGGCCAGCTACTGGATCGGGAGCAATTAACGACCCGTGCCGATGGAGACGTAATGCAAAGTATTCCGGCTTTAGCCGACGTAAAGGATGGCCAACTAGTGCAGCGTATCACCGAACTGAGTGATGCTCAACTAGACCTCAAGCGGGCGTTGCTATCCTATCAGCCGGGTGCTACATTAGCTATGCAGACGAAAGAGCAGAACATTGCCAATATCAAAAAGATAGTGCGGCAACTTCTGCGCAAAAACCAGCAAATACTCAAGACGCAGGAAGCTAAGCTATTAGGCAAAAGAGCCGAACTGGAGTCTGAACTACGCAGCTTGCCAGATAAGTACACAGAGCAGGCCCGTCTGCAACGCCCTCTAGAACTGTATGAAAAGTACAACTTGATGATGCTGGATAAGCGGATCGAGTTTGGCATTTCCATGGCGGGCGCTACCGCTGACTTTCAGATCCTTTCTCCTGCTTCTCCTGCCGTTCCTATTTCACCCGTCAAGGTGATGATATATGCCATTGGCCTGGCGGCGGGTATTGTGCTGGGAATAGGGCTAATTGCTGTTCGCTACCTGTTGCACAACACCGTTACCAACATCCGTGAGCTGGAGCGCAATACGCACGCCCCAGTACTGGGCGTGATTCCGACCTACGATAAAGAGAAGATGGCTGTGTCGAAGCTGGTAGTCGACCGCAACCCGAAGTCAGCAATATCGGAGGCTATCCGTTCCATCCGAACCAATTTGGAATTCGTTGCTTCTTCCAGAAAGAAGCGCCTTATTTCAGTGACTTCAACTATTAGTGGTGAGGGTAAGACGTTTGTGGCCGTTAACTTGGCCGGCATTATTGCCGCCTCTGACCAGCGGGTCGTCGTTCTCGACCTCGACATGCGCAAACCGAAAGTGAATCTGGCCTTCGATGCGGAGAATGTGAAGGGCATCAGCACAATTCTTATCGAGAAACACACATGGCAGGAATGTGTGCAGCACACCAATATCCCGACCCTAGACTTTATATCGGCCGGACCTACCCCGCCTAACCCCTCAGAACTGATTCTGAGCGACATGTTTGACCCTCTGATTGCTGATTTACAGCAACATTATGATGTTATCATCATTGACACTCCCCCTGTAGGGCTTGTAACAGATGGTATTCTGATCATGCGAAAAGCCGACGTACCGATTTATGTTGTCCGGGCTAACTATTCCAAGAAATCCTTCCTTAAAAATATCAACAAACTCATTCGGACCAATGGCTTTACGAAGCTAACGACCATTCTAAACGACGCTAAAACCACTAGCGGTTATGGCTATGGTTATGGCTATGGCTATGGGCAGGGATACTATGATGAGGATAATACGCCTAAAGGCGGCCTGCTAAACCGGCTGCGGAAGCGGGTATCCTGATTAAGTCGCCGCTTATGTCATTTTTCAGTAAGCTGTTTAGGGAGTCGGTACGGCCTGCCGAGGTTGCGTCGTTAGCCACGTTGGAGGTCGACATGCACTCGCACCTTCTACCGGGTCTCGATGACGGAGCTGAGACGCCGGAACAGTCACTCGAATTGTTACGCCAACTGCAGGCCTTCGGCTACCGCAAGCTGATTATGACGCCCCATGTCATGGGGGACTTTTACCGCAACACGCCGGAAGGTATCCGCGGAGCCTTGGCGGCGCTGCAAGTGGCGGCCGCTAAGGTGGGTATCACAGGCCTGGAATTGGACTGCGCCGCCGAGTACTACCTCGATGAGCATTTTGGGCGGCGGCTGGAGCAGGCGGAGCCGCTGCTGACGTTTGGAGGCGCGCGGCGGCTGCTGCTATTTGAAACATCGTATATCAACGAGCCTTTCAACCTGCACGAAAGCATTTTCAATATGCAGGCAGCTGGCTACCAACCAGTGCTGGCACATCCGGAACGCTACACCTACCTGTATGGCCGCTTTGAGGAGTTGGAGCGCCTGCGCGAACAGGGGGTTATGCTTCAGGTCAACCTCAACTCATTGGCCGGCTATTATTCGGGTGGGGCCAAGCGCGTAGCGGAGAAGCTGATTGACGGTGGCTTAGTGGACTTGCTGGGCACTGACACCCACCATACCAAGCACTTGGACACGCTGCGAGCTAAAACGCTGGCCGCACCTTATCTGGCCAAAGCCCTGGCCCTGCCGCTGCTGAACAACACGCTGTAAGCTATTGTAGGGTAGGTTGTATCTAACCCAAACAGTACGCTGATAACCATACGGCAACTCACAAATCGTAACATGATTCTGGTAACCGGCGGAACAGGGTTGATAGGCAGCTTTCTGCTGGCAGAACTGGGGCGGCGGGGCTTACCGGTACGCGCGATTTACCGGGGCCAGACGCCGCCAATAGTAGCTGGTGCACAGGCGGTAGAGTGGGTGCCAGGCGACCTGCGCGACGGTCTGGGTCTGCGAACAGCACTAGAGGGGATAACACATGTCTTTCACTGTGCCGGGCTGGTATCGTATGCCCCGCAGGATGAAGAGGATCTGCTGCGGGTGAACGTGGAGGGGACGGCTAATGTAGTGGATGCCTGCTTAGAGTGCCCCGGCATCCGGCTGGGCTACGTATCGTCGGTGGCGGCGCTGGGCGGCGGGGCGGCGGCAGCCCAGCGCGAGTTGGCTACCACCGAGCCGCTGCGCATCGATGAGCAGGGCCAATGGGATTTAGGAGCCGAGCACAGCGCCTACGCCACGTCCAAGTACTTAGCCGAGCTGGAGGTGTGGCGGGGAGTGTCGGAGGGGTTGCGGGCGGTAGTGGTGAACCCCTCGGTGGTACTGGGCCCCGCCGACTGGCACCGCAGCAGTACCCGCCTCTTTCGCTACGCCTACAACGAGCACCGCTTCTACACACCTTCCAGCCTCAACCTGGTGGATGTGCGCGACGTGGCCCAGATGCTGACGCAGCTCACCCTCGATACCAACCGCAGCGGCGAACGGTATATACTGAACGCCGGGCGCTGGCCGCTGGCCGAGGTACTGGGCCTGATGGCGGCCGGCTTCGATAAGCGCCCGCCCAGCGTGGCCGTACCAGGCTGGGCCGCCGAAACTATCTGGCGGCTCGAGCATGTTCGTTCCCTGCTTACCGGGGCGCGCCCGCTCATCACCAAAGACACGGCCCGCGCCGGCCGGCGGCCGCTGTCCTATCAAGCCGATAAAATCTGCCAGGAGTTGGGCCGCGGCTTCCGACCTTTGCCGGAAACCATCCGCTGGTGCTGCCAGCAACTGCTGAAATAGCGAAGCGGCAGAACAGCAGCACTGCTTTGGTTGCTGCTGCCCAGTGGTGCGGTTGTTGTATATTCAGGGTAAGGATGTTTCAGGTTTGAAATAGCCCCTGCCCACCCCGCGAAACCTGCCTTTTTGGCGGGTTCGTGTTGTTAGCTGACGCATGAGAATGAACGAAAACTTTGAAGACCGGGAGGAAGTGCTGGCTACCGTGCGCCGTTTTGAGGACATGGTAGACCGCAACGAGCCCGTATTTTTCGACCTGGCCGATTTTGAGAACATCATCGACCACTATACCTCCAACACCCAGTACGACCGCGCCCTACAGGCCTGCGAGGCCGCTATAACCCAGTACCCGTTCAGCACCGAACTGCTGATTGACCGCTCGCAGGTGCTGGCCATGAAGGGCGAGTACGCCGCCGCCAGCACCCAGATTGAGGACGTGGCCCACCTCGACCCTACTAACCCTGATGTGGCCGTTACCCGCGGCATTATCGCCACCCAGAAAGGTGAATTTGCCGAAGCGGTGGCTTTCTTTCTGAAAGCGTTGGAAAGCACGGAGGACCGCGACGATATTTTCTTTAACCTCGGCCTGGCCTACCAAAGCTGGCAGAAATACAAAAGCGCCGCCAAGTACTACAAGCAAAGCCTGCGCCTCAGCCCCGACAACGAGGTGGCCGTGCAGGAATTGCTGTACTGCCTGGAAGTGAGTGGCCGGCTGGAAAGCAACCTGGACTTTTTCCGGCGCTTCACCGACGACGACCCGTATTCGGCACTGGCCTGGTTTAACCTGGGACAAGCCGAATACCGGGCCGGTCACTTTGATGCCGCTATCAGCGCCTTCGAATACGCCATCCTTATTGATGCGCAGTACTATGATGCCCACGGTTTTCTGGCCAGTTGCTACGTAAGCATCGAGCGCTACCGGGCAGCCATTGCCGAGTTCGAGCTGAGCCACGCCGAGGGTATGCCTACGCCCGAAGCACTGTGCAACATTGGCGAGTGCCACGAGAAGCTGGCCGAGTGGGATTTGGCCCGCCGCTTCTACCAGAAAGCCATCGACCTTGATGGTACCATGGACGAGGCGTGGTTTGGCATCGGCATTATCATGCAGGCACAGGAGAAATACTTCGAGGCCATCCACTTCTTCCGGAAGGCCGTGGAGCTGTATGATGAGAGCGTGGAATACTGGCTGGCGCTGGCCGCGGCCGAATACCAGATTGGCAACCTTACGTCGGCCGTGGAGGCCTACGAGAAAGCCACCGAAACCGGCCCCGACAACAAGGATGGCTGGCTGAACTGGAGCATTCTGCTTTATGAGCAGGGCAATTTCGACGGGGCCATCGACCTGATGCGCACGGCCCTTGAAATTAGCCCCGTGGAGGCGGAATTGCACTACCGGCTATGCGCCTACCTGCTGGCGGCCGGCCGCTACCGCGAGGCTTACCAGACCCTGGAAAGTGCGCTTACGCTCGATTTCGACAAGCACCGGTTGCTGTTCGACTACTTCCCTGAGCTAGAGTCGCAACAGGCGCTAGCCCGCCTGATTGATCAGTACCGGAAATAAGCGCCCGGCAAAAAAAGCCAGCCGATAAAGCCGTTGAACGCAGCTACCCGCCTCGTTCAACGGCTTTGCCTTTTCAGGTCAGCCTTCACTTTTGCCAATCCAACCGTACTTTTGCCCCGCTGACATCCAGCAACTAGCTAAAGCCCCTACTACATGAACTACTCCCTCAGCCAGCTGCCCGAGCGCACCAGCAAGCCCCGCGAACAAGGTTTTACGATGGTAATGGACAAGGGCCTGAGCGTGCGGGAGGTGGAGGATTTCCTGGAGGTAGGAGCCGGCTACACCGACATTGTGAAGCTGGGCTGGGCCACCTCGTATGCTACGCCCAACCTCAAGCGCAAGCTGGCCGTGTACAAAGAAGCCGGCATTCCGGTGTACTTCGGCGGCACGCTGTTTGAGGCCTTCATCATCCGCAACCAGTTCGCCGACTACCAGCGCCTGCTCGATACGTTTGGCATGGAGTACGCCGAAGTCTCCGACGGTTCGCTCGACCTCAACCACGACAAAAAGCTGGAATTTATCCGCACACTTTCGGGCCAGGTGCAGGTACTGAGCGAAGTGGGCTCGAAGGACGCCGAAAAGATTATCCCGCCCTACAAGTGGATTTCGCAGATGAAAACGGAGCTGGAAGCCGGCGCCGTGAAGGTAATTGGCGAGGCCCGCGAGGCGGGCAACGTAGGGCTGTTCCGCAGCACCGGCGAGGTACGCTCGGGCCTCGTGGAGGAAATTCTGACCCAGATTCCGTTCGAAAAAATTATTTGGGAGGCGCCCCAGAAGGCGCAGCAGGTGTGGTTTATCAAGCTACTCGGCGCCAACGTAAACCTGGGTAACATTGCACCCAACGAAATTATCAGCCTCGAAACCATCCGGTTGGGGCTGCGCGGCGACACCTTCTCCGACTTCATTGATATGAGCCAGGTAGATGAGATGTTCCGGCCCGAGCCCAAAGCCCCCGGCCGGCCCGGCACCTCTATGCCACGCGGCTAATTATTGGTTTGGTTGAAACCACCCGGCTCCGTTTCGCGTCGTACAAAGCAAACGCCCTTGCCTGAACAGCTGTTCATGCGGGCATTTGCTCTGCACAACGCGAAACGGAGTTGGTGGTTATGGCAGGCTGGCCCGAACCTTGCGGCAGGTGCCAATGCCAGGCTCAACTCCCGAAGCTTCAATTCAGTTAAAGTGCCTGTTACCGGCCGCACTCGTGCCTGCACGCCTATTATTCAGCCATCTTACCCCTCTATGACGCGTATTTCTTCTTTCTTGGCAGCCGCGGCGCTGCTGCTCGCCGCTTCCTGCGGTGGCCCTACCCAACAGGAAAAAACCGAAGCCGCTGCTCTTACACCGGCTGATACTGTTGCCACTGAAACTGATATACTGGAGCTGCCCGAGCCTTACGCTACCAAATCGGTTACCAAGCGCAGCCGGATTGTGGAGTGGCCTCAGGCAACCATGCCCACCGTGCCCGTCGGGTTTCTGGTAACACAGTACGCGGCCGGCCTCGAAAGCCCGCGCAATATGTATGTGCTGCCCAATGGCGATGTGCTGGTGGCCGAGGCTAACACGGTGCCCACCGGCCCTAAGGAGGAAGTTGCCGCCGCCCTCAAACTCGACCCCTCGAAATCGTTGCGGCCTACCAGCGCCAACCGTATTACGCTGCTGCGCGATGAGCGCAGCAACGGCCGGCCCGAGGTGCGCACCGTCTTTCTGGAAGGCCTCAATCAGCCCTTCGGTATGCTGCTGCTCGACGGCTATTTCTACGTAGCCAACACCGATGCCGTGTGGCGCTACCCTTACAAGGAGGGCCAGACGTCGATTACGGCCCAGGGTGCGAAGATACTGGACCTGCCGGCCGGCGGCTATAACAACCACTGGACCCGCAACCTGCTGGCCAGCCCCGATGGCCGTAAAATATATGTGTCGGTGGGTTCGGCTTCGAACGTGGGTGAGCACGGCATGAAGGAAGAGGAGCGCCGGGCCAACATCATCGAAATAAACCCCGACGGCAGCGGCGAGCGGATATATGCCAGCGGCCTGCGCAACCCGGTGGGCATGGACTGGGCTCCGGGCACCAACGTACTCTGGACGGCCGTAAATGAGCGCGACGAGTTGGGCGATGAACTGGTACCCGACTACCTGACCAGCGTGCAGGAAGGCGGCTTTTACGGCTGGCCCTACTCCTATTTCGGCCAGAAAGTTGATCCGCGGCGCAAGGGCGAAAAGCCCGAGCTGGTAAAAAAGGCCCTTGTGCCCGACGTGCCGCTGGGCGCCCATACGGCTTCGCTGGGCCTGGCCTTTTATACGGCCGAGCAGTTTCCGGAGCGCTACCGCAACGGTGCGTTTATCGGGCAGCATGGCTCCTGGAACCGCACCGAGTTTTCGGGCTATAAGGTGGTATTTGTACCGTTCCAGAATGGCAAACCAACCGGCAAGCCCGAGGATTTCCTGACTGGCTTTATTGCCAATGCCGAGAAGAACGAGGTATATGGCCGGCCGGTGGGCGTAACGGTGCTTCCCAATGGCATTTTGCTGGTGGCCGACGACGCGGGTGGTAAAATCTGGCGCATTGCTGCTCAGTAAGTAGCGCAGAAAGCAGTTGTTACCACCGCAGACGCCTTGCTTTGGCCCCGCAGATGCCCGCTGACGCAGGAAGTTCTTTCGGTTTTCTACACAGCTTCGATGCGCCTGCTGCCCGCTACCTTCCGCCACCTGCTCAGCTACCTGATGCCACTTACGCGTCGGGTACCTTCGGCGCATACTGGCTGGCTGGAAATTACCACCTGGCGCGGACACAAAACGCTGAATACGGCCACGGCCAACTACAGCTACGGCCTGCTGCAGCAGGTGCTGCGCTATGGGCTGCGTTTTGTACCGGTAACCAACACGGCCGCGCCGGTACTCGTGCTGGGTCTGGGCGGTGGCTCGGTGCTGCCGCTGCTCCGCCACGAGCAGGGCCGCACCGGCCCTGTTACGGCCATCGAACTCGACCCGGCCGTACTGCAAGTAGCCGCTACGGAGTTTGGCGTAGAACCCGGCCCTAACCTGCACTTGGTGTGTGCCGATGCGTTTGCCTGGCTGCCCGGTGCCGCGTCCAATACCTACGAGTTGGTTGTAGTAGATCTGTTTCTGGACCTGACGCTACCGCCCGAGTTGGGCGAGGCCGCTTTCTGGCAGCAGCTGCGGCGGGTGTTGCAGCCCGGTGGCCGGGCGCTGTGCAACTTATTAGTAACGGCTGAGCTGTGGCCCGATGGGCAGCCGCTACCGGAGTTTCTGGAGGGGCTGGGCTTCGCGGTGAAGGATATGGAGGTGGAGCAGCTCAACCGCCTGCTCATTTTACAGCGGCTGGCCTGATTGGTGCCATTGTACTGAGGCGAAGGGCGGCCGTTTGCTGCCAACTCGCTTACTTTGCAGGTTCAACCCCCTCTTATGGAAATCCTGCAGCAGATAATCGACTTTATTCTTCACCTCGATAAGCACCTGGGTGAAATTGTGCGGGACTACGGCACCTGGACATACGCCATCCTGTTTCTGATCATTTTCGTGGAAACTGGAGTGGTGGTGCTACCCTTTTTGCCCGGCGACTCGCTGCTGTTCGCCGCCGGGGCCACGGCCGCGTTGCCCGGCTCGCCCCTTAATGTGTGGCTGCTAATGGGACTGCTGATTGTAGCTGCCGTACTCGGCGACACGCTTAACTACCACATCGGCGACTATCTGGGGCCGCGGGTGTTCCGCGAAAACTCTCGTTTTCTGAAGCGTACCCACCTGGAGCGTACGCAGGCTTTTTACGAGAAGCACGGCGCTAAAACCATCATCCTGGCCCGGTTTATTCCCATTGTGCGCACGTTTGCGCCGTTTGTGGCGGGTGTAGGCACCATGCACTACACCAAGTTTTTGTCCTACAACGTGGTGGGCGCAGTCGTCTGGGTGGTTTCACTTACAAGTGCCGGCTACTTCTTCGGCCTGATTCCGGTTGTGCAGAAGAACTTTTCGCTGGTAGTGCTGGCCATTATTGTGCTGTCGGTGCTGCCGGTAGTCTGGGAGTTCAGCAAAACGCGCATCAGCCGCCGGAAGCCGGTAGCCTAAGCGTTGCCTCGCATCAGCGCCTCATCCAATTTACCCAAAATAAAACTGCACAGCCGCCGGCCCCGCAAGGAAAGCCGGCGGTTTTTTTGTTGCTTACTGCCCCAACCTGTCTCTGTGTTATGCCCGAATTCGGATTGCTTGGCCGCTCCCTGAAGCACTCGTTCTCCCAAACCTATTTCAGCCAGAAGTTTCATAGCCTGGGCTTATCCGACCACCGCTACGAGCTCTTCGAACTGGCCGAGATACACGAGCTGCCGGCGCTGCTGGCGGCCCACCCGCAACTGCGCGGCCTAAACGTCACGATTCCGTACAAGGAGCAAATCTGGCCCTTCCTGAACGAGGTGGCCGCTTCGGCGGCGCGGGTGGGGGCCGTAAACGTCGTCGAGTTCAGGCAAGATGGCCGGCTGGTAGGCCACAACACCGATTACATCGGTTTCCGCGACTCGCTACGCGCGCTGTTGCCCCACCCGGTGCCGGCCGGAACGCGGGCGCTGGTACTCGGTAGCGGCGGAGCCTCGAAGGCCGTAGAAGTAGCGTTGCGCGAACTGGCAATTGGTTTTTGGACCGTTTCGCGCAATCCGCTGGGGCCGGGCCTCACCTACGACGACCTGACACCCCAACTTATCCGGGAGCACCTGCTCATCATCAATGCCACGCCCCTCGGAACCTTCCCCGATGTAGCCGGGTGCCCGCCGCTACCCTACGAAGCCTTAACCCCGCAACACTACCTGCACGATTTGGTGTACAACCCAGCCGAAACCGAGTTTATGCGCCGCGGTCTGGCAGCCGGAGCGCAAATAAAAAACGGATTCGACATGCTCTGCCGCCAAGCCGAAGCAGCTTGGAGCATCTGGCATCAGCCAGCCTAAAAACCCTGTTTACAGGCCGGAATAAGGCACTCTTTACCGGCGGCTACTATCACAAAAGCAGAACCGTCGCTAAGTAAGTATTAGTACAATTATATAGTGAAATTTCCTTATTATATGCGAAAACTAAGGGAATAGTAGTAGATTGCCTTACAATCTTACTATCAAGTCCTGTCTATGACTCCTGAAGAACGCCTGGACCAGTTGGAGCCTTTGCTTTCTGAAACCACCGCTATTCTGGACCGTCATACGGCCCAGCTACGCCAGCACGCCAACCTGCTTCGGCAGCTTGTACAGGCCACGGAGAGCAATACCCAGCTTATGCAACAGCTGCTGGCCGGGCAGGCCGGCTGCCTGGAGCAACTGGCCCTGCTGAACAGTCCGCTACCCCAGCCAGCGGAAGCCAGCGCCCCCACCCTGTTTTCGCTCGTTGATTATACCCCCGACCCGGCCCAGCGACTGGAAGAGCTGGAAACCCGGCTCGACGCGATGGGAAGCCAGCTGGAAACGCTGGGCAGCAAAATGGATTTGATTCTGACCAAGCTCATTCGGGTGTACATCAACAACTAGCTGCGGGCTAGGGCTGGTAGCAGCCGACACCGGGTTGGTTGATGCGGAGGTAGGTGCTGGTTGAAAACCTAGCCCGAAGCGTCTGGAGTTGGCTATTTTGCCGGCTCATCAAGTCCCTGCCCTCTGCTGCCGCCCTCTGCCCCTGCCCTCGTTCGTGCGCGCCCACGCCTGCCCGCCTGGGCGCAGCGCCTGCCCTGGGTGCATCTGGGGTGGGTTGCGCTGCTGTTTTACATCGACTGGCAGAACTGGCTGCTGCGGCAAGGCGTACTGGTGCCGCAGCAGCAGGACAACTTCTGGCCCCTGGCGCTGCTGGCCAACCTGCTCGACTCGGCCCTGTTCTATTGCAACTGGCTGCTGATGCCCCGCCTATTCCGGCGCGGGCGGCTGGGTGCCTACCTAGGGCTGCTGGGGCTGGCGCTGCTGGCGTTCTGCGCCCTGCGCATTGGCGTAGGTTACGCGTTTGATGAGGTGCGGGTGCGGGGCGAGCCGCAGCCGCTGGGCTACCACGTGCAGGTGCTGCAGGCCTACTACCTGCAACTGGGGGGAGCTATTTTGCTACTGAGCTTTTTTGCGGGGCTGGCCGGCGACTATTGGCGCGAGCTGCGCCACCGACGCGCCCTGGAGCAGCAGCAGCTACGTACCGAGCTGGCCCTGTTGCGGAGCCAGCTCCACCCACATTTCCTGTTCAACACGCTCAACAACATCTACTCGCTCACGCTACACGCCTCGCCCCAGGCCCCCGAAGCCGTGTTGCGCCTGGCCGAGCTGATGCGCTACCAGCTCTACGAAAGCGCCGACGACCTTGTGCCACTGGACCGCGAAATAGGCCACCTGCAAAGCTTCCTCACGCTTCAGCAGCTGCGCCTGCCCACCACCGCCTCCAACGACGCCGACGAGGCCATCGACTTCCGGATTCTGCTCCCGCCCGACGCCAGCCACCAACTGCTGCTGCCTCCCATGTTGCTGCTGCCGCTGGTCGAAAACGCCTTCAAGCACGGCGACCTGACGGCCCGGCCCCATGTCGTGCGCATCGTGTTGCAGGCGGCTACCGCCGACGGGCAGCTGCATTTCACGGTGCGCAACCGCATCTCGCCCGATGCGGCGGTGCCTGGTGGCATGGGCCTGGCCAACCTGCGCCGCCGCCTGGAGCTGCTGTATCCTGGGCGGCACGCGCTGGTAGTAACGGCCAACCAGCAGGAATACGCTGTGCGGCTAACCGTACCGGTAGCCGTGAAATAAGGAGATAGTGAATCAATAAAATCTTGGCGCCTTCCCTGCTATTGTACCCTAAATTCATTGTCTGCCTCATGAAACAGTGTTTGCTTATCGTCCTGTCGCTTGTATTGTCATTGCCGGTATATGCGTTACGCCCTAGTCGTATCTATACTTACACACCCGACTCGCTGGGGCTGGCGTACCGTGCCGTGCGCATCGAAACGCCTGACCATTTCCAACTCGCTAGTTGGATCATTGAGCCTCAAGGCAGCCGCGACCAGCACGTTACGATAGTAATAGCCGAAGGTGACGCCGGTAATATGGGACAGCTGCTTTTCCATGCGAAAATGCTGGCTGATGTAGGTTACCGAGTAGTGCTTTTCGATTATCGGGGCTTTGGGCACAGTTCCGATTTTGCCATTGATCAGCAGCGGCTGTACTACACTGAATTTGCGGTTGATTTGCGGGCGGCGCTTTTGTATTCGCGTCAACAGTTTCCACAATCCCGCACTGGTATTTTTGGTTTCTCGATGGGTACCATAATGGCTACCCACGTAGCCGCCACCGAGCAGCCAGACTTCTTGATAGGGGAAGGCTACGTGGCTGATCCGGTTGCGCTGGTAGCCGCCATCAAACAGGTGAAAAACAAAACCGTGACCCTGCCTTCCGAAGCAGCTATGTACTCTGCGCTACTGGCGCAAATACAGTGTCCTATGCTGCTCGTAGCCGGAACGAAGGATACGAACACGCCGCTGGCTGATTCCCGGCGCATCGTGCAGGCCGCTCACCATCGGCGGCGTAAGTTGATAAGTTTTGAAGGAGCGCATGGAGAAGGGCTGATGGCCCTCTCATCAAAGCCTGAACAATACGGCGACTTGTACGCGGCAGCCATACACGCCTTTTTGGTTAGGAAATAAGTAAACGGTTCTTATTTCAAGCAAACGCAGTGCAATTCGAAACGCATGTATTCATTTCATTATCTGTATGATACCTGTTCCTGATTTTGGTAGTCGCCGCCCATTGAATTGCATCGTGGTAGATGATGAGCCGCTGGCCCGGAAGGTGCTGGTGGATTTTTGCGGACAGGTGCCGTTTCTGGAATTGCAGGGGCAGTTTGGCGATGCGCTGGCGGCGGCGGCCTTCCTGCAGGACAACCCGGTGGATGTCGTGTTTCTCGATATCCAGATGCCCCGCCTGACGGGCCTGCAGCTGGCGCAGCTGCTGCCCGCGCCTGGTCCGCGCATCATCTTCACCACTGCCCACCCCGATTATGCCGTGCAGAGCTACGAGCTGCCGGCTCTGGATTATCTGCTCAAGCCCATCTCCTTCGAGCGGTTTGTGCAGGCTGCCCACCGCGCCCGCGCCGCCCTGCTGCCGCCACTGGCCCCGGCCGCCCCGGCCGCCGCTGCCCCCGAAGCCACCGTCCCCGACCCGGTCGCCGCCGACGAAGCGCTGTTTGTGCGCCACGACAACCGCCTGCGCCGGGTGTTGGTAGATGATATTTACTACGCGGAGGGCCAGAAGGAGTACCTGATGTACTACACGGCCACCGGCAAGCTGCTCGTGCTGCAGTCGTTCCGCAAGCTGGAGGAGCAGCTGCCGGCCGGCCGCTTCGTGCGCATCCACAAGTCCTACCTCATCAACCTGCGCCACCTCGAATTCGTGGAGCGCCACCGTGTGCAGGTGCATGGTACGCCGCTACCCATAGGTGAAACCTACCGCGAAGGATTACTGGAAGTGCTGCGCTACCACGGGAAATTCAATTGAGATAGGACTTACACAAAAGCCGGCCGTGAGCGTGTAGCGCGAAGCTCCAACTTCGCGCATCGTTGAACGGAATCGGTTGGCAGTCAGCAACGACGCGCGAAGTTGGAGCTTCGCGCGTCGTTGCTGCTTTGCATACATTAGAAGTGCCACCTGGCCGCTGAATGCCTCGCCAGGAACCGGTCAGTGGCCAGGTGGCACTTTTAAACCCTAAGCAACCTACCTTACTACGCCAAACCTTTTGCGCTTGAAGTCGAGCACGATGACATCGTTCTGAAAGAAAGCGTTGCCAGTGAGTCCATCAATCTTAGCTGCTTTCAGGAATTCGAGTTGGCGTTGGTCGCGGGTAAACCAGGCGCTAGCAGGTGGCAACTGGTGGGCCCCCAGATACACGGCCGACTGTGTTGGCGCGGCGTAAAATGCCACCTGCTTACCCCATGAGTTTACAGCCAGCGTGTCGGTGACGCCGCCAGGCCGGGTTATTCCCCGCCAGGTCTGCTCATCGGTGGTCAGCGTGAACAGGCTGGAACCCGTGTCGAATAATACCCAATAGGTACGGGGCCCAATGGTGAGGGGAATGTGCATGCGGTTATTGCGCACTTGGCTTGTCACGAACGTGGTTTTCGCCTGCCAGTGGGCATCAACCGAATCGAGCACGCACATGCGCTGCTGCGGGTAATCGATGACGAGCACTTTGTCGGCCACAAAATCACCCCCGATAGTGCCCACCAACTTTCTCGACTTGGTATACAACGAATCAGCCGGCACCTCATCTCCGTAGCCCGCCATCAGCAGTGGCTGAGGAACTTGGGTGGTGCCGAACGATACTGGCAGCCCTGTGGTGGGGTAGTTGCGAATACCCGAGTCATTCATCCCGCCGCGGGTGGTATCGAGCAGGGCATATAGCTGGGCACGAGTGGCAAAATAGTTCTTCAGGGCGTCGCCGTACAGTACAGTCGCATCACTACCCAAATCGAACTGCGCAGCGAAATTGGCCGGTAGACCCTGAATTTTAATAGGTACGAAGATGGCTGCCTTGTATTCTTTGCCTTTTATGTTGGTGGTGTACCATTCAAACGGAAACCACGGATAAGAAGGCGCCGAAACGGCAGTAGGGCGGGACGGCGCACAGGCACCTAGTAAAATAACAGTGGCAAATAGCAGCGGCCGGATAGATAGTTTCATGCGGTAAATGTAGCACCACCTACGGTTCGGCAAGGCCAACTTTTCCATACCCTCCGACTTTTCTACTGCTGACCGCCTTGCTGGCCGTCGCCACCGCTTTTGGTGTCGTCGTTCTGGATGCCACGGCGGCGCTTGGGGGGCTGGTTGGTTACTTTACCGAAGCGGTAGTTGAAGGCCAGGCGCACGCCGCGCAGGTAGAGGTAGTTGTTGCTTTCCTGGCGGAATTGGTCGGTTTCGAGGGTGCTGCGCAGGTTGCGGGTGGCCGAGAAGAAGTTGTCGGCGTTCAGCGTGAGGTCGGCTTTGTCGTTGAGCAGGTTTTTGCGCAGGCCCATCGAGTAGTAGGTCCAGGCAGCCTGCTTGCCCTGCAGTTGCACCCGCGGCGAGTTGAGGCCCCCGAAGAACTGTAGGCTCAGGCCCTTCTCGAATTTGTAGCTCGAATTCAGATTGAGATTGTACTGCACGCCGCTGTTGCTGAAGCCCAGGCCGGGGCTCTTGAGCGACACATAGTACACGTTCAGGTTGCCACTCACGCTCCAGTCTTTTAGGGGCTTAACCGACCCAAACACGCTACCGCCATAAGTAGCGTTGCGGCCAATGTTGCGGAACGTCTGAAGGTTAACGCCGTCTTTCACCTCACGGAAGCTTTCAATGGCGTTGCCTGTGCGGCGCACATATGCGCTCAGGTTCAGCACCGAGCCCTTCACGAAGGTCGTGTAATTCAGCTCGTAGCTGTCGGTCAGCTCGGGCCGCAGGTCGGGGTTGCCGAAGCTCACGTTGAGCGTATCGGAAGTGTTGCGGAAGGGGTTGAGGTAAAAGATTTGGGGACGCTGAATGCGGCGCGAATACGCCAAGCGCACCGATTCGCCGGGCTTCTTTTCGTTTTTGGGCTGGAAGTTGAGGCTCAGGTTGGGCAGCAGGTCGGTATAATTCTGGCGCACGCTCGGCAGCTCATCCACGCTTCCCTGCTGCTCCTGGAAGCTGCCGCGCACACGGGTGTTTTCTATGCGGGTGCCCAGCTTGAAGCTCAGCTTTTCGGAAGCCGAGAAGCCGTAGCTGGCGTAGCCGGCCAGCACATCCTGGTCGTAGTCGAACTGGTTGGAGCGGGCCGGGTTGAATACCGGGTCGAGGGCCGTGAGGCTGGGGCTGTTCAGCACGTCGTACACGCTGCTCACACGGCGCAGGATGGCCTTGGCGCCGGCTTCGAACGAAGTAGTGGCCGAAAACGGCTGGACGTAATCAGTTTGCAGGGTGGTTTCGAGGTTGCGCGACAGGTTGTTGCCGTCCTCGCGGTAGTTTTTAGCCTCGTTGGCCGTGGTATTACCCGCAAACTGGTCGAGGGTGTAATCCTGCTGGTTGCGGTTGCGGGTGTGCTGGCCAAGTATGCTCCACTCGCGGCCCTTCTGTCCATCAAACGTACGGGTGTAGCCCCCGTTCACGTCGTAGCTCTGGGTGCGGAACTTGCGGTCTGTGTCGCGGGTAAACTCGCTGGCAAACGGCAATAGGGTATTGTTGTACTGCTGGTAGTTGCCGCCGTTGCGGAACACGCTACCCTGCACGTTCAGTAGCAGGTTATGAAACGGAGCCGGGTCGTAATCGAGCCCCAGCCGGCCAAAACCGCCGCCGCCCACCGTGTTGCCGTCGCCCTGCTGGCGCACGGCCGGCAACTCCTGGCCACCAGCCTTCAGGGTGCGGGTGAGGTCGTTGCGGTTGGGGCTATAGAACACAAAGCCGCTCATGGAACTGGTGATGCCGATTTTGCCCTTGCGGTAGTTGAGCGAGCCGTTGGCGTTGGAGCTGCGGTTGCCGCCGGCCAAGCCCACCGAGCCGTTGGCGCCTTGCAGGTTGTTTTTCTTGAGGATGATGTTGATGATGCCACCCGTGCCTTCGGCGTCATACTTGGCCGAGGGCGTCGTAATCACCTCCACACTCTTAATCTGGTCGGCCGGAATCTGCTTGAGCGCGTCGGCTACGCTGGTAGCTACTACCGAGGAGGGCTTGTTGTCGATGAGCACCCGGATGTTGCTGGAGCCGCGTAGCTGCAGGCCGCCTTCGGGGTCTACGCTCAGCAGGGGCACTTTGCGCAGCACATCGGCCGCCGTGCCGCCGCTGTTTGTAATGTCCTTCTCGGCGTTGTATACAATGCGGTCGGGCTTGGTTTCGATGATATCCCGCTCGCCGGTCACCGTTACTTCGCCCAGCTTTTGGGCCGTCGATTCCAGCCGCACCGTGGCCACGGTCGTCAGGCCTCCGCCCACGGTTACGGGCACTGTTTGGGGCGCGTAGCCAATAAAGCTGATCTGCAGCCGAAACTGACCCTCAGCCAGCCCTTTCAGCGAAAAACGCCCTTTCTCGTCGCACACCGCGCCATCAATGGGCGTGGTACCGCTGGCCGGCAGCAAAGCCACCGTGGCAAACTCGACGGGCTTTTTGGTGTCGGCGTCGAGCACGGTGCCTTCGAGGCGGCCGGTACCCTTGGCGGCGGGCAAAATGGGTTTGGCCAGGGCGGCTCCGGCAGGCACTCCAGCGGGTCGGGGGCCGGTGGGCGGGCCGGTTTGAGCCAGGGCCGGAGCGGCCAGTAGCGTAGCCGTGAGCAGGGCCAGCGGAGTAGTGTATTTCATGGGTACGGGCGATAAGGCGCTAATAGAGGAGAACAGCAGGCAAAGGTTGCCTTAGTAGTGGCAGAGAAAGCAGAGAATCTACCGGGTGCGGTCAGTCGGTAATTGGGCGGCGGAGCAGCAGCAGGTAGCCCACCAGCACCGCCAGCGCAAACCAGCCCAGCGAGTACCACTCGACCGGTGTAAGCGCGGCGGCCACGTGTAGCTGCGTGTCGCCCTCAAGCAGGCGCAGTACCCGGGTGGGGGCCGCGTAGGGCACCAGGTCGATGTACTCCCAGCGCAGCAGCGTGAGGGCCGACACGATACTGGCTATACCCGCCGCCAGCGGCCCCACGAAGCCCCTGAATGCCAGCGCCAACGCGTACTGCACGCCCAGAATGCCCAGCGTGGCCACGTAGGTATGGCCTAGCATCCGCAGCACCGGCAGGAGGCTGATGCTGTGCTGCTGAAAGCCTATAGCGGGCTTCAGCCAGCCCAGCAGCACACCCGCCCCCAGCAGCAGCAGCACATACAGCGCCTGGGCCACGGCATTCAGGACCAGCAGCAGCAGCAGTTTGCTGCCAAATACGGCGCCGCGCCCCACCGGCTGGGCCAGCAGCTGCCGCCAGCCACCCCGGTTTTCCAGGTTCACCACCAGCCCGCTCAGCAGCACTACAAACAGGGGCAGCAGCAGCACCGAAGCCGTTTGCCAGCTCATGCCCACGTACTGCGGCCAGGGGTTCTGGCCGGGTTTCACCAGCAAATGCCCTTTAAAGTAGAAGATGAGCAGGTTGAGCAGCACCGGTAACGCCCCGCCGCCCAGCGCCAGCCACAGCGCAGCGGTGCGGCGCATCTTCAGCGCATCGGCAACCAAAGTGCGACCGAGCTGGATAAACGGGCCGGGGGCAGTGGGCAGGGCGTATTCCATGAGTGATGTGATGATGTGTGAGGGAGTAAAAGAACGGTCATGCTGAGCGCAGCCGAAGCATCTCTACCGCTTCGTTGAACAGTAATCAGCCGACATGATTAGCATTGCGGTAGAGATGCTTCGGCTGCGCTCAACATGACCGTTCATTCACTCCTTCCCGCTTCCGTGAGGTGCAGAAAAGTATCTTCCAGAGTTGGCTGCTCCTGGCGCAGCCCATAGATGGGCTGGCCAACCGATGCCAGCCCGGCGGCCAGCTCGGCGGTATGTTCGCGGCTCAGCCAGGGCAGCTGTAGGGTGCCGGAGCCGGCCACCGTGGCGCCGGCCAGCAGGTGCGGCAGCAATTGGCGGCAGGTGGCGGCGTTTTCGGTTTCGAGCACCAGCTGCGCACGACCGGTTTGCAGGCGCTGCAAGTCGGGCAGGCTGCCCTGAAACGCTAGTCGGCCCCGCTGAATTACGCCCACATGGGTTACCGTTTTCTCGATTTCGCTGATGAGGTGGCTGCTGACGAGGATGGTTTTGCCGTACTCGTGGCACAGGCTCCGCAGCAGGGCGCGCATTTCGATGATGCCAGTGGGGTCGAGGCCGTTGGTGGGCTCGTCGAGTAGCAGCAGGTCGGGGTCGGGCAGCAGGGCCAGGGCCAGCCCGAGGCGCTGGCGCATGCCGAGCGAGTACTCGCGTGCGGGCCGATGGGCATCGGCGCTGAGGCCTACCAGCGCCAGTACTTCGGCTGTACGGTGAGCCGGCACGCCCCGCAGGCGGCGGGTGGCCTCCACGTTTTCGCGGCCCGTGAGGTGGTCGTAGAGCGAGGGACTTTCGATGAGCGCGCCCACCCGGCCCAGCAGCGCCACCCGGTGGCGGGCCAGCTCGTGCCCAAACAGCCGCACCGTGCCGCTGGCAGGCCGCAGCAGCCCCAGCAGCAGGCGCATGGTGGTGCTTTTGCCGGCCCCGTTCGGCCCCAGAAACCCGTAGATGCTGCCGGCCTCCACCTGCAGGTTCAGCGCGTGCAAAACAGGCCGGGCCCCGAAACGGAAACTCAGGTCGTGGCTTTCGAGCAGCGGGGCGGCAGTAGAAACAGAGCGCATGAGGGAGGAATGAAAAGGACGAAACCGAAAGAACTGCTGCAAACCTAGCGGCAGCACTATATCTTTCTCTCACAATTCAACCAACCTTCCGTTTACACCCCGCAACCCTTTTTTCTTCTCCTCAACCCTAAAAAAATGCCACTTATTTTGGTTGGCCGGGTTGGTGCGCCGGCCCGGGGCGTTGGGGGAGCCGGTGGCGGGGTTGATTGAAGAAGGCTGGCCGGCAACCCACAGTTGCACTATTTTCGAGGATGGAAGTTCTGCCCCCGCCTGCTCCCGCCGCTCCTGCTTCGCTCCGGCCGCCGCGCTGGCGTAGCTGGCGGGTGCGGTTACGCGAATGGCTGCGGCCCACCGAGTGGTCGGTCCACGACCCGGAGGCCACCCGGGTACCGCGCTGGGTGCATATTCTGCTGTGGCTGTGGCTACTGACGATTGACGGGCTGAAGCTCAGCAACATCCTTTCGAAGCTGCCGCAGTTTCCGCTCACGGCAGCCGAGTGGGCGCCTTTGCTGCCGCAGCTGGGCCGCCTGCTACTCGAAGACTTAGGCGCCGCCCTGCTGTTTTACCTGACCTGGCGCTGGCTGATACCCTCCACGCTGGGCCGCGGCCGGGTGGTGCAGTACATCCCGATGGCCGCCCTGCTGCTGCTGCCCTACCTGGGCCTGAACGGCTGGCTGATGCCCCAGCTTTTCCCATCCGGAGTGCATGTATCAACCCAGGAAGTACCCCCGTCACCCAGCAAACAGGGCAACTCAACCACGCTAAAAATCGACGTTACGAAGCTCAAGAAGCCCACGCCACCCGATATGGTTATGCGCTTGTTTGCGGCAGCTATACTGGGCTCGTTCATCATCGGCAGCGCCTCAGCCATGCGCATCACCGACGACTACCTGCGCGGGCAGCGCAACCGCCGCGAACTGGAGCGCCAGCAACTGCTCACCGAACTGGCCATGCTCAAAACCCAGATCAACCCGCACTTCCTGTTCAACACGCTCAACAACATCTACTCGCTCACGAGCCGCAAATCGGACAAAGCACCGGAGGCAGTGCTGCGGCTGGCCGAAATTATGCGCTACCTGCTCTACGAGAGCAGCACCGACACCGTGCCGCTGAGCCGCGAACTGGCCCACCTGCGCAGCTTTCTGGATTTGCAGCGACTGCGGCTGCCAGCCTCGGCCCAGGAGGCGATAGTGCTGGAAGTAGCTGGCACCAACCCCGACTGTGTACACCCCATTGCGCCGCTGCTGCTGCTGCCGCTGGTCGAAAACGCCTTCAAGCACGGCGACCTGACGGCCCGCCCCGTGGCCGTGCACATTGCCCTGCACCTGGCCGCCGATGGCCTCCTGCGCTTCTCGGTGCTCAACTACGTAACCCCCGCCGATGCCGAGCGCCCCCTGCCCCGGCAGCCCGGCGGGGTGGGCCTGGCCAACCTGCAGCGCCGCCTGGAGCTGCTGTATCCGCACCGCCATACCCTCGATGTGCAAACCACCCCGGAGCAGCACCGCGTTACCTTAGTGCTGCTGCCGTAGCAGAAAGCAGTAGCAGCAGAACCACCCCTTCACCGATTCGCGCCTTCACCTATGACCTGCGTAATACTTGATGATGAGCCCCTGGCCCTCGACCTGCTGGCCGACTACTGCGCTCAGGTGCCGGGGCTGGAGCTGGTGGGGCAGTTTGATGACGCGCTGGCGGCCCTGGCGTTTCTGCAGGACAACCCCGCGGATGTCGTGTTTCTTGACATTCATATGCCCCGACTAACGGGCGTGCAGCTGGCCCAGCTGCTGCCCCAGCCCGGCCCGCGCATTGTGTTCACCACCGCCTACGACCAGTACGCGGTACGCAGCTACGAGCTCAGCGCGGCCGATTACCTGCTCAAGCCCATTGCCTTCGAGCGGTTTGTGCAGGCCGTGCAGCGGGTACGCCAGCAGCTGACGGCCACCGCGCCCGCCACCACACCACCTGCCCCCGCCGCACCCGAAGCGGCCTCTGCCCCCGCTGCGGCAACACCCGACGATGCTATGTTCGTGAAAAACGAGCACCGTCTGCAGCGCGTGGCCTTCGATGATTTGCTCTACATCGAGGGCATGAAGGAGTACCTGATGCTCTATACTACCACTGGCAAGGTGCTCACGCTACAGTCGTTTCGGCGGCTGGAGGAAGTGCTGCCGCCCGAGCGGTTTGCCCGCATCCACAAGTCGTTTCTGGTGGCCCTGAGTCGCATCGAGCACGTCGAGCGGGGCAAAGTGCAGGTAGCGGGCCGCCTGCTGCCCATCGGCGACACCTACCGCGAATCCTTTAACGCCCTCATCAAGGCCTATAATCAGTTGTAAAATAGGTTAAAGAGAAAAGGCAAAAGCCGTTGAACGTTGCCACTTGGCTCGTTCAATGGCTTTTGCCTTTTCTCTTTAACTCTTACGAAGCCAGCTTCTTGGCTATTTCGGCCGAGTGGCGGCCCTGGAAACGGGCACCTTCCAACTCGTTGGCGCTGGGTTGCCGCTCGCCCTGGCCACCGGCTACGGTGCTGGCACCGTAGGGTGTGCCGCCCGTTACTTCGTGGTGGCCCATCTGGCCCTGCCAGGCGTAGGGCAGGCCCACTATCACCATGCCGTGGTGCATCAACTCGGTTTGTAGGGCCCGCAGGGTAGTTTCCTGGCCGCCGTGCTGAGTGGCCGTGCTCACGAAGCCCCCTCCCACTTTACCTACCAACTTACCCTCGGCCCATAAGGCGCCGGTGCTGTCGAGGTAGGCCTGAATCTGGCCGCACACGTTGCCGTAGCGCGTGGGGGTGCCGATGATGATGGCATCGTACTGCTCCAACTCTTGGGGCGTGGCTACCGGAATATGGCCGAACGCCTTCTGGGCCTCGGTGGCCCCGATTTTGTCGAGCAGATCTTTGGGCAGTGTTTCGGGCACGCGCTTAATTACAACTTCATTGCCCTCAACTTCGCGGGCGCCTTCGGCTACTGCCTCGGCCAGCTTATATACATGGCCATAAGTGGAATAGAACAGAATCAGGGTTTTCATGGGCAGGGGGGAATGAAGGGTATGAAGACGAAAAATCCGGTTGGCAGCCAACAATTCAATGTATATACATTCAATTAAACAAAAGGTTGTGCTGCCCTTGCTGTTGGTTAAACTATATGAAGACGAAAGACTTACCTTACAGGTTCGGAAATAGTCCGGCGGCTATGCAACCTTCGCCGGGCAGTTTGTCCTCTTATGGGCACTTAGCCGGCCGCTAGCCGGAATCTGTTTCCCCTCTATTATCTTACCTGCGTATGCAGCACGCCTTCTACTCCGGAACCGGCCTCCGCACTGGCCGGCAAGCCCAATGAGCGCCCTGTCGGCAGCCCTGAGTGGGGTCGGCAGCCTGCGTAGCCTGCTGCCGGGAGCCCATGCCGCTACCGGGTCGGCGGCGGCTACGGCCCCCACGGCCGGCCGCACCCTCACGCCGCCCGCCCAGCTCTCCGATGGCGAGCTGCTTGACGGCTGTCTGGCCGGCAGCCGCCTCATGCAGAAATACCTGTATGAGCGGTTTGCGGGCCGTATGATGGCCGTGTGCCTGCGTTATGCCCAAACTACCTTCGAGGCAGAAGATGTATTGCAGGAAGGATTTCTGACCGTGTTTAAGAACCTGGCCAGCTTCCGCCGCGAATGCCCGCTGGAATTCTGGATTCGGCGTATCATGGTGAATGCGGCCCTGCGTCAGCACCGCCGCAACGCCCCGCTGGTAGCGGTAAGCGACGGGGGCGACTACCCGCAGGATCTGGCCGGCGAGGAGTTTACCCTTTCCAACTACAACTTCGAAGAGCTGCTCGGCATGGTTCAGGATCTGGCCCCGCGCTACCAGATGGTATTCAACCTGTTTGCCATTGAAGGCTACGGGCACAAGGAAATCGGGGAGCTACTGGGCATCTCCGAGGGTACCAGCAAGTCGCAGTACTCGCGGGCCCGCGCCATTCTGAAAAACAAAATAGAGCGCCTCGACGCGCAACGTCCTCATGGCTTCCGCTAAACCTCCCTTTGACAACCACCAGCCCGAGCGCCCAAGCGGCGACCTGGAGCACCTTTTCCGGCAGAAGCTGGCCGAGGCGGAGGTACGCCCGCGGGCCAATTTCTGGGATCAGCTCGACCACGAGCTGGTAGCGCAGCAGCACGCCGACATGCTGCGCCAGAACGCCATGTACCGTCAGCGGGCCGCCGTATACCGCTGGGCCGCCGCCGCCTGCCTGGTGCTGGCGTTGGGCGTGGCTAGCTGGGCCTACCTGGCCCAGTTGGGCCGGCCAGACAGCCCCGTGCTGGCCACCGCCACCGGACCCACCGAATTATCATCCTCATCGTTGTCGTCGTTGGGCCTGACGCTGCCCGAAGACCCTCGCGGCCGCTACGACTACCCTGCCGGACCAGCCGCCGACTTGGCTGCTGCCCTTGCCGCCGCGGAGGCCGCGCAACTGGCCGGAGCCTATGGGCCGGGCCGCGCTCCGAGCACCGGAAACGGACTGGCTGCCAGCTACAGCAGCCAAAACGAGCGGACTGCTACCCTGGCAGCCAACGCCAACACTTTCCGGGGAGCCTACGCCGCAGTGGCCCTGCCGGGCTGGAGCCAGGGCGTGGCCGCTGCCTGGGGCCAGCCCGGCAACCTCGCCGTGTCGTTCGACGATTTGAACCTGCGCGACGAACTGGGCCTGGGCCGCCCTGGCCAGCGCCGGCAGCTGCTCCCGGCCGAGGTACCGCCTATATCGGTGGCGAAAGCCACGTTTACGCCCGAGCCCGAGCCTAAAGCCACCGGCAAGCTCTGGAAGCGTCTGCGCGTGGGCGGCGGCTACGCCCTGAGCGTGTTCAATCCTAATATCAACTTCTCGCGAGCCGATGGCCGTACGCAGGCCGACCCCGTAACGAGCGCCCTACGCAGCTACTACCAGGAGGACGCCGAGCAGGAGTACCGCCGCAACCTACGTTCGGGCCCCAGCCAGCGCGTTGCCCTCACAGCCTCTTACCGGCTTAGCCCCCGCTGGACGGTATCAACCGGAGCCGAGTGGGCCGAAAGCCGGGCTTCCTCCGCTACGTCGTTTGGCTTTTTGGATGGCAAGCAGGTGGGCAGCGAGGCACCCGATATTTTCACCCAGCAGACCTACCGCAACGCCGGGTCCGGTTTTACGACCGGCAGCACGGGCGCTTCGGCCCGGCCTACCTCGTACCGCTACCGCACGGCGGCTGTACCGGTAAGCCTAACCTATGGCTCGCAGAAGGCCGGCCTTTCGCTTTATGCCAAAGCCGGTGCGGTGGTCAGCCTGTTGCTCAACAGCCGCTCGGAGCTGGAGGGCTCGCCCGATGCTACCCGCAGCTACGATATCCGCTCGTCGGAGTCGCCCTACCGGACGCTATTTGCCTCGGGCCGCCTCGGCGGGGGCGTGCGTTACCAGCCAGCGCTTTCAACCTGGAACGTAACGGTAGGCCCCAGCGCCGAGGTGTTTATCACGCCGCTCAATGCCAACCCCAGCCAGCGCGCCGTGCAGCAAACCCGCCCCTACAGCGTGGGAGTAGAAGCCACGGTAGAGTTCGGCAGCACCAAGGTGATGTCGGTGGTGCAGTAAATTTTCGAGTGGCAAGGAATTGGATAGGAGATAGGCAGATAGAACATTAGGCAGAGTGAAGAATCGAGGGTAGCTTCGTAGGCAAGCCGCAACTACCGGCCTGCCGCACAGGGTTCTTCGCGCCGCTTATCGTTCTGCCCTTCTGCCGGCCGCTACCTGCCACTCAGCACGAAATCCACCATGAATCGTTTTATCCTTCTTCTGACGACAATCGGTCTGGCCCTGAGCGTGGCGGGCTGCTCGGTTACCTCCGACGATGTGTCGCCCTTTGACAATTGCCCCGGTAATTTCTCGCTCACCCTCATCGAGCAGCTCAAGCAGAAACCCAAGCAAACCCCGGCCGCCGAAGTAACCCAGTACACCTACCAGGGCCGCACGGTGTATCTGGTAACCGGCGGCAGCCCGGCTGCCTACGCCTACCTGTTCGATAACTGCGGCAACGTGGTGTGCGCCGCGGCCGGTGGCCCCAGCGGCAAGGGCGACGGTGCCTGCTCCGATTTTGCTACCACGGCCACCAACCCCACGCTCATCTGGCGCGACCCGCGGTAGAACCTCGTTTTTCATTGTTGGTTTTTCGCTTAAAAGCCCGCTTTCTCCACCAGGAAGCGGGCTTTCGGTTTCCTTGCACGGCACTGCGCCCTCTGCGTAAACCTCTGCGCGTCTCTGCGAGAAATGCTATTTGGTCATCACCCGAACCAACGCCCCCGAATTGCAGTTATCAGAGGCTACCTAACTTGCCTGCATGAACTACCAGCTTACCTCGGAATTCCAGCCCACCGGCGACCAGCCCAAGGCCATCAAACAGCTCGTGGAAGGCGTAAACAACGGCGAGCCGGCTCAGGTACTGCTTGGGGCCACCGGCACGGGCAAAACCTTTACCATGGCCAACGTAATTGCCGAAACCGGCAAGCCCGCGCTGGTGCTCTGCCACAACAAAACCCTCGCGGCCCAGCTCTACGGCGAGTTCAAGCAGTTCTTCCCCAACAACGCCGTCGAGTACTACATCAGCTACTACGACTACTACCAGCCCGAGGCCTACATTGCTTCGTCGGATGTATTTATCGAGAAAGACCTGGCCATTAACCAGGAAATCGAGAAGCTGCGGCTGCACACCACCTCCACGCTGCTCTCGGGCCGGCGCGACGTGATTGTCATTGCCTCGGTATCGTGCATTTATGGCATTGGCAACCCCGAGGAGTTCAGCAAAAACGTGATTTACATGGCCCCCGGCCTGCGGTATTCGCGCAACAACCTGCTCTACCAGTTTGTGCAGATTCTGTATTCGCGCACCGAGGTGGAGTTTACCCGCGGCACGTTTCGAGTGAAGGGCGACACCGTGGACGTGTTTCCGGCCTATGCCGACTACGCTTACCGGCTGTTTTTCTTTGGTGATGAGATTGAGGCCATCCACCGCATCGACCCGACCAGCGGCAAGAAACTGGCCGACGAGAAATCGGTGACGCTGTACCCGGCCCAGCTGTTCGTGACCGGCAAGGACACGCTCAACCAGGCCATTAAGGAAATCCAGCACGATTTGGTGCAGCAGCACGCTTACTTCGAGAAGGAGGGCCGCGACTCGGAGGCCAAGCGCATCATGGAGCGTACGGAGTTTGATTTGGAGATGATTCGGGAGCTGGGCTACTGCTCGGGCATCGAGAACTACTCGCGCTACTTCGACGGCCGCCAGCCCGGCACCCGCCCGTTCTGTTTGCTCGACTACTTCCCCGACGACTACCTGTTGGTGGTAGACGAAAGCCACGCCACCATGCCGCAGATTCGGGCCATGTGGGGCGGCGACCGGAGCCGCAAAACCGCGCTGATTGAGTACGGTTTCCGGCTGCCCTCGGCCTTTGATAACCGCCCGCTCACGTTCAACGAGTTCGAGAGCATGTACCGCCAGGCCGTGTTCGTGAGTGCCACCCCCGCCGACTACGAACTGACCCAGGCCAACGGCATCATTGTGGAGCAAATCATCCGGCCCACCGGTCTGCTCGACCCCGAAATCGACCTGCGCCCCAGCACCAACCAGATCGACGACTTGCTGGACGAGGTGGACAACCGCGTGAAAATGGGCGACCGGGTGCTGGTAACGACCCTCACCAAGCGCATGGCCGAGGAGCTGCAGAAGTACATGGAGCGCCTGGGCATCAAGAGCAGCTACGTGCACTCCGACGTAAAAACGCTCGACCGGGTGGAAATCCTGCGCCAGCTGCGGCTGGGTGAAATCGACGTGCTCATTGGCGTCAACCTGCTCCGCGAGGGCCTCGATTTGCCCGAAGTAAGCTTGGTAGCCATTCTGGATGCCGACAAGGAAGGCTTCCTACGCGACCAGCGCAGCCTGATCCAGACCATGGGCCGGGCCGCCCGAAACGACCGGGGTAAGGTAATTATGTACGCCGACCGCATGACCGGCTCGATGCAGCGCGCCATCGACGAAACCAACCGCCGCCGCGCCACCCAGCTGGCCTACAACCAGGAGCACGGCATCACGCCCCGCACGGTGCGCAAGAGCCACGCCGAAATTATGGGCCAAACCTCGCTTTCCGACTACCGCATCCAGGAAACCCAGGGCTATGCCGGCCCCGACGCTGATGTGGCCCTGTCCATTGCCGCCGAGCCGGTGGTGTCTACGATGAATAAGGTGGATTTGGAGAAGCTCATCAAGCAAACCGAAAAGCAGATGGAAGCCGCCGCCAAAGACCTCGACTTCCTCACCGCCGCCAAGCTCCGCGACGAGCTGGCCGCCCTCAAGCAGGTGCTGAAAACCAAGCGGGATTAAGTCGTATCTTCAAGTATGGAACCCAAGCAGCCGCTCGTCCAATTCAATCCTGCCATCCGGTTTGGCAAGCCGTGCATCGTAGGCACCCGCATTGCCGTGCAGGATATTTTATCCTGGCTGGCCTCCGGAATGAGCTTTGCGGAAATCGAGGAAGACTTTCCGGAGTTGACTCAGGTACATATCCGGGCGGCGCTGGCTTTCGCGGCTGATATCGAGCGGCGCACCCGGCAGGTGGCGGCATGAAGTGGCGGCTTGATGCCAACCTATCGTATCGGCTGGTCCGGCAGTTGGCGGCATGAAGTAGCTGCTTGATGCCAACCTATCGTATCGGCTGGTCCGGCAGTTGGCAGATGTGCCGGTGGAGGTTGTACACGTCAGCCGGTGTGGCCTGACGGCACCGGCATCGGACGAGGAAATATGGGAGTGGGCGTGGGCGAAAGTAAATGCAGCACTTATCGTTACTAATGACGAGGACTTTTACCGATTAGCAGCCGTGCACGGCCACCCGCCAAAAGTAGTGTTGCTGCGGACCGGCAATCAGGCAATTCCTTTATCGCGCAGCTATTGACGAAGCATCTGGAAGAAATTACCGCATTACTGACTTCGGATGACATAGGGGTTTTGGAGTTGTATTAATAATCGACCCGGTTACTCTATCTCTCCGGAGGGAACAGAGACTGCACAACTGCTTTCTGGCACATAATTCGAAAAGGCTTCGAAACGCGACATATTCCGCGTTTTGAAGCCTTTTCGAATTATGCTGAAATCTACCCTGCTCCTGCTGACCCTGCTGGTTTCCGGCGCCGCCTCGGCCCAAAAAGCCCAACCCGCGCTGCTGGCCGAGCTGCCGGCCGCCAGCCCGCCGCCCACAACCACCGTTACCACCGTCGCGCCGGCCAACGGGGTGCGCTACGAGTACCAGCTGGTGCGGCTCGACAACGATGCGCGGATATTTTTCGCACCGGCCTGGGAGGGCCGCACGGTACTGGAACCCGATTTTCGGAGTCTGGCCAGGGAGATGCGCCCGGGGGCCGCGGAGGTGCTGCTGTTAAACGCACTCAACGCCCTGTCGGCCGAGGGTTGGGAGCTGCTGGAAATCCGCACGAGCGAGCGGCCGGTCGGGGCCAGGCAGACGGTGGAAACCTCGCTCACGTTCAACGATCCGAACCGCCCGCAGTACGACACTAAAACCACCTACGACTCGGAGTTACAGACGCGCTACCTACTGCGGCGGGCCCTGGCCCGCTAGCCTTCACTACCCCGCCAGTTCCCGCAGCCACGCCGGCACTTCGGCCACCGACTGCATCTGGCGGAACGCCACGCCGGCCTGCTCGGCTTCCGATACCCGCTCCATCGCCCAGGTGGTATAGTAGGGTACGTAGGCCGCGTGCCCGCCCAGCCGGGCCACCGGCAACACGTCGGACTTCAGCGAATTGCCCACCATCACGAACTCCTCGGGCCGCACGTTGTGGCGGTCGAGGATGCGCTGGTAGGTGCTTTCGTTCTTCTCACTCACAATTTCGACGTGGTCGAACAGGTCGCCGAGGCCGGAGCGGGCCAGCTTGCTTTCCTGGTCGAACAGGTCGCCCTTGGTGAGCAGCATCAGGGGCAGGCCCTGGGCTTTTACGGCGGCCAGCGTGTCGGCTACGTCGGGTAGCAGCTCGATGGGGAAGTCGAGCAGACGTTTGCCCAGGTCGAGGATATGCTGGATTTCCTGGCCCGTAATCTGCCCGTCGGTGAGCTGGAGCACGGTTTCAATCATCGAGAGCATGAAGGGCTTGGCCCCGTAGCCGAACAGCGGCAGGTTCTGGCGCTGCACGGCAAAAAACTGGTCGGTGAACTGCTGTGGGGTGCCGTAGTGCTCCAGCAGCTCGTGCAGGCGGGCCTCGGCGGCATCGAAGTGGGGCTGGTTGGGCCAGAGCGTATCGTCGGCGTCGAAGGCAATAAGGCGGAGAGCGGGCATAGAAGGCAAGTATTGTGTAGTTGGTATTGAGTAGTTAGACTGAAAATAAGTGCAGTACCGGGCTAGAAGCAGCACGGGGCGCAAAGGTACCTTTGCACCTCTCATTTGGCAGTACCGGAACCCGATTTTCGAAATCTCACTATCCAATACTCCCTACTCAGTACTCACCCATGAAACACCGCATCGAGCAGGCTGGTTGGAACCGGCAGGAGCATTTTGCTTTCTTTTCGCAGTTTGAAGAGCCTTTTTTTGGCCTCGTGGCTGATGTGGACGCCACCCGGGCCCAGGCCCGCGCCCGCGAGTTGGGCGTCTCGTTCTTCCAGCTGTACCTGCACGCTACACTGGCGGCCGTGCAAACCGTAGAAAACCTGCGCTACCGCATCAACGCGCAAGCCCAAGTAGACTGCTACGACCAGATCAACGCCTCGGCCACCCTCTCGCGGCCCGACCATACGTTTGCGTTCAGCTTCATTCCTTTCAGCCCCGATCTGCACGCGTTCGGCCACGGGCTGGCGGCCGAAGCCGAGGCCGTGCGCCAGAGCAGCGGCCTGCGCCTGGGCCCCGAAACGGGCCGCCCCGATGTCATCCACTTTTCGGCCCTGCCCTGGGTGTCGTTCAGCGGCCTTACCCACGCCCGCAGCTTCAGCCACCCCGACAGCATCCCCAAAATATCGGTGGGCCGCCTGCGCCCCGAGGGTAGCCGCCTGCTGATGCCCGTATCCGTCAACGTCCACCACGGCCTGGCCGACGGCTACCATGTAGGCCTGTTCCTACAGGAGCTGCAGCGGCGGCTGGATGGATAAGGAGTATATGTATACACCCCGGTATGCCCCAAAACCAAATCAGCCACCCAGCCTTGCGGCTAAGTGGCTGATTCACAATGAGCGAGAAACGAGGTTCGAACTCGCGACCCTCAGCTTGGGAAGCTGATGCTCTACCAACTGAGCTACTCTCGCTTGTGGGGCTTGGTGCAGGCAAAAATACACGGCTAAAACCGAAATCCAACCGGATGCGGCCCCGAAGTGCGACACAGCGTTGCCCGAACGCGAAAAATTGCTTCTTTTTGTAGGCGGCCGGTTGCGGCCGCCGGGCCGGCGCTGCGGCCGACCG
Organism: Hymenobacter sp. ISL-91; assembly: GCF_018613725.1. GTDB lineage: Bacteria > Bacteroidota > Bacteroidia > Cytophagales > Hymenobacteraceae > Hymenobacter. Next base: position 48,886 of record NZ_JAGGPS010000003.1, read on the forward strand.
GTATCTGTCCACCTTCACCCTCGCTTGCTATGGCCTGGCCTCCCACCCCCGCTACCCGCCGCATTATCGCCTGGCTGTTCCTGACGGCCGGTATCCTGCTGGTGCTGGGCGTGAGCATGCAGCTCTGGATCATCTATGCCGAGTACCAGCGCCTGGGTCCCGGGAACCTCAACTCTACGGCCCTGGTGCTGCGCCTGATGATGCTGGTAGCGGCCGTGATGATGCTGCGCTACGGCTGGCGCGAAATCCGCGGCAACGACACAATAGATTAGTAGTTGACGGTTCCGAAAGTTGCAAGCCTGTAATGCATCTTCTGGCGTCTGCCTATACCCCATTAGCCATGAAAGGGCGACGTAGGGGCGGGGCTTGTCCCCGCCTGCCGTTGAACGGTGCGGGCTTAAGTCGTTGAACAGCGTGGGTCTGAATCGTTGAACGGCGGGGCGGGGACAAGCCCCGCCCCTACAGCGCCCTCCGAGGTCTGGGCTGGCTGAACTGCCTCTTTAATAAAGGGTAGCGGTTTTCTGGGCAGCTTCAGCTATTTACCTTTGCCGGAGCCTGCCTTTCCGGGCCCAGTTTAGTTATGAGCCATCCTCTGCGCATTAGCGTTGCCAAACGCACACCGGCCGCCGCCGCCCAGCTCGCCGAGCTGGGCCGGCAGCTGTTCCACGAAACCTACGCCGCCCAGAACGATGCCGCCGATATGGCTGCCTACGAGGCGGCTACCTTCGGCCCCGAGCTGCAGCTGGCCGAGCTGCAGAACCCCGATACCATATTTCTGCTGGCCCAGATGGTGCAGCAGGTGGTGGGCTACGCCAAGCTTAACACCCGCTCCAGCCTGGGCCTCGACCCTACCAAAACGCCCGAGAAGCGGCTGGAGGTGGAGCGCCTGTACGTGGCCGAAGACTGGATTGGCACCGGTCTGGGCGCGGCTCTTATGCGCCGGGCCATCGAGGAGGCCCGCCAGCAGCAGTGCCGGGCCGTGGTGCTGGGCGTGTGGGAGAAGAACGAGCGGGCCCGGGAGTTCTATCAGCGCTTCGGCTTCCGGCCCATCGGGCAGCAGGCGTTCCAGCTCGGCACCGAAACCCAGACCGATTTGATTCTGCGAAAGGGCCTGTAGGCGCCGGTCGGGGCCGTTTACCCGTTCCGTACGCATGCGCTACCTTTGCCCGCCTGTCCCATCACTCTGTGCCGTTGCAACGCCCTCCCTTTCTTCGTATTACCGGTCTGGCCCCCTTGCTGGGGGTGCTGCTGAGCGCCTGCTCGGGCAACCCGGGCGAGAGCGAGGCAGCCAATGCGGCCCCGCCCACCGGCCACTACGAAGGCGCCATCAGCTACCAGGGCAGCGAGCTGCGCACGGCCCTCGACCTGCGCGAAGTCAGGCCCGGTCAGCTGACGGCCACGCTAAGCTTTCCGCAACTGCCGGGACTGGAATTTGAGGCGGCTACGGCCAGCTACCAGGCCCCGCAGCTGCGGCTGGAGGAGGCCCCCGGCGGTATAGTGGTGCAGGCCGTGCGCGAGGGCGATTTTCTGCGCGGCGTACTCAACTGGGACAGCGTGCGGGCCGATTTTGTGTGGGTGCGGCGCGGCGAAGTCCCGGCTCCCGGCTTCCGCGACACTACCCTGACGGTAACCGTGCCCGGCCAACCCGCGCAACGCCTGCGCCTGCTGCTGCCCGACGATACGCTGCCCCGCCACCCGGCACTGGTGCTGCTGGCCTCGGCCGCCGATGGCTCCGCCGCCGCCCGCCGCGCGACGCACTTGGCCCGCCGCGGCATTGCAGCGCTGCTGTTGCCCCCGGCCGCCGCCGATTCGGGCGCGGTGCTGCCGGTAGCGGCGCTGGCCGCCCTACGGCGGCAAGTTGCCATCGACTCGGGGCGGGTAGGTTACTGGGGCCGGGGCCCGGCCGCCCCGCGGGTGGCCGAGGCCGCCGGGCAGCAGCCCCAGCCCGGGTTTGCGGTACTGGAAGCCGTTGCCGCCGCTACCCGTGCCGAAGCTGCCCCATATCAGGTGTTCAGCCGGCAGCGAATTCCGGTGCTGGCCTACTACGCCGGGCTCGATACCACAGTACAGGCGGCCGCCAGCGCCCGGCGCCTGCGGCCCGCGTTGGGCTACCGCCGGGGCACGCAGGTGCAGGTACTGGCGGGCGTAACCCCCGATTTCCGGCGGCCCGGCCGCACCGGCCCCGATGGGCAGTGGCAGTGGCCCCAGCCAGCTACCGAGTACTGGAATGGGCTGGTAGAGTGGCTGAAGGCACGTTAGCCACCCGGCCTAGCTGGCGGCCGGCCGCTTCCCTCATGTGGGTGCATAGTAGTTTCTGCCTGCCGGTGGTGCCCACAGTCGGCCGCGGGTTGATTGTTCTCCCCTCTTAATACTATGATGCGCCTGCTCCTCCTTTCCGTTTTAGCGACCCTGCTGCCATTGCTGGCCACCGCTCAAGCGCCTACCGACCCGCTAACGGCCGCAAAAAGCCGTTACTCGCTGTTTCGGCCGGTGCCGCGGGAGCTGCTGCGCGACCTGGCCCCCGACCGGCCCGGCGTCACCGAAAGCCCGTTCACAGTCGATGCGGGGCACTTTCAATTTGAAACCGCCCTGGTAAACCTTATCAGCAGCCACCCCAGCCGGCAACCCAAACAGTACACCTTCCGGGCCAATGCCTTTGTGCTGAAAATGGGCCTCGACAACCGCACCGATGTGCAGCTGTTCATTGACGCCTACGAATGGGACCGGACTTCTGCCACCGCCGACGCGCCCCGCACCCGCAGTCAGGGCTTCGGCGACATCACGGTGCGTTTCAAGCGCAACCTGCTCGGCAACGACTCTACCGAAAGCCCGCTGGCCGTGGCTGCCATCGGGTTTGTACGCCTGCCCACCGGGGGCCGGCAGGGCGCGGGCGGCTACGAGTACGGCCTGCTGCTGCCCGCCACCTACACCCTGGCCGATACCTGGAACATCAGCGCCCAGCTGCCGCTGAGCCTGAATTTCGACCGCGACGAAACTCAGCACTACCTGCAAACGAGTCCCTCCCTCAACCTCGACCATGCTTTTCGGCCCTGGCTTATGGGCTTCGCCGAACTGGTGGCCCAGCACGATTTCCGCGCCCGCCGCTGGGATGAGGCCCTAAACGCCGGGGCCGTTTTCAGTGTGGGCAAAAATATGCAGTTCGATATCGGCCGCCAGTTCGCCCTTACCCGCCAAGCCGACCGCGAGTATTTCGTAGGCTTCGTGATTCAGCGTTGATTTGGGTGATGCGGCAACAGGAATTTCGTGCGTCGCCGCCTTGCTTTACGGCTGCGCCGCCGCTTACCTTAGCGTCCTCCTCATCTATAGCCTGACACCTTATGAAACGATTATTATTTGCTGCCTGCCTGAGCCTCGCTTTAGGGGCCTGCCAAAAAGAGGAGCAGGCAACTCCTGCCGTTATAGAGTACGCCGACTGGTATGCGTTGCAGTCTCCCGACGACCGGCCCATTGAAGCCGTAACCGGCGACCTTGATGGCACGCTGACCATCACGACCCGGTTCATAGTGTACCAAACCAAGGACCGCGGCCGAACCTGGCAGACGGGTAACTACGCGGACAAAATAGGAATATTCGGTTTCTATAAGCGCCAGGATTCGCTTCTAGTGCTTACTACCGGCCTTGGAGCTTCTTCCAACACCGGCACTAAGTACGCCGCTCACCCCTCCGCCTTCAGCCTCGACCAGGGCCTGACCTGGCAGCACTACCGTGACTGGCGGCCTTCCCATCAGTTGCGCGTGGGGCTCGATCGGGTGCTGGCCTCCTCGGGTACCGAATACCGCATCGAGTATGAGGAGAAGCCTACCTATCCCAACTCTTCCAGCAGATACGTCGAGTCGGTGGCCATTCAGACCTCTACCGGCCAGCGCCTGACGTTGCCCCAGCAGCACCAGATGACAAGCCTGTACTTCGATGCTAACTCGCGCCTATACATTACGGCTTCGGCCCCGCTATGCGGGCGCTGGCAGGATTCCAAGGTCTGCGGCAGCCAGCGCGGGTTTTTGTACGTATCCAAGGCGCCGCTACGCTAGCTTAAACCAGCCCCTTCAGCCGCTCGAAGCTGCTGCCCAGAATAGCCTGGTCGTCGGCCTGAAGCCAGTCGTGCAGCACGGTGGCGTACACGGAGCGGAAGTCCAGCTGGTACTTTAGGTCGCCGGCGTCGAGGTTTTGCAGGTTGGGGGCATTGTTGAGGATGCCCTGGCGACGCAGGCCGCCGCCGAGCAGCAGCACGTTGTTGGCCGTGCCGTGGTCGGTGCCGTTGCTGGCGTTCTGGCTCACGCGGCGACCGAACTCCGAGAACACCAGCACCAGCGTGTCATCGAAGTTGCCGGCCTTCTGCAGGTCCTCAGCAAACGAGCCCAGGCCCTCCGACAGGTCGCCGAGCAGCCGGGCCTGTTGCTCCTGCTGGCGCACATGGGTATCGAAGCCGCTGAGCGACACGTAGAACACCCGCGACTCGACGCCCGAATTTATCAGTTCGGCGGTGGTTTTGAGGCTCTTGCCAAACTCGCTGTTCGGGTAGGTTACGGCCGACTTGTACACCTTGCTTTTCTGGTACAGATAGTCGGCCGATGAGGCCGTTTCGGCCAGCGTCTTGTACAGATAGTCCACTTCCGAAATACTGCTACCCGGCTGCTCACGGCCTATTTTGGCCAGCAGGCGGCCCTGGGTCAGCTGATGGAATTTCTCGGGGCTTTTGAGTGCCAGCCCTTTGCGCTGCAGTCCCTTCATGGCTAAGCTAAGCGTGTCATCGACCTCCACACCGTTGTAGGGCAGGGTGCAGGGGGCGCAGTTCGAGTCGAGGTAGCGGCCGAGCCAGCCGGTGGTCAGGCTCTCATCGGCTCCCGAGCCACTCTGCCAGATGTCCATGGAGCGGAAGTGGCTGCGGTCGGGGTTGGGGTAGCCCACCGAGTTGAGCACGGCCACGTGGCCCTGGTCGTAGAGACCTTTGAGGCGGCGCATAGCGGGGTTGAACCCGAGGCCCTTGTCGAGGGTGTGAATCCCGCTTTGGGGCCGGATGCCGAGCGTGGGCCGGGCCTTGAAATACAGGTCATCTTCGAAGGGAATTACGGTATTGAGGCCGTCGTTGCCCCCGCTGAGCTGCACCACCACCAAGCGGCGGCCGGCAGCGTCGCGCAGGCTGGGCAGGGCATGGGCATCGAGACGGTGCAGGAAGCTGGGCACAAACAGCAGCGTGCTGGCCAGCGTGGAAGCTTTCAGAAAGTCGCGGCGGGTAGTCATAGCGTGGGGTTAGCGGGAGATTGAAGGAGCGGATATCGTGGGGTAAATTGGCCGTCATGCTGAGCGAAGGCACACGCTTCGTAACTAACTCCAGGTGTGAGCACGATGTAGGGGCGGGGCTTGTCCCCGACCGCTGTCAGAACAACATATCGAACGGCTATCCTATTTACCGCACAGCCCGTTGCAATGGCGGGCGGGGACAAGCCCCGCCCCTACGTCGTGCTCATACCTCGAGTTAGCTACATGAGTTGATACTCAGGCAGGCTCAGCAGGGCGGTGGTCATGTCGCGCAGCTCGCCGCGCACCAGCGGTAGGTTTTCGGGGCGGATGGGTACTTGCAGCAGGATTTCGCTGAGGCGGGCGGGCTGCTGGGCGGCGGGCGTGGCGGCCAGCAGCCGCTGCAGCGGGGCCAGCCGTACGGTAGTTTTCACGGCCTGGTCGAAGGTGCGGGCGGCGCGGGGCAGGTTGGGGTCGAGGTCGTTTTCGTCCTGCTTGAGCTGCACGTCGAAGGCGGCGTTGCGCAGCAGCACGGCCGGCAGCTGCAGCCGGTAGAGCAGCGACGAAGAGTCGATCCAGGCGCGGCCGCCGGGCCAGCCGGCCACGTTCGGCGGCTCAAACAACGTCTGCCCCAAGGCCTTCTGAAACACAATAAGCGGCCGCTCGTTGGCCAGCTCCAGCCCCAGGGTGCGCTTCATGCCCGCCAGCAGCTCGATGGGCGACTTGATGCGGGTGCCCACGTTGGCGGCGGCGTAAAACCAGTCGGCCGAAAACAGCTGCTCCAGCAGCACCGAAATATCATAGCCGTTCTTGAAAAACGCCTGGGCCAGCGGCTTGATATGCGCCGGGTTGGGCACCTCGTTCACGAAGAAGCAGTAGAGCTTGGTGGTAATGAACTCGGCGCAGGCGGGCTGCTCCAGGATGATGCGCAGCACCTCTTCGCCCCCGAAGTTGCCGGTGCGGCCCAGCAGGGTTTTCGGGCCGTCGTCGTGCTGCTTGTCGCGGAACACGAACTTGTTCTGGGCATTGTAGCCCCAGCCGGTAAAGGCCCGGGCCGCTTCCTTCACATCGGCTTCCGAGTAGTTGCCGCGGCCCAGCGTGAACAGCTCCATTACCTCGCGGGCGAAGTTCTCGTTGGGGCGCTGCTTGCGGTTTTGCTGGTTGTTGAGAAACTGCAGCATAGCTGGCTCGCGGCTCACGGCCAGCAGCAGCTCCGGGAATTTGCCCAGCGCCAGCCGCCGGATGGTGTTGTTGAGCTGCAACGCCGCATCGGGCCGGCGCACCCGGCAGGCAAAGTGGCCGTGCCAGAAAAACGTGAGCTTCTCGCGCAACTGCGCCTCCGACGTGGCCATGCGCGTCAGCCAGCCGGTGTTCATAGCATAAAAAGCACTCCGAAGATTCCGGTTCTGCTGTTTACGCTGCTCAGGCGTTAGTTTGCCCGGAGCTGCGCCGGCAGGCCGGGCGGTCTGGTCGGGCGTGGTCACCATGGCTGCTTGGGGCGCGCCGGCCGCCCGCATCATCTCGCCCGAAGGCGTGGGCAGCGGCTCGGTGTAGCGCATGGCCGGGCTGTCGAGCGGCTCGAACCGGCGGGAGTCCTGCAGCAGCTTCTGCAGCGCCTGCCGGGGGCTCAGGCCGGCCGCCAGCTGCTCCGGCGTCGGGCCGAAACCTGCCCGCCAGTACAGGTGCTGGAGCTGTCGTTGCGCGGTTGTGTTCGTCGTCGTCGTCATGGCCAGTTTGACGGAGGACCGACGAATAGGTTTAAATCACAGATGGTGCAGATG
>NZ_JAGGPS010000003.1:55945-58972 GCF_018613725.1 Hymenobacter sp. ISL-91
CCATCTGCACCATCTGTGATTCTAGAGCCGCGCCCCTACTACTACCGTTTTGCGGTATTCGCGCTTTTCGCCGCTGTTGGGGCGCAGCAGTTCAATGTGCAGTACGTAGTAGCCCACGGCCGCTTTCTGGCCCCGGTCGTTCAGGCCGTCCCACTGGAAAAAGCCGCTGGTGGCCAGTGTTTCGTTGCGCACCAGCCGGCGCGCCAGGCGGCCCTGGGCATCGTAAATTGTGATGCTGGCAGCGTAGCCCGGCTGGTCGAGAACGTAGTTGAGGGTCGTCAGGTCCTGCTGGCCGTCTTCGTCGGGCGTGAAGACCTCGGGTTCAATGCGGAAGGCCTGGTCACCGCCGGGGTCCTGCTGATACTGCGAGTTGGGGCGGCCGGGCGTGGCGTAACCCGCGGCGCTGGCCGCCGAGTGGAAGTTTTCGCCCGTGCTCGGTCCTTCGGGCCGGATGCGCTCCAGCGACACGCCGTTCTGGTCATCAAGCAGTTTCAGGTGCAGGCTTTTATTGTAGGCGAAGCGGTCCAGCGGCTCGTTGGTGGCCGACGTCAGCACTACGATACCCGCATCATCAGGATACGAGGGCAGCGCAGGCAGGACCAGAAAGTTGGCCGGCGCCGAGCTGTTGGGGTAGTAGCTCTGGATGTTGGCCGGGTCGGTGGTGAGGACCACCAGCTGGCCGGGCGCCAGCACGTAGGGCCCGGCGCTGATGGGTTTCTGGTCCACGGAGCCGTCAGACTTCTCGCTGCCCAGCTGCCAGCCCTGCACGTTCAGGTACTTGCCCGAGCGGTTGAGCAGCTCCACAAAATCGACGCCGCCGGTACGCGGATTGAACAGGATTTCGTTGAGCACCACGTCGCCGGCTGCTACCGGCGCGGGCAGGGCCAGCGTAACTGCCGCAGCCGGGCCGCTGGCGTTGCCTGCGCAGTCGGTGGCGCTCTGCACAGTCAGGGCCAGCGGCTGGCTGGGCTGCAGCGGCGCGCTCAACTGCAAATCCACCAGCCGGAAATCGGGGCCCACGGGCAGTACCCGGGCCACGCCCACAACCGGCGCGAAGGTGTAGCGGGCGGGGTTTGCCGCCGCCGTGCTGTCGAGCTTTTCACTGAAAAACAGCCGTACCAGCGTTGGCGACAGGGCCACGGCCCGCAGCAAACTGGGCGCGGTGCGGTCGGGGTTGGCGGTGCGCACCGAGTTGGCCCGGCCGGGCGTGCCACCGCTGGGGTCGTTGCTGGCGGTCCAGTTCTCGCTGCCGCCACAGAAGTTGGTTTCGTCCACCATTTCCAGGCTCCAGCCACCCTCCTGCTTGCGGTTGTCCTTATACCAGCTGTCGGAGTACGTCACCTCAAACAGCACGCGCCCGTCGCGGCCGGTTAGCAGCAGCTGGTCGCCGGCATTGCTGAGGCTGGGGAAGTTGGTGAGGGCAAACACCTTTCCGAAGGTGGCAAACTGCGCCCCGCGGGTGCTGCCGCACACCACGGCGTACTCGCCCGGCAGCAGCGTGGCCCCAGCCGGAAACACGGCCGGGTTGGCGGTGCTGCCGCCCTTATTCAGGCGCACGCCCGCCAGATCGAGGGTGCGGGTAGCCGAGGGGTTATGGATTTCGAGGTACTCGGATGCCGGCAGCCCCACCACCGGCGTTTCGTCGGCCAGTATTTCGGTGATGAGCAGCTGCCCGAACTGCGGGCCGGCCTGCACGCCCCCGAAGCTGAACGCGGCCGTAAGCGGGCCGGCAGCCACGTTGCCGTAGAGGTCGGCTACCTGGCGCACTTCCAGCGTGCCACCGCCCGCCGGCAGGTCGGCGGAGAGTGTGAGGTGTACCAGGGCGGGGTTGGTGGCGTCGCGGAGGGCGGCGGTTACGGCCGGGCCGCCGGGCAGCTGGTAGCTGGCGGGATTCTGGGTGGCGGCTACGGCTTCATTGAACGTAGCATCAAGCGTGCGTGGGCCCACGCCGGCCGCCTGCACTGCGGCGGGCGGTGTGGCATCAAGCACCCGAAAATCATCGAAGTAAAAGGCCCGGTTGTTGGCCGACGAGTACGTGAGCAACACGCCGCAAAACGCGCTGCTTTGGTACGTGGCGTCGGTGCCGGTGCCCTCACTGGCGAAGCTCTGCCCCCCCGCTAGGTCGCGCTCCAGGGTCCAGACGTTCTGCACCGAGCGCGTGACGCGCACCCGCACCAGGTTGTTGGTGGCCGAGCCAAGGGTGCCATCCTGGCCATTGACAACGTAGGCCGGGCTACCGGTGGCATCCTGGCGAAACAGGGCCACTTCGTCGGGGGTGCCGCCCAGGCGCACGAAGTAGCCACGGGTGCCGCTGGTTTTCAGGTCGGCGCGGTCGGCCATCAGCCACACATCGGCGTAGTTGCCGCTGCTGGTGGCCAGCTTCAGGTTGGCCCAGAACGTCCAGCTGGTACCGGTGCTGGCCAAGCAGGGCGTAACGAGCTGCAGCTCGGTGCCCGTTACAGCCGGGCCGTTGCTTTGCAGCTGGCGGGCCGCATTCACCTGAAACGCGGCTTCGTCGCCGGTCCAGGCAGGGTTCTGGCTGAAGTCGCCATCGGCAAACTCGTCGGTTAGCTGGGCGTGGGCACCCAGGCCGGGCAGCAGCAGCAGCAGGAGTAGCAGTTTCTTCATCAGATTTTCTCGCGGAGGTTTGCGGAGGAGTGCGCGGAAGGAAACTGTCTTTTCGCCTCTATGCGTTTCTTCGCAAACCTCTGCGGGAAACACGCATAAGCCAAAGTCAGTAACCGCAGGTAAGATAACCGCTTTACCTTTACGGCTCAACTGATAAAGCATATGAAAGTAGCTGTAGTGGGTGCCACCGGTCTGGTGGGCACCGAGATGCTTAACGTATTGGCCGAGCGCAACTTCCCGGTAACCGAGCTGCTGCCCGTCGCTTCGGCCCGGTCGGTGGGTCAGGAAATTGAATTCCGGGGCCAGAAATACAAGGTAGTGAGCATGGACGACGCCATTGCGGCTCGTCCGGCAGTGGCCATTTTCTCGGCCGGCGGGGCTATTTCGCTGCAGGAAGCG